>JAXGRI010000002.1:0-349320 GCA_040766005.1 Flexilinea sp. | reverse complement strand
CAAAAACATCCATCTTCGAAGTTCCTCTTCTCTTCCTTCCATCTAGTAGCTCAATTATATCAATAAGGCCTTTTCACATTGCGAGGCATCTCAAAAACGAATATCACCGACCGATTCTTAAGTTTCACGTAGTCAATCAATTTTGTCTTCCCTAGACTTCGAGTTAGTCTCGGGAACTATACCTATTAATTATCCTTGACTTAATCAAAACAATCTGATCTAGGCGAGCAATATTTCAATAATACGTGATTATCGGGCATTTCTGGCATCTTATTGCTACATAAGAAGAGCCAGGCTGGAAAAATTATTCTGATTCAGCCAATCAAAGAAACAAGACAACTGCAATTGATAGAACTGAATGGTTGCTTTTTTACAGTTTGCAGCTTTTCGGGACAGGAGGAATGGTCCAAAGAAATCCTTCAACTCGACTTCTGAGCCTAACAATTTTTGATATGAGGCAGTCTGGGTTTCAGGCAGTACAAGTGGTTTAATCGGTTCGTTAAACATAAAATGCTTCCTACATTCAGAAGCATTTCTCACAGAATATTGATTTTGTGGGCGCAAAGGGACTCGAACCCCCGAACCTCTTGTGTGTGATACAAGCGCTCTAACCAACTGAGCTATGCGCCCAACGCAGCACACAGATTATAGCAAAAGATCAGAAAATCGACAAGAAATTGTATGGGTTCAATACATGTGAGACAAACAGGGGTCATGACCTAGTGTGCCTTTCAATATACTGTCCGGGACTTAGATTGTCCAGACTTCGGTGGGGACGGACATTATTATAGACCCATTCCCAGCATCTCAGGTCTTTGTTCAAGGACTCCAAATCAGATTCAGGTTCGCGCAGCGCATAGAACTCGTCCAGATGGGTTCTGTGAGCCCGCTCAACCCTTCCATTCAGTTTAGGTGAACGCGGTGGCAAGACGAAAAGGTTGATCCCCAACAGGGATACAGCATCCGGTAGGATCGCACTGCCTCCACCTCTTCTGCTGTCCATTTCCGCTTCCGCAGATGCTTTGGCTTTCGGCTGCGTTGCTCTAAGCCATTCCACCCTTCTTCTTTTATGCGGCGTTTCCAGCGATACAGGCTCGCCCGAGAGACCCCCAACAATTCACTGACCTCTTTGCTGCTCATCCCTTTGGTCCGCAGCGCTTCCCAGGTGCGCAATATCCGTTCCCGGTTTTTGGCGTCCTCACTCGGTTTGATGACTGGCTTCTTCACCAGATGGTAAAATTCTTTTTGCAGATAGATCTGCCGCATTGGGGTTCCTCCTTTGGTTTGATCACCTTTAGGATGACCCCAATGTGCTTTTTTGTAAAGTCTTACTGTCTCACATCTTTCTGAACCTGCTCAACTTATGTCGAGAATAAAATGCGAGAGGGTCAACACTGGACATACACTTTTTGAATCACGGATACGTTCAATATCGGAAAAGATTAACGTCGCTATTTATTCAACAAACAAATATTGGCTGCGGGTTGCAGGTTCTTGCAATTCATTCTCCAATATTTTGGGAACGTGGTTTGATTGCGGGAACACACGTTAGCAAGGAGCCTTTCAGCAGAACCAAATTAAACGATGGAAACGTGCTTATTCCGATTCATAGTTACTTTCGATCGATTTTCTGGCGGGAAACAGGGCGCATGGATGATTTTTTATGAAGGGCACTGCGGCGCTTATGGTTGACTTTGTTTTGTTGTTTCTTTTACAGCCCTTTGATTTTTCCGAGGAAATAAGTATAATCCTTAATACCCCACCTGGGTGGGGTATTAAGGAGCGCTTATGAAAGAGACTTTTACAATTACGGGGATGTCCTGCTCCGCTTGTTCCGCGGCGGTTGAACGCAGCGTGCGCGCTTTGCCGGGCGTACAGCGGGCGGATGTAAATTTGCTGGCAAATAAAATGTCAGTTGATTATTCATCTGAGGAGATCAATGCAGAAGCGATTGTACGGGCGGTTGAAAAAGCCGGGTATGGCGCCGCTGTGCTCAGAAGCACGGTTAAGACAGATGCGAAATTCGATCCGCTGGCGGCTGCGAATGCCGAGACAGAACAGATGAAAAAACGATTGATCTGGTCACTGATCTTTCTGGTTCCGCTTTTGTATATATCGATGGGGCATATGATTGATCTGCCGCTTCCCAGCTGGCTGCACGGAACGCAAAACGCGGTCACATTTGCCTTTACGCAATTTTTGCTGACGCTGCCAGTTGTTATTCTTAATCGAAAATTCTACACTTCCGGATTCAAAGCGCTTTGGAATCGGGCGCCGAACATGGATTCGCTGATTGCGATCGGCACATCTGCGGCGTTGATTTATGGGGTCTATGCAATTTACAAAATCGGCTGGGGTCTGGGACATGGCGATCTGCAGATGGCAGCCCATTTTAGCATGGATCTGTATTTTGAATCGGCGGCGACCATTCTGGCGTTGATCACCGTTGGAAAATACCTGGAAACCCGTTCAAAAGGGAAGACGTCTGAAGCGATTTCAAAATTGCTTGATCTGGCGCCGAAAACCGCTTCTGTCATCCGGGACGGTATTGAAAGCGAGATTCCGGTTGAAGAAGTGGTCGTTGGTGATATTATTCGCGTCCGTCCCGGCCAAAGTATTCCGGTCGACGGCGTCATAACGGAAGGATCGAGTTACATCGATCAGTCGATGCTGACGGGTGAAAGCATTCCGGTCGAGAAAAAACCGGGCGATCAGGCGATTATCGCCACTATCAATCAGACCGGATCATTCCTGTTTCGGGCGGAAAAAGTGGGAGATGATACAACGCTTGCCAAGATCGTGACACTGGTTGAAGAAGCAAACTCCGGCAAGGCGCCAATTGCCAAGCTGGCGGATAAAATCAGCGGCGTATTTGTCCCGATTGTGATTGTGATTGCGCTCATTGCCGGGGTTGGTTGGCTTTTGAGCGGGCAAAGTCTGGAATTTGCGCTCTCGATAGCGATTTCCGTTCTGGTGATTTCCTGTCCCTGCGCGCTTGGGCTGGCGACGCCGGTTGCGATTATGGTGGGTACTGGTAAGGGCGCACAACATGGAATTTTGATCAAATCGGCAGAGGCGCTTGAGACTGCCCATGAGGTGAAAACTATCGTATTGGACAAAACCGGCACCGTAACGGAGGGAAAACCGTTCGTAACTGATGTGATCCCGCTGGATGATAAGCTGACAGAAGGATATCTGCTCAGCGCTACTGCGGCTATAGAAAAACATTCCGAACATCCATTGGCGCGGGCAATTTTGGAGGAAGCTGAAAAACGGCAGCTGATCCTGCAAGAGGCGAGCGATTTCAAGGGCGTAACCGGGAAAGGAATTGAAGCGCGGCTGAATGGCAAGCATTATGTTATCGGGAATCAAGCGTTGCTGGGAGCAAACGGGGTTTCGATAGCGATGGCGCTGCCGCTTGCCGAAGCCTTTGCGAATGAAGGTAAGACGCCGTTGATGATTGCTGAAAATGGGCGCTTGATTGGAATCATCGCGGTTGCGGATGTCATCAAGCCCACCAGCAAGACAGCTGTGGATAATTTCAAAGCGATGGGACTGGACGTTGTAATGATCACTGGCGACAATCAGCGTACAGCTGAAGCTATTCGGAAGCAACTTCATCTGGACCGTGCGATTGCCGATGTGCTTCCGCAGGACAAGGAAAGGCATGTCCGCGATTTGCAGGCAAACGGAACGAAAGTGGCGATGATCGGCGATGGTATCAACGACGCTCCGGCACTGGCACGGGCTGATGTTGGCGTTGCGATCGGCGCCGGGACGGATATCGCGATTGAATCCGCTGATATTGTATTGATCAAAAACGATCTGGTTGATGCTGTCACCGCAATCCAATTGAGCAAGAGCGTTATTCGAAATATCAGAGAGAATCTGTTTTGGGCGTTTTTCTATAATTTGATCGGTATTCCGCTGGCAGCTGGATTGCTTTATCCATTTTTGGGCTGGAAATTGAATCCGATGTTTGCGGCGGCTGCCATGAGCCTGAGTTCGGTTACCGTCGTCAGCAACGCGCTGCGACTGCGTTTCTTCAAGCCGAAGCTTGTTCGTTCGAAATCTGATCCGGTGAAACTGGTTCGGCAGGAAATTCAAAAAATGCATGGGGAGGAAGCGATGGAAACAAGAATTATGCAGATCGATGGTATGACCTGCGATCATTGTAAGGCGCGTGTTGAGAAAACGCTCCGTGCGATTGACGGCGTGAAAGATGCCGCGGTTGATCTTGAGAAAAAGGCAGCGACCATTCAGCTTGCCGGTCATGTCAGTGATGAGGTCTTAAAACGGCCGTTCAGGACGCCGGCTATGAACCAATTTTTGTTCGTAAAGCAGGCGAATGATGGTGGCTGATCATAAAAAAGTGCTGCGGCTGCTGCGGACCGCGCGCGGGCAGGTAGACGGACTGATTCGGATGGTGGAACAGGATCGATATTGTATCGATATCTCAACCCAACTGGCGGCTACGCAGGCAATCTTGAAGCGGACGAATAATGAAATTCTCAAAGCGCATATGAAAGGCTGTGTTCGAGAGGCGTTTGAACATGGCAGCGAAGCGGCGAAAGATGAAAAGATTGAGGAAATTGTGAGCATGCTGAACCGGTTGGTTTGACCGGTTCAGGCGGTTGTGTCAAGAATGGGCGGCTTCGGAAGTCGCTCATCTTGAATCGCCGCGTTTTTCTCTGAGATAATGATATATTTTATTGATTCCCGGCAGCGTCCCTGTGCTGACTTGGTTGCGCCTCAGCGCTATTTTTGCTCGGAGGTGGATAGCAGGCGGATCATCTCCTGCCCGGATTGTTTTCGCGTATCGCCGGGAGCTATCCAAAGAATCAAACAAAGCGTTGGGAGAGGGACAGGAACGGGTTGTGTTGGTGGCGGTTCTCCTTTCCTGAGAAAGGATCTTTGTGCTGCACTCCTGTGACAAATTCAATGAATACGCCAAATTAGGATAAAATAAACAATAAATTATGAACATTGCAACCCTTTTTAACCATAAAAAGATTGTTTTTTCACTGGAAATCTTCCCGCCAAGAAAGATACCTCTTACAACGTGATCTATAATACGCTGCTGAGGCTGCGCGGACTGCCGGTCGATTTCATCAGCGTTACCTATGGTGCTGGCGGCAGTGCAGTGCAGCGGGAAAAAACGGTCGAGATTGCCTCGCTGATTCGCTCAACCTATCACATTGAGCCGGTTGCCCATCTGACCTGCGTTAACTCAGACGAAGCAGATGTGATTGAAACGCTGGCAAAGCTGAAAGAAAACAACGTGCGCAACCTGATGGTGCTGCGCGGCGACAAATCACCGGACGTTCAACCGAAAAACGTATTTCCGCATGCCAGTGATCTGGCAGGTTTCATCAAAAAACACGATCCGGATTTTTATCTTTCCGGGGCCTGTTATCCAGAATGCCACGGAGAATGCGAGTCGCTGGAAAAGGACGTTGAAAACCTGAAGCGAAAAATCGACCAGGGGGTGGATCATCTGATCACCCAGCTGTTCTTTGACAACTATAAATTTTATGAATTCATGAATAAGGTCGAGCAGGCTGGCATCACGGTGCCGATTGAAGCCGGGATTATGCCGATCACCAGTATCAATCAGGTGGAACGAGTGGTCAACATGTGCGGCGCCAGTGTGCCCGCCAGACTGGACCGCTTATTCCGGCGTTATAGCGGAAATCCGGCGGCTTTTAAGGATGCGGGCATTTTCTATGCTACGGAACAGATCATGGATCTGATCAGCCAGGGAACTCGTGGCATCCATCTTTACACGATGAACAGCGTCGAAACTGCCTCGCGCATCAGTGACGCCATTCAAAACATTCTCATTGCAGAAAACAACGACCGCCCGATGGAGTAAACCGATGGAAATTTCGGTTACCGGGCTGGATCAAGAAGAAATACTACGTTATCTCGGTGCAAAACGTGAGGCGATTGTCCCCGATTCGCTGCATAGACTGCTGCAGGATTGCATTGAACGGACGTTGTCGGTTCTGCGTCCGCAGGGGATCTATCGAAGATTTCAGATTCGTTCCACTGCGGAAGGAATCGTCATCCGTGAAAACGGGCTGATCTTGAGCGGGGATTCCATCCAATCCCATTTGGCAGACGCACAATCAGTCTGGCTAATGGCGGTGACAATCGGACAGGGGATGGATCGGTTGATCCGTTCGAGCATGCTGCATGCACCTGAAGAAGGGGTGATTTACGATAGTTGCGGTGCGGCGGCGGTGGAAGCAGCTGCCGATGCGCTGGAAGCGCTGATCTGGGAGCAAATGGATTCCGAAAAACTGTTTCTCACCCCGAGATTCAGTCCGGGGTATGGCGATCTGCCAATTGAATTGCAACGACAATTCCTGACCGTTCTTGATGCTCCACGCCAGATTGGGCTGATGACTACCGAAAGCTCGCACCTGACTCCTTCCAAGTCGGTGACTGCGATCCTTGGCGTGATCAATAAACCCTTTGTCAGACAATTAAATCCGTGCGACGCTTGTAAACTGCGTCGAATTTGTACTTTGAGAAAGGCGGGAACTCCATGCTGGGAGACGAACACCGAATTATCCTCTTAGATGGCGCGATGGGATCGCTGCTGCAGAAAATGCAGTTGATGACGCCGGCTGTTCCGGAAGCGATCAACCTCACCCATCCGGAAGTGATCAGCGAAATTCACAGTCGTTATTTGCGGGCGGGTTCTGAAATTATCTATGCCAGTACATTCGGCGTGAACCGCTATAAGCTGTTGAACAGCCCTTACGGCATGAAAGAACTGATTGACGCCGCTCTTGCCAATGCCCAAAAGGCACGGGATAAGGAGAATCCGCAGGCAAAAATTGCTTTGGACTGCTCGCCAGTCGGTAAGATGCTGAGACCAAATGGCGAGATGCCGTTTGATGAGGCCTATGAGATTTACCACGAAGTGGTGACTGCGGGTGAACAGGCCGGAGCGGATCTGATCATTTTTGAGACGTTCACCGATCTGTTAGAGATCAAAGCCGGGGTGCTGGCAGCGCGCGAAAATACCAACCTGCCAGTGATGGCATCTATGTCGTTTGAGTCCAATGGCAGGACGTTCGCCGGTGTTCCGGTGACAAGCGCCGCATTGACGCTTAGCGGATTGGGTGTCGCTGCGATTGGCATCAACTGTTCACTGGGGCCGGAGCAGATCCTGCCGTTGGCGGCAGAAATGGCGGCTTGGTCCAACCTGCCGCTGCTGATCAAACCGAATGCCGGGCTTCCCAACTTGAAGACCGGGGAATATGACATTACACCAGCCGAGTTTGCGCAACTGACCGCCGCCTTTGCTGATGTTGGCGTGAAGTATCTTGGCGGTTGTTGCGGAACAACGCCAGAGTTTATCGCTGCGCTGAAAAACGCATTGGAGGGGAAACGACCCGCCGCCAGGAAACCTGTCGAACGGGCTGCGCTTTGCAGCGGCGAACAGGTTGTCGAACTGAACAGCGTCCGCGTTGTTGGTGAACGCATCAATCCAACCGGAAAAAAGCGCTTTAAGGCCGCGCTCGAGGCGCACGATATTCCTTATATTCTGAATCAAGCTTTGGAACAGACCAGCGCTGGCGCGGAGATTCTGGACGTGAATGTTGGCATGCCGGGGATTGATGAGCCGGCGATGATGGCGGAGGTTGTGGAGGCGTTGCAGAGTGTAACACCGGCGCCACTTCAGATTGATTCCAGTGATCCGCAGGCGATTGAAGCTGCGCTGCGGATCTATAATGGCAAAGCGCTGGTTAATTCAGTTAATGGGGAAGAGAAAAATCTGGCGACAATTCTGCCAATTGTGAAGAAATATGGCGCTGCTGTTATTGGGTTAACAGCTGGATGATGATGGTCTTCCGCAAACGGCGGAAGAGCGGCTGCGTATCGCTGAAAGGATCATCCTGCGCGCGCAAGCGTTGGGAATCCCGCGGCAGGATGTGGTGATTGACTGTCTTACGCTCACCGTTTCTGCCCAACAAGACCAGGCGATCGAAACGCTGAAAGCTCTTAGAATGGTCAAAGAAAAGTTTGGCGTACGTACGCTGTTAGGCGTCTCGAACGTGTCTTTTGGGTTGCCGGAAAGAGAAACGATCAACACCGCTTTTCTGACGATGGCTCTGGCCAATGGGTTAGATTTGCCGATCATGAACCCGAACAACCAGGCGATGACGAACGCCGTACAGGCATTCAAGGTGCTGGCTAATCTTGACGTTAATGCTGAGCGTTATATCGCTGCCCGGAACGTGGGCGGCGAGAAGGCGGCAACCCAGAAAACTGTCCGGACGGAAATAACGTTGAATTATGCCGTTGAAAATGGATTGCGTCAGGCTGCTGCGGAACAAACCCGGGCGTTGCTGGAAACAAAAGAACCGGCTGAAATTATTGATACAATCCTGATTCCAACACTGGAATGGGTCGGTGTCCGCTTTGAAAAAGGCGATGTTTTTTTGCCGCAGCTGATCCAGTCCGCCGGTGCAGCACAGGCGAGTTTTGAAGTGATCAAAACCCGGCTGGCAAACACGCAGAGCGGAACGACCGCGCTCTCAAAAGGGAAAATTGTGCTGGCAACGGTCAAGGGTGATATTCATGATATCGGCAAGAATATTGTCAAGGTGATTTTGGAAAATTCGGGCTATCAGGTGATTGATCTTGGTAAAGATGTTGCGCCGGAAACAGTTGCTGAAACGGTTTTCAGAGAACAAGCCGCACTGGTCGGACTGAGCGCACTCATGACAACCACTGTCAAGGGGATGGAAGAGACCATCCGACAGCTGAAAGCGCTGCCGCCCTTAACCGCGGGAAATCCCTGTAAAATCATGGTTGGCGGGGCGGTGCTGACGGAAGAGTACGCGCGCTCAATCGGCGCCGACTATTATGGGAAGGATGCCAAAGCAGCGATGGATATCGCCAAAGCTGCTTTGGGCTGAAGTTATGCTTTGCTGTTGATGTGGTCTTTCAGCAGCTGCAGCCCGTGGCGGTAGCCCTGAATTCCCTCGCCCATGATTGTGGCAAAAGAGGCCATCTGAATATAAGAAAACTGGCGGAACTTCTCCCGCTGGCTCAGGTCGGAAATGTGGATTTCGACTGCGGGAATCCCAACCGCTTTCAGTGCATCCAGCAAGGCAACGCTGGTCATGGTGTATCCTGCCGGGTTGAACAGAATCCCATCCGTTTTTTGATAAGCCGCCTGGATTTTATCGATTAAAATGCCTTCGTGATTGGATTGGAACACCTCAACTTCAAGCGCCAGTTCTGCTGCCCAAGTTTGGATATCGCGTTCCAGATCCGCGTAAGTGGTATGTCCATAGATTTCCGGCTCGCGGATGCCGAGCAGGTTCAGGTTCGGGCCGTTCAGGACCAAAATTTTCATCGTGTTCCTCCGCTGGATTTTTATAGAAGTGCAATTATTTTACTCTGTGATAGCTGATTTTGATGTGTCAGTGGCTGTATTGATTCGCCACTTGATAATGTTTCGTAGAACTGATAGCAGGTATGTGCGCGTTGATTAGAATCAATGCCATGCAGAAGCGCCCCGCCTCAAAAACACACCCATCACCGGTAGGGTAGCAGATGTCCAAGGGCAGCGCAGGACAATGCGCCTGCTCGACCATAGAACGAGAACTACAATCGAATATGTTCAACAGTTGATTGTGGTGAAAAAGAACTGGCTTGCCTCAGTTTCACCTCAAAACAAGGTATATTTACGTAAACTCTTTGAAGGAGAAAATAACATGAGAGCCGTCCAATTCCAGCTTCGCAGCGTCAGCCGGTCACAAATGATCGATATCAGCAGAGAGGTTCAGGATGTGATTCGCTCAAACCAGTTCACAGAAGGCCTTTGTCAGGTATTTATTCCACACACCACCGCCGGTATCACCATCAATGAGAATGCCGATCCGGACGTCCAGCATGATTTTCTCAAAGCATTGGATAAAGTGATTCCCTGGGAGGATCACTATCGTCATATGGAAGAAACTCGGCTGCACACCTGAAAGCGTCGTTGATGGGTTTTTCTCAAACCCTGCTGGTTGAGGATGGCAGGCTCCAGTTGGGACTGGCAAGGGATATATTTCTGCGAATTTGATGGGCCGCGGCTGCGCAGGTGTTGATAAAATTGATTTCCTGATAATGTGGATTTTCTCTTGACAATTTTTCCGAATCTGTAAGAATAAATTTATATATTTCGTTATGAAAAAGAGACTAGTATCTTTGAGACCAACGCGGGCATTTTCAAGGCTTTTCGGATGAAAACGGCTGAAGATTTTGGATTTGCTGCGCGGTGGTGAATTGTGCGCCTGCCAGCTGATTGATACGCTTGGGATCGGGCAGCCCAATCTCTCTCATCATATGAAAATTCTGGTCGCTTCCGGGGTTGTTTCACGGCGCAAAAATGGACGCTGGATGCATTATTCGATCAGCCCGCGCGGACGGGAACGGGCGATTCGCCTGCTGATGGATGTGACTTCCGCGGGCATTGACCCGAAGAATCAGAAAGTCAAATTATTGTCAGTGAACCGCGGGTGCGAAAGAAGCGTTGAGTAATATAGAAGCAGCAATTGTAACCGGAGACGGTTATTTTTTAGATAACACATCAATAAATTTTGATATATTGAGAAATGGTATGAATACTGCCAAAAACATTTGGGATTTTCTGCAGCGCCAGGTACTGGGTATGGCATGGCTGAATGAACTTACTGGCAAGCTGATTTCCCGCCTTGGGATTGACCTCCGCTCCCGTTTGGGCGGGATCCTCCAGTTTTTTATCTATGACACGATTAAGATCATCATTTTGCTTTGCACGCTGATCTTCCTGATCTCTTGGATCCAAAGCTATTTTCCACCGGAGAGGACGAAGAGGATCCTCAGCCGTTTCCGCGGCTTGCCGGCGAACATAATATCCGCCCTGCTTGGAACGGTCACCCCGTTCTGTTCCTGTTCTTCCATCCCGATTTTTATCGGCTTTACAAGTGCCGGATTGCCGTTGGGGTGACCTTTTCCTTTCTGATCTCATCACCGCTGGTGGACCTTGGATCACTGGTGTTGCTTTCGAGCGTGTTTGGTTTTCGGGTCGCCATCCTGTATGTGATCATCGGGCTGATTTTGGCAGTTATCGGCGGTGCGATCATCGAGAATTGCAGCTGGAAGACCAGATTGAGTCGATCACTCCCGGTATTCAAGAGCTCGAATCCGCTGGACCGGAAATCACAACGCATGAACGGATTTCTTTTGCCTGGGAGCGGATGAGCGCGACGTTCAGGCAGGTTGTTCCCTATATTCTCTTGGGCGTGCTAATCGGTGCGCTGATTCACAATCTGATCCCAGGGAATGGGTTGAATCGTTACTGGGAAAAACAACCCTTTTTCTGTTATTCTGGCGGCGCTGATCGGCATGCCGATGTATGCGGACATCTTTGGCACGATTCCGGTTGCTGAAAGTCTCTACCTCCAGGGAGCGGGGCTGGGAACGATTCTGGCTTTTATGATGGCTGTCACTGCCATATCGCTGCCTTCACTTGTGATGCTGCGAAAAGTCCTCAAGCCGCGCCTGCTGGTAATCTTTTTTTCAATCGTATTGTTGGGGATTATTCTGATCGGTTATTTTTTCAATCTTTTTCAGTGTCGGATTACCGGTATGTAGCGCAGCTTTCAACAGGAGCATCCGAATAATTTTTATGAGGTTTACATGAGAGCGAATAATTCTGGCGCAATCAGCTTTTTTGAAAAAATCTGACTGTCTGGGACTTGTTGTGCATGGTCGCTGGCATTCTGATCGGTTGCTTTTTACCGGGAATCCCTGAATTTTTGGCACATTTTGTGTATAAACAAGTTTCTATCCCGATCGCCATTTTGATCTGGCTGATGATTTACCCGATGATGCTCAAAATTGACTTTCAATTGATCAAAATCTGCGCCGACACTCGGGGCTTGTTAATTTCTACCGTCACCAGCCGGCTGGTCAAACCGTTCTTGATGTTCGGGCTGGCAACCCTCTTTTTTTGCAATTGTGTTTCGCAGGTTTATTCCCCGAATCTGGCAGATCTCTACATCATCGGGCAGTGCAGCATAGGATGACGAATATCCAGGTTCCTTTAGACGTCTTGTTTATTTCAGCGGTTATTTTTGTTGTCGTACCTTTGGTCGGCAGCGCGCTCATCCGTTACTTTTTGATCCGTTTGCGCGGAGAGCGGTATTTCAACGATGAATTTATCCCCAAATTCGAAAAGATCACGCCAGTGAGGCTACTGTTGACGCTGGTGATAATCCTCTCTTTTCAGGGAGAAGCTATTCTTCGCCGGTGGTTCTGGTGAGTACCGTTGGTATTTTGACTGAGGTTCCTGTTATGTTAATGCTGGTTGGTTCTGTCAATAAGACCTGGCATTGGTTTGATTTTGGCGAGAAGGCGGATTAAAATGAAATTGGTATTTTTTTATAGGAAAAGGAACAGTTTTTGACAGAATTTTCAAGCATTTTTTTCGTTTACCTGACAGCGATCAGTTTGGCTGCTTTTTTGTTGTTCGGTATTGACAAATGGAAAGCACAGAGAGAACGCTGGCGCATTCCGGAGAAAACACTGTGGGCGTTTACGCTGGCAGGCGGTGCCGCGGGAGCTTTTTGCGGCATGTTGCTGTTCCGCCACAAGACCCGGCACGCGGCATTTAAATTTGGCGTACCAATCGTTTTATTCCTTCAAATTGCATCCACAGTATTTCTATCATTCCGGTAGCTGCTTTCTTGCGTGACCGGTTTCCGCTTCCTTTGTTCGGTGGATTATTTCGGTATCTTCTCTGTTTTTCTGCAAAAAAACACACAATTTTATTGAAAACAATATATAATTTTTTATACGGATCATTGATGTTTTTGGTCAAAGCGCTTTTAGCGCACAATGAGTTGCAGAGATCATGAAAGTTGCCTGACTATTATTTTTTTGAAAGGAATCTCAAATGAAAAAACTGTTTTCTTTCGTAATAATTCTTGTCCTGATTGGTACGCTGTTTCTTTCAGCGGCACCGGTTTTGGCTGCTGATTCCATCAAGCTGGTTGTCTGGGAGTCTGTCCTCGGTCCTGACGAATGGATCAAGCAAGCAGGGGAAGCATACGCAAAGGCCAATCCGAACGTAACAGTTGAATTCGTCAATGTCGAAAATGTTGATGCGCCGAATCAGATCGCATTGGATGGTCCGGCTGGCATTGGCCCGGATCTGTTCGCTGCCGGCCATGACAAACTGGGTGAAATGGTTGTCGGTGGACATGTTTTGCCGACGGTTGATGAAGCGAAAGTCCGCGATATGATCCTTCCTTCTACTGCGTTGGCTCTGACCTATGATGGAACCATGTATGGTTATCCAACATCGGCGGAGACTTATGGACTCTATTACAACAAAGCGCTGGTGAAAGCGGAAGAGGTTCCGACTTCCTGGGAAGCGATGAAGACTTGGGTGGCGGAGTTCAACAAAGGGAATCCGGAAAAATACGGCCTTGTAATGGATGTCGGAAATATGTATTACACTATCCTGTTCACGACGATGAACGGAAACCGGCTGTTTGGACCTTCCGGAGCGGATGTCTCATCCTCTTATCTGGCGTCGCCTGACGCAATAGCCGGGATGAAGATTTTCCAGGGATTGCGCGAAGTGTTGCCGCTGGCTGCGGCGGATGCCAACACCGCTACTGCGGACGGCGCTTTTTCCGCTGGCAAAGCCGCGATGCATATTTCCGGTCCGTGGAATGTCGGCAGCTTTACCAGTGCCGGTATTGATTTTGGTGTGACCACGCTGCCGTCGCTGGATGGCAAGGATCCATCTGCATCTTTCTCCGGGACGCGCGGATTGTTTGTATCTGCCTACTCGAATCATCCGGAAGAAGCAGCAAAGTTCGCTGAATTCCTGCTCTCGGAAGAGATGCAGAAACTGCGCTATGAAATTACAGGTGCGCTGCCTTCGATCGCACTGCCGGTTGACAGCGAAATTTCTCAGGGCTTTATCAAACAGCTGGAATATGCCTTCCCGATGCCCTCTGTTCCGCAGATGGGCGCCTTTTGGGAATCAGCCGGTGCAGCTGCGTCGAATATTTGGGATGGCGCGGACGTTGAAGCTGAACTGAAAGCGCTGGACTCCGCAATTGTCAGCTCTGTACAGGAATAATCGGTTATTCGTTCAAGGATCCCTTCCGTAGTTTAGAGGGGATCCTTTCTTTTCTTTCTCGATCATTTTTGTTCATTCGGACCACTTGAAAGGAGCGATTATGGCATTCACCACAATCCATCCGGATGGTTCATCCAAATCCAAAATTCTGCTCTCTTCTTTGCTCTTTATGGGACTGGGACATCTTCTGTTTCTGAGAGATACGCTGAAAGGGTTGTTGTTCGCGGGAATAGAAGTGTTATTTCTGATCTTTCTGCCTGGTACCTTGCGGAAGATTGCCGGGTTGATTACACTTGGAGACCCGAAACCTAACTTGCCGATGATCCAGCGTGACCACTCCATGTTCATGATGATTGACGGGATCATGACACTCGCGGTCGTTTTCATTTTTATCCTGATTTATTATCTCTCTGTCAAAAGCGCTTTATCTGATTACAAAGAATTCTATGTGATGGGGAGAAAGACAAAACGTGAAAATATATTAAGTGAACTTGGAAACAAGGCGTTCCCGATTGTCGGCCTGATGCCATCGATTCTGCTGGTTGTCTTTTTTGTGATCGTGCCGCTGGTATTTTCCGCCTGTGTCGCTTTTACCAATTATTCAGCGCCGAAAAACATTCCTCCCAATAATACGGTCGACTGGGTTGGTCTGGATAATTTCCGAGCGTTGTTTGGCGGCGATGCCACCTGGACAGGAGCGCTTGGCAGAGTAGCAGTCTGGACGCTGGTCTGGGCAACGCTGGCGACTTTCACCTGTTATGCCGGCGGAATTATCATGGCTGTTATTCTGCAAGAAAGTAAGATAAAGATTAAACCGCTGTTCCGTTCGCTGTTTATTCTCCCCTATGCGATACCGACTGTGGTTTCGATGTTAATTTGGAATAACCTGCTAAACGGATCATTCGGCACGATTAACCGGACGTTGATTGCGCTGGGGGTCATCAGTAAAGATGCGATCATTCCCTGGCTGAGCGAGCCCACGCTTGCGAAGTTTATGTGCATTCTGGTTAATCTCTGGGCAGGGTTTCCCTATTTTATGCTGCTGACCATGGGTACCATGACCTCGATTGGCAAAGACCAGTTTGAGGCTTCTGAGATTGACGGCGCCAGCAAGGTACAGACTTTTCGATTTATCACCTTGCCGCAAGTGCTTTACCAGACGATGCCTTTGATCATCATGTCGTTTACCTTCAATATCAATAATTTCGGCGCAATTTTCTTCCTCACCGGCGGAAATCCGATTGTGGCGGATTCCACTGTGACCAGTGCCCGTGGGACGGACATTATGGTCCTGGATCTACAAACCGCAATTACGCTGCTCAAATACAATTATGCGTCTGTGCGGTTTGCATCTTTCTGGTGCTGGCTCCCTTTGCCGTCTACAATTTCAGACGAACGAAGTCTTATAAGGAAGGAGCTTTGTGATGACAATATGAAATGTAAAACAAAAAATCGGGCGCGAGAAATTTTTCGTCGGTTAAATGCGACGATCATTTTTTCTTTTTTCTGATCCTGATTTCGCTGGTTGTACTTTATCCGCTCGTTTACCTTTGTCGGCGCTGCTTTTTCTCCAGGAAACTCGATCTCATCGCTGAGTATCATTCCGTTTGGCGACGGCGTCGCGCTGGATCACTATCGCGGGCTGTTTACCGCCACCAATTATCCGTTGTGGTTCCGCAATACATTCCTGATCGCTGCCGGGACGTCCATCTCAACGATCCTGGTCTGCGCCATCTCTGCCTATGTGTTCTCGCGCTTTCGCTTTCCATTCAAAAGGGATGATGCTGTCGCTGTTGATTCTTCAGATCTTTCCGTCATTCGTCGGCATGGTTGCAATCTATGTCATTTTGCTGCGGATTGGCGGGCTGGACACGCTTTGGGGCATGGTGCTGATTTATCTGGCGGGTAATATCCCGTACAACACCTGGCTGGTGAAAAGTTATGTGGATTCAATTCCCCGCAGTCTGGACGAAGCCGCCCGGATTGACGGCGCCAGTAACGCGCGCACGTTTTTCCAGATCATCCTGCCGCTGGCAAAACCGATCATCATTTTTCTCGGGATCACCAGCTTTACCGGCCCACGGATGGAGTTCATCTTTTCCAAGATGATCCTGCGTTCAAGCGCGAATCAGACGCTGGCATTGGGTTTGTTCGGTTGTTACCGACCGGAAGAATGAATTTGCAAAAATGCTTTGTGCCGGAGCGTTGATTATTGCGATCCCGTTCGTGATCTTTTTCGTCATCACCCAGAACATGTTGGTTACTTCTCTGAGTGCCGGGGCGGTGAAAGGTAGCGAAAAACGATAAGAGGATGTCCTCTGTACATTTTTTATTTATATCAGTAGAGGCAATTTACTGCTTGCGTCTCTGAGCGAAGCGATTAGGATGGGCTCCCCATTATGGAACTATTCTGTCGTCGCCTTCTCCCCATGCCGGACGCGCAGAATACGGAGCAGCGCCAGCGAAACAGAGCGGCGCATACCAAACAGGCTGCTAAAGGTATGGGTCAAGTCCCGGATCACCGAACAGGATTAGCGGACTGACGATTGCCGCACTGAACGAAAAAATAATAGCCGGTGAACGTTCCCAGCTCGTTCTCATTTTGCCAGTTCTAACACCATTGGCAGGGAGTTGATATTGATCAATGCCCAAGAAACCGCCGAGCAGCAGCAATCCGCGGATCAATAGTAAGCTATGCGCAGAGATCATCGGAATGAATACAACGACCAGTCCGGTCAATCCGATCAGGATGGTCTTTTTCGGCCGATTTTACCGCCGATGATTCCGCCGGTACAGCGAACGCGACGAACGAGACGGAGAAGAACGCCAGCAACATAGCCGCTTGTCCGTCCGTCATATCCAGTGAAACGGTAGCAAAACTGGTGAAGAAAGTTTCCACAGCATTGAAAGCGCAGAACCAGAAGATTGCCAGCAACAAAAATAACAGGCTTTTGCGTTGATCATCCGCTAATTTACGGAAGGCTCCAGTCCGCCATCGAACGCTTTTCAGCGGCGGCTGCTGCGGGGAACTGTCTTTTCTTTACAAAGCTCGGCAAAATAATTACAGCCAGCAGCAGCAGCGCGCCCATTATGAACGTCGCGTTTCTGCCGTAAGCATCTGCCAGTCTGCCGCCAACCAGAAAGGCTATGATCGAAGCGATTCCGCCCATCAGATTGATGATCCCGTTCGCCTTGCTGCGCAGGCGGTCCGGCGTTAGATCAGGCATCAGCGCGATCATCGGTGCACGCCAGACAGACATGATGAAGTTGAAGATGATCACCACAGCCATCAGGGCAAACACTGTCGTCATGCGCGGGATCAGCGCAAACAGCAACCCGCAAAGGGGCGCACCTATCAGAATGGCATCCTTTTACCGATTCGTGTGTGGGTTCTATCGCTCAGCGAACCGAATAATGGCTGGAAAATTACGCCAAAGAAGTTGTCAATCGTCATGACTGTGCCGATGACAGCCGTTGATCCGATGAAATCCCTCAGAATCAGAGGACAAAACTGTTATAAAGCGACCACAGCAGCGAAAGGCGAAAAAGCCAAATCGATCAGCATGGTTTTGCCGTAATTCAGTTTCATTTTCAGTGGTTCCTTTTTGCTCCATTGAGATTTCCCCTTTCAATTCATTTCAGATTGATACGCATCGCGGGCGCCAGCCGCGATATGCGGATCATTGGTGACGGCGCGCTGCATCGTTTTTGCAGTGCAAAACGGATAACCGCTTCAGAATTAACAGTCCAGACGTTCACTGCCAGCCCTGCTGCGCGGCAGCGATCCATGAAACAAGGGTTCATCAGGTTTTTATAATAAGGGTGCAATGCCTGTGCTTTTAACCGCAGCGCTTTCTTCCAGGGGCGCCAGCCTGGTTTTGTAAACAACAACCCGGTTTTTGCCAGCGCATCGACACCCCGGATTTTCTCCATTGAGTCGTGATTGAAAGATGAGTAGATCACACGCTCTTGCAGGCCGAATGATTTCACCGCTGCAAGAACACGTTCTTCCATACCAGGGTAAGGAACAATTGAATTTTTGAGCTCAATGTTCAGCGTCACATCGCGATTGCGGATTAGTTCCAGTACTTCTTCAAGGAATGGAGCCGGTGTATGCGTTGACACGGATTGAAAAGCTCCGAAGTTCATCTGCCGGATTTTATCAGCGGACAAATCTTTGATCCAAGCATCCTCACCTGTCACCCGACTGGTATTTTCGTCGTGCGTTACGATCAGCCGGTTGTCCGCGCTGAGATGAACGTCCAGTTCCAGCCCGTCCGCCTGTTGTTCGAGTGCGAGCTCAAACGCGTCCAGCGTGTTTTCAATTTCTGTTCCCGAAGCGCCGCGGTGTGCCCAAATTGCCGTTTGTCCCATGAATGCCTGTCTGCTGAGTGCTTGTCAGTCTTCTATTTGGAAGCTGTAATGTATTGTATCAATTATACCGGCGCGCGGCATCACGTTCCTGAAGAATTTTATCGGGTTTGAACCATAATTATTTGGCTGATTCTGTAAAATCTCTGTCAAGATATCGGAGAAGTTGTTTTCTTACTTTTGGCTGATTTGAAAATTCGGCGATTTGCAATGTGATTTGCGAATTTCTCCATCGAACGGGCGAGTCATCCTGCGCTGCGCTCGGACATCGTTCCCGCTGCTGCATTATCTCCTGCGTTTGAGCGTATAATGTAAATTATCAATAAGTCTCAACATTCAAAAGGAAGGATAGAATGGAACTGTCAACAATCCTTTCAAAGCAACGCGTATTTTTCTCGGAAAATCACCCATTTTCGCTCAAATTTCGGCTGGATACCCTTAAAGAGCTGCACCGGCTGGTTCGCACGAATGAGCAGGCGATTGCCGCGGCGTTACGTAATGATTTGCATAAATCCGAGGCGGAAAGCTTTCTCGCCGAAATTGGGATTGTCCTGAATGAAATAACTTTCTTTCTTCGGAATCTCAAAAAACTGTCTCGGCGGACAGGCGTTCCGACCCCTTTATCCCTTTTCCCGGCAAAAAGCTATCGGATCGCCACCTCATACGGCTCCGTGCTGATCATGGCACCCTGGAACTATCCATTTCAACTGTGCATGGTCCCGCTGATCGGCGCCATTGCCGCGGGCAACACGGTTATCCTGAAACCTGCCGCGGACGCGCCGGCAACCAGCCATCTGCTGGCGAAGATGATCGGTGAGAATTTCCCGCCTGAATTGATCTATGTTGTGGAGGGCGGACGTGCTGAAAACAGCGCACTGCTCGAGCAGCGTTTTGACTATGTCTTTTTTACCGGCAGTACCCATGTTGGCAGGGCTGTAATGGAAGCCTGTGCCCGGAATTTGACACCATTGACGCTTGAACTCGGCGGAAAAAGTCCCTGCATAGTGGATGCGAGCGCTGATCTAAAGCTGGCAGCGCGTCGCATCGTTTTTGGCAAACTACTTAACGCTGGGCAGACTTGCATCGCACCTGATTTCATAATCGTGGATAGCGCCATTAAAGAATCGCTGGTTCAGGCTTTGATTCAGGCTATTGAAACTTATTTGCGTGACCTTGGGCCGGGAAATTTTCCGCGGATCATCAATGATCACCATTTCAGCCGATTGGAACAGCTGGCTGCCGGAGAACATATCCGCTGGAGCGGAAAGAACGATCCCCAAACGCGCACCTTTATGCCGATGATTCTGGATCAGGTCCGCTGGGACGCGCCGGTGATGACGGAGGAGATTTTTGGTCCGATCTTTCCGGTGCTGACTTATGAAAGTTTTGATAAGATGATCGCAGCGCTCGCGGAACGCCCGCGTCCGCTGGCTCTTTACATCTTTTCTCAAGAGCGCAGTCATCAGCAAAAAGCGCTTTCGGCCTTACCCTTTGGCAGCGCCTGTGTGAACGATAGCGTTGTCCAAATTTCCAACCTTCATTTGCCGTTTGGCGGAGTTGGTGAAAGCGGGATGGGCAGATACCATGGCGAAGCCTCTTTCCGGACTTTTTCTTATGATAAAAGCATATTCGCGGGAGCGCAAAAAATTGATTTCCCGTTTCGTTATCCGCCTTATTCTGAAAAGAAGCTAAAGTTTCTTAAACGCTTCTTCAAGTAGAAAGGAGTTTTAATGTCCGTCATAAAAGCTTACATCCTTCCGCATCCGCCGCTGATCATCCCTGCTGTGGGGCGCGGGGAGGAACGAAAAATTCAAAAAACGATCGGCAGTTTTAAACAAGTCAGCGCAGAAATTGCCGCATTGGAACCGGAAACAGTCGTTATCGCTTCACCGCATTCAGCGATGTATGCTGATTTCATTCATATCTCGCCCGGCAGCAGTGCAAGCGGAAATTTTGCTCAATTTCAGGCGGGTGAGGTTGCCGTTACAGTAGATTACGACGTGGTATTTGCCGAGACATTAACAGAAAATGTCCGCGCTGCCGGCATTCCGGCAGGAATGGCGGGTGAGCGCAATCCGCAGCTTGATCATGCTACGTTAATTCCGCTTTGGTTCCTGAAAAACGCCTGGCAGCCTAACAAACCTTTTCCAAAAGTGGTGCGGACAGGCTTGGCGGGGCTTTCTCCCGCCACACATTACGCTTTTGGCAGACAGATTGCTGCGACGGCTGAGAACCTGAACCGCAAGGTGGTCATGATTGCCAGCGGAGACCTCTCGCACCGCCTGAAGAGCGACGGGCCCTATGGTTTCGTCAAAGAAGGCCCGTTGTTTGACGCTGCTGTCACCGGAATCATCCAAAAAGGGGATTTTGGCAAACTGCTGAATCTGCCGCCGGATTTGTGCGATAAAGCGGGTGAATGCGGTTACCGTTCTTTGTTGATCCTGGCAGGTGCACTGGATGGCAAAGCCATTGATCCCAAACTGCTTTCTTATGAAGGCCCGTTTGGCGTTGGATATGCTGTCGGTACTTTCACGATTACCGGAGAAGACCCTGCACGTCGTTTTTTAGTGAAGGCTGCAGCCGAAAGCGCTGCCGATCCATATGTGCAACTTGCAACCAATTCCCTGTCCCATTTTTTGCGGACGGGCAACTATCTGCCCCGCCCGGACGATCTGCCGGAAGAAATGACGCAGCGTCGGGCAGGCGCGTTTGTGACGCTGAAGAAGGGCGGAGAATTGCGCGGCTGCATTGGCACGATCGAACCGGTTACCGCGTCGCTGGCGGATGAAATTATTCGGAACGCGGTTTCTTCCGGCACACAGGATCCGCGTTTCCCGCCTGTCAGTCCGTCTGAATTAAAAGATCTGACGGTCAGTGTCGATGTTCTTTCTCCCCCGGAACGGATTGATTCCATTGATCAGCTGGATGTAAAACGTTATGGCGTGATCGTTTCCAGCGGATATCGGCGCGGACTGCTGCTGCCCAACATTGAGGGCGTTGAAACAGTTAAGGCGCAGGTCGAAATCGCCCGCCGAAAAGCGGGCATCTCCAGCCATGAGGCGGTTCAGCTCGAACGATTCGAAGTTGTGAGGCACGAATGAAAGCGACTTGTGAAATTTGTTTTCACCGTTGCTCGCTGACGGAAGGACAGCTGGGATTTTGCGGTGCGCGAAAAAATGTGGGCGGCAAGGTCATCTGCGACAATTACGGCAAGATTACTGCGGTCGGACTTGACCCGATTGAAAAAAAGCCGCTCTATCACTTCCATCCAGGCAGTCTGATTTTCTCAGTCGGCAGTTATGGCTGCAATCTGCATTGCGCTTTTTGTCAGAACAGCGATATCTCGCAGACGACCACCCGCATTCCGTCACATACTGTTTCGCCCGCTGATCTGGTACGGGAAGCGGCATCGCTCACAGAACGCGGCAACATCGGTATCGCCTATACCTATAATGAACCGCTCATCAGCTTTGAATATGTGATGGATTGTGCAAAACTGGCGCATGCGGAAGGGCTGAAAAATGTGCTGGTTACAAACGGAACCGTGGAAGAAGCACCGCTGCGGAAGCTGCTGCCCTGGATTGACGCGATGAACGTTGACCTGAAAAGTTTCAGCCAGTCTTTTTATGATCGGTTGAGAGGGGATCTGGCGTCTGTCAAGCGTACAATCCGTATCGCTGCAGAAAGCTGCCATGTGGAAGTGACAACGTTGATTCTGCCGGGAGAAAATGACAGTGACGCGGAAATGGAGGCGCTCTCAAGCTGGCTGACAGGTATCAGCCCCGAAATACCTTATCATATTTCGCGCTTCTTCCCGCATTTCCAGCGGATGGATCTGCCGCCGACGCCGGTTGAAAAAATTTATCGCTTGGTTGAAATTGCCCGTGGAAATCTGATGCATGTCTACAGCGGGAATTGCTGAGGGGACGCTGCTCCAGGAATTGGTGATGTTGTTGTAGAGGCGATGATGTGCCGGCGACGCACGAACTGCGTAGCGTCCCTGAGCGAAAGCGATAAGGAAGCTACAGCGATTAGAGATTGCATAACCGTCGGACGGATGCCATCACCGCGTTTTAATTACAGAAAAAAGGGCAAATCCAACCTGCATGAATTGCCTGTCCTCATCTCAATCTGAAACTTGACGGACCGACAGGCGCAGGATTGTCTTCAATTTCTCGGGCACCGTTCGGCGTGGATCGGAAAGATAAATTTCGCGGTGATGAAACTGATTTTCGATCAATTGTTTCTCCAACCCGTTATCCCGAATATAGCGCTCCATTTTTTCAAATGTTGCCGGCTCCGCGTCATAAGGCCCGACATGCAGGCACTGGACACATTGCCCTTCGGTGTATCGTTCGAGCCTTGCAATGGAAGAATCCATCCCTTTCTTTTGGCGAACGGATTCACAGGCCCAGTCGAAGATTGACTGATCAACGAATTGTGGCTGACGGATCATGGCAATCCAGACCAGCTTATCCTTGTTTAGTGAACCGGTTTCCGGATAATCCGGTTCGTTCCACAGTCCCTCCAGTGCGGAGACCTTATATTCAAAGTATCCTCTCAAAGCGGTTCCGCTTTTCGGGCTCATCCGGATGGTGTAAGACAGCGAATAAAGCAGACCGACTGCTTTTGTGTATTCGCCATCCGGCTCATTCGGATTTCCTTTGCCGTATATCATGATGAATGGAAATTCAGGAATATCAACCATTTTCGGTTCGGTTTTTGCCTGATAAAACTGTTTCAAAATAGTCTTGTCATCCATCTTCAACTTCCTTGTTTTCTGATATGACACCACATTCACTGCAGCTTTGCGTATGTTGACAAATGACGCCGCCGCAGCGCGGGCAGCGCCAGCGTTCCTGTTCAGTCAGCAGGAACGCTTCAACCCCAATTTCTTTTGCCGTTTGACTGTTCTCAAATAAGTCAACCTGATATTTCTGCGTATACGTTTTGTTGAGGCTCTTAATCCGCTGACAAGGGAACTTTTCACATTCAAAGCAATGTTGAAATCCGCGTTGAAATGCGCATTCTTTTCGGGCGCACGAAAGACAATGTTTCGGCTTTTGAGCGTTATCGAACAAACAACCGGCGCAGCTTTTCTTTTCTCGCAAGTGTGCCAGACATGTCAGGCAGTTTACTCCGCACGGTGCAAGAAACCGCGGGTCAATCTTTTTTGGCATTTTCATTCGGTGATACGCTCCCTTTTTATAACCTTTTTACAGCATACACGATGAAATATGACAACAGGATGTCATGTTTTGTAAATCAGGTTGATTTTTCTGGAAATTTGCGCCAGCTCTTCCCGAATTTCGGGCGGTTCAAGCACCTCAAGCTGAGACCCGAAGGTCAGCAGATAGCCGATCAGCCATTCTCCTGCGGGCATCTGCAACTGAACCAGGAAGGACCCATCTGGATTTTGTGTGATGCCGTCCGGAAACTCGTCATATACACGAAAGCGGCTGGCAGCATCCAGTTTTAGCCGCAGCTTGACTTGCGGACCGGTGAACTCAGACGCCCGATCCGGGAACAGCTTTCGCGGTGCAGTGCGCTCGAATACTTCGGAGCCGGCTGTCAGTTGGCTGATCCGGGTCAGTCTGAAAAAACGGCTATCCATTCTTGCGCGGCAGAATCCATATAAGTACCAGCCAGATCCCTTAAAGACGAGTTTCAGCGGTTCGACTGTCCGGCTGGATTGCTGTCCCAGAGAATTGAGGTAGCGAAATGAAACAATTCTGCGGGACCAGATGGCTTGTTTCAATTCATTAAAAGTGTCTTTTTCCGCCTCGGGCCGTCCCCAGCCGCTGAAATCCACTTCAACCCAGTCCAGGTCCTCTTTCCCAAAAAGCCGTTGGATTTTTTGCAGCGTCTCATCGTCATCATTCATCCGGGTTGCGCGCAGCCCTTGCAGCGCCATCAGGATTTGTTGCTGTTCCGTTTCAGAAATCAACGATTTGTTGAGGACAAAATGTTCCAGAAGCGCAATTCCCCCGCCGCGTCCCTGGGTCGTATAGATTGGGATACCTGCCAGACATAGCGTCTCGATGTCGCGATAGATGGTTCGTGGTGAGACCTCCAGTTTTTCCGCCAGTACCGCCGCGGTGGTCTCTTTCTGGTTCAGCAGGATATATACAATTTCGAACAGCCGGTTGATTTGCATACATGTCCGTTTCAATGACGATGGCTGATTGAAGATCAGCCAATCGCTAGATTTCTAGTTGACAACCTCCATTTTTCAGGAAGAATAATTTTTATTTTTTTTATATAAATTTTGATTGTCCAGGTAGTGTTCTAACTCGATCATGGCACTGGCTGCCAAAGTGTAATCTTCAAAAAAGCGCCGCAATTGCGTCCAATCCTGAGCAGGCCAGGAGCGCAGAAGATCTTCAATCCAGACAATGCCCATGCCACTCTCTACCAACTTTACAATCTGGCGCGGACTCTTCAGAATATTGGCGATCAGCCCTGTCTTCCAGATTTTTTGCAGCTTTGCGCGGGCGGTGCAATGTCTTTTCAAAATCTGTTCCAGAAAATGATCTTCGCGGATTATCCGAAGGTGTTCGATACCGTAAAGTTTGGCTGCCATTTCCAAGCCATAGATTTCAACCAGATTGAAATTTTCCAGCAGTTTGTTGAAATAATTGATATCAAAATAATAGTAATGCCCCTGCAGCCGCTGAAACGCTTTCAGCGTGTCCAGATAGCCCAGTTGGATGTTCCGTTCAATCCGTTCAGAATCAAAATCAAAAGTGCCGCCAAGCGATTCGTCGCAGCGTATCTTCTTAATATAAATACCTTCCGTATCACTCACTTTCCGGTGGATACCCAGACCGCCGATATCAATTACGATCATCTTGCGATATCCCTTGGAAATCAGCATATTAACCGGAGCGTTGTCATAAACGCCCCCGTCAACCAGGCGTTTCCCCTTTAGTTGTTCCGGTTTGAAAATTGGAAAATTTGCTGAAGCGGTTAAGTAATTGATCAGCTCAACGCGCGGGATGTCCTCCTTGAAAACCGCAACGGGTGTCAAATCGTCAATCGAAAAAGACATCATGCCAAATTCAATCGGTGATTCGTAAATTGCGTTGACGTCGATGTATTCCATAATAAGTGATTTCAATTGTGCGTTGCTGATTCCGCCTTTTTCTCGCCAAAAAGCTTTGGCGAGTCCATGCAGGTTAGACGAATCGAGCAGGTTTTTAGAAGGGTCGATTGATTCTCCGACATCTAAAATATCGCTCATCTGAATGTTGTTGTAAACGGATTCCGCCAGGTCAGGATCTTTCTGTAAAAACATGGCGGCATTCAGCGCACCGATGGAACTTCCGACAATCCCCCGGATTGGAATCTGCATTTCACGCAGCGCTTTCCAGGCGCCTACTTCATAGGATCCTTTTGTCCCGCCACCGGATAATACCAATCCATAGCCATCTTCTTTGATTGTCATTCTTCCTCCATTCAGCGTTTCCTGATACAAAAGGATCGCGTCATCACTCATTATAAAAATTATACGCAGAAGTCGATGGAAAGTTGGCAAGGGATGGTAAAATACTCCCAGCAGCGATCAGAAATTATGATGGAACAAGAAAGAAACGAACTGGAAATATTCTGGAATGGGATTTTGTCCGAAAACAAGGCAGAAATCATAGAATCATTCCTTTCGATTTCTGCGGATGAACAGCGACACTGTCTGAATCATCTGCGGATGATGGTCTATGCGGATGGATGGCAGGCTGAACAGCGGCGGGCTGCTGGTTTTGCGCTGGGCGTGCTTGATCCGGATCAGAAGAAAGAATAACGGGGCAATCCTTTTCCCGATCACAGATGAAAAGAGACAACGAATATGGCAGATGAAAAATTAACGCCTCGGGCGGAAAACTACTCTGAATGGTATAACCAGCTTGTTTTACGGGCTGATCTGGCGGATTATTCTCCGGTTCGCGGCTGTATGGTTGTCAAACCGTACGGGTGGGCGTTGTGGGAAAATATGCAGAAAGCGCTGGATGATCGCTTTAAAGCGACCGGGCATGTCAATGCTGCTTTCCCGATGCTGATTCCAAAATCTTTTTTTGAAAAAGAGAAAGAGCATGTGGAAGGATTTTCTCCGGAACTGGCCGTAGTCACCATCGGCGGCGGTCAGCAGCTGGAAGAACCGCTGGTGATCCGTCCGACATCCGAAACGATCATCGGATACATGTATGCAAAATGGATCAAGAGCTATCGTGACCTGCCGGTTTTGATCAACCAATGGGCGAACGTGGTTCGCTGGGAAATGCGCACCCGCCTGTTCCTGCGAACGCTCGAGTTCTATTGGCAGGAGGGACATACCGCTCATGCCACTGCTGAGGAGGCGCAGGAAGAAACCTTGCGAATGCTGGATGTTTATGCCGATTTCGCCATTAATGAAGCTGCTGTGCCAGTGATTCGTGGTGTGAAGAGCGAAACTGAGCGATTTGCCGGGGCGGTTGACACGTATTCGATCGAAGCGATGATGGGCGATACTAAAGCGTTGCAGGCTGGTACCAGTCACTATCTTGGACAGAAATTCGCCAAGGCGTTTGATATCAAGTATCTGGACCAAAACAACACGCTGCAGCATTGCTGGACGACCTCTTGGGGTCTCTCTACCCGCTTTGTTGGGGCAATTATCATGACTCACGGCGATGATAATGGGCTGATTCTGCCGCCGCGGCTGGCGCCTTATCAGGTTGTGGTTGTTCCGATTTATAAAAATGACGAGGAACGGTCGCGTGTGATGGAATGTGTGTCCAACGTGATGGGTCAGTTGAAATCTTTCCGCGTTAAACTGGATGATCGGACGGAACTGACTCCCGGATATAAATATCACGAATGGGAACTGCGAGGTGTGCCGCTGCGGCTGGAAATCGGACCCAAGGATGTGGAAAAACATTCTGTAATGGCTGCCCGGCGCGATATGCCCGGCAAACCGGGAAAATCTTTCCTGAAACAGGAGAACCTGGCACCTCAGGTGCAAGAGTTGTTGGATACAATCCAGGCTGCGTTGTTGCAACGCGCAACCGAATTCCGCGATGCCAATATCCATCCGGCTAATACTTACGATGATCTGAAGAAAATCGTCGAGAGCGGCTGGGCGTATAGTTGGTGGTGCGGGTCGCGCGAGTGTGAGGCAAAGATCAAAGAGGAGACCAAAGCGACTACCCGCTGTATGCCGCTTGAAAAGCAGCATGAGGATCATGGAAAGTGCGTTTATTGCGGGGCGGATGCTACTGACCGCATCTATTTTTCCAAAGCTTATTGATCTCTGCTTTAAGCGCCGATCGGAAACGATGCGTTTCTGACCAGCAACAAAACCGATTTTTAACAATGTCTGCCGTCAATCTGCTTGAGTTGCGAAAAGAAATTAACAGCCTGCTCTGGAAATTCACCGATCCGGAAGAGTTTCAGAGCAGGCTTTCGCAATTAATGGAAAAATACGAAACGCTCTCCTTTCGTCCAGGCTATGGCGTTCTTTCAGGTTATCAGACGTCTGAATTGCGCGTTCCCCAGCTAGTGCTCCGCGAACTGGAACTGGCGCTTAATCCAACGATCCGTGAGCAGCCGTATGCTGCATTAAGGCTCAGCGAGACGCTGTGGCAGCAGGGTGGCCTTGAGAAGCAGACCGTTGCTGCCCGCATGCTGGCTCAACTCCCGCTGGAGTTTGCGGATGCGGTTTTTGAGAGGATTATCAACTGGTCCCGTGAGGATTTGGAAGTCGCTGAAGTCCGACTTTTGATTCGGAATGCAGCTGCCCAGTTGCGTCAGAAAGAGCCGGAGAAATTGCTGCGGCGGGCACAGGAATGGTGTGCAGTTCCTAACCTGCGTGATCAGATCATTGGTTTGGAAATGATCTTCTTTTTGTTGGAAGACCCGGCTTTTATTAATCTCCCTGCGGTATTTCAGACGTTGGAAGACCTCTTGCCCAAAGCCGGCAGTGAGTTGCAATCCGAGTTGACCGAAATATTGCAGCTGCTGCTGAACCGCTCACAGACTGAGGCATCTTTTTTTGTTCGGCAACAACTTGAAAAACCGAACCACGGTAAAGTGCTGCCGCGGATTGCACGGAAGCTGCTGAAGACCTTTTCCAGTCAGTCGCTGCCACGGATTCAGGAACTGCTGCGCAGTGATGCGTTGTCGGGCAGAAATCCTTCCACGGATAAATCCTGATCTTTTTTTCCTGCCTCAATAAAACATTTTGCTTCTCTGTCTCGTGCGTACGTAATTATGAACGGGATTTTTGTTGATCAGGGGATTTATATTACTGGATCATGGTTCTCGTTCCTTTGCAATCTGCAAAATAGCCTCCATCATAACGACAATTTTGGTAATTTGCATTCAGACCTGCGTGCCTGAGATCCGGACTTATAGATTAATGAATATAAAAAGTTTTCAGCAAGATGTGCGGGTTGAAAATTATATGGTGCTGTGGGAAACACTGCTGGAATGGCGTTTATTAAGCCGGCTGGCGGGTATTTTATCAAGCACCCGGATACTGTATTTTAGCGTCGGTGTTTTTCCGGCAACACCTTTTTTATGGGGGGTAAAGCTTTGATAAGAATGTGCTCCGCCATTTGGTAGTAAGCATATAAAAATATTTGAAAACGTTTGGTAAATGAATAAAAAAATAAAATGTATTTTAAAGACTGCCGCCCTGATGCGTCCCGTTCTTCTGCTGTATAATGACGGGGGTAATTAAACAAATTCAGAAAAAGGAAGGCAAGATACGGAATGCAAATACACAACGTAGTTGTAGCCGGTGGCGGCGTCTTGGGAAGTCAAATCGCTTTTCAGGCTGCCTATTGCGGATTCAATGTGACAATATGGTTACGAAGCGAAGATAGTATCAAACGTGCTCAGCCAAAGTTGGATAACCTCAAAACGGTTTATTCAGAAACAATTATTAAAATGGATACACCGGAAGGAAAAACACCCGCCGTTTGGGCAAAGGGTATTGCTGATTACGAAACTTTCGATAAAGAAGCGTGTTTGGCAAAAGTCGAAAAAGGCATATTCCGAGATAAAACTTGAGCTGGATATGAAAAAAGCGGTGGAAGATGCTGATTTGGTGATTGAAACCATGGCTGAAAATCCGACTGAAAAGATTGCATTTTACAAGAAACTTGCGCCATTTCTGCCTGAAAAAACCATTATCGTTACAAACTCTTCTACGTTGCTGCCTTCGAAATTTGCTAATCATACTGGCAGACCGGAGAAGTACCTCGCGCTTCACTTTGCCAATTTCATCTGGAAGAACAATACTGCCGAGATTATGGCTCAGGCAAAAACAGATCAAAGTTACTTTGATCAGATCGTCGCATTTGCAGAAGATATTCGGATGATTCCGCTTCCGGTGCTCAAAGAAAAGTCGGGTTATCTGCTGAACTCGATGCTGGTTCCGCTGCTTTTCTCTGGTTTGGATCTTTATGTCAATGGGATCTCTGATCCGGAAAGTATCGATAAGGCGTGGACACTGGGGACAGGTTCTCCGAGAGGACCGTTCCAGATTTTTGATATAGTCGGTTTAAAAACTGCCTATAATATTGTGAAGATGTACGTCAAGATTCCTTCATTCCTGGCACCATACAATTTCAAAGGTATGGAAAAAATGCTTAAACGATATATCGATGAAGGCAAACTTGGGCTGTCCTCAGGTGAGGGCTTTTATAAATATAACAAGTGAAATTTGGCAACTTTAACGGCATCTCTTTTGTATCGGATTGAGAGATGCCGTTTTTTTATTATGGGCAGTTGGTATCGATTAATGTTGCAAGCATTATCCGTTGATGATTGCTCAGGATCCTTTTCCTTTTTTTTGTATCAATCAAATTCCTGCATTATTTGGCGAGCAGTCCTTGAGTTTATGGTATACTGATCCAATTGACTCGTCCGGTTTTGGGTTTCGGCTCAATTCTGGGAGACTTGCAAAAACAGAAGAAAGAGGAGCATTGTCATGTCGTTAACAAAAGAACAAAAGTTGGAATTGATGAAGAATTTTGGAAAGCATGAGGGCGATACCGGTTCGGTTGAAGTCCAGATTGCCATGCTGACCAAACGGATTGCGGAACTTACTGAGCACCTGCGCAGTAATAAAAAAGATGAAAGCTCACGCCGCGGATTGCTCAAAATGGTTGGTTATCGCCGCCGGCTTCTGGCTTATCTGCGGAAAAGCAACTACGCCAGCTATGTCGCTGTCAACGAAAAACTCGGACTGAGAGTGAAATAGTTCAATATGATTGAAAAAGAGTAGATGAACCGTTCATCTACTCTTTTCTTAGAACGGCTGATGCCGAGATTTTATGTGTTCGCCGCGGTTAGGCATTGAAAAAAATCAGAAACACTTTCTTGTTTTTTTCAGTCCCTGACCTGGCGAAAGAAATGGAAAACTTAATGAAACCAGAAGTAAAACGATTTACCGCCCAGGTCGGTGGTAAGCAAATTACGTTTGAGACCGGTAAGCTCGCTGGCCAGGCAGGTGGATCTGTTACTATCCAGTTGGGTTGCGCGGTTATTTTCTGTGCGGCAACGATGGGATCAGAGCCGCGCGAAGGGCAGGATTTTTTCCCGCTTACTGTTGAATATGAAGAACGGCTTTATGCCGGTGGCAGGATCCCCGGATCCTTCTTCCGCCGTGAAGGACGCCCATCCGGCGAAGTGGTCCTTACCGGACGGTTGGTTGACCGCCCGCTGCGCCCGCTCTTTTCACAAGATATTCGCAATGAAGTTCAGGTGATCCTTTACAGTCTCTCTGCAGACCTCGAGAATCAATTGGACGTGCTGGCGATCAATGCCGCTTCTGCCGCTTTGATGATCTCAGATATTCCCTGGAACGGCCCGGTCGGCGCTGTCCGGGTTGGAAGGATTAACGGCGAATTGATCATCAATCCGACTTTCCAACAGATGGAAGACTCGGAACTGGATTTGCGGATCGCCGGAACGGCGGATGCCATCCTGATGGTTGAAGCCGGGGCGAATGAAGTCAGTGAAGAAGTGATGTTGGAAGCGCTCACCTTTGGGCATCAGGCAATCCAGCCGTTGGTTGAGGTGCAGCTCAGAATGGCAGAGGAAGTCGGCAAACCCAAGCGCGACGTTCCGCGTTTCGCTGTTGATCCATCGTTCGTTGACTCTGTCTATGAAAAATACAATCTTGCAATGGAAAACCTGCTTGATTCTCCGCATGCCAAAGCGGAACATGCAGAACGGATGCGTGAACTAAAAAATGATGCCGTTGAGTTTTTCGCTGGCGAAGAGGAAGAACAAAAATCAGTTTATGGGCAGGCTTTTGAAGAAGCTTATAAACGAGCCGTCCGCAGCCGCATTTTGGACAAACATATTCGTCCGGATGGCAGAGGATTGGATGAAATTCGCCCGATTTGGTGTGAAGTAGATGTCTTCCCCTGCTCCCATGGTACCGGTTTGTTTACCCGCGGAGAAACGCAGGTCCTCACCAGTGCGACCTTGGGGACTCCGCGTGACGCGCAGGAAATTGACTCGCTTTCCCCAATCGATAACAAACGATTTTTGCATCACTATAATTTCCCGCCGTTTTGCACCGGTGAGACCAAACGATTGGGTGGCCAGAGCCGCCGTGAGATCGGCCATGGTGCGCTGGCAGAACGCGCGCTGGTTCCGGTTATTCCCGGGGAAGCTGATTTTCCTTATACCATTCGGCTGGTTTCTGAAGTGATGAGTTCAAACGGCTCCAGCTCAATGGGATCCGTTTGCGGTTCCACACTGGCGCTGATGGATGCTGGCGTGCCAATTAAGGCTCCGGTTACCGGTGTTGCGATGGGACTGATCAAAGAAGGCGATAACTTTGTCGTTCTGACTGATATTCAGGGCGTTGAAGATCACTTGGGTGATATGGACTTCAAGGTTGCCGGAACGGAAAAAGGAATCACGGCGCTTCAGATGGATATTAAAATCCGTGGCATCACTTCCGAAATTATGCGTCAAGCCCTTGCGCAGGCGCACGTCGGCCGGAAATTTATCCTTGGCAAGATTCTTGAAGTAATTTCTGTTCCGAACAAAGAATTGAAATCGCATGTTCCGCGCCTGACAACCGTGCAGGTGCCTGTGGACAAAATTGGGGCAATCATCGGACCAGGCGGCAAAAACATCCGGATGCTGCAGGAAAAGACTCACACCAAGATTGATATCGATGATGATGGTCTGGTCTATATATCTGCTGCCAATATGGGCGATTCAGACGCTGCCAAGGAACAGGTTCTGGCGCTGGTCGAAAGCGCTGTGGTCGGCAACATCTATACCGGTAAAGTTGTCCGGATTACCGATTTCGGCGCGTTTGTAGAAATCCTGCCGAATGTGGATGGAATGGTTCATATCTCGCAACTTGACAGCGAACGGGTTAATAAAGTGGAAGACATCGTCAACCTTGGCGATGATTGACTGTTATGGTCACCGGCATTGATGCCAATGGCAAGATTCGACTCTCTCGCCAGGCGGTTTTGGAAGGCTGGACGTTGGAACAGGCTGTTGCGGCTGATACGAAAAAACCGTCATCCGGTGGTTCGCGCGGCGGACGCGGCGGAGATCGCCGCGGAGGTGACCGGGGCGGACGCAACAATGATCGTGGCGGTGATCGGCGCGGTGGTGGAGATCGTGGCAGAAGTGACCGAAGATCGTAAGTAAAATTTGATTGTTCATGGGAGGGCGGAATTCCGCCCTCTTTTTGTATTGCGCCTGACAGATTCTGATTCTACCGGCAGCTCACTATCTAAAAAAAGGCGTTGTACGGATACAACGTATATTGATTGATAGACACCCAAAAGGTGATAAAAACAACGCGGCGAACAGGGAAGATTAAAGCAGGATTTGATTTAGGTCATTAATGTCGTAGCTTGGCGGGGTGCCGACCAGTCCGACCAGCATATAACGTCCGGAGAGATCCTCCTTCAGGAACTCCTTGTGAAGCCGGAAATTTTTAATTTCTCCGGTAGTTTTCATGTGCATCCGCGAGCCAGTGCAATAATGACGTTGATCGCCGACCAAAATATGAGTGCGGTCAAATAGGAAATGGGAAGATTTTGCTCGATCAGCTCATTGACTTCATGTTCAAGATCATTCAAATCCACCTTTGGCTTTTCATTAAAAATCAAAATGAATCCATGGCGGACATCTGAATGCTCATATGCCAGATAGCCACGGTCTTTCAAACTGAATTCACACAGGTCTTCAGCGGTGTGCGCCATTCGGCGATAGACGATGGATTTTTGTACGATGGCGGATATGTCGCGCGGATCGGACCGAACAAACTGGGTCGGGTAATGATGATTTCTTCGCCGACACCAATTAGCAAATGCGCGTTGCGGCCAAGCATGGGATAGATCAGTTCAAAATGTTCGACAACGACCCGTTTCCCCAGAGCTATCGCATCGCGAATGCCGTCTGCCAGTTCATGCAATTGGGTGAATCCCTGTTCAAAGCGAATGTCTACATGATAGGTATGTGCCTGAAAAAAACCCTGGTCACCAGTTTGCAGCAAAGGCAGCGGTCGAACGTTGACTCCTTCGTCATCGTTTGTCAGTTCCAATCCGGGAAACATTCCGCGAATGAGGACGCTCTTGCCGGATCCGGCATCACCTATGATTCCGATCAGCAGATCGAATGGGCTCATATATTGCTGAGCGATTTGCATTCCCAGGTCTGACATACGTGGGTTACCACGGGCAGCGAGGTAGACGCTGAACAGATGATTCTTCTGCATTCTGGCGGAGTGGCTCATCGTTTTCTTTCCCTTTTGTCAGGATTTTATCAGTCGTATGGCGCGGTTAATTCGGCAGTTCAAAACTCAGGTTCAGCAATGGTGCATGTTGTTGGGCACCATACACATCGGTTTCGCCCAGATCTCCGGAACAAAGCGGACGGCGAATTGTTATTTTGATTGCGCGGGCGGGCGGAAATTCCAAGATACCGAACACCTGATCCGGATCAATTTGATACATGCTGCAGACCGTTTCAACAGAGATGACCCCTGCTGAAGCGACGCGCTGAAAATCTTCCTCTGTACGGAAGAGGATGTCCATCGTGAGTTCATAAGGCCCTGAATTTTTGCTGCGGATTACCTCCGCGAGGTCGATCAGACGGGTTTGCATATGAATTCCTCTCTAAGAGAAGGTTGACTGTTATAGATCAACAGTTTCAATCCGAAACGGTTTTACCGGGTCGTCAGTCTCAAGCAGATGGTAAACACTGAACTCATAGACCGGGCCGGCGTGAAAATCACTCGGAGAAAATGGGAAAGCGAGATTACCGGCGGTGGCGATCCTTCCCGGATAACCATAATGCAGCATAGTTGAACGGGCGGTGGCGCAAACCGTATCAGCCAGCTTTTGGGTTTCAGCTACGGCTTCTATGACTATCCCCAATTCATGACAGCAGGAGGTGTCCGGCTCTGGTTCCAACGCGCCCATGACACCATCTTTTCCGTATAGAATAAAATTAAGGTGATAATCCCAATTTTCATCGCTGAAGTTATCAGCAACCCGTTCTTTTACAGCCGCGACGGTGCGATCAATCTCTCGAATCATAATCGGGTCGCGGGTGCCGGCTATAGAAACCGTTCGATAACCTATGCAGTGTGCGCCTTCCAGCTTAATGGTATATTTTGGCGCCGGGATGAATTTTGAACCGCGGACACGGACTTTGCCGTTCCCGATGTCCGTAAAAGTGCAACCGCGCAGATCCAGCATGCCTCCCGGACCGGGAAGCAGGTAGGGATTTGATTTTTCATAGAGCGTATGCGCAGCGACGGATGTGGTGGTGCAGTTTCTTTTGGGACTGAGCGCTTCCAATTCAAACCAGTCTGCTGCAAGCGTGCCGAACATGCAGTCTGAACCGCTGCCGGGACTGGCGCAGATTGCCGCGCATTCCAGGATCTTTCCCAGATGCAGCGCCAGACCGCGGTCAAAACCGAGCTTGATCGGCAGTGCTGCGAAGACGGATGGGTCATATGATCTGCCGGCCAAAATGAGGTCGCAACCCAGGTCCAGTGCTTCGATAAAAGGTTCAGCACCCATTTGTCCGACAATATGTTCTGAAGATAGAATTGCCTCCTCTGTGAGCTCAGGGGCAGGCTCAAGAGGTTTCACCCGGCCTGCCTTCCATTCTTCAAGGATCATGTTTTTATCGAATTCAGCGTGGATGAGCGCGACGCGCAACGGCTTTTTCTCTTCCTGCGCAATTTCACGCACGATATCCAGACACCAGTCGAGATGAGGTGCTGCACCGCTTCCGCCCGCTGTTCCAACGATTACCGGAATTTTGCGGCTCATGCCTGCCAGAAGCATCAATTTGAGATCACGCTTGACCGCGTTTCGATCGGTGAAGGAGACACCCGCTCCAAGATAGTATGGTCCGGGGTCAGTTGAGCCGGCGTCCGCTGCGATCAGGTCCGGCTGTTTGGCCAGACCTGATTCAAACGATTCCAGCGGAAAACCGTAACCCAAAATCGCAGTGGTTGACAGGATTCTGAATTCTTCTTTCATGCTTTCCTTTTTTTGTCTTTATTTTCTGACAGCAGCCCGATATGCCAGGATCCGCTGCATCTCGTTATAAGCAATCATGAACGCTTCATCAACGCCCATACCCGGCTTTGCCAGGATCTGCACCGGGCTGGTCGCCATCGCCATATGGACAGAAACAACCGCTGACCGATCGGTTTCATTGCAAGTACCGCCCTGATAGGCACCGATGCCCTTTTCCTTGCAATACAGAGTGGCTTCGATAGAGTTTTGAATACCGCCAAGATCCGGTGTTTTAATCTGGATCATGTGACCGGCGCGCTGGTTGGCAAATTCCTTAACGTCGTCCAGCGTGTTGCACCACTCGTCAGCAACCAGTTCTACATTAATCTTGCGATCGTCTACCATTTTTGTCAAGCCTGCCAGATGCTTTACTGTCAGTTCGTGTGTACCGGCGTCAATTGGCCCTTCAATGCGCAGTTTGTAAGGATGAATTGCTTTCACCAGCCGTTCGAAGTAATTGCACATGGCATCGTAGTTGTCATAACCGAATGCTTTGCCGATTGTTCCGTAAACGTCGAGGTGGACGATGGGAACATAACTGTCGCTGACGCGTGTTTCGGTAATGCGTTTATTCAGCCAGACCAGATATTTTTCGAGGATTTCGCCATTCTTCCCCAGTTTTTCTTCGACGTGGTTGATCAGGGCGTGCGGCAGCACATCGGAACCCTTGATGATCATTTTGTCCGCGTTGTCATAGCGGGCATCGCCGGACTGGGTGAAAATGGCGATCATTTTATCGGATACTTTCGTACCATATTCGCGGGCAAGCGTTTCACACATCAACTCATGATTTTTCTTGCTGACTGCATCCAGCACAGCCTGGCTCAAACCATAACGTAGCGCGGTATGGAGCAGTTTGCCGTCGTGTTTCATGTTTTCAACTTCATTGGCCATCTGTTTGAAGGTTGTGATTTCACGGTCTACGAAATGAGGGGCAACTTCATTTTCAAGAACGGGAATAAATTCTTCTGCCAAAAATAGCGGATCGCGTCCGCCCGCACCTGAATACTGAACGGCAGCGCAGTCACCCACAGCGATTTGACCGTCTTCCAGCAGAAGTTGAATACTGATGGACTCACCCGCCTGGCGGACGCGTTCGAAACCGGCAGTCATCGGGGTCCCCACGTAGTTTGCGCCGTCAGCTTTGGCGCCACCGTCTCGAATTGCCTGATAATCATCAAAGTAGAATCCAGTACGGCCGGGTGATACGATCATTTGTTTGATTTTCATTTTGTTTGGTCTCCTAAAAAGAATATGATGGTTGGAGTATGAGAACATACACCTTTTTTATCAACGGGGACGTCCTACAAGTCGCCCTTTGCTGATAGCATAAATATCATCGATTACCATCTGGAAAGATGGCTCTCTGTTTTCATAAGCTGCCCGCTCCTCCATTTTTTGTTTGTGGAAACGGAGAAGATCCGGTGTGAACGGCAGCGTTCCGGGGTGAAAAATGCGGACACAGCCTTCATTATCGCGTGCGGGAAGCATCTTGCCGGCGTTGAACTTGCTGGGCGCGAACGGGATATCAAGAATTCCCGCTTGAAAACTGCGGACAATTCCGCGTACCAAGTCCCCGTTTCCTGCCTGAATTACCTTTTCGAGAATGCATCGGGTTTCCGTTTCAATAATCTCTCGTTCTGCTTTCAGCCCTTTTTCATCCAGCGTCTGATCTTGTAGCATGGTGATCATCTGTTTGGTGCAGCGCAGTCCTTCCGCGTTTGCTTCTTTGTGGGAACGCCGATCGCTTCCTGCGGTGATTTGACGATCACTTTAGTAACATGCGCCAGCGCTGCCACGGCACTGCCCCAGGCGATTACAGCATATGCCTTCGGCTCGTCCTGCGGGAAACCGCCCATCCATTGATGAAGCACAGTGGTGACATCCACCTGCGTGTAACCGAAACGGGTCAGGTATTCCTCTGTCAGCGTTTTCAATGTTTGCATGGCAGCAATATCCTGCACCAGGTTGCCACATACTGACCATAACCGACTGTCAGATTACGGACGCCTTGTTCGGCAGCCAGCAGACTTTCAAGAATGGCGACTGCGTGTGAAATGCAGGGCGGTACCAGCGTGCCGGTCAACGGGCCATAAGGTTCTCGATTAATTGAGATGCCGGCTTCTTCATACAAGCCCGTCAGACGGTCGACATATTGCCAGTCGCGAATGGTTTTTTCCAGCGAAACGTTCTTGGCATATGGGATATTGTATGAAATTCCGCCGCCTTCATAACTGGTGAAGCCTCCGGCATAACAAATTTCGGTCAGGAGCCGGGCATCAGGCGTTCCATGGCGAATCTGCAGCGGTGTGTTGAGCGCTTCAATCACCATGCGGCAGCCGCGAACGCCATGGTTGACAGCCGGAAATCCATTGAGCATCGATCGCGACGTGCGGATTGATTCATCAATGCCGTTCTGTGCTTCCCGGTAGCGGTTTTGACGCGTATAGCTGTCGATAGTGGTTGGCAGCAGGTCTGCACTGCCTTCGTCTTGCAAGAATGTCAGCAGTTTGATATGGTCTTCAACCAGCGGTACGCCTGCACGTGGTTGAACGAGCGTCCTCCTTCTTTTTTTGCATCCTGCAATTTTTTTGAAAAGATTTTATGATCAGGTAACGCTTGATGGAAAAGAAAACTCTCCTCAAGATTGACTTCGGAACCGGTTGGCCATTGGCAAAGTACGTCAGCTCGCTCTTGCATAAATACTGATTCGGGGAGTTTTCCAAAATCTATTTCCGGACGGTTGAATTCTGCTTCACTCACAGCGAATCTCCTTTTTCATCAATCTCAAAGCTGCTTCTGGATTTGTCTCAGAAAGGACGCCCATGGCAGAAAGGATATAGCGGCGATCCAAATACAGATCGAATTTTTCCGGTCTGAGAGATTCCGGTATGGCGGATGAATAGCGACAGTGTTCGGCGATGTCTTTTGGATGTTTATTCCAAATGAGCGTTCCACCGATAAAGATCAGCTGCCGAATATCGCACAAGTTTTTTCCTTCTTGAATAAGTGTCAATCCTGCCGGTGTATATGCTTCAGTGATTGTGCCTGCATGACGGATCGTTGCGATTTCCAGCGCACGAGATGACAATATATCGTCCAATCGTTGCATTGCGCTTGTTTCCGGCAGCAGCGCCGGATTCTCCGTCATCTGATCTAACAGGCTGGCTGTTTCTTCCAACGATAATCCGCTTGCTTTGGCAAGCTGCTCAATTCCGCCAGCTGCTTCAGCAATACCATATGCACTGATGCGCATACCGATATCGCCTTCAACCGTGCGTTTTGCTTCAGGCTCCGGCAGTCCCCGAATAACGGTGTTTGCCGCCTGCGGAGCGCCGGTGGCAATGGAATAAACATCACAAGTCGCTCCGCCAAGGTCAACTGCCATCAACGGGCCAATACCACTTTCGTTATCCGTTCCGTGAGACAGCAGCGTGAGCGCTTTCAAAACCGCAACTGGAGTCGGCATCATGATATCTTCCAGCAGTTTCGCTACCCGGTTTAAGCCTTTTGCCCGAATAATACGCTTCAAAAATATGGAGCGGATCTCCTCTTGAACCGGTTGAATGTTAAGCGTTCCCAGCTTGGGAAGGACGTTTGGGCATATCTTACATTCCTTGCCTGCTGCTGATAGGATTTCATAACATTCATCGGCGGCTTGGCGGTTTCCTGCGATCAGAATGGGACATTCCAACTTCAGTTTGGCGATCACACCTGCGTTATAAAGGATGCATGCCTCATCACCGCCGTCCGTTCCTCCAGTTAGCAGGAACAGATCAGGTTGAATTTCTTCAATCATTTGTGCGTCTGCCTTGGTCATCTTGTGTGCGAACACGCGAATCACTCTGGCGCCAGCGCCCAACGCCGCGACCCGGGCAGCTTCCGCCGTCAATTCCTCGACCAGTCCGGAAACGACCATCCGCAGTCCCCCGGCAGCGCTGGAACAGGCACGCAGCGCCACAATTTCCAGCTTGCCGATTTGGTTTTCGATCTCAACGATGGCGCGGTTCAGTCCCTCAACGATATCGGTTCGGGCAGTGGTCGAACTTTGGGCAGTCGCAAGAATATGCGTCAGCTCCAAATTGACCGCTGTCAATTTGGTGTAGGTGCTGCCAAAATCAGCAAACAGATACACCTTCATTAACTGAACCTCCTCATCATGCTTGCTTTGCTGAGACTTCGTCGTCCATGTGCAGATCTTTGCGCAGGCAGCGAATGCCCTCTTCCGGATCCGTTCCCGGCGGGAATACCCGGTCAAATTGCATGTCCAGAAAGCGTTTTTCAACGTCAGAAAATTGTTGTTTTCCGACGACGATATTTCCGCCAACGTAAAGCAGAATATCACCAATGCCGGCTTCAATACACTTTTCACGCATGCAGCGGCAATCCAATTCGCCGTGCCCATACAGGGAGGACACGATGATCGCATCAGCTTTGGTCTCGATTGCTGCGTTGATAAACTCTTCCTGACTAACCATGACACCCAGATTAATCACTTCAAAACCGGCTTCTGTAAATGCAAAATCCAGAATCCGAAGACCGACAGCATGAACATCAGCTCCGATGACACCAAGAATGATTTTCTTCTTTTTTTGGTTCAAGCATTCTCTCCGTTGTCTGGCGATCAGTTATCTGAAAAAGGGGCTTTGCAAAGGCTGTGTTTGAAAGCCTTTCATTGCCTGATCTACGAGCTTATCCGATTTTTTCAAGCTGTTTTTGGTGTCGGATAGATTGCAATTTGCTGTCAAGAAACAAATTGGATCCCTGATCCAGCACCAATTTAAATTCTAAAATATAGCCGCCATTGTCGGCGAAAGCATTTAATAACGTTAACTCATCCTGGCTGCAAAATAATTCATAATCATGCGGAACCACCAAGGTAACCGGTGGTTTTTTATTTGCCAACAATTCATGCAGATTGCTTTTCCCGAAAATGTATTCGCCGATCGTTTCACACTTTCCGCAGAAACGGAGCATTACTTCCCGCATGATTCTGGCGAACTCACTGCTGTTTGAGAGCAGAATGGCTGTAGAGCTTTCCGGGTGTTGCACCAGTCGGATGATTGTTCCGGGCGAGGGCGTCAGCGCTAAATGCAGGATTTCTTTTTTTTCCTGAAATGAAGGTTGGCGGTCGCGTGACCAGGCGGAAGACGTGATGATCAGATCAGCGGATGCATGAACCACGGAAGGGTTTGAGATTATTTCATTCGAATCGAAATCGATCAAATCCACTTCCTGAATTCTCAACAGTTCGCTGATGATCATACGCCGGATTTCCGGACAGCGGTCGATGACGGCAACCCGGACGGTGCTGGCTGACTCATTGCGGGCTTTCAGTTTCAGGTCCATGAAAATCCGAATGATTTTCAGCGAAAAGCCCAGTGTCAACAGCGAATCGATGGTTTTATCAATCAATTCCATCGCCTGAACCTGGGCGGAGTTTATCAGATCCGCCTTTTTTTCCGGGGATTTGACCAGGCTGCCGCGGCCCTGGATCATTTCGATCAATCCTTCGTTTTCCAGCAGTGAATAAGCGTGTTTAACAGTGCCGGGACTCAGATTTTCAGTTAGGCGCAATTGCGGATTGAAGGGACGGTTTCCAGGGCGCAGTTTTCCGCTCAGAATATCTTTACGGATTCGCTGCGCCAGTCCGCGGTAACGTCTTCCTTCATTGATAACTTCTTTGTTATCTTCCGGAATTGTATTTGCCACGTCAGCTGTTTCCTTTTTCTGCCATCGCTGTTTTCCAGGCTTCTGGCCCTTTTTCGTAAATGTTTTCACCGTTTGCGTCGATTGCCACTGTGACAGGGAAGTTTTCAACCACCATGCGGCGCACCGCTTCTGCACCCAGCTCTGGCCAGGCGACAACTTCACTTTCCTTAATACATTTGGAGAGCAACACGCCGGCGCCGCCGGTTGCGGCAAAATAGACCGCCTTGTTGGTAATCAGCGACTGCCGCACAGCTTCGCTGCGATAACCCTTGCCGATTAGTCCTTTGACACCCAAATCCAACAACTGCGGAGTATATGCGTCCATTCGGGAAGAAGTGGTTGGTCCGGCGGATCCCGAAACCATTCCCGGGGGCGGGGCGTAGGTCCAACATAATAGATCACGGCGCCTTTCGGGTCAAAAGGTAATTGCTCACCTTTTTCCAGCGTTTCAATCATTTTCTTATGGGCGGCATCGCGCGCAGCGTAGATCACGCCTGATATCAAGACGCGGTCGCCATAACGCAGTTGCGTTAAAACTTCAGGTTTTTCAATATCGATCGGTGCGGTCAATGAGAATTCCCGACTCATAAAACTCTCCTTTCATGGCGCGCGCTATGGCAGTTGATGGTTACAGCGCAGGGCAGCCCTGCGATATGGGTTGGCATTGTTTCTATCAGAACGGCTAATACCGTTGTTTTGCCACCAAAACCCTGTGGTCCGATGCCGGTGCTGTTGATCTTCTCGGTCAATTCGCGTTCCATTTTGGCATATCGCTCAACCGGATGGTGACTGTCCAATGAACGCAACAGCGCGCGTTTGGACATTTCTCCTGCCTTGTCTGAGCTGCCGCCGATTCCAACGCCGACCACCATCGGGGGGCATGCGTTCGGCCCGGCTTGCCGGACTGTATCATAGACAAACTGGCGAACACCAGCTTCTCCATCGGATGGTTTTAGCATTGCCAGCCGGCTCATGTTCTCACTGCCGAATCCCTTGGGTGCGACAGTGATGGTAAGCTTGTCCCCCGGAACACTGCGCAGATAAATGAATGCTGGCGTGTTGTCGCCGCTGTTTTTTCTCTCCAGCGGATCGGTGACGATTGATTTACGCAGATAACCTTCCTCATAACCGCGGCGGACGCCTTCATTCACAGCGTCATTGATGTTTCCGTCGACGTGGGCATCCTGCCCAAGGTCTAGAAACACCAGTGCTGCTCCGGTATCCTGGCAGGCGGGTAATCCCTCGCTGGCTGCCATCCGGTCGTTTTTCAGAATATCATCCAGAACGGAGCGCGCGATCGGTAATTCCTCTGCCTGTTTTCCGGCTTCCAGGGCGGCGATCACGTCTGCGGGAATGTTGCGATTGGCTGAAATGCACATCTCAGCCACAGCCGTTACGATGTCCTGTGGTTTAATGATTCTCATAATCTTTGATTTCCTCTTCTCAGATTTATTTTTGAACCGTAATGTAAAGGATTATATCAATGTTGTAACTGTATTATAGTTCACTTTTTTGTATTTGAGAATGATTTCACAAATCTGGTATGACAAAGTGTTCTTGATTAATAAACGCTATAATTTGATTGATTAAAAATCTGGAGAAAAAAGGAGGGAAACATCGATTGCAGTCTTTGATTCTGGTGGACAGGCTCACATGCCAAAACGATCATACTCTCATCCTGAATCAGGTCAGTTTTTCGATTGGTATCGGTGAATATGTTGCCATTATTGGTGCCAACGGTTCGGGTAAAACAACGCTGGCAAGACACTTGAATGCGTTGTTGATCCCTTCCGGCGGAGATGTGCTGATTGATGGAAAAAACACTCGGGATCATCGCTCTCATGCCAGCATCCGGGCTGATATCGGAATGGTTTTCCAACAGCCGGAGGATCAGATTGTTTCCGCCCTGGTGGAAGAGGATGTTGCGTTTGGTCCGGAAAACCTTTGCCGGCTTCCTTCGGAAATTCGTGCATTGGTTGATCATGCACTTGCTGACGTGGGAATGGATGGCTTCCGCCGCCGCCAGACACATCTGTTGTCTGCCGGTCAATTGCAGCGGGTTGCGTTGGCAGGTGTGTTGGCAATGCAGCCGCGCGCGATCATCTTTGATGAGTCAACTGCTATGCTGGATCCAGCCGGCAGACGAGATGTCATGGCTTGTATGGCGGCGTTGCACCGCGCGGGTACGACGGTACTCTCAATCACTCACCGGATGGAAGAAGTGCTGCATGCTGACCGTGTTTTGGTTCTCCCCCGCGGATGTCTTGTTTTTGATGGAACACCCCAAGTGTTGTTTGAAGATTCTGCTGTGGTTGTTGCGAATAATCTGGAATTGCCTGCTGCAATTGAATTTAAAAAGACGTTTCCCAACTGGTTTCGGGAAGCGTCCGTTTCTCCAACGCGCACTGAAACGCTGCTTGCTGCCATTCCGCCTTATCGCGGCAGCCGCACTGCAGCCGATTTTCCAGTGAAAATCAGGAATTCTGATGGGGATCATTTAATTGAGATAAAAAACTTAGCTTTTTCTTATTCTCAAGATAGTTATCTGGCACTGCCGGCACTGCATGATGTCAGTTTGACGATGGCGGCGAACGCGCCACATGGATTGGCTGGTTCAACCGGAGCGGGGAAATCGACGCTTTTGCAACATTTGAATGGACTTTACCGTCCGCAGCACGGCAGCGTCCGGGTTGGCGCTTTTGATCTGAGCGCTGCCGAAACGGATTTAAAAGCGCTGCGGCGTTATGTCGGACTGGTTTTCCAGAACCCTGAACTGTATTTTTTCAAGCAATATGTGGGGGATGAGATTGCCTTTGGGCTGCGCATGCTGGGGTTGCGTTCAGAACTGCGCGAGCGAGTGCGCTGGGCAATGGAACTGACGGGGCTGGATTTTGAGAGAGACAAGGACCGCGTTCTCAACACTTTGAGCGGCGGTGAACAGCGCAAAGTCGCGTTGGCTGCCGGACTGGTGCTGCACCCCGGAATTCTGATTTTAGATGAACCGACTGCTGGTTTGGATCCGTTTTCTCGTCAGAAATTGCTGCAAAACCTGAACCAGTTGGTTGTTGACGGAACGCAGCTGCTGTTCTCTTCTCATCAGATGGAAGAAATCAGCGCGCTGGCGAAGAGCCTGACGGTCCTTTCCAAAGGCGTCAGCTTGGCAACTGCGCCAGTGCATGAAATCTTTTTGGATAAACATTTGATGGAACAGGCTGGACTTGAACAACCGTTTTCAGTTCAACTGGCAGAGGCGCTGAGAGAAAAAAGTTGGCCGATCAATAAAACCGCTTTGTCGCTGACGGATGTGCTTGCAGAAGTCAGAAAACTTTCTGATGGAGATGGCGATGCGTGATTTTAATCTGAATGGGAAAATGATAGCGGGTCAATATATGTCGGTTGACTCACTGCTGCATCATATGGAACCGGCTGCCAAGCTGGCTGGCTTTGCTTTTCTGTTGTTGGCAGCGGCATTCAGTCCGACGCCGCTTGGGATTGCAGTTGGCGCTGCAATTGTCTTGGGCGGTATGGCGCTTACAAAGATGCCGATAAAAAATGCGCTCAAAGGATTATCCGCACCGTTGCCGTTCTTATTGATTATCGCAGCGCTGCAGGTTTTTATCGTTTCCGAGACGGACCCGGCTCCGCTGTTCCGGTTCTGGTTTCTGCGCGTTTCACTCGCCGGATTGAAAACCGGGCTGGTGCTTATCCTGCGCTTCACGGTCTTGATGCTGATGCTCAATTGGATGTCTTTCTGTGTATCTCCATCTGAGATGATCTATGGTTTGCAGCGTGCGCTGAGACCGCTGAAAAAGCTTGGAGCTCAGCCGATGGATTTTGTGATGACGATTCAAATCATGATGCGCTTTCTGCCGATCCTGGCTCAATCGGCGGAACGGATTGCCAAGGCGCAGGCTTCCAGAGGGGCGAATTGGGACGGTAAATCGGGCGGTTTATTTGCTCGGGTACGCCGGATTGTCCCGCTGATATTGCCGCTGTTCACCGCCAGTTTGAGACGGGCGGAGAAAATAGCTCTGGCGATGGATGCCAGAGCTTATGGATATCAAGGCGATCGAACCAGTATGGCGGTTTACGTTTTCCGCAAAAAGGACGGTGTGCTTCTGCTGGCAGCATTGACGGCAGCTGCTGCTATGATCCTGCTGTAACTCGTTTCAGAGATCCGCGCCATGCTTCTTTCCAAGATTGATCTGGCGAATCGATGCGATCACAAATAAGGCGATTAAGGATGACACGCCGATTTCAGGAAGTCCGTTGATTAGTGCGATACTGCCGAGTACCGCCCATGGCAGGTAGCCCATCAAACCGATCGTTCCCAGAACGAGCAGCGTATTGACAATCGAACCGGTTGCCGCTCCGAACAGGATTGCGGGAATGGGGTATTTTTTCAGTGCGGAATATGCCAGCCAGGCAGCCGGGCCAATGAACAGGCGTGGCAGAACGGACAACAGCGGGTTGGTGAACCAGACGTCCGAAGGACTGGCAGGCGCAATGGCTGCCTGAAACATGCTGAACAGTCCGAATATCAATCCGATGCCGGCGCCGACAAGCGGTCCTTCAAGAATCGCACCGATAATCACCGGCACATGCATGATGGTCAATGAAATGCCACCGAACCAGGGGATGAACCCCCAGCGGGTAAGGCCCAGCAGTACGGCGATGGCTCCCAGAATTCCGGTGAGTGCGATTTTGTTGGTGCGTTGAAGCATACGGTTTTCTCTCCCATAATGCGATAATGATGAAAAAATTCTAACACGTTATGAGTGTCTTTCATGACCGGACGATCACTGACAGCTCGAAAGATGATTTTTGGGTTTGCCTTGAATCGTTCGCGCCAAAATAAAGGAGCAGTTGAGAGAATGTCTGTAAGCGCTGTAGAAAACGAAACGCTCGAATCGTTTTTTAGAGCAAAAAGTTTTTAATCGATGGATTGATAATATGGAGCTTGCCCGATCCTTTGATCTTCGATCAGATATATCCCTTGATTACAACGATCTATGGTCAACGGCTAAGGCTTCTTATGTCTATGCTTCAGATGACAATGCAAAGACCAAATAAACGTTGCGCGGGCGATGTATGAAAAATCTGATGACGCAAAAAACGATGATCGAAAGAATCAAATCTATCAGTATATTCCGGATGAATTTCTTTGAAGGTTACGAGTGAAAATGGATAAGATTGATGTTTCTATAATTGTTGATCAACTAATTAAAATAAAAAGTGAGCGGTATAGGACTCGAACCTACGGCCTTCGCGATGTCAACGCGACGCTCTAACCAACTGAGCTAACCGCTCGAACAGCAAACATTATAAACAAGAAGCTGTTTCTTGACAAGGAATTGTTATGAAATTGATGAATTTGACCGCATCAAATTAGTGTTTGAAACAAATAGAGTCCGAAAAAAAGTTTCACTGCTAAAAAAGTTTGCCCGATATCAGGTGATCACAAAAAGATCATTTTCATTTTATGAAACGGATGGTTTTATGCGACTTTGGCAGGGATCGACTGTCATGTTTTTGTGTAAAATGTCTATGTTAGAATTACGATAAATTAAACGACGAGAAGATTTTGTTCCGAAAGGACTGTTTTATGAATAAACCATATCCAAAACGAATAATCCTCTGCCTGATCCTGGTTGGAATCATGTTGGCAGGGTGCACCAATATTCCTCAAAAACCGACAGCAACGCCGACAATGAGCGAAGCGGAGATGATTCAGGCGGCGGAAGCGACCGCGTTGGCTGCGATGAGTATGACACAGACGCAGGATGCGATTTTGAATCCGTCTGCGACGCCGGAACCGACGGCGACCGAACCACCGCCGCCACCGCCAACAATGGCCGCGCCGGTGATCCCGCCGACATCGACTGTTGAATCCAAACCGTATCTTTCAGTTGGAAACAAGAGCTGTTACATTAAGAATTTGTCTGGTGATCAGGGACACATTGTCCCTTATGACAAGCTGTATCTGGAAATCTGCTTCACCAATCAGGGGTCGGGAACATGGACCGCAGGGTATTACGCGCAAGTGACGGTTAATGATGGCGGTAATACTTCACCACTTTCGGTTCCTCTTGGAAAAAACATCGGCCCGGGTGAAAAAGCCTGTTTCAGTTTCAACCAAAATATGGCTGGATATGAACTCGGAAATCATGCTTCTACATTTGCTCTGACGACAGACGGCGGGGCAATCATGACAAACGGCTATATTTCGTGCGGCTGGGTTGTTAAATAAAAGTAGGTCCTATGTCAAAAAAACTGATCAAAATTTCGTTTGTGGTTCTTGTTTTAGCCTTACTTGGCGGATTGGCGGCAACGATCCAGCCGCAACTGACTCAGGATGAACAGAGTGTGATCGTTGATGCGGTGTTGAAGACTATCAATCCCGAAGGGTTGGCACAGACGATTGCCCAAACTGTTGAGGCGAGCGTCCTGCAGAAAGTGAACGGTGCGCTTCCTCTGGCCGATTCGACACCCCAACCGGTTGCAGAAGAAGTTGCTGCAACGGCGGATGGAATTCCTGCGGTGGCTGACGCATCAGCGACTCCGGAATCATATGTTGGATTGCATGCGAAATTTGTCAATTCTTATGCGTATACAGTCGGCGGCGACAACGGTGATGAAATCACAATTGAAACGGAATATACGCCGAACACTCTTTTCACCTTCGATGTCGTTTTTGAGAATGACGGTTCTTACAATTGGCCGCCGCAGGTTGAGATGCGGAATACCGGATCTGTCAGTACTACCGGACATCGTCCGAACGCGATTATTGACACAACCAACAATCCGGTCAAACCTGGAGATCGCCGCGGCTTCAGTATTTCTGCGCACGGCAGTGAAGCTGGGTTATCATACATTTTATTTTCAATTGTTTGATGCTGTTTCCGGCAGCCCGATTCCGGGCGGATATGGTTATTTCAGTTATCTGGCGAAATAATTTACCAGAAATCAGAGCTCTTGTTTGAATATGTAAAGGAGAATAAATGAAAAGAATTACCCTGTTGCTCGTTGTCGTTTTAATGCTGTTTTTTTCATTTTCAATTGTTCTTGGACAGAATAGCCTTTCCCCGGTTTCCGAAGTAACCGAAAAGGATTGGACGATTATTACAATAGTTTTGACAGATGTTTTGCGTTGTTGGATGAATACGAAGACGTTCTGGACAGCTTTTATTCTGGTGAAACAGTAACATCTACATTAAAATGGCGCAATCTCCGAAAAGATTTGCGTTGGGACGCTGCGGTAACCTGTGGCTATATCATGTCCGTGGTTGAACCAGATGAACTGTCAGATTATGAGGAAGAACTGGTCTATGCTGCTTATTATCAGCTAACAGCGATTGAGTTATATATCCAGTGCATTAACAACGATAATGACCCGGCTTTATATTCTCTGTATGAACAGATGGCAGCTGCTTCCATTGAGTTAAAAGATCAGATTGTGCTCCCTGAATAAATCCGATTGGTCAATTTTCAATTTCACCAGGAGACTCGATTTTTCGAGTCTCCTTTTCCTTATGCTATAGGTCGTTTGGAAAGTTGATGACGGAAGAATCTTTTTGGTGGAGTTTTGAACGATTCTCAGTTGTAAAATAGTTTCTCATTTATAATCTCGCTTTGCGGGGAGACGAATTCGATGAGCGATTTAAAAAGACGAAAAATTAAGTGTCCGGCTGAAGAATTTGGCATTCTTCCAGATGGACGATTCGGAAGGGAAGCGGATCGCGTATGGCCCAGACCAGGAATGGTATTCGGACAACTGGCGTAAACAATCTGGCTGCGGACCAACGTCCGCTGCAATCCAGACTGCTTATCTGGCAATCAGCAATCCGGCTTTTCGCGCGCTCTATGCCGGACAGACGATCTCGAAATCAGAATTTGTTCCGCATATGGATGTTATTTTTGAACATGTGACTCCCGGAATTATGGGACTGAATCGCCTTTCCACCTTTTATGAAGCTGTTCAAAAATATGCAGCCAGTGTTGGCGTCAACCTGACACCGCATGTGTTTGAAGTAAACGGGATTTCTTTAAGTTGTGCCGGGATATCGGAAAATTGGCCGAATTTATCCGCGCAGGGTTGGAAAATGATTGTCCAATTGCGTTTCTTGCCCTTTCGAACGGAACAGAAAAAAAGCTTCAACCCTGGCATTGGGTGACGATAACAGAAGCGGAAATCTCTCTGGAGGCGATCATCGCTGTGGCGAGCGATGAAGGTAACCGGATCTCGTTTGACGCTGCTTTATGGTATCGAACGACCCCGCTTTCCGGCGGGATGATCTATTTTTCGTGATTTTTGCCAGAAAAAGATTTAGCCGACGCTGTTGAACCATCCGATTATCAAGACGACAAGAACAACATTGAGAAATGCTGCTGCGGTCACCAAGCGGTTCGTATGTCCGATATCAGCGATCTTTGGGGTTTCTCCCGCTTGATTTAGGACATAATTCCCAACTTTTTCGAGTTTAATATCGAATATGCCAGCCGCTGCCGCCATTGGCCAGCCTGAATTGGGGCTTGCTGTCCGGGCATGATCCTGCACCATCAGCCGGAGTCCGCTCTGGAAATTTCCTCTGACGAATGGCGCTGCCAGACAAAGCAGGAATCCACTGATTCTCGCCGGAATCCAATTGAACAGATCGTCCAGCAGGGCCGCAAATTTTCCGATGGTTTCCCATTGCGGGGTACGATATCCGATCATCGCGTCCGAGGTATTGACGAATCGATATGCCCAGACCAGCGGCAGCCCTCCGACAAAAAAAGCAAGCAGCGGTGCGGTGAAACTATCACAGAAATTTTCTGTGACCGATTCGATAACCGCTGAGATGACCTGGTGCAGCGTCAATTTGGAAGTGTCTCGACTGACAAGGTGCCAGGCGGTCAGGCGCCGTGCTTCCTCAAGATCAGCCGCAACCAGCGCAGCCTGGATTTGCGTTGCTGCCTTGCGCAGCGCGGTCAATGCGAAAACCGGTTTAAGCAATAAGGCACTCAACAAGATACGCAGTGTCTGAGGCAACAGCGATAGCCCTTTCATGGCAAGAAAAAGAGGCAGACTGAAGAGGATGATTCCGCTGATGGTCGCCGTTGCTCCAAGAAGAACATCCCTCCTGGCACTGCCTGTTTTTATTCGCTGGGCAATCCCCGACGTAAAAGAGACCCATTTTCCGATCCAGACTACCGGATGAAACTTGTTGGGAAGCTCGCCCAGCAGAAGATCAAAAAGAACCGCAAGCGCAACAGCCAGAATGTGTTCCAAAGGTCAGCTCCATCGGCGGGAAAACCATCCTGAAAAAAAAGCCCCTCCGAGATCAAATTGTATCAGAGGGGCTTTTTTGAAAAAAGTCAGGATCAGTTGACTTGAACCAGAATAGCACGAACCATTCTCCGATTCGTGTAGGTCTCCTGTTGCTGATTATAATTTTCGCAGGTAACAAGCGTCACCCAGTCTTTTTCCTCATGCTGCATAATTTCGTTCAGATCAGTTGACTGGATCAGCTGGTTTTCACGCACTTCATAGACGTACTCTTTCCCGTATGCTTCAATTGCGAACTGATCGCCATATTTCATATTTCGTATGCCGGCAAAAGGCCCTGGATGATTATAGGCGTCCCAAACGTGTGCCGTAATCACCGTGTTTCCCATCCAGGTGGGATAAACAGATCCGGCGAGGTAACCGGCATTTCCTCCCAGCCAGGTCAGGTCCCAGCCGTCTTCTGTTTCAGGAACACCGACGATCGGGATGCTGACGTTCAACGTTGGCATTTTCAGTATCATGTTTGAACTGCTGTAGAGTTTGCCCGGTGACTGTACCGGCAATGAAGTTATATGACCAACCGGGAAGCCTGTTTCAGGGATTGTTTTTTCCGGTTCTTGCGGTTGTTCGGGAAAACCGGTTGGAAGAGGTTCCGGGTCGGTTTTCTGATTGATAAACGTACAGAGAATCACCTCGCCGTCTTTCAGGTTGATAACTGCCCGCGTTGTCTCGGGAGATCCTGTGCTGTTGTGATCCGGGTTTGCGCCGCTTTCGGCGCAGGAGACACCAGTCAGCTTCCAGCCTAAAACGGGTTGCTCATCCACCCAATATGTTCCGGGTGAAACATTCGGGATGCCTTTTATTTGCGTGTCTTTCAATGAACCGAGCGTTGTCCCAAACAGCGATGTGCCGGGACTGGCGGGGTTGGTGAACGGGAAGGAAGCATCTGCTCCCGGAGGAACAGTCACTTTTTTAATCGCAACCGTATTTGCCCCGGCGTTGTAAAAAGAGCAGGTGACGATTTCACCGTTGACCAGGTTGATTTGCCCGGGAACGGGGTTGCGGTCTTTGATTGAGCTGACACAGAAGGAATCCAGCGGATACCAGCCATCCGGCAGCGGGGTCTGCTCACTGATAGCGTATGTGCGGGCTAACAGATTCTGCGAATTCGTCTGACCATCCTTCAATGAAAAGGAGAGATATCCTTCCCCTGTCGTGAGAAAAGAAAAATCGGACAACGTTTCATCTGCCGGAAAGGTATGCTTGATTACGTTGATGGTTCCGTAATCTGCATTGGTGTTTTCGAAAGTGCATAAGACGGTCTCCGCTGACGGCAGAACTAAATCCACCGACCCCGCTTCAAGATCTACCGTGTATTCCAGAGTGGTCATGACAATCGTATTTTCTTCTGCAAGTTCTCAGGTTACCGCAGCAAGATGCCACCCTTCCGGAAGTGTTTCGGTAATGCGGTACGTACGCTCCAGCGTGAGATTGGAAACTGAGTGTTGATTCAGACCCGGCGTACTGTCATCGACAAGCGCAAAATCAGGCTCCGGGTGGGATGAATCACTGACATCCAAAATGGAAAAATTGAACACCTGCCCTGAAAGCGGGTTTGCCTTCTTCATGACAATCACCGATCCGACAGGTACAATGGTCGGCGTTTCGGTCGGGGTATTGGTTGGTGTGTTGGTCGGGGTATTGGTTGGTGTGTTGGTCGGTGTGTTGCTTGGCGTATTGGTCGGCGTTTCGGTCGGGGTATTGGTTGGTGTGTTGGTCGGTGTATTGGTCAGCGTGTTGGTCGGTGTGTTGCTTGGCGTATTGGTCGGTGTATTGGTCGGCGTTTCGGTCGGGGTATTGGTTGGTGTGTTGGTCGGTGTGTTGCTTGGCGTATTGGTCGGCGTTTCGGTCGGGGTATTGGTTGGTGTGTTGGTCGGTGTATTGGTCAGCGTGTTGGTCGGTGTGTTGCTTGGCGTATTGGTCGGTGTATTGGTCGGCGTGTCGGTCGGTGTAATCGGCACAATCACATCGAAGTTATCGATCGAAAAGCATTGTGCGGGCGATAAAGCCTGACACCGGGCATCAGCAAATAAACTCGTGCAAGTGTTGTTGGCGGCTGTAGTCCAGGGCAACTGAATCTTTAATCGACAGAGATGAACCGCGAGTCGGTATATCCTGGATCGATCGTAATTGTGCAGCCCAGCCGGCATGGTGTCCACGCAAGCGACTGAGAATTTATGGAACCCTGAGCACACTGTTTTCGTACAGGTCGCCAACCATAAAGAAAGTGTAGCGTGTCGTGGAGGTGTTGTTGTAGGTGATCTTAAAAGCGCTGAAACCGACGAGCCTGGTGAACAGGTTGTCACTGGATTATCATTCGAATCTACCATGATCAATTCTATTGAAACCAGCTGTACGTCATTCGCTTTGCAGTTGTAATTGCAATTATATGGAAAGGCGGGCACAGGTGTCTGGGCAGAAACAACGGATGTTCCGATCATTATGAGAATGATCGCGAAAAGAGCCAGCAGCAGGATATTGGCAGACAAAAAATGTCGATTTGAGCGTTTGAAAAAACGTTCAATGATGGAAACGTGATTGGTGTGATCTAGGGTACTCATTTTCCTCCTGATCCCAAGAGTCGGCCTGTTTTTTTATGTCTCTGATGAAGATATGGAAAAAATGATTGATATGAATTATGACACCATAAAAACCAGCAAGATTTATCTTATCACAATAAATAAAAATATGACAAAAAGTAGTGATTAATGTCATATAAAGAAATGTTACTTAATTATTGAGCAATTGAACACTTTCCCCGCAGCAGGAGATGAACTGACACCCCTCTCCTTTCTCTTTTGAATTCCGTAACAAATTAATGCCCGCATCGGGCGCCTTGATGCACATGATGATTCAGTAGAGAATCGATTAAAATATTCGATCTTGTTCGTCCTGACGGATGCAGCTTATCCCCGGGAATTAAAATGCCGTTCGAGTCGAATGCCTGCTTCTCCCGATGTATCCGAAAAAAGGCGGCCAGCAGGATCGGTTTTTCACCAGCGGTGCTTTTTTACCGTCAGATGGAATGGAGCGGCTCGCTGATTTCCTGTCCAATGTTGAGCGGACAGAGAAATCGAATGCGGATGTGCGTCAGCAGCCGGTTCTCTTGGCAGTCATGAGGGCACATGTTTCCGGAGCATGTTAAATGCAGACGATGATCTTGATGAATTTTTTGTTGTTTTGGAAATCTGACCTAATTCATGAGCACGTCCGGCAGTTCACAGATCATCAATTCGCCGCGCCGTCCCGGATCGTCGATCGCTTCGCCCCGGTTCTCGAGTTCATCGGCGATGATGAGCTGCGGACGGGAAGCGGTGATCTGTGCCAGCTCTCCCGGATCAGCGCCGGGCAAAAACAAATCGCGGTTGGAGCGTAACGCGAATGCAGCGGCATTCTCCATGACCGGCAACCGCAGCAGCTCGCTGCCGGCAGCCGCCAACTGTCTTCCATAGCTGGAATCTGGGAAGATCAACAGCGACGGTTTGTATTCAATGGCGAAGTGTTGGAGAGCATGCGCATAGATGTTGGGCCGAAAGTCGTTGAAAAGCAGGTCGTCATAGACAAAAACGCGATCAGCGCCATCATGGAAATAACGGCGCGCGGAAGCTATCAGCCCGTTTCCGATCAGGACCAGACACACCTTAATCCGTAGCGGAACCGCGATCCGATTCATCTCAGCCAGCAATGCACGTGTATCGAAAGTCAATGTCTGCCCGGGTTGTATTTCTGCTGCGAGCGCGATGTCCAGCCAGTCGGTTTTGCTCAGCCGCGCGCCATCACTCTCGGGAGCTGCACAGCGGTCGGCCCGGATCTTTTTATTTTGGAAATGTTGATTCATCCGGTTCTCTGTCTGGCGACCTCAAACATCAGGATTCCGGCGGCGACAGCGGCATTGAGCGATTCAATGCCGACTGCCATCGGGATAAAAATTTTATCATGCGCCAGCGATTCCGCTTCCGCGGAAATTCCCTGGGCTTCGGAACCAATGATCAACGCCACCTGGCTTGTCAGGTTGTGCTGCCACAGGCTTTTGCCGCCTTCCATTTCGGCGGTAAAAATTCTCAGTTCAGGATTCTTTCCGCAAAATTGCCGAATCTGACCCCAGTCCATCTGAATGATCGGCGATCCGCAATGCGCGCCCATCGCCGAGCGAATGACTTTTGGTGAACTGGGGTCGGCACAACCCGGCGCCAGCAGCAGTGCATCGACCCCAGCGGCTTTTGCCGTCCGAATCATGGTACCCAAATTACCGGGATCATGGATCGCGTCCAGAATCAGGATGAAATCCGCTGTTGCCGGTAACGGCAGCGGGTTCATGTTTACAACTGCTAATACGCCCTGCGGGGTTTCGGTGTCAGAGCTTGAGCGCATCACCGAGTCGCTCACTTCAATTTGTTCAATCCCGGCAGCGGCAGTCCGCTGTAAAAAGGCCTGAATTCGATCAGTAGCTGGCATGGCGAAGACAATGAGCTGCAGCGGCTCGCCGGCGTCGAACACGCTTTCTGCAAGACGCACGCCTTCAATAACGTAGCTTTTTGAAGCTTCACGCTCCTTCTTTTGGGTTTGCAGCCGGCGGATCCATTGGATGGTTTTATTTTGGGCGGACGTAATCATTTGTTTTTCAGCGAATCCTGTTGCGATTATGATTATCTCCAAAACAGGGGGAGAATATGAAAAGATTTTTCTTTTTTCTTATTGTAATCTACGGGCTGGTTTTGTCGCCAGCTTGCGCGTCAAAGAAAACAGCTGTTTTATTCAATGACAAGCCAGATGAGAAGGCGGAAGTGATCCGGATTAAACCGGAGGAAGCGCTGGAAATGCTGGAAAGCGAAAATCCACCGGCGCTGATTGACGTGCGTGAACCGTATGAGTTTGAATTTGAACATATTCCGAACGCGATCAACGTTCCGCTTGGGGGTGTCGTCAAAGGGATTGAGGAACGGGGTTTCGCCAAGGACGCACCGTTGATGCTTTACTGCCGTTCCGGTGCGCGCAGCGCGAATCCAGCGGCTTTGTTGCTGTCGGCTGGGTACACAAAAGTGTATGATCTTGGCGGAATCATCAACTGGCCATATGAAACGGTTAAGTAGCGGCCGCTCACTGGGCGAACAACAACAAGATAATCCTACGGACATTCCACGTTTGGAAGATCCAGCGGCGCTGTGCGCGGGACGAGGATCTGTACCCCGTTTTCTGCAAAGGTTTCCAGCGGTTCATAGGCGCACAGCGTCGGCAGCGAAACCCATTTCACAAACAAATCGTTCTCTTCACTGAAATTCAGGTTGGCTCCCTGGAATTTAATCTGCAGCGGTTCACTGATGATCACGGCAAACCGCTGTCGTTTAAGATCCTCATGATATGGCTTGAACCAGGCGGCATTATCCGCCATGGCTTCGTCCATCATCCATTTCTTCTCATAATCGGCGATCAATTTGACGCGTGCCACATTATTAAAGGTCAGCAGCTGCCGTTGATCGATGAACAAAACTTCATCCTCACGATGCTTTTCAACGATCTGTTGAATCTGTTGCAGCGCGTCCTCCGTTTTTTCCGGAGTCGGATATTCTTTTGGGTAGATCTGCAGCGCCTGAGCTGAAATCGGGATGAGAACGGCTGCTAAAACGATCCAGCTTAGCCAGTGTCCACGCTGAACCTGTTCTGCCAGCCAAACGCCCATGCCGTCATTCCAGCAGATCGCGGCAGCGGTCAACAATGCAATCAGGAACAGATCCAGGTTATGTAAGTTAGAACCGCCGCCGATTTTGACCGAAACGACAATTCCCATCGCTAAAAAGCCTGCCAGTGCCAACAGTGACAAAATCCATTCGATCACGGTCATTGACGGCGGCTTTCCGCTGCGCAGCCAGGCGATCATCAAAATCAGGAGCGGCGCCGCTGCCAGCAGCAGCCCCAACAGAATCCCCGGACGATACGTTTCGTTTGGAAACAGCCGGCTCCAGAGCAGCGGTTGGCGTGTCAGAAAATACTGGATGCCCTCGGGCGAGAACATCCCCGGAGCGACTTCTTCTGGGTCGATGCTTGTCAACAGAGGCGCTTCATGGGTTGCGGCAGGCTGTTGAATGCCAGCCCCGCCGAAAACCCCGCGGATCATATCCTGCTTCAGAAACAAAATCGCGCCGAGAAGTCCGCATACCCCGATGAGAATCGCGTTTCTCAACCGAATATTGGCGGGGCTGGATCCGCGCTTCTCCAACAAGATCAGTAATGCGGCGAAAACAGCCGGGCCGAGAATCCAGGTCGAACGAGACATAACCGCATAGGCACCGGCAAGCGCTGTCAGCGCACACGCCAGCCAAAACGGCATTTTTCTGCCAAAAGCAACCAGCGCGGCAGCCAGCACCAGCGGTGTATAGATTGGCCCTTGCGAGAGGAACAGCAGCGCCCACAGAGCGGCTGCCAGACGCAGTCTCGTCTCTGCTGAGCGCGCCCTCAAAAGTGCCCAGCCCAACAAGATGTAAGGTATTGTGAACAAAAAGGCGTTCCAGAAGCGCATTAATCCGATGCTGACGTTCGGCAGCAGGAAGATTGCGCCCCAAAGGCTTTGTCTTCCCAAATCGATATATGCCGGAATCGGCTGATCCTGCGGCCAGTTATACAGCTGTCTGCCAAATAAAACAGAATAATCCCAAAAGCGGTTCCCCTCTGACCAGCCGTTGCTGAACGGATAACCGGTCACAAAGCGGAACTGGCTGGTGAACAGGAATGCCAGACTGAAAATTAGACTGGCGTTGATTAGAGCGCCGGATTTGACTTTTTCGTTTTTTGACAAGCACCAAGCTGACAGTAGAATTCCCAACCCATAAAGGTAAATGCGAATCCAGGTGTCACCGTATGGTTCGCTCCAGCGATGAAACGTGTAGAGCAGCATCGGCAATATGCAGCAGATCAAGCCGAACGTCTGCCGCAGCGGCGAAATTCGTTTCAGGCGGTTAAATGGCGTCAACCAGTACGGTTTCCAGATCAGCACAAACGTGAACAAAAATCCGCCGGCCAAAATCAGGGTGATCGCCAGAAACGATGCGACCAGCGACCCATTCGCCAAAAACTCCTGATAGCGCGCCAAGACGCCGCGAGCGGCAAGCACGCTGATAAACAAGGCCAGGGCTGTCAGAATGATGCGTTGAATTGGGCGGTCAGCAGTTTTCGTCATTGGAATGGCCCTCGCTCCGCCAGTTTTTTAGCATCTCCCGGACAGAGCGCGACATCTCAACAGAGAAATCCGCAGTGAACTTACGAAAATAATTCCGTTCACCATCGTCCAACCCTTTATATGTCCCTTCCTTGTCCATATCAGGCAGTGGGAACATCCGGTCCAGCTCCTTCTCAGCAATCGGATGATAGCGGTCGCGGTGCAAGATGTATTTTGGATCAAAACGGGCGCATTGCGGCTGTTCAGACTGACCGGCGGCGGGAAAGCCGAAGCAGATCAGCGCAATCGGGGCGGAGTAACGCGGCAGATTGAGCAATTGCTGATGAAATTCATATTGTTCAATGATATCTCCGATGTAACAACTGCCGATCCCCAGTGATTCTGCTGCGATCACGGCAGATTGAGCAGCGATCAGCCCATCCATGCATGCCAGCAGAAAATCGCCTTCCTGCGGGGTGCGCGCTTGTCTGCCGAACGAAGAACAGCGTTCGGGGAGGTTGCGCAATTGATAAAAGTCATACCAGCGCTGATAATCCGCGGCGAATAGCAGCAGCCAGGGTGCGTGGGCGATAAACGGCTGGTGGTCGCAGCTCTCCGACAGGGCTTGCTTGAGCGCTGGGTCGCAGATTTCGATGATAGAATAAAGCATCATCGCGCCGGCTGTCGGCGCGCGCATTGCGGCTGTGAGAACCAGTTGTTTTTGTTCCGCCGATATCGGCTTGTCGGTATATTTACGGATCGTTCTGCGTTGCAGTAACAATTTCAGCGTTTCGTTCATACAGCCTATTTTAATCGGATTTGGAAAAGCGGTTTTGAGAACTTTCAAATTCTCTCGTTTATTCTGTTCTATCGGGTCTATACATAAATGGAAAATAAATTGACGGTAAAACTCTACAGTGATGGCGCCTGCCTTGGGAACCCCGGCCCGGGTGGCTATGGAATTATTCTGATTTACGGCACCTGCCGCAGGGAGCTGTCCGGCGGCGAGCCGGACACGACCAACAATCGCATGGAACTGCGCGGTGTTATTGAAGGGTTGAAGGCGCTGAAGCGCCCCTGCGAGGTGGTCGCTTATTCGGACTCGAAGTATGTGGTTCAAATGGTTACAGAAGGATGGCTGGCGCGCTGGGAAAAGAATAACTGGATGCGCAACAAGAAGGAACCTGCAAAGAATGTCGATCTGTTGAAAGAACTTTCGGCTTTGCTGCGGCAACATCAAGTGAGGTTTGAATGGGTCAAAGGCCATGCTGACAACCCGGAGAATAACCGCTGTGACGCACTGGCGGTGCTGGCGGCGAAGGCTCAGCAGGTAAACAGCGGCTGGGAAAGCGTATAACGAGCGAAATCGCTCTCTTTGACGGTGGCACAATTTATCGGTTTCAGATAACCCTTGCGAATATTCCTTTCAGATATGGGGTCTGGATGTTTTCCCGTTTCAAGACCGCGCTTAACGGCAGTCGCATTCCCGGCGGGGCTTTTTATCTGCAGGGTGTTTTTCTGCGACGGAAAGAAACCTGTCAAAAATGCCAGCTGGTGTTTTATCTCGGAGCTTAATAAAATTGAATCAACGGAAAAAAGGTTTGCCCGTTGGCTGAATGCACTGACGGCGAATATTCACACACCTTAAAATCGCCGGTGTGGTTCTTGTGGCTTTAATCCAAGCGTAACTGATCTAGAGAAATCCACTTTTCGGAACTATTGGATAAAGCGTCCCGGTTGGATTGAAAACCAGCCGTGATATACTGTTTTCATGTTGAATTTTGATCTTTTTTCTGGAGGTGCGCTGAGCGTCTCCGATGTCAACCGTCAGGTAAAACACCTGCTCGAAACAGATCTGGTGCTGGAGGATGTTTCCGTTGAAGGGGAAGTCTCCAACTTATCAAAACCGGCATCCGGACACCTGTATTTTACGCTTAAAGGATGCCAAAAGCGCGCTAAAATGCGTGATGTGGCGCACCTCTGCGGCAGAGTTTCAGGCGCTGCTAGAGAACGGACGGCTGATTATCGCTCATGGGCGGATCGGCGTCTTTGAGCGGGACGGGATCTATCAACTGTATGCCGACTCTCTGTTTTCGGTTGGACAGGGGAAACTATTTGAAGAATTTATCCGCCTGAAAGAGAAGCTGGAAAAAGAAGGTCTATTTGATGCGACCCGCAAGAAACGGCTTCCGGATTTTCCTGAAAAAATTGGAATCGTGACTTCAGCCAGCGGCGCTGCGCTGCAGGATATGCTGAACACCATTTCCCGTCGCTGGCCGCTTGCGCAAGTCTGGTTGTCAGCTGCCGCGGTTCAGGGCGTCGAAGCGCCAGCATCCCTTTTGGGCGCTTTTGAACGGCTGGAAAAGCTGAATCCGGATGTGATTCTGATTGGCAGAGGCGGCGGTTCTCTGGAAGATTTGTGGGCCTTTAACGATGAGTCGTTGGTGCGCAGGATAGCGGAAAGCAGCGTTCCGGTGATCAGCGGAATCGGGCATGAAACCGATTTTACGCTTGCTGATTTTGCGGCCGATGTTCGTGCGCCGACGCCGACTGGCGCGGCGGTCGCTGCCACACCGGATCGTACGGATCAGATGCAGGTTTTAGATGGGATGCAATACCAGCTGGATCAGCGTTTTCTCAGCTGTGTTCGGTCTGGCAACCAACAGTTACAGGCGCTGGCACACAGGCTGGAAAAAGCAGCTCCCCTTTATTCCGTGCGGCAGGAACAGTTGGCGGTGGAGCAAATCCGGCTGCGACTGAACCTTTGGGCGGATAATGCTTTGAACAGGGAAAAGGGGGAATTGAACGGTCTGCGGATGCAGCTTGAGTCGCTCAATCCGGAGAATGTGCTGGCGCGGGGGTATGCCCTGATTGAGGACCCGAACGGGAAAATTCTCACTGCTGTTGCGCAATTGCATCCCGGAAAAACGGTTTCGATTCGGATGCATGACGGCAGCAGGAGTGCGCAGATCAAATAGACAGGAAAGATTATGAAACAAGATGCTGAAAAATTAACTTATCGCGAAGCCTTTGAACAGCTTCAAAAGATTGTTGATCAGCTTGAGAGCGGAAGCCTTGAACTTGAACAGGCGATGGAGCTTTATAAAGCCGGTACGCAGCTGGCGAAGTATTGCTCCGGATTGTTGGAACAGGCGGAATTACGGCTCAAAAATGTTGAATTGGCAGAAGTAGAACAGGAGAACGCGACTGATGCTGAGTGAGCTCCTGAGTAATGATGCTGTTATCGCTGGGGCGATCAGTTTTCTAATCGCCCAATTCCTCAAACCTTTTGTGAATTTCTTGCGGGTAAAAGAGTGGGATTGGGTGCTTCTCGTTCAAAGCGGTGGCATGCCAAGCTCCCATTCTTCCATGATCACAGCGGTTGCCATTTCCATCGGTTTGTGGCAGGGGTTTGATACCGGAGCTTTTGCCGTTGCATTGGCAATGATGATGATTGTTACATACGACGCCGCCAACGTACGCTGGCAATCCGGTCTCCATGCACAGCGGATTAACCAGCTGATCCGCGGGGTTTTCAGCGGAGAGCCGATTACAGACCAGGTGCTGAAGGAAGTGATTGGGCACACGCCGAGCCAGGTGTTCATCGGCATCCTTTTGGGAATTGTCATTGCATGTATTGTCCATTTTTTTGTAGGATGACCGGATGAAGCGGCAGCCGAAGACAACAAATCGAAAGTTGAAATTGCTCTGGATCGCCGCTGTAGTGCTGCTTATCATTTTGCTGTTGCTGATCCTGATGGTTTCCCTGGCGAACGGACGGCATGAACGTGATCTTCTGACCCGGATAGCAAATGAACAAACGCAGTCTGCGACTGCCGGGATGGCGACTGCGACACATACCGCTTTTGAGTCTGAAGTTTCTGTGACAGAGACTGAAACGCCGCCGCCGGTTGTTGTGCTGCAGCCCACCATGACGCTGATACCGCCGCTAAACCCCGAGGATTGGCAACGCTGGCCGATCCTGCCGGATCGGATCAGTCCAGAAATGCTGGCTGTTTATCAGGGCGGTAAGGAAAATGGCAATCGGGGTAACGCCTTCAGCAAAGTAGGCGACTCCAACAGTATGATGCCTTCTTTTCTCTCCTGTTTTGATTATGGCGAGGTGGGATATACCATCGGTGAGTATACTGCGCTGGAAGAAACGATCAGTCACTTTCAACGCTCATTCTCACGCAACTCACGTGCAGCTGCCAATGGCATTACTGCGATGGGTCTTGATACCTACCACTGGTATGAAGACGATGTTTGCTGGCCGTATGAATCGGCGACGTCCTGCGAGTACCGGCTTTGGCAGCCGTCCATTGCGTTCATCGCGCTCGGGACAAACGATGCCTTTATGCCGATTGCCGATTTTGAAAAACACTTGCGTTCATTGGTGCAGAAGTCGCTGGATCGTTTCGTGGTGCCAATTCTGGTGACGAAAGCAGATAACATCGAAGAAGATGGCAGTTTCAACCGGGTGATTGCACAGGTCGCCGCTGATTTTCAGGTCCCGTTAATGAATTTGTGGCGCGCGATGGAATCGCTGCCGGGACACGGACTGCGGGAAAATGACGTCCATCCCACCTTTAATATGCAAGAACTTTGCAACTTTTCCGGAGATGATCTCAGCCGTTTTGGCTGGACAGTACGGAATCTGACATCACTGCAGGCGTTGGATCGGGTGTGGCGGTTGTTGAATCATCTGCCGCTGCCGGACTGAAACTGCTATTCCGTCTCTTGACAAGTGTCATCCTGAAAAAGAATATACATTCGCAGAGTCTGTTTTCCGTTTGTGCGAAGCGGGATGACTGCGGTGTCCCTCATGCGACGTTCGATATGCTTCACTGACTCATCTGAGATAGCATAGAAAATGACAGAGGATGCTTTTGATCTTTTCAAAGCATCCTCTGTTAGTTGTCTGTTTATTTACTGATAATTTTGCGCACTGCTGCCGGCAGCAAATTGATTTATGGCGATTCTTTCTTTGCAGGTTTGCGATAGAATGTGTCGTCCATCGGCAATGAGGTGCGCAGTTTGCCGTCACGATAATAATATGCTGCTGAGCAAGCAGGCGGGATTGGTATCAAGCTCAGTTCGCCGATTCCTTTTGCGCCGAATGCGTAAGGCGAATCGCCGGCTGATGAACGGACAAGCCGGATGTTAATTTCGGGAATGTCTGTTGCACGCAGCAAACCATAAGTGCCGTAGCGCTTCAGAGGAAAACCATCTTTTATCTGATAATCCTCGCTGATGGCGGTTCCCAGCCCCATGATGGCGCCGCCCTCAATTTGCCCTTCGATCGCCTGAATGTTGACCGGGGTTCCAACGTCATATGCGACATCCAGTTTGGCAACGCGCCCTTCGTCATCCAGATGAGCAACCGCGGCGCCGTAACTATAGGCGATATGACTGATCGGATTCGGGCTTTTGGATCCCATTGGTTCTGTCTCAGCAAGAAATTCAGCGTGATATTCTTGTCCGTTCAGATCATCCAACGAGTTACCGGCATCTAGATCGGCTTTCAATTTTTCGGCGGCGATCTTGACAGCTTCACCGGTGATTACGGTCTGACGTGAGGCGGTGCTGGTGCCGGAATCGGGTGTGCGAATAGTGTCCGGACGCTCATGAATAATTTTATTTGTTGGCAGACCGGTTTCTTCGCTGACCATCTGAACGCAGACGGTTGCCACGCCCTGCCCCATGCAGGCTGCGGCAGTTCGGATATGGACGATCCCGTCTTCGACGGATAGGATGCAGCGGCCGGCATCGATATTGCCGACACCGATCCCGCTGTTTTTATAAGCGCAGGCAATGCCGGCTTTCGGATCGGATTCATAGGCTTCTTTCAGAGCGCTGAGACATTCGGCCATTCCGGTGTGCAGATCCGCGATTTGACCGCTGGGGAGGATATCCCCCGGGCGGATCGCGTTGCGCCAACGGATCTCCCAAGGGGAAACGCCGACTTTTTCTGCCAGTAGGTTCATGTTGTTCTCCATTGCAAAGCAGCTTTGGGTGACACCAAATCCGCGAAAAGCGCCGGCGGGAACGTTGTTTGTATAAACGGCAAATCCCTGTATGTCGATATTCTGGAAGTTATAAGGCCCGCCGGCATGCGTGCAGGCATCGCTGAATGACCGGACCGCCAAGCGAGGCATAGGCGCCGGTATCGGCGATGATCACCGCCTTAAGCGCCGTCAGTTTACCGTTCTCATCACAGCCTGTGGTGAAGACCATATCCATTTTGTGACGTTTGACATGATAGTTGAAACTCTCCTGGCGCGAGAATTTTACTTTGACGGGTTTTTTGATCACCCATGCCATCAGGGCGGCATGATGCTGAACGGACATATCTTCTTTCCCACCAAAACCGCCGCCTACCAGCATAGAAACGCAATGGACTTTTTCGGCAGGCAGGTTCAACATGCGGGAAATTTCGTGTTGCTCATCAAAGATGGACTGCGCCGCGGTATAAACTTTGATGCCGTCGCCTTCGGGAATCCCAATTGCGCATTCCGGTTCCATGAACGCGTGTTCGCCGATCGGCATGTGATATTCCTGCGTGACAACGTATTTCGAGTTGGCAAGCGCTTGCTCAACCTCGCCGCGGATCAAATGTTCGTGGGAGAGGATGTTACCGGTTTCATGGATTTTCGGCGTTTCTTCTTTCATTGCAACAACCGGATCGGTGATTGGCGTCAACTCGGTATAATCTACTTCGATCAGGTTTAGCACTTCGTCCAGTGTTTCTTTATGATGGGTCGCAACCAGAGCAAGCCCATCGCCAATGAAGCGGGTGATATCGCCTTCAGCGATCAGCACATCCCAGTCTTGCCGAATGTGACCGATTTTATTATTGGGGACGTCTTTTGCTGTCAGAATACGGATGCAGTCCGGATGTTTTTCAGCTTTTGTGATGTCAATCTTATTGATTTTCGCGCGCGGATATTTTGTCCGGAGCGCTTTAGCATAGACCATGCCGGGCAGGGCCAGGTCATCTACATAGATTCCGGTTCCCAATACTTTTTCATCCGAATCCACCCGTGGAAAGCGCTGGTTCAAACCAACTTTCGTTTCCGTCTCTGGATTTGAATGGGCAAATTATCGCGGAAATAGCGGGCGGCATTTTCGATCGCATCGATGATTTTGACATAGCCGGTACAGCGGCAGATGTTACCAGCAGCGGCTTTTATTTCATCGCGGGTAGGATTCAGATTATTATCTAACAAGCTCTTGGCAGAAATGACCATACCAGGAATGCAAAATCCGCATTGGACCGCTCCGGCTTGTGCAAAACAAAACGTGTAAACGTCTTTTTCCCGCTCGCTCAGCCCTTCAACCGTAATGACTGATTTCCCCTCAAGGGTGGAAAGCTTGACAACGCAGGCTTTCATTTTTTTTCCGTCAACCAAGACCGTGCAGGCACCGCAGGCGCCCTCGCTGCACCCGTCTTTAGGGGAAGTGATGCGGAGATCGTCTCGTAAAAAAGAAAGCAGATTTTTCTGTTTCTCTGTTTCGATTAATTTATCATTTACATGAAATCGAACCATTTATCCTCCGACTTTTTGAATGTGGGCTTCCCAATTATTTTTGTCAGTGTGGTAAAAAAGACGCGATAAGAGGCAATTTAGCGTGATATTTCAACTTATTAGTATCTTAACCGATCATCAGACAATTTGAATAGTATCATTTGTCAGACAATTACAGGAAAAAATCCATAATCCTAAAATTGACAAATATTGAGTCATCGGGAATAATAAAACATTAAAGAGGTGTCGGGTCTCCGCTTATTTAATGAGTATTCCGAAAGCGTTTTCTGAAATAAAGACCCATGCAGGGCACCCCCAAAAAACCTGCTGTAGAAACCAGGAGCTTTTATGGATAACATTTCAACCCCGATTAAAAAACGGGATCACGATTCCAAGATTGACGGATCGGCAAAATATGTGGATGATCTGCGCATTCCCGGAATGCTTCATGGGAAAATCTTGCGCTCCACAGTTGCCAGTGCGCTGATTAAGGAGATTCAATTGCCGCTGTTGCCGGAAGGATATTTTGTCGTTGACCGCAGCGATATTCCGGGACAAAACCAGGTGCATATTGTCGATGATGATTCGCCGGTTTTTTCTGATGGAACTGTAAATTTCGTCGGCGAAGCGATTTTAATGGTTGTTGGTCCGGATGAGGCGCTGGTTAATCGCATCCTGAGCCAAATTATTGTCATTTATGAAGAGCGCACGCCATTGCTGGATGCGTTGAAATCTGAGACTTCATTTTATCATTACGCTTATTCCAAAGGAGATTGTGAAACAGCCTTTTCAGATGCGGATTTTGTTTTAGACGAGACCTTCCATACCGGTTATCAGGAACATGTGTCGATGGAAGTGAATGGGATGATCGGCTTTTATGATGAACATGGGAAGACGACCGTCGCCGGATCACTGCAGTGCCCATATTATGTGCATCGAGCGCTGCAGAAGGTGATGGGGGTCGGGCCGGATAAAGTGCGGGTCATTCAGGAAGAAATGGGCGGCGCGTTTGGTGGGAAAGAAGATTATCCTTCCATTCTCGGCTGCCAGGTTGCGGTCGCGGCGAAGAAAGCCGGTAAGCCGGTGAAATGTGTTTTCACCAGAAAAGAAGATATCATCTGCACGGCGAAGCGCCATCCTGCTATTATGCGCTATCGGGCGGCGCTCAAGGCTGGCAGAATTACTGGTATACAGGCGGATATTGTCTATGACAGCGGCGCTTTCACCACACTTTCACGGGTGGTTTTACAGCGCGGTCTGATTGGTGCGACTGGAGTTTACACCTTTGATAACTTGCGCGTTGAAGGACGGGCGGCGAAAACCAATACTGTTCCGAACGGCGCTTTCCGCGGGTTTGGCGGACCGCAGGTGTTTTTTGCGATTGAAATGTTCATGAACCATATTGCACAAAAACTGGGGATGGATCCGCTGGCGTTAAAAAAGCAGTACATGGCGGTAAAGGACGATATCAGTGCGACCAGCGGTGTCTATCATTTTCATATCCCATTGCCAGAGATGATTGAGAAAATTGAAGCCATGAGCGACTACTCCAGAAAATATGAGGCGTACAAACAGCCTCAGTCGGGGCGTTATCGCAAAGGAATTGGTATCGCGCTGGCATATCACGGCTGCGGTTTTACCGGCAGTGGTGAACGGGATCTGATCAAAGGCGTGGTTCGGCTGCACAAATTGCCTGATAACCGCGTTGAAGCGTTGACGGCAGGTACGGACATGGGGCAGGGGCTGAAGACCACATTCGCCAAAATCATTGCCAAAACGCTGGAGATTCCGGTAGAGCGGGTGATTGTACAAAATCCAAATACGGATCGCGTTCCGGACTCAGGACCAACGGCCGCCAGCCGCTCGCTGATGATTGTTGGGAAACTGCTGGAACGCGCCGCTGTCAAGCTGAAGGACATCTGGGAGGATGACGAGGAACAAGAAGTTGAAGAACATTACGTTCATCCGGAGTTCACAATTCCATGGAATCTGGATGCGTTTCAAGGTGATCCTTATCCGGACAACTCCTGGTCTGTTAATGTAGTGGAAGTCGAGGTAGATACACTGACGGCAGTGACCCGGGTTGTCGGCGCATGGGGCGTTTATGATGTCGGTACAACGGTTGATTTCAACATTGTACAAGGACAGTTGCAGGGTGGTTTCCTGCAGGCGATCGGTTATGGGTCGATCGAACTGATGGATGTCAATGAAAAAGGCGTAATCCGCAATAATAATCTCAGCGATTATATTATTCCAACTGCAATGGACGTGCCCAGGCTGGAGACGGATGTGATTGACAATCCTTATCTTTATGGACCTTTTGGCGGAAAAGGAGCGGGTGAGTTACCGGCGGTTGGCGGTGCACCCGCCTATGTTTCGGCGATGGAAAGTGCGCTGAAAACAAATCTGAACAAAACTCCCTTTTCACAGGAAGATACGATGAAAGTGTTGGAGAGGACGAAACATGGATAAACTGGTTTCTTTTGTGCTGAATGGTGACAAAGTGACGTCTCAGCGGAAACCTTTTGAACGTCTGCTGGATGTATTGCGCGAAGAATTTGATTTGACAGGTGTGAAGTGCGGCTGCAAGGAAGGTGAGTGCGGCGCCTGTTCTGTCTTGATCGATGGGGAGCTGGCAAACTCCTGTATGGTAGCGCTGGGAAGCGTTATGAACCGTGAAGTGGTCACAATTGAAGGGTTCAGCAAAACGCCGCAGTTCGAAGCGCTTTCTAATGCTTATGCGGATTTCAGCGCCGTGCAGTGCGGTTTTTGTATTCCGGGTATGATCTTAGCCTCTGAGGCGTTGCTGTCCAAAAATCCGCACCCGAGTGAAGAGGAGATTCGTGAAGGGATATCGGGCAATCTTTGCCGCTGTACCGGATATAATGCGATTGTCGAGGCGATTCATAAAGCGGCTGAAGAAGGAAGTGGTTTATGGTAAAGATTGATCCTTGTTATTTTCCGCAGACGCTTGAGGAAGCGCTGCGAATCCGGCAAGAGTTTCCGGTGGTGCCATATGCTGGCGGAACGGATCTGATGATTGACGCGGATAACGTTCCCTATCTTTTTCTAAATCAACTTTCGGAAATTAAACGGATCTATGAGTCGGACGGAATAATCCATATCGGAGCTGGCTGCAGCTATACAACGATGCTGAACAGTCCGCTGATTCCGCAGGTGCTGAAAGACGCGGTGCGCCTGATTGCTGCACCGGCGACACGCAATATGGGGACGCCGGGCGGGAATATTTGCAACGCCTCGCCCAAGGCGGACAGTGCGCTCATCTTTTACGCAGCTGATTCGGTGCTTCGGCTGCAAAGCGCAAAAGGTGAACGGCTGCTTCCGATCGATCAATTTTATGTCGGGCGTGGAAAAACGGTGTTGCAGCCGGATGAACTGCTGACAGAAATCCTGATGCCGAAAGCTGGTCTGGAACGTTATTATTATCAAAAAGTCGGAGCACGCCGAGCGATGGCAATCTCCCGGGTGGCTTTCGTTGGACTTTTTGGCAGCGAGAATGGAAAGGTAACGCGTTGCACGACAGCATATGGGTCGGTAAGTGACACGATCCTGCGATTCCCGCAGTTTGAAAAACAAATGATCGGGAAAACGCTTGAAGAAGCGCGGGCGTTCAAGCCGACGTTTCTGGGTTTGTATGATGAAGCGATTGTTCCCATCCGCGGACGGGTTTCAGCCGATTATCGGAAACGTGTCTGCATGAACCTGTTGGATGATTTTCTGAAACAAAACGGGATTTAGCGTCTCGGGCGAATGAATCCGCTCCACGTTGCTGATTCGGATGACGGATGATTGTCCTGCGAGGGAAGACCACTTACACGGCTGCCAACGGTTTGCCCCGAGGTTTTTTTGTTGCTGAACATGGCAATGGAAAGCCAACGATTTGCTTTTATAGCAGTAGAGAAGAAATGGTCAACCGCTATCCGATTCCATAACAAACCTCTTCTGCAACTCTTATGGCGCTGCTCTCCCGGCGAGGTATTCCGCTACCATCGCCTGGGTATCGGAAAAACCCCATCCCACATCTTTCGCCAAAATGCTGCTTTCGCCTGTAACAAGGTCATAGGCATTGTAGGTGAACGTTTCGTCATAAGCATTGCCCAGCCTTTGTCCAGTTGAAGGCACATACCAATACCCTTTATATACCTTGCTCGCATATCCAACTACAAATATAAACCGCACATCTTCAGCCCTGGAAGCTGCATATTCATCGGGAATGAACCTGGTTGTCCACCAAAAGGCATCGTGATTTTTTTCTTCCTGCATGGTCAGATCCACCCAGATCGCTTTTTCAGCGCCGTTATACTCCGGCAACAGCGAAAAACTGCCACTTTCCAATCCATCTGCAAAAGCATTTTGATATGTCCAATAATTGAGATAGAATTTTTTCTCGTAGGAATAGGCAGACGCTATGTTTTTCGGGTTTTTTTCGCGCCAGGTGCTGACGCCCGTCTCTTCAATATAGTTGTATTTTTCATCACTGAAAATCAGTATTTTCCGCACGGACCCATCCGCCAGGGTCAATCTGTAGACAAAGGCTTTTTCTTTTAACGCAGGGTCAATTTCGTTCTTGTACTCCTTGTAGTGTTTCAGCAACCCCTCGCGAATCGTAACGTGATAATCTGAGAGCGGGATTTCCCTGCTGACCGGGCTGCTGTTTTCATACTCCTGCACGGTAAACTTTTGCAGCTCAGAAAATGGAGGAAACGACAATGGTGCGCTTTCGGAGCAACCGCACAAAATAAGTGCGGTGGACATCACGAGAAAAGTCAATAAAAGAACGATTTTCCGATGCTTCATGGCAATGCCTCCTCTTTTCAAAAACCCATATCCAAATGCCGGGCAAACAGTCCAAAGTATCGATTTCGAACATAATAATATCGCATAAAGATTATAAGTGTCATTGATCCTACGTTTTAAAATTGGTTGAGTGGCTCTGCTTTTATGCCGGGCGGGCAGTTTACACATGACAAAGGTGATATACTTGCTTTTGCATTTCTAACAACAGGAGTTTTACACATCATGCACGATCTTCCGGTTGGGAAAATTCCTCCCGATCTTCTTCGACAAATTATCACAAAAGCGCCGGTTTCTGACGCTCGTGTCCAATTGGGGCCGGGAATTGGACTGGATTGCGGCGTGGTAGATTTTGGCGATCGCTATCTGGTTATGAAAACCGACCCGATCACGTTTGCCACCGATGAGATCGGCTGGTATGCGATTCAGATTCCAGCGAACGATATCGCCACGACCGGCGCAAAACCGTTGTGGGTGATGGTAACTGCATTGTTCCCGGAAGAGGGTACGACCGAGGAGCTGGTTCATCAGGTGACGGATCAATTGTTTGCGGCTTGCAATGAGATGGGTATCTCACTGGTGAATGCCCACACCGAAATCACTTATGACATTCACCGCCCTATAATGATTTGTGCAATGGTTGGCGAGGTGAGCAAAGAAAAACTGATCACACCGCGCGGTGCGCAGCCGGGTAACGATATTCTGCTGACTAAAGGGATTCCGATAGAAGGCACCGCGATTCTGGCGAATGAATTTTCAGCCCGGCTTGAGAACATTTTATCAGCGGCGGAATTGAAGGAAGCGCAGAATTATATCCATGTTCCTGGGATTGGCGTCAGCCGGGATGCGGAAATTGCGGTCGCTGCTGGCTGCGTGACCGGGATGCACGATCCTACGGAAGGCGGCTTGGCTTCAGCGCTATGGGAGTTTTCAGAAGCAAGTGGGTTCCAATTTGAAATTGATTCCCGCCTGATTCCAATTTCGGCTTTATCCAAAAAGATATGCGCTCAATTTGGCATCAATCCAATGAACACGATTTCTTCTGGTGCGCTGTTGATGACAACGGCGGCAGCGGACTCTTCAAAGATTATCGCTGCCCTGGATGCGGCTGGAATCCGTTGCGCGAAAATCGGCTCTGTCACGGATAAGCCGGTTGCTGATGTGCATGATCAAACGACTGGCAACAGCATCCCCTGGCCAGAGCGCGATGAGATTGCAGGGATATTTTCCTGATTTTGAAGATTAAATAAAGTAAGCGGTAATTTTTTGGGAGTGCTGATCGAAAGCCATCCGCAATTCTTTGGCGTTCCGATATCCTTTTACCGGCAGCAATTTTATTGTTTGCGCAAGATTCTCGGGGAGGCTGATCCATTCCCGGATGATATTGGGTTGTGTTTGGAAGAAATTCGGCTCGATGAAGTTGGTTTCCCGTTGCATGTTCAGGCTGACAGCATAGATTCCGGCTTCCATCAGCATCTGATAAAAATGCGTACCGACCAACGGATCGGAGTTTTTTCCTTTTTCCGAGTCGCTGATTTCGATGATGGCCCGGACGTTGGAAATATCGCTGTAATCCAGCGGGATACCCATGTCACCGATGTGCGTCCCAATCCGGTCATTGCTGATCAGAATATATTTCTCGGCTGCCATCTTTTTATCCAATCTAAAAACCGCTTGCTTGAGTTTTAGCTGGTCTTCCGCAGATAGCCGCTCGAAAGCAAAGGTGTCGATTTCACAAATATAATGGATATTTGTTTCGAATCCGTTTTGAATGTATAAATCGCTTTCAAGCAATTTTTGTTCGGTCGGAATTTCATCGAAAGCGTAGATTTTTTTCATCTTCTCGGCAATGTTGACCGGGCGACATTTGTCGATCTGAATTTGGAAGCCAGGGTTGTTTGTGTTGGTCATGTCTACCAGAATGGTAAATTCAATCATCACCGGGGTGCGATAGGTTTTCTCGAGCGTCGCCAGAATGTCACGCATTAACTTGGTGAACGAACTCTTTTTGATGAGCTCATTGAAATTGATCACGAATCTGTCCGGCTCCATTCCGCGGGTAATCGGTTGAAGTTTCTTGTCCTTGATTGTTTGGACAATCAGCGGATAAAGCGAATATTTTTCATTGATCACATCTGGAATTTCAAGCGTTTCGAACTGGTTGCTTTTCAAATTGATTAAATCAATCGTTTTTTGAGCAAATTCTGGTTCGTCGACAGAAAACACAGAGCGGGAAGTGCTTGGTTCGTTCAGGACGACAATCTGTGGGAAATCATCGCCATTGCGCCGGATGACGCCGGTTCCCATGCCGCATGCCAGTCGGATATACCCCTCATCATGGGTTTTCAGAGGGTTGTTCCCCCGCCAGACAAAAGGACTTTTACTGAACCTGCTCCTGAAATATCCGGAAACAGGAAGTTGCCGAACTTGTTGCCTGTGATCACCTGAATCAGGATAGCCATACTTTCAGGGAAATCAATTTGCCCATTGCGCAGCCGGTAAGTCAGCACGCGCGGATCAAAAGTACTGGCGTAAATCTTGCGGATTGCGTTGAGCAGCGCTGCCAGCCCTTCAGCAACCGTTCCCTGATTTGGAACAATCTGGCTTTCGTATAACCCTGTTAATGAGAACTGGAAACCATCCTCGAGCAGACTTGAGGATCGGACGATAAAAGGCTTACCCTGTTGTTCACGTACCACCCGTTCCAGGCTTTCGATGATCTCTTTTGGGAAACTAGTTTTCTCAAAACTTGCTTGGATCTCAGGGTATTTTTTCCAATACTCAGACTCGGGCTGATATTGGAAATCGAGCAAATCCAATTTGTCGTTGATCGAGAGGAAAGAGTAAAACTCGTCCGCGCCGATAAAATAGGATTCCTTAGCGGTTGAAGCGCGCCGGATTTCATCATCCGCAGCGTTTTGCAAAATTCTGCGGGCAAGGATCATTCCTGCCGCTTTTCCGCCAATCCTGCCTTTGCCAATTCGGTGTTTATGGATCTCAATCAGGTCTGCAATGGAAAAAAGTGATTTGGCAATTTCGATGTAAGGCAGTTGATCGCTGATCATCCGCCGGATAATTGCTACTTTTGCCCCTGCCAATTTGGGTTCGTTATGGAGCCGGTCTGCGGAGAGGAGCCGTTCCAATGAAAGCGCCTGGTCAAAGATCGATTCAATGTCTGAAAACTGGTAATTGTGCCACATAAATTGAGGCTGCTTGTCGGCAGCCCGATTTTGAACAATGTCTTTTACTAAATCAGAAAAAACTTCAAGTGTGTAATGCTGTGAGTACTCAACGTTGATCAGCTGTGCGCGGACCCGTGAAAGACGGTTTTCCCAGATATTTGGACCTTCTTGGCCAAATGGATTTTGAAGACCTTCACGCCGCTGAGACATCAACGCAAAATCGCGTACGCGTTCTTCAAATTCGGAGACTGATGTATAGCCATCTTCTACCAGTTTGTTGAACATCGCTTCACTGATACGATCGCGCAAAATTGGATATTGCGCCAGAATCATCTGGATCGAAAACAGCACATTGGAGTTGAAAGAACTGGTTGCGCTGGTCATTCTCTCTCGATAAAATTCATCCTAAATGCATCGGCATGATCACGTACTGGAATTCATTATCGCTGTCCAGCGGGACGATCAGCCCTGGCGAGACGTTTGTATTTGTTCTCAGTGACACGTTGGGAGTCGTCGTAACTTCCAAAACGTCTTTCAGGAATCGGACGTTGAAGGCAATCTGCAGATCCGGACCTTCTACGTTGGCTTCGATGAAGTTTTCATAGAATCCAGTTTCTTCAGATTGTGCGGTAATCTGGATTTTACCGATGCCGTTTTCCTCACCCATGATATTCAGGCGGGTCAGGTTCTTACTGTCCCGGGCAATGATCATCGCCTGGGAACAGGCTTTTAGGAGCGCTGCAGTTGAAACGACGGTTGTTGTCTGGAAGGCTTTTGGTACGATCGCTTTATAGTCGACATAATTGCCGGAGATAATTTGGGACGCCAGATCAATTTGCGGTAGATGAAAGATCACCTGGCTGCGATTGGCAGAAATGGTCATCATGATCTGTCGGTTTGAATCTGTTGTGACTCGCACCAGTTCCATCAGTGTGCGTGCCGGGATAATTGCTGCGATCGGCTGATCAAAGCCTTCTTCGATAACGGCTTTGCGGATTGCAATTCTAAAACCATCTGTTGCAACCATTGTCATGTCCTTGCCGTCTACCGTCAGATAGACACCCTGGAGGATTGGACGGGAGTCATCAGTGGAAGCAGCGAAAGCAACCTGCTGTATCATCTTGCGCAGCTCTGCGGCGTTAAAAACGACAGCTTCCTTTTCATCAAAGACCGGCATTGGCGGGAAATCGTTAGCATCGATGCCCTTGATGGCGGTGACGACCTGCAAACAGCGGACGGAGAGCGTCTGTGTTTTTTGATCAAGCTCAAGGAATACGGTATCCTCCGGGAGGGTGTTGATCAGGTCAATCAACAGTTTTGCCGGAATCGTGATCGATCCTTCTTCAATGATTTCAGCCGGAATACGGTAATTGATCCCCATTTCCAGATTGGTTGCGGAAAGTCTCAACTGGTTGTCTTCTGTGATGATCAGTATATTACTTAATATCGGGAGCGTACTTTTTGAGGCAACCGCATGTGAAACAATACCTAAAGCCTGTGCAAGATTCGCCTGTGAAACGGAAACTTTCATGTTAACTCCAGCAAGGTTATAATCTTTTAGTGTTGAAAGTATACCACTTTCCATAATTATACAGTTTTAAGTCAAGTGTTTTTACGCTTGTAAATGGTTCTTATTCCGAAAATTGATGACATTTCCGGAATCCATGTTTCTTAAGGAACGTTGTTCTAAAGATATTGCCAGTTATCAGAAATTTTTTATCTCTCAACAAGAAAGAATCTTTTTGTTATGTCTGCTATTCCTACGAAAACAGAGATTGACAGCGAAACCCTGTCCGCAATGAAAAAATATCAACCGGTATTTTGGCACAATGCGGTGCAATCTCCTGTCTTTCCGGTTGGTTATGGGATAGAAGATATTCTTGATGCTGAAACAAGGCTGAAACGTTTTGCTCCGTTTCTTAAGCGGGCGTTTCCGGAGACGGATCCTTTGAACGGGATTATCGAATCTGGTTTGATCGAGATTCCGCGCATGAAACAAGCTTTGATCGCCCAAACCGGAGCGTCTCTGGGGGACTCTGACCGGTTGCTGTTGAAGCGAGATGACGCGTTGCCGATTTCCGGCTCCATTAAAGCGCGCGGCGGCATCTATGAGGTGCTTAAGCTGGCGGAGAAGCTGGCTTTGGAGGATGGATCGATCACAACGGCTTCCGATTACACAATTTTTTCGACCGACTCGCTGCAAAGACTGCTGTCGAAAACAACGCTGATCGCTGGATCAACTGGCAATCTCGGGTTAAGTATCGGCATTATCGGACGCAGTCTCGGGTTTTCGGTAGAAGTCCATATGTCCGCGGATGCGCGTTCCTGGAAAAAGGAACGGCTGCGTTCAATCGGTGCGCGGGTAATTGAATATCCGGGTGATTTTTCAACGGCGGTTGCAGGCGGAAGGACGCGGGCAGCACAACTTTCCGCCAGCCATTTTGTGGATGATGAATCCTCTGAGGATTTGTTTTTCGGTTACGCGGTGGCGGCGTTGCGTCTCAAAGACCAGCTGTTCTCAATGGGGATACCTGTCGATGACGCTCACCCGCTGGCGGTTTATTTGCCTTGTGGGGTTGGCGGCGGGCCGGGAGGAATTCTTTTCGGTCTGAAACAGTTGTTTGGCAGCGCTGTCCACTGTTTCACTGCGGAACCGACCCATGCGCCTTCGATGCTATTGGGACTGATGAGCGGACTGCATGAGAGAATTTCGGTTTATGACATTGGACTGGACGGAAAAACGACTGCAGACGGACTGGCGGTTTGCCGTCCGTCTGGACTGGTCAGCCGGATGATCAGAGGGTTGGTGAACGGTTGTTTTACTGTATCAGACGACGACCTTTTCACTTATCTGCGGTTGTTGAACCAAAGGGAAACCATTCAGGTTGAGCCATCGGCATGCGCCGGTTTTGGCGCATTTCGCTTCCCTCGCGAGGTGCTTGCGGGAAGCGGGTTCAATGAGAAACGTGCAATAACGCATGTTGTTTGGGCGACCGGCGGTAAAATGGTTCCCGCTGAAGAAATGTTGCGATATTTAAGGCGCGGGAACTTTCCTGTCGTATGATTCGTTTGAATATAGCAGGGAAGGGTTTCCTCCTGAGAAAGTGAGATTATTAATGAAAAAAAATAAATCAATTCTATTGTTTGTTGCAGTTATTCTGACGCTGACGTCTGTCACAGGGGTGTTTGCTCAGGCTGATCCAAATGTTACGCTTGTAAATACCGGGTATAAAGTGGAAAAAATTTGGCCTGCTTCGCATTATCTTGGCACACTGCGTTCTTATATGGATGATATTCAAAAACTTCCGGGTGAGATGGATGAATATCTTTGTGACAAAAAGGAAACGGAATATAAGGAACGTTATGCTTTGTTGAACAAGCGGATTGCCGATGTAACCTGGCTGATGGAAGAGATGAACCTCAAGAATGACATGAACCTGCAGCGGATCGTCAATGTTTTCATCCGAACCAAAGCCTGCGGGGTTGGTAAACTCGCCACGCATTACGCAGATTATGCACGTGAGCGGCTGAACATTCAGCTCGAAAAATCTGGTTTGGAGTAAGAGAAACGGAACGGACTTCCGCTCCGTAATAATTTCACTGATTGATTTGCCATTCAAAAAACTGCCCGATTTGTAGCGCGGGCAGTTTTTTCTTTTGATAAACGGAAGAAAAGATGAACAAAGAAAAGATTTGCGCAGGATTGCAGCACCAAATCTTTTCAGTCTTTTCCTTGTCAGGCATCAATTACGGGCAGCTGCTCCAATCCGCGTTGCAGGTCTTCCTCGCTCAAGACTGAATCTTCCATCTCGCCGCTTAAGTACATGTCATAGGCGGTCATGTCGAAATAGCCGGTTCCCGTCAGCCCGAACAGGATGGTTTTGGTTTCGCCGCTTTCTTTGCATTTCAAGGCTTCGTTGATCGCTCCCAAGATGGCATGGGATGATTCCGGTGCTGGCAGGATGGTTTCCTTGTTGGCGAACAGCAACGCCGCTTCAAAAACCTTCTTTTGCGGAACAGCTTCCGCTTCCAGAATGCCGTCATGATACAGCTGCGAGAGCAGCGGACTCATGCCATGGAAGCGCAGCCCGCCGGCATGATCTGATGATGGGATGAACTGGCTTCCGAGGGTATACATCTTGCAGAGCGGTGTTATTTTTCCGGTATCCGCAAAGTCATAGGCAAACTGTCCGCGCGTCAACGACGGACAGGAAGCCGGCTCAATCGCCAGCAGGCGCGGATTCCCCTTTCCGGTCAATTTGTCTTGTGCATAGGCAGAAATCAGTCCGCCGAGATTGGAGCCGCCGCCGGCACAGCCGATCACGACGTCCGGATATTCACCCAGCTCATCCATCGCTAATTTGGCTTCCAATCCGATGATTGACTGATGAACTAATACATAGTTCAGCGCTGAACCAAGTACGTAGCGGAACCCTTCGCTCGTGACTGCTTTTTCAACCGCTTCACTGATTGCGCAGCCGAGGCTTCCGCCAGTTCCCGGATTTTCTTCCAGAATTTTCCGTCCGATCGCAGTTGTGTCACTGGGGCTAGGGAATATGTCAGCGCCAAAGGTTTGGATTACGGAACGCCGGAATGGTTTTTGCTGATAGCTGATCTTTACCATGTATACCAGCAATTCAAGTTCAAACAGTGAGCAAGCTTCTGCCAATGCGGTTCCCCATTGACCTGCTCCGGTTTCCGTCGTCAATCCCTTCAACCCCTGCGCTTTGGCATAGTATGCCTGCGCAATCGCTGAATTGAGTTTGTGGCTTCCTGACGTGTTGTTGCCTTCATGTTTGTAATAGATCTTTGCCGGCGTTCCCAACGCTTTTTCCAGATTGTAGGCTCGCATCAGCGGGGAGGGACGAAAAATTTTATACACATCCCGGACCGCTTCTGGGATTTCGAAATATCGCGTCGTATCATCCAGTTCCTGATCAATCAAAGTTTCCGGGAATACTGGCAGCAGATCTTCCTTTGTCATGGGTTGAAAGGTTCCCGGGTGCAGTATTGGCGCGGGTTTGTTTTTCATGTCCGCCCGCAGGTTGTAAAAATGGGTCGGGATCTGATCTTCGCGCAGATGATAATGGTGTGGGATTGATTTTGTGTTAATGTTTATGTTTTTCATAAGGTCTCTCCGTCTGCTGTCAGTCCGGGATAAAAAAACAGCTTCTATCCCGGTTATTTTCCCCTGGGACAAAAGCCGTTCGTCTTTTCAGCTCCTGCGGTACCACCCAACTTGACGTGTTCTCACGCCCACTCATTCTGTGCACCATCATGCACACTTCCTTGATAACGGGTGAAGATCCCGTCGGGCACTACTGGCTTATGCGTTCGTCCCGCCCTCATGAGCCCATTCAAGTCCGCAACTGGCTGCCGCGCTCTCACCAATCCGCCGCTCTCTGTATGCTGTTCTGCTGAATTTACTACTCTCGGTCTTCGGTTTATTTATATGATTGTTACAAATTCTATAGGTTCTGTTAAAAAAGTCAAGAGAATTTTAACATTCAATGACTTTTTTCCGGTAGTCCTTTCAAAAAGGCCCGTTTTGCGCTGCGTTTGAAGTGACGTATAATCAAATATATGGAAATAAAGACTGAACGTTTTGAAACTGAACAGGATATTGGAGTTTACCTGCTGGAAAAGGCATTCTCTTCCGCGCGTTGGCTGGAATGGTCTTTTCTTGATCGAGGCCCCGGCATTTTTTTTGTGCCGGAAACTCACGAAATGGGAATCCGGGCAGAAGGAATGAATGATGATTCTTTCCGCAGACTGGTGGATGAGATGGAGCCGATCAGCGCTCTGCGATATCTGCATCTGGCAGAAAACCGCGGGATAACCAATCGTGGGGTCGCTCAGCTGGCGCGTTTGCCCCAACTTTGGTACTTGAACATCAGCTCCTGTGACGTTAACAATGATGGGATGGCTTTTTTGGGCAGTTTACCCGAGCTGCGCTGGCTGGATTTGAGTTACTGTAACCGAATCTCAGAAAAAACGGCGAAATTCACTCAAAAGCTGAACAAACTGACGTATCTCAATTTGCAGGGCGTTTTGAAAGTGAACAAAGCTGGACTGAAAAAATTTGAACGAAGAGGGCTTGAAATCTATAGCGGTTAAGAGAATATTCCCCGCTTTTGCGAGCGGATTTCTTGCCGGTATAATTTTTGCAGGAGAAGCATGTGTTGAAATCAGACCCAATCGATGATCTGGAACAAACCGCAAGCCCAGAGGCGAACGATGGTACGAACCTGCGTGAGAGGCAGACCATTAAACGTGATGCGATTCTGTCTGTCATCATCGATGCATTTTCCTCGCTGATTCGCACCAATCCAGCGCAGGCGGCCGCCAGCGTTTCTTACTACACGCTGTTTTCAATTTTCCCGATGATCCTGTTGATGGTCGTGATTCTTTCCTATTTTCTGGAAATGACTGTTATCCAACAGGAAATTGTCAACATGTTGAATCGGATTATCCCCGGATCGGAACGTTTTGTGGTCGAAAACCTGCAAAGCATCCTCTCAAGGAGAACTGCGACCTCAATTACTGCTTCGATCACATTGCTGTGGTCAGGCTCGGGGGCATTCAACGGTATTATCAGCAATATTCATAAAGCCTGGCCGGAATCGCGCGGCAGGGGGTACTTTGTCAACCGGGCGTTTGCGATGTTTGGGATTATCCTGATCGTTTTGGTGCTGGCCGCGCTGGTGATGTCATCGGTTGTCGTCAATATCTCTACCGTAGTTCCGGTGATCGAGATAAATGTAGATATCAGTCTCATCTTTCAAGTCCTGCTGACTGTTGTAGTCAATTACTTCCTGCCGATTATTTTGGTTTACTATGCGTGTTTCCTTCTGTATTATTATGTTCCGGCAGTTTCGGTCGATCGCTTTGCTGCAAACTTCGGCGCATGGATGACTTCGCTCTTGATTCGTCTTTTTTCATCGATCTTCACATATTATGTGCTCAGTCCTTTTAACCGTTATGATGTGATTTATGGTTCGCTGACGGTGATTATGCTGTTGCTGCTTTATGTCTTTTTCAGCACCTATATCATCATGTTTTCGGCGCATCTGGTTTCCGCCATTACCCATTATAAGGAAAAGAAAGGAATTCCATTTTCTCAGCACTTGTCCAAGAGGGTGAAAAAGACAGCGTTAGAAAAACCATCGGCTTTTGAAAAAAAATCTAAATCATCCGGACAGATTTCGATGGCGGCGCGGCTTAAAGCACGTTGTTCAGGTTTTTTCTGCAGAATGAGGTTGGCATGGCTCAGTTTGATTCAAAAGATCAGGCGCCGGCTGATCAGGATTGCGGATACCAAACCGAGAATCAAAAGGCGGTTGCAGGCGTTGCGGCAAGACCAGCGCTGGTTAGTGGTAAAGGAAACGATTAAAGACTTTTTTAACAGTCTTTTCCGCTGGAAGTGAATTTTCTGCAAGGATGATCCAGTTGCTGACAGATGATGGGGAAAAGGGCATCGGGTATTTTTCTTTGTCTATCCGACAGAAAAGCCTGTATCAAATGATGGATAATCGTTCCATGATTTAAAGAAGACCTCGGCGGAAATGCTATTCCGGTCCGTTTTTAATGAATATCCGCCGGGTTTACTAAAAATGTCCGCCAAAAGGAAAGAGAAATAATGGATGAGCCAGGAAATAAAAGCTGTTTGAATGAGAATGAATTGAATGAAATTCGGCGGGAGAATCTTGAGGCAGAGCTGCTTGAAGGATGCCCTGAATCACAGGAAAAAGCGGGGTTGGACCGATCGGACGGTGCACATGATTCTGGAACGGAAATTATCGGACGCGAGAGAACCTATCACGCGCACGTGTTTGATGTGTCGAAATTGACAGTGCGGTTACCGGACGGACGGGTTCGGAAATATGATCTGGTTGAACATCTGCCGGCTGTTGCGATTATTCCGGTGACGGATGATGGTGACATTCTATTTGTGCGTCAATATCGGATGGGCGCTGAAAAAGAGATGCTGGAGCTGCCTGCGGGTATTTTGAATATAAGTCATAGTGCACAGGCTGAAGACCCGCTTGAAGCGGCAAGGCGTGAATGCCGTGAGGAAACCGGTTATGAAGCCGGAGAAATTGAACGGATTGGCGGGATCTTTATGACGCCGGGATATTGCAGCGAGTATATCCATATTTTTGGCTCGTGCGCTTCGCTGGAATCCGCTGCCGCAGGATGAGGATGAATTTTTGGAAACAGAGTCGATCGCGATTGAAGCGGCTTTCCGCATGGCAGAAACTGGTGGGATGGATGATGCGAAGAAGTGTCGCTGCGCTTTTAATGGCACGAACAAAAATTCGCTCTCTCAGATAGGCGGGAAAGACGATAATTCCCAAACGCCAGATTGGTTTTGTGGGCCAAGATCATAATAATATAAAAGACGATCGAAATTATAAATATAATATCAATTTCTTAAAACAGGGTACAATTAGATTGGATCAGTACGGAGTACTGGTCTATTAAGCTGCCTGTAATTCTGGAGGGTAACTGCCCTCGCCAAGCGCTGGATCAAATTGGCGCCCAAGCAAACTTAACACGGAAAATTTTTATTTTAGGAGAATAATCCATGCCTCGAAAATATGTAACGATTGATGCCAACGAAGCCGTTTCTCATGTTGCTTATCGTATGGATGAGGTAATCGCTATTTACCCGATTACTCCATCTTCTCCCATGGGGGAGCATGCGGATGAGTGGGCTGCCAAGGGCGAGAAGAACCTTTGGGGAACGGTCCCGACCATCATGGAAATGCAATCCGAAGGCGGCGCTGCCGGCGCGGTCCACGGTGCATTAACGACAGGTTCGCTGACGACGACCTTCACGGCGTCTCAGGGTCTCCTGCTTATGATCCCCAATATGTACAAAATCGCCGGTGAACTTACTTCAACGGTGTTCCATGTCTCCGCTCGCTCGCTTGCGATCCATGCGCTGTCCATTTTTGGCGACCATAGCGACGTGATGGCGACCCGTCAGACCGGGTTTGCGCTTTTGTCATCCAACTCCGTTCAGGAAGCACAAGACTTGGCAGCGATTGCACATGCTGCTACGTTAGAGACACGCGTTCCGTTCCTGCACTTTTTCGACGGTTTCCGGACTTCTCATGAAGTTAGCAAAATCGAACAGCTGGACGATGATACGATGCGGAAACTGGTTGACGAAAAAGCGATCTTTGAACATCGTCAGCGCGGTTTGAACCCTGAACATCCGTCGATCCGCGGCACCGCGCAAAATCCGGACGTTTACTTCCAGGGGCGCGAAGCAACCAATAAGTATTATCTTGCAACACCGGAGATCGTCCGGAAGAAAATGGATCAGTTCGCAAAACTGACCGGACGCGCCTATCATCTTTTTGATTATTACGGCGCTAAAGACGCAGAAAATGTCATTATTGCGATGGGCTCCGGCGTTCAGACTTGCGCTGAAACAGCAAAGTACCTGAACACAAAAGGGGAAAAGCTGGGTGTGATCGCTGTCCGTCTCTATCGCCCGTTTGACGTAGAAGCTTTCTTGAATGTGCTGCCCAAGACCGTCAAGAAAATCTGCGTTCTGGATCGGACCAAAGAATCCGGATCAGCTGGTGAGCCGCTTTATCTGGACGTTTTGACAGCTATTGCAGAAGGACTCTCGTCCGGTAAGGCGCCATTCAAGAAGATGCCTGTCATTATCGGCGGCCGCTATGGACTGGGATCGAAAGATTTCACCCCTGCCATGGTAAAAGGCGTATTTGACGAGCTCGCCAAAGATGCTCCGATGAACCACTTCGCCGTTGGCGTTGATGAAGATATCCTTGGTATGAGCATCAAATATGACGCGAAGTTCCTGTTGCCGGAAGAAAAAACCGTGCGCTGCATGTTCTTTGGTCTGGGATCAGACGGTACTGTTGGTGCGAACAAAAACTCAATTAAAATCATCGGTGAAGGTACGGATAACTGGGCACAGGGTTATTTCGAATATGACTCGAAAAAATCTGGTTCTACCACAACCAGCCACCTTCGATTTGGCCCGGAACCGATCATGGCTCCGTATCTGATCGGTGAGAATGACGCTAATTTCGTTGCATTGCATATGTTCACCTTCCTGGATAAGCTGAACATCACCCGCTTTGCCGCCCCGAATGCAGTTTTCCTGCTGAATTCAATCTATGGGCCGGACGAAGTATGGGATCATCTGCCGGAAGAAACCCAAAAAGACATTATTGAAAAGAAACTGAAATTCTATGTGATCGACGCTTTCGCCGTTGCCAATAAGACTGGCATGGGCGGAAGAATTAACACGATTATGCAGACCTGTTTCTTCGCAATTTCCGGCGTGCTGCCGCGCGATGAAGCGATCGCTCAAATTAAAAAATCAATTGAGGATACTTACGGCAAGAAAGGCGAGAAGGTCGTTGCTCAGAACTTTGCCGCGGTTGATTCCTCCCTTGAGAATCTGTTTGAAGTCAAATATCCAAATAAAGTTACCAGCAAGACAAAACGGTTGCCGGCAGTTCCTGCGGAAGCCCCGGAATTTGTTCAGAAGGTACTTGCTCCGATCATTGGAGCTCATGGCGATAGTGTTCCGGTTTCTGCTTTCCCGGTGGACGGTACCTATCCGACCGCTACGACACAGTGGGAAAAACGGAATATCACACTGGAATGTCCGGTGTGGGATCCGGAAATTTGTATTCAGTGCGGTAAGTGCTCCATCGTTTGTCCGCATGCGGTGATTCGCCAAAAAATTTATGATCCGGTTCACCTGAAAAATGCTCCGAAGACTTTCAAGTCAGTAGACGCGAAGGGATTTAAGGAATTCCAGGGAGCGAAATTCACGTTGCAGATTTCCGTTGAGGACTGTACCGGCTGCGGTCTGTGTATCGAAGCTTGCCCGGTGAAAAATAAGGAAAATCCGGAACGCAAAGCAATTAACCTTGCTGATCAGATCCCGCTGCGTGAACCCGAATCAGAAAATTGGAAGTTCTTCATGTCAATTCCGGATCCAGATCGCACGAAGATCGTTCCTTCCACAGTCAAGCTGTCACAGCAGCTGCGTCCGCTGTTTGAATTCTCTGGCGCCTGTGCCGGATGCGGTGAAACGCCTTATATCAAACTGGTTTCTCAGTTGTTCGGTGACCGCGCTATCATTGCGAATGCCACTGGCTGTACCTCAATTTATGGCGGTAACCTGCCGACGACGCCTTATGCCGTCAATGCTGACGGACGTGGGCCGGCATGGTCAAATAGCCTGTTCGAGGATAACGCTGAATTCGGACTTGGCATGAGACTGACGGTCGACAAGCAGAACCAATATGCGAAAGAGTTGTTGCACGACTTGCGTGCTGACTTGGGCGACAAGATGGTGGATGATCTGGTAAATGCTGATCAGACTACTGAATCTGGTATTGATGAACAACGTGCACGCGTTGCCGAACTGAAAGAAAAATTGGCGAAGATGAAGGGGTCAAAAGCCGGCAATCTGGCATCTGTCGCGGATTCACTGCTGAATAAGAGCGTTTGGATCATCGGTGGTGACGGTTGGGCTTATGACATTGGTTACGGCGGTCTGGATCACGTGTTGGCATCCGGCAAGAATGTCAACGTGCTTGTGCTTGATACCGAAGTTTACTCCAACACCGGCGGACAGGCATCCAAATCGACGCCGCTTGCTGCTGTTGCGAAGTACGCAGCGAAAGGGAAAGCGCTGCCGAAGAAGGATCTCGCCTATATCGCAATGACTTATGGTTACATCTATGTTGCCAAAATTGCCCTCGGAGCAAACGACACCCAGACGCTAAAAGCACTGCGGGAAGCCGAAGCCTATGATGGGCCGTCATTGATTATTGCTTATTCTCACTGTATCAATCACGGCATCAATATGCGGCTTGGTTTGAACCAGCAGAAGAAGGCCGTTGAATCTGGTCACTGGCCGTTGTTCCGCTACAATCCGGACAAGATTGAACAGGGCGAGAATCCGCTGACGATCGATTCCAAGGAACCGTCAATTCCAATGACTGAATATGCTTATGGTGAGAACCGCTATAAGATGCTGCTGAAGAGCGATGAGGCACGCGCCGAGATGCTGATGAAAGAAGCTCAGGTTGAATCAGAGCGCCGCTGGCTGCTTTACAAACAGTTGGCTGACCTCAATTACAAAATTGGAACCAAAGATCAGTAAACAGTTTTGTGTTCGCTGATACGAGAAAACAAGAAGCTGCCTGTTATGGGCAGCTTCTTTGCTTAAGCCCCGGAGCTGTTGAGCGCTTGAAATGGGCGAAGCAAAGCATTGTTGGCAATCTGCTGGCGTTTTTTTGGGGATTCCCGCTTGAAATATACCCATTCAGCCAGACGGGTCCGCGGAGGATGATGCAAAATGATGAGGCAAGACTGAGCGCTGTGCTTCTTTGTAACAACTGAACAACGGTCAGGATGGAAAACACGCCAGCCGTTTGTTTTATGGTGCTGAGTCGACCTGCCGAATCGGCACATAGCCAGCCTGTTCAATGCATTGCTGACCTTCATCAGAAAGCATCCAATCCATGAACTTGCCGCCGGTCTTTTCGCGGTCCGCAGCGCGGATGACGGCAAAATAATTGGCAGTAAAAGGATAAAGTCCGCTGCGCAGATTTTCAGCTGTCGGAGGAATGCCGTCAATCTGGAGAACCTTGATATTTTCATGTCTGTAAAGTGTTTCCAGATAAAAATTGTAGGTGTATCCAAGGCTAGAGCGGCTATTCTCATACTCAGCTACAGTTTCCACCAAACTACCCATTCCCGCGATGATTTCAAATGTTTCCGGAGGGACGATTTTCCTCCCTTTCATCACCAGGTTTTCCATTGCGGTTTGACTTCCGGAGTTGGGTTCTCGCTGAAAGGCGCGGATATCGCTGTCAGCTCCGCCGACTTCTTTCCAATTTGTGATCTTTCCGCTGTATATGTCCCTCACCTGCTCCGCTGTCAGGCTGTCAACCGGATTATCTTGACCGGTAATAAACACGAATGCGTCATAGCAGACCGGTTCCAGGATCATTTCAACACCGGATTTTTCTGCGAACGCCAGCTCTTCCTGAGAAGGGGGTGTGACGATGATCAAGTCTACTGGATGCGTAAAATCCAGCATCAATTCTTTGGATTGGATGACACTAAATGTCGTTGGCTGTGAGCGGATCAGGTTTTCATAAGCGACATGCGTGGTTGAGAAAGCGACAAAGCCCGGTATATCCTCATCCGTCATCTTTAAATGCTGTCGGGCAAATTCAATTGCCATCGGAACGGAGACGGTGGACCCATCCAGATTTGGATAATTGCCAAAACGCTGAACCAGCGCTGTTCCACCGGTCAGCTGGATCGTTTCAATTTTTCCAAATTGGAAGTCAGAATCAGTGACGATCTCCTTCCAATTGTCATGCAGCGTCAGCATTTGATTGATTTGCAGCCAGGAACCAGTTCTATCCGGTATGCTGGTTGGTGTTTGATTGAAGGCAGCGGCGAACAATGTTATGGAGATAGCTGTGGCAATAAAGAATGATCTTAGCTTGTTTATGGTGATAATTCCTTTCTCTCAAAATGTTGGTCTTAATGCGGTTTTAAGGATCGATTTGTTTCACAGGCTGGAACTTTCAATCAGTGAAGTTCGTAATGGTCATATATTTGAAAGGAGCTTTATGAAGAAAAATAGAATTGTAGTTTTGATTTTACTTTTTTAACACTTTTATCCGTTGTTTCGATTGTCAGTGCAGATGAGGTACAAAAAGTCACCCTTAAAGAATGGAAAAGAATTTACTGATAATACGGAAAATTATTCTGCAGCCATCAATACCCCGGAAATTACGGGGCTGGCTGATGAAGCTGCCCAGAAAAAACTGAACGAAGAATTCAGTAATCATGCGGCAGAACTGATCAAGCAATACGAACAATCGCTGGAAGAGATGAAAAAGCTTCCGGAAGGTGACAAACCGCATTTTTCAATAGAATATAAAAACGAGGTTCTGTACGACAACGCTGACCGAACGGTATTCCGTACTTACGACTTTTAGGCAAGCAGGGTCATCGAATATCGTTTCACAATACTTGATGGATCAAAAAGAACGGCGGATCATTCCGCTTAGTGAGATGGTTGGGAATCATTCCGACTACATGAATGTGATCAAAAAATATATTCTTTCCGAAATGGAAAAACATAACGCTTCACAGGAAATGAAATATTGGGTCGGAAAAGATGCCACGAATGAAAATTGGGAAAAAGACATGGACATGGTTTTCGCGGCGATAGAAGAAAATCGTGAGTATTACCTGAACAAAAAAGGTGAATTGGTGATCGCTTTCAATAAATATGAAGTTGGTCCTGGAGCGATGGGATCGCCCGAATTCGTAATTCCTGCTTCAATATTCAAAACAAATTAGGCAAAGAAAATTAGCTAATAAAATAAGAAAGCCATTCGTACGAATGGCTTTCTTATTTTATAGTGTTCCGCGGGCGACAAAAAGCAAGCTGTGTGAAAGGCACTGCTGGTCAGAGAGCTTGTTTTTCTTTTTCTTCTTCCAGAATAAAATTCCAATCAGGAAAAGAAGCGATACTGATGAAATCAGATCGCCAATCCATTGCATCGCAGTTTTTCTGATAATGGGCCCTCAATGCTTCCTTGCATCACGTTCGGAACTTAGATTCCAATTAGCCCATGCGGACTGCGATACGTTTTGATTGGATTTTTCTTCAGTTTCATTCGGGGTTAACGTTGCCTGATAACCCGTATAATACAGCAACGGCACTTCAAATTCAATTTGATTGTCTATTAATGTATCCGTTTTGTACTCGAAGCGAAAAGATAAAAAGTTTCGTTTGTGTGAAGGAATCTCCATATCAGGGATATTCGATAATACAGTATTCTTGTTCCTGTCAATGAAACCCGCATCCGCTCCATCAGGAAGATATTCACCACCGCTGACCCGCGGTGTTTCGAGATGATATGGATAGGTAAAATCAAAACGAGATACTGTTGCGTTGTAAAACAATGGGGCTGCGGACAAGGAGCAAAAACACAGCAGCCCGATCAGAAACATTTTCCTTTCCCTCGGTTTGATGATGGACGCTGTGATGAGACCGCCACCTATAGAAAGCAAAGGAACTGCAATAATTAAAAATCTCCATGAAAACTGCAGGCGATTGCCAAACCAGGCAACGAGACGCCAAGGGAACCATTCGGTGGACACAAATGCTGCAGCACAACCCCAAACGATAAAATGGACGGCTTTTTGTTGGTTGCTGCTTTTATCGCTTTTTTTCAACAGCAATAATGAAAGCGGTAAGAATAAAAGTGGCAGCCCCAAATTGGCATCACTGGTGAAACTCCAGCCGGCTATCGGTGAAAACAAATGAGCACCAGGAAGAAAAATATTTCCAGGAGAGCCGGTGAAATATATCGATGAAAGAAGAATGTTGGATTTCAATTGGTTTGTGATAGTTTGTTCAATTATTGGAAGCCAAATAAATGCATAAGTTAAAACAAATAGGATTGATTTTATTAAAGCTCCGATGATCTTTTTGTCGGAGATAATCTTTTATTTTTAACATGAAAAAAATAAAAATAAAAGCAATGACCATTGCTAGACTAAGAAGGTGAGAATAAGCCAATCCAAGGACTCCCAAAGCAAATAAATACAGCGTTCAGGATGTTCTGTGAAAATTTCATATAAGCCCAATATGATGATGGGTATAAAAACGAAAGACTGCGCTTCACCGAGACTGCTGCGGAAAAGGATGTCGATTAATCGGTAAGAGGCAAAAGTGTAAAAAACTGAAGCAATTAGAGCCAAATAGCGGGATTTTCCAATTTTAAGAGTAACCCAATAGATTGAAACAATCGACAACAGATTAAAAACAATTGAAAAAATTTTGTAATAGGTGACAACATCAAATCCAAGAATTCTTATGATCGCCGGGAAGTACAATATCACATTTGGGTAGAAAATTCCGGAGGCATAGCCATAACCATTTAAAAAGACCGGATTGATCCTTGCTGGGAAAATGCCATTTAATAAACTTTCTTTTATTCCTTCAACACGCAACAAATGAAAGATGAATTAATATGTGCGAAGGAAGGCTTTGTCAAAGTAGAATGGATAGTATGAAAAAGCAGCCAGTGCTAACAAGAAAATTAAAATCCGTTCATTTACAGGTGTTGAATATTTTCCCCAGAATTTACACCATGATGTGGAATAAAAAAGTCTCCATCCAATCAAAAGGAATAATAAAAAGAAGAAAATGGTTGAGACTGCATGGCGGAAGAATGATTCTCGTAGTACAACATGCTCAGATTGGATCGAGATCTTTTTTAGGGTAAAGATTCCAGCAGCCGGATCGTAAGTCGTCCCTATAACAATTTGTTCGGGTTTATTCTCAACTCGATATTCAATTATTTCTTCAATCGAATTTGCTGCGAATTCATCTTGTACAACCAATTGATTATTCTGCGAAACATAATATCCGGTCCCGCGATTATTGCCAATATAGTCAAAGATAATTTGATAATTCCCTTTTTTCAAAGTTATCGGCGGGGTTGAAACAAAACTTCCCTTTGGATCTATTTGTGGCTCGAACGTTCTATTGATTGTATACGAGTCGAAAAAAACGAAAAGATCTTGGTTTGCAGCATACAGAAGAATGATAAACAAGAACAGGTATACTGTCAGATATATTTTTCTGTTTTTATTTTTGCCGTTAACCATTTAATACCATCCTTATCGATTTTTAATAATGAAAAACTTCAGCTGAAACAAGTTTGTGCGTTACACAAACACCCTAAATCAATGTAACTATTATAAGCTGTGTCAATATATGTCCGATGCTACAGTTTAATCAAAAAAAGTTTCCTTTAATCAAAGGAAACTTTTTTATTTTTTCAAGCATCAATTTCTTTTAACAACCTGTCGCACAATTCGCTGAGCGGGACGCGTTCCTGTTTCATCGTGTCCCGTTCACGGACGGTGACGGTATCATCTTCCAACGTCTGGTAGTCGATCGTAACGCAGAACGGCGTGCCGATTTCGTCCTGATAAAAATAGCGTTTGCCGATATTGCCGCGATCATCCCAGACCGTTCCCATCTTCCGTGCCAGCGTCTGGAATACGCCACGCGCTTTCTCAACAATTTCCGGTTTGTTTTTCACCAGCGGGAAAACTGCCGCTTTATAAGGTGCGATACTCGGTTTGAATTTCATCACAACCCGATTGTTTTCTTTATCTTCCCAATAGGCGTCGCACATGGCCATTAACAGAATGCGGTTGACGCCGACCGATGGTTCGACCACGTGGGGCACCAGCGTCCGGGATGGATTTTGCGGGTCACGATAACTGAGATCCTTGCCGGAATGGTCGATGTGCTGCTGCAGGTCATAATCGGTTCGATATGCGATTCCCCAAAGCTCCTTGAAGCCAAACGGGTATTCATATTCAAGGTCGTACGTCTCTTTACTGTAAAAAGACCGTTCCTGGTCGGAATGTCTGCGCCAGCGAAGTTTTTCCTCGCGGATCCCCAACGTTTTATGGACAAAATCCCACATGGCGTCCTGCCATGACTGGAACAGCGCTTGCCAATCCGTTTTTTCCGGATCAAAAAAGTATTCAATTTCCGCCTGTTCGAACTCCAGCGTGCGGAAAACAAACTGCCCGGTAGTGATTTCATTCCGAAACGCCTTACCGATCTGAGCGACGCCAAACGGCAGTTGTACGCGGGTCGAATTAAGGATATTGGCAAAATGGGTAAAAATTCCCTGTGCCGTTTCACCGCGCAAATAAGCGGACATTTTTTCGCCTTCAACCACGCCAATCGCAGTCTGGAACATGATGTTGAACGCTTTGGGTGGGAAGACCTCATTTCCATCCGGAGTCTTCACTTTATATTGTTCGATGAATGCTGCGATTTCCGGCAGCCCCATTCCTTCGACGAAGATTTTTTCTGGCTGCGGGTTCTTTTCCAGCCAGTTTTCGATCAGATGGTCCGCCCGATAGCGCTTATGCGTTACTTTGTCTTCCACAAGCGGATCGTTAAAGGCTGTGACATGTCCTGAGGCAACCCAGGTTTCCGGATGAAGCAAGATCTGAGAATCCAGCCCGACCATGTCTTCGCGGCAGGTCACCATGTCGCGCCACCATAAGTTGCGGATGTTTCGCAGCAGCTCAGCTCCTAACGGGCCATAATCATAAGAGCTGGCAAGTCCGCCATAAATATCGGAAGTCGGATAAACAAAGCCGCGTCGCTTTGAAAGTGACGTGATTTTTTCTAATGTGAGGATGGATTCTTGATTCATTTTTTTTATTCCTTATGCGTAATTTCCCTCTAAATTCTATCATAGCCCGCGAGGAATGATCTGATTGATGACGCTTTGATGTGGTACTTGTGTAAACAGCGCCCATATAGGAGCAGCACATCTCACTTTTTCAAGGTTTTTGCCAAGATTGACAGAACGCTTTTATCATCTGAATCCTGATATAATTTTTTTGCCGGTCAGCAGGACTGCCTGCCCGGGGAAAGGCTCTGAATGATACCAGTAGCGAAGCCGATAATCGGTGAAGATGAAAAAAAAGCGGTCGCCACGGTTTTGGATTCCGGTATGATTGCTTCCGGAGAGGTAGTGCGCACGTTTGAGCAGGAATATGCCGCACATTTCGGGATTGAACATTGCATTGCGACGAATTCCGGAACAACTGCGCTGGAAATTGGATTGCGTGCACTGGGAATCGGGATCGGAGATAAAGTGCTGACAACGCCGTTCTCTGTTATTGCATCGACGAATTCGATCCTTTATACTGGCGCAACGCCCGTTTTTGCCGATATCGATCCTGAAACCTTCAACATATCGCCGGAGGCAGTTGAAAAGGCGCTTCAGCGTGACCCTGAAATCAAAGCCTTATTGGTTGTTCATCTCTTTGGCCAGGCCTGCAACATGGAGCGGATTATGCCTTTGGTCGAAAAGTACCGGCTGCTCCTGATTGAAGATTGCGCTCAGGCGCATGCTGCTTTATGGGACGGCAAACCGGTTGGCACGTTCGGCGATGTTGGTTGCTTCAGTTTCTATCCTACCAAAAACATGACAACCGGCGAGGGCGGAGCGATCATCACCAGAGACGCAGCGGTTGCTGAACGCTGTCGGTTGTTGATCAACCATGGCATGAAGGTGCGCTACTATCATGACTTGGTTGGTTACAACGCTCGCATGACGAATATTGCCGCGGCGATCGGACGCTGTCAGCTGCAAAAACTGATGGGGAGGAACCGGCAGCGAAGCGAGAATGCTGCCTATCTGAGCAGCCGGATTGTCAACGAACTGGTTCGCAAACCGGTTGTTCACCCACGCGCCTCCCATGTGTTTCATCAATACACAATCCGGGTTTTGAACGGACGCCGCACCGAATTTCTTAAACAGCTGGAGGAATATGGAATTGGCTACGGGGTCTTTTATCCGGTGTCTATTCCGGAACAGCATTGTTACGATGCATTTCATTTTGAAAAGGCGTTTCCAGTGACAGACCAGATCAAGCAGGAAGTCGTCTCACTGCCCGTCCATCCAGCGCTGAAGCAGTCTGATTTGGATCAAATTGCGGAAGCAGTCAACAGTTTTGTATAAGATCATGAGAGAACATAGGAGGCATTCGGATGACTGATCAACCGTATATTGACCCGACTGCGCATGTTTCTGCAAGCGCGAAAATCGGTGGAAACACGAAAATCTGGATCAATGTTCAGATCCGTGAGCATGCCGAAATTGGTGAAAATTGCGTTATTGGCAAGGATGTCTATATTGATCATGCGGTGAAAATCGGCGACCGTGTCAAAATTCAGAACGGCGTTTCTGTTTTTCATGGTGTGACGATTGAGGATGATGTCTTTGTCGGGCCAAACACGGTGTTCACCAATGACTATTTTCCGCGGGCGTTTAACCAGGAGTGGGAGATTTCAAAAACGTTGATTAAAAAGGCGCTTCAATCGGAGCGAATGCCACCATAGTTTGCCGCCATACCCTGGGTGAATATTGTATGGTCGGAGCTGGGTCGGTTGTCGCCGACGATGTTCAACCGTATGCACTGGTCGTTGGGAACCCGGCACGTGAGATTGGTAAAATCTGCCGCTGCGGGACACGTCTGTATAACGATCTGCTCTGTCCGAACTGCGGGTTTGACCTGAAAAAGAATTGGAACGGCTGGAAAAAGAGACTGGGCGCTGAGCCCCAAGGATGATGGGAGACCACTGTGCGGTGAGAAACCGTTGCTTTCGGAGGCTATCTTTTTGTCTGTGGCAAATCGGATTGAGTTTTCACTCCCCGGATGATTTTTCTTTTAGTGTTTATTGAGAAAATTGGACCGGTTTTCCGGAATTGTCTGTAAAAAGAATGTTCATTTTCGTTCACGTGAAAAAACGATTCCAAACTGGTCTTCATAAATCATTTGATAGCCAGGGAGTTTGTTCTCCGCTGCAGCTGCGTAAAATGACTGCATCCCCTTCATTTTTCAGGATTGACAGCGTTTACAACAACGTTTGGGTTTGCGAACTCGCGGATGTTTTCCTGCTCCAGCAAAATCACGTCCGGCTGGAAGGCTGTTAGCTGATCAAAAGTGAGCATCTCCCAATCCATTTTGACTGCGAACCCCGGTTGATTTGGAAAATAGACTTTCCAATCTCTGAGGATTTTTACCGTTGCGTTCGAATTAGGCGCCGGTTCTGGCAGCATATTCTTCAGTTCATTATAGAAACGGATGGAAGGGGAGTCTGCCTCTCGCCGCAGGTGGGTCTGCCAGGTTTGAACAGAGGTTTTCAGATTGATCCCGAACTGAAGGAAGAATAAGACTGCCAGCAAGACTGGAAGGGCTCTTTCTGTTTTCTTTTGTGGCCCAGCTGCGGGATTTGATAGCGGCTCCAGGAAGGGATAGCAACTGAGCAGCGGCAACGCAAGCGGCAGCAGGTAATGCAGCCGGCTGGTTGCGGCGCTGAAGGTGATTGCTCCGGCTGTGACCAGATAGCTGCCGATGATCCAATACGGCAGTGCCTGTTTTGAATCACGCTGACTGGATCCGATTAACAGACCACCAAAGCACAGAATGAAAAACCAGGTTTCTGCATAGTTTTTGCGGATAGGTTCAGGGAGATTGCCGTTTGGGAACAGTTCGTGTCGATTTTCGGTGAACGTCCCGCGGCTTGTTTGTTCAAATTGCAGCTGTTGCGTACGAATAATCTCAGCTCTTTCTTGCGGAAGAAATAATAAAGGATTGGAAACAATAATAAATATAGCCATTATAATAATAAACAAAAAAGCGCTGGCAACCGCCTTACGAATTGGCATTTTCAGACGGATTACCGCGATCAGCAGGATTACAGGGATTGTGAGGGCAAAGTAGACCCCCTGATATTTTGTGCCAATGGCCATACCGCAAAAAGCTGCGGCGAAGAAGAAATGTCTGCTAAGACGCAGGTTGTCTTTATCCAGAAAAAAGATCACGAAACAGATCAGCATCACTGACAGGCTGTCGGGATGCCACCAAAAATGGTTTTGTACTACCGCGGGAAACATGGCAAGAAATAGGAACAATGCGATTGAAACCCGGCGGCGGCGAAACTTTGTTATCACCCAGGTCAGCAGCAGTATGGATATCAGCATCGGCAGTACACTGACAAATTGGCGCAGCCAGCAGACCACAACAGCGGTTTGCTCCGTCCAATCTGGCACAAACCAGGTCAAGGGTGCTAGCGTGACTGCTGAAAAAAAATAAAAAGGAAAGCCATAAAAATAGTGCTCATACACAAAAAAATTGCGGAGGGATTGATATGCCGAACCACCCGGAGTCAGCATCCGGACGAGGTGTGGATATTGGGCATATTCATCCACTTCAAAGACAGCAAGCATCTCCGGATTCCGGGCGCCGGTCATGTTTGGCGGGATCGCCAGCAAAAAAACCGCCAAAGCAAAGATGCATAAAATAAAAAAAGTATTCCGCTGGTCTTGTTCCATATCTATTGATTATAGACGGAAACCCGCTTGGAATATGCTGCTGCATGTAATTTGGACGGTTATAAAGCATTCCAGGCTGGCGGTTTTTCGTTGATCTGCGGATTGGGCTTCCATCTTTCTGTGAACATAGAAGGATGATCTGTTTTAGTGGATGTCGGCGTTGTTCTTGCTGAACTTTTTTTGTCGAATCAATTGTTTCATGATACAATGTCTACCGTCATCTTGGTGACAAGTGTTGGGATATGGTGCAATGGCAGCACACCAGACTTTGGATCTGTGGATCTTGGTTCGAATCCAGGTATCCCAGCCTTTTTTTCCAAGTGATTGAAATTTTCCCATCAGAATATTCTTGGCTGCGGACCTCTTGTTGACAAAGGATCATTGCTGGGGAAAATCGGATATGATTCTTTCCATGGACAGTGATTTTATTCCAACAACCCAGGAAGAGATCTTGGCGCGCGGTTGGGACGCGCCAGATGTCGTCCTGATCAGCGGTGATTCTTATATTGATTCACCGTATAGCGGTGTAGCGCTGATTGGACGTATTTTGGAGCGTGCCGGATATCGTGTCGGGATTATCGCACAACCGGACGTCAATGACCCGGAATCTATCGCCAGACTGGGAGAGCCCCTTCTGTTCTGGGGTGTAACCGCGGGTGCGGTCGATTCGATGGTTTCCAATTATACGGCGCTGAAGACACCGCGCCGTCAGGATGATTTTACGCCGGGCGGGGAAAATAACCGTCGTCCAGACCGTGCGACTCTTGTATATACCAATCTAATTCGCCGCCGATTTAAAAATACACGCCCGATCGTTCTGGGGGGCATTGAAGCCAGCCTGCGGCGGGTTGCACACTATGATTATTGGACAAATAAAGTTCGCGGTTCCATCTTGTTGGATGCCAAAGCAGATTATTTGTTATATGGAATGGCTGATGCCTCCGTGCTTGAATTCGCCGCCGCTCTGAAAAAGGGACTTCCGGTTGAATCAATCCGTGGGTTGTGTTATGCCGCGAATAGCGCCCCGGAGGATGCATTGTGCCTTCCGGCACTTGACGAAGTGAGGGCTGATTCTGGCAAGTTTTTAAAAGCATTCCGAATGTTTTATGACAATTGCGACCCGTTGACTGGAAAACGGCTGGTTCAGCGGCATGACGCCCGTTTTCTGATCCAAAACCCGCCGCCGCTGCCGTTGACGCAGAATGCGCTGGATCGGGTATATGCGCTGCCTTTCCGGCGTGAACAGCATCCCTTTTATGAAGCACAGGGAAAAGTGCGCGCACTGGAGACAATCCGGTTTTCGGTTCCAACCCATCGCGGCTGTTATGGCGAGTGTAATTTTTGCGCAATTGCTGTTCATGAAGGCCGAACAGTGCAATGGCGCTCTGAAAAATCGATTCTGACAGAAATTGAACAAATCAGTAAATTACCTGATTTTAAAGGGTATATCCATGACCTTGGCGGCCCGACTGCGAACATGTACGGATTTGAATGCCGAAAAAAACTTCAGAGCGGCGCTTGTCGGGATAAACGCTGCCTTTATCCAAACACCTGCATTTCGCTCAGGATTGATCATCAGCCATGGCTTTCCCTGCTATCGAAAGCGCGCAAGATCCCCGGAGTCAAAAAGATTTTTGTCAGTTCAGGAGTCCGCTATGATCTGCTCCAGCACGATCCGGGCTGCGGAAAGACCGCGCTCCGCGAAATTTGCGAACATCATGTTTCCGGTCAACTGAAAGTCGCTCCGGAGCACGACAGTCCGAAGGTTTTGCAGTTGATGGGGAAACCGGGTAAAGAATCACTTTTGAAGTTCAAGCAGGATTTTGACGTATTAAACCGTGCTTCGGGAAAAAAGCAATTTCTCAGTTACTACTTTATCGCGGCGCATCCGGGATGTACTGTGAAAGATATGGAGGGCTTGAAAAAGTTTGCAAAAAATCAGCTGCATATTGCACCGGAACAGACACAAATTTTTACCCCGACGCCCTCTACCTGGTCAACGGCGATGTATCTGACAGAAACGGACCCAATCAACGGCGAACACTTGTTTGTTGAAAAAGATCCTGTCAAAAAACAAAGACAAAAAGATATCCTTACTGAAAAGGACTCAAGAAAAAGAAATGGATAAAACCCTGCTGATTTTCAACCGATTCGCCGACAAAGGAAAATATAAGTACTCAATTGAAGCTATTCTGCAGGAGTTCAATAAAATCGGTTTGACTGTCGATTCAGTTGCGTCGGTGCGCCAGGGACATGCGGTTGAACTGGCAGAAAGGCGTCATGCAGGGCTATCAGCGTATCCTGGCGGCCGGAGGCGACGGCAGCGTAAACGAGATTGTGAACGGTCTGGTGAAGGCACAGCATAAGGGCTACGGCTCCGCCGCTCTGGGTATTATCTCGAACGGCAGAGGGAACGATTTCGGTTATGCCATGAAGATCCCGCGCGATCTGAAAAAATCTATCCAGTTGATTCAGAGGGATCGGCGGATGAAGATCGATATAGGACTCCTGAAATATGGCGGCAAACAGCGCTATTTCTGCAATGGGGCTGGAATTGGTTTTGATGCGGCGATTAGCGCAACTTATGCTTCGAAATCGCGGCTTACCGGGTTCTCATCATATGCCATGGGTTTATTGAAAGCGATCTTCAGAGACTTTCGGCAGGAGATGTGCCGGATTGAAACACCGGCGGAGTCATTTGAATTCCCGGTTTTGTTTTTGGCGGTTCTGAACGGGAAGAGGGAAGGCGGAGGATTTGTGCTTGCCCCTGATTTTGATGTGCAGGATGGATTGTTGGATGTGTGTGTTGTCGGCAAAGGAAAAACTTTACCGCAGCTGTTGCCGTTAATCCCACGGTTTTTTTCAGGAAATTTGGATCATCCAGACATTCTTACGCTGAAAACGCCCTGGATTAAAGGCGAAGTTTTGGGAGAAGGCTTTCACGGGCAGGCGGATGGAGAGGTGCTGTTTGAGTCTGGCAGAGATTTTTATGCAGAGATTGCTGCTGAGCAGATTGAACTGATCGTTGAAGGATCGGAGGACTTATGAACGCGAGCAAGGACAGTAAAAAGTTGCGATTCGGCGTCCTTGGCTGCGCCGGCATTGTGTGGAAGCAATTCATTCCCGCAATTCGGCTGGCAGAAAATGCAGAGCTGGTTGCTATCGCCAGCCGCAGCGATGACAAAGCCTGCGCTTTTTCTGAAAAATATCAGATTCCTGCTTATTTTGATTCGTATGAAGAACTGCTGAAATCAGACCGGATTGACGCAGTATATATCCCGCTGCCAAATTCGCTGCATAAGGAATGGACACTCAAAGCGATTGCAGCGGGCAAACACGTACTGTGTGAAAAACCGCTGGCGGTAACGGCAGCGGTTTGCCGGATGATGGGCGCGGCTGCGGTCCAAAAGGGCGTTTATCTGATGGAGGCGTTTATGTACCGCTTTCATCCGGTGACTGCCAGAATCATTCAGGAAGTGCGGTCCGGGATCCTGGGCGGTTTGGAAACGATTCAGGCGGCGCATTCCTTCTTGCTGACCGATGAGACCAATGTCCGGCTTAGCAAGGAGCTATCTGGCGGGTCTCTGATGGATGTCGGCTGTTATTGCGTGAATGTTGCCCGAACGTTGTTCAATGAGGAGCCGATCGAGGTTTCTGCGCTGGCGCACTATCATTCCCTCGATGTGGATGACCAGATGAACATCTTTGCCCGTTTCCCAAGCGGCAGAAGCGCTCAGCTCAGCTGTGGGCTTGTATCCGCTTATCCTTCCGGATATACGATCAGCGGCAGGAACGGATTTTATCATGCCCACTTCGGATTTCACCTTGGTATTATGAATGGTACGGTCGTTTCCGGTATCTCGTGCGTGACAAATACGATTAACGATCCTATGAATGAGTATACCTGTATGATCGATCATTTTTCTGATTGCGTGCTGAACGGGAAACCGCTGCGTTATGATGTTGAAGATGCGGCACGGAATATGGCGGTGATTGAGGCGGCGTTAAAATCGGCACGCAGAAATGGCGAATGGATGCCAGTGGAACAATCGGGTTCTCAATAAAGGTTTCGCTCTGATAACCAGTTGGAACGACGGAAACCAGGACTAAAAATGGTAAAAGATACCCATAACAGAAAAATCTCCATAAAGCCAAGCTGGCTTTTCGCGATTACTTCTGCACTGCTGGCATTTCTGGCATATGGAGTGTTCCTCCGCGAGCTTGGGATGTATGGAGACGATCCCAATTTTCTCTGGGCGTATCACCGAGGCGGTGCGGCTGAATTTAGGCCGTTTATGGCCTGGATTCGCGATTTCGGGTATCTTTTATATCAATTTCTTTCACCGTTTTTTGGCGAGAACATCCTGGTCTGGCGGGCGGTGACGCTTTTTCTGCGCTGGACATCCTGTTTGTTGTTTTATTTTACGCTGGCATATGCCTTTCCTGAGCAAAAACTTGTTATCCGCTGGGCGGCGCTGTTGTTTCTGCTATACCCAGGCTTTTTACAGCAGGCGATTCCTGTGGAATTTGTCTTGCATTTCACATCTCTGAATCTGATTTTAGGTTCAATTTTGTTGATGCAGCTGGCTTATAGCGGCCGACGGTATCGTTGGGTTTTGTTGGCTTTTTCTTTCCCTCTTCAAATTGCCGGACTTTTTTTGTGTGAATATTTCATCAGTCTGGAAATGGTCCGGCCGGTTTTGTTGATTAGAATGCTGGAGGGCAGCCGTTCTGATGTTCATCCTTTTCCTGCTAAGCCGCAGAAAAAAAGCATTGCATTGCGGCATGCCTGGCCGCTGTTGATTTATGGGATGATTTTTCTGGGGTATCTCATTTGGCGCGGATTCTTTGCTGACAGTACTTATCTGGAACCGGTTTTTTTGGAGCGGCTGCAGTCGGATTTCGGAGGTTTTTTCGGTGGTTTGATCAGTCAGGTGCTCCGCGATCTTAAACTGGCGTTGGTTCAAGCCTGGACGCTGCCGTTTTCCTTGACGACTTCCGGGAAAACATTTATCGCCTGGCTGATGCTGGTTGTGGCTTCGTTCTTTATCGGCGCTGTCAGTTCTTTTGTCAGCAATCCTCCAGTAACTGCGCAACCCTTGGAGAGAAAAACCTTGCGCCCGTTGCTTTTGTTAGGTCTTTATGCCGCGGTTTGCGGTGGAATTCCAGTTTGGGCAGCGGGGCTTCGGATGGAACTTGCACTTTTTTGGGACAGCTTGACGCTGTCATTTATGTGGGGCGCATGTCTGACATTTGCCGCTATTATCGGGAGCTTAATTCGCAGGAGGTATCAGCCGCTGTTATTTTCCCTTTTTATTGCTGTACTTGTTGGATATCAATTTCAACTGCAAAACCAATACCGGCGCGACTGGCAGCAAATTCAAAACTTCTTCTGGCAATTGCAGTGGCGTGCACCAGATCTGGAGGCGGGAACACTGGTCTTGGGTGATCAATTCCCCTTTTCTTCGATCACAGACAATTCATTAAACGCACTGCTGAACTGGAATTATGAATCGCAGGATCATCCTCAAGCGGAGAATTACAAATTCTTCCAAGTTTCTGCCAGGCGCGGCTGGCTGATTGAGGGATCCACCACGAACAAAATTATGCATAACCAATTTTCAGGCGATTTGAGTCATTCAATTGTTGTGTATGCAACACCAAGCACCTGCCTGAAAGTTTTGACCACTGCTGATCGCGATCTGCCTTTCCTGGGGAATGATTTGCGCAAAGTGCTGGAATTTTCTGATCCGGGGCGGATTCTGGCTGAATCTTCTCGTAATGTGACCTTTCAATCTTTCATGGGATCCGAACCGGCACATAATTGGTGCTATTATTATGAAAAAAGTGAGCTGGCTGCGCAGCAGGGAAGATGGGATGAGACCTTGCGACTTGGAAAAGAGGCTGAATCACTTGGGTTTGTGCCGACAACGATGATTGAGATGCGCCCATTTCTGTTTGGGGCGTTATTTTCCAACGATCTGGAAACTGGCCGCAGATGGGCGGAAATGGCGCTGCAGGAGAAAGGCAATGCTGACTATTATCTGCGTTGGATCAATCGCATTGATACTTCCGGCTTGAACGGCGAAGCGCTGCAATTGCTGAACTGGCTGAAAGCTGGTTTTGAAACGGAGATAAACTCGGAGTGACATTCCCGGGCACACTTGAAAAGAATCCGTTCCAACGATTGTCCGAAGCGGCACCTGCTGTAAATCCCGCAGTCTTTTATTGCAGAAATCTGGTTGGAGCGTTCGTCAACTTTGAAAGCGTCTGCCATTTTAGATAAAATCGACCGATAAACAGAGACTTGTTATGAACTTAAAACCCTCATCCGAACAAAAAGATCTGACTGAATATTTTGAGGAAATCATCGAAGCGTTCGTCGCCTCTTTTTTGTTGATCGTCCTCTTTACGCTTTACCGCCGTTTCCGCGGTATCCCGTTCACCGAACTTCGCGAGCAGATTACGGCGGATTATCTAAAATTTTTGCTGATGTTCCTGATCGTCGGAGCCAGTTTTTACGTGATTTTCCTGGTATTTCTGAAAAAACGGGAATGGCTTGATATCCTGCTTTTTTTGTTGGGAGTGTCTTCGATTATCATCGTTGTCGGGTATCTGCCTGACCCGTTTCATTTTCATCTTGTTTTACTGTTTTTTGCTGCAATTCTCTGTTATTTTATTTTTATTCATCGCCAAATCGGCAACACTTCAGACGATTTATCTGGAAAAACGGCTGGCTGGCTTTTGACTGCAATTTTTTTGCTTTCAATTGTGCTGGTGCCACAGGTGGGGATTATGCGTCATCGCGTTTTTCTCACATCTGGGTTTGATCTGGGAATTTTTGATCAGATGTTTTACTACATGACGAAGGGCGCCCCTCCAATCACGACCATCTATTTTGCCCCGATGAATCACCTTCTGAGCGTCCATTTTTCCCCGATATTTTATCTGCTCCTGCCGGTTTACAAACTGATTCCTTCTCCAAAAACGCTCATATTTTTGCAATGTTTCTTTGTCGCACTGGCTGTATATCCGCTTTATCACCTTTGCCGGGTACATCAGCTCGAGCGGAAATACTCGCTGCTGATCTGTGCTCTGTTTTTAATCCAGCCGGCGATCATAGGCGGAGAATTTCGCGACTTTCACGAGAATAAATTGCTGCCGTTTTTCCTCTTGTCGTGGATGTTGGTCTGTGAACGGAAACGGATGAACCGCTGGCTGGCTGGGTTTCTGTTTCTGTTGACGGTGGCTGTGCGTGAAGATTCGGTGTTTTATGTGTTGGCATACTGTCTTTACCGCTTTTTGATAAAAAAGAAAAACGAAAAGAAACAGCTGTTATGTTCGCAGCAGCGTTGGCATACTTCTTGATTGTGTCGCGGTTGGTGATCGATATGGACATTTTTTCCTATCGGTACAAAGAAATTCTGCCACCTGGGGAGAACCAGTCTCTTCTGAGCCTGTTGCAAGTCTTCTTTACCAATCCGTTGTACATACTGATTCAAGGCTTTACTGCAGAGAAGATGAAGCTGATCGCTTTGCTAATCCTGCCATTACTATTGCTGCCGTTAGCGGGGTTTTCTCTTTGAAAAAATGTTTCCTGTTTGTTCCATTCTTCAGCCTGGTTGTTTTGCAAGACATGGAATGGCAGAATGTGAATGTTCAGTATTATTATGGAATTATCAGTTTCTTTTTTTGATCATTATCCTGTTCTTAACCGGAAGGGTTAACATCAGGCAAAAAAATGCCCTTCTTGCACTTATGTTTTGCTCCACGGTTATTTTCAGTTTGTCATCGCATGTTGGAAAAGCCGCCTTTTTTAAAATATTGGACAAAAGACCATAAAATCTACGAGCAAATGGAGGTGGATTTTCGGGAAATACCGAATAGCGCAACGGTTACGGCTCCAAACCATTTCTTCCCGCATCTTTCACAGCGGGACTTGATTTATCCGCATGTCGTTGACGGGCAGGAAACTGATTATATTTTGGTTGACTTGAGGGATGATATTCTTCGGATACCGCCGAAAAAAATCATCGGTTATTTTTCCAGCCCCTTGAATTATGGAACGGTGAAGTTTGTACCGGACTGGTATTTGATACTGAAAAAAGAGTATTCAAAGACGTTGAATAATGAAGTGGCTGATTACCTTTCTTATCTTGACTGAGAGAAGTTCATCCGCTCATAGAAACAGTATCCCGATCAAAACCGGATGTTATTCAAGTTGTTTGTTTATGGTTGACGCCAACACCTGATTATAAAAAATTTCAATTTCTGTTTGAACGATTTCTGCTTCCGCTTTTCTGCGGATCAGCTTGCGGTTGTAATCAGAAGCGGTCTGGCGATGGCGTTCGTTAAGTAGAGCGTTGATGACAGCGGAAGCGAGCTGTTCCGGGCTATCAGGATCAATCAGGATTCCGTTGATACCGGGTGTGATCCATTCGCGGATTGATTCAATATCCCCGGCGATTGGAAAACAGCCGCAGGCCATTGCTTCAAGCAGTGAATTGGGTGTGCCGTCATGCTGGCTGACGTTGACGTTAACTGCCGCTCGCTGGAACAAGCCCCAGAGCGTCTCTTGCGGAATTGTCGGCAACAGCAGCGTATTGCGCTGAATGTGCAGTGATTCAATCCATTCAAGCGCTTCCGGCTGTCCCTGCATCGAACAACACAGGAAAAGTGTGTTAGGCAATTGACGCAGCACCAAGGGGATGCTTTGAAAGAAGGTGTCATTGCGGACGCTGCCGGGACGGAACCCGCGCGGATTGATGACAATATGCCAGTCAGACGGCAGCCAGTTGATTTTCGCCTGTTCCAGATCAGCCTGAATTCTCAGTTTTGTAAAATCGATACCGCCGTTTCCCGGAAGCACGGCTGTTGGTTTAGCGGGGTTGAAGCCCCAATTGCAGCCGAGACGGATATCACGGGCGGAATCAGCCGCCAAACCGGAAGCCATTTCCAGCGTTCTGCGGGTCAGGGATTTCATTTCCCGGGAGTTTTTGGCGTGTAACGTGATGTCGTTACCCCAAATTGAAATGGCGCATGGAACCTTGCCGCCGTAAAAAGAGAGCGTCATTCCTTCATACGGGATGCGCAACGCATGGATCAGGTCCGGCCGGGTCTGATCCGCGATGCGGCGTAATTGCAACCCGTAAAAAGGCAGTGAAAGCGGCCCGAGCACATAACGAAATTTCAGTAATAGGTTACGGAACTTGCCGATTAATAAACGACGAAGGTTGAATTTTGGCGGTTTATTATCCATAGCCGCACCGCTTGTGCGGCTGCCTGCCAGCGCGGAAAACGCGATGGGGAGTACATGGAACAGATCCGCACCTTCCGGTTTTTTGCATGGGTAGCTGGACACAAAGATAACTTCATGTCCGAGCTTTTTTACGCTGGCAAGCCAGTTTTTTGCGATCGGGCTGCGCCCATCCGCCAGGATCAGGATTCTCATTTTTCTTTCTTTGCAATGGTAACGTAATGAATTGCCTGTTGAAATGCTTCAACCATATTTTCAAGGTTGATCTCTTGACGAACAATTTGAAAAGATCGGTCTCCCATTTTTCTAAGCTGCGCCGGGTCGGATAAAAGTGCGCGGATTGCCGTTATCAATTCGTCAAGGTTACCGGGTTCGACGATTCTGCCATTCTCAGAACGGATCAAATCTGCCTGTGTCCCATCCGCTTCTGCGGCAATAACCGGCAGTCCGCATGCCATCGCTTCTTGCAACGCCAGCCCGCCGGTACCGGGCAGGACGAACAGATCTGCCAGATTGAACTTTTCTGTCAGGTTGCTGCCATATAAAGCACCCCAAAAGATTGTTTGCGGATATTCAGCGGCGGCTAGTTCGTTCAGTTCGAGGCGCGCGGGGCCGTCGCCCACGATCCATAACTCCGGATGAAGGTCGTCTTTCAACGCTGCGCAAGCTTGAATCAGCAGATCGACCCGTTTCCGTTCTTGTAATCTGCCGACAAACAGAATGATCGGATTTTTATCAAAATTGCTGTTGCGTTGAATTGCCTGCTCACACCTTGGGCGGCTGGCGGCAGCGTTACGCGCGACGAAAATCTTGCTCGGATCAACCCCGGCTGTCTGGTATGCCTGTGCGCCGGTCTGACTGTAAGTCAGCAGTGCGTCGAACTGACCGATAAATTTCCGTTTCAGGTAATTGATTTCTCCGCCAGGGCCTAACCCCCAGCCGATGACAGGACGATTCCGTTTGTGCATCCAATGGATGGCGGCAAGTGTCAAGGGATAGCGGATGTTCGCCTCAATGATCAACACGTCTGGATCCCAGCTTTCCAGCCAGCCCAGGATGTCGGTCTGGAAGCAAAGATAGAATTTGTCTCGCAAAAAGTGGCGGTTTTCAGCTTGCCAATGGTTGGCGATCTGCAACTGTTGCGAAGTGTCGATCATCTCTTCATCGCGGGCTTCCCCTGCATAAATTGAGAGGTTCCCGTCATATGATTGCGCCAGCAAGTCAAAAAAAGGAATGCGGTAGCCGGCGAGGACACGTTGGATAATGCCGATTTTCATACAATCACCATCACTTTGGAGCCGTTTTCGGTCTTTTCTACTTCAATTCGGGAAGGAAAGACGTCTTTTAATTCTTCAAGATGGGTGATCACCAGAATCTTTTCGAAATCTTGCTGAATGGCAGTGATGGCTTCGATCAGCCGCTGGCGGCCATCTGCGTCCTGACTGCCAAACCCCTCGTCAACTACCAGCATCTGCAGCCGGGCGCCGGCTCGTTTAGTGAGCAGGCTTGAGAGCGCCAGCCGGATTGCGAAATTTACACGGAATGCCTCTCCGCCGGAAAAAAGCTCGTAAGGGCGGGTACCGTTTTCATCACTGATGTTGATATCCAATGTCTCACGTTTCTCCGCTTTAGATTTGTCTTTATATTCCCGCTGCGTAGTAAATTGTACCGACATTCGTTCGTCTGTCAGCCGTCCCAGAATTGCGTTGGCTGTCTCAGTGATTTCTGGCAGCGCCTCATCGATAAGAATCGCAGGAATGCCGTTTTTTGAAAACGCTTTCTCAAGCGTCCGATAATTAGTAACCTGTTGCATTATTATGTTGCGCTCGGATAATAATGCCTTTTTTTGTTGTTTCAGACTGGTTAATCCTTCGACCCGTTGTTTTGCTTTAGCAGTTTCAGACCGGATTTCATTTGCTTCGTTTTGGGCTTCCTGGTGGGCACGCTCAGCGGAATCCAAATCAGGTTGACCAGCGTTCAACGCAGCAAATTCCGCGCGCTGCTGCTCCAATTGTGTTTGTAGCAGATCTACATGTTTGGCGCTGCTGGCGATTTGATTCTCCAGTTCCTGAATTTCCCGCTGTAACTGGCCGGAGATCGATTTTGCTTTCTGTACTTCCTGCCACTCCTGCTCAACCGGCGCCAGGGTTTTCTCTGATCCAGGCACTGTTGATGCTGTTGAGCGTCATATTGTAAAGTGTCTAACTGGATACGGATCTGGTCCAACTGTTCTAACTGATGTGCGCAAAAGGTGTTGGACTGATACAGCGTTTCGATTTCATTGAGACGCTGCGAAATTTCTTGTCGACGCGGTTCGGTCGCTGCAAAAGGATTGCAGGGTGATTTCAAGCGGGTTGATTTTGAGCGCCAGTTCATGCAAGCGCTTTTCCGCTGCGTCAAGTTCCTTCATGCGCTGTTCAAGGGCATCCTTTTGAGCGTGAAGCATTTTCAGCCCGGCTGAGATTGACCGGTAGCTATCTCCAAGCCCCTCGCCTTCATTTTGCAGACTCTCAAGATATGCTTCCGAATGGGCTGTGTCGAGCTCACGGCCACAGAACGGGCAGGGGGAACCGCTGGCGGCTTCTTTCAGTTGATCCATTCGGCTTTTAATCGTATCCATCTGGCTTCTCAGGCGCGCCTGTTCTGCAATTTGTTGCTTCTCAGCAGCGTTGATTTCATCGATTGCCGTCCGATTTTGCTCCTTTTCGGTGATGCTCAGCTGCAGCTGAGCGCGGTGTTGCAGTAAAGATTCAAGTTGTGTGCGCATTTCAGGAATGTTTTCTGCCGTCAGGCGGAATTGATCCTGTTCGCGCTTCAGCCCGCTTTGTTCATTGGTCAGACGGACCCGTTCCATCTCAATTTCATGCTCAAGTTCTTTTTTCTTGAGGCTGATCTGGTTGAATCTTTTTGCTTTTTCCGCCCAATCTGCGGCAGCGCTGCGCACACTTAAAAATTGATCATAAGCGGTATGAATCGCTGTTTCCTTCGCGAGTAGTTTCTGAAGTTCCGTTTGTTCCTGCTTTCGTTTCTTCAGCCGTTCCTCATTTTCGGTCAACTGATTCGCCAGATTTTCGACCATCTGCGTCTGTGTTTTGAGCGCTGTTTTTTGGCTTTCAATCAAAGCAGCGGCGGTGCGGGCTGATTGCAATATCCGCTGTTTTTCAGCCAGATTATTTTCAGCCAGATTCAATTGAGTTTCAAGTTCCGCCAGCCGTTGACGCTGCACATCTTCTTCAGCAAGTTCTCTTTCAATGTCTTCCAGACGGCTGTTGGTCAACGCGAGTTCGTCGGATCGCGCTTTGCGCTTTTCGGAAGCGATCGTCTGATATTTTTCCCAGATATCCAGGTTAAGAATGTTGCTCAGGATTTTTTTGCGTTCGGTTGCGTTTTGATTGGTGAATTGATCGGCTTTCCCCTGCAGAAAAAAAGAAGCGTTGATAAATGTCGCATAATCCAGATGGAGCAGGCTGCTGATCAGTTTATTGGTTTCACGCACCGATTTTTCGCGTAGGGGACGCCATTTTTGCTCGGATTCTGCCTCTGCGTCATTCCAGATCAGCACATCCACCGTGGATGATTTTCCTTTTTCCCGCGTGCGCACAATTTGGTAGCGATTGGATTCATACTCAAATTCAAAAGCGACTTCTGCCCGCGGTGCTTCCATGGTGTTGTTGATGATGGATTCATCAGTTTGACGAGCTTCTCCAAAGAGCGCCCAGGTGATTGCGTCGAGCATGGCGGATTTGCCGGCGCCGTTCGAGCCGGAGATACAGGCGACATGAATTCCCGAGAAATCGATTTCCACCGGATTTTTATATGACAAAAAACCGCTGATGCGCAGTTTTCGCGGAATCATTTAATCGCCTCTGCTTTCAAAAAACGTACTCCTCAACCCGGGTTTTCTTTATCGGATGCTGATTCCTGATTGGAATCAATCTGTGTCACCAGCACCTTGTCAATCCGCCGGTTATCCATGTCAACCACCTCGAAACGATATTTCCCTAGTTCAAAGAAGTCACCAACGGTCGGAATGAAACCAAACTGGCTGAGAATAAATCCCCCCAAGGTCTGGAAGCCGACCCGGTCTTCATCTTCCAGCTCCTTGATGTTCAGGATGTCTTTCATCTCATCAATGTCTAACTGACCGTCAAACAACCAGGATCCATCCGCCCGTTCGACGATCTGCGGATCATAGTTTTCATCCGATCTTGGAACGTCACCGACCAGCTCTTCCAGAATATCCAGCAGCGTGATCATTCCTGAGAACCCGCCGTACTCATCGAGGATGATCGCAACGTGTGTGCCGGATTCTCGCAGATTATCCAAAACGGAGAGCGCCGGTTTGCTCTCCGGAATGAAAAGCGGAGACTCGGCAATCGCTTCCAGGTCAATTTGATCCTTGCGGATGAAGGCATCCAGAATCTTCTTCGCGGATACGATGCCGACAATGTTGTCCGCATTCCCGCGTACCAGCGGGAAATAATTGCCATCCGATTCTCTGATTTCTTCAAGGATTTCGTCCAGTGGTTCCTCAAGGTCAATCCAGGTGATTTCAGTCCGTGGCGTCATCATGGCTTCAACCATCCGGTCGCTCATTCTGAAGACAGATTCGACAATGTCCTGTTCAGTCTCGTCAAATATACCGACCAGCTTGCCTTGTTCAATCATGACTTTTACTTCTTCCTCAGAAACGGGAAGTTCGTTATTTTCTTTCAGCCGCAACAGTTTTACGATCTGACTGGTTGACCAACTCAAGAAAACAACCAGCGGTTTAGAGATTTTCTAAATTACTTTCATAACGCCTGCCATGCTCATGGCAATACTTTCCGGCGAGGAAATTGCCAGTCGTTTCGGCACCAGTTCGCCGATTACCAGGCTGAAATATGTGATGATAATTGAAACGATAATCAGCGCCAATGTGTCTGCGGATTTGGAGATCATTGGCAATTTCCGCAGCAGTTGTGCCAGTCCGCCTGAAAAAAGGGTCGCCCCAAAGGCGCCGGTGAAAATACTGACCAGCGTGATCACGATTTGAATCGTTGAGAAGAATTCATTGGGGTTGTCAGCCAGTTCCAATGCCGCGCTGGCGCTTTTATTCCCCTTTTCAACATCGCTCTGCAAGCGTGCTTTTCTTACCGAGACGACAGCCATTTCGGTCATGGAGAACAAGCCGTTGATCAGGATCAGGATTAACAGCAATAAGACATTGGAAAATTGTTCAGACATTATGTTCCGTTTCTTTCATTATTCGTTGCATCCTTTTAAAATTGCCGGTTAATCCGTTTCAGCGGATTGTTCCTGGCTGAAGATGGCTTCAGCCATCGTTTTCAGCGCTTCAAGGTTTTCTTCTTCTTTCAGTGAGTTGATCAGGTAACGTTCCAACAATTCAAGGTGGTTCAGGCTGCTGACGGATTCGTTTGATTCCAGTCGGAGCCGCGGTTTGTTTGTTTTACGCAGGATCAGTTTGAATTCCAACGCGTTGTCCGCCAGTCTGCGCAGCGCGCGTTCATCAAAGAAGGCTTCCCATTCCGCTGGAAATTGAACCTCCAACCGGATCATTGCGCCTTCTATTTCATCGGCTGGTGGCAGTAATGCGCTGACCTCCTGCTGAAAGGTTTCCGGTGCGTTGATGATGACTGATCGATTGAAGATTTTGCGGCTGTCTAATTTGCAGAAGCGGTATTCGGTATGATGGTTGCTGACTTCCGCAATAATATAACCTTTATCCTCTAGATATTCGCCGTAATCCATCCGTTCAATAGACCCGGGATAGATGACCGGTGGTTGGGCACCGGGATTCAGATCCTGAAATTTGTGAATATGTCCAAGCGCCGTGTATGAAAAGCGGCGGTCGCGTACCAGTTTTTCCGGCAGCGTCAGTTCCCGTCCCAGCGTCACCATCTGCTGGTTGGGGTACGTTGCTCCGCTGGCGGTATAGTGCGCCAGCAGGATGATCGGCAGATTGGGATCGGCGGCTGCCAGCTGCCGATCTATTTCCTTTTCAATTGCCAGAATCAGGCTGTTTTCCGGATCTTTTCCTTCTGTGATCATCGTTTGATCATGGGCGACCAAAACGGATCTTGGAATCCATGGCAGCGTAAGCACCTGAATCGGTACACCGTCCAGCCTTTCTGGCGTCCATAGTTCAATCAAACGTGCCAGATGCAGAAAAGGGACGTTCAGCGTGTCATATTCCTGGAGCGCGCTGGCTTTGCCGCTGGCGGCGGAAGAATCATGATTGCCGGCAATCATCAGTGTGGGAATGCCGGCGTTAGAGAGCCGCATCATCCGTTTCCCCCATTCGCGCTGATAAGTTGGGACGGGCGTGGCATCGCGGTAAGCGTCCCCGGCGAACAGCACCAGATCGACCTTTTCCTGAATGGCAGCGTCGATAATCGTGTCAAAAGCTTTCAGCGTATCCGCGATTCGAACCGGATGTCCTGATTGGGGGTCGCGCCGCCGCCCACTGGCCATATCGATATGCGCATCCGCAAAATGAAGGACCTTGACACTCATGATCAGCCGCCCCCCAATTCTGCTGAAAGAATCGTACAAGGAGAAAAACCGGGATGAACTTCAAGACAAGTTTTCAAGTCGTCCTGGGCATTTCCAATCTCCCCAAGCGCATGGTAAGCCATGGCGCGCCAATAATAAGATTCTTCAAGAAAAGGCTCTTTGGTACTGGCAAGCGTAATATCAGCCAGTGCGATCAGATCCTGATATCGGCCGGTGTAATAATAGGCGTAGTACGGTCCTGTTTGGTACCAGACGATACGGTAAGGCCGGATTTTTGTATCCAGATTGGCATAATAATGAAAGGCGAGATCGTATGATTGTGCGGCGCCGTAAAAGTCATTCAGATCGACCTGCGCCGAACCGCGGTTGAAGTAAGCGTAAAAGAAGTCTTCATCGGTCAAGGCTTCTTTTACCTGCTGATCTGCTGCTTCAAACGCGTTGCGGTTGACCCAGTTTTCGTCTGTATAAGGTCCAAGTAACTGGTAGAGATCCACTTCAAGGTCGCCAGGGTAAACGACCATAAATTCATAATTGAACGATTTCCATTCCTGCTCAAGTTTGTCATATTGAATTTTGTAATTTGCTGATAATAAGAATCCTGAACGGCCCACTGTTTAGCGACATCATCATATCCTGTTATCAGATTGTAATGCCCCATCCAGCTGAGGTTTCCGTTCACTTCCTGCGAATGACCCTTTTTCGATCAGTACTGGGAATCCATTAACGATCAGCCGTTTCACCAGATCAGCATTGCCGATATGGCGGATAATCGAACGCAGTCCTGTCATCTCGGCGACGAAGTTTTGCATTTCATAAAACATGACGTTCTTGTCTTTATCAAACGGTTTCAGCCATTTGCCGGCGGTCAGCCGGTCTCCGGTCCATCCCCAAAATGTCAGCGCCATGGAGAGGTTTGCCGGCGCACAATAGTTCCAGACGCCGTGCTGATCCTCGTATTTTACCCCGTCTAATTGAAAATGAGCGGGCAGCGGAACCGGTGTCTCGCTCGGTTTGGGCGCTGGCGTTGCAGTTTGAGTGGGAATCGCGCTTAAAACAGGGACAATGGACGCCTGCGGCAGGGTGGCTGAGGGTGCGGCTGCAGTCAGTGCGTTCGCTGTCTTTTCAACCGCCTGAGTCGCAGCGGATGCCATGACAGTTTCTGTCAGACTGAATTCAATTTTCTGATGCGGAACGAAGACATTTTCTCCCGGCGGGTTTTCGCGGTAATACAGATAAGATTTAAATTGATCAAGCCGGTTGCTGATTTTTGATCGAACTGGTGTGAATAAACCAACAAATAGAATTATTGCGATCATCACAAAAAAAGGATGATGGGACGGAAATCCCTGTCAGAATTCATGTGTTATTATATCAATGATGATATTGATTAGAAGCTCCCGGTAAAACAGCGTGATTCGGCAAAAGTCAGGCGTTATAAAGTTTATTCCTCGTCTTCATCCAGGCGGACTTCCAGTTTGATCTGCTCCGGTTTTACCCGCACCCATAAGACCAATTTCTGCCCTTCTTCCGTATCCACGCAGCGTGCGGCGATGATCGGGATTTCGTTCCAGTCCAACTTGATTACGATATTGCAGAACCATCGTTTCTTGCTGTGCCCACGTGTCGTTGCAGCGTTCCAACAGTTCTTGTCCATTGAGCGTCCGCAGGTTGGTTGTCACGACTTCATAGTTCATTGGCGCTTCAACCATTGCCAAAGCCCATTCGGTGTTTATTGCTTCGAATGTCGGTGTTGGTCCTTCAATAATCGTTATTTTGTTATTCATACTGTTATCTTACCATATCATTAAAAGGTCATAATGACACTAATTATTCCAATCTGCAGCGTGGATTTGCTGAGAAAAATAATGAAAAAACAGTGAAACTTGCCTGTGTGAAAGGTATAGATCTGTGAACAGCTTGCGACCTGAAACAAAAATGTCCGGTTTTGAAAGATAGAGCGTTTTAAAGGGTGAGAAAGCTTTTTCACACGATAAAAAGAGATTCCCAATGACCGATGGAACTGATATTGGGATGAGATCAGGAGGAGAATTGACTGAACCGATGCTTACTACGGACAATCCGCCATCTAAATCGGATATCCACTCATCATTTTTCAAAAACCGGGGAAATAGTGTTTCAGGATGTCTTCAATCAATGGTTGTCGCCCATCTACCGTTATTTTTACGCACGGACCGGAAATGTATGGGATGCGGAAGATTTGACTTCCCAGCTTTTCCTGAAAGCGTTCCGAGCCTATGATGGACGCATTCACGAGGAATATTTGGCTGCTTGGTTGTTCACAATTGCACGGAATCGCTGCAGATCATTACCGTGCCAATTCAGAAACGGTGCTTCCGATTGAACTCGGAAAGATGAAAACAGAAGATGATCTGAAAAGGAAGCTGATTGATAATGACGAACGGGTTCAGTTGCACAGTCTGATTTCCAGTCTGCCGCCGGCAGAACTTGACTTGATCCGGCTGCGCTTCGCGGCTGAACTATCTTACCGTGAAATTGGAGCAATCCTGAACCGCTCGGAAGATGCGGTGCGAAAAGCTGTTTCGCGTTTATTAGAAAAAATCAGAAAACAAATTGAGGATAACAATGGAAACGAATAAAAGATCCTCTTTCGAGGAAAAAATATTTGAAACAATGCGCGTTCCGGATCCAGCTCCGGAGTTTCGGGACCGTCTTTGGGAGCGAATTGCGGCGGAGCCACTGTCTGCCTTACATTCCGAAATCACGGAAATCGCGCCGAAAAAGCCAAAATGGACTCTCTCGTCTACAATCGAATGGCTGTTGAAGCTGCGCCGGCCGGCGCGTCTGCTGGTCCCGCTGGTAATTGTTGTTCTGCTGGGCACGGCTTTGCTCTTTACCCCTGAGGGGAAAATTTTTGCACAGAATTTCCTGAATTTGTTCAGGCGGCACGAAAGTGACACCCTGATTATTCAGAATTCGGCGTCTGATAATTCGCGTGATCCAAACGGTCAGCTGCGTTGGGGGAAACCACAGGCGCTTGGAATGTTGCCAGCAGCGTCAGATGAAACGCCTGAAGTTTATACCTGCGGCTTGAATGGGCAGGAGATGACTTGTTCAATGGATAAGCTCCGCGAGATGACTGAAATTCCGCTTTGGGAGTTGGGGCAGGTTCCGCAAAGTTTTCGCTTTTGGGGGGCCAGTGTGGAAGAGGGAATTGTCACGCTCTCTTATGCGACAGAAAATCGGGATAAATTTTTGATGCTGACGCAGTCAAAACCGGATGCATTGGTATACCGGGTAGGAGCAAGTGCGACGGTCGAGCCGATCAATGTCGCGGAGATACCCGGTGAATATGTTCGAGGGACGTTCTCTTATATCTCAGGTAGCGAGGAAGCTGAATGGGACTCGGAGGCTGATCAGCAGGCGCTGCGCTGGGAAAGGGATGGCGTTATGATTCAGCTGATGAATGGCGGTACGCTGATGATGTCGAAAGATGCTTTAATTGAATTGGCGCAAAACTTAACGACGGAACCGGTTGAGAAAGAGCCGTTTGAAAGCTGGTTACAGTCAAATGCACGAACAATGCTGCTGTCGCAATATCCGGATAATTGGTATACAGTGTGTGAAAAAGCCGGGTTTGAAGTGTTGGCTCCATCAGAGTTACCGGTCAGCATGATGTTTTTTGGTGCGGGATACAACGCTGATACCAAAGTCGTCAAGGCGTTTTACCCATTTATGAGAGAGGGCATCCAAGACATTTCTACCAACGGACTGGTTATCACGCAGGGGATGCTGTCTGCAGATCTTAAAACGCATTTGGGACAATTTATGATTGCCGATCAAGTTGGACCAAACGATGATGTGACCAGGATGGCTCCTTCATGTGAACAGGTCTCGATTGGAGAAATCACCGGTCAATATGTGGAAGGCACCTGGAATCTGACGGATCAGGGTCCGGTCTGGGAAAATACGCCCTGGCTGAAACAGCTGCGCTGGCGCGTGGGCGAAAGAGGGTTTGAGCTGCTGTATATGGGGAACGAGCTTTCGCGTGATGACCTGTCCCGAATTGCCAATGGAATCCGGGTGGAGGAAATCCCGTCTGCAACCCCTGCGCAGCCGGTGTATGGCGAAACGCCGTTGGCTGAGTTCCCCATGACGCTGGAGGCTGCGCAGAAAGAAGCAGGATTCCTTTACCTGCTGCCCCAGTTGGGAGACGGGCTCTGGTTTCAGGGCGCGGCTTTTGACGCTTATTTTGGAGTAGGCAGCGCCTTTTATGCTGCAGAGGGATCGGAAATCCCCGCCGGATTAATCATCCGTCAAGAAACGGTTGTCAATCTTCCCGTTGAACTGGCTGCGTTTGGTGAGGTTGGGACAACCGCCGCATTCACAGCTGTTCCGCGCAGCGCGATGGCTGGCAGGGTCGAAGAAATCGATTTGAAAGGTACTGATGCCAGTTATACAGAAGGAAGCTGGGTGATGCGGGAGAACGCCTGGCGTTGGGAACCAGATGCTGCAGCTAAACGACTGCGTTTTCAAACTGCTGATCGTGCGTTCGAATTGATGACACTCGGACAGTCTGGATTAACGCGTTCGGATTTGATCCAAATTGCTGAAACCATGGTTGATTGAGAATTGAAAGGCTTCAGAATTTTCAGTAAAAAAAACAGATGATCCTAAGTTAGCTGCCTGCAAATAATACGGGCGTGCATTGCACGCCCGTATCAATATAGGATCATTACAAGGGAACGATCAAACGGATCATTGATCAAACGCCGCCGCAGCGGCTTGACGCCTTGTCGGATACCAGATTGCCTCCGAGTACAAAACCCCACTCAGGGAAGCTGACTGTGCCATATATTGGGGTGTCAGCATTGGTCTGACTGACGACATTGGTGAGATACAGCCTGCCCAACAACGATACGGTCTCTCCTGGTTTCAGTTCAATCTGGTTGCCGTTCGGCTGAACAGTTGAAAGCCAGTAATAGGAAATCGGAGTGCCACCGTTGACGGAGACAGCACCCGGCAGCGTGATAATCCCAGGCTTTGCGCCTTCATTGCGCAGACGGATCTGCATGACTGCGAATTTTCCGCATTTTTGATAAACGCCGACGACCGTTTTATCATGGGTTACGAACCACAGAGGATTTTTCGGCAGCGGGTTATCTTCAAGTCCTTCAGCCGGCGCCATTGGCGCAAGCGGAACGATGCGCGCGGCACATAAAGATTCGGGTCCCGGCTGACTTTCAAGGCTGCCCATCAGGAAATAGTTGCTGCCGCCGATCCGCCATTTCAGGTCAAGCGATTCTTCACCGCTGGTTTCACTGATCGGGTTGCTCATGACGTTCAGGTAGACTTCCAGTCGGATTTTTCCGTTTGGCGAAAGGTCTATCCGCTGTCCTGCCGCACAAGCATCTCCGCCAATCGGGTTCCCTTCTTCATCAAAGCGGGTATAGCGGCATTCGTAGTCTTGATATACCGTAAAGTTCGGTTGGTCTTTCTGGTGGATCATTAGCTCGGCGGGCACCATAAATTGCATACCGCTTTCCGGGATCTGCAGATCAGCAGTGAATTTCATTTTCCCGCCGCATTGCTCATAAAACCCTTTGGAAGCAACAATGCTCAGATCATTTGTCGGGCAGAGAGAAATATCGCCGGATGTGATTTTTCCGGAGACTGTAAGCGGCGCCTCGGAAGCGGCACCTGCAGCTTTAGCATATTCGATCTCAGCGCTGTAAGCGATTTCACCGGCGCCGTAAACCTGTGGGACTGTGATCAATCCTGTCAGAACAGCTTTTCCTTCAGCGTCCAACATCACTGTTTCACAAGATTCGCCGTTTTCAGTTTTACAGCCTCTGACTTCATAAGTACCGCCGCTTGGATCGCCATCCACAGCGGAAATTTTAATCGACTTGATATATACAATTGATGGTTCACCTGCCTCAGCGGCTGGGACATCGGATTTGGCGCTCAGTGTCAGCCGTACCTGCAATTTACCATCACCGCATGGGACAAACGTTCCCTCAGCAATCGCGCTTACGTCGCTTAAAATCGCTTTCGCGGCCAGTTCGCCGGTGCTCTTCAGCTGGTGTTTCCTCAGCAATCAGTTCGGTACCCGTTTCGGTTTCTGTTGAAACATATTCCAGACTTTCGTAATTATTGGGCTCTTCATATGCGACGTCATTCGGATTAACGCCCGCTTTTTGAAGATCTTCAGGAGTCCAGTTTCCAACGGTGCACGAAGTGGTTAAGGATTTCCTGATCGCTGTAGGTTTGCGAAAAAGCGGGCACAATTGCGACGCTCAGAAGCATAATTGTAAGGAGTATTGCGAGAAATTGTTTTTTCATAAAGTTATCCCCTTGGTTTGAAAAAATCATCTTCCCTTTGGAGGAAATAAGCCAAAATTAACAGGTACACAGATCATTGTGCAAGTATTATGCCATCAATCTTTTTCCGCTGGTGTCCGTCAGGGGAAATGGCGCCATCCAGCGGAAAATGATATGATTACGTTGATCAGAATTTTTTTATTCAAGGCGGATCTGCTTTCCGATTGAAATTTAGATCTGAAAACAGACAGAGGGTAATGCTGTGAACGAATGGTTAGATCAGGTGAATATCCGGCTGATGACGGCTGAAGACCTTCCGGGGATTGAATGGGACGGTTTTTATGCGCGTTATCGGAACATTTACAAGGAAGTTTTTCGTAATTCGCTGACAGGCAAAACGTTGTCCTGGATTGCGGAAACCGAACAGGACGGGATCGTTGGACAAGTATTTTTGACAAAAAAGCCGCCGCATCCGCATTTTAATGCCAACAAGCCTTATATGTTCCTTAGTTCTTTCCGGGTTAAGCCGAATTTCCGCGGTCGCGGACTGGGAACACTGCTGCTCAAAATTTGCGAAATCAGCACGAGTGACCGTGGCATCCCAGCGATCTATTTGAATTGCTCGCAGAAAAATCTGCGCAGCCGCGCCTTTTATGAACGAAATGGCTTTAAAGTGCTGCGTGAAGACCCGGGTGAGTGGAGCTACATCGATCATGAAGGACTGCTGAGGCGGGAGGTTGAACCGGCATGGACGATGGTAAAAAAAGTGGGTTGAAGCTTTCTCTAATCCTGTCATTCTGCCTGGCTCTGGTTTGGACGCTGAGCACGGACAGCTGGTACGAAATTCCATCTTTTTTTAAAATCAAGTCGTTTGTAGTGCGATTTGGGTTGATTCTGCCCGGCAGCGCGCTTTTTGTTTTTCCGCTGAGGCAACTTGCTGGCTCGTTACCCGGAAAGCTGCTTGCGGGGTTGAGAAAAAAGCTTTTTCCAATCACCGCTATGCTATCCGTGTTGCTGACATTGCCTTTACTGGCGTTTTTGCCGAAGGCGCTGCAACCGACTAATGAACTGACGCTCCTTTATCCGCGTCAACCCGTGTCTGGTTATCCGACGGTTGAAGTGCGTTCTTTTTCACAAAGAGACCGGCCTGATATTTTTTTCCCGCGGGAGGATGGCATAGCAGGTTTGATGTCGTCCAGGCTTAATGGAGAAGAAGTCTCGTTGTCGCGGAAAATCAATTTGTTTGGCGACCTGATGCTTATTTTTCCGGCTGGCAGCGACCCGCTTCCAAACATCCTTTGGAACGGAATGATGGTCCATCCGCAGACTGCTGCGGTGGGTGCGCCGAATATGAACCCTGCGGAGCCCGTTCTCAATTCGGATCATCGTGTAATTCAACTGCATAGCATTCGTAATCCTTTTTTGGAGAAACCGCTGCCATTGCAGGGAGTACTGCTGCTGCTGTTCTTTGCATGGGCGATCGTCTTTTGGATGATCCTATCTGGAATTGCGTTGTATTTGGTTTTTACGTTTCGCTTGTTGACAGGACGAGGCGCGGCAGTTGAGACGAAGACGATCAATGCCTGGCGGATTCTCAGTATTTTGACAGGAGCCGCTGTCTTTTTTATTCCATTGGTGAAATTTCCATTGCCGGATCGGGTGGTCTGGTTTCTGGTTTCATCAATCGCTATCTGGCTGTTGAACGTGGATAAAGCGCGCCGATTGTTTGCCAATTATGGGAAGTCTTGGGTTGGCGCGGCAGGTTTGGCGGCTTCTGGCTGGTTTGCGATGACAATTGCGGGCAACGCGCTGCTGATCTCGCTGCGGACGACATTGCTGCTCCCGCCGCCGAATGCCCTGTTCTTTCTGGTTGTCTGGATCTGGTCTGTGATTCCGGTGCTGCTTTTTTTGCTGGGGCTTGCGTGGCTTCAAGTTTAAATCTGCGGAGAATAAGCCGGATCACCCCCGCTGGAAGATTTTTATCCTGTTCTTTCTGATATTTACCTCGATTTTTGGGATCTATCTGTTTGCCGCCTACAATCCGGCAATTTCATCAATGGATTCACAGGGTCAATGGTGGCAGGCAACCGGAAAAAACACCGGTGGACGACGCCCATTCCCCTTTCCACACGCTGTTTATCCGCTTGTTGATCCGTTGGATTCCTCATCCTACGTTGATCGCGATCGTTCAGATTTTATGGCTTTCGGTGCTCGCCTCTGGGTTCCTGTTCTGGCTTTATCAGAAGGGATCCCGCTACGGTTTTTGTCGGTTTTCGCGCTGGTGTTGGCTGTCATGCCAAATAATGGGCTGACGCTGATCACCATCTGGAAAGATGTTCCTTTTACGATCAGCCGTTGTGGTTGACAATGATGCTGGCACGCCTGCTGCGGGAACCGGAAGCGAGCATAAAACGGTGGTGGCTGATCCCGGGCTTGGCCGTTTGCCTGGTATTTGTCTGCCAATTTCGCCATAATGGGCTGTTGCCGGGTGTTTTGACAGCCTTTTTCTACTTTTCTTTAGTCTGCTTCCATAAAACAATATCCGTCCGGCGTTGTCCGTCGCGTTGTTTGTCGTTGCGATGCTGCTCATCAACGGACCGTTGTATCGTTCCATGAATGTGATTCCGATGGATTCTCAACAGGTGGTGACCAGTTTGGCGGCGGTCAACGATATGTTGTCGGTCAAGAAGTTGGTGGCCAGCTGCCGGATGAAGCCGAGGGAGCCTTGGATGCGCTTTTGGGAGATCCAGAGACCGTTGATTTCTCCTGGTTTCAGATGATACAACCTGGCGCCGGACAGCGGATTGGGAGGGTTTCAAACGCCGAGCTTTTGACTGCCTATTTGCGGACAATTTTGCGAAATCCGCTTAATTTTATGCGGGCGCTTCTGCTAGGCTGGATAACCTGTGGGCGCTCTTTGAATCCCCTTACGGTGGATTCAACGATAATGAACTGGACGGATGCGGACTTGGCGGGCTTCGCGTCGCTGCGATCCAGCCAGCGGTAAATCACTGGCTGAAGCTGATCAGCGGCGGACTCTTTATCCGTTCGTCTGGCGTGGCGGGATCTGGCTTGCGCTATGTTATCAAGCCTGATCTTTCTGCTTGTCAACCGGCGGGGAATGACTTTCTTCATTTGCAATACCGTTCATTGGAAATACGCTCTTTATGGTTCTGCAACCTATCCGCTGCCCGCTACTCCGCATGTGACGCTGATCTTCGGTTTTCTGATTTTCAGCTTTGTGTTTGATGCGAACAGAGTAAAGAAGAAAAAGGTAGCGGATCGTAATCCTGATATTCCGATTGTTAATCTTTTGAAAGAAAACGATACGTTGCGCATTGGTTGACGCTGGCTGCCGGTCTGATGACGGTATAATTCCGTTGGAAATGAGGAACGATTGAGCAGACCTTTTGAATTAACAGCGCCCTATCAGCCGATGGGTGACCAGCCGGAAGCGATCATGATCTGGTCCGCGGTATTCGCGAGCACCATTATCGTCATCAGGTGTTGTTGGGGGCGACCGGAACCGGCAAGACATTCACAATGGCGAATGTCATCCAACAGCTGCAGATGCCGGCGGTGATTTTGGCGTATAATAAAACGTTGGCAGCCCAGCTGTATGCCGAATCAAGGAATTTTTCCCGAAGAACGCGGTTGAATATTTTGTTTCTTACTATGATTACTATCAGCCGGAAGCTTATGTTCCGCGGCATGACCTGTATATTGAAAAAGAAGTTGACACCAATGATGAGATTGACCGCTTGCGGCTGGCTGCAACAGCAGCGCTTTCTTCACGCTCAGACGTCATTCATTGTGGCTTCAGTCTCCTGTATTTACGGGCTGGGTGATCCGGAAGCATATGGAAAGACGGTGATCAAGCTGCACGTCGGCGAAATCTTCCGACGTAATGCGTTGCTGCGGAATCTTGTGGAGAGCCAGTATCAGCGCAGCGATATTGACTTCCATTCCGGAACGTTTCGCGTCCGTGGCGATACGCTGGAAATTTTCCCGGCATATGAGGACAGCGTTGCTTACAGAATCTCTTTTTTCGGTGATGAAATTGAAAAGATCAGTGAAGTCAATCCGCTGACCGGCGAACTGGTGAATCTGCATGACGAGATCGCAATTTATCCGGCAAAGCATTACATCACTGAAGAATCGCGCGTGAAATTGGCGATTCGCGATATTGAGGAAGAGCTTGAAGAACAGATTCGTTTTTTTCGTGAGCGAGAGCGATATCTGGAGGCGCAGCGGATTGAGCAACGTACCCGGTTTGATCTGGAGATGATTCGGGAAACGGGCTATTGTTCAGGCATCGAGAATTATTCGCGTCATTTTGACCAACGTCCGGCAGGCAGCCATCCCTGGACGCTGATGGATTACTTGCCGTCAAATTATCTGCTGTTTATTGACGAATCGCACATGACCATTCCTCAATTGAAAGGCATGTATCGCGGTGACCTCAGCCGCAAGTCGGTGTTGGCGGAATATGGCTTCCGTTTGCCGTCCGCGCTCGTAACCGCCCGTTGACCTTTGACGAGTTGAAAAAGGTCATGGGGTACACAATTTATACCAGTGCAACTCCGGGACTGTATGAGCTGGAACGTACCGAGCAGACAACCGAGCAGAATCATTCGTCCGACAGGATTACTGGATCCGGTTGTTGAAGTGCGACCGATTATAGGGCAGATTGATGATTTGATCGGTGAAAATTCGCAAACGCAACGCCGTAAACCCAGCGTACGCTGGTGACGACCATGACCAAACGGATGGCTGAGGATCTGGCGGATTATCTTAAAGAGAATGAAATCAAGGTTCACTATTTGCATTCCGAGGTGGATACGCTTGAACGGATTTTCTATTTTGCGTGATATGCGTCTGGGGGTTTACGACGTGATTGTCGGGATCAACTTGCTGCGTGAGGCTGGACTTGCCGGAGGTTTCGCTGGTAGCGATTCTGGATGCGGATAAGGAAGGTTTTCTGCACCGTTCCAGGCGTGGCGCTGATTCAGACTGGGGCGGCGCGGAACTCGCATGAAAAGTGATCTTGTACGCCGATAAGATGACGGATTCGATGAAATATGCGATCGACGAGACCAATCGCCGCCGTAAAAAACAGCACGCCTATAACGAGGCCCACAATATTAAGCCGATGACGATCATCAACGGGATTTATGATATTTCCGAACGTTGACAACCTCAAGCGCAATTGCGGAAGAATAAGGTGGATTATCGCCATGTTCAGCGCAATTTGCCGAAGAATGAAATGAAACACGCGCTGGCAGAGCTGGAGCGCCAGATGAAGGAAGCCGCCAAGAATTTGGAATTTGAGCGGGCAGCCGAGCTGCGCGATCAGGTGTATGAATTGCGCGGACTGTTAGCAGACGTCAGTAATGTATCGCCGTGGAAACGCGCCCGGATGCTGGCGGGAGAAATTGACCTGTAGAATCGCGGTTTCCTTCCGGGGAAATTTGTGCTGCATTAGGGAACGCTCAAGTTCAGGAATGACAAGAAGGTGCTTCTTCGCGAAGAAGCACCTTCTTGTGGTCTAAAAAATCAAATGAAAATTCGCGCGAATCAGTAATTCATTGCCCGAACTTCAAAATATGCCTGCGGATGAGAGCAGGTTGGACATTTTTCCGGAGCTTTTTTGCCATAATGGAGGTGTCCACATACCCGGCACATCCAAACAACTTCTTCATCCTTTTCAAAGACTTTCTTGTTATCAAGGTTCGCTGCCAGTTTGCGATATCGTTCTTCGTGTTTCTGCTCAATTGCGCCGACCAGTTCGAACTTCTTGGCGATTTCCGTAAAGCCTTCCTTGTGTGCGGTTTCGGCAAAACCCTTGTACATATCGGTCCATTCGTAGTTTTCACCAGCGGCAGCATCCAGCAGGTTTACAGGAGTAGAAGCTACTTCCCCGTCATGAAGATATTTGAACCACAGTTTCGCGTGTTCCCGTTCGTTTCCGGACGTTTCTGTGAAGATCGCGCTGATTTGTTCATAACCTTCTTTTTTCGCTTTGGACGCATAATATGAATATTTGTTTGTTGCCATTGATTCACCCGCAAACGCTGTTTGCAGGTTTTTTTCAGTTTGTGAACCTTTTAGTTCCATCCTTCTCCTTTCGCAATACCGCCAAAATCATTAAAAATCAGCAGCCCACAATCCATGCAAATTGCACCAGGCGTAGATTTTTCCGGCGAAGCCCGTTTTTACCTGGACGGTCGATTGCGGTGCCATTTCCGGTGTCAGTTTCTCATAGATGATCGAATTTTCAAAGACGACTGCGATCCAGCCGATATGATGTGCCGGGGTCATTGGGTGATTAGTGCTGCCAACCCGAATGAGCATTTCGCTGTTGCCCAAAAATTCATAAACCGGAATGTGTTTCTCAGAAGAGGCCTCCGTCGTGTTCGGGATCAAACGTTTCAGCGTCTGCCCACAGCACTGCGGGTCTTGATCCCCTTTCTGGATTCGAAAGACCTGAGTTCCACAGTCTTCACAGCTGAAGACTTCAAGTTCAGTTTGAGTCATCAGAATTAATTTAATTCTTCAAAATCTTCTTTGCCTAAACCACAAATCGGGCAAACCCAATCATCCGGAAGATCTTCAAACGCTGTTCCGGGTTCGATGCCGCTGTCGGGATCGCCGACTTCCGGATCGTACACGTATTGACATCCAGTGCAGATATATTTTTTCATCTTCCTTCTCCTTAAAATTATTTCATTCTTTTTGGTTGAAAATCAAATAGTGATTATCACACGACAATGATTTTAACATGATTTCGGCGAACAGAACAAATGAGCCCCAATGCCATGAATGTTCAGCGCTCGTTTGTTGCCAACATTCGGTTATGCTCTGGTATTGTGGAAACACTTCTGAGCGTACCAGCTGAAGGAATCATTCAAGAAAAAGCCTAAGATTTTATTAAAAAGGGTATCATTGAAGTGTTACGGATATGAACCAAAATTTATCGACGCTGATTTATCGAGTGCGGAAAAATGCCGTCCTGCGCAGCTATCTCGCGCTGGTTTCCGGGATTTTGTGTTTGTCTGTTGCTCCGCTGTTCGTTCGGATCACCAATGCCCCAGGGATTGTTACCAGTTTTTACCGGATGACGATTACAACGATGATTCTGCTGCCGCTGGCGCTTGCGAGAAGGGGCAGTTCCGCCGCCGGATCAGAACTTCCGCGTCTTGCTTTATTTAACAAAAAATATTTATTGTTTCCGATCTTGGCGGGGATCTCCTCAGCGTTGGATCATGCGCTTTGGTCCAGTGCAATCCATCATACGGAAATCAGCAATGCTTCTATTTTGAACAGTATCTCTCCTGTCTGGGTTTCGTTGTTTGCGTTGTTCGTGCTCAAGGAAAAACTGAAAAATTCTTTCTGGATCGGACTGGTTTTGGTCCTCGGCGGTGTCTTTGGGGTTTCAGGCATGTCAATTCGCACGTTCTCTTCCGGCTTTTCTTACGGTGATCTGCTGTCGATCGCTTCCAGCGTGTTTTATGCCGGTTATTTTGTTGCGACAGAACTGGGACGCCGCAGTTATCCGGCGATGACCCAGATGGCGATTTCATTAATTTTCTGTTCGCTGACGATGGGGATAGTTGTTTTAGTAAACGGGGCGCCACTGGCAGGTTATGACGCAAAGACATGGCTGCTCTTTTTTCTGATTGCCGTCATCAGCCAGCTGGGCGGATATTTCAGCCTGACGATTGCGTTGGGAAGTCTGCCGGCATCGGTTGTGAGTCCGGCAATCCAAATTCAGCCGGTGATTTCGTCTTTTTTGGCAGCCGCTTTCCTGAATGAACCGATCACCAGCATCAAATTTATCAGCGTGGTCATCGTTCTTGCGGGCGTTTATCTGATTGATCGTTCTAAACGTTCAGATATCCGAACCGGTCCGTCAGCGGAACAAAAAATCGCGGAACCATAGCAGGGTCAATCCTGCCCAGTCGCGCAGCTGCCAGGAGATCCAGGCGAAGATATTGTAAACTGACCGGTCTGCCGGTACCGCCAGCGCTTCCATTCCCGCTTTTTCACAGGTATGAAGGGCTCGGGTTGTATGGAAAGCCTGGGTGACAAGCACGCCTTTTCGAATACCAAATGTTTTCACCGCGTTTTCGCAGGTCGCCTGAGTGCTCAAGCCGATTTCGTCTTTCAAGATGGCGGTTTCCGGAACCCCTAGGCGGATTGCCAGCTTTGCCATCACATCTGTCTCGTAGCGACTTTCGGCGTTATTGCCACCGCTCATCAGAATTTGGCTGACAGCACCTTTTTGAAACAACAGTGCCGCTGTTTCTACTCGGTCGCGCAATACGCTTGAAGCGGTTCCGTTACGGTATACGCCGGCGCCAAAAACGATTGCTGTTGAATAATCCTTCTGGTTGAATTCTTCGAGGGGGACTTTTTTTGAGGCGTGCTGCAGCGTCAGACGTAGCGCTGGTATTTGCAGCAGCAACAGACTGAAAACAGCGATATAGCAACAGACGCGGAATATCTGATGACGCCGTGCCAAAATTCGTACGATGACAAACAGACTCCAAAGAATGCGCCAGGCGATCAGGAAGTAAATTCCTGCCAGACAGAAGAAAAGGGTGAAACGTAAAGAAATGCCGCGGTCAACTCGCAGCACATGGTTCCAGTACCAGGTTTGCCAGTAAACGGCGAACAGACTGACTGCAGCCCAGACCAGCCCCAGCCGCGGGATGCGTTGTGAGTGGATCACATTGTCCAGCATCCCCAGCAACCTACAGCGCCGTTTTTGCGGCTGTTTTTCAGACGGTCTGTTTTCAATTGCGGCTGGTGTCAGTTGTTTCACCCGATGATAAATTCTGGTCAAGCTGGCGCAGAGCAGCCAGAAACCCAGCGTGGGGAGAGAAAGCGCCAAAACATGGATCCATCCGGCGGATTGGCGGATTCCGACACCCATGTAAAAGCCCTGCAATAGGCACACCGCCAGATCTCCCAGAATCAATAAGAGCCAATTAACCATGGGGTGAATTATACAACAGGCGAAATGGACGCCAGCTGAAGCCAAACCTGACTGATAATCAACAATTTTCAGAACTGTAGCAAGTTCTTAGAAAAATAAAACATAATAAACACACGAAAAAGCTTGTTATTTTTGTCGGACAACTGCCTGATTTTTTAAATCTTGTCTTCAGGCAGCAGAGGAATATCCTTTAAAATCATGGGAAGCTTCTCGGTTAATCAAATTTAAAGTTTCTGATCCGTTTGTACAAACCAGCTACGTCATAACCATCAACCGTATAGGATTTGATTAATTCAAAATCGGTTATTTGGTGCTGGTTCCCTTTAGTGTTTTTATAACTGAAACAGATCTCTTCAGCATTTTCCGTCTTCCAAACCGGATCAAATTTTTCCTGGGCGCTTTTGGGAAGTCGCATGATCGAAAACAGGATGGATCCCCAGGTGAGGTCTTCATTTAAAGCCAGGGAAATTCTGCGACCATTGTAATCGTGGAGCAAATCCAATACGCAGCTTTTCGAAGCCACTCCCCAATAATCACGGGAAAAGTTTGTCGCGAACCTTCTGCCGATTTCATTGAAATAAGCGAAGTCCAACGGATGGTTGCGTACTGTCCAGAGTGTGGTGGTGGAAAAAGAAAGCAGGCAGAGCGCGGTTGCGGCGACCCGACGCCAAGGGGGTATTTTTCGTTCGTTGGATAGATCATTAATGCCAACGATGCGTGCCAGCCCGTAGACGGAAAGATAGATGAACGGTGCATACAAAAAATAAACATGGCGCCAACCATGATAGATGGTTGCACCGGAAAAACCGATCGCGAGGATGGATCCGAGGAGCATCAGCAGACACATCAGATCAAAGGTGAATTTTTGTTTTTCGGTTGCAGACAGCAGGCGGAACGCGATGGTGCGCTGCAGCAAAAAGATAATGGTAATCAGGAATAAGCCAAGATAAAGCACAGGAATGGTGATTCCCATCCAGATCGGGATGTAGTACCAGACTTCGCGCGGGGCGACCAGCCTGCCCATGAATAACTCGGCGTCCCCGATGACCGGCTGATCTGTGATGAAGCCCAGTGCGGCGCGGATGTTGGACAGATTATTTGTCCAAAGGAAGGGGGTGACCAGATAGATCCAAATCAAGAGCCCTGCTACTGTTAGCAACAGTGTCACCAGTTCTCTTTTTCGGTTTGCGCGATCGGTCAGAAGATTGATCCCCAGACAAAAAACCAACGCCGCCAACAGCACGATGCCGTAATAACGGGTGTTGATTGCCAATCCGGCGGCGAAGACGAACAAAATGAGCCAGCGATTTTTGCGGCTACTCTGATAGGCGCCAAGACCGCATAGGCTGATCAGGAACCAGCTGAAGAAGATCATGTCTTTACAGTTGTAAAAAGATTCTGCGAACAGACGCGGAGTCAGCACCAACATTAACGGACCTGTCAGCGCGATCAGGCGGTTTTTGTCAAATCGTTGGAGAAGCAGGCGATAAAAACAGATGGTTGCCAGCCAGAAATTGAAAAAGACATAAAAACGGCGTAAATCCATCAGTTGAGCGATATCCAACTGGATACCTGGCAGTAAATTGACCAAAATTGTCGGTGTCATAACCGCAGTGCCATATCCCCGATCCTCATAATCCACGAGGGACGGGAGGGACGAAAAATCGTGATCTTTTGGCATGTTCAGTTGGTTGATGTTTTTGATGATGGGGATTTTATCGAAAAAAGCCTGTAAATTGATGACCGCGGTCTCTATTTCCATCAGTTCATCTGTAAAACCACCGTAATTATCGTGTAAAACCAGCCCGCTGAGCAATAGCCCGATGAAGAATAATATTGGAATCAGGCGAGCAGTCTTCCTCAGAAAACTTTTTGGAAAGGGGTTGCGTTTCACTTAATCATCTTCCCGGATTCGTTTGTAAACACTGACGACATCATAATTGTCTACAGAAAATGTTTTCATTAATGAGAAATTTGGATAATCATAATTGTTCCCAAGGGTGTTTTTGTAACTGAAGCAAATATAATCAGCATATTTTGTCTGCCAGATTGGCGCAAATCGGCTGGAGATACGCTCAGGCAGACGATAAAGTGTCACTTCTGTTGATCCATATGTGTTGTCAGCGTTTACACCTAATCGGATTACAGGGTCATCCAGGGTGTTTGCCAGGTACAAAATGCATTGTTTTGTTCCAACACCTGCATAGTCACGGGTGAATTGCGATGCATAATTTCGGCCAATCTCATTAAAGTAGACAAAATCTAATGGATGGTTTCTGAAAAACCATATTCCCGTTGAGAGAAATGAATATGAGCATATCAGAATAATGCAGCTATTTTTAATGAATTTTAGGGATTTATTAGTGAAACTTATTTCCCAGATCTTGACCAGTCCTGATATAACGATGCAGGCAAAAGGACCATAAATAAAATAAGAATGCTTCCATGCATGATAAAATGTTGCCCCTGAAAAACTAATTCCTAAGAACAAAAAATAAAAAAGGACAAGGATGAAGAGGTCGAATTGGATGAAACGATCTTCTCTCAGATTGATTTTATTAATCACAATTGTTTTTATCGTAGACAAATTCGCAAAGATGAAGAGGAAAATGTATAGCATTGGAATTGTGATTAGCATCCAGACAGGAAGGTAATACCAAATGTCTCTTGGCGCAACAAGTTTCCCCATAAAAAGTTCGGCATCACCGATAATTGATTGGTTTGTTGTTTCTAAAAGGACCTCTTTCAAGCGTAAAGTCAAATTCCCATAAATATATGGGAGAAGACGAAGTAACTTAATAAAGCTCTCCACCGATGGCTAACAGACGGTAGATTGTTCTTTTTGTTATCAATATTTTTTCTAAATATAAAATCACAAGAGAAAAAAAGGCAAGCGCAGGAAACAAGAATAATCCATAATAACGGGTGTTTGCCATTAGCCCAAATGATAAAATGAACATAATTTTCGAAAATCGCGATCTTGTAAAAAAAAGAAGTCCGGCACTGCAAAGATTAATCAAAAACCAGGAAAAAAAGACGACATCCTTGCAATTATAGAAAGATTCGGCAAATATTCTCGGAGTTATCACAATAATCAGAACGCCGGTTAGTGCAATGATCCAGTTTTTATAGCGCACCTTTAAGAAATGAATAAAAACAACTAATGAAAGAAAGAAATTGAGAAAAATGTAGAAACGTCTGAAATTTAAGAACGCACCTAAATCTAACGAGAAATACCCGGAATATAATTAACAAAAAGTGTCGGGAGCATTGCTGCGGCGCCATGGTCATGTCTTCGTATTCGTAAAGTGCAGGAAGATTTGATAAATCCCCATATATTGGAATATCGATATGATCAATTTTTTGGAAAGGAATTTTTGAGGCAACATATTTTAATATTTATTGCTTCTGTCTGAATTTCCATAAGTTCATCCTTAAAACTGCCATAATCATCATGTAAGATGATTCCAGATAGAAACAATATAATGAAAAAACATAAAGGAATTATTATTTTTAATAATTCATTATTTTTCTTGAGAAAAGCGCTAATATTTATGATAATACTCCCAAGGATGCTTTGTAAGCAGAATATTCTTTAAATTGTTGTTTGAGAAACACTCTTTGCTGTTGTCAAAACTGTTTTTGATCTGTAACCAAATGGAAACTATGCAAATCAAACATAAACAGCAGAAATCTTTAATGTATTGATTGCCTTAACGGCTAAATTCTTTCAGCCCAAATTCGGCAACCATCCGCAGAATATCAAACCCTTCCGCGAAGGGACGATCGCATAGCGCACCGTTTCGAATCAGTAGTGCACGCGTCATCTGTGGATCAAAGTATTGCTTCTGGCGGTATGTGTTGTATTTTTCCAGCGCAAGGATCTTTTTCTGAACGTCTTCTTCCTCAACCGGGACCAATAAAGCCGGGGTAAACCCATGGCTGCTGCGGATAATTTCAAAACCCAATAAGGTCGTCCCGCGGAAGGCACGCAATGCTTCGGCCGTCAGCGTCTGATGATCCTGGTGCATGTCCGCCGTCGAATGAACAAAGACGATATCGGGGATGATTTCTTTGCGCAGTCGGATCAGGTCTTCAAAATTTCCTGTCGGGCAGCGGAAAAACGGCGCGTTTCATAACTGAGCAGGCTTGTCTTGTCCTTTGGGACACCCAGAGCAGCCATCGCTAATAAATGTTCCTGCGGCAGACTGCCGAGCGCCGGATTCTTTTGATTGTCCGAAAAAGTGACGCAGTGAATTTCGCTCATGCCGGAAATTCGGGCGATCAAAGCGCCGCATCCCAGTTCAATATCGTCCGGATGTGCGCCGATGAACAGCAGCCGTTTTCCATAGAAACGCATGTTAAGCGTCTGCTTTCGTGCCGATAAAGCCGCCCACGACTTTGGTCATCACCAGTTCGCCATCCCGTTTGACCCTTTCATCTGCAACGCGGTGAATCTGCTGCATAATTTTTTCAAATTCTTCCGCGTTTGCGAACAGCGAAGACCAGAGTTTGCGGTCTTCGGATAATGAGGCGCGGGTGTAGGCGAGAAACGGCGCAGACTGCTTGAAGGTCAGTGGATTTTCAAAAATGTGAATATCCGCTTGTTTGAAGGAGTTTTGGATTGCAGCAAAGATTTCACTGCGGTAGCGTGAGCTGCCAGGCATTGGTGGGATGGTTTTGCTTGTTGCTTCGCGGATAATGTCATAAAAGACTTTTTTGTTCTCGGGCATCGGGCCGGTTGTAAAAAGTCTGCCGCCGGGTTTCAGAACGCGGTGCATCTCACGGATGGTAAACGGAATATCAGAAGCGTAATAGATTGCGAAACAGCAGGAAACGAGGTCAAACGTATTGTCCTCAAAAGGCAGCGGTTTGTCGAAATCGAGCGGCATGATTCGGAATGGGTTGCCTAATTTCCCGTTCTCAAGCTGTGCCTGCGACAACAACTCACTGTTGACATCTCCGCCAGTAATTTCGCAGTCTCCTTTGAGATAAGAATGGAATGAAACGCACTGTTTCCCGCCGCCGCAAGCAACATCCAAAATTTTCATGCCGGGTTTCAGATCCAACACTTGCAGCATCCATTGATCGATATCTCTGCCGCCAAATTTATTGTGAATGTCGATCCGGGTCAGCAGATCGTTAGTTGTTTCCTGATAGTCAATTTTCATTTTCCGCCTCTTGTTTTGCACATCAAAGATGTTCTCATTTTACCAAAAAAGATTTTTGCGCTCTTTGCAAGGTTGCATTCATGACGGATTGCCGGAGTTCCCCAACGCGGGTGGCGTTGGTTGGAAACCTCTTGCTTGAAATTCCGAAAGGAATTTCTTCCGCAACAAGCGCTGTCCTTCCCATTGCCTGCCCGATACAGTTTCTGCGGTAATTTGTACCAGATAATTCCATTCGGTCAGATCTTTAATTCCTGTCAGCCTCGGGAGGCTGGTAAAGAAACCTGTTTCAAGCTGACATTCTGCAGAAATCTTTTTCGGTTATTTTCTGTATCTCTTCGAGGGAAACAGAGTATGGAACCGGCAGGATGATATCTGATTTGATGCGAAAGTTGGCGTAATTGGTGAACTGCTGAATCGTGCTGTTTGGGATCACATTTATTGCTCCGTTGTAATCGCGGATGCGTGTCTTTCGCAATGTGATGTCCTCAACTGTGCCGGTAATGTTCCCGATTGTCAGATAGTCGCCGATATTGTACTGGTCCTCCAGCAAAATAAATGAGCCGGCCAGCACATCCTTGACCAGACCCTGCGCACCGAGCGCAATTGCCGTCCGCCGATGCCGGCAGTAGCGATGATGGAACTGGTGTTGATGCCGAATAAATTCAATAAAAGCGTGATCGCGATGAATAGGATGATGAGCCGCACGACGTTTTCAACCACTGAAAAGACAGTAGCGACTTTTTTGGGCGAAGTTCCGGGAAATTTTGGACGGAAACCCGCTTGATCGTTCGCTCTACTGCTACCAGTGTCAATTTGGTGATTAAGAGAATGCCCAGTGCAATGGCAAGTTTTACCAAAAAATTATCCTGCTCCGGTTTTTCTAGATATTGTTTCTTGAGCAAGTCTAACGCTTCAGTTGCTGTTTGTTCGATCATTGACGCTCCGCATTTATATTATAACGGGTGCTGTTTGAAAAACAGACTGAATCAGGCCGCGTCCCGTTCCACCTTGTTTCGCTTGGCTGTAATTTCTTCAATTGAAATGGCGTAAACCGCGGTGATCTCATTGGCACTGTTGGCAGCCGCTTCAAAGTATTCCATCCAGTCCGGGGTATATTTTTCGCAAATCGCTCTTTAATGCGTCCATCTTTTCTGCTGGATCGTTTACGCTGTGGATGATGCCGCGCACGATTGCCGATTCAAATTCGGTGGTGAATATTTTTCTGGTTAGTTTACGGATCAACTGCGGATCTTTCATTATTTCTTGCGCTTCTTCCTGTGTCAGGACCGACGGAACTTGATGCTCGCCGACGAAAACGACCGTTACAGGTGCGCCATCACGAATGTTCTCAGTTTTTTGGCCCGATTTTGCGGAATGAAAATAAAGAGTATTCTCCCGTCGTCCAAACGAAAGTGGCAATGCCAGCGGGTTTCCTGCAAGATCGGTAATGGAAAGCACGCCAAAGGTGGCTTTGTCAACCAACTGGAAACCAAATTCCTTGCTCATTTCACGATCTTTTCTTCTCATAACTACCCCTTCTCGTTAGTTTTAACAAAAGCAGATAAGCTTTCGTGGTAACTGTCGCAGATTGTTGAACAGATAAGCATTAAGGTTTTTATATTATAAAATATGTCTCGCTTTCATTCGTCTTACGAGAAAAACTCTAACTCGATTGGGTTTCTGCCGTATCCTCAGCATCCTGATGTTTGCAAAATTTACTGTCATAATTTACTTGGCAGCGCTCCTGCTGTTGACAAAAGGAGCGATTGAAAACGATGATATATTTAAGCTGTTTTTATATTGAAGACTAAAGAGGTTGATAATCTGATGGCAATCAATTTTGGAACTGATGGTTGGCGAGCGGTAATTTCTGATACGTTTACATTCTCAAATCTGCGCGTCGTGGCGCAGGCTATTGCGGATGCTGTAATCTCTTCAACCTGGCTGGATCTGTCTAAAGTCAACCAGGTGGAACATCCCGAGCGGGTGGTTATAGGATACGATACGCGGTTTCTGTCTGACCGCTATGCCAAAGAGGTCGCCCGCATTCTGGCTGCAAACGGTCTGGAAGTTTATCTCAGTCAGGCTTCTGCTCCGACCCCTGCGATTTCTTTTGCAGTTAAATATTACGGTGCAATTGGCGGTGTAATGATTACCGCTTCGCATAATGCACCGCGTTATAACGGTGTAAAACTGAAGGCGGCTTATGGCGGCGGCGCTTTACCTGAACAATGCAAACTTGTTGAAGTTTTTCTGAACGATAATGAGACACGCGGTCGTGGTCCCAACTTGATGGACTTTGATCGTGCTCGGAACGAAGACAAAATTACGATGTTCAATCCGATCATCGATTACGGGAACCATATCCGCACCTTGATTGATTTTGACAAGATTGCTGATTCAAAAGATTTGCGGGTCATCGTCGATTCTATGTATGGTTCCGGCAAGGGGGTGATCCGCCACATTCTGCAGGGAACGGGAATTGACGTGAACGAGATTCGCGGCGAACTGAACCCGGGTTTCGGCGGGGTGCATCCGGAGCCGATCAATCGGAATCTTGGTTCGCTGGCGAGCGCAATCGCTGCCGGGATGGGAAATCTGGGCTTGGCAACGGACGGCGACGCGGATCGGATTGGTGCGATGGATGAACGTGGTAACTTTATCGATCCACACAAAATTATGGCGCTGGCGATTCGTTATCTGCACGAAAAGCGCGGACTGGACGGCGCGTTGGTGCGCACTGTCTCGACCACGCGCATGATCGACTGTCTTGGACGCAAGTACGGCATGCCGGTGTTCGAAACCCCGGTTGGATTTAACCATATCTCTGATCACATGATGGAACGGGATGTTTTGATCGGCGGTGAAGAGTCTGGCGGAATTTCATTCAAGGGTCATATCCCTGAAGGCGACGGAATTTTAATGGGGCTGCTGATCACGGAGATGGTGGCGGATTGCTGCGGAACACTCGGAAGCCTGATCGACGAATTGACTGAAGAAGTTGGCTCATTTTATTATGACCGTACTGATTTGCGGCTGAAACACCCGGTTTCCAAGAAAGAAATGATCAAATCGTTGGTGGATGGTGCGCCGGCGGCTATTGGCGGTGAGTCTGTTGCTGAAATCAGCACGCTGGATGGCGTGAAGTACATTTTGGCGGATGATTCATGGCTGTTGATTCGCCCCTCTGGAACCGAACCGGTATTGCGGGTCTATGCCGAGGGCAGAACGCCTGAGATGGTAAAAGATTTGCTCGGGTATGGCAATCAAGTGGCTGAAATGGTGAAATGAAAAATTAACGGGAACGCTTCTGAAAAACCTTTGCGGAAAAAGAGTGAATTTCGCTGAGAATTGTTTGTCTGGAAGTTCGGTCCATTAGGAACCAGCTAAGGGTGATAAAGATCAATGCTGATATCAGCCGGATGAGGAAACTTATTCCGGCTGGTATGTTATTGCTCATAATAATCCGTGTTTGAACTGTGGCAAACAGCAGATAAAGCGCAACCGTGCTGACAAAATAGCCCCTGTGCCAATTGACCGGAAACAGTCGATCTGAGATGAGCCAGCGACCAACCATGGCAGCGCCGTAACCGATTAGCTCCGAAAGCACTGCACCGGTCAGCCCCAGCCGAGGAGTCAGGATTGTGTTCGCTGTCAGATTCACCAAAACTGCTGCTGCCAACACGATCGTGACCCACCAGGTTTTTCCGGTTTTTGCGGTGCCCGGATCAATCACATAGACTCCCATAGTGAAAACCCAGCGCAGTTGAATCATTCCCAACAGGCTGATGCCAGCCAGATATTCCGGCGGAGCCAGAATCAGGAAGATTTCGCGGGCGGTGGTCATCATCATGATTGAAAGACTGAGGCAGCCGAACATATAAATCGAGAGCACTTGCGGCAGGATACGGCGAATTTTTTCCGTCTGTTTCAGCAGCGCGTACATAGTAGGCTCCCAGGCATAGCAGAATGCCTGGGTCATCAATGTGATCACGATTGCCGCTTTGTTCGCCAGCCCGTAATATGCAACCTGAACCGGGTTGGTGGAAGCGTTCAGAATGATGCGATTGTTGGCGGACAGACTCCAGGCGAGGATCGTTCCCGGGACCAGCGGAAAGCTATAGCGTGCAACTTTCACAAACCAATTTTTAGAAAATGTCAGCGAGAACAATCTTCGGCTTATGACGAACACCAGTAATATTCCGGTCGTGTTCGCCAGAATCTGGCTGTAGAAAAACCCGGGAATGCCAATTTGCCTGATGCCGATCAGCAGAATAACGCTGCCCATATAAACGAGCGCAACGGTGACTGAGATCAGGATATAGGCCAGTGCGCGATTTTGCAGACGCATCAACCCCATGGCGTATATATAAATAGATACCGGGATCAACGCGATGAATGCCAGCTGGATATGCGGGGTCATGGCGGAATCGGCAAACAAACTCATGGCGAAAACCGGACTGAGGAAGACCGACATCAATGCGACAATCAATGCGCATAGCATAACAAACAGAAAAGTAGTGCTTACCAGCGATCTTTGGGCTTTTTCGTTTTCATCTGCCTCATAGTAGTAACGGTAGAGGCCGGAGATGGTGTTCAGCCCGATCAACAATGCAAAGTAGCCGGTGGTAGCGGTGATCAATTCGATTGCGCCGTATTCAGCGGTTGATAATTTACGTACGATCAGCGGCAGCGTGATCAAACCTGCGGCTTGCGACAATACGCCGCCAATGCCATAAAGCAGGATGTTTTTTGCGACGGGAGTGGTGCTGACGGATTTTTCCAATAGAGCCCTCTATTCCCTCTATTTTATACGATTTGTGAATTTATCATTTTAGTATGTTTATTTCTACCTTGGAGAACAAATCGGTTTGTTCAAAACAAGTTTATTGCAAAGAGGCTCTGAACGCACGCGGGAAGGTTGTCCGTTCTGTAATTGGCGGGAAACCGATTGAGTGAGCAGTGCGGACAGTCTATACCCGCGAAACGGGATTTCGGCGGATTATACGCGTTTTTTGCAATGTCGGTTTGTCTGACCAATGCGTTATGCGTTAGCTGAATATTCCGATGTTCTTTGTTGTGTTTGCGCTTTTCTGTTTCGCAGCTGGTAGTAACTGAATGGATCGCGCAAGTCTGGCGGCTGCAATGACTTAACTAATGCAATGCCATAATACCTTCTGGTGTGGACTGTTTGAACTTCCTTTATAATCATGGATATGTTTCATGGACGGACACCCCGACGTAAAATTCCCGCTCTGCTGGCGCTTCTTTCGCTGATAATTGCAGCATTCGTACTACTGGTCAGCTATCAGGAAAATTTCCTTGTTTTCACAATTGGCCCCTATAAAGGATCGTTGCTGGTTTTCAGTGTCGTCTTCTCAGTGTTTTTCTTTGACTGGGCGATTTCAGGGATGGATCGGAATCAGATCGGCGCCTGGTCAGCGATTTTTGTCGGGGTCGGCTGGTTGATATCAGCGACAATCGTCCCCTACCGTTTTCCAGCTGTTCCGCTGGCTGCGTTGCTGCAAAAATGGAGTTTTGTTGGATTCATCCTGATCCTCTGGGGGATCGGCATGCGTTTTCGTTTTGCAATTGCCGACAGGTTGTGCCAGAACGGTTCAGTTTTGGAAAAAATCTCGCTTTTCTTGGCATTAGGTTTTTTGCTGTGGACGCTGCTGCCAGTGCTGCAAAGTGGCTTTTATTGGGACGACGCTATGTTCTCGGTTCAGATTCCGGCGTTGCGCATCGACGGCGGTTCGATCTGGCAGCGAACCTGGGATGAGATCGTCAATTACGCTGCGCGCGGCAGAATCAATCCATTCGCAACCTTTCAGTTTTTAACCTTTTACTTTTTCCCTTCTGCAATTCTCTACAAGGGGCTGCTGATTGCGCTGACGCTGTTGAACGCTTTTCTGTTTTACCGCTTTGCGGTGCTTTTCAGTAGAAAAAGCACAGGCAGGATTCTTGGCGTACTGATTTTGGCGCTTTGTGTGCAGCTGCGAATCTATCATGATCCGATGACTGGCTATTATGGGTTGATGCAAATGATGTTTGCCGAATTGATGCTGGCGCTCATCTGGTTGATCCGCTTTCTTACTACCGGCAGGAAAGGCTGGCTGATCGCCAGTCTGACGCTTTTTGCGGTGGGTTTGATGTCTTATGAGATGTTTTACCCAATGATTCTACTGGTGATGATCGTAGTTTGGAGATATCGCGAATCATTTTGGCAGCGGATCCGCTCATTGTTCCCTTATGCAGTTTTAGCCGCTGTTTTGTTGAGCTTGTCAATGATTTTACGGGCTGATTACGCCGCTGTCGGGGAGACTTATGCTGGAACAGAATTCAGCCTGAATTTACCCAAGATCCTGGAAACCTGGTGGTTTCAAACGAGCGCAGCTTTTCCGCTGAGTTATCGTCTTGCTGATTACGATGCAACCATTCGTAACCGCCTGATTTTTACGGATAGCCTTTTTCAAACGGCACCGATAGATATCCTGCGCTCAGTGCGTTGGCAGGACGTTGCCGGCGCGTTTGTGCTCATGATTCTGTCTTTGGATCAGATGCGTCGCCTGAAAAATGAACGGGTGCCGCTTTCGGACTGGTTGTTTGGGTTGTCTCTGCTGTTATGTTCCGGCATGGTGATCTCTCTGAGCCAAAAATATCAGTTTGAGCTGAATCCCGGTATCGCGTATCTGCCGGTGTGGTTTGGCTATTTCGGCGCAGCCTGGCTGCTGATGTGCCTCATCTTCTGGCTGGTGAACAAGCGGGCGGTATCTGAGAAGTTGGCGCCGCTTTCAATCTTCATCGCAGCTTCTTTTGCGGTTGTTTATCTGCTAAATCAACAGAGCGCCCTTCAGGTGATTGAACGGCTGAATGAGTCATTTTTATATGCGCGCCGTACGGGAGAAGCTGCGCTGCAGAGCGGCATCCTAACAGAAGCAAATGTATCAGACGGAGGAACGCTGATACCCAATCATCCGGATTTTCTCTGGGAAGCCGGTTGGGACGGGGCAGAAGCGCGCGGTTCTTTTTACGCGCTCCACAGCGGGTCGGAAGTCAACGTACTTTCGCCTACGGAATATTTTTCTGTCTCCGGTTCTGAAATGGGTGATTCTTCTCAGCAAAATACTTTCGTAATTCAATACGCCGGGGAGAGAACTGCTGGTTTTGCCAAAATTGGAAAACTGATTAATAGTGGCGGATTAACTGCTGAAGGTGTTCTGGAAAATCCGATTGCACGCGATGTCTTTTTTTTCTATGCTGGGAAAAATCTTGATTCATTAGTCATCAGCTGGACCGGGTGGAATGGTCAGGGACACCAGCTGCCACTGAAAGAAGCCTGGCTGATTCAGGAAACGCCGCAGGGCAGACTGTATAAGCTGGATTTTCCAAATGCGGTCGTTTTTAATACAATCGGCGTTACGAGGTACCAATGAGAATGAAAGCCCGGCGCAGCAACGTTCCGATCCTGATTGTTCTCGCAGTTTTGATCTCCTGCCTGATCGGCGGCGTCTTTGACTCAAGGAAAATTTATCTTCCGCTGACAACGTTGATTTTATTGACGGCGCTTTTTGATCTGTTGTGGCAGCCGAATAAGGAAAAAGGGATCGCCTGGCTGGCAATAGCCACCGGATTTGGCTGGGAAATGTTGTTGGGGCTCTCCCGCTCCGGCCGGTTGCTGCCGGAATTGTATCTGACGCTGCAGCGATTCTCTTTCTTGTTTCTGGCGTTGTTGATTTTTGGCATTCTGCTGCGCTTCTCAGCTGCTTTTACGTCCGAAAAAGACAAGGAACAAAGTTTTATCGGCTGGTTGGCGGATTGGAAAGTCGAAATCGCAATTTTGATTTTGACGGCGGTTTCACTGCGGACAGTGCTGCAAAGCGGTTATTACTGGGATGACGCGCGCAATGCGACGGCATATCTGTATGAGCGGGGCGACGGCGTGCCGCTGATCAAAAATGTTCTGGCGTTCATGGGCGAGTACATTCGGCTGGGACGGATCAATGTTCTGTCCTGTTATTACTATTTTCTGTTCTATCTGCCAGACGTCGCAAGTTACAAATTGGTGATCCTGTTATTGACCCTTCTCAATCAACTGCTCTTGTTGCGGGTGGTGCGTTTTGTCAGTGGCTCACGCTCGCTCGCTCAGCTGTCAATGCTGCTGATCCCGCTGCTGATCCAATTTCGCCCGTACCAGGATCCGGTAACCAGTTTTTATGGGTTGATGCAGGTTATTTTAGCAGAAATGATCCTGATGGTATGGTTTTTGATCCGTTATCTGCGTGAAGGAAGGCGGCGTGATCAGCTCCTCAGCCTGCTGCTGTTTTTCATCAGCTTGATGACCTATGAGGTGGTGTTCCCGTTCATCCTGATGATTGGACTGCTGATCTGGGTTGAAACGCGAAAACTGGCGAAAGCCTTGCGTTATGGGTTGCCTTATGCGCTGGTTTGCCTGGTGTTGCTGGGCGCCGTACTGATTTTGCGGCAGGCGCACCCGCCCGAAGAAATTTATGAAGGCGTTCGCTTCAGCCTGAATGTCGGAGCTGTATTGAGAACGTATCTGAACCAGATCAGCGCCGCACTGCCGCTAAGTTTTGCGCTGCTGGGGAAAAGCGCCCCGATCCTTTGGAACGTGACGTTGATTGATTCGGTTTTTGCCTATCGTGCCGGAGAAATGCTGCGCGCTGCGGACGCTGCGGATTGGATGACAGCGGCGTGGCTGGCGGTTTTGTGTTTTTGGGTTTTGCGAAAGATCGCGAACGGGATGGATCAGGTTGACTATCGAACGATATTGACGATAGGATTCTCTTTCTGGCTGATCCCGGCGGTCACAATTTCACTCAGTGCGCGTTATCAGGGACAGATTACCCCCGGTTTAGGATATTTGCCGGTGTATCTGGAGCTTTTTGGCGTCGCGATTTTATTCGCCTGCCTGGTGCACTGGCTGATCAACAAAAGGATTCCTGCTTGTTGCCGTCAGCGGTTTATCCGTTTTGTTTCAGTTTTATGCGGGGTGGTGTGTCTTTTCAATATGCAGAACAACCGTAGGATGATCGCGCTGCTCAACGATGTTTTCCTTTGGCCGCGGCTGGCGGGAGAAACGGCTTTGCAGAGCGGAATTGTTGATTTTTTGCCGGAAGATGCCACCATTGTTTCGCTTAACTCGCGCGAGTATCTGTGGGAAAAGGACTGGGACGAGCCCGGATTGTTTGGGCAGTACTATTCAATCTGGTCTGGCAGGAACTTTATGAACGGGACGCTGCGGGCGGCAGGCAGACAAAATAATGCGCAGTTGGCTGAGCTGGCCGCAGCCGGCAAAACATATGTGTTTTCCTATGATGGCGATGTGCAGCGGGGCTGGCAAAACTCGGGCGGCTGACAGCGGTACCTGACGGCGCTCAGACAAGACTGGCGGTAGATCATCTGCTGTATTTTGTGCGCGGTAGCAACGATGTGATGACGGATGTCGCTTATCAGCGCGAAAATGGAGAAGTCGTGCGGATTGATGGAGAAACCGCTTACCCAATCCGCCGCAGCAGCCCAGGGATTTTGTATCAACCGCAGCCGCAGGACGCACTGTTCTTTGATTCATTTGGCTTGCTGTCGTACTGGGAACCGTAAAACGCGGTTTTGTCAGTCGTGCCGACAAAAATCAATTGCCATCTGTCTTTGAGAAAAATGCGCATAGGTTAATAAGCAACCAGGTTCTCAATGCGCGGCGGTTTGGCTGGCATAGCCGATCGAAGGAAGCTATAAGGCATGTTCGCAATAAAAATCCATGAAAGGGCTGGACGCTTCCTGTGAATGACTCAACCAGCGTTTATACAAATATCAGAAAGTTTCATGATCAAATCTGACCTTTTTCCAACCTCCGGCGTGTGCGATCGTGCTCATGCGTCCCCTTTGTGGGAACTAACAATCGGCGGTGAACGTTATTATCCTATGACTGCGATAGCTGGCTGTTTTGGGCTGTCTTCAGACAGGTTGTGGATCATCGATTTATGGTACGATTAATTAGATATATTAAGCTATTCGAATGAAAGATCCCGGAAGAACTCCCGGCAGATATTCGTGAATGAATAAGGAGCAAACCATGAGTTTAAAAAAATCATTCTTTCAGCAGATTTGCCTTTTGGCTCTGGTGGTGATGCTGTCTGCGCTGTTTGTTACGCAGGCTGAGGCGGTGACCTTTACTGTAGAGGGCAAAGATTGCAAGGATATGAGAAATGACGGCATTCAATTTGTGGCGCCTGTCTCAATCACCGGTACGGATGTGGAAATCTGGCGGGATCGGATTAAGGTAATTGTCACTGATCCGGCAGACGTTGATTATCATACGGTTGGGACGGACAACATCATGGAAGTTGTACTCTATCCGGCGTCCAGTAATACGCCCTACCAATGTCAGCAGTTGACGACAGATGGGCATGATAATTCGTTCAGTTGCAATAGCTTTCCATCTGGGGCGACTATCGGACGCGTCAGTGTTCGCTTCATCCCAAGATTTACTGCGCCGGCTCCTGGCCGGTTGATTGATGGCACTTATAAGATCAGCGTTCGCAATCTGAATACTCCATCACCATTTACAGAAATTTTAGGTGGGACTGCGAAAGTTGATGCATATTCCAGCGCTTGTGCCTGGAACCAGAATCCAGCAGGATTTAGACCAGACACTGCCCGCGGAACAAATGAATTCGTCTATCGCACTTGCGACACGAGCCCTGCTCTTCAAACGCTCTTTTTCCTTGAAAATCCCGCGAATCCTTTTACGATCGTCAGTTTTCCGTTAGGGGAAGCCGTAGTTCCGGGGCGTTTCAAAGTGATTGCTTCGCCGATACTGAGCGAAATGAACTACACGATCGATTTCTTTTTTGACGACAGAGATCCTGATGATAATCCAAACCCGAGCTTGACGATTCGCTATGACTACATCGCGGCAACCAAGACTGGCACGATTACCGTCCCGGTTGCTTGGGGCGCAGTTTTAGGACGGCTGCCGATCAAACTGTTAGGCGGTAACCTGGCATTAAGCCGAGCGGTGACTCAGAGCTTGCTGCCGGAAAAGATCGATTATGAATTCACGCTGTATTATGAGAACATTGACCCGTCTCTTGGTGTGGACAACTCATTATTCCACTTTACCCGCAGCTTGTCAGTGTTAAATTCACGTCATTGTCCTACCGATGTGAATGATATGAGATACCGGATTTCACCTCTTGCGCTGGATCCATGCGTTACCGGTAAACAGGTGTTTGATATCTCTTTTATCAATACAACAACGGGTATCGGCTATCGGCTGGATACCGGTACAATAGCCTGTTCTGCGACGCCAGACACGATTCCGTTTTCAGCGGATAATTTTGCGAATACACCGCTGCGTCATATGTATTTTTTTACGCAGAGATGTTCGAACGCAAATTGCACTACATTGGAAAATACGGATGCGTATGTCTACCGCGCTTATGTTAATGACGCTGAAATGGACAATCGCCATTGGCACTACTCCGGTGTAACCGGCTCAACAATTACAGATATCCATATGCGAGTATTCCAGTCAGTTGCAAGACCTTTCAGAGTTAATCGGCTGCTTTTCACGGCATCGCGGGCGGGCACCTATCGTATTCGGGCATTTATCCCGAATAACTTGGATGGTGCGATTCAAAATCGCTGCTGGATGGATTTCTACTATACTATTCCAGAGAAATCGGGTAATGAAACCTGTCGCAGTTCTGGTGCGGATGGTATTTTCATCGCACCCTGGGATGGCTGTAAAGAAGACCATGATCCGCAGACTTCTGAGTTCAAGGTGAGTAAAGAGCATTATGGCTTTGTTTCCAATTATTCGAATCAGAAGCTGATCTTTAAATTCAATCCCGCTATTTCAACCATCCCGATGGCTGCCAATATCACTGAGCTCTATTGCGACTGGCAAGTTCTGGCGGACGGATATGGAACCGGCGGCGCAGTTTGTGCTCCGGATCGGATTGAATTGCCGCCGATGACCCGTGCGATCGTCAAGGGCGGAAAAATTCACTTTACACAACGTCCGAAAATCAGTGACAAAGGCGATGTTTATGAGTACGTTTTGGCTTATCAGCGTACTGCCAGCGCCGATAATATGAACCTGCTGATTGACGTTCAGTACAAACCTTGCCCGCAGGAGAAAATCCCCGAAACCGGTTACTCTCTGCGCTCTCCACAGCCCATGTCTCCGGCAGCGGCGAATGAATTTATCTTCACCGGCAATAAGATTCAGATTCCTGCAATTGGACTGGGAATGGAATATCCGATCCCGATCGTTCATGTTTACTATAAAGATGGTGATCTTGCCAATGGCTGGGACCTAAGCATGCTGGGTGGCTACATCGGCGAGCTTGAAGGCGGCGCTTACATTCCCTATGGTGGAAATGCGGTGCTGACCGGGCACTATTATTCTCAGGGTGTGTTTGTTAACCTGGTGAACCTGCATCTGGAAGATGAGATTATCGTTTATGCTACGGACGGGATGAAATACATTTATAAAGTGACGAATTCGTTCTGGACAAAGCCGAATGACATGTACACCATGTTCCAGCCGAACGGTGAGAAATCATTGACGCTGGTTACCTGTGACAACTACAATTTTATTAATGACGAGTATGAAAAGCGTTATATCGTACAGGCAACGCTGGAAAGTTCCGAACCATACCAGCATTAGTCCGATAAGGATAAGATAAAAAAGGGCTGCTCCTTGGAGCAGCCCTTTTTGTTTGAACTCGTTTGGATCAGTTTGTTTGGGCGCCGGCGCGCCGAGCAATAAGCAGATTGAAGCGCCGCCTGCTTGATCTGTGCTGCTTAAATAATTGCTTCTGGTCAAGATGGGATGAAGAAGATGATCGCAACCAGATGTGAGAGAGCTGCGCCGAAAATGAACAAATGCCAGATAAAATGAAACCAGTTTTTGTCTTTTCTTGAATAAAATGATACGCCGATGGAGTAAAGCAAGCCGCCAAAAAAGATCAGTGCACTAAACGTCCACATTTTGGCGCGAATGATTGACGGCAGCAGCAAAACGCCCATCCATCCCATGATCAGATAGATCGTAACGGAAGCTTTCGGCAAGACATTGCGGGAGAGCGATTTGTAGATAATTCCGATAATCGTCATTCCCCATTGCAGCACCAGAATCGCTATCCCCAGCCAGCCCCTGACGACGGAAAGGCAAATCGGTGTAAAGGTGCCTGAAATCGCGAGATAAATCGCACTATGGTCGAGGATTCGAAAGACGCGTTTGTGTGGTGAATCAAATGACATTGAATGGTACAGGCAGCTTGTCAGGAACATCAGAAACAGGCAGATGAGAAAGACGCTGTCGCCGGCAGCGAGCGAATACCCGCCTTTTACAAAGCCAAAAACAGCACAAATCGGCAGTGCAATCAGCGTCAGTCCTGCTGCGGCGCCATGGCTGACCGCATTGCCAATTTCTTCACCGAAGGATAGTTTGAACAGGTTGCCGATTCTTTCAGGCGGCAGCATTTGGATCACCCGGTTTTTGAGGATTACCTTTCTGAGCAGACTGTCTGCTGAAGAAATCAGCACGCTGAAGTTCCATCATGATCGTTTCATAACCGTTGTCCGCAGTGAATTGCCTGCAGATACTGAAACCGTTCTTGAGATAACAACGAATCGCGGATTGATTGAACGCATAGACATACAACGTCAGCCGATCAATCAGGTACGCTTCGAAAACCTGCAGACAAAACAAGTTCAGCGCCTTTGTCCCCCATCCCTTCCCCTGAAGGGACGGATTGAACAGAAAACCGCCGAAGTGAGCCGATGCCGTACCTGAATCAATACTGATTAGTTGAATGGTTCCGATCATTTCATCTTGCAGCACGATTTTGTATAAGGCGGCGGCGCGCTCCATTGATTGGCGGATTTGCGCAGTTGTCAGCGGAAATTCATACTTGGACCCAGCCCATTGCATCAGAAAATGGGCATCGCGTGCTTCATGCCAGGCAAGCAGCGTTTCAATATCGGGCACTTCGAACGGTAAAATCTGGATCATAACAAACCATATCTTTCGAACAGATTGAGTACGTTGCTGTTGAACAGTTTTTGTCCCATCAACTCGCGAAAGCGCACCGATTTAGTTTTTCCCTCCTGCCGAAATGAATCCATTTGGTCGCTGATCCGCTCCTGTTCAGCGGCCAGATCTTCGACCAGCTTTTCTAATCCTGCCAGTTTTTTGGCATGATTTCCGTTTCTATCGCTCTTTTTGAACGGCTTGACTGATGCGCTGGGGATATTGTTATTCAGTACCCGGGTTGTTCTCTTCTCCATAGAGCTCTCCTGTATTTTACCAATTATTGCACTGAAAATGATTTTATGCAAAAATGCTACTTCCTGCTTAACAGGAAAGAATAATCGCATATAATAAAAAACAATAAAGAAAAAAAGCTTATGTCAGGAGGAATATGTTTGTCGAAGAACGACGGCAGTTGATCCTTGAACAGTTGGAACGTGACGGCAAGATCCTGGTGAAGGGGTTGAGCGAACGCTTTAAGGTTACGCCGGACCTGATCCGGAAAGACCTGGCAGCACTGGAGAAAAACGGTTGCTTAAAACGCACATACGGCGGAGCGGTTCCGCTGCGGCGCCAAGGCGCGCCCGTTGGCAGCCGCCGGGTTGGCAATCTCAGCAATCCGCTGATAAAACGCATCGCCATGCGAGCGGAATCGTTGATCCGCGACGACGAGATGGTTTTCCTCGATGTTTCCTCGATTAATATTGAAGTTGCCCGCTTGCTGGCTCAAAAAAATCGGCGCGTAACCGTGGTGACCAACATGATCGAAATTCTGAACCTGCTGCAGACGGAAAGCCAGACCAGCCTGATTTTTCTGGGAGGAAAGCTGAACCGTTCGCGTGATGGTTTTACTGGTGCGGTGACGATTGAATGGATGGCGAAATACCATTTTGATCTCGCTTTGATTGGTGTGGCAGGCGTAAACATTGCCAGAAATATCGTCACGACCAAAGAGATCGACGACGCACTGACAAAAACTTGCGTGCTGAAGGTCAGCAAGAAAAGCTATCTGCTCGCAGAAGCGACAAAATTTTCGCAGGAAGGCAACTGCCAATCCGCCTGGCTTACAGACTTTTATGGCATTATCACGGATAGCGGAATAGACGAAAAAACACTCAAGACGCTTACGGATAAAAAACTGGACGTTCAGTTGGTTTGAAAACCATTTATTGGAAAATTTCCTTGTCGGAACTGCAAAACCTCTGCATAATTGACTTGGAATAATCCTTTTTATTGACAACATTGCCTTTCAGGAGGAAATATGGAACTGGTTGTTTTGGACGGCTATACCTTGAACCCGGGAGATATCAGCTGGGAAGAGGTTGAAAAGCTGGGAGATCTGAAAGTTTATGATAGGACTCCTTTGAATGATGAAGCGGAAATTCAAAAGCGGATCGGCGATGCGGAAATTGTGATGACGAATAAAACACCGATCAGCCGCGCGACAATTGAAAAAGCATCGAACTTGAAGCTGATCAGTGTACTGGCAACCGGATTTAATATTGTCGATACTACTGCTGCGAGAGAAAAGGGGATTCCCGTTTCCAATGTGCCGACCTATGGTACGGACGCTACCGCACAGTTTGCGATCGCGCTTTTGTTGGAAATCTGCCATCATGTCGGACATCATAATTGGGTCGTGCACGAGGGCAAATGGGCGGTGAGCAAGGATTATTGTTTCTGGGATTATCCGTTGATCGAACTGGCGGGGAAAACGATGGGAATTATCGGTTTCGGGCGGATTGGTCAGACGGTTGGGCGGATGGCAAAAGGTCTTGGCATGGAAGTGATCGCTCACAGCCGGAATATTGATGAGGATGCAAAGAAAATCGCTGTCCCGGTTTCGTTGGATGAATTATTGCGCCGTTCGGACGTGATTTCGCTCCATTGCCCGCTGACGCCGGAAACGAAGGGGCTGATCAACAAAAACACGATTGCCAAAATGAAAGATGGCGTGATTTTGATTAATAACAGCCGCGGTCCGGTGATTGTGGAACAAGATTTGGCGGACGCGCTGGAACGCGGGAAAATAGCCTGGGCAGGGGTGGATGTGGTCAGTGTTGAACCGATATTGCCGGACAACCCGCTGTTGAAAGCGAAAAATTGCCTGATCACGCCGCATATATCCTGGGCTCCGATCGAGAGTCGGCTGCGGCTGATGAGCGCCACCGCGGAAAACATCCGCGCTTTTCAGGCGGGGAAACCGATCAACGTCGTCAACCAGTAAGATTATCAGGTCAAAGGGCTGTCCGGATTTATGGACAGCCCTTTTTTGTTTTGATTGAATATGGGATGAAAAAGAAGTTTAGAATGCTTCAGGGTGTTTTAACCTGATTGTTGAGAGGGCTGCTTCATCTGCGACAACTGTCAGACGGCGATGAAGCTGCAGCACGGATGCCGGAACCTGCGGATCAATCTCCCCGAACAGAGATTTTTCCAGAATTTCCGCTTTTTGCTCGCCGGTGCAAACCAGCAGAATCTTGCGGGCAGTCATAATTGTCCCGATTCCCATGGTAATTGCATGCGTTGGAACATCCTCGAGACGGTCAAAGAATCGCTTGTTGGCTTCGCGGGTGCTTGCTGTTAAAGCGACAACCTGGGTTCTGCGCGAAAAAACTGCAGCGGGCTCATTAAAACCAATATGCCCATTCTGCCCGATTCCCAGCAGCTGATAATCGATTCCGCCCCAGGCTTTGATTTGGGATTCATAAGCTTCACAGCAAGCGTTCTGGTCAGCGGCTATCCCATCCGGTACCTTGGTGTTTTCCTGCCGGATGTTTATTTTAGAAAAAAGGACCTCGTTCATGAAATAACGATAGCTCTGCGGATGATCTCCCTTTAATCCGACATATTCGTCCAGGTTGACGCTGCGAACCTGGTTGAAATCGAGTTGTCCGGCTTGATGTTTTGCGATCAGAGCATGATAAAGCGGGACAGGCGTTGAGCCGGTCGCCAGACCCAAAAGACAATCCGGCTTTTCGAGAATGGCAGCGGCGAGCAGGTCTGCCCCGATGTTTCCGGCAATGGAAGCGTTAACAGCCGATAATAATTGTATTTTTTTCATATTTTTCCCGTTTAATTATTGTAAGATAATAGTTTGCGTACTGTTATTCTTTCTTTAACTAACAAAAAACGAATTATACTCATTTAATTGAAGATTATAAAGCAGGGAGGATCGTATAGTGAAAGACCTTTTGACAAGTATCCAAACACGCAGAAGCTATTATGGGATCAGCGCAGAATCACCGATTTCTGATGATCGGATTATCGAACTGCTTCAGGAAGCGGTGAAACATACCCCCTCCGCGTTCAATATGCAGAGCCACCGCGCTGTTTTATTGCTTGGTAAAGAGCATGAACGTTTTTGGCAGACAGTTCTGGACCGGTTGTTGGCAAAGAGCCATTCGAAAAGCGCTGCGGAAATTGAAGAGAAGATCAAGCGGTTTGCTGCCGGATATGGCACTGTTTTGTTCTTCGATGCAACTGAGGTGTTGGAAAAATTTGGTGAAGAATCTCCCAGATATAAAGATAAGTTTTCTTTATGGGCGCAGCATGCCAATGGAATGCTGCAATTCGCGGTTTGGAATCTCCTTGAAGCAGAAGGGTTTGGCGCATCGCTGCAGCATTATGATCCGTTGATTGATGAAGACGTCCAAAAGTTGTGGAACGTTCCGCCAAGCTGGCAATTGCTCGCACAGATGCCGTTCGGAAAGCCGACCGTGCAACCGAATGCGAAGGAATTTCAACCGATTGAAGAACGGTTTAAAGTGTATCGCTGAACACCGTTTCCCGGCAGAATAAGCCAGAAGAAACAAGTTTTTCAGAGCAGCGTGTCTGATTTCGGAGACGCTGCCTTTTTTTTTCAGGAATCGGATAAAAAAAGCTTGATAACCTTTATAATCAGTTTCAGGGAAACAACCCACTCATCAAACTGAATCTGTATTAAGGAGCTGTGATGTACAAAAAAATCGTGTCGATCTTTTTTATGTTGTTGTTCGTTCTGAGCAGTGTTGCGTTTCAAGATGTTCAGAATGCTGAACCGGTGTCAACCATAGAAACAGCGGATTCTGTGTGTGGTGCACCGTTTAAGTTCGATGAGACACCGCGGGTTGCGGTGCTTTCTGCCTTCAGACCTGAAATTACACTATTGCTTGAAAATACAGTGGATCAAACACAATACGAAGTGCTGGGGCGTACCTTCACAACCGGTACACTGCGCGGCGTTCCGGTCGCGCTTGGGTTGACGGGAATATCGATGACCAATGCTGCCATGCAGACACAGGCGGTATTGGACAGGTTCAATATCAAAGATGTCATTTTTTCTGGAATCGCCGGCGCTGCTGCTGAAGATGTCAATATCGGCGATGTTGTGATTTGCGAAAAATCGACAGAATATTTTGAGATGCACGCGGCTCGCGAGCTGGCAGACGGCGGTTTTGATGAACCTGAAGACGCGGATTTCAACCCGTTCTCCTTCTTTTTCCCGCAGCAGCTGCGGGTGAGCGCTGTTGATAAAGAGGAACAGGAAATGCGTTGGTTTGAAGCGGATCCGCGCCTTTTGGAATATGCGCTGCAGATCACTGGGAAAGATATTAAAGATTGCGTAGGCGATGCCTGCCTTTCCTATAAACCGAAGCTGGTTAAGGGCATTGTCGCAGACGGCCCGATCTTTGTGGATAATAAAGATTTTCGGCAGTGGATCAATACTGAGTTCGGCGCTTCCGCGATTGCGATGGAAACCGCATCAATTGCCCATGTGTGCTATTCGAACGCTGTGCCGTTCCTTGGTTTCCGCAGCTTGTCAGATCTGGCAGGTGGTGGAGAGCACGCGAATGAAATTGGTACATTCTTTCAGCTGGCAGCAAACAATTCAGCAGCAGTGCTGATGGAGTTCCTCGACATTTACGCTGCAAAAGAACAATAAATCTGATATTTTAATCTAAGGTCTGCAGGCAGACCTTTTGCGGTTTTGTAATCAGGCTGACAGCCCCGCATTTATGCAGCGGCGTCAGCCTGATTCGTTCTCCTGACAACAGACCCGCGGAAATGACGGAAAATGTTGGTGGCACAGTTTGCTGAACTTCAATGCTTGGGATCTCACCGTATAGGCTTTAACTGCCATTTCGGCTTTCCCAGAATATGACAATTTGTTGACAAATCAAAAAATTGATGACTGTATGTATAGGTGACAAAAGTAATATAAACTATGTTACTAATGTCATAGAGAAATATGAGACAAGTACACGATTGGATGAAGGGAAGGTAGTAAGATGTTAGGATTTATTTTTATTATCGGAATGGCAATCTTTGCCTCTTTTGTTGGAAACGTTCGCTCAAATGAGCATTGATAACCAGCCACTGAAACGCCGGCGGTTCATAACTGCCCATAACGAAACAGCTTCCAAATCCTGAAGCATCTCCACGACCGGGGATGCTTCTTTTTATAAGTGTTATATAGCCTCCGGGTAATCCGAATTTTTCCGTCAGGTATCCGCACAAGAAAAGACAGGAATTTTCATGTACAATTGATTGAATAAAAAAACGGAAATTTCATAAAGAATGAAGCAGAAACAAGATCAGACAATGATGACAGAAGGGGTGATTTGGAAGCAGCTCCTGTTTTTTTCGATTCCGCTGATCTTGAGCAACTTTTTGCAGCAGTTCTACAGTTTGCTTGACTCCTTGTTTGTCGGGAAATAGTTATGACTGAACTGGCAGCGGTCGGCTCAACCGGATCGCTGGTGAACTTGTTGGTCGGCTTTTCTTTGGGTTTGTCAGCCGGAGCCGGTATTGTCATCTCCACTTTTACGGGGCACGGAATAAAGAAATGCTCGTAAAAGCGTTGAACGCATCCATTCTGATTTCACTTGGCGGCGGATTGCTTTTGACGCTGTTGGGATGGTTCCTGACCCCGTTGCTTTTGCGGATCATGAACGTGCCGGACGGGGTGTTTGGCTTCGCGTTGCAGTATCTGCGGATTTATTTTCTCGGAATGGTGCCGATGATGTTGTATAACATGGGCGCTGGGATTCTACGTGCGCTGGGGGATTCCCGTCGACCGATGATTATTTTGTTCTACTGTATGATTTTGCATCTTTGTTTTGAACTATGTATTCATCCTGCTTTGGAGAATGGGCGTTTCAGGCGCTGCGATTTCTACCGGAATCTCGCAGTTATGTCTGCGTCTGGGTAACCATCTTGTTCTTGAAGGCGGATGGTGTGGAGCGCATTGATCCGCGCAATATTCACATGGATTGGCCGATATTTTAAAAAATTGTCCGAATCAGTGTGTGCCGGCCGGATTTCAATCCTTTCTCTATTCGATCGCAAATATTATGATTCAGGCAAATGTGAATGTCTTCGGCCCGATTGCGATGGCCGGAACGGCAGCTTACTATCGGGTCGATAATTTTCTTGGCGGCCCGATGGCGGCGATTGGTGTGGCTGTGACTACTTTCGTCGGCCAGAATATCGGCGCGAACGAATTTGGCAGGATTAAAAGAGGCATCCGTTCAGCCTTGTTAATGACTGTCCCAACTTCAATTTTTTTGGCAGTGCTTGTTGTCGTTTTCCGTTATCAAATGCTGAGTTGGTTCACAAGCAGTCCGGAAGTACAGCAAAACCGGGATTACTGTTTTGTTGTTGATGGCGCCATTCTTCTGGATTCAGTATGACGGAAGTTCTGATTGGCGCAATTCGCGGTTCTGGTAACGCTTTTACACCGATGATTATCACGCTGGTGACCATCTGCGCCTTCCGAATTGTCTGGATTTTGGTCGTTACTTCAGCTTCTGGAAAGATTTACGGGCTGTCATCATGAGCTTTCCGACTTCATGGATTCTATGCTTCATTACTTTTGCCGTATATTATTACCGGAAAAGCCGGAGCCATCCGCTGCCTCAGATAACGAAATGACGTAATCCAAAATAAAAAATCACCGGGAAGTGAACTGCACTACAAAACCGGTGATTTTTGTTTGTATAACTCAGCTTTTATATATTTTCCACAGCAAATTCAAGCGTTCCTGTAATGGATTCTGCCGGGTTCAGGATCAGCAAATGTGCGATCTCCTGTTTGCCTTTCGTGTAAAGGTTGTGGGCGTCATAACTGCTGGTCCAATTTTCCAGACAGCAGAAATCCGCGCCTTCTGGACAGTAGGTGACACTGTGTGTGAAAATGTCACTGGCAGAGATGCTCATCTTCTTTCCGATGGACTCATAAAAGATGCAATGCGGTTGTTCCGGCACCATTCCGGTCCAAACTTCATCAATAACCAGTCCGTCCAGCGAGACTGGCTGGCGCAGATCGGCAGGGCTTTCAGCCGGATCTTGCAACGAATGCGTTTCTGCGTTCAGCCATTTTTGCATCGGCACGAGCACTTTGACGGTATTTCGGGGCCCGATGATGTTGAAATAAGGATGGATGCCAAAGCCAAATGGCAGCCGTTTTTCTGGGTCTTCGTTGGTGATCCGGACGTCAATCTTCAACTTTTTTTCCTGCAGTGTAAAATTCAAATCCAGCCGATTCACAATTGGGAAAAGCGAATAGAGCGGATGGTCCGGCGTGATTCCGATGCTGGTTTTGAACGTTACGCTTTCTTCGGTTACTTCCGGTGTAGAATAATTGAATTTTTCGCCCATAACGAATCCATGGCGAAAGACGTCTCCCCGGTTGGCCGGAAAACGATATAACTGGCCGTCAAAGGTAAATTTCTCATCCGTCATTTCCCCGGGGAAGGGGCAAAGAATCGGAGAACCATAATGTCTGAAATCAGCTACTTCTTCCGCTGCAGGGTATATATAATCATTACCGTCAATTTTTAGTCTACATAAATTGGCACCGAATTCAGGCAGTACCCAGGCTTCGGCAACCGTTTTGCCGTCTGTTTCTTGCCAAAGACGGACAAGCCTTTTTTTTAATGTCAAATGGTCTTGATATTCATATCCGTACATTTTTACCTCACCGCATTATTCTATCAACGGAAAATCAAAAAAACTTTGACGAATTACACAGCTTCAGATTTTTTCGAGGTGGAAAAACAAAATTTTACAATTTATTAATAATTCTCAATGTTGATTTTCTGGATGTTGCTGATTGGAAAAGGCATGATCTGATTCGCGAAAGCGTTCATTCTCGCTGCTGCATCACTCACATAAAAAGTGTATTGCGGTTGGCGCTGCGGATCATGATGCAGTCAGCTGTCCCAAAATGGACAGCCGTTCCTGAAGCATGCATGCGGTGTTGGCTGCCGGATCAACACAGGCAACTGAATCCCCCATAAATTTCTCAATGGCGTTTTTCAGCAGAGGATAATGCGTACATCCCAGCAGCAGCGTGTCGATGGACTCACCGCGCAAATCACTCAAATAACGTTCGATGATCAAATCTGTCAGAATGTCGTCCGTCAATCCTTCCTCAGCGAATGGAACGAACAACGGACAAGGTTTTTTATAAATGGCGAGTTGAGGGTTGATTTTAAGTAGCGAGTTGTCATAAGCGCCGCTCTCGATGGTAGCATAGGTGCCGATGATACCAATGCGTCCATTGCGGGTTGAAGCGGCTGCCGCATAAGCGCCCGGTTCGATTACGCCAATGATGGGAATCTCATATTCTTTTTCGATGGCGTGCAGCGCATAGGCGCTGGCAGTATTGCAGGCGATAACGATCGCCTTAACTCCTTTGCTTCGCAGAAAGCGAATGATCTGACGGGTATAACGCAAGATGGTATCTTGTGATTTGTTGCCGTATGGGACGCGGGCGGTATCGCCGAAGTAAACCATGTTTTCTTCAGGCATCGCTTCAATCAGACGCCGCATTACGGTCAGTCCGCCAATTCCTGAGTCGAAAATGCCAATTGGCGCTTTGCTCTCCATAAAACCTCCCCATGCCATCAGATGCTCTGCAAATTATACGTGATATTGGAAAGATTGCTGAGACGCAGCCGATCGCTTCGCTTTTTTGAACAGCAATATTTGTGTTAAGATCAAAAAGACCGCTGTTCTGCGTTTTGGTCTGCCATCAATCAATTATGCGTGAAGAAAGGAATAAGCCAATGGAAATTTATGACATCGAAGTCAAAACGATCAAGGGAGAGATGGTTTCGCTCTCCAATTACAAAGGGAAAGTGTTGCTGATCGTCAATACGGCGACCCGCTGCGGTTTTACGCCGCAATATAAGGGGCTGCAGGAATTGTATGAAAAATATCAGTCGCAGGGATTGGAAATCCTTGATTTTCCCAGTAACCAATTTGCTAATCAGGCGCCTGAGCAGGACGCTGAGATCGCTTCATTTTGCGAGTTGAACTATGGGACGAAGTTTCAGACTTTTGCCAAGGTCGATGTTAATGGTCCGAATGAATCGCCGCTTTATACCTTTTTGAAAAGTGAAAAGAAAGGTTTCTTGACAGATGCGATCAAGTGGAATTTTACAAAGTTCCTGGTTGACCGTGAAGGGAAAGTTGCCGGCAGGTTCAGCCCAGATACGCCGCCGCAAAAACTTGAGAGGGAGATTGAAGCACTATTGGCGGCATGATCCGGGATAAAAAACAACCAGCATGTCGGCTGGCAACGGTTTTTCAGCCATCATCCAGCCGACATAGGATGTGGGGGAAAGATGCTTTCCTCGGGCTCTCCTGCCTTGAAAGGGATTTTGACTGACCCTGCCCATTCATCTCGCTTGTTTGAGCAACTTGCAAAAAAATCAACTCTCAGGTAAAATATTCAGTATTGGTTATAAAGTTGAAATGAATACAATATTATCTGAAGATAAACTTATTGAACCTGAGGGCAAACTGCAGGGCTTGAGCCGGCTGATGGTCGATCATGGAATTCGGCCGTCTTATCAACGCTTGCGGATTTTAGAATATCTGATCGAAAACCGCATTCATCCTTCTGCAGATCAGATATATCACCATCTGCGGAATGAGATTCCAACACTTTCAAGGACGACGGTTTATAGCTCATTGAATTCTCTGGTTCAAAATGGACTGGTTCGGATGCTTCCGCTGGACGAGAATGAAAATCGGTTTGACATCGATACTCATCCGCATGGGCATTTCAAATGCAGTTGTTGCCGGAAGATCTTCGATTTCGAATATCAGCCCGACGGAACTTTTCAAACCGCACTAAATGGCTTCCGGATTGATTCGGAATTTGTGCTGTTGACGGGAGTTTGCGACCAATGTGTTAATCACTGTGGTTCGGATCAACCGGATCGACAGAAAATCATACAAGATTCAGGAGAAGAGAATGGATAACAAAACAACCCAACATTTAATGGACGCTTTCGCTGGTGAAAGCCAGGCAAACCGTAAATACACCGCTTATGCGCGCAAGGCCAAGGCTGAAGGACACGCAAACGCCGCAAAGCTGTTTCAGGCAGCAGCGGACGCAGAGACAATCCATGCTTTGAAACATTTCGAAGTAGCAGGAAAAGTCGGTTCAACCGCAGATAACCTCAAAGATGCTGTTGCTGGTGAAACCTATGAGTTTACCGAAATGTATCCGGATTTTGTGAAAGACGCGGAAGCGGAGTCCAATAAACGCGCCGTGGGCAGCTTTACTTTTGCGATGAAGGCGGAAGAAGTGCATGCACGTCTTTATAAAGAAGCGCTTGAAAACCTGAACGAGAAGGAAGAGGTCTTCTATTATCTGTGCCCGGTATGCGGTAATATCGAAAAAGAACGCCCGGAAAAATGCTTTATCTGTGGCGCGATGGGGAACGCTTTTATCAAATATTGATCTTTGATCACAGAAAAAAGAGGGGCGTCTTGGATATTGGGACGCCCTTTTTTTGACAAAGTAACATGATTACATTTGCAGGCTGTTTTTGGATTTCTTGCTTTTTCTCAGGATAGCTAATTATTTTAGGATCTGATTTTCAGCAATATATAATGAAGATTATGATTGGTGACGACTTTTTTTGCTGCCGCACAGAAAAAAAGGTGCAACTATGAGGAGAGCAAAAACGTATATTTCATTGTGATATATGAAAGCGAAAGGAATTTGTTCATGAAAAGACTGCAGAATACAATGATGCGTGTTTCAGAGGATCTAAAAACGACCTTTCAGCGTTTCCCGTTTACCTCTTTACTGGTTTTCGCATTTGCGGTGATCACCGCTTTTTTCCTCCCCATGGGGGCTCAGAAGAATGAATTGGTTACCAATAAAATACTGCCATTCTGTCTGCTTTGGGGCATCGGTACGTTTTTTGCGGAATCAAAAATAACTGCCCCTGGTTGGAAATGGTTCCTGAAAATTGTCGCGACCGGGTTGATTGCTTGCGGCTTCGTCTATTTAGGGAACTTTAAAGAAGGACAGCTGGCTGGTATTTCCGCTGAACTCATCCAATATCAATTACCGCGTTTTTATCTGGCGTATGGCGTGATCGTACTCGCGCTGGGAGCGTATTTTAACTTTCGCCGCTCAGGCTTGCCTTTCCCGGAATATTCTTTGCAAACTGTGCAAAATCTGGCGCAATTTGCCATCATCTCGCTTGCCTTTGCTATCGGCATTGCTCTGGTAGTGTCTATCTTCGTTTACCTGATTCTGAATAATAATCAATACGAGCTGATCTTTCGGGTGCAGGCGTTGGTGCTTATCAATGTTGTCGGAATTGGTATTCTGACCTCTCTCTTGAACGTTCAGAAAGAGGTCGCAAAATTTTTCACATTCATTGTGACAAAAGTGCTGCTGGTACTGCTGACTATCGCTTTTGCCATCATCTATCTTTACATCGGAAAGATCGTCATCACCCAATTAATGCCTTCCAATGAGGTTTTCCGGATTCTTGCCGGACTCTTCATCATAGGGCTGCCTATTTGGACGATTGCTGGATATTATCCAAAAGATAAGCTGTTGATTAAAATTGCGCTCTGGCTGCCGATCGTCTTTATCCCGTTTATTTTTCTGCAGGGGTATGCGCTGGGGCTGCGGATCGCTGCTTATGGAATGACGCCTGCCCGTTATCTTGGTATCGTTCTTATGGTCTTTGAAGTGCTGTATATCGCACTCTATCTCTGGAAAAAACGCGAAGTCGGCGCTGCGCTGCCGTTGATCGCCGTATTGGCTTTTATTGCCGGAATGGCTCCGGTGTTGAATGCTCAGGATTTTTCTCTGCAAAACCAGAAGGGAATGCTTGAAAGATATCTGACGTCCGATTTTGACAGCCTTACACCGGGCGAGAAAGTGAAGTTGGCAGGCGCTTACCATTACCTGCTGGCCAATCCGGAAGGGAAAACGGTTGTCAGCGGACTGGATCAACAAAAAATTACAGAAATTACTGTCAGTTCCGCCTATTCATCCATCACCAATCCAACGGGATATTATTATCAGAACTACTTGCTGGAGAATCTTGACGTTTCTGGTTACAACCGGGTAACGATAGTCTCATTCTACGGGCTGGAGAAAGCGGAGAGAGACGACGAATCTGAAGCGTTGGATTTGAATCATGTCCCGCTCTATTCTGAAGATCAGAAGAGGGTCCTGACAACCATCCGGATTACTGACCTTTTGAAGAAGATGCTCCAGAATTCAGGAGGGAAGCCGTCTGTGACGTTGAACCTGCCTGAATATGTCGAAACAGAAGATGGCGGCCGGCTCTATTTCCGCTTCATCTCTTTTCAATCTGACGGCGAAGGTGATAGCCCGATCCATCTGAATTTTGAAGGTTTGCTGCTCCAGCCGTAATCGAAAATGATCTGAATGTTGTACACTCCAAAACTGCCCAATGAAATGGGCAGTTTTGGAGTATCACTTATTTTTTCACCAAGTCCGGATTTGAAAGTGTTCCGCGTCACTCCCGATGGATCTCCGAGTAAAAGACCCCCTTTGAAATGGTACAATTGTATGGATATAAATATGACGAAAAGAGCAATAAAATATGACTGAAGACGGCATTAATGTAGTGGACATCGATCAGCAAATGCGGCTTGCGTATCTCGATTATGCGATGAGCGTTATCGTATCGCGCGCGCTTCCGGACGCCCGGGATGGACTGAAACCTGTCCACCGCCGGATTCTTTATGCAATGCATGACATGGGGATTCGGGCGAACGGACCGCACAAGAAATCCGCCCGTATTGTTGGAGAGGTGCTGGGTAAGTACCATCCTCACGGTGACTCCTCCATTTATGATGCAATGGCGCGAATGTCGCAGGATTTTTCAATGCGCTATCCGCTGGTTCATGGTCAGGGGAACTTCGGGTCTATCGATGGGGATTCTCCGGCTGCCATGCGGTATACCGAAGCGCGTATCTCTCAAATTACGGATGAGCTGCTGACTGACATTGACAAGGAAACGGTTGATTTTAGTGATAACTTTGACGGTTCGCTGAAAGAACCGCTGTTGTTACCGGCGAAACTGCCAAACCTGCTGCTGAATGGTTCATCAGGAATTGCGGTTGGAATGGCGACCAATATTCCGCCTCATAATCTGGGTGAAATCGCCTCAGCGCTTGATTATTTGATTGATAACTATGAGAACGTAGAAAATATTACGGTGGAAGATCTGATGCATTATGTGCAAGGCCCGGATTTCCCAACCGGCGGGATTATCATCGGGCGTGAAGGCATCATTCAAGCTTATTCAACCGGCCGCGGCAGAGTTGTGGTGCGGGGTCGGACTCACGTGGAAGAAAATCGGTCTGACCGCTATGACATCATCATTACAGAAATTCCCTATCAGGTTAATAAAACGACATTAATTGAGCGAATCGCCCAATTGGTGCGGGAGAAAAGACTCGATATGATTTCGGATTTGCGGGACGAGTCCGACCGTACCGGGATGCGGATTGTGTTGGAGCTCAAAAAGGGCGGTCAGCCAAGGCAGGTGTTGAACTTGCTCTATAAGCATTCCCCGCTGCAGTCAACCTTTGGCGTACAAATGTTGGCGCTGGTAAATAACCAGCCGCGGATGCTTTCACTCAAGCGGACGCTGACGATTTTCATCGAGCACCGTCTGCAAATCATCCAGCGACGGACGCAGTTCGAATTGCGCAAAGCGCGTGATCGGGCGCATATCCTGGATGGCTTGCTGATCGCGCTTGCAAATCTGGATGATGTGATTGCCCTGATTCGTGCTTCTAAAGACACTGAATCGGCGAAAAATGGACTCATGGAGCGCTTTAGTCTCTCTGAGATTCAGGCACGCGCAATTTTGGATATGCAGCTCAGACGCCTTTCTGCGCTCGAAAGGATGAAAATTGAGGACGAAAAGCGAGAGATCGCAGCCAAAATTGCCGCATTTGAAGAATTGCTCTCCAGCCCACGACTGCAGTTGGAAACTATCCAGCGGGAGACAGCTGAAATCACCGCAAAATATGGCGATGAACGCCGGACGACTATTGAGGCAGACGCGATTGAGAGTCTCTCTGAAAGTGATCTGGTTGAGGATCGTAATGTCTTCGTGACGCTGACGGAACGTGGCTATATCAAACGGGTGAATGCCGATACCTATCGGACATATAACCGCGGGGCAGCTGGAGTTGCCGGTCATGGACTGAAAGAGGAAGACGAAGTCGCGAAGATGATCTTTGCCAATAATCTGGATACGGTCCTGTTTTTCACCAACAAAGGCAGGGTCTATTCTGAAAGAGCCTACCGTATCGTTGAGGGCAGCAGAACTGCCAATGGAACGCCAGTCGTCAATGTGATCAACCTGGAAGCGGAAGAAAAAGTGACCGAACTAATTGCCGTTTCGGCTTTTGATCCGGAAGCTTATCTGGTTATGGTTACCGCCAACGGCAAAATAAAGCGCAATGCGCTCAATGATTATGCCAATGTGCGCACCAATGGGATTATCGCCATCGGGCTGGAAGGGGATGATGAACTGCGTTGGGTGCTACAAACGGATGGGAAACAGTTTGTCATTCTGGCTACTGAAAAAGGCAAAGGGCTGCGCTTCGCTGAAACAGTTGTGAGAACAATGGGACGGCAGGCTCGAGGAGTGCGTGGAATGCGGATCGCTGCCGATGACCGTCTCTCATGTGTGGATGTTGCGCAGGAAGACGATTATCTGCTGATTGTCGGCGAAAAGGGCATAGGTAAGCGGACGCCGGTGAACGGCATCCCGGTCCACGGACGCGCAACCGGCGGCGTGATGATAACGAATAAACGGATGCTGGATATAACCGGTAAAGTGATTGCAGCCCGGGTTCTGAAAGAAACCGATGATGTCGCGTTTATTACCTCAAGCGGGAATGTCATCCGTGTTAAGGGCTTTAAGATCCCGATCAACGGTAGAACCGCGCGTGGTGTGCGGCTGGTCCGGTTGACAAATGAGGATACCGTCGTCGCTGTTACCAGTAATGACCCGGAAGCCATTCCCTCTGATTCAGAGCACACAGTGGCAGAGGACGCAGTAATACAGGAATTACCTGAGGATGATCTCGGCGATGAAATTTTGGATGAAGAAGAATTGAATGATGATGATCCGGATGAAGAAGAGGCCGCGGAAATTGAGCCGGATGAGCCGGATGACATGCCGTAATATGGAATAGACCTGATCACCTGTTTTTTTTACAATGCGGCTCATTGAGCCGCATTGTTTTTTATACTGCTGAGACTTTCCGTATGAGAGATACCGCGCCATGACCGTTGGGCGGCCCGTCCAACGGTCTGGCTGAAAAAACTGTGGATATGAGGCAGATTATTTGACAGAATTTCAAGAACCGTTAGAATTAGAAATCATTGAACACGTATTTAACCATGTATTTGTCTAAAAAAGGGCTATAAAGCGGTAAGAAAAGCGATTTGATTTTATGATCAATAATCAGTTATTAATATCAATTATACAAAATTTCCAACTGGAGTATGTCTTGCGAATCGCGCTAGCTGCTTTTTTTGGCGGTCTTGTCGGGTATGAGCGAAAAAATCGGCTGAAAAAGGCGGGCGTTCGGACGCATTTGATCGTCTGCCTCGGGGCTGCATTGATGATGCTCATCTCTAAATATGGATTTGCCGATTTGGCAAATCAGCCTGGCTATCGAATGGATCCTTCCCGGGTGGCTTCGCAAATTGTGACCGGGATCGGGTTTCTTGGTGCAGGCGTGATTTTTGTGCGAAAACAAACTGTCAGCGGGCTGACTACCGCTGCAGGGATTTGGACGACTGCCGGGATTGGGATGGCGTTTGGTGCAGGCATGTATATCCTAGCGGCAGTTTCAACGCTGATTCTGATTCTTATGCAAGTGCTGCTGCGCAGTCATCCGCAGCTATTCTTTATTCCAGTTGCCGAGAGTTTTGAAATTCTGGTAAAAAACACACCTGAGGCGGTGAAGGATCTGCGAAGAGTGCTGGAAGAACAAAAAATTACGATTTTCAACGTCCGAGTAGACAAGCTGGATAACTCGGTAACACAGATTGATCTCCTGGTAAAGTTTCCTCCTTCCCTGTCGGTGGATGCATTGATGGAACTGCTCAATAACCTGGATTATGTAGTTTCGTTCGAGTTTTAACTTGTTTCCGGCGATTAGCTAAATTATCGATCAAAATTCCTAAAATAAGGATTATCACGCTCAATACAGAAATTGTCACGCCGGTTTTAAATCCGACGGGGATGAATTTCAGGCTGATCTGAGTCGTTCCTGCTGGTATTTCAATCCGATCAGACTATCCACACGGACTAATGCAAGCGGCTTTCCGTCAGCTTGCGCCTGCCAGCCGGCGTCATAAGGGATGCTGGTCAGCAGATTTCCGCCCGGATGTGGTTCAGGGAGATCAAATTTGAAAACAGTTTTCCCGTCAAAATTGATCTTGGGACTCTCATCCTGTATTTTTCCTGCCAGTTGGCTGAAACGCTGCAGATCCAGCGTATATAAGCTGAGAGAATCCTCAACTTCAGGCTGGTTCACCAGATCAATTCTGATTGTAAGCAGGTCATTAAGGTTGTAGGAGGACAAATCGACCAGATAGGGCGTGTAGTTCTGATGGTGTCCGAAAATCTGAGCATCGTTTATCCATACATCGTAATTGAGGCTGACAAAAGGAATGAAGAGCGTCCCGGTTCCGTTTGCCGGCACAGCCGTCTGGTAGATAATGCTCGCTGGCTGGTTCAGATCCAAACGGGAATAAACCGGATGCTCCGAATCAGCATTGCCTTTTCAAGATTTAGTAATTTTGTCGGGTCAACTTTATTTGAGAAAAATAAGGTTGTTCTGTCGGACTAATTGCATATAAAATCGCTTCCTGCAGCGCGATCGGGTCGTCTGCGCTGAGGTCTGGAAAACTGGCAAAGGGTGCGCTCACCCAGAAAGCAGGCGGGAATGCCGATGAATTGTGTAAAATGCCGTCCGCATATGGTTGATAGCCCGCCATATTTTTGTCTGTCAGCAGGTAACGAATGCCAAGAAACGCATCGGAAACGAGGGTTCTCCCCTGATATGTGCACCAGGTAGCGTAGCAGTCAAACCCCAGCTTTTTAAGAAAACGGCTTTGTGACAAGCTGGCGACTGAACTGAAGTTGGCGATACCGGGATAGCCGAGCATCAACGGATCATTATAGGTGCGGATGGCGTCTTTTTCCATGCGGTAGAAGGCGCCGTTTGTCGGCGCGGCTTCGTTCACCCGTGCCAGATAATGGTCGCGGAATGCGACATAATCTGCCCGCCGGACGTAATCGGGCGCGTAGCGCTTCAGGATATCCCTTGCGTTCAGCGCGGCTTCAAACGAACAAAAGATGAGAATGACTGCAAGAATGCTCTTTTTCCCACGGAACTGGTCGGACAGGAAATAAGCGACCGTCCACAAGTATAAGATATTGAGATAAAGCACGCTGTCGCTGAGTTTTTCAGATGAAATCTTCTGAGTCCATAACAGATACCCTGTTAGGATGGCTGCGGCTCCGATCAGAACCGGATTGCGTTTTTCGGTTGAGGTGATCAACCCTTGATAGGCCAGCAGCAACAGCCAAAAAGGCAGCAGAAATGCGTAACGGTATGGGAACCAGCTGGGATGATCAAATGCGTGCCAGAAGAAATCGAGCGGAGCCAGCATAAAACTCAAGGTCAAAATGACCAGAAGCGCTGCAGCGCCGGCTTTTTCTTCAGTCCGGATTTGTTTGCTGTGGAAATACAAGGGGACGCCGAACAGCGTGATCAGACCGCAGTAAATATGGGGCAGACTGTCTTTATAGCCGTCAAATGTCAGTGGGAAAGACTTCAGCAGCAGGTCCGCGGCAGGAAACAGCGAGCGGAACAGCGGGGCTTCCTGTCCGAACAGTCCCATATTATCTTTCAGCACCGCCGCGGTGGGCAGCAGCAGCGCTGCGTTCAGCCCGGCAGCGAGCAAAACTGTTCCGGCGAACCAGATCATTTTTCGCAATGACTGTGAGATCGTGTTTGGGCGCTGGATGCACAAGCGCATCAGGAAATATAGCGCGCTAAACATGCCAACCATGTACCCGATGTAGAAATTGGAAAGAAACAGGATTGCATAGACAAATACGCAAGGCAGCCAGCGGTTGTCGGAAATCAGCCCGTCGATTGCCAGAAAAACCAACGGCAACAGGATAACGCCGTCAATCCAGATTAGATTAAAGGAATAACTGATATTGTAGGCGAGCAGTGCGTACAGAACCCCGAATGTGACGGCAAGCGTTGTGTTTTTTGATCCGCGAAAGCGTTTGATCAGATAAAGCGAAAAAGCCGCCCCGGCGCAGGCGATTTTCAAAACTGTGATCAGCGTGACAGCGTCCAACAGATTTTTTTGCGGGAATAGTCCGCTCAGCAGGTTGAAGGGTGAGGGAAGATAGAAAAAGAAAATTGCCAGTAAGTTGAGCCCGATCCCGGCATGAAACGAATAGAGCCAGTTGCCATTGCCTTGCAGCACGCGTTGATATTCGCTGAGGAAGTCCGAATAAATCGAATTCATATCGCTGATCAGCAGCGTCAACGGACCGAAGGGAAAAATTCCAATTTGCGCCAACAGCGCGCTGAAGATTATTCCCGACAGCACGAAGGAAAACAAGACAGCTTTATATTCAGTGAGTACAGATCGGAGTTTTCTCATATTCAGGGGAATTCCTCTCGTTTCCAACCCCATTTGTTTAAATGGATCATTGTTCGACCGGATGCGCACCTGCAAGTTCCAAAACCGTCAGCGCGCCGACCAATCCAACGTCAAAGGCATACGGCTGGTTGATTTTTTCAGCTGTATCACAGGGAAGATGCCAGCAATCCGTGCGATCCATACCCGTTTCACAGCCGCCGGGAGAAAAATCTGCCAGAAAATTTTCCATCAGCGTGACGGCAGGTATGCCGGCGTCCCAGAAGGGACGATGATCTGCCCGGTCATAGGCAGTGGTCGTGAGATAGTCGTATTTAAGGTTCAAATCGTATCGCTTGATCGTGTCAATCAGCGCGTTTGCCAATTCTCCGGAACAAGGAACGCTGCCAACGTACATTTCAAAGCAGCGGTCACCATCTTTATCAGTTCCGTACATGTCCATGTTAACAACCCCGATGATATGGTCAGTGTCGCGGTGTTGTGCAACATAGGCTTTGCTGCCCTCCTGAAAGTTTTCTTCGCCGCTGAAAAGCACAACTTTCAAGGTGCGGTCAAACTTCATTTTGGCGAAGATGGGAAGTGATTCCAGAATAGTTGCCACTCCTGTGCCGTTATCGTTCGCTCCCGGGGCGCTGATCAGCGGGTTGCCTTCGAACACCACACAACTGTCGAAATGGGCTGTGAACAGAACCTGTTCATCCGGATGCGCTACTCCTGGGAAAGTGATAATGATGTTGTACCAGGTGTTGGCTCCCATTCCGTCGATATATTGGTAAGGTTCAACCGTGATCTGTTCTTCCGGAATCCATTGGCGGATGGTTTCCAGCAAATATTCAAGCGCTTTTGCGTTGGTTTGGCCAGTGAACATCGCATAGCTATAACGTGTCTCAATTTTGAAGGGCTGTCCGTCGATCATGACCTCTTCAGCACCAGACAGTTTCGTGATCCAGGACATGTAATTTCCCAGATTGGTGTTAGCCAGGTAATATGCGTCTGGATCGGTTGTATTCAGCATGCCGGTGGGATTTTCAGGCTGTGTCGGCAGGGGTGTTTCAGCGGCTGGTTGAATTGTTGCGGCAGCCATGATGGTTTCGGTCTGCGACATTTCGGTTTCAACCACGCTGTTGATATTATCGACTGTCGGGGAATTTGAGAGAGAGGGCGTGTGCAAGTTGAAAAGCAACACAATACCGCCGGTCAGTCCGATAACAATCAACATTCCCATGATGAGCAGCCATACGTTTATTTTTTGCATACGTCCCAATTATAATGTGTCAAATGCTGGAAAACCGGCTTTGACTATTGCATATACGCTCAAAAAATCCTGTTTTTTCTCATGTCATTCTTAACGCAACGAAGCATTCCATTGTATTGATTACTCATGTGCGTGGACAATATCTGTGCGAAATAGTGGAACCGCAGGAATCGTTTTGATATCTGTTTTATATGCAAAAAACTATATTGTTGCGATGCGGTTGATGTTGTCATTTAAAAGTTCAAACGAATTTTGAGCACTGCACTTCTGGTATACTCATATACATTAAATAAATATTTATAAAATTAATAATCAGCGGAAAGCCAGTTCTGGCAATATGCTTTGCGCGCAGAAACCATTTTAAAATGGAGAACCAACACGTTATGATCAAAATCGCTATTTATGGAAAGGGTGGAATTGGCAAGTCCACAACAACGGCGAATCTGGCAGTAGCGATAAGTCAGCTCGGAAAAACAGTGATGCAGATTGGTTGTGACCCAAAATCAGATTCGACCCGACTGATAATGCAAGGCGTACGAATTCCAACCGTTCTCGATTTGATTCGCAATCAAAAACATGATCTTAGCCTTGACGACCTGGTATTTAGAGGTTATCAAGGCGTTCTTTGTGTTGAGGCGGGTGGACCGACCCCGGGGGTCGGTTGCGCCGGACGTGGCATTATCACCGCTTTTGAAAAAATGGAACAGTTGAAAGCGTATGAAGTATTTCAGCCGGATGTCATCTTATATGATGTGCTTGGTGACGTTGTCTGTGGCGGTTTTGCCATGCCTTTGCGGGGTGAATATGCTGATCTTGTGTTGATTGTTACATCAGGCGAAATGATGTCGCTTTACGCAGCCAGTAATATTGCGTCTGCTGTGAATACTTTCAAAACCAGAGGTTACGCTCGGCTGGGTGGACTGATTTTGAATCGCCGCAATGTGAAAAATGAAGAAGAGCTGGTTCAACAATTGGCAGCAGAACTCAATACGACGATTATTGCTGCAATCCCGCGTGCTGAGGAGATTCAACAAGGGGAAGAACTTGAAAAGACGGTGATGGAAGCTTTTCCGCAATCTGAAGTTGCCAATTGCTATCGAATGTTGGCAGATCGCGTGATTGCTGAGTGTCAAAATGAAAGATAATTTTTCTGAAGACGCTCTGACCTATTTTATTCCGAAACCACAGGTTGGGTCTCATTTTCACATGCCGGAGTGCCACAATTTACATGTTTGTCCATCCGCCTGCGGACGGAGAAATGCCATCTGGGCATTGGAGGACGGTGAGAAAGACTCAGTTTCATTTTTAAACATCACTGAAGCAGATGTGGTCTCAGGAAATTATGAAAACATTGTCATCGATGCAGCTCATGAATTAATTGAAGTGCTTCATCCGACACCAAAAGCGTTCATGCTGTATTTCAAATGCATCGATGATTTTTTAGGAACGGATGAAGAGGCGCTTCTTTCTTCTTTGCGGAGTGCATTTCCCACAATTCGTTTTGCTGTCTGTCATATTGACCCTGTCCGTCTGGATGAAGCTGATCCGCCTGGTATGCGGTTACAGCAGCAGATGTACAGCTTCCTCGAATACTCCGGGAAAAAAGATGCCAGTGTGAATCTGATAGGAATGTTCGATCCACTGGACAAGGAATGCGAACTTTTCACAGTGTTGAAAGGAATGGGCATCCGCCATTTCCGCAATCTTTATGAAAGCAGAACATTCGCTGAATACTTGAAAATGGCAGACAGCAGTCTGAATCTGGTTTTCTCGCGTATGGGAGTCCCGGCAGCTAAAGATATGTTTGAACGATTAGACATTCCATTTTTATATTCGCCCGTTACATTCGGAATTGATCAGGTGGCAAACCAATATCAAGAGATTGCGGCGCTGTTGGGCAAAGATCGTCCGAATCTGCAGGAAGAAATCACCAGAGCAAGCGAGGCTGTGGAACAGACTAAGTTGCTTCTCGGAGATATTCCGATCGCGGTTGACTCATCCGCTACCATGTTACCGCTTGCGTTCGGACGTGTATTGATCAATTACGGTTTCAATGTTTTCGCTATTTTCCCTTTCCATCTCCGTAAGGCAGACGAGGAAGATTGCGATTGGATCCTGAAAAACAGTCCTGATACACAGATTATCCGGTCTGAAAGCTACCAAACGGTCTTAGGGTATGGCTTTGATCGAAAATGTCTGGCAATTGGTTATAACAGCGGATTCACATTGCAGGCAGACCATGTGGTGGATGTCCGACGTGAAGATACGTTTTTCGGCTTTCATGGCATTCGGAAAATGATGTCGTTCATTCGCAACGCATATGTCAGCAAGTATGAATGGTGAATCGGGAAGGAAAACCACATGAAACAGCTTTCAATTTACCTTCCACCATTATCAAGCGACTATTCAGGTGTCTGCTCCGCTTTATTTGATCTGAATTGCATGGTTATCATCAATGATGCTCACTGCTGTACGCATAACTATGTCAATTTTGATGAACCGCGCTGGGCAGATATCAAAAAAACAACATTCTGCACTGAATTGCGGACAATTGACGCCATTCTTGGAGATGATGAGAAAGTGGTGAGAAAAACCGTCAATGCTGCGAAAAAGATCCAACCTGATTTTATTGCTGTACTTGGCAGTCCTGTCCCGGCAATTATCGGCATGGATATGCGCGGTATCGCGATGGAAATTGAGGCTCGGGCAGGAATTCCAACACTCGGGTTCGATACTACCGGGTTTCTTTATTATGATCGCGGTGTTTCAGATTCATTGCTCGCGTTGATCAAACGATTTGCGGAGCCAGTAAGTCGGACGGTTCCGAATAGTGTCAACATTCTTGGACTAACCCCGCTGGATTATTCGGCCAATGAGAATGCTGCTGATATATGCTGTTGGCTCGAACAGAACGGTTTTCTTGTGAACGGCAGCCTGTTGATGCACACGAATCTGGATCAAATTCGAAATGTCGGGACTGCCGCACTGAACTTAGTTGTTTCACAATCGGGTTTGGATGCCGCGCTGTATATGCAGCAACGATATGGAATACCATATGTGGCCGGAACTCCAGTTGGGTCGGATCAACCCGTTGTACTGTTGGAAACGATCCGACAAACGCTATTGGATAAAAAATCGAGAACAGTCCACCCAGCAGGTATCGAACAGGATGCAGTGGAAAGCATTTTGATTATCGGTGACCAAATTATCGCTAATGCTATCCGGACGGCGTTGTTTCATCATGATTTCCAAGCGAAGATTATTGTTGGCAGTTTGTTTGGACTGGAAGAAAAGCTGGCATTGCCAGGCGATGTTCGTATCAACAACGAAAGCCAACTGATATCACTATTACAAGAAGGTAGTTTCACGCGATTAGTCGCTGATCCACTGATTTGCCGCATTCCAGCTGCTAAAAAACTGAAAACCTTTAAGTTGCCGCATCCGGCAGTTTCAAGCCGTCTGTACTTGAATTCGGTTCCCCGTTTCCTTAGTGAGCATTTCGACGTTTATGTTGAATCAATTGTTTTAAACCGGGAAAACCAGCGGAACAACCATGTTTTGTAACGATGAATAAAGAATGAAATTCCGCCTGTGCCACTGCGCTATCGAAAGATACTGGCGCGGGCGAAAACGTAAATTGAAGACTGGAGGAAAGATAAATGAAAAAGTATTTTTGTCTAAAGCTGGTTGTAGCACTGATCATGATTTCTGTGATTCTTGGAACTTTTGGGTTGGTTACAGCACAGGCTGACGTCGACCATTTTACGATTGTCGATCATGCCCAAAATGAAGTTACCTTACCAACGAAGATCGAGCGCGTAGTGGTGGATCAAGTACCGCTGGCTTCCACCTATGTGATGTATATGGGTGGTAAGTCGGATTATCTTATCGGGCTTTCGGATGCAGTCCTGAAAACAATCTCTAAAACGACGTTGACGAAGATTGCACCAGATCTCCTGAACGTTGAAACTAGTTTTAATAAACAAGGCGAACTGAACATTGAGGAATTACAGAAGCTGAATCCCGATGTTGTTTTATATAATGCTGGCAATACAAAGCACTATGAAATGTTCAAACAAGCTGGCATCCCTGCCGTTGGTTTCAACACAGCAGGTGGAATTTCCAGCGGTAATCCTACCTTGTTATATGCGGAATGGCTTCGATTGCTCGAAGATGTGTTTCGGGAACCTGGGAAAATGGACGATGTGATTGCTTATGGGGATCAAGCGATGCAGATGGTGCAGGATCGTATTGTTGCGGTTTCGGAGGATGAACGACCGAATGTGATGATTCTGTTCACCTTTCGCGAAGGTAAACCAGCGGTTTCAGGAGGATCCGGTCATTTTGGAGCTGGCTGGCTGAATGCAATTGGTGTGAAAAACGTTGCGCAGGAACTAACCGGGATCGCAACTGTCAACCTTGAGCAAATTTATGAATGGGATCCGGATGTGATTTTTATGCCCGGCCCAGGACAAATTAAGATTACACCGCAGAATTTGGAAAAGAACGATGTCGAAGGCGCAGATTTTAGTCCACTCAAGTCTGTTCAAGAAAAGCAAGCATACACCTGTGATCTTGGCATGTGGAGCTGGTATACCCCAAATCCAGATGCACCGCTTGTAATCCAATGGCTGGCACAACACTCCTATCCAGAGCTGTTTACAGATGTTGATTTGAAAATGGAGACCAGGGACTACTACCGCAATTTCTATCATTATGAACTGAGCGATGAAGAGCTAAATCATATTTTTGATGATGGAAATATAAGCCAATAAGTTTTATGCTCATTAATCTATATAAAAGCAAAACAAGGTTCATGTTGAATGCAGTGATGATGGCAATACCACTGGTTGTTGCCATCATCTGCGTTACGCTTGGGAGATATCCAGTCACGATTCGTGATATTTTCGATGTGTTACTCTCACTTGTCAATCGTGGTCAGGTGGACCCGAAAATTTATTCGATCATCATTACTTTGAGGTTGCCGCGGATCATCTTAGCTGCCGGGCTGGGTGCAGGACTTGCCTGCGCAGGGGCAGCGTTTCAGGGATTATTTGGGAATCCGCTGGCAACGCCGGATACGCTTGGTGTCACTTCGGGAGCGTCAGTTGGCGCTGTCATTGCACTAATGTTGGACCAATCGCTGATTGGGGTGCAGTTATTCTCGCTTCTTTCTGGATTAACGGCGGTTCTCATTACCGTGTTGGTTTCTCGTGTGCGTGGAAAAAATTCTATTGTGATGTTGATTCTTTCCGGCGTGATCATTTCGGCGTTGTTCGGAGCAATTCTTTCCATCTTGAAATATCTTGTCGATCCCAGCAACAAGCTACCAACTATCATTTATTGGTTAATGGGTTCACTTGCTGGGATAACCTATAAGAACTTGCTGCTCGGGATGCCGTTAATATTAATTGGAACTGGAATCATTGTGGCACTGCGTTGGCGTCTCAACATTCTAACGCTCAGCGAGGATGAGGCAAAGTCAACTGGGATTAACGTACAACATACGCGGGCGATAATTATTCTGGCGTCAACGATGGTAACGGCATCTTGTGTTTCGATGTGCGGTCAGGTCGGATGGGTTGGTTTATTGGTCCCGCACATGGCGCGTATGCTGTGCGGCAGCGACAACCGACGTTTGGTTCCACTTTGCCTCAGCCTTGGCGCAGTGTTCATGTTGTTGATTGACACGGTTTCCCGAACGATGACCGCTTCCGAAATACCGATTTCAATCCTGACTGCGATCATCGGCGCACCAATTTTTATCTCGTTACTTCGCAATACGGGAGGTAATTGGTCATGATTTTTTCAGTTGAAAATGGAACGTTTGGTTACGGTACCGAACAGAATATCATCGAGAATGTTTCATTTGAAGTTTCGAAAGGGCAAATTTTATCCATCCTTGGTTCAAACGGAATCGGGAAAACAACAGTCCTAAAATGCATGATGGGTTTTTTAAAGTGGCGATCTGGCAAGAGCCTTTTGAATGGCAAGGATATTTCAGAGTTAACAACTAAAGATATCTGGCAGAAAATTTCATATGTTCCTCAAACAAAAACCCCGCCAATCGCATTTACCGGATTAGAAATGGTGTTGATTGGAAGAAGTCCGCACTTGGGTACTTTTGCGCAGCCAACTGAATTTGATATAGACGTTTCGCGCGCAGCGCTTTCGGAGGTGGGCGCACTGTACCTGCAAGACAGGTTATGCAGTCATATGAGCGGAGGAGAATATCAACTTGTTCTGATTGCACGGGCGTTGGCTGGCAATCCGAGCCTGATGATTTTGGATGAACCTGAGTCGGGACTTGATTTTCGCAATCAACTGATTATTCTTGATCTGTTAAAACGGTTGAGCGTTGAGAGGAATATCTCGGTTATTTTAAATACTCATTATCCGCGCCATGCAATGCAAATTTCCGACCATACGTTAATGTTAAATAAGGGTAAGCGATTCTTTTATGGGGCTACAAAGGAAATCATCACCGAAGAGAATATGCGCGAAGCGTTTGATGTCAATGTTGTGATTGATTCAGTTAGAGTTGAAAACAGAAAATACCAAAATATCATCCCGATTTCGATCGTGGAAGCGACGGAACACTATTCCAGTCTGAAGCCGATCACATCCTGTATGACTGCCTTGGGCGAACTGTTGGGTAGAAGCAAAACGTCAGATAGATTGTGAAGCGCTTATCATCAGAACAATGTATTTCGATCCAGTGCTGGATCGCCCGTGTTTTTTGTACATGGTTTTAAGTTTCTGACCGATTCTTGTCTACCCATCTGTCATGAAAAATAGAAATATCTTGTCTGCCAATATATTCTCACAAATTCCCCTTGAAAACAAAAATTCTGTTATAATATTCCAGTTTGCCCTGATAGATGCCAGAGCGAACAATTATTTCATGTCAAGAACCTGGCTGGATGCGCACGACAAAAATTCCACAGGTGTGGCAGAAGCAGGTTGACTGATATGAGAGCAAGATGATGCAGCTAAGCCCATGCTGACAATCTTGTATCGAGGTCGCAAGACCCTCAACAATAGATAACCTTTAAAAGGGGAGAAAACTGAGAATGTTTAAAGGGCTAATCGGCAAGAAAATCGGCATGACCCAGATTTTCGATGAGAACGGTGTTGCAATTCCAATTACCGTCATCGAAGCTGGGCCTTGCTTTGTTACCCAGTTACGCAATCAGGAAACTGATGGGTACAGCGCCGTGCAATTGGGATTCGATGAGGTAAAACCGAAACGGATCACAAGCGGCGAAAAGGGTCACTTGAAGCGGAATAACTTGCCTCCGCTGCGCTTTCTGCGCGAGTTTCGTGTAAAAGATCCACAAGTTTCCGAAGGAGACAAAGTTACCGTGGATCTGTTCGCTTTAGGCGAATTGGTGGATGTCGTCGGTACCAGTAAAGGGCGTGGTTTTCAGGGCGGTGTGAAGCGGTATGGCTTCCGCGGTGGTCCGAAGACCCATGGCCAGTCTGATCGGCAGCGTGCACCAGGTTCCCGTGGTTCGGTAACGACGCCAGGTCGAGTGTTCAAAGGTTCCCGTGGTCCAGGTCATATGGGCAATGATCGCGTTACGGTACAAAACCTTAAGGTCGCTTTTATTGATGCCGAACGGAATCTGATCGGCGTGAAAGGCGCTGTTCCTGGCGCACGCGGCGGTCTTGTGTTGATTCGGGATGCCCGTAAATCCTAACGGGTTTATAGGGAACATGGAGCGTAAGTAAAATGAAAATCGATGTCAAAAATATGAAGGGCGAAACCGTCAGCGAAGTTGAACTTCCAGAAGCGATTTTTGCTGCCCCAATATACTTAGACTTGATGCATCAGGCATATGTTCGCCAGATGGCAAACGCCCGCCTTGGAACTCACGAGACCAAGACCCGCAACGAAGTTGCCGGGGGAGGGCGCAAACCGTATAAGCAAAAGGGTACCGGACGGGCACGACAGGGTTCAATCCGCGCTGCACAGTGGAAGGGCGGCGGCAGGATTCATACCCCGCACATGCGGTCTTATACCCAGGATATGCCAAAGAAGATGCGAAGAGCTGCGCTGCGATCCGCTTTAAGCGTGAAAGCTGGCGAAGCTGAAATTATCGTTGTGGATGAATTGAAATTGGACGAACCGAAAACCCGGCTGATGGCAGCGGCGCTTAACGCGCTGGTGGGCACAGACAGCGCCTTGATTCTGGTTTCTGATAAAGAATCCTGTGCGGACGTTATTCGGGCGACCAACAACCTGCCGGACGCAAAGATTCTGCTGGCAAATTATCTGAACATCCGCGATTTGCTGCGTTTTGATAAAGTGGTTCTGCCGCTGGCGGCAATCGACACAATCAGCGCATATTTGGGATAGGGAGGAAAAATGTCATCAATTTATGAAATTCTCCGCCGTCCTTTGATTACAGAAAAGACAAACGATCTGGTTTTCAAACAGAATCAGTATGTTTTTGAAGTCACGGTAGATTCAAACCGGACTCAGGTGAAAGAAGCGGTTGAATCCATCTTTAAGGTGAATGTCCTCCGCGTCAACATCCTGAAGACACCGGGAAAAACAAAACGGAATATGAAAAGCCGACGCACGATTGTCAAGAAGCCTGTGATGAAAAAGGCGATTGTTACGCTGGCGGAAGGCGATAAGATTCCATTCTTCGAGGGAGTTGAATAATGGCAGTCAAAATTTATAAACCCGTTACGCCCGGTCTGCGCGGTATGACGGGTTATACCTTTGAAGAAATCACGAAGAAAGAACCTGAACGATCGCTGATCGTCTTCCGTAAGAAACACGCGGGCAGAAACGCATCTGGTCGTATCACGGTTCGTCATCGTGGCGGCGGCGCCAGACGGTTTATCCGAATGGTTGATCTGCGCCGGGATAAAGCCGGTGTGGACGCCAAAGTCGCTGCAATTGAATATGATCCGAACCGCACGGCGCGCATTGCGCTGCTGTATTATGCTGATGGCGAGAAACGCTATATGCTGGCGCCGGTCGGGCTGAAGGTCGGGGACCGCGTTGTTTCCGGTCCATCAGCTGAAATTCGGCTGGGAAATGCGATGCCGATTTCGAACATCCCGGTTGGGTCAACCATTCATAATATTGAACTGCGGCCCGGACGCGGCGGACAGATGGTTCGCGCTGCGGGCACTTCCGCTCAGTTGTTGGCAAAAGAAGGCGACTATGCGCAGGTTCGTTTGCCGTCCGGTGAAGTCCGGATGGTCTTGCAGACCTGCTATGCGACAATCGGTCAGCTCGGCAATGTGGATCACGGCAATATCAAACTTGGAAAAGCCGGCAGGAAGCGCCACATGGGCATTCGTCCAGGTGTTCGCGGTTCGGCAATGGCTCCGAAAGACCATCCGCACGGCGGTGGTGAAGGACGGCAGCCGATTGGTATGCCCGGTCCGAAAACCCCGTGGGGAAAGCCTGCGTTGGGTTATAAGACCCGCCGCAACAAACGGACTGATAAATATATCGTTCGGCGGCGCAATGCGAAGGGCGGACGTTAGTCCCCGGATTGTTTATTAAGAGAGGAACGAAGTTATGTCACGATCATTAAAGAAGGGTCCATTCGTAGACCCGAAACTTCTGACGAAGATCGAAAAAATGAACAGCGCCGGCGACAAAAAAGTGATTCGTACCTGGAGCCGCGCCAGCACGATCTTCCCGCAGATGGTTGGACACACGATTGCGGTGCATGACGGACGGCGTCATATTCCGGTTTATGTGACTGAGAATATGGTTGGACACCGGCTGGGCGAATTTGCGCCCACGCGCCTGTTCCGCGGTCACGTATCGGAAAGATCGAATAAGAGGTAGAAACAATGGCACAAGATGTGAAGGCAGTATTGCGAAACTTGGGTGTTTCTGCTCAGAAAGTTCGTTTGGTGATTGATCTTGTCCGCGGGAAGCCGGTGGCAGATGCGTTGAACACGCTGAAGTTCACGAACAAGGCGTCGGCGGAACCGGTTTATAAGCTGATCGCTTCTGCGGCTGCAAACGCCGAAGAAAACTTCGGGCTGGATCGAAACGACATGGTGGTTCATACCATCTATTGTGACGAAGCAGCAACACGCCGCTGGCGATATTTTGGTGCAAGAGGACGATTCAAGCCGATTCTGCGCCGCTCATCCCATATTACTGTGGTTCTTCGTGAACGTGAGTAGTGTGAGAACGAAGGAACCAAAGGAGACTTCAGGAGAAACATATGGGCCGTAAAGTACATCCTATAGGATTTCGATTGAATATCAACAAACCGTGGGACGGGCGTTGGTATGCAAAAGGAAGTGAATACGTGGATCAGCTGCACCAGGATCTGGAAATCCGCAAGATGATTCACCACAGACCGGTAAAGCGGGCGTTTCCAAAGTGGAAGTTGAACGCTTCCCGGCAAGGTGAAAGTTGTTGTGAACACGGCAAAACCGGGTATCCTGATTGGACGGAAGGGCGAAACTGTTAAAGCTGTCCGTCAGAACCTGGAAGCATTGACCGGGAAAAAGGTTGACCTTGATATCAAAGAGATCAAGGCGCCGGATCTGGACGCTTATCTGGTGGCGACGAACATCGCCGGTCAGATTGAACGCCGTGTCGGTTATCGCCGCGCGATGAAGCGTGCCATTCAGCAGGGGTTGCGGCAGGGAGCCGAAGGGGTGAAAATCCAGGTCGGCGGTCGCTTGAGCGGAGCCGACATGGCTCGTACAGTGACCCTGCGTGAAGGCCGGGTTCCGCAGCAGACGCTGCGGGCGGACATTGATTTTGCCCGCGCCGAAGCCAACACCACCTATGGAAAGATTGGCATCAAAGTGTGGATTTATCGCGGAATCGTGCTTTCCATGAGTGAAGAGGCCGCAGCGGAATCCACCGAAGGTGTCTACGTCAGCGAATAAATCTTGTGCCGACGGCTGATTGTTACGACAATCTGTCCGGTTCGGTTCATCGAAAGAGGTATTGGAAATGTTAATGCCAAAACGAGTAAAGTATCGCAAGCAGCAGCGCGGAAGAATGCGCGGAAAAGCACTGCGTGGCGCAGAAATCAACTTCGGGGATTATGGTCTGATGGCCATGGAACCGGGTTGGGTCACCGCCCGTCAAATTGAAGCTGCTCGCCGTACATTGGCGCGTGAAATGAAGCGCCGCGGGAAGGTCTGGATTCGGATCTTTCCGGATAAACCATATACGCACCGCCCGGCTGAAACCCGAATGGGTAAAGGAAAAGGGAATGTTGAATATTGGGTCGCGGTTGTGAGGCCAGGCCGGATCATGTTTGAAATTGGTGGACTTACTGAAGAAATTGCGCGCGCAGCGCTGCATCAGGCTTCCTACAAATTCTCAATCCGGACAAAAGTGATCTCGCGGCATGAGATGGGATCAGGGGAGGCTGAATCATGAAAGCTTCAGAAATTAGAGCCTTAACTGCGAAAGAAATTAAAGCGAAGCTGGCGGATTTCCATCAGGAACGCATGAATCTGCGCTTTCAGGCTGTATCTGGTCAGTTGACTGATCTCAGCCGCGTAAAAGAAGTTCGGCGCGACATTGCCCGGATGGAAACCATTCTGCGGGAAATGGAATTGAAAGAGCAAGAGGAAGGTAAAGCATGAACGCACGCCGCCGATTAATGGGTACTGTCACAAGTGACAAAATGGATAAAACTGTTGTCGTTGAAATAAAACGCACATTTCGTCATCCGCTGGTTGGCAAGGTCGTTCATGACCTGAAACGCGTCAAAGCGCATGATGAAAACAACGAATGTAAGATTGGCGATAAAGTGATGATTGTTGAAAGCCGTCCGCTCTCCCGTGAGAAACGCTGGGTGGTTCAGTCGATCGTGAAACACGGAATCGGCTCTGAAACTGCGGCAGAAGCTTCAACAGACGCCGCCGACGCGCCGGATAAAGGAGCCCGGGAATGATTCAGAAAGAATCCAGACTGAAAATTGCTGACAACACCGGTGCAAAAGAAATTCTGGTAATTCATATCATTGGCGGATCGGTTCGTCATTACGGATATGTCGGAGATGTGGTAATCGGGAATGTAAAGTCTGCAGCTCCGCATGGTTCTGTGAAGAAAAGCGATATTGTCAAGGCTGTTATCGTGCGCTGCTCCAAGGAATGGCGACGGGAAGATGGGCCCTCCATCCGCTTTGACGACAACGCTGCTGTGATCCTGGATGCGAACGGTACGGATCCAAAAGCGCGAACTCGCATTTTTGGGCCAGTCGCGCGTGAATTGCGCGAAAAAGGTTTCACGAAGATCGTTTTTGCGCCGGAATCAATCTAATCACATGAAAAGATGGAGCGAAGAATGAAACAAAAAATTCGCAAGGGCGATACGGTGGAAATTATCAGCGGTCGTTCTGAAGATAAGAAGAAGCGCGGCGAAGTGATTCGGGTGCTGCCGACTGAATCTCGTTTGGTGGTTCAGGGTGTCAACATCCGCTCACGGCATCGCGGTCAGACCCAGGCGGGCAGACGTCAGATTGACGCTGGCATCGTCAAGTTTGAAGCGCCGATTCATATCTCGAACGTCATGCTCGTGTGCCCGAAGTGCAACAAACCTACACGCGTTGGATTCAGCCGCGAAAACGGCATCGGCGCGCGAATCTGCAAAAAATGCAGTTCGGTTATTGATGAGAAATAGCAGGAGCGGATAAATCATGAATCACATGAAAGAAAAATATCAAAATGATGTCATTCCTGCGATGAAAACGGCATTGAAGCTGGAAAATCCGATGCAATATCCAAGAGTTGAGAAAGTTGTTGTCAACATTGGTCTTGGTGAAGCGCTGGATAATCCGAAAGCGCTGGATGCTGCTGTGAATGATCTGACCCAGATTACCGGTCAAAAACCGGTTGTCACAAAAGCACGGGTCAACGTTGCTAACTTCAAGCTGCGCGAAGGACGCCAGATTGGGGCGAAAGTGACGCTGCGCGGTGAAAAGATGTGGGCGTTTCTGGATCGGGTGATCAATATCGTGCTGCCCCGGGTGCGCGACTTCCGCGGAATTTCCGCAGACGCATTCGATGGCCGTGGCAACTATACGCTCGGTCTGAAGGAACAGACCCTGTTCCCCGAGATTGACTATGAAAAGGTCGACAAAGTCCGTGGAATGGAAATTACGATCGTTACATCAGCACAAACAGATGAACAGGCGCGTGTGATGCTTGGTCTGCTTGGCATGCCTTTCAGGAAGGGTTAATATGGCAAAGAAATGCATGAAATATCGTGAATTGAGACGAGAGTTTCCGAACCAGGTTCGCAATCGTTGCCGTCTCTGCGGCAGACCCCGCGGATATATCCGCCGGTTTGGATTATGCCGTATCTGTTTTCGTGAACTGGCGCTGAACGGTCAAATTCCCGGCGTTACGAAGTCATCCTGGTAATCGACACGGAGGAATAGAAAGATGATTAATGATCCTATTGCCGATATGTTGACTCGGATTCGCAACGCCATGATGGCTGGTCATGCCGCTGCGGCAATGCCTAGTTCAAATATCAAAATAGAAATTGCCCGGATTCTGAAGGAAGAAGGTTTCCTCGAATCCTATGAAGTGCTCGAAGGGGACAAACCCTCCCAGCGCGTGTTGAAAGTGAAAATCAAATATGCGGGTGAACGCCGTTCACGGCGGCCGGTTATCACAGGGATTGTGCGTGTCAGCCGCCCGGGGCGCCGGGTATATACCCGCAGAAATGATATCCCCTGGGTCTTGTCCGGACTTGGCATTGCGATCATGTCCACTCCTCAGGGAGTCATGACCGGGCAGCGCGCACGCCAACTTGGTGTCGGCGGCGAAATTCTCTGCAAGGTCTGGTAGGAAAGGAAGCAAGCAAATGTCTCGAATTGGACGTTTACCCATAACCGTTCCGGCAGGCGTGAAAGTGGACATTAATGGGAATGAAGTCAAAGACAAAGGGCCGAAAGGGGAACTGAAACGCCTCTTTTCCTCCGTCGTGACAATCAGTCATGAAAATGATACGCTGACGATCACCCGTTCTTCTGATGAGGCGCCCGTCCGTGCGCTGCATGGGACAAGCCGCGCGCTGCTGAGCAACATGGTTGTCGGGGTTTCTGAAGGATTCACTGTGATCCTTGAAATTGACGGCGTCGGCTATCGCCCCGAAATGAACGGTAAGAATTTGGTTCTGTATGTCGGATATTCCTCGCCGAAGGAAGTTGTGCCGCCGGAAGGAATCTCTTTTGAAGTTGACACAAAAGCTCGCCAGGTCAAGGTCATGGGTCATGACCGCGAACAGGTCGGTCAGGTAGCTGCGGACATCCGTTTTATCCGCCCGCCGGAACCCTACAAAGGAAAAGGGATCCACTATCTGGGTGAAAAGATCCGCCGCAAAGCCGGAAAATCCGGGAAAGCTAAGAAATAAGAGGTACATATGGGAAAAAACTCTCGAAGTGAAGCTCGTATTCGCCGGCATGCCCGTGTTCGGAAAAAGCTGGCCGGCACTCCGGATCGCCCACGCCTGAACGTCTATCGCAGCCTGGATTGCATTTATGCTCAGGTGATTGATGACCAGTCTGGTAATACGATTGTGTCCGCATCATCCATTGACCGCGGTCTCAAGCAGGATATGGATGGAAAAAATAAAACTGAACAGGCAAAGCTGGTTGGTACAGCCGTCGCGGAACGGGCAAAAGATAAAGGGATTACTGCAGTCGTCTTTGATCGTGGCGGTTTCCGCTATATCGGACGCATCAAAGCCCTGGCCGATGCTGCACGCGAAGCCGGTCTTGAGTTTTAGGGGAAGTTTAGAGAGGTACTAAAACAATGGAAAATATGGATTTTCAACCGACTGAAGATCAATTAGATGAAAGAGTGGTCGAGATTGCGCGCGTGGCAAAGGTTGTAAAAGGCGGTCGCCGGTTTCAATTCCGCGTCACGGCGGTTGTCGGCGACAACAACGGAAACGTTGGTCTTGGGATCGGTAAAGCGAACGCCGTTCCGGACGCGATGCGCAAAGCGTCTGAACGCGCCCGCAAGAGCATGACGAAAGTTAACCTCTATCAGACCACCATCCCGCACGAAGTGCTCGGCCGGGTCGGCGGAGCGCGGGTGTTGTTGCGGCCGGCGTCTGAAGGTACCGGTGTTATTTCCGCAGGCGGCGTTCGCGCTGTCCTCGAAGTCGCTGGCATCAAGGACATTCTGACAAAATCGCTCGGTTCTGCTAACCTGCTGAACGTTGTGAAAGCGACGTTTGACGCGCTTGGCCAACTCAAGGATTATTCAGAAGAGGCCGTTCTGCGCGGCAAGGAAACCGATGAACTGGTTCCCTTCTGGAATCGGAGGAAAAATGGCTGAGAAATCTTCGCCGAAAAAGCTGCAAATAAAATACGTCAAGAGCATGATCGGCTATTCCGAGAAACACAAGCGGACAATCAAGGCGCTTGGTTTCACAAAGCTGAATCAGGTGATTGTACGGGAAGACTCTCCGTCCTTGCAGGGGATGATTCATAAAGTGAATCATCTGGTGCAAGTTGAGGAATTAGAGGATTAAGATGAAATTACATGAATTAAACCAATGAAGGCGCGAAACAACGCAAGAAGCGCGTCGGCCGCGGTCATGCTGCCGGTCAGGGTAAGACTGCCGGTAAAGGGACTAAAGGACAGAGCGTTCGCCAGGGTTTTGGCGGAGCGCTTTACCGCCAGGGCGGTAACCTGCCTTTCTATCGCCGGCTTCCTTTCATGCGTGGCGAAGGGTTTACCCGCCGAATCGCGTAGAATTTAACGAAGTGAACCTCGAAATGCTCTCCCGCTTTGACGGCAGTGTTGAAATTACACCTGAGGTGTTAGCGGAAGCAAACTTGCTCAGCAAGAAAAGAAACCCGGTTGTCATCCTTGGCAGAGGGGAAGTTGAGCGCGCTTATAACCTGAAGGTTCATCGGATTACCAAAGGCGCCCTTGAAAAAATTCAAGCAGCCGGCGGCAGCGTTGAGATCATCGAACTCGACTGAGTGTGTTCAACGCTGAAAAGGTTTGAAGGAGAACTTAAAGAATGAAGCGATCCCCATGGCGTTATATTTGGAAATCGGCAGATATCCGTAACAAGCTGTTGCTGACGCTGGGAATTCTTGTGATCTATCGATTTATCGCAAATATTCCCGTCCCCGGTTTCAATCCGGATGTGCTGGCTGCATTAAAATCCAGCACATCAGCTGCAGGTGATTTGATCGGTATTCTGAACGTTTTATCCGGCGGTACGTTATCATCCTTCTCCGTTCTGGCAATGGGTGTTTACCCATACATCACTGCGTCGATTATTCTTCAACTCCTCGGCCCGATCATTCCGGCGATCGAGGAGAGAATGAAGAATGACCCGCGTGAAGGACGGAAATGGATGGAAAAATGGACCATGTATTTGACCATTCCGATGGCGCTGCTGTCGGCAATCGGACAGATCGGTCTTTTCAATCAAATTGTTCCAGGGATGACAGTTCTCAAGAACTATGGCTGGAGCGGCGCAAATCTGCTTCCGACCATCGCAAATGTCAGTACAATGATCGCCGGTACGATGATCGCTATCTGGCTGGGTCAGATCATCTCTGAATACGGAATCCAGCAACAGGGTCTGTCGCTGATCATCTTCTCCGGTATCGTATCCCAGGTCCCAAGCAATCTGGTTCGGATCCTTGCTGACCAGACTACAGGCTGGTACCTCCTGATCATCTCCATTCTGGTGCTGCTGGTGACGGTCTTTGCGATCGTATATATCCAGCAGGGAACACGCTACGTCAAATTGATGATCCCGGGGCAGCGCCTTGGTTACCGCGGCATTAAATCAGGTGGTTCAACGACATTGCCACTGCGGGTAAACAGCGTGGGCATGATCCCGCTGATCTTTGCACAGTCTATCATCACTTTTCCGGCATTGATTGCCAGTTTCTTTGTCAATTCCGGAGCGGACTGGGTGAAGAATACGGCACTTTGGATACAGCGGAACTTCAGCGGCTCCAGCCTGCTTTATATCATTATGTATTTTGTCCTGGTTGTGGCGTTTACCTATTTTTATACCAGCGTCACATTCATGAATAACGACTATGGCTCAAGCTTGAAGAAGCAGGGCGCGGTCGTTCCCGGACGGGCAGCCGGCTCGGATACGCAGAACTATCTCGCAAAAATCCAAAACCGGATCACGTTCCCCGGTGCGGTCTTCCTGGGTCTGGTGGCAATTTTGCCTTATATTCTCGGCGGGTTGCTGGGAACCAGTCCGCATTCAACCATGCTGATGTCCTCTGCCGGGATGTTGATTGTAGTCGGCGTCGTTCGTGACATCATTGACTATCTGCAGAGCGATCTGGTTCAGCACGGTTACGAAGAAAGGCTGATCCGCTGAGCATCGGCGGATAAACAGGAGAAGAAACGGATGGCGACTTTTATCGTTCTCCTTGGTCCTCCCGGAGCAGGAAAAGGGACCCAGGCTCAACTGATTTCGCGCTCTCGCGAGATCCCGCATATCAGCACCGGCGATCTGTTCCGCGAAAATCTGAAGGAACAGACAGCGCTTGGTAAAGAAGCGCAGGGCTATATGAACAGTGGTCAGTTAGTGCCGGATGAGTTGACAATCGCGATGGTTCGTGAACGGCTCTCCAGGGCAGATTGCGCCAATGGCGCGCTGATGGACGGCTTTCCGCGCACGACTGCTCAGGCGGTTGCGTTTGACAAAATGTTGGCTGAAACGTTCAAGGCGACTATCGCCTGCGTGCCCTGCATTGAAGTCGCCGCTGAAAAACTGGTTGAACGGCTGAGCGGACGCTGGATGTGCCCGGATGGCCATGTTTACCACAATGTTTTCAATCCGCCCGCGGCAGCCGGTATCTGCGATATTGACGGCAAAGCGCTTTACCAGCGCGAAGATGACAAGGTTGAAACGGTACGGAAACGAATTGCCGTTTATGAGCAGCAGACCGCCCCGCTGATCGACTATTATCGCGAACAAGGCGTGCTGCGTTTGGTGGATGGTGATCAGCCAATTGAAACGGTCTCCACAGAAATTTTGTGTGTAATCGAAGATGCAGTTTTGAAAGGCTGCGGAGGACGGAACAGAGCATAATGAGCGGGGAACGACAGATCATCCTCAAATCAAAAGATGAACTGGCGCTGATGCGCGAGGCGGGAATTATCAACGCCGAAGCGCTAAAAGCTGCCAGCGAAGCCTGCGTTCCCGGCGCGACTACCCGAGATGTCAACGCAGCCGCTGAAGCGGTGTTGGACAGTTACGGCGTTGTTTCACCTTTCAAAGGCGTTCCGGGTCCGATTCCGTTTCCTGCCAGCACCTGTGTTAGTGTGAATCATGTGCTTGTCCATGGAATCCCGTCGAAGAAGATTGTCTTGAAAGAAGGCGATATCGTCTCGGTGGATTGCGGCACAATTTACAAAGGGTTTGTTGCTGATTCCGCGTTTACGATCGGCGTCGGCAAGGTTTCTGCGGAGGCGCTGAAGCTGATGCAGGTGACAGAAGATTCCCTTTATGCCGGAATTCGCCAGATGGTTGCCGGAAATCACGCCGGAGATGTTTCCGCAGCAATTCATCAATATGTTGAGGGACAGGGCTTTTACCTGACCAAACAATATACAGGACACGGCGTTGGCAGAAGGATGTGGGAAGCGCCTCAGGTGCCGAATTATGGTGTCAGGGGCCAAGGTGTTCTGCTGAAGAATGGGATGACAATTGCCCTGGAGCCGATGGTGCTGGTTGGAACAGAGGCGACCCGGGTGCAAGCAGATGGTTGGGCAGTTTCCTCAGCGGATCTGAGCCTGACGGCGCACTTCGAACACAGCGTTGCTGTCACTGAAAATGGGCCACTCATTCTGACATTGCTTTCAGACGGAAGGACACCGGTTTCGGTGAGTGGACGCGGAATTGTGTAACAGATGCTCGCGAACACTTTGACAAAAATGCTCTGTGATCATATAATTGTAAGGCTTTAAAGTTATTTACGGATGATTCTTTATCCGGGGGAGTGATTAAAATGAAGGTTTCTTCATCTATAAAAAAACGATGTGCAAAATGCAAGATCGTCAAGCGCTCAGGTCGTTTGTACGTAATTTGCGAAAACCCAAAGCACAAACAGCGACAGGGATGATAAAAAATGGCAAGAATTGAAGGTGTTGATCTTCCGCGTAACAAACGCATCGAAATTGCTTTGACCTATATTTATGGGATCGGATTGACCCGGGCCCAAAAGATCCTTCAGGATACCGGGGTTAGCCCTGACATCCGGGTGAAGGACCTGTCGGATGGTGACGAAAATTTGCTTCGCGAATATATTGCCAAAAACTATATTGTTGAAGGCGATCTTCGCCGCGAAGTTCAGATGAACATCAAACGCCTGGTAGAGATTGGTTGCTACCGGGGCTTGCGGCACCGCAGGAATCTGCCATGCCGCGGACAGCGCACCCGCACGAACGCCCGCACTGCAAAGGGTCCGAAGAAGACCGTTGCCGGACGCGGCCGCCGACGCGGAGCAACAAAGAAATAAACTGGTTCTTTAGCGCAATTTGTTACAGGTTGGGAATCCTTTCTCCCTGCGGCTGCCTGTAACAGATTTGCGTTTTTGACACCGGTATCATTTCAACAAAGGTTTTAGTAAGGGGAAATATGGCTCAAAATGTACGCTCATCGCGTCGTGCGTCAACCGCACGGAAAGTGAAGCGCACGCTGGGATCCGCTCAGGTGCACATTTTTGCTTCCTTTAACAACACCATTATTACCGTCACTGATGCAATGGGAAATCCGGTTTGCTGGAGCAGCTCCGGTGCGTCCGGATATAAAGGTTCCCGCAAGAGTACGCCTTTCGCTGCCCGGCTGGCGGCCGAACAGGCGATTAAAACTGCACAGACGATGGGTGTTCAGGAAGTTGATCTGATTATCAAAGGACCCGGACCAGGACGCGAATCCGCAATTCGTGCAGTCCAGGGAATGGGGATGAAAGTGCGTTCCATTTCGGATATCACACCGGTTCCGCATAATGGATGCCGCCCGCCAAAGAAACGCCGCGTTTAATATTGAAAGGACTTCTGAAAAATGGCAAGATATACTGGGTCGGTATGCAAATTGTGCCGACGCGAAAATGAAAAATTATTCCTGAAAGGGGAACGCTGCTTTTCCGCAAAATGTTCTTTCGAAAAACGGGCTTATGCTCCCGGCGATCATGGTCGAGCCGGTCGTGGCCGCGGTGGCGAGCGCGTTTCGGACTATTCCCGTCAGCTGCGCGCAAAGCAGAAAGTACGCCGGAAGTACGGTGTTCTTGAACGCCAGTTCCGCCGTTTTTACGGTATTGCGGATAAGCAATCTGGCCTGACAGGTTTGAATCTGCTCCAGATGTTGGAAACCCGGCTTGATAATATTGTTTACCGGCTGGGATTTGCTGAAAACCGGGCGCAGGCGCGCCAGATGGTAACCCATGGTCATTTTACGGTCAATGGGATTAACAGCGACATCCCTTCCATGATCTTGAAGCCTGGCGATCAGCTGGTTGTGCGGGAATCTTCAAAATCAAAACCGATCTTTAAAGATTTGGCTGAAGTTGCAGACAAACGACTTTGTCCGTTATGGCTGGCGCGTGATTCAAAAGCAATCAGCGGCCGCGTTTTGCGACTTCCTGACCGCAGTGAAATCGACGGAAATATCAACGAACAATTGATCGTCGAATTCTACTCACGGTAAAACGAAAGATGCGCCGATACCCGAATTTATTCTGTAGTATCGGGAAGGGGTGAAAATTGGCTACTTTAAGTAACATGGTGACACCTAAAGTTGAGCGTGAACGGAAGCAGAAAATTACGGAAAATTCGTAATTTATCCACTTGAGCGCGGATACGGCGTTACCCTTGGGAACGCGCTCCGGCGAATACTGCTCTCCTCTCTTGAAGGAGCGGCAGTCACTTCAATCCGGATTTCAGACGTGCTGCATGAGTTCAGCGCAATCCCAGGCGTACGGGAAGATGTGCTCCAGGTGATGCTTCAGATCAAGCAAATCCGGCTGAAAATGTTCGAAGGTGATATCTCACATATCCACCTTGAAGTGAAGGGCGAAGGCGAAGTAACCGCATCGGACATTAAATGCCCGGCTGAGGTTGAGATTCTGAATCCTGAACTGTACCTTTTTACGGTTGATGATCCAAACGCTCATCTTGAAATTGACCTGACCGTTGAACGGGGACGCGGTTACCTGCCGGCGAACGATCGCCCCAACCACCTGCAGATTAGCGAGTTGCCGGTGGATGCGATCTTCAGCCCAATTAAGCGGGTCAACTGGAATGTCGGTTCCGCGCTTTACGGACAAAGCACCAATTATGATAAATTGGAACTGGAAATCTGGACCGATGGTACAGTCCAGCCAAAACCGGCACTGGTGCTGGCTTCAAAAATTCTCATTGAACATCTGCGCTTCATCTCCGGTGTAAGTGAAGAGATGCTGCCTGAGATGCTTGTCAAGGAGACCTCAAACTCAAGAATGACGAGTGAAACGGCAGAAACACCGATTGAAAATCTGGACTTGTCCGTCCGTGTCTTCAATTCGTTGAAGCGCACTGGCGTGGCAACAGTCGGCGATGTGCTTGAGTTATTGGAAAAAGGGGATGACGCTGTGAAGTCGATCCGTAATTTTGGCGAAAAGAGCCTGGATGAATTACGTGAAAAGCTGCACGAAAAGGGTTACCTCAAGAAAGAAAAAGAGACGGAGTAATTGAAATGCGACATGGTGTTGCAGGCTACAAATTAGGAAGAACTTCGAACCAGCGTAAACTGTTGCGTGTGTCGATGGTTCGTGCGCTTTTTGAGCACGAACGCATCACGACCACCCATACGAAAGCGCTTGCGATGCGGAACCATGCGGAAAAACTGATCACACTCGCCAAGAAAGGCAATCAGGGCGATAAAGTGACGAAAATGAATGCCGCTCGCTTGGCCGCCTCACGGCTGGGAAATGATCGCGAGATCACATAAAAACTGTTTGATGATCTTGCTGCCCGTTATGCAAAACGCAACGGCGGTTATACACGCATTACCAAACTGGGTCCCCGCAAGGGTGACGCAGCGGAAATGGTTGTGATCGAACTTGTTGGTGAGTAAATCCTCTGACCAGGAGAACCCTGGTCCGGCAGGATTAGCACGTTACAAATTTACGGTTTCTTACGACGGAACACTCTATGAGGGGTTTCAGCGCCAGGGGTCGCGCAATACGATCCAACTGGCGCTGGAAACAGCGTTGAAAACATTGGGGTGGACTGAGTCGTCAATTATCGCGGCTGGCAGGACGGATAGTGGCGTACACGCGGAAAGGCAAGTTTTTTCTGCGGCGCTCATCTGGAAACATAGTCCTGAAAAAATCCGGGCGGCGATGAACGCCAGACTGCGAGAGGATATTGCAATTCTCTCGGTTGAACGGGTGGACGACACATTTCACGCGCGCTACGATGCGCTTTCCAGAACGTATCGCTACAGCATATATGTTAGCGAGCAGCGCAACCCGCTCAAAGACCGTTTTCAGTGGCAGGTCTGGCCTAAACCGGATTTGATTGCGCTGAATCGGGCGGCGGAGATCCTGATCGGCGAACATGATTTTCTGCTTTGGTTCCCCGCCCCGGAAAAATGGCAGAACGAATCGAACTGTGATGACGAGCAGGTGGTTCCGGAAAGACGACGGCGGAATTCACTTCGAAATTGAAGCGAACGGATTCCTCTATCATATGGTCTGGCGGCTTGTTCTGGTTTCAGCTCCGCTACGCCCAAGGGCGATTGGACTGGAATATATGGTTACAGGCTGTGCTGAACGCTGCGGAACTTCCACCTGGGTTAGCTCCCCCGAATGGGTTGCGCCTGGTGGCGGTACGCTATGATGCGGGCGCTATGGGACTGGAAAAGAATGACCGTAAAAAGGATTAAAACGAATATTGGATGGGAGAGATGACTGTGGAAAAGACCTATGTCATTAAAGGTGAACCGGAATGCGAGTGGCTGCTTGTGGATGCAAACGGTCAAAATATTGGCAGACTGGCGACCCAGATTGCAAATTATTTGTTGGGGAAGCATAAACCGGCTTTCACTCCGGGCGTGAAAAATGGGTGATTTTGTCGTCGTGGTTAACGCGAGTCATCTTGGCATCAGCCCTAAGAAATTGACGTCAAAAATGTATTACCGCCATTCCGGTTATCCTGGCGGACTGACGGAAACTACACTGAAAGATATGATGAACACCTTCCCAACCCGTGTTATTGAACACGCTGTTTGGGGAATGTTGCCGCATAATAAACATGGGCGGGCATTGATGAAGCGCCTGAAGATTTATGCAGAGAATGATCATCCGCACGCACCGCAGAATCCGCGGCGTGTGAACTAAAGGAGCGATAAGGAATGGCAGGACAATATTACGAAGGAATTGGTCGCCGCAAGGAAAGCGTCGCCCGTGTTCGCATCAGCAGCGGCAGCGGCGGATTTGTTGTCAATGATAAACAGGTTGCTGAATACTTTCCGCGTGTTGGTGACGTCGAATCCATTTTGGGCCCATTCACTGCGATCAATCAGGATCAATCGGGTTTGATGTCAGCGTTCATGTGAACGGTGGCGGCATCACTGGACAGACCGATGCGGTTCGCCTTGGTTTAGCACGGGCGCTGATCAAGATGGATGAAGAGTTGAAACCGGCGCTCAGCCATGCTGGATTGCTGACGAGAGACCCGCGCATTAAAGAACGCAAGAAGCCAGGTTTGAAACGCGCACGTAAGGCGCCGACCTATACAAAGCGTTAAAATCGCGATTTCTGGTTACAGATCAAAAGACTGCCAATTGTTTGGCGGTCTTTTTGTTTTGCTGAAGCTGCTTCACTCGCGAAACGGCAAATACCCGCATAGCGGTTATCGATAATCATCATCGAAAAAAATGTTCACTAAAAAAATCAAAAAAGCGACATTAGAAAAAACGATCTATTCAGAAAAAGGAAGATGGCCGGCATAAAATTGCTTTTAAAAAAGGTAGAAAGACAGAAAGGCGGACAATCAACGAGACGGTCAAAAGTATTTTTGTAGTTCTGCCCCTCTTTTAGATTACGAAATGACTATAATTGATACGAAAAGCGATCATCAAAAGAATTGCCTTTCGGAGGAAGAGGCTATACTGATTGCGCCAAAACGAATTGCAGCCTGCATTCAGAAGATGGGTGAGAATTCTCGGAAATCGCGCAATGTGGGATGGCGGATTGACCGAAACGTGCACGCTGGAGGTTGCCGACGTGTAGCGTCTGCGTTATCCAAGAAATTTCAAGACGCACATTTAAAGAAGGATTTGACGCAATTTGTTCAATGAGCAGCGGAATGATATTTGTCCGAAATCGGTTGAAAAAAAAGCAAGAGCGCCCATAATTCTGCGAGGAATAAAGAGAAAAAAATATTAAGAATAAAAGAACAATAAATAAAAATACGTAATAATAAACCAGGTGCTGAACATTATCAGAGATAAAAAGCTGTCGGTTTTGAATCAAAAGCGTTTTCAGATGATTTTGGCGGCACAGTGACAGGACATGTTTGGAAGCGTTTTTCATCCTGAACCAGAAAGAAGGAAGCATGTGTGAAAAAAGAATGAAATCCATACGATTGATGAGTATATTCAACAGTTTCCGAAGGAGACACGGGTCCGTCTGAATGCTCTTAGAGAGGCGATCCATAAAGCTGTCCCGGGCGCTGCTGAAAAAATCAGCTGGGGAATGGCAACCTTCACGCTGAACGGCAATCTGGTGCATTTTGCTGCGCATAAGAACCACATGGATTTTATCCCGGCGTGAGCGGAGTCGCGACGTTTTCAGCGGAATTGGAAGGATACAAAACCTCAAAAGGCGCCATTCAATTCCCGAACGAAGGTCCGCTGCCGTTGGCATTGGTACATAAAATTGTGACTTTCAGAGCAGCCGAAAACCTGCTGCCAAAAGGAAAGTCAAAAAAACCAAATAGCGGTATTCGTTTTATCGAATCAGAATTCTCCATAAACGATACTGGCTATTTGGTTTAATCACTGGGGCAGCTTACTCCCGGATACAAATGATCGAGATGACGCCGGTTTCGGTCGCAGTGGGTACGTCAGCGACAAAGGTACAGTACTTGTCGTCTTTTTGCAAGATTGTCAGATAATCCGCTTCTAACGTTGTTTGATCAATCCCTTCGATTTCAGAATCAAAAAAGCCCTGATTCTGTTGATAATCATTGATGTACTTAAGGTACTGCACCGAAAAATTCATGCTGCTTGAGGAGGAGAAATCTTCGACATATGAAAGTGCGTTGTAATAACCAGACTGGTCGCTGAAATCAAGCAAAAAATATTGCTCAGCAAGCAGGATCGTCTCCAGCGTATGTCCGGTTCCTCTGACGCAAGTGACTCCCAGCTCGTCGGTTGAAATACAGCTCAAATTTGAATAACGATTTAACAACGGTTTCGTTGGATCGGCTTGATCTACCTGAATATCCAATATTTCCCAGAAGTTTGTCGGGGTCAGTTCCTCTGCGCTGCCGGGTTGCTCAGCTGATTCTCCCACCTGATTAGAGGGCACACTGTTATTGAACATCATATCCGAAGTGGTTGGGGCTTGTTTGCGGATTGCAATCGGTTCGGTGCGATAAGGATCATCATAAAAAACCCATCCTTTAGCGTATTTGCCGCCCATAATTTCATAGTAGCTCCAGATATTTCCATCAGGATCTATGTATGCATAAGGAACGTCGATATCCTGATGCTTTAATGGATATTTCCTGTCAAGCCAAGTTTCATTGATTTTTGAAGATCCTGGATATTCCCAGAAAACAAAATCGTAAATTGTCTCTGGATTGACTTGTCCTTCGTAAGGAATCAGGCGGGATTCATTTTCTTCATAAAAAGAAATCGCATCATAAACGACCTTTAGTTCGTCTGTTTTGACCCAGCCGGAGGTGAAGGTACCATTCGTGTCAGCCTCCACGATCAGCCATTCATCTCCTTTGGTATCCAGATATTGGTAACTGCCCAGAAAAGGTGTGCCATTGGGAAACTTTGCAATGATTCGCGGTGATTCGGGTGAGATGTGAAGCGAAACCTCGCCGTTGGGACCTTCCGCAAGATAATATCGCGGCTGTCCAAGTTCGGTTTCCATCCAATGATCATCTAAAAACTGATTTTGGCTGCGCGGTGACCAAAGTGCATCGGCATTTGCTGGGAAAACAATTGAAAACAGGCAGATGAGCCCTAAAAAAGCATACGATAACTTGAAAAGTATTCGATATCTCATGATTGAAGTCCTTTCTATTTAGACAAATGAATTGATGATTTCTCCGATGGCGAATGAAAAAAGATTAATACTGGCTGAAAAAAGCCATGGTTTCTTGACCGTCGGAATAAATCGTTTGAAAAAGAGAGCTTCAGATACGATCACGGTTATTTCCAGAAAGACGGTGATGAGAAACAGGTTCCAGTTTGTCCGATACAGAACTTGGTAAAAAAAAAGAACCGCAACGGGATTGGTAAGAAGGTTGACGAAACAGATCTTTGCCAGCGTTTTCCGGTTCCGTAAGCCGATGATCAGCGAAAAGAACAGTTCACAGCATAGAGTGATCAACAATGATTTTCCAAGTGCATCAAGCATAGAATATCCTGTGTTTCCGCAAAAGCGTTTTCGCTAACGATAAATATGGATCAGAGCCAGCAGATAGTTTTATATTAAATTATATAATAGATTGATCTAAATCTGTTATGACCTCATTCAGTCCAGATGGTTTATCTGCAAATAAATCATTAAAAAAGAAATGACCGGGAGCAATCCCGGCCATTTGATCCTCCGTGAGGCTTTTATCAGAGGTTTACTTCATTGTTGAAGTCGGAGATGAGCTTATCAATGGCTTCTTTCTGGGCGGCAATTTCTGACCAGTAATTGCTGTCATACCACTGATCATTCAGTTCATCTGAAGTCCTGCCCTGCTGTTCAATCCAGGTGTAGTACTTCAGGTTATGGATCCGCTTGCGGTCGTAATAGCTTAGTTCCTGCATGTTATGGATGTTTTCGCCCATCAGGTAGCGGCCGTAGTTGTAGGCAGCTGTATCGCGGGTGAAGGGGCCATATTCTTCCGTGTATTCGGTCAGACGGGTTGTGTACATTTCCAGCGAATCGGTGAAAAGCGTCATGACAACGTCATTGCTGGTCAGTTCGTTATATTTGGCAAATTTGATTGCTGAGAGCAGGTTTCCAATGCCGGAGAGACCGATATAGTCCAAATGGCTGATCGTTTCTTGCGGAACACCCTGATCGCGCAGGTATTTCTGCCCTTCTGGCTCATTGAATAATCTCAGGAGGTGAACAACGGAATTATCATCAATGGAAGTCACAAAGTCGGTATTGCGGACGTTGTGGACCCAAGGAATATGCTTGTCACCGATTCCTTCAATACGGTGCGCGCCAAATCCATTGTTGAGCAGCGTCGGGCATTGCAGCGCTTCACTGGCGACGATCTTCATGTGCGGATGGAGCGTCTTGAGGAAATCGCCGCAGGCAATCGTTCCACCGGATCCAGTGTTTGAACACATGCCCGCGAAGCGGTCGTTTTTGCCGGCGACTTTTTCGAAAACTTCCTGCATCGCATTCCCAGTGACATGATAGTGCCATAGATAGTTGCCGAGTTCTTCGAACTGATTGAAAATCATCAGTTCCTGACCGGAGCGGCGCAGTTCCCAGCATTTGTCAAAGATTTCTTTCACGTTGGATTCAGTTCCGGGAGTTGCAATTACTTCGTCGGCGATCTTCTCGAGCCATTCAAAGCGTTCGCGGCTCATGCCTTCCGGTAAGATTGCGACTGATTGGCAGGCCAGCAGTGCAGAGACGAATGCGCCGCCGCGGCAATAGTTCCCGGTGGAGGGCCAGACTGCTTTTTCAGTAGTCGGATCAAATTGACCGGTGACCAGCGGCGGAACGAGGCATGAATATGCCGGGCCGACTTTATGGGCGCCGGTTGGAAACCATTTCCCCACAAGTACGATGATGCGCGCATCCACGCCTGTGAGGCTGGACGGCAATTCAATGAAGTTGACGCCGCCAAACGTGCCGCCTTCGGTTTTCGGTTCATTTTTCCAGTTGATCCAAACAGGTTTCGCGGATGAATATCCCAAAGACCAATCGATTTCAATTCCTCTTTGATTCCGGCTGGAATTGTTTCAGGATGAATTTGCTGTTCGATGGTGGGAATGACAATATTCCGTTCCCGTGCACGATTAACCGCATTCGTCCGACGTGATTTTTTGATTGATAAATCAATTTTTGCCATACTACTTTCTCCCTTGGTTATGGTTGTTTATTTGTTATTTGTCTTATCCGCATTTTGTCATAAAAGCGGTGGATCCTGATCGTAAATCGATTGCGTTATTTCAGCGGCAATATAAAGCGGCCGGCGTTTGACCTCGTCATAAATTCTGCCGAGGTATTCGCCGATGATCCCCAGACAGATGAGTTGAACGCCGCCTAAAAACAGGGTGGAAATCAGCGTGGTCGCCTGTCCAAGCAATTCTGTGCCAGATGCCAGCCGAAGAATGATAATGAGCGGAATCAGAATGATGCTGATTGCTGCTACGATAAAGCCCAATATGGTCGCCATCTGAAGTGGGACGTAAGAAAACCCGGTGATCGCGTTCCAGGCAAGCTTGAGCATCTTTTTAAAAGGATATTTTGTCGTTCCCGCGTAACGTTTTGCCCGCTGATACGGAACGCCGATTTGCCGATAACCGATCCATGAGGACATTCCGCGCAGGAAACGATGCTTTTCTTGCATGGATTTCATCACGTTGATAACTTTGCGGTCATACAGACGAAAATCCCCGGTATCCAATGGGATTTTTACGTCGGTAATGGAATAGATCAAACGGTAGAACAATGAAGCGGTCGCTTTTTTGAACCAGGTTTCGCCTTCCCGCTCTGCTCGAACTGCATAGACTACCTCATAGCCTTCTTTCCATTTTTGAATCAGCTCCGGAATTACCTCTGGCGGGTCCTGCAGATCGGCGTCAATCACGACGACTGCGTCTCCCAAAGCATGATCCATTCCGGCGGTCACTGCAATCTGGTGTCCAAAATTGCGCGAAAAAAAGATGACACGCACCCGCTTGTCTTTTTCCGCCATTTGACGCATCTGCTCACTTGATCCATCAGATGACCCGTCATCAATTAAAATCATCTCCCATGGTTCATTTAAGTTGTCCATTACAGCGGTCATGCGCTGGTAGAGAACGTCCAAAACCTCTTTTTCGTTGAAAACCGGGACGATGATTGAATATACAGGTTTCATGATTCTTTTACATCCTTTTCATATTGATTGGATTTTGATGCCAGATAATGCTCTAAAGATGCCAGGTCAGGCTGGATAACCGCAGCTTCTCCCGTCGCTTTCATGGCAGAACGAACATCTTTTAGCCCGCTGCCAGTGTTAATAACGATGGCATGATCCTGATTCCCGATCAGTCCTTCCTGAACCGCTGGCTCATTCCAACATAGGCTGTCGCTCCTGCAGGTTCAGCGAAAATGCCGTATTTTCCCAACGCGCTGATGCCACTGTAGATGTCCTCATCAGCTATTGTCAAATAGGCACCGCCGGTACGCGTTGCAGCCCGTACCGCGCGTACGCCGTCCCGCGGCAGATCAACCGATATTGAATCGGCAAACGTCGTTGCGTTGATCGGGACGATCTTCTCGTCTCCACGGCGCCACACCTGATAAACCGCATCAGATTTTTCGGACTGAATACCAAAGATACGCGGGATCGTTTTGAGCCAGCCGAGCGCATACTGCAGATCGATGAAACCTTTATGGATCCCCGAGATGATGTTGCCATCGCCGACTGAGACAAAAACGTTGATTGGCTTGTCCGTCTGCTCCTGCTGTTTGATGATCTGCTCCCATATTTCAAAGGCTCCGGTCTTTTTCCCTTCAACCGTAAAGGCGTTGTAACCGGTATTGCGGCAATACCAGCCATACTTTTCGGCAGCGATTGTGGAAAGGTCAAAAGCGCTGTCGTAATTCCCGTCAACCAGGATCACCTCAGCGCCGAAAACCAACAGCTGGGCGATTTTGGCAGGCGGAGCGGACTTTGGCGCAAAAATAATTTGCGCGCCAGCCGCTTGCAGCTGCCATGCCCGCAAGGGCTGCACCGGCGTTGCCGGTTGAAGCGGTAACGATGGTTCGGGCATTGATTTCCTTTGCGCGGGCGATCAACAGGGCGCTGGCACGGTCTTTCGTGGCGCTGTTGGGTTCCTGCCGTCTTTCACCCACAGATTGGCGACGCCGATTTCGCAGGCAAGTTCATTCAGCCGATAAACAGGCGTCCAGCCAGCGGAATGAAGCGGAGTTTGATGAAAGCCCGGATCGGAAACCGGCAAAAGCGGTTCATAGCGCCATAACGATCGTTCCCGAGACGCCATGATCGTTTCCGGATTTACCGTTGAACGAATGCGCTCGTAGTCCAGCAGGACATTCAGGTTTCCGCCGTCCTCTTGGCAAACGTACCCTTGCCAGGATGCGTCGTACTGTTTTCCACACAAGGAACATTCATATCCGATAAATTTTGCCATATTTTGATTCCCCATCCTTTTCAAATTCAGTTACGGTGCGCAGCCGGCAGCTTCTTGCAGTCCCCATTCCAATTGCAGGTCACCGTTTGAATCAAGCTTACGAAGTTGACTGCAGAAAAAGTCGCGTGCGGAACGGTCGCTGCCGTCAGAATCTTGCGTGCCAAATCCGGCTTGTTCTAAGAACTGACGCTTTGATCAGCGGCAGCCAATCACGTGAAATAACGGGTGCCAATTGTTTTTTATCTGCCTCTTGTGCCAGCGCAAACGCTTGCTCAACGTTTTGCTGCTGCAACGCCAGGCTGACCTTTTGAAAATAATAACAATAACCGTGCTCCGGTTCCGTCCCCAACGCAGAAGGCGGTGCTGTCGCTGCTTCAGCTGTGCTCTGGATCAGTGAGAGATCGGAAAGCAGCAGGATATTTTTCAGATCCTCCGGCAATCCGGGAAGATCCTGTTCGTTCGCTGACAATGCCCAAAGACAGCCGCCCGGCTGCCATGTCAGCGCCAGCACATGACTGCTATCCGATTCAAAATGATGACTACGATAGTCATGAATTACCGGCTGATCTTTTTTCAGGTCAGTAAAAAGGAGTTGATATCGCAAATGGAGGTCAAAATACTTATACTGGTAGTTCAATCCTTCAAGGTTCGGCGCATATTGCCAGTTGACGACCGGCGTCAGATCGTTATCGCTGTAGCGGTCAGCGGGATTTCCTCAGAAACCAGGATTGTTCCCGGGGCGAGCGCTGGCGCACGCCATGCCAACTGCCAAAAATAGTCACTTCATTTTACGGTTCTCATCACGATAGGTGATATTACTGGCGGTATGAGCGCCGAAAGCCAGAGCGATCAGCAGCGCAGCAGATTGGGCGTATGGAAGCCTGTTGAAAACAACCGGGATTGCCGCTGCCATCAGCATGGCGCTGCCAAGGCTGAAAGAGATCCCCGGACGATCCCAGGGGAACGCCCATTCTATCTGGATTCCGGTCATCCAAAAGGGAATTCCGGCAGCCAGGAGGAGATGATTCCGAGCAGAAATAACTGGACAACCGGGTTTTGACGCCAGTTCTGGCCAGCTATGTTGTGTTCAGAGTTGCGGCTGCAGCGGCTCAGTGCGACAGCATAAAACAGGAAGACAACAAACAAAAGCAGCACCCAGGTGGCTTTGCTGGTGGTAATGGATGGCGAGCTGAGCGTCTGCGCCAAACCAGCAGCGTGACTGTGATCAAATCCATTCGATCTGTTTTATAATCATGCCGCTGGTTTACGAAGGCGCGGTACTGAACGCTTCAATCAGTTTGGGTTGATAGGTTTGGAATGAAAAAGACGAACCCGCCAGTAGCTGAAAATTATCAGCGCAGCGAGATAAGGCGCCCAGCTCAAAATGAACACCTTCCATGGGAATTTGTGCGGGCGCAGATGGTTGATCAGAAATAATCCCAGAAAAAAGGGACGTGTCAATTTAACCCGAAAAAATATTCGCCGAAAACAGTGCTGTCAGTGATGCGGAAAAACCAATAACGAGGTAGAGAACCCTGAGCCATTTCTGTTCTGTCTGTGTTTTTGTTTCCATCATTCGCAGCATGCACCAGATAGAAAACAGGCAGAGATCCAGCGACGAGAAATGGAGGATGTATTGAACAGCGATTGGCTGTTGGCGAAAACCAGGATAAATGGCGAACAGCAAAACGCTCCAACAAATGAGTTGTTCCGAATTGCGCCAGATTTTCAGGATTCGCGCCAAAACAGAAAAACGGCCAGCCAGCGTTGGGCCAGCAGTAACAGGTGATAAGGCAATACATGGGAGCCGAATAAGGAGGTCGCGATCTGATAAACCCAGGCTGACCAGGGGCGATCCCATGCGACGAATGCTGGAAAACTTTGTGCGCCTGCCATCCGATAGTTCTGAATGTATATCCAGTCGTCACCATAAAAACCAAACCAGCCCAGAAAAATCGGAATTCCATAGGCAAGTAGAACCGCCAGCGTAAAAGGAAAAACAAGCGGCTCTGATTTTCTGAGTTGGTTACGAAAAAATATCCAATTTTATGTTCCGATTGAACGATTTACCTGGAATCTGAAGAAGCCGGGCACAAAGAAACTTTCCGGAATAATCGATCATATTGTTGTCTACGTCATAGAGGTAGGCTTCCAACTTGAGCAGCACATCGCCGCGCTGAAGCTGCATTTCTTGGCGATTAGTGAGGAAGCCGGGCTGGCGGCAACCAGCGTCTTTGAATAGGAAAGCTGGAGTTCCCGGCGGATGAACCGTCAAAACCGATCCGGTGAAACCGGATTCCAGATCGTCATTGTTCAATGTTGTTGGCAGCACCGTATCGATCAAATAGGCGACCGGACGATCACCAATCCAAATTACTCGAGAGATCGGATCACCGGTTCACCGGTTTTAATGTCAAACTTGGCAGCCAGTTCTTCATCCGTTTTGATGCTTGATTGATTTCAAAGGTAGCCCATTCGGACGTCTCAAGCAAAGACGGGGAAAGCTTGGGTTTCGATGCTTTTCAGCACCTCAAGCCCGGTTTCAATGTTTGTTTTTGATCGAGGACGAAGGTGCCGACACCCTGGCGGCGGCGGCGGATCAGCCCCTGTCCTTCAAAGCTGCGCATTGCCTCACGAAGGGTTGCCCGGGAAACTCCAAGGCTGGCAGCCAGCTCCGGCTCTGATTTCAGCCTGGAACCTGCCGGCGTTTCTTCAATAATTTTGCTCAAATCGTATTGGAGTTTTTGAAGTAAGCTGAGATTTTCATATTTTTTATCTTTTGTTTTCATTCCCTTGCCAGTTAAAAATTTAGTTTCCGGTCAGACGGGCAGCCGCCTGATTTTGTCGTTTGACGACTTCCGCTACATCTACAGTGGTCAAAACGCCGTTCCGGACAATTGCTTTTCCATGAACAAAATTATAGTCAACCCAGCCAGGGTGACAGAAGACGACAGCGGCAAGCGGATCGTGCAGACTTCCGGCAAACGCCAGCGGTTCATGTTTATCGCGATAAAGTCAGCGCATTTTCCGGTTTCGAGCGAACCGATGTCCTTTCTTCCCAGTACAGCAGCACCGCCGCGGGTTGCAATCTCCAGCACTTCTCAGGCAGTGATCGGTTTTGGTGCATTTTCTCCGCTGAGCGAGGCGCCCTGTAATCCTGCCCGCAGCCGTGCCATCAGCAGCGCCTGCCGGACTTCGGCGAGCATGTGCGAACTGTCGTTGCTGGCGGATCCATCCACTCCCAAGCCAACCGGAATCCCTTCGCGCAGGTATTCAACCAGCGGAGCAAATCCGGAACCAGGCGCATGTTGGAAGATGGGCAATGCGCAACGCCGCAGCCGCATTTTTTATAGGTGCGAATTTCTTCAGCGTTTACGTGGACAGGTAAGACAAACAGACGTCCTCTCCCAGCCAGTCCACAGATGCCATATAATCGACCGGCTTCATCCCAAACTTTTCGATCGTGAACGCTTCTTCATCCTCCGTCTCCGCCAAATGGGTGTGCAGATGTACGCCGTATTGCCGGGCGAGTTTTGCACTGTCGCGCATCAATTCAGTGGTTACCGAGAACGGAGAACGGGAGCAAAACAATTTGAAGCATGGAACCATGGCTGGGGTCGTGGAATTTTTCTACTACCCGGACACAATCTTCCAGAATATTATAACTTCGGTGTCTACTACGTGATCCGGCGGCAATCCGCCTTTGGATTCTCCCAGGCTCATTGAACCGCGGGAAGCATGGAAGCGCAGTCCGACCTGACGGGCACCTTCAATTTCATCATCCAGCTTTGAGCCGTTTGGAAAAAGGTAGAGGTGATCGGACGCGGTTGTACAGCCGGAAAGTGCAAGCTCTGACATAGCCGTTTGCGCTGCTGTGTAAATATCCTCCCCGGTCATCCTACCCCAAATCGGATAAAGCGTTTTCAACCAATTGAACAGGTTCGAATTTTGGGCGCCAGGGGCGGCGCGTGTCAACGTCTGGCAAAAATGATGGTGAGTATTGATCAGTCCCGGCAGTACAACATGTCCGCTCAGATCAAGCACCTCGTCTGCCTGATCAGGAAGTTCAGCAGTTTTACCAATCTGTTCGATAACCCCGTCTCGGGCGAATAATCCTCCGTCTTTAATTTCTTGTCGAGAATCGTCCATTGTTGCCAGGACAAGAGCGTTTTTTATGAGCAGTGTCGTCATAAATCTTCTCCCAATAGTCTAAGTGCATATTTCATCTATACAACCGTGTTCATGTTACAAGTTGTTTATACACCAAAAGAACTTGTCTGACAATAGGAAGAACATCACAATGATTGATAATGAGGACAAAAATGATGCTTTTTTGCGGGGAACCGTTTCGTGAATTTTTCAGGAAAAATGTGAGGCTGCTTTTAAAGTATTCTTCATCAACATTGCGATTGTCATCGGCCCAACGCCTCCGGGTACCGGTGTGATGGCTTTTGCGGTATCGATAATTCCGGCAAAATCGGTATCGCCGGTCAGATGATAACCCCTGACTTCCGTTTCATCCGGGACGCGGTTGATGCCAACATCAATCACGACTGCGCCGGGTTTGACCCAGCTTCCCTGGACCAAATGGCTGCTGCCCACTGCAACGACCAGGATGTCTGCCCGCCGGCAGATCTCAGCCAGCCTTTGGGTTTTACTGTGACAGACAGTAACGGTGGCGTTATGGCGGCAAAGGAGCTGCGCTGTCGGCATGCCGACGATTGGCGATCGTCCGACCACAACTGCCTCCAGCCCGCTGATATCCGGAATGACACTTTGGATAAGAATCAGGATGCCGGCTGGCGTACACGGGATAAACCAGGGCTCGCTGTCCTTTCGTGAAAGCATGCCTGCGTTGATCGGCTGGAATCCATCAACATCCTTCTGCGGATTGATGAGCGAAAGAATTCGATAATCGTCGATTTGTTCAGGCAGGGGCAGCTGAACGAGGATCCCATGAATTTTTGGATTGACGTTTAGTTGCGTGATTAAGTTTTCCAACGCTTGCTGGGATGTGTCAGCAGGTAAAAGGTGGGAAAAGGAAGCAATTCCCAGCTCCTCACATACTTTGATCTTGTTGCGCACATAGATCTGCGATGCGGGATCATCCCCGACCAGCACTGTCGCCAGTCCCGGAACCGGGAAGCCGCGAGCGGTACGTTCAGCGATTTCAGCGGCGACTTCCGAACGGATTTGCGCGGCAATTTTTTTTCCGTCGATAATGATAGCTGTCATTGGATTCCTTTTTTGGTGCAGGGTCTAATCAAAAATCAGCGCTTTCCAAACTTCCCAATTTTCATATACAACTGGCTCTGTGGTTGGGATCGGCGTTGGCTGCGGGGTAGGTTGGCCATCTGGCAGCGGGATGATCACATTGTCGCCCTCTTTCATCATCATTCCCTGCTGACGTGCCCAGGCCTCTACTGCTGTTTCAGAATCCGCATAATCGATCTGTTCTGAAACAACTTCCAGCGTGCTCTGGAGGTTAACCACGTCTGCTTCCAGCGTATGCTTCTGATCCCGCAGATAGTTGAGCGTACTGATGCGCGTGTTCAGGTCAATAACCATGCTGACCAGGAACAGAACCAGCAGAATGATCCAAAGTTGGCGCTTGGTGATCAGTCTGAATTTCATGCCGTTAAGTTTACCAGTGAAAAAGGCGGAATTCGGATGGTTTTGCAGTGTTTTATAACCGGTCTGAATTGCTAAACGGATAGCCTGCTATACCTTACGAACAAAAAAAGACAGCCTGTTTGTGCTGTCTTTTGATCTGTTCTGTGCCGAAGGAGGGATTTGAACCCTCATGAGAGTACACTCACTGCGCCCTGAACGCAGCGCGTCTGCCAGTTCCGCCACTTCGGCAATTAACCTCATCCTATTTTAAGGTTTTTAACTTTTTTGTCAAGGCATTGAATTACCATTATCCGGGATTTAGTAGCAGAAGGTTAAGGAGTTTCAAATTATGAAATACCATTATGATGGTCTATGGAAACTTTTAATTGACAATATGATGAAGAAGACAGAATTACAGGAACGATTAGAATTTTCGCCTACAACATTAGCTAAACTAGGCAAAGGAAAAGCTGTTAGTCTAGATGTTCTTTATAGAATTTGTATTGAGATAAATGCAGACATCGGTGACATAGTTAGCATAGAAAAAGGATGAAAGAAGGAGATGAATGGTAATGGAGTTGAACATAGAGCTCTATCGAGCTAAACAAATAGAGGATTATTTAAATCAGATATTTATTATAAAGCATTAAATGAAATGATTCATTTGATAAAATCTGAAGCAGTTATGAGTTCTCTAACGAAAAAACTATTGAAACAAGATTTGACCAATACCTAGCCATAATTTTTAACAAACTTTTAAACCACTGGGGTACGATTATTTACCAGTAAAAAGGAGGCAGTTGATACTATAAGATCTGTGAGTAAAGGAAGATCGGACACATCTGTAGGAAATGTGATAATTGAATTTAAACAACCTAGAACATTATCATCAGATAAAGGATAGGATCGATATGCTCTTAAGCAAACAAAAAGAATATTTAGATGGCTATTTGAAATCTGGTAAAAACAAAAGCATTTGGTATGGTTACAGATGGTATTATTTCTTCATTTTATTATGTTCAACCAAACGGAAGTTTTTTACACAAAGATTTTGTGCCATTAGATTTTGAACAGATGGATACACTAGTAAAACATATAGTAGGATTGGGGCAAAAGAATTTTAATTCTGAAAATTTAGCATATGATTTTGCTAATAATGAAAATTCTCCTTCGAGAAATTTAGCTAAAGCATTATATCAAACACTAGTTACCAATTGTACAGAAAAGTCCAAAATGTTATTAACAGAGTGGAAACATTTGTTTAAACTATCACATGATGATGTATCGCAACAACAGGCTATTATAGAGAGAAAGGAAGCACTTTCAGAGTATTTTCAAGTGCAACTAACTAGTGCTTCTGATGAGTATAATGCTCTGTTTGCTATGCACACATCTTACTCAATACTAATTAAACTAATTGCATTTAAGTTATTTCTCAGGTTAAATATGATAATTCTCTAATCCACTATTCTGAATTAATTAATGTTAATGACAATGCGCTAAGAATTCGGATGAGTGAATTGGAATCGGGATCTATCATCAGAGATTATGGAATTCAAAACTTATTAGAGGGAGATTTTTTTTCCTGGTATGCTACAGAGCAGCAATGGAATTCCCATATCAAAAAGTAGTAATTAAAACCATAGTTTCAAAATTAAATAATTATACAATGGGTTTTGTTAATAAAGATAATTTTGTGGCACATGATTTTTTAAAAAGTTATATCAGTCAATAATTCCTTATGAAGTTAGACATTCATTGGGTGAGTACTATACCAGAATGGTTAGCTGAACATGTTGTTAATAATGCAATACTTTTATACAATTATCCTAATTGGAAAGCACTAGATCCTTGCTGCGGGTCGGGAACATTTTTAACTATTCTAATTAATAAAATAGTTAGGGAGTGCGAAGCGAAAAATTTTGAAAGACAGGAAATATTAAGAGAAATAACATCTAGAGTAATAGGTATAGATCTAAATCCATTAGCTGTAATTACCGCAAGGGTTAATTATTTTTTGAACATTTCCAGCTTTGTTTATTTTGACACGGAAATTGAAATACCAGTATATTCAGGCGATTCTGCATATACTCCTGAGAAAGTCGAGATAGACAATATCAGTTTTCTTAAGTATTCACTTGATACTGAAATAGCTCCATTTGAATTGTATTTTCCAGAGATAGCTTTAAGGAATTTGAAAAAGTTCTCGAGAGTCATGATTGATATTGAATTGGACATTATTTCATTGAACCCCAGAGCGATAACAAACCGATTGATGGAATTAGTTCCTGGAGAATATAGAGATAATAATGTAATTATTACTAAGGTAGAAGAGTTATCAGAAAAGTTTGTGGAGTTTGAAGAAAAACAATGGAATGGGATTTGGGCTAGGATAATAACGAATTATCTCACTACAATGAATATAGGTAAAGTTGATGTAATTGTTGGGAATCCTCCATGGGTAGATTGGAAGAATTTACCATCTTTGTATAGAGAGAAAATTAAAGGGTTAGAAATTACAAGAACAATTTTTTCGGGTGATTCATTTACAGGAGGAATTAACTTAAATATCGCAGCCCTTATTACTAATGTTGCTATGAGCAATTGGTTGTCTGAAAAAGGTGTGTTTGGGATGTTAATGCCGAATACATTTTTAGTTCAGCAAACGTATGAAGGATATAGAAGATTGATACTAGGAGATGGGACTAAAGCATTTTTTAAGGAGATACACGATTGGAGCAGTGCAGGAAATCCATTTGAAGAAGTGACCCAGAAGTTTTATACTTACTATATTTCAAAAGAACACCAAGACTATGAAAAAGGCATAAAAGTATTAAAATACAAAAAAAAGCCTAGAGTTAATGTTCAAGATGAGCAGTTAATACTCGATGATACATTTAAGATAGTTGAAATTAAAGCGGTGCAGCTTAATAACAAATCAACTAATTTCACAATTCTTAACAAGAGATTAAAAATGAAGATAGAGGAACTAAGATTAGTTGCTCAAAGGAAATCCTCTTATACGGGAAGAGAAGGGGTAGAGGTGTATCCACAGGAGTTACTAATATTTGAAGTTGTAAAAAATGCAAAGGAAACAGATAAATTAGTAACCGTAGAAAATATTCAAGTAAAAAAATCGAAATTTAAAATACCAACAAGGAGATTGTTTTTGGAAAAAAAGTATCTATTTCCACTAATAAAAGGTGCTGACATAGAAGCGTTTCATGTATCAAGTGATTATATAATTCCGTTTGTGTATGATGAAGAATATAGCTCTAAAATAGCTATAGATGAGGAGCGGTTAAGGAATGAAGCTGGAAATATTTACAAGTACTTCAACTCCACTAAAGAAATCTTTGATAGTCAGAGTAAATATAGTAAAAAGATTATTAATGGTGTTTCTATACCTTACTACTCATTAGCCCGAGTTGGTGAATATTCTTTTGCTCCAGTCTTTGTTGCATTTCGGGATAATACTAAAAATGTCGCTGTAGTTGTTGATTTGATAGATACTCCTTGGGGAGAAAAAAAACGACCTATATTCCAAAATCATGCTGTAACAATTTCTCAGAGACCAGATGGAAGTTATATTTCGTTAGAGGAAGCATATTATATTGCAGGTATCATTAATAGCGATATAGTAAATGAATTTGTAAAAATGTCTTCTGATGGAAGGTCATATCCTATAAACCCAAGATATCAAATTCCGCTTTATGGGATAGAAAAAATTAAAAGCAATCAAGAAGAAATATCTAAATTATCGCTTTTAGCTCATAAAAAGTACGATGATGAGGATTTCATTAACTTAGTTAAAAGGATTTAAACAGGTTATATTTGGAAATGATAGAGATAATAAAATAATAAGGGATGCTATCAATTTTAAAAACCTAATGCCTAAAGAAAACAATAATGTAGACAATGATAGTATTACTAATGGAAGTGTTAAAAAGCCAAAACTGTAAATAGGATAATTAGATAACAATGAAAAGAGTTATCATTAAAATGAAAAACAAGACACTAGTTATAGTGACAATAGAATGGTACTATTAGCTCAATAACTATAAATAATATAGCCAAAAATAAGCTGATAGGCACAAAGAGACTATATTAAACCAGCTGTAAATAGTTAATCTAACTTTTGAAGCGAGGAGTGGGAGTGACCATAATAAATATGAGACCCATGTAAACAGTGGGTTTTAGGGCTATTGACATTGTAAATCTCTTTTACTGATACTGTTTTGGTACCATTTGGCTCAAAAGTAGCTAAAAAAGGGAGTTGTAGATTTTAACTCTCCAGCTTATTAAACAAGAAGAAAAGCACTTGGATTTTGAGAACTTTCTCTAGTCTAGGTGCTTTTGTTTTCTTATCGTTCAATCCTTTTTTGCTGAAAGGTTTTATAGTTGTTTCTAAATTTAAAGAGTATATCAAGGTCAGTTTTAGAATCCGTGTATGGGCTCATAAGTTGTACAAAAGATAGCGAATGCAGGCGCAAAAATGCACCTGTTTTTTTCGATATAGCAAGGCAAGATTGAATTATTTTTGAGAGCATGTCGAATTAACATGTCGTGTATTTGAGTTTTTTGCGCTGGAATATACTCTTAGGTTGTGATAAATTCCAAATTGGGAAGGACGACCCCCCATTTAAAGTTAAATTTTCGCATAGGAAGTGACAAAAATCCTGTTTTTTATAGGTATAATTAATTCGCATAATTTAAATGATTTCTTAAGATATAATACAAATCCATTTTAAGATTGGTCAATTCATTCAGGAAGGGAAGACTTTGAATAATGAATCGTAGTGAAGTTTCTATGCGGGATTTCATCAATGCGGACACAACTTTCCCAGCCGCAATCCATGCCTGGGAGATCTCACTTGTCAAAGATGGCAGGACGGTAAACACGATCAAAGCCTTTCTCAGTGATATCCAACTGCTGGCGTCCTATCTTCCTCCCGACCGCACGGTCGGTTCGGTCACGACGAGGGATATCAATGCCTTTCTGAACTGGATGGAAAATGAACGGCGCGTTCCTTGCAGCCCTAAAACTTATTCGCGGCGGGTAACTTCGATCAAGTCGTTTTACAAATGGCTGATGACATATGGCGTGATTCAGGAGGATCCGACCGAAAAAGTGATTCAAAAGTCTGTGATCAGTCCCTTGCCGGAAATTTTGACGACAGATGAGTATCAGGCGGTGCTGGATACGGCTAACCAGTTTCGTTTTGGGAAAAAGCCGGATGCCAGACCGATGGCGTTGGTGCAGCTGCTGCTGGCAACCGCGATTAAAAAGAGCGAAACATTGGCGATTTCCCCGAATCATGTTGATTTGGAGGATCCGGATCGTCCGATGCTCTATATTCGCTATGATTCTCCCTCGAACCGCTATAAGGAACGCCAGATTGAGCTGCCGTTGGATTGGGTGCCGGTCTATTTGGAACATCTGGAGCAATACCCGACAACACGGCGCGTCTTTGACTTTTCCGCGCGGCGGCTTGAGTATATTCTGGAAGATATCGGCAAGGCAGCCGGTTTGAAAAAGCATCTCTCGTTCAATATGTGCCGCTGGACCAGCGTCGTGCATGATTATTACATCAACACGGATCCGGAAGCTATCCGAGTCAAGCTTGGGGTTTCGAAGATCCAATGGCGAGAGGTTGCGATGAAACTGAAACAACTCAAGGATATATATGCCCCACCGCTTTCTGAGCAGCGCAAACCGAAATCGCCGGCTGACAATTAGAAGTAAAACAAAAACCCCTTCATGTGCATGCAACATAAAGGGGTTTTTTATTCGGTTTATCAGTACTGACTTTCCCGGCTCAATGATATTGGACCGGGATATAGGACGGCAGCGGCAGTTCCAGACTCATTAATGATTTCTGTCCAGAGCGGTCCACCGCTCTGAAGATCAGTGATTGCGAGGCTGCTTCCTTTGAGATGTCAAAGACGATAAAATAACTGACGGATTGTTCCGGTGGGATCATATCCCGCAGTTGATTCAGTTCCTGTGGCTTGTTCTTTTTGGAAGTCGCTTCCTCATGAATCTGGAAGAAAACGCTGGCATCGGTGTTGTCAAGATCTTGAAGCAATGAAGACGATGATACGCGCAGTCCATCCCAAGGTTTATTGGTAAGATTGATCTACTCTATCATAATCTCGATGAAAAATCGTTTTTGCGGCAACACCACTGATGAGGGTAGTAATTCTGGGCTGCCTAAGAGTATCTTATATTAAATGGATAGCGATACCCGATGTACCGGTTTCACCGGCAGCCATCGGACTTAATTGAGCGGAAAAAGGTCGTTCTGAGTGCTGCGAACGGGAGATGCTCGTCAATTCGCAAATTACGAACTGACAATCGCGAAAAAAGAACTGTGAACATAGCTGTCATGACAGGGCAGCGAGTATGAGATGCTATCCGAAAGCGACGTCCAGCATCATCATTAACGCGAAGCCGACCATTAACGCCAGTGTTGGCAGATCGGATCCGTCCGCTTCCGCTTCCGGAATCAGTTCTTCGGATACGACGAAAATCATTGCTCCGGCGGCAAAAGCGAGCGCGTATGGCAGGATCGGCGTAACGATCATGACGGCGGCAGCTCCAATCACTGCGCTGATTGGTTCCATCAAGCCGGAAAATTGACCCCAGAAGAATGATTTGCCGCGGGTCAATCCCTCTGCCCGTAATGGCGCTGATACTGCCAGCCCCTCAGGAAAGTTTTGGATTCCCATGCCGATTGCAACGGACAACGCAGCGGCGATGAATGCGGGATCCTTCTGTACACCGGCGGCGCCGAATGCGACGCCTACTGCCAACCCTTCCGGAATATTATGTAAGGTGATTGCCAGTACGAGCAGCATGCTGCGGCTGAGGCTCGATTCAGATCCTTCGGATTCTTTTTCGCCCATATGTAGATGCGGCAGGTACCTGTCCAGAAGCCAAAGGAAGCCACCGCCGAGCAGGAAGCCGGTCACTGCCGGGACCCAGGGGGCAATCTTCCCCTCCGCTTCCGTGAATTCAACGGCAGGCAACAAAAGGGAGAAGAAGCTGGCGGCGATCATCACGCCGGCAGCGAATCCCAGCATCAGGCTGAGTGTTTTTCGCGGGATGGCTTTCGATAGAAAGACGCCTGCCGCACCCAAAGCGGTCATGCCCCAAGTGAAAAGACTGGCGAGCAGCGCCTGAATAATTGGCGGATGTTGTGCAAAGAACTCAACCATGTTTTTTTGTCCTTTTCTTTTCCAGTATAGCCAGCGCTGAAAGAGCGGCTGTTTGCGGCATTTCGTCATAGGGGACGATCGTTTTGATCTGATATGGACCGTTGCTGAAGCGCGCCAGGTCGCGTGAAAAAGCTGAACCATCCTTACAAAGAAAAATCACAGTTTGTGCTGCGGTGGCGGCGATCGCCTGAATTTCAGCGACGCTTAGTCCTTCGGAATCACCGTCCGCAATCACCAGATCAATTTTTTCAGGCAGATTCGGAAGGATCTGATTCGCATCCCCCAGATAAATTGAGACATTATCGAAATCGTTCAGGTTCAGCAAAAAGTCTTCGAGATTCTCCTCGTTTTTGTCGACAGCGATCAACTGGTTGATTTTTTTTGCCGCCCATTTACTCCAAAAACCAGTTCTGCAATTCAGGTTCAGCACGGTGAGCTGGGGATCAATCTGAACGATTTTCTCGATTTCCTGGCATACAAGTTCGATGATCGCGGGATTGGCGAAGAAAAAGGCGCGTCCTCCGATGCAGCGATTCGATGCGGCAAATTCCTGCACCAATGTACTGTCGCCGCTCATCACGTAGGAACCGGCAGGGCTTGAATAAACGATTGAGACCGGCAGATCGGTTTCCGTTTCGGTTTCCGGCTTGTCAGAGTCTCCTCTCAGGATCAATTGCGGTGCTCCGTCACGGTCAGTGCGGATCTCTGCTGTTTGGATGCCGCTTTCATCCTCAAACGTGATTTGAGTCAAAAGCTGGTTGATTGCCGGATGGCATATGGGACAATGGTCAATTGGCAGCGGCTTTCGGTCTTTTCCGGGAAGCGCAAAATTGCCATTCGACAGTACGATAAACCGCATTTGGCAGCGATAATCGTAGATTGTCGGTGAGGCAAGGGGAAAGAACCAGCGTTTCGGCGTCTGATAATTGTACCGATCCGCGTAAGCTGATCACAGAGGATACGTTTTTTTTCGCTCAACTGGTCGGGGTAAGAGAGATTTTGCAACTGGCACAGTGAGCATTTCCCAAAATACGGACAACGCGCTTCAATTCTTTTATCGGAAGTTTCCAGAATTTCCAACAGGTTTCCATTGACATAACTGGCGCCGGATTCGCGGAATTGAACCCGGGCCGTTTCTTTCGGAAGTGCGCCGCTGACAAAAAAAACCTGACCGTTGGCGAGTCTGCCAAGACCGTTGCCATGGCTATCCAGTTTGTCAATTTTGACGATTTCCTCTTTGAAAGTTGTTGATTTTCGTTTCGAATTGTCTGACAATTGCTTCGCTCCGCTTTTTGAGGTTCCAACAGATCAAATTATAATGGAGCTTGTGATGAAAAAACGCTGTCAATGGCGAAACTATTTTTTTGCGGTTGCCCTGATTTCTCTTTTTTTGATGCCGCGGTGCTCCGCACCTCCCGCGGACCTTGCGGTTTTGACGGGCACACCAACGCTGCCGGATCCAGCGGTAAAGGTTCGCAGGATGGAAGTTACACCCCCATTGGAAAATGTTTCTGCGCCGACGCGTGAACCGACGGCACCCTATGAAGCGGTCACTGATCTGAACAACAGCAATGTGGTCAATTATATCTTCCAAGAAACACCAACCCTTCTGGTTGTGGGTGATGCTCCGCCCCAATCAGTTCAATATGACGTTCCGTTTCGCTCACAGGCAGGGTTGAAATATAAAGGCGTGGCGACGACTTCTGGTTGCACAGCGGCATCTGCTCAGATGATTCTCGATTTTTGGAAGTTGCAAGACCCGGAAAACAAAACGCTCAGCGCGCAACGGCTGATTGATATTAATGTCTCTCAGGGGACTTTTAATCGGGTGAGCGGTTTATCTGCGACCAATCTGGCTGATGAGTTTGCCCTGTTAGGGTATCGTTTTCTGACATCCCGGAATGGCAGCAAAGAGAAACTGTTGTCAGCGCTGGATGAGTTTGGTCCGCAAGCCGTGCTGGTGAAAACTGAGTGGGTGCCGATTGGCGCGAATCATCTGGTGGTGCTGACAGGTTATGATGCCGAGAACGACCTTGTAACAATTAACGACCCCTGGTATGATGCCCCGCTGGTGCTGGAATGGGCGGGATTTGACGGTATCTGGAGCCTGAATTATTCCGAACGGGAAGGCGGCTATCTGGTGCGGACATTTTTTACGGTGATTCCCGAGTCGCTTGTCGACCAATTCTGATAATTAAAAAGCACTTTTTTTGAACTTCAATTGAATTTGTTTTCGGATAATGTTATAATCAAATTGTTGACTATTGTTATAGATAATCAATAAATTTTATAAAATATCTGAGAAATATCATCATTTTGGTCTTTTGTAAACTATTTATTGAAATATCTCATATATACCATCATTCGTTTTATTGATTCGGAGGAGAAGCAATGAGAAATTTCTCAAAACTGCTTTATATCGTTATTATCATATTATTTATCTTAAACCCTATAATGATTGTTGCTGGGCAAAGCAGTGATGGGATCGTTTCGAATGTAGCGGTCGCGCTTGAAGATTTTGAAAATTGTGTTCGTGAGTTGGAGGGCAGTACTGAGATTTACTGGCCAATCATTAAGCAATATTTTGATGTGGTCATTGTGCAGGATGCCAGCGGTTCTTTTACAGGCACTATGCCGCAGGTAAAGGAAACACTAAAAAAATGGTGGACTCTTTGGATCTGGACGTAACTGCCAACGGTTATCCAAAAGACCGCGCTATGCTGGTGACGTTTCAGGGGTCTCATGGATTTGGGATCGAAAAGATAAATAAGACCATGGATTATCAATATTATTCTTGGTTTGGGTATAAGCTGACGAGCACGGGTTTGACGAATGATCAGGCAAAACTGTACACTGCGATCAACGCTATCGCACCTCTGGGAGCGACGCCGACGATTGATGGATTGACCCTGGCTCAAGAGGATTATGCAGGCGCGCTTGATCCCGCCAACGTCTATGACGCCCAATTCTATCTTGAGGATGGCGAACCGGTGCAGCGGCAGACGATTTACTTCCTGATCACGGATGGCGTTGCCAATTCCGGTCTGTATGATAATTTCCCGGCGGGGACGAAACCGATTGATGAAGCGCTCCTCAGACCGATTGACCGGTCGAGATCTTATACCTGGGTTTATGAGAGTATTGGGAAAACTTACTTTGAAACCTATTGGAACGATCCCGGTACTACAGAAACTGCCTACACCTACAAAAACGCCTCAGGGCAAGATGAGTTCTACCGAACGTTTACCGATGAGCTGGGAAAAGTCTGGTTTTTAAAAAATCCGGAAACGACCTCCCCTGATCCATACATGATGTACATCCTGACATCATCAGGGACGATTGCCATGTCCGCTTACACTTATGACCCATGGGAGCATTACACCCTGATGATGGAATCGATGAAGATCAAGGCGCAAGAGCTTAAAACAACCGGAGGACTGCCTAATCTGTCGGGTGAACCGATGGCAGATGCCACGTTTGTGTCCGCTTATTGGGAGGATCTGCCTCGCTTCGTTGCGGGAAACTTGCGTGGGATCACTTACCGCCCGACTGTTCGTCCACTGGTGACGGACGCGATGCGCGAGATGGCGTCCAGTGATGATCTATATATCAGTCACAACGAAGGCGCAGATTTTGCCGAATTTCAGCAAAACTTGATTGAAGGGTTTATCCAGTCGCAAAATGTCAACGGCAGATTTTTTATCACCTTGGACCCGAATGTCAGTTTTATTGAGGATTCGATCGTTCTCTATCATCTTGGGGATGGCGGGACGGAGACTGAAATTGAATTGGAGTATATTCTGGACGCGGACAAACGGGTCCTGACCATTTCGTTGGAAAAGCTGCCCAAAGGGCGCTATCGGATCGATTATCGGATGGTTGAAGGAAGTTATCTGAAGGATTCCTATTTCCCGGTAGAAGAAATAAAAATTATGTGTGATGGCGGCGACATCACGCTTGATACGGAGTCCGGCGTTCTTAAGCAAATTGACGGATTTGAACACCCGCCATGTGAAATTGTCCCAACCCCGACTGTGCCGCCTACGCTGCCGGATACCGGTTTTCCGAGTGGGGCAAGCTGTCCCTCTTCGCCAACGGATCTGGCCTGCCCGTAACCGGCTTCCGCCCGGGAATGGTGACTCTGCTGCCCGCGCAGGCGGCGGCGAAATTATATGCTGCTACAGCGATAGAGCTGGAGTTTCAAGGCGGGAACCAGGTCTTTGATATCGTTGGCAGGATGGTGGGCGAGACACAGCCTGGCTGAACGATAAAGCTGGCGATTTATACGAAATGGCTTATCCGATCTGGAGGGGGAACACCGTTTTGATCACTCATTTCTGAGATGCTCATAATTGTCTGGGGTCGTCTGCCGGATTAATACAGCTGAATTATGATGTTGGAGTGGTATCTATTCCTATTATGCCATGAGTCAAGGTCGTCTGCCGGATTAATACAGCTGAATTATGATGGCCGGCTGATGATGCACTCATTTGGCAGCGTGTATGAATACGCCGTTCAATCCAATGCGCTTATCCACCCAACAGAGATCGATCAAGTGATGAAACCAAAAGCGCACGATTGGGTTACATTGTTGACTTGTGAAGGGTATGATGAAAATTCAGAAAGTTATGCTGCACGGCGGATAGTGTACGCTCTGCCGGCGAAAAAAAACACTAAACGACCTTCTTAAACTAACCGCCCGTTTTTGGGCGGTTTTTGTTACATACCGTTGTAGGCTGCGACAATTCCACGGTTCTCTAAAACCGCCCAAGATGCAAGGAAGGTGTTCAGGCTGCGCGTATAACGGATTCCGCCATCCTGCAGAATGACATTCTGTGCGTCGTATCCGAGGACAACGACCGTGTGTTGAAACGGCACGACGTAGGTTGTTCTGCCGCTGGCGGGCGTATAGGCGATAGGGGTACCCATTTCGGTCGCCCCTGCAACCCAGACCATGACCGGTCTGCGGTTGGCAATTTCATATTGCACTTGTTCCCATGACATATTTTTATATCCGACTGCAGGGGAAGCCATATTTACGCAACTGGTTGGCGATCGGTTCCTGATAAACTCCGCATTCTGCCGGCGGCAGTTGTCCACGTTGGCCCCAGTAGTTGCCGACAAAACCCTCGTTCGGGTCGTCTGATTTTGGAAGCGTCGTCAGAAATTCTTTGGCGTTGATTTTGAAGCCGAAAAATGCTGCCAAATCGACCGCGGAGCGGGTTTCGCAGTCTAGGTTGAAGGATTGCGGATATCCGACAAACCCATCGATGGATGCGCTGTCAGGCGGCAGCATATCTGTTGTCACCCCTGCGCGATGTTGCCAAAGGCACCGGAATAGGACGGAAAAGTGTTGCCCAGGTCTGTCTGCGATTGATCTTCCGGATACCAGAACCAACCCAAGTAATCTTCCGGATTCGGAATGCTGTTGGGATCGAAATCCGGAACGACCTCTGGCACGCTTGCAAATGGATCTGCTGCCGTGTTGTTTTGGCCTCCTAACAGAGATTCGATTGTCGTTTCCCGCGGCAAATTTTGGAGCAGGATTGGAGATCGGCCCGACTCAACGACCGCAGGTGTTTCGGGTTGCGTTTCAGCTGGTTCTTCCTTCCACCAGTTTTCAGGCGAACGATCCCACCACTGGGCCATGTCTGTTACAGACGCTTGCCCGCGGATGATCAGAGCGCGATGTCCAAGCACTTTCCAGGAGGTGTTGAAATCGATTTCTGTGCGGGTGTAATTTACGCCGTTGTCCCAGATGGAAAACCCATTATGGTCGAAACCGGTGACCGTAACAGTGTTCATTTGGTGGGCAACAACAGTGTTTTCTCCATCTTCCGATGTATAATCAATGCCTTCTCCTGGCGCTGTATGGCCGATAACCCAGCAAATTACCGGATACCCGCTGCGCAGGAATTCTTTCAGGTCATCCGTCGTCTGTCCCTCAAACCCATGCGCCGGGATGTTCAGCTTTACCAGTGCTTCTGCCAACGGCGTCTGATAAACACCGTAGGTTTCCGGCGGCAAGGATGGTTTATCATCATAATGACCGACGTATCCAGTATTCGGATTATCCGTCAGCGGAATTTCTGCCATGATTTCGAGCGGCGTCACCGCAAAACCGAAATGAGCAGCGAGATCGCTGGCGGACTGAGCTTCACTGATTGAACGATACTCCATGGCTTTGCTGATGAAGTTGGGAATCGCTGCCTTTTCGGACTGCTGTGCCGCCGCAGGCAGAATGCCAGACAAGCAAAAAAGCAGGACGATGAGGAAAAACATCTTTTTTTTCATAAATCTTTTAAATAAATTCCTGTTCAATATTTTTGACTGACGACAAACTCCACATAGAAACATGCCCAAAAGGTTTTCCGCGTGCGTCATAAGCCTGCCAGCCGCTAAAATGACCGCCGGCGATATCCGGCGCCGTAAAGGTGATTTCAATCACACCGGTTTCACCCGGCGGAATGACCGGCAGTTTTTGCCGGGCTTCGGCACCATAGCTGCCGCCGCTAATGTTTCTGAGCGAATATCTGGCAGTCCATTCACAACTGCCAGAATTTTGAACTTGCCATTGTTTGACGACTTCCTCTCCGGGTTCCACAACGGTACCATCTGGAACAGATAGATCATCGAGAAAGGTGAGATTGTCGGTACAAGGCCCGCGCGGGTCAAGGGTTGGTTGGAATGGATCGATTGTTGGCGTTTTGAAAATTGTGGCGATCAGCGTTGGAGCGATGAATTGCTCACTGATAACCCCTTTACTTTGAGAGCGCATACAGGATGACAAAAAAAATGCTGCGAACAACAACAGCAGAAAGAGTGCTGCGGACCGTTTCTTAGCTTTTTTTTGCATCATTGTTTATCGTGCAATAATTATGCCACATAGGCGCCGACGTCCTCCCGGCGGTTTCTTTTTCAGTGACAGGCGAGGGTGCTGAAATTTCTGGCTCGACTGACAGCGAGATTGAAAAGAGCGTCGCTTTTTGGGCAACGCTCCTGACTGATGATGACCAGGTCTTGATTGGTTTCTGCGGATAAATCGGCTGCGCAGAGATTTATTCTTCTTCTTCGCTTGTGTCGCTCTCTCCGCCAAATGACATCAACGCCAGATCGCTGTTCTGTGCAATGCTGCGGACTTCGTCCTCAATCTCTTCCGCCAATTCCGGATTTTGTTTCAGGAATTCTTTGGCATTCTCCCGACCCTGTCCAAGACGCATTTCTTTATAAGAGTAGAACGCGCCGCGTTTTGTGATCAGCTCCAGTTCTGTGGCAAGGTCAAGAATATCCCCGGATTTCGAGATGCCTTCGTTGTACATTACGTCAAATTCTGCCGTTGTGAACGGCGGAGCAACCTTATTCTTCACAACGCGCACACGCACACGGCTGCCGGTGATTTCAGCGCCGGACTTGATTGACGTGACGCGACGAACATCCAGTCGGACTGAGGCGTAGAACTTGAGCGCCAGACCGCCGGTAGTCGTCTCAGGGTTGCCGAACATGATTCCGATCTTTTGGCGAAGCTGGTTGGTGAAAATCACGGCAGTTTTTGTCTGGCTGATTGCGCCGGAGAGCTTCCGCAGCGCCTGTGACATCAGCCGCGCCTGAACGCCCATGGATGAATCGCCCATGTCGCCTTCAATTTCGGAGCGGGGAACAAGCGCAGCAACGGAGTCTACAACTACGATATCGACCGCGCCGGAACGCACCAGCGTTTCACAGATTTCCAACGCCTGTTCACCGGTATCCGGTTGTGAGACGTACAGTTCATTGATATCCACTCCCAGTTTGGCGGCATAGATCGGATCAAGCGCATGTTCCATATCGATAAACGCGGCCGTCCCGCCCAGCTTCTGTGCTTCCGCAACGATATGCAAACACAGGGTAGTTTTACCGGAGGATTCCGGCCCATAGATTTCTGTGATCCGTGCGCGTGGAATGCCACCGACGCCCAGCGCCAGATCCAGCGATAAGGAACCGGTCGGGATCGCTTCAACCTGCATGTGTTTTGCTTCTCCCAGCCGCATGATGGAACCTTCCCCATACCGCTTTGAGATGTCGGTCAATGCTCGGTCGAGCATGGTTTTGCGTGCTTCCGGTGAAGCGTCTCCAGCGATCGGCTTAATCAGGTCTGCGCTTTTTTTCGCCATTTTTCCTCCATGGGTCACGATTTATCTGCTGCAATTATAGACCATTTGTTCAATTCGCGTCAAGCGCGTTGACAGGGTTTTTGAGGGGAACTGTTGGATCGTTGTCATCATAGGTGTAATAAGAGGAAGCTGCCATTTCAAACGCATGGCAAAGCTGACAATCAACCGTTGAAGAAGGAGGCGGATTTCCGGCAAATTCGAGAAGGAAAATGCGGCAGATGGTATTGCGGTTTTTCTCGGAACGGAGGTATGAAACCATTTCTGTCTGCGATATTTGTGCTGAGGTTCACATTAGAGAAAATCTCGTTTAATATCATTTTGCCAGTAAGCGCGATGTTTTAAGACGGTTGTTGACGGGCTGAAGCTTCAGCTTCAAAATGCAGCCAGTGATTTTGATCTAAACGAGCAGCTCTTTTATTAAACCGTAACGGGTGTTTTGGGGAACAATATCTGATGGATGATTTCTTTAATCGATTTTCACCACCTTTCTGGATCGAAAAATTCTGTCCGGCACCAGCAGTTCAGATTTATCGGCAGTTCGCTACGATAAACTGACGGTGAGTGAATTTCCCCGCAAAAGTTGGCAAATCAAGCGAATCACTGTGTAGAAATCATTTCATTCTGATAAGAAAGGGACGCAGGTTTTTACCAAAGCGCCATCGTCTCCTTCAATCTCAGCAATTTTGACTTGGATACGGTAGATTTCCCTGAGATTTTTTTCTGTGACCACGTCATCACAAGGGCCGGTCACAGCTGTCCGATCATTTTTCAGGATTGCAACTTTAGAAGCGCAGAGAAAAGCATGTTCGGGAAAATGCGATGTCATGACGATGGTCAGCCCTTGTTTTGCAAGCTGACTGATCTGGTTGAGAACCCGAATCTGGTTCCCAAAATCCAAATTGGAGGTTGGTTCATCCATTATCAACAAACTTGGTTGCTGCGCCAACGCACGCGCAATCAATACCAACTGCCGTTCTCCACCGCTGAGTTCGCGTAAACCCGGTGTCGCAACGGGCTGATCTGCAGGGTTCCATGCACTGCAGCGCGATATTCAGATCTTGTTGACCGGGAGACGAACTGCCAAGATGGGCGGTACGTCCCATCAGAACGACATCCAATGCTTTATAGGGGAACGGTGGATTGTGAGTTTGCGGGACATAACCGATTGTTTGGGCTTTCTCGCGAATCGACAGATCGCTGATGTTTTTCTGATTAATCAGGATTTCACCATCCATGATATTGATAAAACTCAGAATTGCCTTGAACAGCGTGGTTTTTCCAACGCCGTTCGGCCCCAAGATGCAGAGCATTTCGCTCCTGTTCAACAGACAAGCTGATATCGCACAACACCTTGACAGCGTGATAACCGCAACTGATATTTCGAATACTCAACATCAGCGCCAGCCCTGTTTTCCTTTTGTCAGGAGATAAATAAAAAAAGGAGCGCCAAGGATAGCAGTCAGGATTCCAAGAGGAATTTCGGCTGCAAACAAAGTGCGGCGAGTCGTCCGTAATGGCGCGGATAGGAACCTCCCAGTATCAGAGACAACGGAAGCATCTGCCGGTAATCTGGCCCTGTAATCATGCGCGCCATATGCGGGATGATCAGCCCAACCCAGCCGATTAGCCCGGATAAGGCGACTGAAGCAGCTGTGATCAACGTTGCAGAAACAACGATGACAACCTTTAAGCGCAGCCTGGGTGTTTACTCCCAGCGCTTTGCCCTTCTTCACCAAAGGAGAGCAATGTTAAGCTGCCAGCGAAAGAGGAAAAGCGGAATCAATCCGATTAGAATCGGCAGTGCCAGCGTCAACAAATCGGATTTTGTTACTGCGGAAAGCCCTCCCATCAGCCAAAAAGTGATCACCGGCAATGTTGGGGTCGGCGACAAATTTCAGCAGCATGATAAACGCCTGAAATAATGCACCGATTACGATTCCTGTCAAAACCATGACCAGAATAGATTCTCCTTCACTGGATATCCGGAGCTGATTAAGTATGTTGCACCAACAGCCAATGCCAAAAATGAAGGATGTTATCTGTATACCTGCGATTGAGAATGACAGCAATATTCCCATTGCCGCGCCAAACCCAGCACCTGCTGACGCTCCTAAAATGTCTGGCGATGCCATTGGGTTTCTAAATAATCCCTGATAGACCGCTCCGGCAGCAGATAGACCCATGCCGACCAAAAAACTGGCGATCACTCTTGGCAACCGGACCTCGAACAGCACCGTGTTGAGTGTTGCAGGATAGTCAAATTGAATCAGGTTCAGTTTTGTTCCTACGATCCGTATCAGCGTTGTCGGCGGTATCCAATAACGGCCGACAGCAAGCGAAAGAACAAAGACGACGATCGGGATAAGAATCCATAACAGAATGATTGAGGATTTGCTCTGATTCTTGCCGGTCTTTAAAGGGACGATTTTGTTAGGATCCGTTTGAAGCGCTGTCATGGAATTGGTTTTTTCATAAGATAAAGGGAAAAAACATTTTATGGAACGAGGTGTCTAAAATTGACACCTCGTTCCGAACTTTAATTACAGTTATCTGACGGGATTCAGAAAGCTTTCAATTTCCTCATCGCTGACAGGGTGTTCATAATAAGTCTCATAGAAATATTTCGTCTCATGATGGAGATCAACATCGGCGAACAGCTCTGGATAGAGTGATTTTGCCAGCCACATTATGCCGAGGACCGATTCTGGCGAAGGGCGATCCCACCAGAAGGCGCCGATTGGAGCGAGATAAAGCTTTTTGTTTTTAACTGCATCAATGTCCTTCAGCTGTGGATTGTCCAGCACTTCCTGAATGGGGATGAATTTCCCTTCGTTTTCACTGAGGATCATCGCCTGAGGGTTCCACTTTATGAGTTGTTCAATTTCGATATCCCGGACGGTTCCAATCTCTTCTGCAACGTTAATGCCTCCGGCTGCGGTGATGAGAGACTGCCCCCAGTTCCCACCTCCGTTGGTGTGCAATGTTGACCCGAGCATGTAATAAACTCGTATTTTTTGGTCTTCCGGAATTTTTGAAACCCTTTCTTTTACCATATTGATTTTTTCATCCCAATAGGCAACCAGTTCGCTGGCACGCGCTTCCTCGTGAATTAGATTTCCGATCATCAGAAATTCATCTTTCAGTGCCTCAATGTTGCCCCGTCCGGTTAGAACCTGTACGACCTGTATACCAGCTTCTTCGATTGATTTGTTGCCTTTTTCCGCAGCAACGCTGCCGATGACGACATCCGGCTCCAATTTCAGGATCTCCTCGATGTTGACATTGTCGAAAGAACCGACCTGGGGCGAATTTGAAAACTCAGGGAACATCTTGACCAGAATTGGGAAACGTTTCATGTCCGGCTGGGCGATGATCCGATCCCTGGCTCCCAAAACCGTTAGTTCATGAGTGGCGCCGCCATAACAGGTGATAATGATTTTTTCGATGGATTCCGGGATTTTGACGGTTTTTCCGCCGCTATCCACAATTGTGTTCTGAGCGAACACGGAACCGGCGAATGATAAAAGGCAAATCAAGGCAACGAGCGTAAGGAATAATGATAATCTTTTCTTTGTCATATGAGTGCTCCAATTCAGAAATGTTTTAAGGTCTGGCACAGACCATTTTCAGTCTTGCTTTTTGCTGATCACTGTTTTGATTGCGAATTTGTTGTAAAAGTGATAACCTGAACCACCTTCGCTGATGATATTCAGCAGACTTTCCGCGTTAATGACCGATATTCCACCCAGTCTGGTCACTCCTCGGTTGAAAAAGGGTTCGGGCAGTACGCTGGCGGTTGGGCCGACGACGATGGTTTCAGCAGTGGGTTTTCTGTGTTTCAAAATATCTTCGAGCGTATCGGTAATCAGCGTTGTTCCGGTGATTATTAATGTATCTGCTTTTGAGATGGCTTCAGGACCTTTTTCTGGCGGTATAAAATGCGGAAGCTCTTCCTCGCGCAGCGTTTTGGGATCCAATTCTAAAATAGCGTAATCAAGCTGGTTTTTTTTGAGATGTTTGATATATGGCAGCAAAGCGCCAACGACAACAGTAAAAGACCCCTCTGCGATGTTTAACTGATCAAATGGGTCAGCGTCAAACTGAATCTGATAATCTGGCAGGAGCCTCTTTTTCCAGCAAATTTCTGTCAGGGCATTCAGTGTTGCGATAGCAATCGCTTTTTTTAATGGGTTGGGAGATGAAAGGTCGGCAAGCGAAGCGGTCACTTTTTTGCCACGGAACCTTCCAGATTCAGGCATCGCTTTGGCAGAGCTGGGGCAGCAGACAGCTTCGGGTATCATTTTGATGGGGGTGAAACAAAGCCCTCCGTTTCCGTCGTTCAAACGAACCCCTGTGAAAAAAAGTCCCAAAACAACCTGTTCGATCGACAACTCATCCATGTGTGTTCCGAGAAGTTCCTGAACTCTTGCAGAAGCTTCCTGCAATATCGCGCCGGCAACATCTTTCTGGACGTTCAGAGAGGGTGCGTCATTGCTGACATTTTCTAAATTTTGAAATTTATCGATATCTGTTTTTATATTTAACATAAATTACCTGCTTTTAATGGCTAAGTGGAGTTTTGATATCCCAAAATCCGTTGGAACATCTTCCTCTTTCAATATGGAAAAGCCTTGCTCCTCAAAGAATTGATGAAACGTCTCGATATGGCAGAGAGGATGTCCGAAACTCTGCATTGACCGATCCAGTTCAGTTATCCCATTTTTATCATTGATGCAGCCAGGTTCACAGAACCAGTGGTTCGAGACAAACAGTCCACCAGGTTTTAGCGCCCGATATACGCGCTCAAAAATTGAAGGAAGATCTTTTCGGAATTTATATAGCAGATCTGAGATCAGGATGATGTCATATTCTTCCGGAATTTCATCAGTGACGATATCTCCGCCGATAACAGAAATTCTGTCTTCCATTTCATAAGCTTGGATAAATTCTTCCGTAAAAGGGATGATAAACGGCTTGTCGAAAACGGCTGCGGTCATTTCAGGATTATTCTGACAGAGGGAAATGGCATAAAGTCCATGTCCGCCTCCTATATCGAGGACGGTTTTCTTGGAAGAAAAATCCTTCCAACTGGTAATCGCTTTGACAACCGCTTGCAATTCACCGTTCATACAGCGCTGCGCGAGATAATAAATAAATGATTTATCCGGTCCAGCAAAAAAATTGTCTTTTGCGGGAGTTTCCTGCGTAAGCGTTTTTACAAGATTCATCCACCTTGATGTAGGAGAGCTGACGGTTTTAAACCAGTCTCCGCGAAAACCGGGCTCATCAGAAAGAAAAAAGGTGTTCGAGAGTTTGCTGTTATCGTATATACCATCCCGCTGGTTCAGGAAACCGGCTTCCTCCAACGCTTTGAGGTAACTGCGGACGAACATACCATTAATTTTTAATTTCTGGGAAATCTTTTCCTTATCCGCCGGTCCTTCCTGTTTCAGGAAGTCAAACAGCCCCAGATCAATTGCGCTGCAGATCAGCTGATATTGTTTAAAATCATCGGTTAATTCTTCAAGTGCTTTGGCATCGCCGTCGGGTTGAAATTCCGATAGTTTGCCTTTCAAAAAATTGCGCATGAGACTTTCTCCGTTGTATTTCTGTTGTGAAACAGATTTTTTAAAACAGGTAATGCGAATCCCATCCCAAAATACTCATTAAATGAATATACACTTAATTGTCCCTTTTGTAAAGCGAACGTTTTTTTATCAATTCGTGATTTCGTATAAAAAAGAACTTCACTTTTCCGCCGGATCGGAGTAAGATTAATACGTCAGGTTAATCAGATGATCGCGGTGCGACGTGGTCGTGCCGAGGAAAGTCCGCACTCCTCATGAGCAAGATGCCGGATAACATCCGGGGCGGGGCAACTTGCCGGAAAAGGGCCACAGAAAACAGACCGCTTCCCCGTTTATTCGGGGCAGTAAGGGTGAAAAGGTAGTGTAAGAGACTACCGGCGTTCGTGGTGACACGGCGGCGAGGTAACCCCCATCTGGAGCAAGGCCAAGTAGGGGCAAAGCGCGTCGCGTACGCGCGGGGATTTGCTCGATCCCCTTGAGTTCCGGGTAGGCTGCTAGAGTCGTACGGTAACGTGCGTCCCAGAGAGATGGTCATCTCAGCGGGAGAACTCGAGATCTCCTCTGAACAGAATGCGGCTTATAGATTAACCTGGCATTTTTTTATGAGGAACTGATCCGGCTGATGAAAATTGCCATTTTGTCTGATACCCACAACGATGTCCACGCGATTGAACAGGCGCTCATCATCCTTAAAAGCGAACGGATTGAGACCATTTTCCACTGCGGAGATATGACACGCGCTGAAACGGCCGATTTGTTTGGCGATTTTTGCATCCACCATGTCTGGGGAAACGGGGATATCGATACGCTGGGACTGCAGTTTGCCATACAGGATTGCCAGCCCGGCAGCAGTACCGCTGCAACTTACAGTGGGCTGATAGGCGAAAAACGGATCGCGGCATTGCACGGGCATGATCGGCGTCTGCTGGAAACGCTTTCGGAAAGCGGGCGTTATGAATATGTGTTTCATGGACATACTCATCGACAGCGTTCAGAAATGTTTGGCAGAACGCATATCATCAATCCCGGGGCGCTAGGCGGCGGCTTTCGCTCGTCGCATAGTTTTGCGCTGCTTGATCTGAAATCTGGCAGCCTGACCTTCAAAACAATCAACTGATACAATCAAACTGATGAAGATAATTGTAACGCATGAGCAGGCTGATTTTGATGCGGTCGCATCTGTGTTGGGAGCGTGGCTGCTGGACGAAAGCTGGGTGCCGCTGCTGCCGAAACGCATGAACCGCAATGTTTTCAGCTTCCTGAATGATTTCAAAAATGATTTGCCGTTTCAAACGGTTGATAAGGTTCGGGATGAGACCATTCAGGCTGTATTGATGGTTGACACACAGACGATGAATAATCTGCCTGGTATGACCACTGAAACCGAAATCAGCGTGATCGATCACCATCAGCCGCGCCTGAATCTGGATGAAAACTGGAAGTGCGTTTTTGATCACACCGGCGCCTGTACAACGATCTTGGTTGAACGGATTTGCGCCAGCGGACGAAGCATTGACCCAATCTTTGCGGTGCTGTTGCTGATGGGAATATACGAGGATACCGGCAATTTATCCTATGGCAGTACGATCGCGCGTGATCTGCAGGCTGCTGCCTGGCTGCTGGAACGGGGCGCGGATTTGAACCTGATCACCCGGTATCTGAATCAGCCGCTTTCCGCTTCTCAACAGATTCTCTCGGAGCGGTTGCTGCAAAATTGTGAAAAACTGAGGCTGATGGGGCAGGAAGTGGTGATCGCGACGGCCGATGCCCGGGACATCAGCGACGAATTTTCGACAGTTGCCCATTATTTGCGCGACATGTTGTCTCCGGATGCAATTTTTATTCTGGTCGGCACCCATAGCGGTGTTCGGGTTATCAGCAGGGCAACGAATGACCGCATTGATGTTGGACAGATTATGAGTCGTTTTAGCGGCGGCGGACATTCCAGGGCAGCTGCCGGACTTGTGCTGATCGAAAAAGATTGTGATCTGATGGTGCGAATGCAGCAGATTCGCGAGGAGCTGCTGGCAATGCTGCCCAATTTCATCACGCCACCGTTGACCGTTGAACAGATCATGTCTACTCGCCCGCTGTTGTTAGATAATCGGATGGACCTGCGTGAAGTATCTGAACTGATGAAGCGTTATGGCTACGAAGGCTATCCGGTTGTAGACGCTGATAAAAAAGTAGTAGGATTGCTCAACCGGCGCTCGGTGGAACGGGCGCTTGATTTTGGGATAACGCCCCAGATCGATATGATCATGGAAGCCGGTGATTACAGCGTGACGATTGGCGATTCTGTTGAGTACCTGAAAGAACTGATGAACATCTCCAATTGGGGGCAGATCCCGGTGATCAATCCTGAAGATGGACAGGTCATTGGAATTGTGACACGTACCGATGTGATTAAAACATTGACTGGCAGAAGCAGTATTCCCGGTAACCGCAATTATGCCCAGATGCTAAACCAGACGCTGCCTCCCGGGTATTTACGGCTGATTCGGATGGTGGCGGATGCGGCAGCCAGCTGCCGTTACCCGGTTTATGTCGTAGGCGGTTTTGTCCGCGACTTGATTTTGGGCCACCCGGTGATGGATTTTGACATCGTGGTTGAGGGAGATGCCATCCATCTGGCACGGGACCCTGATCTCAATGTTTGGCGGCGGCGTACGCATGCATGCCCGCTTCGGTACTGCAAAGTGGCTGATACAGGATATCCGCGAGAGAATTTTTCAGGATATTGATCTGTCGGCGGACCCGACGTTTGCCGGACACGTTGGATTTGATCAGCGCACGCACTGAATTTTACGATTATCCGTCAGCAATGCCGGAGGTGGAGCGTAGCAGCATCAAGCTCGATTTGCACCGGCGTGATTTCACGATTAACACGATGGCGCTGCGGTTGGATGGACAATATTATGGAGATCTACTGGATTTTTGGGGCGGTTATGCCGACTTGCACCAAAAGTTGATCCGGGTTTTGCATTCGTTGTCGTTTACCGATGATCCGACCCGTATGCTGCGCGCGATCCGGTTTGAGCAACGCTTTGGTTTCACACTGGAAAAACACACGATGCAGTTGTTGAAAGATACACGTCCGCTGCTGAAACAGGTGTCTGGCAGGCGAATTTTGAACGATCTCGAACTTTTTTTTCATGAAGAGAATCCGCAAACCGGGCTGGCGCGGCTGGAAGCGCTGGATCTGTTGCGGCAAATTCATCCTGCGATGCGTTGGAACAGCCAGAGCGCTGCAAACCTGAAAGCGCTGCTGGAACGCGAAGCTCCTGACTATTGGCTGGAGGCGCTGCCGAATGTCGCAGAAATGGTGAAAGAGGAAGGTAAGTTTCTGGTTTGGTGGGGGTTTTGTGAACTGGAGGTTGTTGCAGAAATTGGCAAACGGCTTCAACTTTCGCGCCATTTCATTAATGCGCTTGAGGCGATGTTTGAATTACAAAAACATTTGCCCAATCTGCGCGAAAATTGGCCCAGTGATTTGACTTTTTATTTGGAACGTATCCCGCTGGAGGCGCTCTATTGTTTTGATTCAGTGACCGATGATCCCTTGTTGAACGACCGAATCCGGAAGTTTCTGATTTGCTGGCGGCATGTGAAGCCGGTTACAACCGGAACTGTGCTGCGTGCGCTGCCGTATCCCGCTGGTGATTGGATTTCTGCGCTGCTGCAACGGCTGCGCAAGGCATGGATCGATGAAGAGATTGATTCGGCAGAGGACGAGGAAAAACTGCTGACAAATATTTTGCCTTTGTTCACAAAGGATTTACGGTAGTGAAGTTTTCCAAGCCATTTGATTTTTTTATAGTTTGTCTATGATCCTGCAGCGGTATGTGGCATCGCGATTTTCTGGATCGTCTTCTGCTTGTAGCTATGTGGTAGAGGGTAATCCAAGAATGGGGCGCTCCTCCCGCAGTTAAACATCATATATGATTCTGCCTGCTTATCATGATCAGGATCGCGCCAACAGATGCTGACACGATCCTGATTTGGAAAAACATCGTTGCATGAATGCCGTCAGGATCAACGATCATTGAGCCTTTTGCCCACAAGGATGTGCAGCATGAGCTTCTCAATCTGGCCTGACCACGTCTTGGCTTGTTTGGGAGCTGCGAAACACAGAATGGTTGCTCGTTGTCATCCCGGCGTCAATTTCTCGAATGTGCTTTTTAAACGCGATTTCAACCTTCAATTTCGCTTTCAACAGAGCGCCGTTGATTTATCGTTTCACGACACTTGGTTTGCTTTTCCAATTATGGACTCTCCATGCGGAAATCAGAACGTCTGCAACCAATCCAGCAAGAGTCTGATACCGAAGCCGGTCGCACCGGGACTGCAGATATCATTGCCGTCTGCCAGATCGGCGACCCCGGCGATGTCAAGATGTGCCCAGGGCAGGTCATCCGATACAAATTCTTTCAGGAACATCCCGCCGGTGACAGGAGAAGCTTTTCTGCCGCCGGAATTTTTAATGTCAGCGTCCTTACCTTTGATAAGCTTCGCATAATCTTCATCATGCGGCAGGCGCCAGATCCGTTCCCGGGTTCGTTCGCCCGCTTCATAGAGCGACTGGAACAGCGCGTCGTTGTTACAGAGTACGCCGGCCCGAACCGTGCCGAGCGCCACCACGCAGCCACCAGTCAGGGTGGCGAGATCCACCATCGCCCGCGGTCTAAAATTGTTCTGCGCATAGGTTAATCCGTCGGCCAGCACCAGGCGTCCTTCAGCATCCGTCGAAATGACTTCGATGCTCTTGCCGGAAAGGCTGATCAGGATATCGTCTGGACGGTATGATTTTTCACTGAGCATGTTCTCAGCGGCACAGATGATCCCGATCAGCGGTGTCGGCAGCTTCAACGCCGCGGCTGCCCGCAGTACTCCAAAGACTGCCATCGCGCCGCATTTATCATATTTCATGCCGACCATGCTGTCAGTTGGTTTGATCGAGTATCCGCCGGAATCGAACGTAATTGCTTTACCCACCAGAGCGACCGGGGTGCTTTTCCCGTCCCCTTTATATTCAAGTATGATCATGCGGGAGGGTGTTTTGCTGCCCTGACCGACGGCGACAATCGCTCCCGCGCCCATCTCTTTCAGCTGCTGGTCGTCGAACACAGTACAGTTTAATCCCCAGCGCTCTGCCAGCAACTGCGCACGTTCGACGAGCGTTAACGGGTTGATTTCTGCCGCCGGTTCATGACCCCAACCACGCGCCATATTGACGGCATCGCAGACTTTTTGACATTCGGAAAGCAAATCATTGAGCGAATCTGGCAGGAAGAGCGTCTTTTTAGCGGTGGACGCCTTCTTTTTATATTTGTTAAATGAAAATGCGCCGAGCAACAGCCCTTCGATCAGTTCTTTTTTTGCGCTCTCAGTCATTGATGCTGAGGGAATTTCAAGAAAGGCTTGACTCAGGGCACTTTTTTTCAGCCATTTGGCGATCAGTCCGCCAAGCGACAGCCAGGTTTCAGCGCCAATTTTTTCACCGGCATAAAAATTCACAATCGGAAAGGCACCGCTGTTATCAATGGTTACGTCACCCCGCTCTTGCAGGAATATGGTTTTTTCGCCACGCCAAATCTGGATCAGGGTTGTTCCCTGCGGAAGATCGGAAGAACCTTTGATTTCGAATTCGCTTTGCGGATCAAATAAATCGTTCATTTCTTTTCCCTTTCTGCAAAAGAAGCCCGGAAGTCAAATACCGGGCTTCAATTTTTGTAAATACAGTTCCTGATCGTTAATCTGTCAACTTCAGGTCTTTGGCTGCTTTGACTTCATCCATTCGACCGAATAACGTTTCCGATGGTGCATTTTTCAGCAAATCAGGATTCTCTCTTGCTTCGCGTGCGATAGCTTTCATCGCCGCGATGAAAGCATCCAACGTTTCCTTGCTTTCGGTCTCCGTCGGTTCAATCATCAGCGCTTCATGAACAATCAGCGGGAAATAATTTGTCGGCGGGTGGAAGCGGTAATCCATCAGGCGCTTGGCGATGTCCAACGCGCGAATGCCGGGCGCATCTGCCCACTTTGCGTCCAGCACGAACTCATGCATGCAGGTTCGGTCGTAGGGAAGCGGATAAACATCTTTGAGCGCATGCATCAGATAGTTGGCGTTGAGCGTTGCATATTCGGCAGCGCGGCGCATGCCTTCTTTGCCGAGTGTCATGCAATAGGTATAGGCCTTGACCAGTACATTGAAATGACCCCAGAAAGCTCGCACCATCCCGATCGTTTTTTCCGGCATGACCAGACCATACAACGGCGGAACTTCGTCAGTAGCTGCTTCGATCACTGCACTGATTGGCCCGGGCAGGTAATCCTGGAGTTTCTGGTTGCAGCAAATAGCACCGGCGCCCGGCCCGCCGCCGCCATGCGGCGTCGAGAAAGTTTTGTGCAGGTTGTAATGCAGCAAATCAAAACCCAGGTCTGCCGGTTTGACGATGCCGAGCAGGGCGTTCATGTTGGCGCCATCGCCATAAACCAGACCGCCTGCTTTATGCACCATTTCGATCGCTTCAATGATGTTTTCATCAAACAGTCCCAGTGTATTGGGATTGGTGATCATGATGCCAGCCAGTTTTTCGTCGCATTTGGAAGCCAGATCTTCGAGATCAATGTTGCCCCGCTCTGATGTACGGACTGAAACGCAGTCGAATCCGCACATAACCGATGATGCCGGGTTGGTACCATGGGCGCTGTCTGGAATGAGCATGACTGTCCGTTTATGATGTCCGTGATCCATGTGCCAGGCTGCCATCATTTTTACACCGCAAAATTCGGCTTGCGCGCCGGCAGCCGGTGTCAGCGAACAGCCGCTGAACCCGGCGATTTCTGCCAGCATGGACTGCAATTCGTAAACGAGCAGCAATGCCCCTTGAACTGATTCAATGGGCTGCAGCGGATGCAGCTCTGTGAATCCGGGCATCCGTGCGGTTTTCTCGTTGATCTTCGGATTGTATTTCATCGTACAGGAGCCCAGCGGATAGAAGCCGCCGTCGACTGAATAGTTGAGCGCTGACAGATGGGTGTAATGCCGAACGACATCCAGTTCTGACAGCTCCGGAAGTGCCAGGTCGGCTCGTTCCATCCCGTCTGGTAATTTTGCGGAGGGGACGTCTGATTTTGGGTACTGGAAACCTTTTCTGCCGTGGACGGAAAGCTCAAAGAGGGTCTTTTCAGTGTTCTGCATGAAGCTCCTCCTTTTCCCGCAGCGCATCACAAAGCTGGTCAATCTCATCGCGGCTGTTCAGTTCAGTCACCGCGATCAGCATAGTATCCCCCAATTCAGGAAAGTCATCGGTCAGATCGTAGCCGCCGAAGATCCGGTGGTCCAACAGCCGCTGGTTAATTTCCGATGGCGGTTCAGGACAGGAGACGACAAACTCATGGAAAAAAGCACCCGGATTCAACACTTTATATCCCGGCAATGCGTTAATTTTCTTTGCTGCATAGTGCGCCTTGTCATAACACTGACGGGCGACGGTCTGTAGTCCCTCTTTTCCGAGGAGCGCCAGATAGACGGCGGCAGTCAGTGCGTTAAGCCCCTGATTGGAGCAGATATTTGAGGTGGCTTTTTCGCGGCGGATATGCTGTTCGCGGGCAGTCAGGGTGAGCACGTAACCGCGCTGTCCGCGGTTATCGACGGTTTCACCGACGATTCGACCGGAAACTTTACGAATCAGGTCTTTCCGGGTGGCGAAGATTCCAAGATAAGGGCCGCCATAGGAGATTGGAATCCCCAGCGGCTGTCCTTCGCCAACCACCACGTCCGCTCCCATCTCGCCCGGGGTCTTCAACAGCCCGAGCGCAGTGGGGTTAATGCAGATGCAAAGCAGCGCGCCGTGGGCGTGTGCCGTTTCCGCCAGTGCGCTGTAATCGAAAATCTGACCGAAGAAGTCCGGGTATTGTACGACAACCATGGCAGTCTGATCATCAATGCTGTCTGCCAGATGTTCCGGAGTGACGTCCTCCAATGAGTTCATCACCGGTTTCAGGACATTCATCCCGTCGAAATCCTGTAAATAGGTAGACATGGTTGCAATGTAATGAGGATGCAGCCCTGGCGAGACCAGAATATGTTTCCGTTTTCCGCGATATTGGTGGTAGGCCAGTACGCCTGCTTCTGCGCAAGCTGTTGCACCGTCATAATGCGACGCGTTGGCAGCTTCCATGCCTGTCAGACGGGCAATCAGGCTCTGGTATTCAAAGATACCCTGAAGCGTCCCTTGCGAAATTTCCGGCTGGTACGGCGTATAAGCGGTATAAAATTCAGCGCGGCCTGTCAATTCCCCGACTGCGGCCGGGATGTAATGATGGTAGGCGCCGGCTCCCAGGAAGCAGGAAGCGTCTTTCAAGGTAAGGTTCGCTGAAGCCAATTCGTCTAAGAGACAGCTGACTTCCGGCTCAGTCATCCCTTCCTGTAATTTCAGTTTCGGGAAGCGGTATTTTTGCGGAATCGCTTCAAACAGATCGCTCAGACTTTCTGCACCGATTGCGGAAAGCATGGCTGCTTGATCTGTTTCTGTGTGGGGGATGTACATGATTTAGTCCCGTTCCTCGCAATAAGTTTGATACGCTTTAGCGTTCATCAGGTGCGATGTATCGAAACCATTCGGACTTGAGAGCTTGATCATCCAGGCTTTTCCAAAAGGATCCCCGTTGATTTCTTCCGGATCATCAATGACCGCCTGGTTGACAGCTTCTACCTTTCCGCTCACCGGACTGTACAGATCAGAGGCTGCTTTGACAGATTCAACTGTGCCGATGTTATCCTCTGCAGCGATTTCTTCACCAACAGATACGATGATTTCCAAAAAGACAATGTCTGAAAGCGCGTCTTGTGCGTAATCAGTAATACCGATGGTCGCCTGGGTACCGTCAACTTCTACCCATTCATCATTTTTGGAATAAAAAAGGTTCTGTTTAATTTCCATGTTGTCCCTCCGCTTTTTAGAGTTAATTATAAAGCGTTCCTTCACGCTTCGGAAATTCATTTCCGGTTCAAGTTGGGTATAATTCGGATACGCCAATGGAAAGGAGTTCCTATGACTATTCTATTGATTGATAAGAGCCTTGAACTCAACATTTTTCTGGATAAGGAAGATTCCGGATTTGAGGATAATATCTGTCTTCAGTTTGTTGAAAAATGCCCGGAAGATGAAAAAGTTTTCTTTGGAGGGGAAACAAACCTGTATATTACCCGTGAGCAAGCCTGGGACATGTACCATGCGCTGAAAAAAGTGTTGGAAGAATCGAAACCCATCTAAGCAGATATCGCCATGCATTCGAAATCTTTTACCGCGCTCGCGCATCCGAATATTGCTTTCATCAAGTATTGGGGAAACCGGGATGACGACTTGCGTTTGCCCGTGAACGGATCAATTTCCATGAATCTCGGCGCATTGTTTACGCGCACTTCAGTCAGATTTTCTGATGAACTGGCAGACAATGCGGATCGCATCCATGTCAACGGGAAAGCGTTGGACAATGCCGGGAGGGCACGGGTGATCCGTTTTATGGACTATATCCGGATGCTTTCCGGGGAGAAACGCCCAGCAGTAATTGACAGTGAATCTAATTTTCCCATTGGCGCCGGAATTGCATCTTCCGCATCGGCGTTTGCCGCGTTGGCGCTGGCTGGGAGCGCAGCTGCCGGATTGCAGCTTTCAGAAAGTGAACTATCGCGCCTTGCCCGTCTGGGTTCCGGCTCCGCGAGCCGTTCTGTCCCAGCCGGGTTTGTCGAATGGACAGCCGAAGTCAGACGAAACCTCGCTGGCTTTCTCTATTGTGGCGGCTGATTATTGGCAGTTGACGGATGTGGTCGCGGTTGTTTCAGAATCTCACAAGAAAACAGGTTCTACCGCGGGCCATCCCGGCGCCCAGACCAGTCCCTATCAAGCCGCTCGCGTGGCGGACGCTCCGGCTCGGCTGACGGATTGCCGCAACGCTGTTTTAGAAACGAGATTTTTATGGCTGGCGGAGATCGCTGAACGGGACAGTACCATGATGCATGCGGTGATGATGACTCAAAATCCGCCGCTGTTTTACTGGGCGCCGACATCATTGGCTGTCATGCAGGCGGTTAGAGACTGGCGGGCGGATGGTCTCCCCTGCTTTGCGACGCTGGACGCCGGACCGAATGTACACGTGATTTGTCCGTCAGAATTGGCAGAGCAGGTCAGTGAACGCCTGCAGAGAACCGAAGGTGTTATCGCGACACTTTCCTCTCCGCCGGGTGGGCCGGCGCACCTTTTGCAGGAAGCGGGGTGATGAAAATCTTCAATGCTTGAAGTTATTAAACTGGTTTTTCCGATTGTCACTGTAATGCTGGTGGGGTATATTGCGGCGCGTTTTTCACTGCTGCCTTATGAAGCGGGGCCATTACTCTGCCGTTACCTTTTTTATTTCTCGTTGCCGTTCCTGACTTTTTGCAAACATCTATAAAGTAGGGCTGGACAACTTGCTGAACGTCAATTTTATCCTGGCTGCACTGCTGACGATTTTTATCGTAATTGCCTTCTCCGTGGTTGTTTTCCGCTTCGGCTTTCGCTTGCGGGAGAGCGAACTGGTTTTAATGACGTTAGGCAGTTTTTTATGTTAATGCAACGTATATGGGAATGCCGGTAGCGACGATGATTCTGCTCTTCTGTCACACCGCCATTGATTATACTGGTGCTTCAGGCAGGCTTTTTTCCCGATAACGCTCTTTCTTCTGGATAAATTCAGCAGCGGACAGATCCAGTTTTAAGTTTAAGATGTTTTACTGATGATCATAAAAAACCCGCTGTTAATTGCTGCCGGGCTGGCTGTTGTTTCGCTTTTTCTGCGGGTGAGATACCCGGAATTTATCATGAACACGTTGAATGTGCTGGGAAAACCGGCCTCCCCTGCCGGTTTGTTCGCGCTGGGTTTCACCTGCCACCTGCCAGCTGACAAACGAATCCGGGCAACTGAAGCACGGCAAGCCTTGACAGTGACGCTTTTCAAGCTGCTGGTTCAGCCGACGATTGCTTGGCTGATTGGGACTTACGTCTTTCCCTGGATCACTGGTGGCTGACGGCTTTGGTTGTTTGTGCCATGCTGCCGACCGCGATCAATATGTTTATCGTCAGCCAGAAGTATTCCGCCAGCGAAAACGAGTCCAAATTGGTGATTCTGTTCGCCATTGGGATTTACACTTACCGTCAGCATCTTTTGCTGATTTTGGAGACAGTATAGGAACGGTGTAGATGAGCAGTTTCGGAACGAAAAAGAAGGATGCAAACGGGATGACAATTCGTCTGCTTTCCGATGAGGTAATTTCCAAGATTTCTGCCGGAGAAGTGATTGAACGCCCGGTATCTGTTGTCAAGGAATTAATTGAGAATTCGATTGACGCTCAGGCTGATACGATCTCGGTGCAAATTGAGGGCGCGGCAAAAAACGGATAGAAATCAGCGATAATGGGATTGGTATCCCAGCGGACGAACTGCATCAGGCGGTTCAGCGGCATGCCACCAGCAAACTGAATCAGGCGGATGATTTGTTCCATATTCATACGCTTGGGTTCCGCGGCGAGGCACTGGCTGCGGCAGGCGCGGTTTCCCGGTTGCGAATCAGCTCGCGTACCGGCAATGCGGCTGCCGGAAGGAAAACTTGTTGTTGACGGGGGCGTTATTCATGAGAGCCAGGTCGTCAGCCTGCCGGTCGGTACGATTGTTGAAGTAGATGATCTTTTTTATAATATTCCCGCGCGCTATAAATTTTTGAAAAGCGACGTGACAGAAAAGAATCAGATTGATACACTCATTTCACGCTACGCGCTGGCGTATCCAAAAATTCGCTGGACGTATGCGCACGATCAAAAAACAATTCTTACGACTTCAGGTAACGGGGATGCGCGTGAAGTGCTGGCTGCTATTTACGGCGCTCAAATTGCCAGGCAGTTGCTTGAAATCAATCTGTCTGATGAGGCAATAACGGTAGGCGGCTTTATCAGTCCGGTGGCACTCACCCGTTCGAACCGGCGTGAGATCAGCTTTTTTGTCAACGGTCGCTGGATTCAGGACTCGCAGCTTAGCGCAGCGGTCGTGAAGGCGTATCAGTCGTTGATCATGATCGGGCGTTACCCGATCGCCGCTCTGTTCCTGACGCTTGATCCTGAAGAGATTGACGTCAATGTACATCCTTCCAAAGCTGAAATTCGTTTTCGTTCCGGAGATCGTGTTTTCAGTATTGTGCACCGGGCAGTTCGAATGGGATTGATTGCTCAGTCTCCGGTTCCGGAAATTTCAGCGCCGCGCCAGTGGCAGACCTGGCGGCAGGAGTAGACTGAAAGTAGGCAGACATCTTCCGGATCGCAGATTGATCCTGCCTGGAACATGGCGCGCGCTATTGAGAATGAGGATAGCGACGGGCATTTACCGCTGCAGACGGGTTTTGTCGGCAACGGGGTGATTGCGCAGGAAGCGCAGCCAGGGGTTTTGGCTCCCAACGCGCCGTTATTCCCGATTCTGCGTTGGATTGGCCAGATTGGCGGCACTTATCTGCTCGCAGAAGGACCGGATGGCTTGTATTTGATTGACCAGCATGCTGCGCATGAAAGAATCCTTTTCGAACAATTGCTCGAATCCAGCGAAACGCGGCTGCCTTCCCAGCACCTGTTGGAAGCCGAGATTGTACACCTGCTCCCATGGCAGGCTGAACTGATGGAAAACAGTATTCCGGTGTTGGAAAAGCTTGGATTTCGGCTTGAGCCTTTTGGGCCTGCCGCTTTTCGAGTGTTGGCGCTCCCGGCGATTTTTAAAAAAGGGAATGCAGCGGCGGCCGTTAAGGCGGTCATTGAAGAAATTGAGGAAGATGAAGAACCGTTGAAGGCAGAAATCGAGAACCTGCTCGCTGCCAGAATCTGCAAACGGATGGCGGTAAAGGCAGGACAGACGCTTTCAGAGGAAGAGCAGCGTGCGCTGCTGCGTGACCTTGAGAGTTGCGTTTCACCGCGGACTTGCCCGCATGGCAGACCGACGATGATTCATCTCAGCATTAATTTGCTTGAGCAGCAATTCGGAAGAAAAGGTAAAATATAATCCTATCAGGATATTTTGTCTTAAAGCTGGAACTAATCGGCTTTGCGGCTTATTAATGGAGGTTTTTTTATGCTTCATATTGTTACAGACAGTGGCGCTGATCTTTCTGCAAATCAGAAAAAAGATCTTCCGATTCACATCGCTCCGCTGAGGATTGTGCTGGGGAACGAGCACTTTGATGAAGAAAATGCGATTACACCGGAAGCCTTTTATCAGAAAATGACCAGTTCGTCGGATTATCCTACGACTTCTCAGGCTTCCGCAGGCGATTTTGCCAAAATTTATCGAAAGATCGCGGCGCTTTGGCGATAAAATCCTCTCAATCCACATTTCTTCCGGGCTGAGTGGTACGCTCAATTCTGCCAAAGTGGTTGCTGAAATGGTTCCTGAAGCGGATATTACTTTTTGGGATTCCAAAACGCTCTCGGCGGCACTCGGTTGGCAGGTTCAGGCTGCGGCGTTGGCAGCGGTGAAAAACTGGCCGATCAATAAAATACTGGAGAGACTGGAGAAAATCCGTGATCAGGTGAACGGTATGTTTACCTTGAAAGAGATGCGTTATCTAATCCATGGCGGCAGAGTCAGCCATATCAAAGGGTTGATGGCGCAGGTACTGAATATCAAGCCGATTATTGAAGTTGAACACGAACGCGGAACTTATAATAATGCAGGACAGGCGGTAACCTTTAAGCGCGCTATTAATCAGCTGGCGGAGCTCAACCTGAATCAATACGGTTCGAATGGAAAAACTGCGGGCTCAGATCGTTCATGGGTTATGTCCTGAAGGGATTGATATTATGGAACAGCGCGTGACGGAAAAAATGAATGTTGTCTTTGAGGGAAGTCATTCCGGTTGCGCCGGTTTTGGGTGCTCATACTGGTGCGTCGCTGACTGGTTTGATCATCGGGCCATTGGCATTGTTTGCCGATCTCTCTGAAACCACGATTTCTACTCGTCATGATCAGGGCATGTCCGCTGGATTTTCCGGCAGCCATGCCCTGATATAATTTCCCGATGAGGTGCACATTCATGATTCCCGATACTCAGCTCAATTCGCTTGTTTTTGCAGGAAACTTGCCGTCTTTCCGATCAGGATTTTTATCCTCGTTGGCGTTTCGGCGGAGCGGACAGCCTGTATTTACTCGCTCATTTACGGGCAGCCGGTTTTCCGGTGACGGCGGTGGTTTTCAATCATGGACTTCGTCCGAAGCTGCACTGAAGTTGAGACGGGCCCGTAAAATCTGCGCGGAACGGGGTGTTCCGTTTCTTGAAGGTTCAGCGGATGTGCAAGGGTTTGCGACCGCGAAAAAAATCGGTTGAAGAAGCAGCGCGCATTTGCCGCTATCGTTTTCTTTTTTTCAGCCGCAGAAAAACAAGGCGTACGTGCGGTTGCGGTCGGACATCATCTGGATGATCAGGCAGAAACAGTACTGATGCATTTTTTGCGCGGTTCTGGTATGCGCGGATTATGCGGAATGGCACCGATTCAGTTGCCGTCTGCCTGGTCTGAAACAATCCCGCTTTCGATTCGCCCGTTGCTGGAAACCCGGCGCCAGACGATTGACGCATGGTGTCATGAAAACGGCATTGTTCCGGCTGTTGATCAATCTAATTTTGATGTCAACTTTTTGCGGAACCGGCTCCGTAACGAACTGCTGCCGCAGCTGACAGCCGACTACAACCCACAGATCAGTGAAGCGCTGGCCTGAAACGCGCGTATTGCAATCGGATTGGCAACTGTTGGAAGGCATTATCGCGGACGCCTGGGAAAACACGGTTATTGCGGAACGCACTTCCCGCGGCAGATTGTTTTCAGCCGAAACGAATTTATAAACTATCCGGAGTGGGCACTTCAATCTCATCTGCTGCGGCGTGCTTTGTTTCAGCTGCGGCGGGATTCACGGATTTTGGGTCGGATTGTATTTTGCAGGGGTTATCCTTTTGGCGGAATGCGTCTGATTTCGCCAGACCGCCGTTTCCGGAAAAAATGACGCTGTATAAATTTCCGGGGCACCTGCTGCTGGCGCACAACGATATTGTCCCGAATCTGGATAAACTCCAGCTTCCGACGGATTTTGAGGAAAAAACGCTGCCGGTTCAAGGCGTTTTGCGTTTTGAGAACTGGGAACTGACTGTTCAGTCGTTTTCTGCAGAAGCGGCGGAACTGGATGAGATTCTTGCTGCAGCCGATAATAGCGGCAGAATATGTCTGGTAGATGCTGAGAAGATTTGCGCTCCGCTGCAGTTGCGAAGCGGGACGCTTGGGAGAGCGTTGGCGCCCGTTCGAAGCGGTGGGAAACGACAGAAATTGTCTGACTTTGGATTAACCAAAAATCCTGCAAGCGTTGAGAGTGAATTATCCGTTGGTCACGGATGGTTCGGAGATCGTCTGGATCCCCGGACTCCGCTCCGCTGATTTCTGCGCTGTATCCGCTCAGACGAGAAACCTGATCCGGCTGGATTTTGAGAACGTTGCCCGCTTTTGAAAAACACTTGATTGATCTTACTGCTACCTGTCGAATCCGGTGTAATTCATTTCCGCTTTTAAGCTGTCTTTCGCTTGGTGATTCGCAATGCTGAACATAGGAATGGGCTTTTGTAAAAGGCGGGAGCAAGTTTGTGGCGGTAGGACAGCCAAATACAGGAAAAAAGTGCATAGTTTCTATGCACTTTAACCGGAATGATAGATGTTCGTAAATTAGTTATTGAATGGCTTGATCAAATTCTGCCCGAACCGCTTTGCGAAACTCTTCATCCGCAAGCAAGTCCAGCCCGGTCAGCGCAAGCGCTTTCCCCATTCGTAAAATTTCTTTGTCTGCATAGGGACTAGCAGCGGCTTCACGGAATTCTGCTGTATGCAACGGTATCGGAACACCATCGGTGATGTCAACCAGCATATGAATGGCTGGACATTGGACGGATACATTACCCATGTCAATTGAGCCGCCCAAATCACTTTCGTTTTCAAAGGGTTTTTCGCCAAAATATTCGACGGCATATTTCGCCGCTCTGGCAGAAAGATGATCGTTATTGATCATTTCGTCGTAGCTTTCGCCGTAATCGTAATATTCGACTGTCGCGCCGGTCATCAGTTCCGCCAATGCACCATGTTCTATATTTGAGATACAATAGAACAAATGGGGCGATATCGTAAGATCCTTCATCTGGACCTGGATGCGTTTTTCTGTGCGGTGGAAGAACTGTTTAATCCTGCGCTTAAAGGTAAGGCGTTTGCTGTTGGCGGATCACCGGACGGACGTGGAGTTGTGGCATCTTGTTCCTATCCGGCGCGCAAATTTGGCATCCATTCTGCCATGCCCATGTCTCGGGCTGTACGCCAGTGTCCCGGTTTGATTGTTGTCCATAGCAGCTTTGGCAATTATTCCCACAAATCAGCTGAGGTGATGGCGATTCTGAATAATCTGACGCCGTTGGTCGAACAAGTTTCGATTGACGAGGCGTTTTGTGATATGACAGATCTTTCGCAGCCAAGCGTCGATATCGCGCGGATGGTACAGCGTGAAATTAATGAAAAAACACAGCTCCCTTGTTCAATCGGGGCAGCATCGAACAAACTGATCGCTAAAATCGCGAACAATATCGGTAAGAAATCAGTCAAGAGCGGAACATACCCTAATGCCATAAAATGGGTACCGAACGGCGAAGAGAAAGTATTCCTGGCGCCGCTGCCGGTGGAAGAGCTTTGGGGCGTCGGCAAGAAGACCACAGCAGTGCTGCATGGGCTTGGGATCCGTACCATTGGGCAGTTGGCAAATTATCCGCTTTCCTTGTTACAGGCGCGTTTTGGAAAAATGGGGGTGGATCTGCACGAACGGGCTAACGGGCGCCACGATAGCCCAGTGCATGATGCGCCGGAAACCGCGAAATCAATCAGCCAGGAGATCACATTCGAAACGGATGTTTTGGACGAGAAGACATTGCGGCGCACAATTCAGCATCAGGCGGATCGGGTCGGCTTCCGGCTGCGCAAAGCCGGATTGGCTGGGAATGTTGTGCGGATCAAACTGCGCTGGGGTGATTTCACAACGTTGACCCGCCAAATTAAGACAGATGAGCCGCTGAACCAGGATGCACGCATTAATGAATATGCTCAGAAACTGTTTGATAACATCTGGTTGAAAGACCCACGGCCGATCAGGTTGATCGGCGTTGGCGTTAATGTCATCGAAGCGGAAGGGGAACAGCTGTCCCTGTTGTCATCCGCTCATCAGCGCGAAGATTCACTGATGCGCGCCCTGGATGAGATTCGTGTCAAATATGGGAAAAGCTCGCTGAAACGCGCGGTGGATTTAGATGAGTAAGATAAGGCAATGTCCCATATTATCGAATGTAAAACAGCATGGGAAAGGGTAAAAAAGCGCGGACCGACGCTCACAGATCAAGCGGGGGGAATGAACTGTTCTTGCAGCATTAAGCGAGGAAAAAATCCCGATTAACCGTCTCGTTCTTTGTTGAGTTATTCCAGAAAATGGTTCAGCTGAGCGGACATCCCCGCGTATTATTCGATACTTTTTTTGTTTGACATCGACCAGATGCTGGTATAATTGAACATCGTCAGGCAAGCCAACATAGCTCAGATGGTAGAGCAGGCGTTTCGTAAACGTCAGGTCAGGAGTTCGATCCTCCTTGTTGGCTCTTTCTGTTTAAATGGAAAACACCCCGGGGCGGGGGTGCTTTCCATGCAATGGTGTCTACTCTGTCCGAAGAGAACGAGAGAAGATTACGAATCCATAAAGACCTGGGGATCGTTCATTTCCTTCGCCAGATCCCCGCGCAGGATTTCGGGCAGGAAATCACTGGTGGTTTTGGTGTAGGTCAGTTTGGTCTTCGAAATACCCAACGCGTTTACATAACGATAGAGGTCTGCTTCCGTACCGTTCAGCACGTTCATGTCCAGCCCTTTTGACTCGGCTCCGAAAGCCAGTCCGTTGCCGGTCGTCTTATATTGCCAAAAGCGCCAACGCGGCCAGGTGCCGATTTTTGGCGTCCGCGATTTCAGGTAATACCAGGCGATCCATAATTCTTTTGCCGAAAGGAAGCGACTCAGCGGTGAAAGCCGCTGAATACCTGCAAGGTTGGTATAAAGCATTGGGTAGAGATTGGTTTGTTTATAGAAGGCGTTCATGAAGTCAACCACATGCCGGACACAAGTGTCATGATCCGGCAGCGGCGGATATCCGTTGACCCCGGGCGATTCGAAATCCAGTACCGGACGCAGTTCACCCATGTCATTCTTCAGTAATTCAGCGAAATAACGTGCCTGTTCTTTGGGAGATTTTGAGCCGTCGCGCATGTCAAAGAAATGATAGGCGCCGCGGATAATTTTCGCATCGCGCGCGTTTTCCCAGTTCTGTTTAAATTTTTTGTCGTACCAGACGTTTTGGCTGGCTTTTATGATTGCGAACGATGCCCCAGCCCGTTTGGCTTTTTTAAAATCTACGTTTCCTTGCCAAAGGCTGACATCCATTCCCAACGCTCTTCGTTTTGCCATGCGCCCTCCCTGTGAAGAATCAGGTGCCAATAATATGAGTCTGCTCCTTATGTTGCAAAAACTGTGCCAAGCTTTGGTTGGGATTTAAGCTTGGTTCTTTTGTCCGTGGAAATGTGTAATTAATCGCTCGTTTGGTGTTCGTTATCCGCTATCAGACCAGCTCAGAGCAGAAAACCAATGAGGATATCGTCAATATTGCCAGTAGTCACAGCGGCGAGGGTTTGTTAAAATAGGATTGCCTCGGTGTTTATAAACGGATGATTCTCTCTTGCCGGGCACAGAAAGGCTGATAAATGCTGATTTTTGGAATCCATACCGCGCAAAAGCATTTCGGTTCGGAAGGCATGTTTCGCTGCGGACACTGCAACAATGAAGGATTATGGCAATTGGTGGAGAATACGCTGTGGTTTTCGCTGTTTTTTATCCGGCTGATTCCGCTGAAACGGAATTATTTGTCGGTTTGCCCGGTCTGTGGATTTTCGGTCGAGAAAACGAAAAAGGAATTTAAAGAATTGATGGCGGACAGGAATGATGCATGAACGAAACCTCACATGATTGGTTTGATCAGGCGCAAGAGATCCTCGGAATTGCGCTTTCTTCCGGTCAGCGTGCTGCGTTTCAGCAATATGAGGCGGACTTGCTGGAATGGAATGGCCGTTTTAATCTGACGGCGATTCGCGAGCCGCAAGCGATCCGGGTCAAACATTTTCTGGATTCGTTGACAGTGGCTTTGGCGACAGGCAATTTGAACGGAAAGTCGTTGATTGACGTTGGAACCGGCGCCGGGTTCCCCGGAATTCCGCTAAAGATCGTTTTCCCGGGGTTGCGCCTGACGTTGGTGGATTCAATCGGGAAAAAAGTGAAATTCTGCCAGCATATAGTTGACCATTTTGGCTGGTTGGATTGCCAGGTGGTACAGGGACGTGCCGAAGAGTTGGGGCACGATCCGCGGTTTCGCGAACAGTTTGATGTTGCGGCGGCTCGGGCGGTTGCCGGACTGCCGATTTTATGTGAATATCTGCTTCCATTGGTGCATGTCGGCGGAATGTTCGTCGCACAGAAAGGTGATTCAGCGACGCGTGAGCTGGCGCAGGCGAAGCCCGCCATTGTGCAATTAGGCGGCGGGCGGGCAGATGAGATTCCGCTTGAATTGGGTCCGGATGTTGGAGAACGGTCGTTGATTCGGGTAATGAAGGCGCGCAGGACGCCGGACGAATATCCGCGCCATTCTGCAAAAATAAAAAAGCAGCCGTTGGGAATGGATGAAGAATTGAAGGAATGATTGAAAGAGGATAGCCTGTTTCGAATTTATTCCGTGCAGGAGTAGCCTTCATTGACCAAATATAACCGTACCAGCAGGGGACAGATGTCCAAACAGTGCGTCAACCGGCTGCGCCCGTCCGGCAAGCAATGTCACGGCTTGCAAAGCATGCCGTTCTGGACTGTCCAAACGGTATGCCGTTCGGTGAACGCTTCCGAAAAATGAGCTAGGTCGGTAGTCGTCAAAATCCCCTGTCGGCATTCATCAAGGCGTTTCATCAGGTCTGCACGACGCTGCTCATCCAGTTCCGCCAGTGTTTCATCCAGTAGCAGGATTGGTTCGGCACCAGCGTGTTCTGTGACCCAGCGGATTTCGGCAAACTTCAATGAAAGCAGGGCAGTTCGAATCTGTCCGCGGGAACCGAAGCGGTTCAAATCAATGCCATTGGCGAGAATTCGGAACTCATCGCGATGCGGGCCGATCAGCGTCACCCCTCGGCTGATTTCCGCTGGCCGAGCGGTTTTTAGCCCTGCACTAATCTGTTCGCTGATTTCTGGCTGTGATTCACTGCCGTTCAATTCAATGGCAGCTTGCCCTGAAAGCCCCAGCGCCGGTTCGTAGACCATTGAGAGTGCTTCCTGCCGGGCCGTTAAGTCAATGTGGTTTTCTGCTGCATATTGCGTGCAGCGCCGCAGCGCCTGAGCGCGGTGGTAAGTGATCAGGACGCTCGGCTGATCAGCATCTCATCCCAATAATCCAATTGTCCAGTGTCTGTCCGCCCCTTCCGCAATTTGTTTGAGCAGCGCATTGCGTTGTTGCAGCACCTGTTTGTGCTCTGTCAGCGCTTGGGCATAATCCGGCACCGATTGGGACAGAAAGATGTTCAGATAGCGGCGACGTTCAACCGGTGCGCCTTCGATGATGGCTGTCATCTGCGGAACAAAAAGCACTGCCGGAAATTTCCCGACAGCCTTCTGCGCGCGTATTTTTTGCCCGTTCAAGAGGATTTCTTTGCGGATCCGACCATTTTTCCCGTTTGGCTCCTGGATGATGCGCACTTCCAGTTGATGATCGGCATGGTCGCGTTCAAAATCGATGGTGATCCGTGCCACTGCCAGCGCTTCGCGCTGCGCCTCAAAATGAATGATTTGGCGATCGTTTTGTGCCAGGATTGGGCTGAAGGTTGCGCAATAAAAAAGACTCTCCAGCAGGCTGGTTTTTCCCTGCGCGTTGCCACCGGAAAGCAGCAGAATTCCAGCTGGAATTTCCGTTTCAAGCCGTGTGTAGGAGCGAAAGTTTGTCAGGCAGAGTTTGTTGAGCCGCATGGAGAAAAATGGCTTCGTCCCTTAACGAATTGCGAGTTTTTCAGAGGGCGGACCTTCCGGCGCGGAATCCGGTTCGTCATCCGTTTCGGAGTCTTCGGTCAATTCCCAGACCTTTTCTGTCCGATCTACGTAACAGATGCCCTCGAGATGGTCAATCTCATGCTGGAAGATGCGTGCCAGCCAGCCGCTGGCTTCAATCTGCAAGGGCCTGCCGCTGATTCCCTGCGCTTTCACACGAATGGACTCGGCGCGTTCGACTTCACCTACCAACCCTTTAATTGAGAGACAGCCTTCAACGCCGATGACCGTTTCTTCTGACTGCCAGATGATTTCAGGGTTGATCAGTTTGTAAACTTTCATAGGGGAATCTTCGTCTTCATCGTTTTCCGGATATTCAACAATGATCAGGCGAATGGATTGACCAATTTGCGGTGCTGCCAGTCCGACGCCCCCTTCTTCCCGCAGCGTTTCGAGCATATCACTGGCGAGCTGACGGATCGTTTTGTCCACTTTGTTTATTTTGGCGGCTTTGCGCCTTAAGACCGGATTCCCGATCGCTTTTACTTCTAAAATCATACTGTCCGACTCCTTCTGTTCGTCCAAGGGAGCGGTGGCTAATTCTGTTAACGGTTTTTGAGGAACAGCTTTCAGTCCACGCTCCCGCAAGGGGAGCAACGTTGCTTTAGTTTTTTAAAGCATTGTCAATTATTTCAATCCACGCTCCCATAATGGGGCGTAATAATTTGTGAGCGGAAGCCCAACGCCCGTCGTAAATGTCAATTTGTCTCATTTCCACTCTCTTCAACTCACGCTCCTGCTGGAGGATAAAAAATGTCTGTGAAACACCGAATCTCAGCAGAATCCCCTTTTGCTGCAAAAAAAACGGAGAATCGGTCTTGGAGTTGGTTCCGCTTCCTTATTAATTTCCCAGATTTATTATACCCGCCAATCTGGCGCATCATCGTCCCTACGAGATCAATTCTATGGAAGGATCCCTCAGCGCTGGCATGGCAAGAACATAGCCACAAGCGTAGGGAGCAGATGGCCAAGCGTAGCACAGGACGATGCGCCCGGCTTGGCTCAGACATGGCGCGGCTGTAGCGGGCTGGTTATAATGGATCAGAAGATTTTGTTTTTTTCAGAGGAGGTGATTTGATGAACCGATATCTTTTTTATGCGATGCGCGCTGAAAAAATGTGCTTTTTACATGTGCTGATGAACGCGATTGATCTTGCGGAAGCCGGGCATGAAGTGCGGGTGGTCTTTGAAGGGGAAGCTTGCAAGCTGCCGCCTCAGTTAGATGAGGAGAAAAATAAACTGTTTCTGAAAGCGGGAGAATTGGGGCTGATCGCGGGCGCTTGCAGAGTTTGTTCTGTGATGATGAAAACTCTCGAGGCGAATGAAAAACTGATGCCGCTGCTGGACGATATGAACGGCCATGCTGGTATGAAGCCGTTCATTGCGCAAGGGTATGTAGTCATCTCGATGTAGCGCTTTTTCTATCCGGTTAGCAGAAGATTTTTCATAAAAGAAAGACAATTTATGAAAATTGCTTTTGTTTTTTTACCGTAAAAAAAAGCAGACCAGCATCAGGAAGGGCTTGAATCAGGTGATTGTTCGTTTACAGGAGATTGATGCATCGAATTGGCGAATTGTTGCCTCCTTTAAACCGAGGGAAGAACAGACTTGTTTTGTGGCACAGGGAGCAGATTTTTTGCATTAGCATACATCGCCCGCAGGCAGCGGGCACAGGTCCTCATGATTTACGCGGGAGAAATGGCGGTCGGGGCGATCCTTTTAGAAGATTTAGAAGAAGAGCCTTGTTGTTATCATTTGCATGAGCTGTTGATTGATGGAAAATACCAGCGGAAAGGTTTTGGGATCCAGGCAGTGACGCTGCTGCTTTCCCGCCTGAAATTGGAAAGAAAATATCCACGCGTTGAAGCGGCAGTCCATGAAGAAAAATGGGGCGCAATCCGGCTTTTTGAAAAAGCAGGTTTTCGCATGACGTCATATATTGACTCGGCGGCTCCCTGGAATCGATCGATGGTGTACGAGCTTTAAAGTCAGCTTACCGGTTTTTGAAATTTTCCGTTGAATGATTTTGACTCGGAGCGTTCTGGTCAAACAGCTGCGATGATGTTTGATCGTCAATCATCAAAAATTGCTGCACTGAGTTAAACGCGGTAAAACCATGCTAAAATCTGGTAAATAATTCCGACAGGGGTGAAACAATGAAAAAAGGTATTTTAATCGTGATTCTTGCGCTGGTCGTGCTGGCAGCAGGCTGGTTCTTTTTCCTGAAACCATCGAACGAAGGAGTTGTCCGAGTTGCAACAGATCCGGTATGGCCGCCGTTTGAGATGGTGGACGAGAAAACCAAAGAATTGACCGGGTTCGATATTGATCTGGTGAAGGCGATTGCGGAAGTTGAAGGATTCAAGGTTGAGTTTGTTAACGTCAATTTTGACGCATTAATCCCGGGCGTTGGACAGTGCCAGTATGACGCGGGTGCGTCTGCCATCACGATTACCGACGAACGCAAAGAACAGATGCTGTTTAGCGAACCTTACATTACCATCGGACAGTTGATGAGCGTTCGTGAAGATAATGACAAGCTGGTCAACAAAGAAGATTTTGCTGGTAAAGTGATTGGCGGGCAAACCGGAACCACCGGGGCGATTATGGCGGCTGAATGGGAAGCGGAAGGGTTGGTAACTTACCGCGGTTATGAGACGATTGACCTGGCTTTCATGGATCTGAAAAACGGGCAGATTGATGGCGTGTTGGCGGACAGCACTGTCGCTGAAGGTCTGGTGAATTCGCTGGGCGGTTTGAAAAACGTGGGTGAAATGTACTCCTCAGAGCAATTGGCGATCGCGGTTTGCAAAACCAAGCCGGAACTTGCTGAGAAAATTAATGCCGGAATTCAGAAATTGAAGGACTCTGGCAAGTACGATGAACTGACCGCCAAGTATTTCGAAAAATAAATAAGTTGAATAAAAAAAGAAACCGGGCGCTCTGCAAAGCGTCCGGTTTTGCTATAAATCATTTTGATTGAATGATGAGGGTTTCTTTATGAGAATGGCGGTATGCGCAACGAAAGGCAGCTCAGGCCGCCATCTTGTTTCATAAATTCGGACATGTCCAATTCAATCGTTTTAAACCCCGCATGCTGAACTTGGGCAATGGCATCCTCAAAATTTTTCGGGATGATCACATAATCGTTGACGCGGATACAGTTTGAGGCGTATTCCTCGCCGGGTTTAACGATAATTTTCTTGAAACGGTCCAGCTCCGAATCCGCGGCGATAGCCGGATGGCAAATCATGACATCTTCGCCGAGATAAGACATGCCGGTTTTCAGGTGCAGGATCGGGCGCATTGAGCGGATGCTGATGATGCTGCTGGTAAAGCCGTATTTTTTCAAAATCTGTGCCAGTTGAAAGGCGCCTTCTTCATTGGTGCGTTGAGAAAGTCCAATAAAGAAATGATCGTTCACCTGGCAGATATCGCCGCCTTCAACAGTTCCCGGAGCATAAATGCGCTCGATATGATTGTTATACAGGGCTTCAATTTCCGGGCGGATCCGTTCCACTTCTCCGGCTCGACTGGCGGCACCAAAATTGGTGAGAATGGCAACCCGGTCAGTGACAATAGCCGGATCTTCGACGAAACATGAGTCCGGAAAATCCGGGTCAGCTTCCAACGTTCTTACCGATAAGCCGCACTTTTCAGCGCTTCAATGTACTGTTTGTGCTGATCAATGGCAAGTAATGAATCCGCTTCTCCAAAAAACCCGGCGTAATCCCTTTTGCATATGTTTCAGAAGGTGTTCTTACAATCGCTTTTTCGAAAAATTCCATAACCTTGTTCCTTTTTGTATTCTGGTTATTGTTGCCTTTCTAATCAAACGATCCTAATTATACCCGGATTATTTTGGGAGTTCGTCCAGCTCCTAGCGCCACGCGTATTGGCCTGTTACTGCCGGTTTTGGTAGGAAAGAGTTGAAAAAAGAATCAATATTGACATTGTTTTCGATTGTGAAATTATGAGGTTTGTCCTAAAAAGGTGTTACTGTTTAGAACGGTAAACTTTCACTTCTCATTTTATAATAGTAATAAATTATTATGTGATACATACAACACGGAGAAGTGCATATGAAAAAGTTTTTTGGTGTGATCGTACTTTTTAATGGTCTTCGTACCGGTTTTTGCTTAGGAACCCGGCGCAAAGCTAGTCATTGAAAGCTGCCGACAGGATGACGTTCCGATCTGGAATGATTTATGGTGTTGTTGATCCTCGCGCCCAACATGCAAACCGCGACAGTTACACTGGGTTCGCAGCAGTTCTTGGGACAATTTTCAACAGACTGGAATGCTGTTTTAGCTTCTCTGACCATGTCCATCATTCCGATTTTGCTTTGCTATTTGATTTTCTCAAAACAGATGATCAAATCGATTACTTCTGACGCGCTGAAATCATGAACACAATCGGATTATCAAAGAAAGGAAGACTCTCTAAATGAAGGTTGGAATTATCGGAACGGGTTTTATGGGCGCGGCTCATGCTGCTGGATGGGCAGAGATCCCGGTTGAAATTGCCGGCTTCGTTATGAGTCAAAACAAGTCGGATAATCCGCTGCCCAAAAAGTATGGAACGAAAACTTATTATGCGATCGAAGAGATTCTGCCGGAGGTCGATGTTATCGATATCTGCACGCCTACGTTTCTGCATCTTGAACAGGTTCGGATCGCGGCCGAAGCCGGAAAAGATATTGTTTGTGAAAAGCCGTTGGCATTGGACCTCAAATCTGCGCTGGAAATTGAACGGCTCTGCCGCCTGAATGGCGTTCGTTTGTTTGTCGCTCATGTTGTCCGTTACTTTCCGGAATATGCGAAAGCCTGTGAATTGGTTCGGAAGGGAGACTTCGGGACGCCGGCAACGGTGCACCTGAGGCGCTGCAGCTACCGCCCCAAAAAACCGGTTGGGAATTGGTTTTTGAATGAGAAAAAATCGGGTGGCATTTTGATGGACTTGGCAATCCATGATTTTGACTATGCCCGTTGGGTCTCCGGCGAAGTAAAAACAGTTTTTGCTGCCAAAGTCAGCTCTTTTGAACCTGCCGCACAAATCGATTATGGCTTGGTGATCCTGACGCATGAGAAGGGAACCCTCTCGCATGTAACCTGTGGTTGGGCATACCCGCCACCGAATTTCCAAACGGGATTCGATATCAACTGCGAAAACGGTAACATCCATTTCGATTCGGCTGAGACAGCTCCAATTAACCCTTTGATCCATCGGAATGAGGATTCTTCGGATGTAGCGCTTCCTGGTAGCCCAATGGCAGAAAGCCCGTATACTGCTGAGATTCGCGACTTTTATCAGGCATTGATGACTGGAACGGATGCGCGGGTGCATCCCCTGGATGGAGTAAAGGCTGTTCAGATTGCTTGCGCGGCGCAGGAATCAGCCCGTACCGGTGAGCCTGTGCAGTTGGCTGATCTTGAAGGAGGGCTGAAATGATAAGGATTGGTATCATGAGTTTTGCGCACCTCCACGCTGAAGCGTATATCGACAATATTCGCTCACAAAGCGCCGTCAAATGGATTGGTTTTGTCGATGATGATCCTGCGCGCGTTGAAAAGTATGCGAACCAGTATCAGACCTACGCCACCACCGATTTTGATAACTTCTTTGCGGAAAGGCCGGACGGTGTCATTATTTGTTCTGAAAATAATGCCCGTTTGCAGATGGTTGAGATGGCAATCGAGGCGGGTGTAAGGAATATTTTGTGTGAAAAGCCGCTTGCAACGAATCTTGAGGACGCTGAACGTATTGTCACGCTGGCAGCTCGGCGTCAGGTGAATTTTATGACCGCATTCCCGATGCGCTTTTCGATCCCTATTATTGAGGTCAAAAATCAGTTGGATAGCGGAACACTTGGGAAAACCTACTGTTTTCGGGCTGAAAATGAAGGGCGAATGCCTGGAATATATCGCAGTTGGTTCGTTGATCCGGAGAAAGCCGGCGGCGGTGCGCTGCAGGACCACATGGTCCATCTGACGGATCTGTTTCGTTGGATTACGCGGTCGGAAGTAGCGTCAGTTTACGCCCAGTCGAACGGGATTTTTCATCGGGATGAGGTGGCGGTTGAAACCGCTGGGATGGCGTTGCTACGCTTTTCCAACGGCATGTTTGCTACCATCGACTGTTCCTGGTCCCGCCCGGATCATTATCCTACTTGGGGCGGGCTGAATTTTGAAGTTGTTACCGAACGCGGCGCAGTCCAGATTGATGCTTTCCGGCAAAATCTGTCCATCTTCCGCAATGACTCGTGCAGCCATTCGCTGGAATTTTGGGGCTCTGATTTAAACCAGCGGATGATTAATGAGTTTATTCGTTCAATTCAGGAGAAACGGCCTGCTACCATCACCGCATTGGATGGATTGCGCACCGTTGAGGTCATTCAAGCTGCATACGAATCCGCGGCAACCGGTAGGACGGTGAAAATTTAAGTTCTCCTGCTCGAAAAACAGACGGGAGGATTGAACTCAACCCCTAGATCAAGCCCCAGACATAAAACACCTCATACGACAATAAAGTGTGAGGTGTTTTATGTCTGGGGAAAAAAGAATGATTCTTTACGATTTAACAACAAAACTAGAAACTCTGAGACTTCATGAGGAAGAGGGCTTATCCTACCGGATGGTAGCTGAGAAACTGGGAATAAGAGATCCAGAGCGAATAAGAAAATGGGCGGCTCAACACAGAGCGGAAGGCGAAGTAGGGCTGTGTAAGAAAGGAAGTGGGTGACCGCCGAAGCAGCCACTCAGTCAGGAAGCTTGTATCCTGAAACTGGAAATGGAGAATGAGTTACTAAAAAAATCCACACCGAGTTGCGCAAACTTATGTCCATGAGGCGCGATATCGGGTCATTGAACTTTACCGAGGAAAATATCCAGTGAGGGATATGTGCCATTTCTTCGGGATTTCACGGGCAGTCTATTATGCCTGGCACACGTGCTCATTTCGTCCAGACAAGAATGTCAAGAGAAAAGAGCTTCCAGAGGAACCTATGGGTATCGAAGAATAAGATTGTGGTTGATTTTGATCCCCTTTTGTAAAATCAACCACAAGGCCATTCTGCGCTAGATGAATGAGATGGGGATCTACTCTGTAGCGAGAAGACGGAGACCGTATACCAAGTTCAATCAGGCTAGCAACACTACTACAGGAACCTGCTTCAACGGTACTTTATTGCCCCTTCTCCCGATCAAAAGTGTTTCACCGATATCAGCTTTATCCCTACAAAACAGGGTTGGGCTTATCTTTCTGTGATCAAAGATCTTAATGACGGCTTTGTTGTCAGTTTTGCCATGAAGCAAACCAATACAGTTGATTTGGTCTTGTTAACTCTCAGAAATGTACTTGCTAATGAAAAGGTCACTGATGGACTAGTCCTCCACAGTGACCAATGGCATCAATATAGCTCCCACGCTTATTATGTTCTCACCCAAAAGTATAGCATTTCCCCATCATGTCTCGCAGGGCGAATTGTTGGGATAACGCCCCCGTTGAAAACTTCTTTGGAACCCTGAAGGAGGAATGTATTCGTTGACTTCCCATTATCACTTTCGAGGAAACCAAAAGTACGATTGCTGATCACATTTACTTTTACAATTATGAGAGAGTACAGCTAAAAACCAGAAAGACACCTTTTGAGCTCAGGTGCCTTTCTGGTTTGAACTGAGGTTGTTTTCTTTAGTGTCTACTTTTTAGGGTGCAGTTCAGACGACGCTTGTTTTTTGCCTGTGGTTGCGAATCGTGGTATACTTTTTGCCACCTGATTTTTCAGGTGTTCGGCCCTCGTGGCTCAATGGATAGAGTAGTTGACTTCGAATCAAAAGGTTGGGGGTTCGAATCCCTCCGGGGGCGCTAAAAAAATGGTAAGTCTTTAAGATTATGAGTGAAAAGCATCTATAATCCTTCATTCTTAATGAGGGATCGGGTTTTTAACTGGAAGAATAATCAGCTGTAACCCATTGGTGCACAAAAAATAAATCCTATTAAAGCCATTTTATGTGCGTCACAAGTTTTATTCGCAAAATGGTTTAAAAAAACAATCTCGGGGATAGAATAATCAATCCACCAATCCGACAAGGGGATCAATCCCTGTTGCGGTAATGTCCGTTGCGTACGATCATCCGGTAAACCGGATCGGTAAGGTAGTAGCGAAAATGACGGTTGCTTGCGATCCGTTCGCGAATCTCGCTTGAGGAGATTTCAAGCAGCGGCGCATCGATCATTTTGGCTTTCAATTCAATTCCCGGGAACTGCTTGCGCAGCTGTAGCCAGTCATACTGATCGCCAGGGCGCGCCATCACCCCCAGTTGATCCAACCTCTTCAGTACCAATGCCGGTTTATGCCAGGCCGGCAGGTATTGCAGCGAATCGCCGCCGATCAACAGTACGAGCTCAGTGTCCGGATATTTTTCGCGCAGGATCACCAGTGTGTCTGCTGTGTAATTCGGTCCTTTTCGTTCATTCTCGATCATTGAAAGTTCGAACTTCGGTTCGTTTCCGATACATGCCTGCACCAGCGCAGCGCGTTCTTCATACGCCAGAATGTGATTGTTCTGTTTATGGGGCGGATTGGGTGTGAGCATCCACAAAACCCGATCCAGTTGTAACTGATCCGCCGCTTCCGCAGCCAGGATCATGTGACCGCTGTGCGGTGGATTGAAAGTCCCGCCGAAGATTCCCAATCGGCTGGTCATTCAACCCATTCCAACTCGAATTTATCACCGATCATGACCGTATCGCCATTTTCGATGCCAGCGGCGCGCAGACCATCCTCAATGCCCAGTGTCCGCAGCAGGTTTTGGAAGCGGCGGACAGATCCGCTGTGTTCCCAGAAGGTCATGCTGGCAGCGCGTTCGATTGAAACGCCGCGAACCAGCCAGTCTCCGTCCTCATCTCTGGTGATGGTGAATTTGCGCGGGTCCTCTGGAGGCGTATAAACCGGCAGAGATTCAACCACCACTTCTTCCGGTACCTGGTCTAACAGTTCAATCAGCTTCCAGAGTACAGGCCGGACTTCACTGCCTGTTGCTGCTGAAATTGCCATCACCTGATATCCGCGTGCCCTCAGTTCATCGCGCACTTCCGGCCAACGTTCTGCTGCTTCGGGGATGTCCATCTTGTTGTAAGCGACCAGCTGCGGTTTATCGGCAAGCCGTTCGTCGAATAACGCCATTTCCTGATTGATCTGATCGAAGTCAGCCAGCGGGTCTTCAGCCAGTCCGTCCAACATGTGGAGCAGCACCTTGGTCCGTTGAATATGACGCAGGAAAGAATCCCCCAATCCAACGCCCATGTGCGCGCCTTCGATCAGGCCGGGTACGTCCGATAAGACCAGCGAATGCTCCATGTCCAGTTCTGCCACGCCGAGGTTCGGCTCAATCGTTGTAAACGGATAATTGGCGATCTTTGGGGTGGCGTTGGTGACTGCGGCGAGAAAACTTGATTTTCCGGCGTTCGGCACTCCGACGATGCCCACATCCGCAACCAGTTTTAGTTCGAGTTTCAGCCGCCGCTCTTCTGCCGGAGCGCCCTTTTCGGCGATTTTTGGCGCCTGACGAGATGCGCTGACGAAATGGGTGTTTCCTCTGCCACCGCGTCCTCCCTTGGCAACAACCAGTTCCTGACCGTCCGTAACCAGATCTCCGATCAGTTCATCGGTTCCGGCATCGCGGACAATGGTGCCTGGCGGCACTTCCAGAATCAGGTCGGGAGCTGATTTTCCGGTCATATTGTTCACGCCCCCTTTTTTTCCATCTTCAGCAATATACCGGCTGATATGTCTGAAGTTTGCCAGCGTGTTCAACTTGCGGTTGACTTTCAGGATCAAATCTCCGCCGCGTCCGCCATCTCCGCCGTCCGGGCCGCCGCGCGAAACATATTTTTCGCGGTGAAAATGCATGAATCCATCACCGCCGCGTCCAGATCTGACCATGATTTCTGCTTCATCTACAAACATATCTATCTTCCTCTTTCTCAATTACTGCTTCAATTTTACGCTAAAACTCGTGTTTGAATGAAATCTCTGCGATTCCAGCGATAAAAGCGAGCCAAAGTGATAAACTAAAATCATGCTCGCATTGTTTGGTTTTTTAATCGGGATTCTTGTTACGCTGATGAATGATGTCAATGCCCGCCTGAGCCAGTTCATTGGTGGCGATGCGGCGGTCACGTTCATCCATCTGACGGGTTTGCTGGCGATTCTGCCGTTTGGGCTGCGAAAAGCGCGGTCTAAGGCACCTGTACCGCTTTGGGCCTGGAGCGGCGGGCTGGTCGGCATTCTGACGATAATTTTTTCCAACATTGCCTTTTCAAATTTGAACATGACGCTGGCAACAGCTGCTGTCCTGAGCGGTCAGGCCTTTTCCAGTTTGTGGTTTGACCATATCGGTTTGTTCGGTTATCCCAAAGTTGCGTTTGACCGGCGGCGAGTGATCAGCCTGTTCTTTATTCTGCTCGGAACGGCGGTGATGGTTTTATGGTGATTTCGCTGATTTTGGCATTCGCATCCGGCGTTACCATTGTTCTGTCACGGATGATCACTGCTCATCTTGGAGCGTATGTCGGCACGTTGCGGAGCGCGCTGGCAAATTACGCGATCGGTTTCGGCGGTGCGTTGTTGCTGTTCCTGCTGCGCGGAGCGGTTATTCGTACAGTGCAGACACCGGCCAGTCCAACCCGGATCGTCGATTTTAGCGGCGGATTGCTTGGAGTCATGACGGTGTTGTTGTGCATCATTTTGGTTCCAAAATTGCCTTCCTATGTGCTGACGCTGTTGATTTTTCTGGGACAGCTATCCAGCGGTATTACGCTGGATTTCCTGCGGCTGGGATCGCTTCCCCACGGAAAAATCATCGGCTGTATTCTGATAACGATCGGATTGCTGGTCAGCAGTACCCGGAGGAAAGACAGGGCGGAAGATGACCTTGTGGACGGTGCAGGATGAGAATTCAACCGAGCAGACGAGGCCTGTTCTGGCGGTTTTTCGGTTTCCTGAGCCTTGTCATTGCCATCGTACCGTATTCGTCGCTGCGCACGGTTGGCGATTGGCTGGCGCCGGATGGCACACTGGAATTGTTTACACCGCAGGTTTCGCTGGTTGTCAAAGTTCTTTTTGCGTTTGGTGCGGTCTTGTCTGCCGGGATGCTTCTTTGGGGACGCTTTGGTGCGGAAACCTATGCCATGTGGGTTGAAGCTCAGAAAAACGCGGTTCGCACGTTTCCGCGGAACTTAATGGCGGATTTGCGTGCTTTTTGTCAGGATTTCAGGCGCTTTATGCGCCTTTCCAAAGCGGAATGGCTGATGTTCTTACTGATCCTTGTCAGTGGAATTTTTGTGCGCCTGATGCTGATCAATCGTCCCATCCTTCATGACGAGGCGTATTCGGTTGTGACCTGGGGCAGCGGCAGTTTGCGCTATGCTGTCTCAGATTATCATCTGCCGAACAATCATGTTTTTCATACAATTCTGGTCAACCTGCTGTATCACACCTTTGGCAATACGCCGGCGATGATGCGGCTGCCAGCGCTCTTGAGTGGTGTGCTGTTGATATCTCTGACATTTGCGCTGGGTAAAACCACTGTCGATTCGAATACTGGACTGTTGGCGGCCGGTTTTTGTGCTTTTGCCCCATTCCTGATTGATTACTCAACCAATGCACGCGGGTATATGCTGCTCTCTTGCTGCGCTGCGCTGGTTTTTTTGCTGGTGAACTATCTTTTACACAGACGGAATCGTTTCGGGTGGATTCTTTTCACTGTGAGCGCGGTTGTGGGGTTTTATACGCTGCCAATCATGTTATATCCGTTCGGAGCGGTCTGCGTCTGGTTGTTTTTATCATCGCTGAAAGAAGACGCGTTGGCTGGCGCTGTTACCGGGCAGGATGGCGAAAATAGCTATCGGAAACGCTTTCATCTTTGGATCAGTCTCATTCAGAGCGGTTTATGGGTCATCCTGCTGACGTTTCTCTGTTATCTGCCAATTTTTCGCATTGCCGGTTTCAAAGCACTGTTCGGAAATGTGTTTGTCCAGCCATTGCCGGCTGGCGATTTTCTGCCGACGCTTTTTTCACGTCTGACGGATTGGTTTCACGCTTTCACTGATACCGTTCCGGTGTTTCTCTGGATTGCTATCTTCTGCGGTGCCCTGCTGGCGACGGTTTTCCATCGACAGATCAGTCGGATATTCATCCCCATCCAGGCGGCGCTGCTGCTCTGGCTGATTCCGCTCTGGTGGATTCAGCGCCCTAATTTGTGGCCGCGGACCCAGATTTACCTTTGGCCATTTATTCTGATCTGGGGCGCAGCGGGGATTCTTTTTATTTTTGATTGGCTGATGGCGGCTGTCAAATGGGATGATCGTTTACTTTTAAAACGGTTTGTGATCATTGGCCTGATCTTGATGGCGGCTGTACCTCAGGTGATTAGAGCGAAGGCTATTGCGGGTGAAAAAAGTCTGCATGAACAAACTATTCAGATCGTTGCGGCGGATCCGGCAGGAATCGAGGATATTTTGCTGGTTGTCGCACCCGAGGATGATGCTTCGCTGTGGTATTACGCTGATCGATATGGACTTCCGAAACGGCTGTTTGACCGGAACCGTCCCTACCAGATTGTTTTTGTTTACGTTAATCCGGAAAATGCCGGTTTTGAAGAACCACGCGATCTGAACGCTGTGGTCGAACGCTATGGTCCCGGGATGGCATTTCTGGATCCCGTTACTGAAACACGCTTGTTTGAAGCGCCGAACGCTTTTTTATACCGCTTTAAATCGAATCCGCGCGTTATTGAAAAAACGTTTGGTTCGGATAGAGAATAACTACGCTTCAGCTTTTTTTCCTCGCTGAATAGGGCGTGCGTTGTGCGCGCCTTTTTGCCGGGACATAGTTTGACCCGGAAGCAGCTGCGGTGCGCTTTCCTTTTGTTGTCCGGCTGGTGGATCTGCGTATGTGGCTTCCGCGTTTTTCAGTGATCTTTCCTTCTGCCAAATCGCGCAGGCTCTGGATTTGCTCGTTGTTCAGCCGTACCCACTCCTTCGGTTTCAGCGATCCTAACGTCAGCGTACCGATCCGCACACGTACCAACTTGACAATCGGCAACCCGATTTGTTTACATACTTCGCGGATTTCGCGTTTTTTCCCTTCTTTCAAAACCACGCGAAGCCAGGCGCCATCCCCCTGGAGCCGGAGCAAATCGACTTCTGCCGGAGCTGTTTTATCGCCGTCTTCGAGGATTACTCCACGACGCCAGGTGGATAGCTGATCATCGTCCGGATGTTTGGCGACAAGTACGCGATATTCCTTCTCTTTTTCATAGCGCGGATGTGAAAGCTTATTCGCCAGTTCTCCGTCATTGGTCAGCAAAACCAGCCCTTCCGATTCAAAATCCAGCCTGCCCACGACGAACAGTTTGCCGGAATCCGGCACCAGAGAAAAAACAGTCTGGCGCGGGTCGTTTGCCGGCCGGTCGCTCAGCACAAACCGCGGCTTATTTAACGCGATATATACTTTCTTTGGCGCTTCATATTTGACCCGGCTGCCGTCTACAACGATTTTGTCTTTTGCTGGATCCGCTTTCATTCCTAATACTGCCGGGTTTCCGTTGACGGTAATTCGGCTTTCCAAGATCATCGTTTCGCACTCTCGGCGCGAGCCATATCCCATTTGGGACAAAATTTTTTGCAGTCTTTCTTCCATTCAGTTTTCTCAGTTCTTAATACGTTTTTTACTGCGCTTCCTAATCCTTCAGCAGTTTTTGTTCAGCAGGTTCTTTTTCATCAGGTTCAACATACGGAGGCAGTTCGGCAATGGATGTCAATCCAAAGTATTGAAGAAAATCTTTTGTCGTACCATAAAGTACTGGACGGCCCGGGGTTTCCGCTCTGGCGACTTCTTCAATCAACCCGCGGGCGAGCAGCCCGCGGACGACGGTGTCGCTGTTGACGCCGCGAACAGCATCTATAGCCGGGCGTGAAACCGGCTGTTGATAGGCGATAATCGTCAGCGTCTCCTGGGCTGCGCGCGTCAGTTTTTGTGCGGATTCAATCCCCAGGAACTTTTCAATGAAATCAGCCGTTTCAGGAGCAGTGGTTAATTGGATCTTGTCCTGATGGTTCAACAGCCGGATGCCCCGGTTTTGCTCTTTCAAATTCTCTGACAGCCGGTTGACCAATGCTCTCGTTTCCGCGGGTTTCAGTTCCATGACGGTCGCAATCTGGACCAAAGGAACCGGACCGGAAGCCGAAAAAAGGATGGCTTCGAGGATGGTGATTGATTCATTTTCTTGGATTGAGCGATTCTCGGTCATGCTATAATACTCAACAGTCGTTTCGAAAGGAATTTACTAATTATGTGCAAACGCTCTATAATTTTACCAGTCATGTTAATCCTTTGTGCAGCATTTATCAGCGGTGCAGCGTTCGCCCCTGTTTATCAAGTCGCAGAATCCGAATTGTCCAAGCTGGAAGCGGAGGCGACCCGCATCGGCAACTTGCCAGTCGGCTCACCGATTTCACTCGTCTTGACAGATGTTTCTCTAACCCAGGCTGCGCGCGAAGGTGTGTCTCAATATCAGGCTGAAATTCAATCTGTAATCAAGCAGTTGGTGAATGCCGATGTGAAAGTTTCGGATCCAAAAGTCGAATTTAAAGCGGAAGGTTTCCGCCTTTCCGCGAAAGCGGGCGTCAGCTTTTTGAAGCTGACAGCAGCTGTTTCAGGAGTTGTGACGCTTGTGGATGGCAAGCCCGAAATCACGGTTCAAAAAGTGGATCTGCCGCTGATGAAAATTTCTCCAGAGCAGGCGACCAGTCAACTTAAATCCATCATGGACGCCTTTGCGCCTGAATTGCTGCGCTTTGTCACACTCAGCCGACTCGAAATCACTGATGGTCAGCTGTTGGTTGAAGGAACAAAAAATTGATGGGCTGATGATGACCCATGTTGGATTTTCACAGTTTAATTGTAAGTTCCGGTCCTTCCGGTCCGGAACTTGTCTTTTATTCTGCTTGATACTGCTAATCGTTATTGGAATTGGCGGCTGCGGCGGAATCCGGCTTGAAAACGCTGATGAAGAACCACGGCAGATAATCGTCAATGTTGAACGCAGCGGAGAAACGCAGAAAGGCGCTGTTCCCTATGGCTCAACCGTGCGTCAGGCGTTGCAGACACTGCAGACGATCTATAATCCGGATGACGTGATTTCTCCTCCGCTGGCGACAGTGTTGACCAACGATATGATTATCCGAATCAAAGCAGTTGTCCGGGAGGAAGAAACGAACGAACAGATCGTTCCGTTTATCAGTCAGACAGTGCGTAATGAATCGCTGCCTGAAGGTGAAACTTACATCATCCAAAGCGGGCAAAACGGACTGGAACGTATTACAACACAGTCGATCTTTGAAGATGGGCTGCTGGTTTCTCAGGTTCAGTCTGCCCGTGAGGTAATTCGTGAGGCTGTTCCGGAAATCCTGATGTATGGCGTTAAGGCGGAACATGCGCCGATTCAAATTTCCGGAAAAATGATTTATCTCTCAATGGGAATGCCTGGCTGATGGAAAGCTCTACCGGTAACCGCGTTCCGCTGGTGACCAGCGGTGATCTTGATGGCAGGGTATTGGGCCTTTCCTCTAACGGTGAATGGCTGATGTTTTCGCGGAAAGGGCAGAACGAAGCGTTCAACACGCTCTGGATGCTTCATATCAGCGATTGGTCAGCCCAACCGATCAGCCTGCGAGTTTCGGATGTCGTTCATTTCGCTCAATGGCTGCCCGGTGAAACGCTGCGCTTTCTGTATTCAACCGTCACGCCGAAGAAAAGCGCTCCTGGCTGGCAGGCGAACAATGACTTGTGGCTGCAAATTGTCAGCGATACCGGCATGTTGATGAGCAAGGAAACCATTATCGAGAGCGGATCCTACAACGGCGATTACAGCTGGTGGGGAACCGAATTCCATCTCTTCGAAGACGGGCGGTCGTTGATTTATGCCAATCCGAGCAGAATTGGCTCAGTTGACCGGCTGACGGGAGAGACCGTTGAACTGGTCAAAATTCAGCCGTTTGAGAAGGCGCGCAGTGACTGGGCTTGGATTCCCGGGGTCGGGATAGTTGATGAGCAAGGCGGATTCTTTTTCAGCTATCATGGCGATATATCCGGTGCTTCCGAGACGTTTAATCCGACTGACTTTCATATTGGACGCTATGACCCGCTTGAGAAGAAAACGCTGCCGATTAAAAAGAGACCGGTCCTTTCTCGCAGCCTGCGGTCTCGCCGATCTTTGAAGATGGTAAGCGTTATGTCGCCTATCTGCAGGCGTTGAATCCGATTCAAAGCGAGAGCAGCCGCTATCGGATCATGATGATGGAAGAAAACGGTGAAAATAATCGGGCTGTTTTCCCGCTCGAAGAAAATAACTCATTAACGCCGCAGCGGTTGATCTGGTCAAAGGACACCTCCAGTCGTGAGAGCTGGATTGCTTTCATTTATCAGGGGAACATCTGGCTGGTCAACCCGTTTACAGGAATCTATAATCAAATTACAATCGATCAGACTGTGACCGATTTGATTTGGGAATAATTGGAGCCGAAAGGAGAGCAATGCGAATTCTGATTACAGGAGCTGCAGGATTTCTTGGAAGTCATCTTTGTGAGCGGTTTTTGAAGGAAGGAAATGAGGTGATTGGAATGGACAATTTCATCACCGGTAATCCTGAGAACCTGGCACATTTGGTCTATGATTCCAACTTCTCCTTTATTCGACACGACGTATCAAACTATATTTTTGTCCCGAAAAAAATTGACGCAGTGCTGCATTTTGCCTCTCCGGCAAGCCCTAACCCCGCTTCCCCTTATGGGTACACCAATCTGCCGATTCAGACGATGAAGGCTGGCGCTATGGGGACGCATAACGCGCTGGGCGTTGCCAAAGCCAACCAGGCGAAGTTTCTGTTGGCATCCACCAGCGAAATTTACGGCATGCCGTTAGAGCATCCGCAGAAGGAAACTTATTGCGGCAACGTGGATACGATTGGGATCCGGGCAGTTTATGACGAGGCAAAACGATTTGCTGAATCGCTGACGATGGCCTATCACCGCTTTCATGGCGTGGATACCCGGATTGTGCGTATTTTCAATACCTACGGGCCGCGCATGAACATTGACGATGGACGAGTGGTTCCTAACTTTATTCAGCAGGCGCTGCGCCGGGAACCGCTGACGATTTATGGAGATGGTCAGCAAACCCGCAGTTTCTGTTACGTCAGCGATTTGATTGAAGGGATCTGGCGGCTGCTCATGAGTGAGGAGCATCTGCCGGTCAACATTGGCAACCCGGTGGAAAATAGCATGATTGAACTGGCGCAGGAAATTAACCAGCTGACCGGGAATCCGACGGGTTTGATCTGGAAGACGCCCGGGTAGGCGACGATCCGCAGCAGCGCCGACCGGATATCACCCGCGCCCGTACAATTTTAGGCTGGGAGCCGATGGTTGGACTTGAGGCGGGGCTGTTGAATACAATTCCATACTTTAAGCAGGTGATGAAACATGGTTGATTTTTGGAAAAAACCGGCAGAACGCCGCCGATTTTTGCGCTTTTGTACAGTAGGGATTATCGGCGCGGTTGTTGATTTCGGAGTGATGAACTTGCTGCTGCATTTTACTTCCGCAAACTCGCGCACAGCCAGTACCATCTCGTTTATCGCGGCCGTCTTAAGTAACTTTCTTTGGAACCATTTTTGGGCATATCCTGATTCGCGCGAAAAACCAATTGTGCAGAAACTGGGGCAATTTTTCCTGGTGAGCATTATCGGACTTGGTATCCGTTATTTGCTGTTCCTGACGATCGAGGCGCCAATCATCCAACTTTCAAACCGGATTGTTCCAGCTGGCTTCATCATAAGTGGGGAAACAGTGGGGCATAACCTGACGCTGGTGATTGCTATTCTGATTGTGTTGATCTGGAACTTCTTTGCCAACCGGTTCTGGACATACAATGATGTGAGGTAAGCGCGCATGGCAACTCCGCGCATCATTGGCGGTTCGGTGAAAGGGATGCGGCTGCATTCGGTTCCCGGCGACAGCACACGGCCGGTCACTGACCGGGTTAAAGAAGCCGTATTTAACATTATCGGGGCGGATATTGAGGAAGCTTCGCTGTTGGATATGTTTGGCGGAACCGGTTCAATTGGGCTGGAAGCGCTCAGCCGCGGTGCGGACTATGTGCGCTTTATTGAAAACAATCGGAATGCCCATCAGACATTAAAAGAGAATATCGCACTTACCGGTTTTCGTGAAAAATCCAAATTGATTATGGGAGATGCTTTTCAGGTGATGCGTACGATTCCGGACCGCGAGTTTGAATATATTTACATCGCACCGCCGCAATACAAGCAGATGTGGCAGAAAAGTCTGCTGATCCTGGATGATAACGATGGTTGGCTGACGGACGACGGCTGGATTATCGTGCAGATTCATCCGGTGGAGATTGAGGAAATTCGCCTGACGCAGTTCACGTGTTTTGACGAGCGTAAATATGGCAGTACCGCGCTTGCTGTTTTTGAACGTTCTTTTAGCCGGATACGGTAAAGGTGATAATTTGTTGTGGTTTTGGCTGGACTCGAAGCTGCCATGCAGCTAACCCGCACACGAGCAGTACTTGATTGGATCAGTGCAAATAACCGGTTAATTTTTTTACGTTCGATTCCGCGGATGGAAGCGTCGGGTTAGAATCAAGACTGCCTCATAGAAAAGCGAATATCTCGGCAAAAAAATGAGAAAACGGCATTGGTTTCAATGATTACCGAACAAGTAGCGTTTTAGGGGAAGATTACACCATAACCGAATCAATACTTAAAATAGATAAAAAGTTTCGGTTACGATGGCATCAGATTAGATCAGAACACGCGTTGCAGCAGGTATTATGTAAATCATGAAGCATTTTGTCAAGTGTAATTTTTTTATATGGACGCGATTTTGCTCATGCGAACGGTTAAAAACTGTTTCAGGGGTGGGTAATATATAACCCTTGCCACCACGAAAAATGGGGAAAGCCGCACTCCACTCCATAGACGCATGGAGGTGTGAAAATGAACAAAGAAACAAAGACAAACAAGGAATTGCTTGTCGCTGCTGGTGGACGATTTGGGTCAGGCATACACTTTTATTGGGGTTTTTTCTATTATTATGTGCGGGTAGTATCCGATATTGGAATGCTTGGCTGTTCCTTCTCACTTTTGCGGTATTGCTTTTGGCTTTTGGTACTTACCTGTATCGAACAGACAAGGAATTGCTACAAAAGAGGCTCAAGTAAGGAAAAGGAAATAATCAGAAAATATGTCTGGTTAACAACGGTTGTTTTCTCGGAACATTCGGCGTAAGCGGCTGACTATAGGTTTGGTTGGTCAAATGTGCACATTGCAGTGGTTGTTGCCGCACTTTTCGTTTTACTTGCCAGCTATGCCTTGTTCGTGGTAACACTTCTTCAAAACCGTTATGCTTCAAAAATCATTGAAATTCAAAACGAACAAAAAGTCATTGATACAGGTGTATACTCTGTTATCCGCCATCCCATGTATACGGCGGCAATTCTTATGTTTACCTCCTCTGCGTTGGTACTGGGGTCATATTATGCTCTCATTCCTATGGCGTTCTATATACTTGCAATTATCCTGCGTCTTAAAAACGAAGAGATCTTTTCTAACGGAACAGTTGCCCGGATATGCAGCGTATATAAAAAAAGTAAAGTGTCGGTTGATACCTTTTGTGTGGTAATGTGGTAATTAGGCAGATTTGCCTTCTTTGTGATAAGCCAAACGCAAAACGGGCTGGAGAAATAGGTTATTATCCATCTCGCCGCCCTGCCTTTTTACAGTTCCATATCCTGCGCCCTGCAGGGCCTCCCTGCGTTTGTTCCTCGCGCACGATGTCATAAACATTCTTTCGGATTTTCTCCACTTCGGCGGTATCGCTTTTCAGCGAAACATGCTCGCTGTTTAACCGCCGTCAGTCTGCGTCAGCTTGTCGAGCTCGGCTTTCCACGCCTTTCAGGTAGCGTTCAGCGGCTTCAAAAAAGGGTAAATTCGCGGCGGTTGGTTTCGGTGTAGCCCTCCCGTTATTTGGGCTTCATCTGTCTGCGCTGTTGGTTGAACGGCTTAAAATTCAAGGTAGTATTCGGCTTGCTGGATATGCTCATCTAAAACCTTTAGCCGCTGCTCATCGGGTTTCAGCTTATCCCGAATATCAATTTGTTTTCTGTGCAGTTCGGTCATTTTCTTTTGTCTTTGTGAAGTGATTTTCTGCGTTGATTAGAAAGGGAATCTTCCCAACCGAAACACGAACAGGGGTATTTATACCGGATATTCGGCAATTTTCTAAAACAAATTTCAAAAACCAGTGATGGTTACACCGACTATTCTTCCGCTTCCAGCAGAAATATAACCGGACGGGCCCGTCACTGCAGCATTCGATACTCATGCCGGATTTTTTATACCAAGTTCCATAAAATGCGCCGTAATACAGGGCGGTGATTTTACGACACAAACCCATTCATGCCCAGGGACAAAATCCTTGCCCGCCCCCTTCCGGAAGCCATTCTTTCGCTATTTCCGGATAATGCTCTGTTTTAAACCGCGATTTTTGCTCGCATTATTGCTTCCTTGAAAAATCAACCGCGGTGATTTTCAAACGATTATAAGTCGCTTATCTGACAATCCAGGATGGTTGTAAAATATTGGCTGACCATCGCTATACTTTACGGATAATTCGCAATGATGGTAGAATCGATTAGAAATTTACACGATCTTTGACGAAGATTTTCATAACGCCCGATATAATGGGTATAAAATGATACTTGTGCTTGTAAATGAAAGAAGGAAATTATGAAGCTCACAAAATTCTATTTAATCGTTATCCTGGTGGTAATTTTTGCGCTGGCTGGTTGTAAGCCCGCAGCAACACCTGCTCCGACCTTGGCTCCGACCGAAGCTGCTCCGACCGAAGCTGCTCCGACTGAAGCTGCTCCGACTGAAGCGGAAGCGACAGTAACGCAGGAGAAGAAAGAAAGACGCAGCTGTACCGACGGAGGCAACAGAGGCAGAGGCCGCTGAACCCGCTGAACCCGCTGAAACGGTTAGCGTATCCTTCTGGTATCCGTATGGCGAAGGTTCATGGACCGGCGATTTTCTGGCACGCAAGATTGCCGCTTTCAATGAAGCGAATCCGGGGATAAAAGTTGTTGGGCATTCCTATCAGGATTATGCGTCGATCATTGAAGGAATTCAGCGGGGCGCAGCTGCGAAAGACCTGCCGTCCATCGCTTCCATCGCTTTTGGATATGACGATTATCTTGTCGGCAGCGGTATTGCCTATCCGATTGAAGATTATCTCGGTGATGATGCAGAAGATTTCCTGACAGACTTTTTCCCGGCGCTGTTGGATGTGACTACTACAGACGGCAAAGTGTACGGTATCCCGCTGGCGCTGTCGGTAGCAGAAGTCTTTTACCATCCGGCGATTTTTGAAAAAGCCGGACTGGATCCGAAGGCACCGCCGCAGAGCTGGGATGAAATGATAGCGGCTGCCAAAAAGATCAAAGAAGAAACCAACATTAACGGTTTGACGTTTGCTCCGGATGATAGCTGGATCTTTGAAACGGCTGTACGCTCCAGCGGCGCGGATCTAATCAATGCAGATGGTTCTCCAAATTTGGATTCGCCTGAAGCGGTGAAAGTTCTTTCGGATTGGGCTGCCGGTGTTGCTGATGGTTCCATTCTTTATAATGCGGATTTCATGCAAACGCTGCAAACCTTTGGGGCGGGACAGGTCGCTATGTTTGCAGTTTCAAGTTATGGAACGGTTTATTATCATGACAATCTCCCTGAGGTAGCTGCCATGTCTTTCCCGGCGGCTGAGGGACAGACATATAAAAGCCCGGCAGGCGGAAATTCGCTTTATCTGATGGGCAACAATGAGGCTGAACGAACGGCAGCGGCTACTTTTATTAAGTACCTGACGAATCCGGAAGCGATTGCTGAATGGGCGATCAATTCAGGCTATCTGCCTACCCGGAATTCATCATTGGCAGTAATGGCTGATTTTATCGAAGGTTTTGATAATTACAAACTTGCGGTGGATTCGATCAATAATGTCGTACCGCCGACGAAGTGGCCCAGCCGGCAAGCGATGAGAATTGAGGAAGCGATCATGCAGAATATTGAAGCAGCTTTGCTTGGACAAAAAAATGCTGAGACTGCCCTGACTGACGCGAACAGCGAGATTGCTACTGTACTGTCACAATAAATAAAGCACGATAATCTTATGGATTTTGTAAATCTGACCCCGCCGGGGTCAGATTTACAATCCCCTCAGGAAGCCAAATGCGTATAGATGCTCATTGCCATACGAATTGTTCTGACGGAAACGTTTCGATTGAGGAACGGATCCAGATGGTGCGCTCCAGCGGACTGGACGCCGCAACCATCACCGATCACGATTTTATATCGCAGGAACAAGTTGATCTTGCTCGCCAAAGCTGCGCTGAGATGCCGTTTATACCGGGTATTGAATTGTCCCTGAACCATGAAAATAAAATAGTTCATTTGTTGGGGTATTTTGTTGATCCGCAGGATCCCGGACTCCAACGCCATATTTCTGTTGTTCAGGAACATGATATCTCAATCACCTTGAAATTGATCGATCACTATCGAAAGCGCTATGGCTATGACATTGGGTTGGACGACCTGCGCATGGATTCATTCCACACATTTTATTCGATGAGTTTTATTCGCAAAGCCGCCGCAGCCCTTTTTGATAATAATGCGCGGCGGAGCATGGCGGCTTTTAATGAGGCGGAAGGGGCATTGGAAATATCGTTCGCGGATTTCTCACCCTGGGATGTTCGAGAGGCGATGGACCTGCTGCATGCTGCGGGTGGAATTGCGGTCCTGGCGCACCCCGGCGGCCGAACTGACGCCATGATGCAAAAACTGGGTTTTCTGGCGCATGAGGATTACCATATCCGGCGTTATGCGGACTGGGGTTTGGATGGCATCGAAACTGGTACGCCGGTTCATTCAAAACAGGAAAAGGACTTTTATAACGACTTGTGTCATCAGTATGGTTTGCTTGTCACGGCAGGAAGTGATTGTCATGGCGATGATCCTTATCTGGGCGAAGCCACGATGGGCGTTTTTATGGAATTTGCCGACGATTCGTATGAATCCATGTGCGCCTGCCATAAGCAACGCCAAAAAAAATGTTGATCGATGGAGATGAAACTGCTAAAGATGAAAAAAGTTGATGGTAAAAAACTGCGGCGGACGCTGACAGCCTTTCTGATTCTTTCGCCGGCGTTGGCGATCGCCCTGCTTTTTGTATATTATCCATCCCTGTATGTCCTGCGCCTGAGCTTTTTTGATTGGGACATGATCAGCCCGGAACAAACCTGGGTTGGGCTGGCTAATTTTTCCCGAATTTTTGCCAAGAACAGTGAATTCTGGAAATCGCTGTTGCGCACGCTTAAATATACCGCGATCTATATCCCGCTCAGTCTGGCCAGTGGGCTGGCTTTAGCTTGTGTCCTTTCCGGAATTAATAAATTTAAAGGATTTTTCCAATCAATTTATTTTGTGCCGTCGATCACCTCAATTTCTGTAATCGCGATCGTCTGGTCTTACATCTATAACCCGCAGATTGGGCCGTTGCAGCACTTTCTTTTGCGCCTGGGAATGGCTCAGGAATCGATCCCGCAATGGCTGAATGACCCGAAGTTGGCGCTGATCAGCCTGGCAATTACCGGAGCCTGGCAATCGCTGGGATTTGTAACATTGCTGTTTGTTGCGGGATTGAACAACATCCCGCAGGCTTCCAGTGAAGCTGCTGCCGTGGACGGCGCTTCGAAATGGACGATTTTTTGGAAGATCACGCTGCCGCTGCTCAGTCCGGTTACTTATTTTGTCGTCTTTATGCTGATGCTCGATTCGTTCCGGGTTTTCGGTATCGTTTCGATCATGACGCAGGGCCGGCCGGTCGGCAGCACCAACGTATTACTTTACTATGTTTATCAGAATGCGTTCCGTTTTTTTGATGCAGGAACGGCCAGCGCCAGTTCATTGATGATCTTTTTGTTTATTTTGACTTTTATGTTGCTGCAGCAGAAATTGGGGGAAAAGAATGTCTTCTATCAATAAGTTCGCTGACAAAAGACGCCGTTCTCGGCTCATTTCAGGAGGAATCCTGTATCTTTTCCTGGGATTGTTTGCTTTGGTCGTGGCTTTTCCCTATTTATGGATGATCCTCACTTCTTTCAAACCCTCGTCAGAAGTTTTTACCGCGAACATGCAGCTGCTGCCGCGGAAATGGATTCTCGATAATTATCTTGCGGTGTTTCGCCAGAGCGTCTTCATGCGTTCCGTCTTCAATTCGATTGTGGTAACGGTTCTGGGTGTTCTGCTTGAAGTTACGATCGCCTTCATTGGCGCGTTTGCTTTCGCCAAGCTGGATTTTTATGGAAAGAACCTGGCTTTTATCTTGATTCTCGGCACATTGATGATTCCACCTCAGGTGTTGATGCTGCCTTCTTTTTTGCTAGTGCGGGATTTAGGCTGGCTGGATACCTATCAGGGACTGATTATCCCCCGGGCTGGTGCGGCTTTCGGGATTTTTTTGCTGCGCCAATTTATGCTGACGGTTCCGCGTGATCTGGATGATTCTGCACAGGTGGACGGAGCTGGCATTCTCAGACGGATGTTCAGCGTCTACTTGCCGATTTGCCTGCCATCCGTTGTAACTGTCGGTGTTTTTTCGACGCTCGGTTATTGGAATGATTACTACTGGCCGCTGGTCATCACTTCAGACCGCCGCATTCGGACGGTCGCTCTGACGATCGCTCAGTTTAAAACTCTGGAAGGTATGGGAAATTGGGAACTTATGATGGCGGCCGCGGTCATTGCGACCCTTCCCATGCTGATCATATTTATTCTTGCCCGGAAAATGCTGATTAAGAACCTGACCGCCGGAGCGATCCACGGATAGCCGGGGGGCAGTTTTCGAAGGAAAACAATGCGCTGCCGCGTTGTGGTTAGCTGAGATTTGCAACAGCTTTATACACAACCGGCAGCGGTTAGATTGACGCGGAATTCAGCCATTCAGCTGAAAAGATCGAAGCGGCCAGCTCTGTTCAGAGTGACTGTAATTTTTCCATCAGTGGGGCAGTGAGTTCGTTGAGCTTCTCAAACCCGCTGACAAGATAAAGTTTACCGGCTTCATTCTGGGTTTCTGAGGGAACTTCCAAACTTGCCCCAATAAATCGAATGGTATGCTGCTTCCCATCTTTCATCTTGAAGATAAATGTAGCGCCGGTGTCTGTCATAAAAAGACCAGGTTCACCGGTAAGTCGAAGTTCCTGTAAGGCGGCGAAAAATGAACGGATCTCAGCTGCGTCTGTGATTTCTGTGGATTTTGGTCCAGCGATTGTGGTCACTTCAAATTTCAACGAGATGGGTGGATCGTTTTCATAGGCTTGCGCAAACTGGGCGATCTCTCCTTCCTGAATCGTGAAAACATCGGCGCCCTGTAAATCTGCGGACGAGGGGGCAGTCACCTTCGGCAGCGCGGTTTGCGTCACTGTGGAACAGGCCCCAATGCCCAGACAGAAAACAACGAGTAAGATCCAAAGCTGAATTCGATTGTTCTTGATCGCCTCGCCTCCCAATGATTTTGCCGGTTTTATAATGAACTGGACGGAAAAAAGTTCGTTTGAATCATGCGATTGCAAAAGGGTCGTTGTCCATATCGCGGTTCCAGACGTATTCAGCGTAACGAGCAATTGCCTCTGCCTTTTCCTGCCCTTTTTGCTCCGCGATAAAAGCAAGTGCCGTATCTATTCCAGCGGAGACACCGGAGGATGTATAAAATTTTCCATCCACGCGCCAACGGGCGCTGTCTGCCCAGTTGACGGCTGGATTGATTGATTTCACCCATTCCATCACCGCTTTGTTTGAGGTCGCCGTTTTGCCGTCCAGCAAGCCGGTTTTTCCCAACAGTGCGGAACCGGTGCAGACCGTCAGGCAATATGCGGACTCTTCTGCAATTTGCCGCAGGGCGGCCATGTAGTCCGCATCCGGGAGCAGCTTGCGCGTACCCAGTCCGCCCGGGATCAGCACAATGTTGCCAGGTTCAAGCTCTGAGAACGGCTCGGTGTGGAGTACCGCGCCCTGTTTGCTGCGGATTAGCCCGCCCTCCCGCGAGAAAAACTTCAGTGTGTACTCTTCAACGCAACCGAACATTTCAGCGGGGCCGAGCGCATCCAGAGTTTCAAAATCCTCAAATAACACAAAATTAACGTTCATAAGACTGCCTTTCATCGAAGATAAAACCGCTAAAAAAATAAAATAAGGAAGGGGTATCCCTTCCCTGTTGATTTTACCGTTATCCCATGTCGTAGAACTCTGGCCAGATGTTTTCCTTCGGTACATTGATATTTTTTAACGCCGGCAGGATGATCTCTACCATCGGTCCCGGACCACAGATAAAGACATCGTAACGCTCCTTGTTAGCGGGATAATATTTTTCGAGGATTGTCTGCGTCACATAGCCTTTCTCAAAATTCGGGTTGTCTGTTCGTTCCAATACGTGGATTGGAGTCAGGTTTATCCGAGTGGCAATGTCTTTTATTTCTTCATAGAAGCCGATGCTTTCTTCATCACGACTGCCATAATAGAGCACGACTTTCCGTTTATCCTTTCTGGCATCCATCGTCCGCAGGATTCCCATCACCGGGGCGATACCGATACCGCCGGCAATCATGACAAACCCTTCATCGCCCAATTTGTCCAGGTTAAAGACCCCAAAACTGCCTTCAAGGTATACTCGGTCGCCGCTTCTCAGGTACTTTACTGATGCGGTGAAATCTCCCAGATTACGAATTGCAAAACTGACTTTTGAATGGTCAGTGTCAGCTGAGGTAAATGAGAACGGATGTCTGCGGAAAGAATATGGCGAATGGTGAACTGTGATCCAACCGATTTGCCCGGCGCGGTATGCGACAGGTTTCACCTCTGGTTTTCCATTAAACACGAGTTTCATCTCAGCCGTGTCGTTGTTCATCAGAACAATGTCGGTGATACTGTAGGGTTTGTTCAGTTGCAGCGTTGGCGTGATGACTCGCAGTGTCAGGATTGAGAGCGCTGCAAAAACAGTCAGGACGATGTAATAAATATGAATCAGTGAATGTCCGGAATAATAGTTTATGCCAAAGGTATGGATCAGACCAAACACGATCATCGTCATCGCTAAAAGCGAGTGCGCGATTTTCCAATAATCGTATCCGAACTTGAAGTTTTTTCGGAAATAGGATGTATAAACCAGAATGCCTGCGGTAACCAGCGAGATCATGCCTCCCTTGGCGTAAAGCGGATAATTCTCAAAGACATTCATCAGTCTGGCAACTTCCGGGTTGTGCGCCCAGAGCAGCCCCAGATGGGCAAAGGCGAAAAAGAAACCAAGACTGGAATAGGCGTGATGGAACTTATAGACGATGTCCAGATTGAAAGAGCTGGTGATCATCCGCTCGCGAATGATCGGAACCGATGAAAGAATCATCAGGGAAAGGCCTAGCATCCCCATGAAAGAACCGGCTTCCCGTGTCCAGTCGCGCCAACCGTCATTCAATGTGTTGCTGATTGCAGCGACGATTAGCGGAAACAACACAAGCAGCACAAACAGCAAAATAAAAAAGAATCTGCGCGTCCGTAATTTGGTAAGATACGCTCTCCGTGCGGATCGGTTTGCAGCTGCGTTCATTCAGTCCTCTTTTCCTGGGTCACGGTCGCTCCATGCCATCCACTTTAATTTCCGGATCACCGGCAGCCAGATCTTCGATTGAATCAATCAACAGCTGAGCGGCATAACTGGGGTTGTGTACATAAGCAGAAGTTGAACTCACCAGTTTATAGTTGAACGCAGAACGCATCAGCCGGGGAGTCCAATCGGCGTATTGTTTTTCACCTTCATCTTGTTGTCCGTTGGCATTCGCGTCCGCGATCCAGTAGGGATAATGTTCGGAGACGAGGATTGGCATCTCTGCGACGGTTGCTGCGTACTTTGTGATTGCAGCCAGTTGGCGCTCAAGCAGCCCATTGATTTCGTCATAAGTAGATTCAGTCTTGTTGCCGTCACCATCCAGATCTTTTGTGGTGCGGCGGATTTTTTGTTGATCCGGCCAAGATTGAACGTCAGCATGACATGTCTGACAGGTGGCCAGTCCGGGTTCTGCCAGGTGCAGGGAGTGCGGATCATGACATTCGGTGCAGGTTTGAACGCCTGCAGCGTGTTCAAAGCGGGCGTTATAGGTTTTTCCCTCATATTGATATCCCGCGTTGCCTTCAGAGCCGAGATTGATCCCGGCGACATTGAGGTAATGCGGACCGACGAAGCTTAAATCCCCCGACTTTTCATCGGCTCCCAGTGAACCGATCTTGGAAGCCAGCGAACCATTTATGCCGCCTTCCATGCCCTGATGACAAGTCCAGCAGGAAGCAAAACTGGGTTCAGCCGCTACTTCCATCCCTGATGGGAATTTGACGGAAGCGGCCTGGTCAATATAACTGTTGTGGCATGCTGAACAATCGATAACCGAGCCGATTGGCGCCGGGTTGTCGGTTACACCGGCAGCTGACCCGTCCAAACCGAAGTAGTCTTTCAAAACCGACAGTGGAATGGGAGTTGCGCAGCGGGCAGGAATCTCGCCTCTTTTCATCCCAGTGACGAAAAGCAGCAGCGGAAGGGTCGGCGTGCGCTGATTTTGCCCACTTGTCTGATATTTCAGCGATTGCAAGAGAAGTGGTCGCCGCGGTTGTCCCTTGTCCTTTCGTAGTGTACATATATCCCAGCACAGCAGTCGAGATCGCCAATACTAAAACGATAATTGCGAGAGGAATTGATTTTTTCATAATACCCTTTCAAATTTACCAACGAAGAGACAGGATAAAACACCTATAAGTGCTGACTGAAATTATACAATGTTTTGTGTGGTTTGAAGTTCAACCTTTTCATACTTTATGAAATAATCACAGAACTTTCCGCCGTTTGGTCAACCGGATTTTTTGATAAACCATCCAGCTGCCAGACATAACACTATCATCAGCAGCGCCAGCCATAAAAATTTTTCCATACTTTCTCCCTTACAATGACCATTCCATTATTGCTGTGCGCTATCCGGTTCCTCATCGGTTCCGGAAGCCCAATTGGATTATACAGGATGACTGCGTCGGCATCGACTGTTTGGGCTGGGGCTTATTTTAGGCAGCAGGAGGGGGTAGGGAATCGATATAATTAACCTGATTAACATCTTGTGAACGAGGAGTGATCATGAATCAGGTTGATATTTTTCTTGATTTATATAATACGCTTGAACAAACCTTGAAAGGAAAAAGCAGATATTACAATAACCGCTATGAAAGCCCGATTGTCCGTTTTCAGAATTCGAGCGATGGAAAGGTTTATCGCGATGAGCTTGAATCGATCCGTGATATCCGCAACTTGCTGGTTCATAACCCTTTAATCGGAGGGAAGGAAATTGTCAGCTCCTTCAGATGAGGTGCTTGGCGTTTTGCGGGAGATTATTGAGAAGGTTGAAAACCCGAAAACGGCTATTGATTTTGCTACCCATGCTATGGAAATCATGACGACCACGCTGAATGAGGACGTTTATGAAGTGATGCGCAAGATGGAGTTGAATGGCTTTTCAGACCTGCCGGTGATGGAGAACAGCCGGATGATGGGCGTTTTGGGGCAAGGAACGGTTTTTACCTACTCCGGTAAAAAATGGGCTGACGTCTCTTGAAAACAAAAATGCAGATCAGAGCGTTCAAGGACTTTGCTACCGGTACGTAATCATTCAAGCGAGTTTTACGAATTCACAGAACCTGACACAACACATGCGGAACTGGATCAATATGTTTGACGCAAGTTACACGAAGAAATCTCGCCGTCTGGCGGCGATATTCGTGACGGTAGAACAGTAATCCGACTGCCCCTCTGTTGGGCATGATCACCCCTTGGGATGTTCTTGGCAGAAAGGACTGATGTATTGTGGGAACCGCAGTATTCCTGGCAGGTTTTCGAAAAATTGCCCTAACCTCAATATGGTTCTTACAGGAGATTGCTAAAATTGAAATTAAATTCTTTTGCTCCGTGATGATGGCATGTAAATTGCTGACAATCCGGATAGCCTGTGTTTATTGAAGCGGTACAAGTTGGCATGAAGCTGCGGCATCGGGTGTTGAACAGTAAAATGTTATTGATCGGGTAATTTAACCGTACCATGAACCATAGAAGGAATAATTGACGGATGGATGCGGATTTGATCGATTTACAGAAAAAAGCACAAGATGCGGCGCAGCGCGCTGTTGAGATTATGCAGCAGTTTGGGACAGAATCAGATTGATACAGAACATTTTCTGCTGGCGCTACTGACCCAGCCGCAAGGAAATGTTCCGCAGATTCTGGATGAAATGAACATTTCTACGGCTCAGATGGAAGATCGGCTCGATTGCGCTGCGCACGGCGACCAAGGCCAATATTTATGGCGGCGGTTCAGCAGATTTTTATCACTCCCAACGTGCGCCGATCGTGGATCAGGCTTATTCTGAAGCCAGCAGCATGAAAGATGAGTACACCTCGACCGAACATATCTTTTTGGCGATTTTGAACGAAAGCGGCACACCTGTTGCCAGATTGATGGAAGAATTTGGCGTCAGTCGCGCGAAGGTATACGAAATTATTGCTAAGATGCACGACGGTAAAAACGTTTCTTCAAAATCAGGTGAGACGAAATACCGAACGCTGCAAAAATATTCCCCGCGATCTGACACAGCAGGCGCGTAACGGCAAGCTGGATCCGGTGATCGGACGCGAAGTGGAGATTTTGCGCATGATGCATTCTGCCGCCGCACCAAGAACAACCCGGTACTTATTGGGAGGCGGGCGTCGGAAAAACTGCGATCGTGGAAGGATTGGCGCAGAAAATTGCCTGCCTGCAACGACGTTCCTGAACTGCTTTCTGGAAAGCGCCTGATCTCGTTGGACATGGTGCAATGGTAGCCGGTTCGAAATTCCGCGGTGAATTTGAAGAACGGCTGAAAGCGATCATTGAAGATACAAAAGTCGAACGGGGAAGTGATCCTGTTTATTGACGAACTCCATACCGTGATCGGTGCGGGCGCCTCACAGGGAGCGATAGACGCTTCAAACATGCTGACGCGCCGCGGCGAGCTGCAATGTATCGGTGCCACGACTACCGATGAATACCATAAATATATTGAAAAAGATACTGCTTTGGAGCGTCGTTTTGCTTCAGTTTATATTGAGGAGCCGAGCCAGGAAATTACCTGTGAGATGCTCAAGGGTTTGAAAGACCGCTACGAACAGCACCATAAAGTGATTTATAAAGAGGAAGCGTTGGACGCTGCGGTTCGCTTGTCTTCCCGCTATGTTTCCGACCGCCGCCAGCCGGATAAGGCGATTGATCTGATCGACGAAGCCGCAGCCAAGCTGCGCGTGGCGTTATTCAGTTTGCCGGACGACTTGAAACAAACCAAGAATATGATTGATAAACTGGCGGGTGAGGAAGAGGAAGCCGGCGTAGAGCGGAATTATGAACAAGCCGCGAAGATCAAAGCAGAGCGCCTGCGGATTGAAGAAGAATTCAATCAGAAACGCGATGCGTGGGAAGCAGAGCACAAGCTGGATGAGATCGTCGATGTCGATGACATCGCTCAGGTGGTCGCTCAGTGGACCGGAATTCCAGTCAACCAGATGTTGGAAAACGAGACGGAACGCTTGCTGAACATGGAAGAAAGACTCAGCAGACGGATTATCGGACAGAAGGAAGCGATCCATGCCATTGCGGATGCGATTCGCCGTGCGCGGTCTGGGCTGAAAGATCCTAAACGCCCGATTGGGTCGTTCATCTTTATCGGCCCGTCTGGCGTTGGTAAAACCGAATTGGCAAAGGCACTGGCGGAATTTATGTTTGAGGACGAAGATGCGCTGGTTCGCATAGATATGAGCGAATATCGCGAACGGCATACGGCATCCCGGCTTTTTGGCGCCCCTCCGGGATATGTCGGTTATGAGGAAGGCGGACAGCTTACCGAAGCGGTACGCCGCCGCCCCTATCGCGTGGTCCTGTTTGATGAAATTGAGAAAGCGCATCCGGAAGTCTGGAATTCGCTTCTCCAGATTTTGGATGACGGACGGCTGACGGACGGACAGGGGCAACTGGTTGATTTTCGCAATACCGTGCTGATCATGACCAGTAACCTCGGGACGGAATATATCAGTAAAAGCGGAACGCTGGGGTTCATTGGGACCGCGAAAGATGATGAAGATCGTGAAGCCAAATTGAAAATTGACAAGGCGCTCAAATCCACATTCCGCCCGGAATTTATCAACCGGATTGATGAGATCATCATGTTCTCACAGCTTGAAATAGCGGAAATGGAACAGATTGTCGATTTGCAGATGAACGAAATTCAACAACGGGTTGCCGAGAACGGCATCGCGCTGACGCTTGAGGAAAACGCGCGTGTCTGGCTCGCAGGAATTGGATATGACCCTGCGTTTGGTGCGCGGCCGTTGCGCAGAGCGCTGCAGAAATATGTTGAAAGCCCAATTTCCGTGATGTTCCTTTCCGGGGAGCTGAAACAAGGTGATAAGATTCGGATTTCGAAGAAAGAAAATGCCGAGGAACTGGAATTCCATAAAGAAGATGCATAGATGACAACGGAAAATGAGCAGGATTATGAACGTCCGACGGATTCTGATCCGAACCAGAAACTGAAGGAAAAGCTGGTGCGGCTGGTTAAAGGACTGGCTGCGCTAGCTTTATGCTTGCTCATCCTTACTGTGTTGTTGGGAGAATCCCGCGCGGCACCGTTTTTGGCAGTGTTCGCTCTGTTTGGATTTCTGATCTATGCGGTGTATGTCTGGCTGGAATGGGATGTCACTTCGGCGCCACGAAAAAAGCGCTCAGCGACTTATGTTCCAACACCGCGCATGATCTATCTGAGTGAACATACGCCGACCTCCTTTTCTTATGTGCGCGAGAAACGCAGTGAAACGCCGTCATCACAGTCCGGGAACTCCGCTGAAACAGGAAAAGATGACCCTAATCGGGTGGTCTATCAGGCTCACTGGGCGCTGCTGGTGCGCCGCACGTTGTTTCCCGGCATATTTCTCATTGTGTGTGTTCTTTGCGCGATGATCGGGATTGCACAGCGTTGGAAATTGTTTGATTATCAGGAAATTAAGCTGTTGTTGATCGCTGTGATGTTGGTTTTGGCGTTTCGGGTTGGCTATGCATTTTTGGACTGGCTGAATGACACCTATGTGATCGATTCCGACAGTGTTAGTGACGTGAACCAGCGTCCTTTCTCAAAAAAAGATATCAATGTCGCTATGATGGGAAAAATACAGAGCGTTCAAGTCAGAAAAAATGGTTTATTCCAGCTAATGCTGGATTACGGGGCGCTTAAAATTCTTGCTGGGGAAAGCATCCTTAATTTCAATTATGTTCCCCAACCGGAGAAGGTTCAACAGCTGATTATGGAACGCGTTGAGGAACACAACCGGAAACAGAAACAGGAAGAGGAACACAAGCAACGCGACTTTATTGAGAACATCGTCAACGCGTTGCGTCAGGGTTCAGAAAAAACAGATTCTCAGCAGGTTGACCTGACCCAGACTGCCGGATCGTTTTACGGGAATCGTTAGCAAACGCGCCACGCTTTGCCTAGACCGCAGATTGTCCGCTCTCAGACGACATGAATCCGTGCAACTGCTTTGAAGAAAACAGATAACAAAAGCGGTTCATGATGATTCGAGATAAATCTTATCATGAAATATAGAGCATGTTTTTAGGTGAATTGACCTTGCTCCGGTTTCATTAACTACTTGGTAAAATAAGCAAAGATATATAATGTTATATGTCATTTATTTTTAATGATCTGAAATGAATAAAGAACAATTACAAACAAACAAAATTATCAACGACGATTGTCTCAATGCACTTAAATATTTTCCAGACAATTCGATAGATTTCATTATCACCTCACCGCCATATGCTGATAATCGCATGAAAACATATGGTGGGATTAAACCTGAAGCGTATACAGAATGGTTTATGCCAATATCAGATCAATTGTTACGAGTATTAAAACCAACAGGGACTTTTATTTTAAATATTAAGGAAAAAGTCGTTAATGGAGAACGAAGTACTTATGTGTTGGATCTGATACTAACTATGCGAGAACATGGATGGTTATGGACTGAAGAGTTTATATGGCACAAAAAGAATTCTTTTCCTGGTCGTTGGCCTAATCGATTTCGCGATTCTTGGGAAAGATGCCTTCAGTTTAACAAAAATAGAAAATTTAATGCGTATCAAGATGCTGTAAAAATACCAATTGGATCATGGGCTGATACAAGATTGAAAAAATTGAGCATAACAGATAATATGCGTGATGAGGCGAAAAATAATAGTGGTTTTGGGAAAAAAGTGTCGAATTGGGTAGAAAAGAAATGGTGTACCCAACGAATGTTCTTCATCTCGCTACAGAATGCTCAAACAAACAACATAGTGCTGCTTTTCCTGAAGATCTTCCTAGATGGTTCATTAAGCTTTTTACGCAGCCAGGGGATATCGTACTGGATCCTTTTATTGGTTCTGGTACAACGGCTATTGCTGCACTGAAACTAGATAGGAAATATATAGGGATAGAAGTAATCAATGAGTATTGTAAATTAGCTGAGGAAAAAATAAGAAGCGAAATAGAGGGAAGATTCCAATGGTAGAAATTGAAGCAGTAAAAAATTTTATAAATGAGAACATTGCTGGTTTCCATCGAAGTAGGATTTCTGCAATTGGAAAATTGCAATTTGAGAGTGTTATAAAAAGAAAAAATCCATATCTTTTTCGCGCAAAGAATATTATAACAGCCGAAGATTTTGTAAAAACATTGATAGATGCTTATCTGTCATCGCAAGAAGAAACACTGTTTGGTGAATTTTTGGAAAAGTTGGCAATTTTTGTATGTGGTGAAGCGAAAGGCGGTTATAAATCAGGAATTGAAGGAATCGACTTAGAAATCGCAGAAGGAAAGACCAGGTACATCATTACAATAAAATCTGGGCCTAATTGGGGAAATTCAGGCCAAATAAGCAAAATGAAAGATAATTTCACGAAAGCACAAAAAATTTTACGTACTCAAAATTCTGAAATAAATGTAATTCCAATTAATGGTTGTTGCTATGGGAGAGACAATGTTCCTGATAAAGGTCTTTACTTTAAATATTGCGGTCAATCCTTTTGGGAATTAATAACCGATATTCCAACTTTTTATATTGATATCATAGAACCATTAGGTTATAAAGCAAAAGAAAAAAATGATATGTTCTATCTTGAGTATTCAAAAGTAATTAATCGTTTTACAAAGAATTTTTTAAACGATTTCTGTTTCCAAGATGGTGGGATTAATTGGGAGAGAATTGTTGAATATAATAGCTCTCGAAAGAAAAGCAAGGAAAATGAGCTTAAATGAAAAGGATTTGTAGGTGATTCTTTTGATTTCTTTGTAAAGTAAAACTTTTGTACTTATTTCCATTTTATTTTTTCAGTTTTTTACAAACAAATGATTGATTTGTGGCGCAAATTAATGGATAATTAATTATTACATTGATTACCTGCAGATAAGCAGATTGCGGAAGCTGAAAACGCAAATCAGTTTACAGATTGGAATGCTGGCGAGCGGTGGTGATTGCTACGGGTTGATTCACTAAGCGCGCAGCATTGGAATCTTTTTTGGAGATGAGAAGTTCGAAAATGACTAAGTTGCATAATATCGCCGCAATTGATGTTGGGTCACATGACACCTTTATGAAAATCGCGCAGGTGAAGAGCGGCGCTGCTCCAAAGATTATCGAGGAAGTTCAGCGCACCATTCCGATCGGATCGGATACGTTCACATCTGGCGAAATCAGCCAGCGCCTGCTGAACCAGATGGTCGAGGTGTTGAAGAATTTTGGCCGAAAGCTGGAGGAATACAAGGTTCTCAAGCTGCGGGCTGTTGCTACCAGTGCTTTTCGGGAAGCGCGCAATCAGCTGTATGCGATTGAGCAGATCCGGCAGCAAACCGGCTTTGATGTCGAAGTTTTATCCAATGGAAAAGATTTGTATTATCACCAGCTCGCGCTCTCTGAAACGATTCCGGATTATGAACAGCTGATCAGCTCTAACGCACTGTTCCTGAACATCGGCTCCGGGAGTATTGCTCTGACGCTGTTCAACGAAGGGAAATATGTCAGTACGCAAAATTTCCGGCTTGGTTCCTTGCGGATTCGTGAGCTGCTTGGCGATCTGGAACGCCATTCGGTCGATTTTAATGCGCTGATGGCGGAATATATCTCTGGCGTATTGAACTATTACCGGACTTTTGGCCCTAAGCGATCCGATTATCAGAATCTGGTCGTCCTTGGCGGTACTTCGCGCTATATCAAACATGTTGCCGGTTGGGAAGAAAAAAGCAGGAACCGATCGACCGCGGCGATTTCAACCGCTTTTTGAGAAACTGAAGCATGGACAAGACCTCTACAGTGATGGCAAACGTTTTCAGATCCCAACTGAACAGGAGAATCTGTTGGTACCGGCCAGTATTGTGATTGATGAAATTCTGGCGTTCACAGGCGTTAACCAATTTATTTTGTCGGAATTGGATCTGGCGGATGGGTTGCTTTACGAAATGGCGGCAGAAGAACATAGTTATCGGTATCGGCGGAACCCGGCGGAGAACGTACTTGAGGCGGCAACCAATCTTGCGAATCGCTTTCGCACCGATAAAAAGCATAATCGTCATGTGCGGGATTTGGCGCTTCGTCTATATGATCTCACCGCAAAACAACACGGATTGCCGAAGGAAGCGCGTGATTACCTGCAAGTTGCTGCGCTGCTGCATAACATTGGAAAATATATCTCGCTTGAAAATGACGGGATGTTGAGTTACAACATCATCGTTTCAAACGAGTTGATTGGATTGGATGCCCGTGAAATCCGGATGATTGGATTGATCGCCTGCTTTCATAATGGACATCTGGATCCAAACGAACCAATGCTCCAGTCGCTCTCAGCATCCGATAAACTGATGGTACTGAAACTCATCAGTATTCTGGCACTGGCAAACTCGCTGGACGCAGGACACAAAGCGAAAATTGAAATTTTGAAAACACGCAGGCTTGAAAATACGCTGGAAATCCTGATTCGGTCGGATCAGGATCATACATTGGAATCCTGGAATTTCAACAACCATACGGACTTGTTTCTACAGGTGTTCGGATTAAACCCTGTGTTGAAGCTTTCTTCCTCGAAAATTATTTGACGATGGAGCGAAAATTGTGAGCAGAAAACCGATAAAAAGCGACAACTTTTTCAGTGAATTGAGTTCTCTGGTCAACTTTGAGCGGGCGAAGAATGGCGAAGATGCATTGTCTGAAAACCGGTATATAAACCGCGAACTGAGCTGGTTGGAGTTCAATTTGCGCGTATTGGATGAGGCGCGGGATACGGAGAATCCATTGTTGGAACGGTTAAATTTCCTTGCTATCACTTGCTCCAATCTGGATGAATTTTTTATGATCCGTGTCGCATCGCTGAAAGATCAGTTCAATGCGGGCTACAAAACGCCGGATCCTTCCGGTATGAAACCTGCTGATCAACTGGCAGCAATATCTGAGAAAACCCATTCGATGGTGAAGCGGCAATACTCCACTTTTTTGCGTTCCATCTTGCCAGCGCTGGAAAAAAAAGACATTCGCTTTGCCGTAATGGACGAGTTAACTGCTGAGCAACAGAAAGTAGTAGAGCACTATTTTGAATCGACCGTTTTCCCTGTTCTCACACCGCTTTCGGTAGACGCCGGCTCTCCATTCCCGCTGATTGCAAATCAGACCCTTAATCTGATTGTGCGGATTGAAAAGGAGAAGCAGAAAGGAGGCGCAAACCCGAAAGAGAAACAGAAGAGGAAACCGTTTGCGATCGTTCAAATTCCTTCGGTTTTGCCGCGGTTATTCCAGTTGCCGGCTGAATCTGGGCATACATTCGTTCTGTTGGAAGATATTGTGACTCACTTTATTGGGCGTCTTTTCAGCGGCGTAAAGATCGGGACCATTTCCTGTTTTCGAATCATGCGTAACGCAGACCTGGCTTTTGATGATGAAGATGCCGCGGATCTGCTGCAAGAGATTGAGACTCAGGTGCGGCAGCGCCAATGGGGTGAGGTCATCCGCCTTGAGATCCAAGGAAGTTTTGACCCGGAAATTTTGCCAATTTTGACAGGGAATCTGGAAATCAGCGACAGGGATATCTATTCGATTCCGGGGCCGCTGGATCTGACTTATCTTTCGAAAGTTCAAAAGTATGTTGACGCGCCGGAGCTGCGCTATCCGCCGTTTTTACCGCAGCCCAGCCCTGCATTTTATGAGCAGGATGACTTGTTTGCGGTGATTCGTAAAAAAGATGTGATTTTGCATCATCCATTTGAAGCGTTTGATCCCGTTGTTAAACTGATCCGGGACGCAGCCGCGGATCCGAACGTGCTGGCGATTAAACAGACGCTCTACCGAGTCAGCGGACAATCTCCGATCATCAATGCGCTTGCAGAAGCCGCTTTAAGTAAAAAGCGGGTGCTGGTGCTGGTTGAACTGCGCGCGCGCTTTGATGAAGAAAACAATATTCATTGGGCGAAGAAACTGGAACAGGCAGGCTGCCATGTGATTTATGGGCTGATTGGACTGAAGACCCACAGCAAGATCACATTGATTGTCCGCAGCGAGGATGACGGCATTCGTCGTTATGTGCATCTCGGCACCGGTAATTACAACGATATCACCGCCAAAATCTATACCGATCTGAGTCTGTTGACCTGCTCTGAAGCTTTCGGGCGTGATGCTACTGACTTTTTTAACATGATCTCCGGCTATTCAGTCCCGCTCAGCTGGCGCAAATTTGTGCCGGCGCCAAAATGGCTGCGGAACGATACGTTGGAGCGGATTCACAACGAACAAAAAAATGCTGAGGCGGGGCACCCTGCCTGGATTGTGGCGAAACTCAATTCGCTGGTGGATCCCGAATTGATCGATGCCCTTTACAGTGCTTCGCAGGCGGGGGTAAAAATTGCATTGATTGTCCGCGGGATCTGCTGCCTCCGTCCTGGAATTCAAGGACTTTCTGAGAACATCAGCGTCCGCAGTCTGGTTGGCAGATTTCTGGAACACTCGCGTATCTACTACTTTTATAACGATGGGCATGAGGATCTGTTTCTCTCCAGCGCTGACTGGATGCCGCGAAATATGGATCGGCGGATCGAACTGCAGTTTCCGATTGAAGATCCGAAAACACGCGATCGCGTGTTTCAGGTGTTCAAAGTTCAGTTGCAGGATGCTGACCGTACCCGGATTATGTATCCGGACGGCTCCTATCATCGTGTTGATCGCCGTAAACAGGAACCGTTTGACAGCCAGATTCGGTTGTGCGAGGAAGCGATTGCCGCTGTTGCCGCGCTGAAATCCCAGCCGCGAGATTTTGCTCGTTTTATTCCGCGCACGACGACTGCATCTAAACAGGAAACGGAAGAAACTTGAAGCGGGATTTCTGATGATTTGCAAACCTTCTGAAAATTTCTGTGGGTCTGATCATTCTTTTGCTAACCTCAACATAATTTCTGATAAAGTTAACCGCAATGTTGGAGATTGTTTCCAGGAATAAAAAGCATGATATCCGGATGACCCGGATGTATTTTTTGTTATTTATGGGTGGCTGGGGAGCCGTCCTTCCCTTTATTAATTTGTTCATGGCACGTCAGGGACTGAGCGGAACGCAAATTGGCGGAATCATCGCTGCCGGGGCGTTTTTCTCCCTTTTCGCCGCCTCATTTTGGACGCAGCTTCACGTCGATTCCGAAAACCCGCTGGCAATTTTGGCTTTTACCCTGATCGTGAGCGGGCTTGTAACATTGTTGCTCGGGCTGCAAACCGCTTTTCTTGGGATTGCCATTTTTTACTGTCTGCGGATGATCTTTACCGCTGCGCATGTCACGACTGGCGATCTGCTGGCGCTGTATGTAATCTCCGGAACACAGGTCTGTTATGGAACCATCCGCTTTTGGGGATCGCTCGGCTGGGCGATTGTTGTGCTGATAACCGGGTGGATGAACCAAAAATATTCCATTCGCCATGGCTTTTTTCTTTATGCCGCGCTCAATCTGGCTGCTGTTTTCACGCTGATCGCAATTCGTGAAAAACCTGGCGGGTCTGCTCAGGCGCGGAGGAATCCTCTGCAATATTTCAAAGCAATTCAGGATGTCAGCGGATTAGCGCCGCTTTTGGGAATCAACGTCCTGCAGCTGATCATTTCCGTCGGAAATCTGGGAATTGTCAATTTTGAGACGCTTTATCTCAACAACTTGGGGGCGGCAGAGGTTTTGATTGGAATCTCTTGCATGGTAAGCTCCGTCGTTGAGCTGCCGGCAATGCCGCTGGCGGACCGGTTAATTCGAAAATATGGGATCCGGCAGATGCTGCTGCTGGCGCTGATGATCAATTCCATCATGCGTGGATTGGTGCTTTTGTTACCAGGAATCTGGATGATTATTGTTACCCGCGCCGTTGGCGGCATCGCCTATAGTTTACTGACGGTTGCCATTGTCGAATCGGCCAATCGATTGTCGGATCGGCGCCATTCCGGAACCGCACTGGTAGTGTTGGCGGTCATTGTTCCAACAGTTACCAGCATGCTGTTTTCTCCGCTCTTTGGGCTGTTATATGACGTATTCAACACTCGCTTCCTCTATCTTGTCAGCCTGTCGGGCTATCTGATTGCCGCTTTCTGGCTCCTATGGTGGAAACAACCGGCAAGTAGTACGCCGGAATCGTGTCTGAAATGATAATTCGTGTATAATTAATGTTTGGATTTTTGCCTTATTGGCACGAGCCTAGAAGCTTGAGGAGGCTGAAAGCAGTATGAAAAAACCCGTCGTTAGGCTAATCATCATTATTGTTATTTTCCTGTGTGCGTTATATATCGATTTGCCGCATGAAAATGGCATCAGAATCGGTAACTTCCATCGGACCGGGAACCTGTATCTGGGGCTGGATCTCCAGGGAGGGATGCAGGTCTTATTGGAAGCGGACGTTGAAAAGGGAACGACCATCACGGCGGAACAGATGAATACCGCCCGTCAGATTTTGGAAAACCGCAGTAATGGGCTGGGCGTCAGTGAAGTGGTGTTCCAAGTCGCTGGCGAGAATCGGATTGTTGCGGAGTTCCCGGGTATGACAAATACGGATGAAGTTCTGGCTACGCTGAAGGGCACAGGTCTGCTTGAATTTGTAGATACCGGCGATCAATTCATGTCGGAGGGTACTCCGATCAAGACAGATCTGCAGGCGACACAATCCAAAAACAGCGCTGAATCCGCTGAGGATACGGCGAAAGCGACGCTGGAAGCGACTGAAGCCGCTGAAACCGAGGCGACAACCGAGCCGGCTGCTGAAGAGACTGTTTATCATTCCGTTCTTACCGGCGCAGCGCTTGAAAGCGTGAATGTGCAAATGTATAACAACCAACCGGTGATCGCATTCAAATTGAAGAGCGACGGTGCGAAAATATTTGCTGACTATACCTCGCAGAACATCAATAAATTCCTGACCATTGTACTGGACGGGAAGGTGATCTCCAGTCCACGGATTAACGATGCCATTACAGACGGGCAAGGTGTAATTTCCGGACAATTTACGATCCAGACAGCCAATGCGCTGGCTATTCAGTTGAAATACGGTGCGCTCCCGGTCCCATTGAAGATTATTGAATATAAAATGATTGGCGCAACGCTCGGCGAAGATTCGCTGCAGAAGAGCTTACGTGCGGGACTGATCGGGTTGTTGATCGCTGTGCTCTTCATGCTGATCTATTATCGGCTGCCCGGTTTTGTCGCGGTTATCGCGATCCTGTTTTATGGGATGGTGACACTGGCGCTGTATAAACTGATTCCGGTTACGCTCTCCCTTTCCGGTATTGCCGGTTTTCTGCTTACGACAGGTGGTGCGTTTGATGCGAACATCCTGATGTTTGAGCGACTCAAGGAAGAACTGATTAACGGAAAAACCATTCAGCAGGCGGTTGGTATCTGTTGGAACCGTGCCTGGCCTTCCATCCGTGACTCGAATATTGCTACGCTGATTACCGCGGCGATCCTTTTCTTCTTCGGTTCGTCCTTCGGTGCCACCGTTGTTAAAGGGTTTGCTGTTTCATTGTTCATCGGTGTGCTCATCAGCATGTTCACGGCTTACTTTGTAACGAATACATTGCTCAAGACCTTTACCCAGAGGATTTCAGAAGAGTCGAAATCCAAATGGTTTGGGCTGTAAGAAAGGGGGATCAGATGAAAATTAATATTCTATCGAAACGCTACTGGTTTTTTGCTTTTTCTTTATGCCTGATCATTCCCGGTTTGATTTTGCTGGCGATCAAAGGAATGCCGATGGGAATTGATTTCACCGGCGGTACTATGATCGAAATGAAGTTCTCAGCGGAGAATCGACCGGAGCGGGAAGCGTTAGAAACCTTAACTCAGGATTTCGGTATTGACGCAACTGTTGTTACTGCTGGTGAGAGTAATGCCATCGTTCGGGCTCCTTTCCTGAATGATGAGGAAATCAGCGCTTATCTCAACTTTGTCGCTGAAAAATATAACGAAAAACCGGAAGATCTGCGTTATAGCATTAGCAGTGTCGGTCCATCTATCGGCAAGGAAGTTGCCAGCCGGGCCGCGTTGGCGGTGGCTGCAGCGGCGATCGGGGTGATCTTGTACGTCTGGTTCGCATTCCGCTCCATTCCGAACAGCTTTCGCTATGGCATTTGTGCCATTATTGCCATGATTCATGACGGTTTGATTGTGATCAGCCTTTCTGTGCTGGGTCAATATTGGGGATGGCAATTCACCTCGCTGACCTTGACCGCGCTGCTGACTGTGATCGGCTTCTCGGTTCAGGATAAGATCGTGGTCTTTGATCGGATCCGTGAAAACACCCGGATTCATCGTCGCCTGGATTTCGAAACGCTGGTCAATCACTCGATTGTCCAGACGCTTGAACGGTCAATCAATACTCAGTTGATGACTTCCGAATTTATGCTGCTTTCAATGGCGCTGCTCGGCGGTACCACACTGCGTGATTTTTCCATCATCCTGCTGGTCGGGCTGTTGATGGGTACTTATTCATCGATCTTCATTGCCGCACCGCTGCTGGTTGTTTGGGAAAATCAGGAATGGAAAAACTGGTTCAAGGGCGGGAAAAAAGCGACAGTTGAGAATTAACCGTTTGTCCCTGAAACACTTCGAAGTTAATAGATGTCCTAGAGACCTTTCTTTGGGACATCTTTTTTTGCATATTGGGCATCATTCGGCGGACCTTGTCGATTTAACTGTCATTTTCAGGCGCGGCCTAGATTCGCTTTAGGTGAAACTTCCCCTTTCATAGCGTTCTTTCAAGCAGGATTTTTTATGCGCATAGTCTAAAAGGCATAGAGGTTTCACTTGTGAGATCCTTTCCAAATTTGCCAGAGACTGTCATAAGGGGCTTTTTCAATGAAAGGCTCATTTTTTAACGCTTAGCGTTCACTTAGTTTGACAACAGGTTTCGGTAAATTATGTACACCTATCATACCGGTCTGATGATTTATACAGACATTCTGTTTTAAAGATAGAATTATCTAACCATCCATTGGTCTTGATGGATGCAGGCCATTATATGACAGGAGGAAGATATGCCAATTCGATCATCTAAAGCAATTTGGAACGGCACTTTAAAAGAAGGCCATGGTCAATTGAAGTTTGGAAGCGGCGTTTATGAAGGAAAATATTCGTTCGGAAGCCGATTTGAAGAAGAACCGGGAACAAACCCGGAGGAATTGATCGCCGCTGCACATGCAGGCTGTTTCACCATGTTTATGTCAGCGCTGCTGACCGAAAAAGGATTCATTCCAAAGGAATTGCGGACAAGTGCACGTGTTCACCTTGGAGCCGGTCCGGAAATTACAAAAATTGAACTGATCAACGAATCTGTTGTTGAGGGGATCAGCGCCGATGCATTTCAGGAAATTGCAAATGAAGCCAAGAAAAATTGTCCAATTTCAAAGGCGCTTGCGGCCGTACCGATGGAACTGACGGCAAAGCTGCTCTGACCCAGCTGCAATTCGTCTAATACATTCATAAATGGGCAGTTGGTATTTCCGACTGAACACAAAAGGGAAGGAGGAATCAGTGAAAAATCGTCTATTTATAGTGATTGTGCTCTTTTTAACTGGAACATTTTTCATCAGTAATTTTGCAGTCCAGGCAGCGGCAAAGGAGCAAATCAGCGCTCAGAACGCTGGTGCAGATGATCTGCTGAAAAACCGGATCCAAAAAACGAATGCCCCAACCTTTAGTGGCGATACTTTTTTATGTGATGCGGACGGTTGGGCTATCGGCGAACCGGTTCGCCGGTTCTGAAGGATCAGTCTATTTGTGTCAAAGGTTCTTTCACAAGCGATGATCCGGAAGAAATTCGCTCCTATATTGCAGAATGGAGCGATGGGTTGGGAAATACCCGTCTATCACTCGGAAAAGACATGCGTCCGGGTACAGAAATGCATTGGGAATTCAGATATCCTGATCCCGATGGAATTACGCCCAATGTTGGCAAGATCTTTATTAAAGATTATGAAACCTGTGAGATTGTTGCGGTCTATCCGATCGAGATCAATGAGCAGGAAGAAGGACTGCTGTTTGACGGTGCAGTTTATCGGTGTGATGCGGACATGTTCCCTGTTGGGGATGAGAATCATGTCTTTGATAAAACTGAACCTTTCTGCATTTCCGGAACGGCAACACTACCGGAAACGGAATCGGCCGTTTCGCTTGAGTTTGTTTGGGAAGACGGACTGGGCACGATCACAAAAGTCGCTTATGAGGATGCTATCCCGGATCAGCCCATAGAGGTTTATTTCTACTACCAAAATCCGGGGGCAGTGACCGCGAATCAGGGGACTGTCAAGGTCGTCGAGCCGCAGACAGGCACGTTGCTCCAATCTCTGCCGGTCGTCTTTTACGATAGCAGCGAAGAACTGGCGTTAGCGGCAGATGATTTGATGATTCAAAGCAATACCTACCAATGCGATGATCAGCTATATGCAACCGGAAAGCCTACCTCTACATTCGCCCCGGACCAATATATCTGTGTCAATGGCAGCGTTGTAAGCGCTGATCCGACGAAACCTTTGAATTTGCTGTTTGATTGGGAAGATGGTCTGGGTTACAGCACCTTGCTGGTGGGAAAGAATTATTTTCAAAATCAGGGGTACGACTGGTACTATTACTATTATGAACCGCAAAGCGTTGAAGACAACGATGGCGTTCTGATCGTTAAGGACTATGACACCTGCGAAGTGTTGGAGATGTTCCCGGTCAACATCCGCAATGAGGGAAAAGGAAAATCTTTAGACGCGGGGACAGATCTGTAGAATTCCAATAAAACGATTACAATGAAACCGGGGAAAGTACTTTTCCCGGTTTTGTTTTGGCCTGTTTTTCCCTGAGGAGCGCGAAAATGAAAAAGATCTTTTTGACTGGCGCCACGGGTTCGATGGGGTTCAAGGTCTCAATCAGCAGCTGTTGCAGGATGAACAATTTTATCTCTCGCTTTTGGTGCTGCGATCAAAGCGGGACCTCGCACTGATCCGTCCATATCTTAACCATCCGCGCATCCAAAGTGCATTTTGGTGACTTGCGCGATTTTCAGGATGTGAAATCCGGTCTTGACGGGGCTGATATCGTTCTGCATATGGGCGGCATGGTTTCTCCCGAATGTGACCCGTTTCCGCAACAAACGATGGCCGTCAACGTTAATGGTATGAAAAACGTGTTGAAGGCAATCCAGGCGCAAGAGAACCCGATCACGTACGATTGATTTTTGTCGGCACTGTTGCCGAAGCCGGGGATCGCATGCCTCCGATTCATTGGGGACGCGTCGGCGATCCGATTAAACCATCCATCAATGATCATTATGCGTTTTCCAAGGTGGCTGCTGAAAGACTGCTGATTGAATCCGGTTTGAAGTATTGGGCGGTGCTGCGCCAGACGGGGATGTTTTCATCCAGAATGGCAGGCGTAGAATCCGGGATCATTTTTCATAATTGCCTTGATAACGTCCTCGAATATGTTTCGGATGAAGATACCGCCGTATTGATGCGGCGGATCTGTACTGCCGCCCCGGAAGAATTTTGGGGGCATGTCTATAATATTGGCGGGGGATCTGGCTGTCGTATGAGTTTCTTTGCGCTGCTGAAAGAGATGCTCAGACGTATCGGCATCCACGACCTGTCATCGGTGTTTGATGCAAATTGGTTTGCGCTGCGCAATTTTCATGGACAGTATTATCTTGACAGTGATAAGTTGGAGAACCTGTTTCATTTTCGCCGCCACGATATGAATTATTTCTTTGAGTTGTATGAAAAAAAACTCGGGTTTACCAAAACACTGGCGAGGATGATTAGTGGAACCGGCTGGGGCAGAAAATGGATCGCTTCAATTTTGCGCAAACGGTTTCAGAAAGCCGCTTACGGCGAATTTGGTACGATGCATTATCTTGAAACGGATCAGCTCGACTATATTGAACTTTTGTTTATCTCAAGAGAAAATTGGGCGCGGATTCCTGCCCTGGAAGAATTTGATCATTTCAGTGATTGGGACCGGGTGATTCACATCGACCACGGCTACGACGAAAGCAAGCCGGAATGGGAGCTGGCATTGGCCGACTTACAGCAGGCGGCGGCATTCGCGGCGGCGATTGCCTTTCGCAAGTGATGACGCGGGGAGACTGGCGCAGCAAAATCGACTGGGAGTGCGCGTTCGGTCATCGCTTCAGCGCCAGCCCCCGTTTGATTCTGGAAGCGGGTCACTGGTGCCAGACCTGTGAGGAGAGAAGCTGGAACTACCATGAGATTGCTAAAGTAAATCCATTTTTTGCTCAGGTCTGGTATCCATTGCATGCCATTGATGAGCCATCACGGGAATATCCAAAAATCCAACCTGCAGATCAGAGCTGAGCGAGTTGAGTTTTCCCCCGGTTGTCGGCAAAAAATCTCAGAACTGAGCAGATAAAAAGCCATTGACAACGATCCCAGCAAGTACATTCAGTTCCTTGCATCCTGGCGGGAGTGTTTCACTTGACAAAGGTCTGAGTGTTAAACCGTGCATATCATAGATCTGGCGCGGGTTGAGACTGCAGGGAATTGATGTGGCAGAGGCGATTTGGCCTTGTTTTGGCGGTACTGATAATCCGGCTTTGAGTTTTAACACGGTCCCTGTTCATGTTGCCAGTTGGATTTTCCTAATCATTTTTGTAAAATAAATACAAGCAATTTATCCGCTATGCCAAAAAAGAGACGGACATTGCGGAAGCCTGCATTATCCGTCCCTACATCACAACGGAGCGATGAGGGGTGTGATTCATGCAGATGCGTCTGAGACTGCTCGGTGAAGAATCGATAGGAGGCTCTGGACCGGCTGGATGAGAATCGTTGCATAAAAAAGCACAATAAGCTTATAATTGCGTTAAAAGATGCAATTATGCCATTGTTGCATTATTTGATGCAACTTACTGTGATCAGGCACTTAATTTGCATGATCAGACGGAATGAACAGAATGGGGAAACCACGGTATTACGCAGTCATTGGTGATATTAAGAACTCTCGCCAGTTGGTGCAACGGGAGGAGGTTCAATCATGCCTGAAGCGTGTACTGAATGGCATCAATCACGAATACAGCGCTGCGCTTGCTGCTGAGTTTGTCATTACGCTTGGTGACGAATTCCAGGGGCTGCTGAAAAGACCGGATGAATTGCTGCGTATCATTGACCAAATCCGCTTTTCGCTGCGACCTCTCAGGTTGCGGATAGGAGTAGGGATTGGGGCGATTCACACTGAAATTGATCCAGACAGGGCGCTTGGTGCGGACGGTCCGGCATACTATGCTGCCCGCGAGATGATCGAATCAATTCGCCGGGCTGAACGTGGGCGGGAGAATCCGCTACGGGATATCTGTATATCAGATGGCACGGACAGTCCATTGATTGGGGTGATAAACGCTGCGCTTGGGCTGACATCGCTGATTGAGGAAGATTGGTCAGAGCGACAGCAGCAAGCGGTCTCCATGATGTTGTTTACGTCGGCTACCCAAAAGGAGGCTGCCGAACGATTGGGGATCGCCAGGTCCAGCATGCAGCGCAGGTTGAAAACTGCTCACTACTATGAATTCCGTGATGTGCGCATAAAGCTTAGCGAGCTGATTCTGACGGAATGGGGGAGTGATGTTGCCTGATATGCTGTTGGCGGCTGTTGCCGCTCACCTGATCGGTGACTTTTATCTTCAGAGCGCTGACCTGTCCGAGAGAAAACGAAACTGTTTTGGGGCGTTGGTTCTTCATGGGATCATTTATGGACTGCCGTTCCTGTTGTTCTTGCTTTTTTACGTTTTCAGCAGTGAACTGACTTTGTTTATTGCGGGATTAATCGCCGCCCATTTTTCGATCGACCTGTTGAAAACAGCGATCCAGCAGTGGCTTGTCCGCTTGAGGAAAAAACAGCGCTTTGGAGCGGGCGAGAGTTTCATTTTTCTGGCGGATCAGCTGTTGCATCTGATTGCAATTTTCGGCATTACCTATTATTTCTTCAGTCGCGGATGGGTCCTTCAACCTGCAAAATGGCTCGTATCCATTGCTGCGGCGGTCAATTATCCCTTGTCACTTTTGCTGAAATGGATTACGCTAGTACTAGTGATACTCAAACCAGCCAATATTTTTTTTGCCATTTTGTCTCGCCGTTACAAGCCGGCAGCCACTGCTATAGAATCGGTGCGTGGCGATCTGCGGGCAGGGCGTGTGATTGGCTTTTTGGAACGACTTTTGATTGTGTCATTTCTTGCATCGGGTCAATATGCTTCAATTGGTTTGATTATGACTGCAAAGTCAATTGCCCGTTATGAAAAAATTGCGCGAGACAGCGCATTTGCAGAATACTATCTGATCGGAACGCTTAGCAGCGTACTGTTCGCTGTTGTTGCTTATCATTTTGTCTTTGGCTGAGATTTTCCTAAAAACAGAATTCAGGTAAGAGAAGGAAATGAATCGTACTGTCCCCCAAACCAAGTATCTCGAGCTCCTGGCTCAATCGTATCCGACTATTCAGGCGGCTTCCGCTGAATTAATCAACCTGCAGGCATTGCTGCACCTCCCGAAAGGGACGGAACACTTCATGAGCGATCTGCATGCCGAACATGAAGCGTTTATTCATATCTTGAACAACGCATCCGGCGAGATCCGCGAGATTGTAGATAAGCTTTTCGCTAAAATGCTGACAAAATCCGAGCGGGCTCAGCTTTCAACCTTAATTTATTATCCCGAAAAAAAATTGAAAATGATTAAGGAGGAGATGCAGGGGAATCTCGATGAGTGGTATTTAATTACGCTGCATTGCCTGATCGAAATCTGCCTTCTGATCTCCACGGATTATTCGCGCAACAAAGTGCGCAGGGTGATTCCGGGAGATTATGGGTTTATCATCAATGAGCTGATCAACGCGGAAAACACAAAACGGGAACCGTATTTTGAGTCGATTATTTCCAGCATTATTGAGACAGGCAGCGCGGATGACATGATCATCGCGCTGGCAACAGTGATCAAACGGCTGATTGTTGACCGGCTGCATATTGTCGGGGATATCTTTGACCGAGGCGAACGCCCGGATATCATCATTGATTTGCTCATGAAGCATCATTCGGTTGATATTCAATGGGGCAATCATGATGCGCTTTGGATGGGCGCCGCTGCCGGCTCAGAATTATGCATCGCAAACGTGATTTTTATTGCAATCAAGTATGGGAATATCGAGAGTCTGGAAACAGCGTACGGCATCAACTTGCGTCCGTTGGCAATTTTCGCTCAGGAGCGATATCAGAATTCGGAAAAATTTAATATAAAGATTGTCGGTGATACAACCCGGTCCGAGGATGAAGACCTGTTGATTAAGATGTATCAGGCGATCTGTTTGTTGCTCTTCAAGCTTGTCGGACAGGTGATTCATCGTCATCCTGAGTATGACATGGATGACCGGCTGCTGCTCGAAAAGATTGATTATCGCGTTGGAAAAATTGATATCCGCGGAAGGGTGTATGACGTTGACCTAAATGATTTGAAAATGATCAATCCGGAAGATCCTTATTCGTTGAATGAAAAAGAAGCGCGGGTCGTGCGCCAATTGGTGACATCTTTCCGGACGAGTGAAAAGCTGCAAACTCATATACGCTTCCTTTATTCCGTCGGTTCGATGTATCTGATCAGCAACAACAACCTTATGTTTCATGGATGTATGCCGCTGAACGAGGACGGCAGTTTTCAGGAGTTTATCCTGGATGGCAAAAAGGTGAAAGGTAAAGCGTTGTTTGACCTTTCAGAGCGCCTGGCGCGGCAGGGATATTATGCGCCTGAGGGTTCAAAAGAGCGGGAAACCGGGCTTGATTATCTCTGGTTCCTGTGGTGTGGGCGGAATTCGCCATTATTCGGACGTGAACAGATGACAGCGTTTGAGCGACTGTTTATTGATGATCAATCCGCCTGGGTAGAGCGGGACAACCCATATTATGAGCTGATTGAAAACCCTGAAATTTGTAAAGCGATTTTTCAAGAGTTTGATTTGGATTACGAAAATGGGTATATCATCAACGGTCACGTTCCAGTGAGTGCGAGCAAAGGGGAGTCGCCGATCAAGGGGAACGGAAAGGTCATTGTGATCGACGGCGGTTTCTGCCGCGCTTACCAGGAAAAAACCGGAATTGCCGGCTATACGCTGATCAATGATTCCTATGGGATGCGGATTACCTCGCATGCGCCGTTTCCCGGGATGGAAAATGCAATCAAGAAAAATTTGGACATCTTGTCGCAGGACATGGTGTTCAAGGTGCCGCGCCGACGGTTGACGGTTGGTGATACTGACGCTGGAAAGCACATTCAAGAGCAAATCGAAGAACTCAAGCAGTTGCTGCAAGCTTATCGAAAAGGGCAGATTAAGGAACGGGCTTTGAAACAAAAATAATTGCGGAGCGCAGCGGGCTGCCGTGAATCTGAGCTTTGGAGCGACAGCCCGTTTTTTTATTAAGGAAGTTGAAATGGTGGAACGGCCGAATCAAAACCACCCAAATAGTGGGTGGTTTTGATTCGGTTTATTTTTTTCGTTGCCGAATGACATATTTCAAGGCGATCCAGCTGTGCCGCAACGCTGCCAACGGCGCGTGAAACATCATCCGCGGGCCGGCGAAGCGCATGAGGGCGCGGATCCTGTCGCGCATATCAGCCTGATAACACTTCGTTCTGCAGACACTGCAAAAAGTTTTGTCATTCGTATGCGGACAGCGCTCAATGCGCTCCATTGCATAATCAGCCAGTTCCTGACAACAAAAACACAACGCGTCCGAAGCGGACGTGTTGTGTTTGGCATTGCAATACAGCCGGATCATCTGCCGGAGTATTCTTTTTTCAGTTTCCTTTTTTTGCGTCAGCTTCGCTGTCATGGCTGCGGGATGGGTTTCCTTTGAGTTCAACCAAAGCGTCAACTGCCCGGACTCCTTTGCCTTTTGGAAGCACCATCAGCGGATTGATATCCATCGCTGAGATCCGTCCACGGTAATCCAGCGCGATATGGGCGACATTCACCAATGTGTCGGCCAGAGCGTCGATGTCCGCTTCCGGTTGATTTCGATAGCCTTTCAGCAGCCGGAAACCTTTTGTCTGGCCGATTAGTTCGCGAGCCTGCTCTTTTGTCAACGGAATTGCCAACGCGGAATCTTTGATCAATTCTACTGAAATTCCGCCGGTCATAAGCGATACCGGGCCAAAAGTTTTATCATCTACGATTCCGATGATCAGTTCAATCGCTTCAGCGGGGATCATCTCCTGTACAATGATGCCGTCAATTTTAGCATCCGGCATATAATTTGTTACGGAAGTGATGATTTGCTTGAACGCCTGTTTCACACCGGCAGCGTCTTTCACGCCAAGTTTCACACCGCCGCTTTCCGTTTTATGCTGAATGTCCGCAGATAATATTTTCATCACGACCGGATAGCCAATCTTTCAGCGTTCCAGCGCTTCGTCTTCGGTCTGCGCAACAGCTTCGTGCGGTCGCTTCGATGCCGTAATCGGCCAGCGGTTTTTCGCGGCTGATTTCCAGAAAGCGGTCTGGCAGGATCAGAGAGCCGTTCCGGCAGCGCTCCTTCTTTTCTGCTGTAATCGGTGATTCCGAAGGTTTTTCCAGCCGTTTTCGCCCGAATGCTGCGTATTTTTCAATTGCCTGTGAATCGCATGCGAAGTTCCGGCAGTTCCCTGAAGATAAGGCACTTGATTTTCGCGTAAGTAGCGGGCAACCTCCGGATCAAAATCCCGTGAAAAGTTGGAGAAAAGACAGACCGCTTTATCCGTCTCTTTCTTTACCCGGACGGCAGCTTCCGCGATCTTCATGGATTGTTCGATTTCTCTTTGCGCAACGCCGACCGGAGTATCTCTGGACATGGCGATCAACCCAATTCCGGGGTCGTCCATGATTGCGGAGACACAAGCCGGGTACATTTCTTCCAGATTCCCGTTGCCCAAGCATCCAGCGGGTTGGCGACGGTACTGTATGAGGAAGGATTTCCTTTAATGCATTGACGGTTTGGATCAAAATCAGCATAATTGATGCCCAACCCCATGGAAAGATCTTCGGCCAAACCGATTTGTCCTCCTGAAAAGGCTGATCAAACAGACTCCGTCGTTTTCGGCAGCGGATTCCAAGCGAACAGCTCCTGCAGCCTCGACCAGCTCGTCCAATAGGTTCAACGCGACGCCTTCATTTTCCGTGAAAGCATCCAGAACCGCATCAGGCCTGCCCGTGAGCCGGTGTGCGCACGGACAGCGCGCTGGGCGCCTTCTGATTTCCCTACCTTCAGGATCAACACCGGTTTACCGGACTGACGGGCAGCACGCACAGCAGCCAGGAATTTCTCCGCGTCAGGAATTCCTTCGACGAAGGTGATGATGACCTTTGTGTGCGGATCTGTCGCCAGATACCCAATGTAATCACTGGAAGGTATCCGGGAGACCCAGCCTGGTTCCCGGCTGGAATCAGATAGCGAAATCGATCTTGCCGAATTTTCAGTCCCATCAGGATCGCGCCGCTCCATGACCGCAGAAATCGTTCGCTTTGTCAGGTTGGGGTTGACCGCGACGCTGAAGGCGGCACTCAGTAAGTCCGCCATATTTATCCCCGACACAATTTGGGCCGCAGAGCAGGATGTTATGCTTTTTGCAAAATGCGGCGACTTCGGTTTGAAGCTGTTTCCCCTCCCGCACCGGATTCAGGAAATCCATGGCGAACTCCAGCAGGCAAGATATCAATTGGGCCCATGGTTTGCAGCACGCCCATCACGCTGCCAGCACCGATCAGAATGGCGACCATATCAATCAGTTGGCCGATTGATTCAAACTTTTGTAACGATCCAAATTGATTCGCTCTTCGGGTTAACAGGGTGATTTTCCCTGATAACCGAGCGCTTTCAGATTTTCAATCACCAGTCTGCCCGCGCTGCCGTGCCATCGAAGACGCGCGCCGATCACAGCGATGCTGCGAGGAGTTCAAAAGTGGTGACAAATCGGGGAATAACATCGTTGCATGTAACCGAAAGCAAAATATCAGTTAATAATTCGATAATATCGCGACGGTTCGCAAAGTAGCGGCGTTACTTAATTTCCTTTTTAGGAGGATAGGAGTAACGGCCGACCTTGCTGTGATGGACGCCCAGATCAACGATCGCTTCTGCGATTTTCAGCGCGACGGAACTTGGATCCAGGACGACGACGCCCAGCTCTCCAGATCTTCTGCATAACCCGCCAAACCGGCGCAGCCGAGGATGATCACTTCTGCCCGATCATCTTCGCCGCTTTCTTCGCCAGTTCAACAATTCTGGCTTTTGAGCGCACTGGGTCACTGTCCATTTCCAGAGCGGACATTTCAGCGCCGGGAACGGCGCTGTGAAGAAATCAGGCCTCTCAACAGCACAGCCATTCACGAGTTGGGATTCGGCGCTTCATGCTCGATCATGATGGCGAATTTGTGGCCGAGCATTGCGGCAATATGCAGCGTTGCTTCTTCAATTCCGATCACCGGAATTTTGGAAATTTCTTTTGCAGCATCCAGCCCCGGATCAGAGAAACAAGCAATAACAATCGCGTCATAGTTTTCGTCGTTTGCTTTTTTGATCAACGGCATGAGGTGATAGGCCGCAAGCGTTTCATCATAAGCTGATTCAATCGATACAGGTCCGTGATCAGGACAGATCACAGTTAATTCACAGTCCGCACGCTTGATTTTGTTTAACGCATCTCTCAGATGATCTGTCACGCTTTGTGAGGAATTTGGATTGATTACACAAATACGCATGGCTTAATTCCTTCCTTTCATCCATGTTTTTCCGGCTTGAAAAGCCTTGATATTTAATTCGCTGAATTTTTTCGGAACCCGCTCACGAATTACACTTTCCCAGATAGCCGTATCGACGGACAGCAATTCTGAAAGAGCTCCCAGCAAAACAATGTTCAATACTTTTGAATTACCAACCTGAAGCGCAATGTCTACCGCTGGAATTTCTGTAATGTTTGGGGTGGTTTTCTGTAACAAATCCTCAATTTTATCGTCTGATGGATATTCCGCCAAACCGCTTGAAACAAGAACCGGATAGATCTTTTGTTTATTCACGATGATTTTACCAGTTGATTTGACTTGATCAAGATGTCTCAAAGCCTCCAGCTCTTCAAAAGCGAGCAGATAATCCACCCGTCCCTCAGGGACGATCGGCGAATAAACAACCTCTCCCCAGCGGACATGACCGAGCACAGCACCTCCGCGGACGGATAAGCCGAGCAGATCGGACTTCTTTACGTCGTAACCGGCGGCAAGCCCAACTGCTGCCATAATTTCACTGGCAAGGACTGTTCCCTGCCCGCCAACGCCTGTGATTAAGAAATTGATCGTTTCCATAAGTTTATCCTTCGTTTTCAGTTGCTGTTGAGACAATCGCTTTGCGCGGGCACACCTGAGCACAAATGCTGCATCCGACACAAAGTACCGGATCGATTCTGGATTTGAGCCGACCGGTTTTTTCATCTTTGATATCAGAACGGGAAATGGCGGAGCAGCCAAGTCTTAGACAGGTACCGCAGCCGTTGCAATTTTCTTTAATCTCATAGACCGGTTTTAAGTTGTTCCCTACGAAGAAGCAGGGACCTTCAACGATAATAAAAGAGAGACCCTCATGGGCGAATCCTTCTTTGATCGCGTTATCAACGCTTTTGACGTCGAAGGCATTCGCTTTCAGCACATGATCGACGCCCATTGCCCGGACCATTTTTTCAATGTCAATTTTTTTGCCTTTACCTGAGAGGGTATATTCGACGCCCGGATGATCCTGATGCCCGGTCATTGCTGTTGTGCTGTTATCCAGCACCATCAGAGTGACGTTGCTCCCGTTATGGATCATGTTCATCAGCGGTGTGACACCGTTATGGAAGAAGGTTGAATCGCCGACGATGCCGATCACTTTTTGCCCGGTCTTCAGGATATCGCCGATTTCAAATCCATGCGCAACACCGAAACCAGCGCCCATCGACCCCATAAAGTCGGTGGCGTGGAACGGTGCAAATGCCCCAAGGTTATAGCAGCCGATGTCACTGACGATAATGACATCTTTCATTTTGGCAAGATTAAAGAAGGTGCTGCGATGCGGACAGCCCGGGCAGAGCACCGGTGAACGGCCCGGCAGGTCTTTCGGCGCGATGCTGCGTTTTTCCGCTACTTTTTCCCAGGGGATCAGCCCTGCCTCTGCGCAGGCTTTCTCAATATCTCCTGTCAAAAGTTCACCGTAAGGCGGGAAGAGTTCTTTTCCGACGCATTGAATCCCCATCGCTTTGACCTGGTTTTCAATGAACGGATCCAATTCTTCGATGACAATAACCTGTTCTACTCCATCCGCCAGTTCACGGATCAGTTTCTCAGGCAGCGGATAGGTCATGCCCAATTTCAGGAAGGTTGCATCCGGGAAAATCTCGCGTGCATAATGATAAACTGGACCGGACGCGATGAATCCATATTTGCGATCTCCCCATTCAAGCCGATTGATTGCTATATTATCGGAGACTTCCACCAATTTTTTCAACCGATCTTCAATCATCGGGCGTTTTTTCTTCGCCCACATGGCTGAACAGACATATTTTTCCTGGTCCCGCACCCATTTTTCCGGCAACTTTTCGTCATCCCAGTTGCGTTCTCCGAGTTCGACCGGGCTGGCTGAGTGAGCGACACGCATACAGGTACGATAAAGAACCGGAACATCCCATTCCTCAGAAAGTTCAAGGGCGATTTTTACAAAATCTTTTGCTTCCTGGCTGTCGGAAGGTTCCATCATTGGCATTTTTGCAAATGGCGCGTAATGCCGATTGTCCTGTTCGTTTTGTGAGCTGAACATACCGGCATCATCGGCGACGACAATCAACAAGCCAGCACGCATACCGGTATAAACCGAAAAGAAGAAAGCATCGGCAGCGACGTTCATGCCCACTTGTTTCATGGTCGTCAACGCTCTGCGTCCCGCGTATGCAGCGCCGATAGCCGCTTCTGTGGCGGTCTTCTCGTTTGTTGACCATTCAGAATAAATTTCTTTGTACTGAGCGATATTTTCCAGAATTTCCGAGCTTGGCGTTCCCGGATATCCCGTTGCAACCTTAATTCCGGCTTCGTAGGCCCCTCTTGCGAGTGCTTCATTTCCGGACATAAGTTCTTTCATGTTCTACTCCTTGGTTCGTTGATAGTAAAAACAGTATTAAATGACAAACTGAATTCAATTTCCAAAACTGGAAAAAAACCATTAAATTCAAATAATTTAAATACAGCTATTGTTTGAGACGGATGCGGATAATTTGTACGGTCGGGCGACCTGTTTTGTTTAACAAATTCAACAGAACCCTGATAGCAGGATCAATTCTGGTGGTAGCGTTTTGGTCCGAGAATATCATTTTCTGTTGTGTTTATAAGAACAATGCTAAATTTGTTACTCAGATTATATACCATGTTTGTAGAGACTTCAATGTACAGTCTCAGAATGGAAAGTGATGTACAGTCGACTCCGTCATCCGGATGATTTTGAAAAAGATATTCCTTGGCTATTTCATCATATCTTTAGCGATTTCTCCCAGCGTTCGCAGTCGATCTGAGACATGTTCGTTGTAACGGGAGGCTGTCAGCCGGATAAAGTTGGCATATTTTTCATCAATCGCGAAAATTACGCCCGGGACAATGGAGATACTTTTCGTTTTTGCAGTCAGGTACAGTTTGAAAGAATCTACTTTTCTGGGAAGCTGTACCCATAAATTAAACCCTCCCTGCGGATCGCTGACAATCGTCTCTCTGGGAAAGTATTTTAAGACGTCCTGCCGGATCGCCTTGATATTTTGGAAATACACTCTTCTTACGCGTCGCAAATGCCTTTCATATTGTCCGGAATCAAGATATTCGGCAATTGCCAGCTGCTGCAGTTTGGCTGTTCCAACGTTTATCGCCTGTTTCAGACTGTTAACGCGCTCTTTATAAATTACGGTAATAATCCAACCTACCCGATAGTTCGGGGAAAGTACCTTGGAGAAAGAAGAGCAGTAGACGACCAGCCCCTGCGTGTCAAATGATTTCAGGCTGTCCGGCCGACTGCGCCCAAAGAAAAGTTCACCGGTTGAGTCGTCTTCGATGATTGGGATTTGATGTTGGACAGAAAGATTTACCAGTTTCTTCTTATTTTCCGTCGGAATGGAGACCCCGGTCGGATTGTTGCAATTTGAATTTACAAAGACGGCTTTGATATCATAATTGGAAATGATGAAGTCCAGTCTCTCCAAGTTAATCCCATCGTTTGGATCTGATGGGATTTCAATTACTTTGATTTTCAACTCCTGCAAAATCAGCAGAATTCCGAAATAACAGGGTGATTCCACCGCTACATAATCGCCGGGCTGGCAGATTGACGCAAAAGCCAGGTAGACCGCTTCGTTACAACCGGAAGTGATGAGAATGTCTTCATCAGTGACTTTGGTATTTCTCAAAAACATAAATTTAACAATTTCATCACGCAGTTTTTGAAGCCCTTCCGCCGTCCCGGTGATGTTTTCCTGAAGCTTTCCGGATTGCAGGATACGGATCATCATTTTGTTTAATTGCGCGCTTGGCAATAATTCCGCAGGGGGAAGCCCTGATCCCAGCGAAAAAAGTGATTGATTTTCAGAATCATGAATGACGATGCTGACAAGGTCTACGATATCGACTTCCTGCGGTTTCTTGATTTCAAATGGCTGGGAGGGCGGGTTTCTTCTCGCTTTGAACGACACGTAGAATCCTGATTGTGGCAGCACGTTTAGAATAGAGCGGTTTTCCAGCTCCTGATATGCCGCGATGATCGTTGTAATACTGTAACCCCGGATTTCAGCCATCTTTCGGACTGAGGGAAGTTTGTCTCCCGGCACGTAATATCCGGCATTAATTTGTTCAGCAATTTCGTTTGCTAAAGTCAAATATAGTGGATTCTTCTCGGTTCTATTTTGTTTTGTTTTCATTGTAAGAGTTTGTTTTCGAGCAGTACAGTAATTTGTACCGCCAGATGAACCTTCAATCTGTACCTGTTATTATAGCTCATTCAAAATACAATTCAATTACATTGACTATGAGTTGTATTTTTAATATTAATTAAAGATATGTTTGGAGACAATATGACAGAGAGCAAGACTTATCGATCGGTGCGCTGCACCAGAGGGCGTGAGTGGATTGTCAGAATTCCTACAGGCGAAGATGTATATCAAAGTTTCGTTCAGTTTGCGAAAGATCATGAGATAAAATTCGCCAGAATTCACACGGCGTTCATGGGCGGTTTTGAGCCTGCCCGCATGTTGGTCTGGACCCCGGATTCGACCGACCCGGAAAACTGGCATCATGAAACGGGGATGGAAATCCAGAATTTGACGATGCTCCTCAGCATGAGTGGTTTTATTCATTTAAAGAAAAATGAAAATGGCGTGGTAGAGCCATTCCCCGCAATCCATTACGTTATCGGCGCAGCCTGGAACGCCCCAATCGGAGGCGGACATTTGCTTCCGGGAACCATTTCAAAGGGGAATTTGGAAGTCTTTGTTACCGAAATCCTGGGAATTGACAGTTTGCATGAAGATCAGGTGAATGTCCATGCGCCTGAAAACTGGTATTACGAAATCGAAGAATGAATCGAATATGGCAACTGAAAAAATGAATAAAAAAAATCTTTTTCCTAAATATCGCAAAACACAACAGACTTTCTACATTTCGGGGACAATTGGTACGGATGCCCAAAGCGGAAAATTGCCGGAAGATTTTTCAAAAGAAGTGATGAACATTCTAAAGAAGTTTGAAGACTACCTGACCTTGGAGAATCTGACAAAAAATGATATTGTGAAAATTAACATTTTTTTGATGGATATGGCAAACTATGCGGAGCTGAATGAGGTTTATAGCAATTTCTTCGCGGATGCTGTCTTGCCGGCAAGAACCTGTATTGCTGTCACGGCATTGCCTCATCCCGATGCGCTTGTCGAGATGGATTTGGTGGCTGAGGTGCCGGCATGAGGACGAAAAGGGTCCTGATTTACGACGCTTTTACCGATACGCCTTTTGAGGGGAACCCTTGTGCGATTCTTCCTGATGCGGAAGGGCTTGACGATGCTGCGATGGCAAAAATCGCCAGGGAGATGAACCTCTCCGAAACTTGCTTTGTTACGAAATCGGACGCGGCTGATTACAAAGTTCGGTTTTTTATGCCGCGCTGCGAGATTAATTTTGCTGGTCATCCTACCATTGCGACGGCTGCTATGCTGGCTAACGAAGGAATGGTTCATTTTAATGGAGATTGTGCCAATATTCAGCTGGAATTTAACATTGGTGTTTTGCCGGTGGAGATGCTTTCTGAAAATGGAAGGTTAAAATCGGTCATCATGACTCAGTCGGACCCGTTCCTCGGTGAGAAGGTGGAACGGGCAACGCTTGCCGCCTGCTTTAAGGATATGAAGGCATCGGATCTGAATCAGGAGGTTGAACCGCAGATTTCTGGTGCGGGGACCAATTTCTTGATCATGCTTTTGAATGATCTTGAAAAACTGGAGTACCTGGAAATGAACCGGCCGGCTTTGGCTGAATTGTTGACTTCTCTGGGCGTCAATGCTGTTTATGCGATTACTCAGCGGGGACTGGCAGCCAAAACCGCGATGCATGGCAGACTTTGCGACCCGTTGAATGCTTTTGAGGATCCGTTTACAGGATCCACAGCCGGTGCGGCCGGTGTATATCTCACTCTTCATGGGCTCAACCTGCAGGATAAAATGATTATTGAACAGGGACATTTTATTGGCAGACCGGGTATCGGTGAATTGTTGTTCAGCAGAAAGGCGGATGGCTCTCTGCTCGTTAAATTGGGCGGAAACGCCGTTAAAGTTATGGATGGTGTCATCCACTTGGAATAAAACGATATGAATAATTTCAGAGAAGAAAACCTGATTAAGAAGACAAAAAAGGCAGCTGGCTTTTTCATTAAAAACGCCGCTAACATTAGTTATCTGACAGGGGTCTTGTTTCCTTATCCGGAATCGTTTCCTTTCCGGCCTGGGTTGCTGATTGTTCCGTCTAAAAAAGTGCGGTTGCTTGTCCTTCCGCTGGAATGGAAAGGTCAGCCCGAAGCAGCCGGATGGGAAGGCGAAACGGTTTATTACAGCATTAACGATGGCAAACCCGACGAATCGTTCATTCGGGTTGCGTTGGAATATCTGAAAAAAGCCAATATTTCGCTGGACAGCCTTGCCTTGGATTTGCAGTCATGGACCGCAAACGAATTCTCCCTGCTGCAAAAAATGGCAGGGGATTGTGCGCTGATAGATTGCTCAGAAACCTTGTCATTGCTGCGGATGATCAAAGATGATGAGGAGCTTGGGAAGCTACGGGAAGCGGCTGTGATTGGGGACCGCGGCATTATTGGTGCGCTCAATCATGTAGAAGGAACGATAGGTTCTTCGTATTACACTGCTTCCGAGTTTTTGGAGCGGGTCAGGGTACATGCGATTGAGTTTGGCTCTCACGGGATCGGTTTTTTGAATTTGTCTCAGGGAGCGAATAATCGTTTCTGGTATTCTCCGATCGAAGATTTTCGTCTGATCGAAGAAGGCGATTTGTTGGGCGTCGATTATTCCCATCAGTTTTCCGGCTATTGGAACCAATGCAGCAGGATGTTGTCTGTTGGGGAACCGGACGCGGATTGCAAACAGTCATACCGGAACAACCTCTGCCTGATGAAATATGCGATTGAAAGGATCCGTCCGCAGCAAAAAATCAGCGACTTCTGCCATCAGATTTCTCAAAAAGCAGATGAAATGGACGTGAACCTGCTGGCTGCCGGCGGTTTTGGCAGTGGCGTCGGCTTATCCGAGGTTGAATGGCCGCTGGTCACGTTTGATAACCATAATCCGTTTCTGCCCGGCATGGTGCTGACGCTGAACCTTGCTGCGGCTGACCGGCGCGGCATGATATTCCGCTCTGTAGAAACCATTGTTATTAATGAATCAGGTGCGGAACGGATCAGTAATTTTAAAACCTGGGATGAGATGTACATTCTGGACGGCGTTCGTTCAAATCACTAATTTGGGGAAAACAGCTCTATGAAAATGACAAATCTGAAAAAAATTCAAAGCCTTTTTCAAGACGTTCCCAACCTCAGCGGCTTGATTCTTCAATCACCCGAGCTAATCGCATACCTGACCGGTTTTCAGCTGTTGAGCTTACGAGCCCGCCTTGATCAAATCACTTTTTTATATTTGACAAAAGACAGCGCGGCATTGATTTGTCCGCAGTTCTTGGCGTCTTCTTTCGCAAACGGAGGTTGGGATCAGAATATTCTTGTTTATAAGGGTGAGATGGACCCGCTCAAAGCCGCGCGTTCCTTGCTGAGAAAAATCATCAGTGATGGATCGCAGACTGGAATGATCGGTTATGAAGGCGCCGTTGTTGCCGCATCAGTCATATCTGAATTGACGCAGGATTTTGGGGCGGAACGATTCGTCGATCTGTCCAGCGCGCTCCAGTCTGTAAGGCAGGTACGCAATCAGGATGAGATTAAGGCGATTGTGAGAGCTGCGGAGCTGACGGATCACGGCATTGCCGGAGCGATCCATCACGTGGCAACGAATCAATCGCGGTCGGAAAAATTCTTGTCAGAAGATATTCGGGTGCATACATTGGAGCGCGGGCTCCATATCAATGGTTATAATGCGATTTCGCAGGCGGCCGGTGGGAAAAAGGCTTCGGTTTTATGGCCGAATTATCCGGCGTTTGGTGTTGGATCCGATTCTCAGTATGAAGAAAACCAATTGATCCGTCTTGAGATGCGCGGATTGTATCAGGGGTATTGGTCAGACGGCGCCAGAATTATGTTAAAGGGCGAGCTGACGGATGAAACAGCGTCTCTTTTTGAGGGTGTGGCTCAATTGCGCCGATTTATCTGTTCGTTGCTCAAGCCGGGTATGGCCGCCAATCAAGTTTATCAAAAAATCTTGCAGGAAGCGGACTGGCTGGCATTGCCTGTTTTGGCGGACTATGGCTTTGGTAATGGAATTGGCACATCTTTGGTTGAAGCGCCTTATCTTTCAAAATGGGATGAGACGATCTTGCAGGTGGATATGATTCTGAATCTCAAACTTGCATTCGAGGGCCCCGCAGGAGAAATTTTGATTTCCCGCGATCTTGTTTTGATCACGCCTGAAGGCGGCGAAATAAAGGGCTGGTATCAAAATTGGGATACCCCATATCTGACCGCGTTTACATTTTAGTTGATATCGTTTGAGACATGCCCGGTCGAAACCGGCGCTTTGTTCTTCAGATAGTAAAAGTTTGGAAAATATGGAAACAAAAAAGCCGCGCGCATTTTTGCGCGCGGCTTTTTTACTCCAGTGATGATTCAGCTTTTCTTGCCGACTGACTTGCTGATGGCGCCGATAATTGCCATCAAGGCACCGCCGCCGACACCGCCGCCCAAAACGCTGGAAAGGATCGATGTTACGTCCGTCGCGGATGCGTTCCCAATTCCAAGCGCGGGAAGCACCTGACCGACCAAGATTCCCCCGATAATCCCAACGATCGAATTACCAAGGGTGCCCATATTCAGGTTTTTCAATAAAGAGCCAGCGATATTTCCGCCGGCAGCACCGCTCAATAATTGGATAATTATATTGACAATATTCATAGCAGCCTCCATTGAGTTATTTTGTTCCGTTCACCAGGTTTTAACCGGTAACAGACAAGTTGATGATAAACCGATTTCAAAAATTGACAAGATCCAATTTGCAATAATAGTATTAAATCGTTTGTGTGTTTTGGATATCGGCTTTGAAAACCAGACATCCGAAGGCTACATTATATATGCCGACACTGCACTGAAAATGAAGTCAGTTTGAGGCCTGCCGGAATCATCATTTGTACGATAAGATGGCTGACTGCTGTGACCGTCCCGATCAAAAGGGTCTTCAGAATTGCCCGCATGAGTTTGTATGCTCCCTTTTTTTCAGGATTTCAACCAGTTCCGGGTTCTGATTCGGAGAATGTGCATTGCTATTATCATATCCGCAAGAACCGAATGGTGATTGTACGATTAATCAGGCGCCATAAGGGATTGACCATTGTAAATTGCGGCGACCCATTCGCCATCTGCAATTCGAATCCAGCGCGTTTCAACGACCGCCAGCTCCGGAACAGCAGTTCCTTCACGAATTCTTCCGATGATCGGCGCACCGATCCCGGGACCGCTGCGGATATTCAGCATTTCACAAGAAACTTTCCATTTTTTGTTTGCTTTTGAGGCGGCAGCTGCTTGCTGTGGCGGGATTTGGACGTTACTAGCCGTCAGCAGCGGCAACGGGTCTATCGGTTTCCCTTCGAGACGCACTTCAAAATGCAGATGCGGCCCGGTGCTGTTGCCGCTTGTTCCGCTTCTTCCGAGCAGTTCACCCGCACGCATCGACTGTCCTTTCCAGGCAGCGCAACGCGACAAATGGGCGTATAGGGTCTGTAAACCGGATTGATGTTCCAAAATGATGTGCAGCCCGTACCCTTTGGGATCGTTCGCTACCTTTACAACAGTCCCTTCCGCCGCTGCCAGAACGGCTGTGCCGATCGGCAGCCCGTAATCCAAACCGGTATGACCGTTTGGGTTGGTGATCGTTTCACCAAAAGCCTGCGTCATCACAAATGTATCCTGAAAAGGGGGTTGAATTTTCATGGTTAGAATCCTTTGTCCATTTCTTTGATCGGGTCGATGCCCGGAATAATCAGTGTCTGTTGATTTGGCTGCCAGAGCGCTTCATCCAACACAGCTGAGAGCGCGGCGCTCATTACCAGATCGTCATGCAGCGGTTCGCCGTTTAGCGGATCGCGGGTGCCATTTTTTACGCCCCAGCGCAGTTTTTTCTCCGGGCCGGGTAACATTTCGGACTGACAGCCGCGCAGCTGACGAAAGAACAGCTGTTGCAAACTGATCTGTTCTTCATCGGTTATCCCATCATTAAAAACTGGCTCCTGCCAGCGGTTGGCGTCGATCATCGCGATAAAACGCCAGCCGAGATCGCTTTTTGACGAGCTGGTGAACGAGAACGGACGGATCATCGTGTCCCCGAATGTACGGGTCAGAAAACTGGCGATTCCCGCGCCGATGCCGGTTGCGTCAATCACCGCGTATTCCGGATTCCAAAACCGGATGAGTGCGCTCAACTTCTCGAACTGGCGGGTAAGCGGCAGGTTGTGCCACAATTGTCGATGAATACAGCGCCAGATTACGCCATCCGTTTTTGTATTTATCGGCTGTTTTTCCAGTTGTCCAAAACAAAGATCGTCTGCTTCTCCAGAATGAACGCTGCAAACCGTTATCGCGGTTGCGTCTCGAATTCCGGCGGCCATTGGCCCGCATTGTGGCGCGGTTTCATCCGAACCGGCGACATCGATGAGCAATATATAACGTTCAAATGGTAATGGCTCTGTTGCACATGCATGGCAGCCTTGCATCCGCTGCAGGCGGGTTTCATTGAACAGGTTGGTTTGTCCGCTCAGCGACTCGCTGAAATACTGCGTCCGGATCAACGGATGATCCCTGCCGAAACGTTGGATTTGTTCATTCAGGAATTGGCCGTATGCCGGCACCTCGGCGATTACATCTCCGGCGTTTATTTTGAAAACGCGGGGGGCGCTTTTTGTTGAACAAGCTTCCGCCAGTTGCAGTTCGCGCGCCAGCAGCGTATCATCTGTCCATGCTGTTCCCCAGAAAACACGGGTGGCGTTGCGCGAGGCTGCCATGGGCGCGATCTCGTGGTCAAATTTATGGATCAACACATCCTGCGCTTCATCTACTTCCAATAACAGAGATGCTGTCGCTCCAACAATGTTGCTGCCGGTTGCGGCGCTCAGAAAGCTGATAGCAGCATTGCCAATGCGGTAAATATGCCCGGATTCTTTTTTCCAAAGTCCTCGCGTAAGCGGGTTACGGCGCGGTGTGCGTTCCAGGCGGCGCATCGCGTTGTAACTCTGCGGTTTCCAGGTCGGGCTGACTTTGATGATTTCGCCGCCTTCCCGTGAAAAAAGCAAGAGCAGATACGCCTCAATTTGCGCTTGCAGTTCATTCTTGCCGCTTTGGCGGGGGAACATCACAACGAATGTCCGTCCCTGATTTTCGATTACGGAGCGGACGATGGCCTCCGCTGCCTGTCGTTGATAGCAGCGCAGCCGAATGCCGGAACCGGCTGCGCTGAACAGGCTGATTCCGGAAAGCATTTGATATAACGGACCGAAATTGCCGTTCTGTTGTGCGCTCATGTTGAATCCGCCTTTCGCATTTCTTTCATCACTTGCTGGATTGCCTGGTTCAGCTGTGCTGAGTCATCCCCCTGCACTGTGCGTTGTTGACCGATCAACGCCGCCAGGCGGGAACAGGTTTTCCCAATTGTATCCAGCAGCTTCAGCTGATCGCCGATTGGGAGCGCCTCATCCGCCAGTTCCGCGACAGCGTTCATCTGATCACCCAGCAGGCGGATCAGGGCGTTAAGATCATATGTTTTGGTATTTTTCGCCATGCCATCCTTCGAAAATAGAAATTTAATTCTATATTATTTTAATCAAAACAGACGAAAAAGCAACTGTCACTTTTGCCGAGCTTTGTACGGTCTTCAACTTGAGCAATAGCGCAGCGCTTATCGACATAAATAACCGGGCTGCAAAGAGAATTTGACGGTTTGAAGATCAGTTTTGTGCTTTAAGCGCCGGCACCATGTCGGTGACAGCGTAACTTACACTGATGCAATCATTCCTATGTCAGAAACACGGATTGATGCTCTGGACAGAAACCTTAAAGAAATTTTGTAAAGAGCATTGTTTTTTTCAAAACCGATGCGTTATGGAAGTGATAAGATAAAATTAATGCATTGAAAACCGGAATTGAACCAAAGGCGGCTGGCATCTGAAAGGACAACCATGATCCAAATTCAAAATAACCTTACCCTGCACGAGGCGCGAAAAGCGCGGAAAAAGTTTCACCCGATTCTGCAGATTTTGATCTTTGTGCTTTTGTTTACCCTGCTGCAATTAATCACTGGAATGGTTGCCGGCGGGCTGTTGGTACTTTATTTGTTTTTAATCAGACCCGAAATGCTGGGCGACCTGATCTCCAGCGGTGATCCGATGGCGATGGTCAACCAGCTGACATCGGCAGAAGGCATTTTCAGCGGCGGTTTTGGAACGTTCATTATGTTGATTGCGACCATTTTCCCGCTGTTGGGTGCTGTGGCTTATTGCCGTTGGATTGAAAAACGCTCGCTTTTGTCAATGGGCTTCACCCGCGGCAGAACATTGAGTAAATATCTGGCTGGCTATGGCGTAGGCGTTTTGATGATCGTGGCAGCGTACCTGATTGCGCTGGCGTTTGGCAGCGTGCGCTTTGAAGGGCTGGCTGCTCAAATTCCCTGGCTGATGCTGTTTCTGCTGTTTGTTGGATTTTTGATTCAGGGAATGAGCGAAGAAGTCATGGTGCGCGGTTATCTGATGGTCTCTTTGGCGAATCGGGTGTCAATAACTGCTGCGGTTTTAATCAGTTCGATGATTTTTGCAGCGATGCATCTATTTAATTCCGGGATCACCGTCCTTTCGGTTGTCAACCTCTTTTTGTTTGGGATTTTTGCCGCAGTCATTTTTTTGCGGACAGATAATATCTGGTTGATTGCCGGGTTCCATTCTGCCTGGAATTTTGTGCAGGGGAATGTGCTGGGGGTTCTGGTGAGCGGGCTCAACACGAATGTAAGCTTGTTCAACTCCAGTGTCGTTCCCGGAAAAGAGATTATCAGCGGCGGCAGTTTTGGGCTTGAAGGCGGGTTGGTGACGACGTTTGTCTATCTGATCGGGATTGTGCTGGTATTGTTCCTGCGCAGCAGGCGCGTCCAGAAATTGTCGAGGAGACGGCGCCTGTGACAGAGGAAGGTTTGACGCTGGATGAGCTGCGCCCGGGAGATCCGATCAATCGCGCAGATATCCCTCCGCGCGCGTAAGCGTTTGCCTATAATACACTTTAATTTAGGACTGTCCGCAATTGTAAGGGCAGTCTTTTCGATTTCTTGAATGATTTTATATCACCCAAAGCGTTGCTTTTTGCATGCTCTCGTCAAACATGCTGGATGGGAACCAGATCTCCCCGCTAAATGCTTCAATTGATCTGCTTTTAGTTAGGATGTTGCCTAATGTGCTCAACGGAAGCCCAAGATGAAATCTCCAAGCACTTGTTTGGCAGGTTTAAGGTAACATAGCCGAAGCCGATGGCGGTGCGATTTGCCTTGGATGGGTTGATTCTGCAAGTTTGGGTGCCGATTCCACCATTGCGAGAGTCTTCAATTATCAAATTATGCATAATGTCTGCCATTTATAAGCAAAAGTTTATTGTATGGTACAAGGCTTGCAATAGTTCATGAACGATAGCGCCATGATAGGCGCTATCGTGAGAAGAAAATCAGCATTTGGCCGTTCATCCTATCGATAGTCATGTTTGCTGCTGACTTTGAAATAATGCTGCAGAAACGTCATAACTGCCAAATAAAGATAAAAATTCAGGAGTGAGATGAATAGAACCCTCAAATTTTTTCCCTGGCCCTATTTGTTTTGGCGTCAATTGTTGGCTGGCGTACCGTTTCTGCGCAAACGGAAAACCCTCAAAATCTGAATCAAAAAGCGCCTGTTACCGCGACAAAGGTTTGGAACCAGGGCGGTGTTTCAGATCGACCGCCGATCTGGTTTAAGCTGTATCGCCAGGAAGGCGTTGACGGGCAAATTGTTGAAGTCTCGTTAGCAGAAGCACCAGTGAAAGCAGTCACTGCTGCTCCGGCAACTGCGACCGCCATCGCAACCGTCACTTGAGATAATTTAGATACACATTCCCCAGCGGATATTCAATATATTTACAGCGTCAGAGAGACGGATCAAAACGGTTTGCCGTTTACGCCTGAAAAATTTCTCAAAGTCGAACACGGTCTGACTGTTCTCAATAAATATGCACCTGGTCCCAACTATTATGTTTTAGCGAGGAAATATTGGCATAATCTGGCTGATACGGATCAAAGACCAAATTATACGTTGGTCTTAAAGCAAAACGGCGAGGTGATGGATGGGAAGCAAAAAGAAATGATTCCGCCCGCATATATCCATATGTGGACATCACTCCCTTTGTATCAAACGGGGACGACTCCCTATAATTATTCAGTCGATGAAGTCCCGGTGCCCAATGGCTATGTTCTTACTGTGAAAATGGGCTTTCAGACGATCAGGACGGCAAGCGGAAATATCGAGTTTCCTGATCCTCATACTTGGGAAATTCATAATGAATATACCGGAGGACCAAATCAGTCTGTCACTGGTACAAAAATCTGGCAAGGCGGATCAAAACCAGATGTTTGGTTCAAATTGCAGCGTAAAACAGAGGAAATCACTGTCCATGATGTGCCTGGCGCGGAGCTGAAACCAATTAATGCCACAACGTTGACAGCAACCTGGGAAAACCTTCCAACTTACGCCATAACCAGTGAAACGTATGTTTATTCAATCGTAGAAACCGATGATGCCGGCAATCCCCTCACGTTGGCTGCTTATGATAGCACATATAGTGAAGATGGATTGACTGTCACAAATAGTGTAAAAAAGCAGGGGAATATTATAGTTGACCTGTTTTCATATCCGGCGGTCAGCGAAACGCAAAAACTGCAGTTTCAAACGACAGGAACCGATTGGCTGCCCTTTGAGCTTGCTGCGGCGGATGCGCCAAATGAGCAGATTCTGAAGCCGGGAGTTTATTCAATTAATCAGGTCAAAGATCCAACCTTGCCGTTGCTTGATGCTTTTTGCGAATCTTCCATTGAAAATAAAGAGCAGAATTCGGAGGAGATCAACCTTGAGGATGATGAAACGGTCAAATGTTCATTTATCAATGCCCTGCCAAACAGTATTGCTGTGAAAAAGGTTACCGCTTCGGAATCTGATGAACAATTTACCTTCAATGGCGCCATTGAAGGAATTATCGGCAATCTGAATTATTTAGTGAAAGCAGATGTCGCTCCAGATGGTACGCTTTGGAGTGTGAGCGAAAAAGAAAAAGTTGGATGGGTGCTGGATTCGATCAATTGCCATGAATCAAATGTTTCGGATGGGCTGTTGAAAACGGAAGTGCGGCTTAGTGAAAAAGAGGTGTTGTTTGGTTTGGATGAAGGTGAAGTAATCTTGTGCACTTTCGTGAATAAACAAATTATTGTGTTTCCGGATACCGGTTTCCCCGTGGGGAGGGATTGAGATCCTTTTTTGATCTCGGCTCGCAGCGAATGACCACTGCGCGGCAATAAGAATTTCTCTTGAATCATATTGCTCAGTCAAAGGTTCCCGCGTACGGGCGATAAAATTCGACCAATGAAAAGGCGCAAAGTTGATAAGACTTTGCGCCAACGTTTTTAATCATAGCGTGAAAGGTTAGATTTCAACGGATAAATATGTTGAATATCCCATAAACAACTGACCTCCTAAAATCGGGAATTCGAGGCGAGTGTTTCCCGGAAATTAAAAAATCCAGCGCCTCCGATGATTGAAACGCTGGAATGATATGAGATATCAGCCAACATTATATCGAAGACCGATATAACGTTGTAAGCGGCTCGGCAAAGATTATGATTTTGCCGATGCTTCTCGCTGCTTGTCGATTCGTTCGTTGCGAAAATAGAGCAGGATATCTGTTCCGACCAATATCAGATTGATAACATAGAAGATCACCACGTAAGTGAGCTTTCCCATGATCACTTTGCTTAAAATACCACTTATGTAGCCGATAAAAACGAACAGCAGGAAAATGACACTTTTTCCTTTTGAAGTGCGCGATTTCCAGGATTTTGCTATAGAAATTGGCCAGGAGATTCCAAAACAGATAACCATCAACGATTCAAGTATTTGCGGCATTTTTTGCTCCAAAAGGTTCTTTGTTTGCCGGTTGCGGCTATTGAACTTCACTGCGCCGCTTCTGGCATTTTCGGACTAGAAAAATCTTGTGATTTATTGGCGCCGAGCTCAATTTTCCCCTAGGCATTATACCAAATTGACAGTGGGTAATTTTTTTGCGGCGATGGAAAATGCCCGTACTTCGAAACGAAATGTTTATTTATTCGCAGTTGGGATGATTGATTAAGATAAGCATCTTCTTCAGGATTAAATTTTCTGCCTCCAATTGTTTATTGTTTTTCTGAAGACCTTTGATCTGTTGGATTGTGATTGTTTTTCCATTTGCTATTTCGACATCTGCAAGTTCGACAATCCAGCGGGATAAGGCGCTGATCGAAACACCAGAGAAGTTGTGCAGTTCACGCAGAGATTTTCCGTTTTGATGCATTAAGACTAGGGTTTGCTTAAAATCTTCAGAATATTTCATGAACGATCCTTGCCTTGTCAGGTTGTGATTTTTGTTGCCTTTTTAACCGTTGATCCCACGAGAGGAGCGACCGCATTTGCCATCGTCACCATTGTAATGATCTTCATTTTCAATCCACGCTCCCGCGAGGGGAGCGACATCTGCTCGCCGCGAAATAGATCGCAGGAGTATTCATTTCAATCCACGCTCCCGCGAGGGGAGCGACCAGACTGTCTGCCCATAAGCAACTAGCTCGGTATATTTCAATCCACGCTCCCGCGAGGGAGCGACGCCCAAGAATCCGCACTTTTACGTCAATAGAAAAATTTCAATCCACGCTCCCGCGAAGGAGCGACACGCCATTACGGTCTATGGTTGATTGTTCATGGTGTATTTCAATCCACGCTCCCGCGAGGGGAGCGACTTAAAGTCAATCTTAACGATCGTTAAGGTTCGGAACTAATTTCAATCCACGCTCCCGCGAGGGGAGCGACAGTTCTTGTCTGCGCCAACCGCCCACATTGATCATTTCAATCCACGCTCCCGCGAGGGGAGCGACATACCAGGTCAATGATAATATTTTGTTATACGATATTTTCAATCCACGCTCCCGCGAGGGGAGCGACGAATATAACCGTGATTATCAGGTAGAATTTATCAATTTCAATCCACGCTCCCGCGAGGGGAGCGACTCCTCTTTCGATAAATCAATTCCGTGCGTCTGGCATTTCAATCCACGCTCCCGCGAGGGAGCGACCCCAATCCATACAGCCAGCATTATCGGCAAACTATTTCAATCCACGCTCCCGCGAGGGGAGCGACCCGATGTTGGGATCTCGCGCAATTCCACGTTCGGATTTCAATCCACGCTCCCGCGAGGGGAGCGACCGATGTGCAAAACACATCCGGGGCAATCAAGCAAATTTCAATCCACGCTCCCGCGAGGGAGCGACTGTAGGTTGTGTCATTACGATCCTTTATTGCTTGCATTTCAATCCACGCTCCCGCGAGGGGAGCGACTAGATTTTCGGCGCATCCATCTGTTGTCGATAGCATTTCAATCCACGCTCCCGCGAGGGGAGCGACCAGAAGTTAGCAGCATGGAAGGAGTGTTGGGGATGATTTCAATCCAGCGCTCCCGCGAGGGGAGCGACTCTAAACCGGAGGATTGCAGATGATTTGGGAGCATTTCAATCCACGCTCCCGCGAGGGGAGCGACGATATAGTGGTAAAGACCATTCCTATACGGTTTTAAATTTCAATCCACGCTCCCGCGAGGGGAGCGACGCTGCTGATGGCTTACTTCCGCAATCCGGGAGCATTTCAATCCACGCTCCCGCGAGGGGAGCGACCATTACCGCGGCGGAACCGTGACGCTGGTGATTGAGAACAATTATCTCCGCCGCGTCAATTACAGCGTGGACGAGAAAGCTGCTTTGCCGCCGGAACAGATTGAGCGGATGGAACGATATAAACGTGAAAGCCCCATCAAGTGATTGGGATTATTTTTGCATCAGGCGTTTATTTCGTGTGCCAATAGGTAAACAATGTATTGATTCAGAGATACGTTGTTGTCTTCTGCGGCTTCGATCAGTTCTGCATGCAGCTTACGCGGAACACGCAAGGATATCCTTCCGTTGGCTCTTTGGATACGTTCACGCAACGCTTCTGCAGTGATCCAATCTTTATCTTCCCCCCGCTCCTTTTCTGCTTCAAATTCTTTTATGGCTTGTAAATCCCATTCGTCCGGTTCAATGACTGGAAATTTAGAGATATCTTCGTATGGGTTTTTCATTGCTTCCTCTTTTTCTATTTGTAAATGTCAGTTCTGGTTCCAATCTTGACGATCGTGATCATCAACCGATTATTACTGACTGTATAAAGGATTCTGTAATGGTACAGTTTATAGCGGTATTCATTTCTGCCAGCCAAACGTTTGATATCCCCTTGTCCCAACTTGATATCTTCAAAGGCTTTGTCAAATTTCTTTTGCGTGTTTTTATCGGCCTTTGCGTAGTATTTCTGCGCTTGTTTCGAGAGTATCAGTTCCATTTAGGCTGTTCCTTTATGACTATATGATATCATACTGGCATACATTTGTCAAGTGTAGTATCATATCAGACCGGCAAGGAGATCAGACTTGTTATGATCGACGCGCCGGGAGTATTGTTGGTATAATATAGGCACGGTTGGATGGGTTATGCCCCCGCTTGTTATCAGGCGGGGGTTTTGTGTTTTAAGGTATCAAAAGGTGACAAATGGATGACACAAAGCGACGCAAGGCGACAGCAGCGCAAAGACAATCAAAACTAACAGAGGTTGAGCGGTCTTATATCATGACATTGCTCGCGTCTGGTCTATCTTTGCGCGAGGTATCCAGAAAAGCCGCGGAAAAAGGAATAACGATCAGTTATCAAAACGTGGCGAAATATCGTCCAAAAGTTGCCGAGAAATTGCCAGAGATCATAGCGGACAAGGATGACAGCGCGCTGAAACGCGGGATCGCGCTGAAAGAAGTGCGCATCCAGAAGCTGGCAGACATGGAATCACTGATGTATGACAGCATTCGGCGGCGTGTAAAGGCTGGTCATAGTGTTGACGCTTACGAGTTCCGCGAGTGGCGCGGATTGCTGAACGATGTGGCATTTCAATCCACGCTCCCGCGAGGGGAGCGACGCAGAGATTCTCATTTGTTGTATTGGTTTATCAAGATTTCAATCCACGCTCCCGCGAGGGGAGCGACGTGCCGGGTGTGCAACATAACCAGTTTCGGACATTATTTCAATCCACGCTCCCGCGAGGGGAGCGACTTGCGTCTGGGTTGTCAACCCACGAGGCAGCAAAAATTTCAATCCACGCTCCCGCGAGGCGACAAATTGGCGTGGTGATGATAAGCACGGGTACTGCATTCAATCCACGCTCCCGCGAAGGGCGACATCAGGCTTGACGCGGATCCAACGTGCGTATCAAATTTCAATCCACGCTCCCGCAGCGGGCGACATAAAGATGCGATTGCCGATTGTTGGTGCTTACCAGCATTTTGATCACGCTCCCGCGAGGGGCGACAGTTTTTATCAGCTCGTCGCCGGACTTAAGCAATTTCAATCCACGCTCCCGCGGGGCGACACACCGTCCGGAAAGACGGCTCCATGTACTTCGGATTTCAATCCACGCTCCGCGAAGGGGCAACAACCAGTTTAATGTTGCAAACTGTACGGCGCACCCATTCAATCCACGCTCCGCAGCGGCGACGCTGCGATCGCTTATAGTCTCCGCCATCAGCGTCATTTCAATCCACGCTCCCGCGAGAGCGACAGGTGCTCAATCGTGGATTGCTCGTCTTCGCTGTCATTTCAATCCACGCTCCCGCGAAGGCGACCGCATTGCCCGCCCACTCTTCCTTCTCAGGTTCCTGTTCAATCACGCTCCCGCGAAGGGGCGACTCGGATTTGGTTTGCAGAACACGCAATAAGAACAATTTCGTCCACGCTCCCGCGAGGGGCGACGCGTTGAACTTGTTCCACAATGGCGATCCTTGCGTTCAATCCACGCTCCCGCGAGGGGCGACATTGATGGAGCGGTTGGTTCAGCTCGTGACGGACATTTCAATCCACGCTCCGCGAAGAGCGACCCCTCCTTCCTGTTTGGTACCTAAAGTATATAGCATTTCAATCCACGCTCCCGCGAGCGACTTTAGGTTGTCAAGCATGGTGTAATTCTGCTTAGCATTTCAATCCACGCTCCGCGAGGGAGCGACACGGTGCTCAATCGTTGATTGCTCGTCTTCGCTGTCATTTCAATCCACGCTCCCGCAGCGTGAGCGACGCCAGCGCATCAGGCATGTGGCTAATCGTGGTGTATTTCAATCCACGCTCCCGCGAAGAGCGACGCATTCTTCCAGCGTATAGCGATTGTGGATCGTATTTCAATCCACGCTCCGCAGGGAGCGACGCAATATCGCTTATTTTTGCACCGTTACCGCGATTTCAATCCACGCTCCTGGCGAGCGACTCTTGTTCTGAGATAATTTGTAATCAATATATGAATTTCAATCCACGCTCCCGCGGCGGGGGCGACCATGACGATTTCCGCCTCATCTTTCAGTAATTCATTTCAATCACGCTCTCCGCAGCGGGCGACCTTAGCGCGTCAGGCATGTGGCTAATCGTGGTGTATTTCAATCCGCTCACCGGAGAGCGACAATTATATATCCATATCCATGTATGTCAAGGAATTTCAATCACGCTCCGCGAAGGCGACGCTGGATAGGATAGGTGGACTATGGCTGGATTTTACATTTCAATCCACGCTCCGCGAGCGACTATACTGGCTCGATAAATACTAACCCGCCAGCGTTCATCCCGCTCCGCGGGGAGGCGACCACACACCGAGCAAGCAACCCGACCGCTGGGAACAATTTCAATCCACGCTCCCGCGAGGGGCGACATCTCTAGAGACATACAGCCCACGGATTCTATCCTGTTCAATCCACGCTCCCGCGAGGGGCGACGTACCGGATTTTTACGACTGTAAACTCAAAACCGATTTCAATCACGCTCCCGCGAGGGCGGCGCTAAAAATATTCATGGCAATGTATGCGTCAGCATTTCAATCCACACGCTCCGCGGCGGCATAAACAAACGGCGCATAGTACATATTATAGTATTTCAATCCACGCTCCCGCGGGGAGCGACGCGTCCATGCGGGGCTACATCAATTCCGGAAAGGCTATTTCAATCCACGCTCCGCAGCGGGCGACACCATGCTGGACAACGAAACTGGCTATGGCGATTTCAATCCACGCTCCCGCGAGGAGCGACTAGCATCCTCGTAACGGTGCAATTGTTGAGCGATTTCAATCACGCTCCCGCGAGGGAGCGACTCACATTGTGACAAGATGGTTTCTTCTTTCATAATATTTCAATCCACGCTCCCGCGGGGAGCGACGTCGAGGTCGTCCATGTCCGGGCGTGATCGTATTTCAATCCACGCTCCCGCCAGGGGCGGCTAAATGCGGAATTGTAAAAGGCGTTGGAACGTTCAATTTCAATCCACGCTCCCGCCAGGGGCGACAGGAGACCATCTTGGCACAGTCTATCCTGGATATACAATTTCAATCCACGCTCCCGCGGGCGACAAATGATAACCACGTAACCGGGTATCAGATTTCAATCCACGCTCCCCGCGGGGAGCGACTGAAGTTATCGAGATTGACGCATGCGGTATCAATTTCAATCCACGCTCCCGCGAGGGAGCGACACAATGTAATGACTGCCTTCGCCTTGCTGGAAACATTTCAATCCACGCTCCGCGGGCGACCATATTTTCGCCCATAAAAGCAATTGGAAATGTTCAATCCACGCTCCCGCGAGGCGACTTCCATTCGGCTTGATGTTTGCAGCGGAAGTTTCATTTCAATCCACGCTCCCGCGAGGGCGACATCTGAACGCCGCCGCGTGATATCTGGGACGAATTTCAATCCACGCTCCCGCGAGGCGACCAGAAGCCCAGCTGGTTGACGTACAAGTCCATCATTTCAATCACGCTCCCGCGAGCATTTCGTGCGCAATAATAGGATTCACTCTATTTCAATCCACGGCTCCCGCGAGGGAGCGACTCTTTTTAACTTGCTCGGCGTTCGTTGCGCCTTCATTTCAATCCACGCTCCCGCGAGGGGCGACCAACTTGTTGGTCAATCCATTCCAGCATTTCATCCGATTTCAATCCACGCTCCCGCGAGGGGCGACCCAACCTTCCACAGACTTGATCGTCTTTTGCTGCATTTCAATCCACGCTCCCGCGGCGGGAGCGACAATCTCTGGATCCATGTGGCTCATCTCGTGGTTATTTCAATCCACGCTCCGCGAGGGCGACATTATCTGGCTCCTTTTCAGTTTCAGTTCTTCGAAATTTCAATCCACGCTCCCGCGAGGGAAACGACGCAGATGTTGTCATCCCTTATCGCGATGGATCAATTTCAATCCACGCTCCCGCGAGGGGAGCGACGGGAGACCATCTTGGCACAGTCTATCCTGGATATACAATTTCAATCCACGCTCCCGCGAGGGGAGCGACCAAATGATAACCCGCATATTAACCCGGAGTATCAGATTTCAATCCACGCTCCCGCGAGGGGAGCGACTGAAGTTATCGAGATTGACACCATGCGGTATCAATTTCAATCCACGCTCCGCAGGGAAACGACACAATGTAATGACTGCCTTCGCCTTGCTGAAACATTTCAATCCACGCTCCGCGAGGCGACCGTAATTTTCGCCCATAAAAGCAATTGGAAAGTATTTCAATCCACGCTCCCGCAGGGAGCGACTTCGTCGGCTTGACGTTTGCAGCGGAAGTTTCATTTCAATCCACGCTCCCGCGAGGGGCGACATCTGAACGCCGCCGCGTCTGATATCTGGGACGAATTTCAATCCACGCTCCCGCGAGGGGCGACCTTTTCCAACAGTACTCAGAATATTTCGGGAACAATTTCGATTACACGCTCCCGCGAAAAGGCGACCGATCAGGTCTACTTTTTTCAGGCGTTCGACGCTATTTCAATCCACGCTCCCGCGAAGAGCGACGAGATCAATGACCGGATCGCCGGCAAGATGAAAATTTCAATCCACGCTCCCGCGGGCGACTGGGAGCGTATCAGATGGGATATGCAATGCTGGAATTTCAATCCACGCTCCCGCGAGGGGCGACTAAAACAGCAGGTCTTTCAGCCAACAAATATATGATTTCAATCCACGCTCCGCAGCGGGCGACCAGGTGGAGATGATACGGGGATCGTTACGTTCAGGATTTCAATCCACGCTCCTGCCAGGCGACAAAGTTTGAACGATTCTTTGAGACAATATCAAGATTTCAATCACGCTCCCGCGGGCGACTGTCCGGCAGCGTGATGTCCAGCGAGACGATTGTACATTTCAATCCACGCTCCCGCGAGAGAACGACGGACAGGATAACAGAGACATGGGCATCGATAACAATTTCAATCCACGCTCCCGCGAGGGGCGACAGCTTTAAACGGATATTTTGGGGGCGCAGTAGCAGCAATTTCAATCCACGCTCCCGCGAAGGGCGACCACCTGGGGATTCGGGCTTTCATCCAATTGGGTATTTCAATCCGCGCTCCCGCCAGGCGACCCGCTCTGAGATGATCTTATCAACGCCAGCCTGTGTATTTCAATCCACGCTCCCGCGAGGAGCGACTTCGCGAGAAGCCAGAGGGTGTATATCTACTCTATTTCAATCCACGCTCCGCAGCGGCGACTCTGATAAAGTCAGTATTGCTGGGATGACTGAGATTTCAATCCACGCTCCCGCGAAGGGGCGACTTCGGTTCTTCTACGGTTCGCCCGGTTGCGAGATTTCAATCCACGCTCCCGCGAAGGGCGACCAACAAGTTTATGAATTTGCAGTGCCCGCGCTGATTTCAATCCACGCTCCCGCGAGGAGCGACCCAAACGTGTATTGATTGACCAACGATCGCGCTTATTTCAATCCCACGCTCCCGCGAGGAGCGACGCGGATGGATCGAAGATCAAGTTGTAACGTTCTCCCATTTCAATCCACACGCTCCCGCGAGGGCGACGTGTCAAACGTAAATTTGGTAATATGCAATCAGATTTCAATCCACGCTCCCGCGAGCGACTACAGGACGCTTTCGCGGATATTTATTTGTTGTCATTTCAATCCACGCTCCCGCGAGGGCGACGCTGACCTGAGAAGGCGTGTGGACGAGCTGAAAGCGATTTCAATCCACGCTCCCGCGAGGGGCGACTGTCGTTGCACCGAATGGTGTGCGTGTCGGCGATTTCAATCCACGCTCCCGCGAGGAGGGCGACAAGGCAAATTGTTTTCCAACGATTGCAGTAATTGATTTCAATCCACGCTCCCGCGAGCGACACGGAGCAGAGGTGGTAACGGCAGGTACGGACAATTTCAATCCACGCTCCCGCGAGAGCGACAGCTATTCTAAGAAAAAAAGAATAGTAATGATCATTTAAATGAACTTCTCTCATTTTATTTTCAAGATAGCTAGAAAAATTATTTTCAAACTCATTATAACAAAAAAAATACCGAAACCACGTGCGAACCGCCAGAGGAAGTAAATGTCCACTGCTATCTCGCAATTAAACGATCAGTGTGCCTTCGATGTTGAAACTTCGATTAACGCCCAAGTGGTCGACGCGTTGATTCCAATTGTTGCCTAAATTATAAAAGCGGACACTGTCTTTTTCAATGTCAATTATCTTCCCCAATGCATGTTGCAATTTTTTTAATAGCATTGGATCAATCACACATTCAAAAACTGAATTCTGAACACGCTGACCATATTTTAAAACATTTCCTTTGCGACTTTTCGCGATCGCTTTTTCCCTGCAGCGGTTTCGGTATTTACATCATAAGTAATTAGTACCATCATGGAGTGCTCTTTCTATGCTATTCAGTTGTTAAGGTGCGTTTGGTTCGAAATTCCTAATTCCAGAAGAATGGCGGGTAGGCATCCAAATCACCCCGCAAGTGGCGAGCGAGAAGCAGCGCCTGAGCATATGGAATCAAGCCGAAAGTACTTTTTCCTTCAGAAATGGGTGCAGGATGGTTTCCTGTTTGCGATCCTGCCAAAGCGGCAATGATGATCTTTTCGTTTTTCATCCTTCATCATGATTCCGCCATTTTCTCTTCGAACGAAACCATCACGATTAACCTGCATCCGATTGATCAATGAAATGACCAGCCGGTCAACGAATATGGACCTCAATTCCTCCATGATATCCAGCGCTAATGAAGGCCTGCCGGGACGATCCTGATGAAGAAAACCAACATAAGGGTCCAAGCCGACCGATTCCAGCGCGGATGCTGCTTCATTGGTTAAAATTGCATAGAAAAATGATAGCATCGCGTTTACATTGTCTAAAGGCGGACGGCGATTCCGGTCATTGAAGTAGAATTCATCCTTTTGCCGCAGGATCATCTCGTCAAACACTGAAAAATAGGTGCGAGCGCAAGACCCTTCGATTCCCATCAACTCAGCGATGCTTTCGGCGCTTTGAATTTGGGGGACAGCTGCGCGGATCAGTGCGATGTTCTCTTTGATTTTCTCAGCGTTAACTACAAGCGCATGATCACGGATTGTGCGTTCCAGCACTTTTCGAGAGTTTGTTATTTTCCCCAAGAGAAAATTCCTGGCAATTTTAACACTTTCTACCTCATCTTCAGAAACGCGATATTGCTTTTTGCGCAGCAGAACGTTTCCTGTGACTTCACCGTTTACTCGGGCAAGAAATCTCCCATTGGGCGAGAGAAAGCACAAACCAATATTTCTATCCGCACAGGCGCCCATCAGTGCCGGACTGGCGCCCTGATAACCAAAACAAACGATGTTCTCCAGATTGAGAAGCGGGACCCGGGCGGCTACTTTCTCATCTTTCCGGATCACAAGATTTTCGCCGTCTAGCGCAAGGTAATTATCTGGAGATAAGACATAAAATACGTTCAGCAGTTTTTTCATGTCTCAATCCTCCAGATTTTGACGGATGTAAGCGGTTACGCGATCAGGTTGACTGGCGATCTCAGGCAAGCAAATATCAACCAGTGAGCAGGACTTGCAGGCTTTCGTCGGCTTGCTATTTGGTGTATAACCTCTTCGGTAATAGTCATGCATTTCGCCTGATAACCGACGGACCTGATCTCGCAATTCCTGCGTCAGCGTGACAATTGTTCTGCGTCTTGGTTCGCCATAAAAGATGGCTCCTTGCGGAATATGGGTTACCAGCATTTCTTCCAGACAGATAGCTTGTGCGCATAGTTGAACTTCGTCGATCGCGGTTCCTTTTTCTCGGCCTCGCTTATACTCGACTGGCATGACTGCATATGTCCCTTCACGATTTTTCAACGAGATGCCGTTGGGGTCTGCTTGAAATTCAACCACATCGCAGACCCCATTCAGCCCCAGTTCATAGGAAACAACCGGCATGGAACGAACGGAGACCAATCCTTTTCGTGTTTCCGTAAACGTTGGATCATCCGCCCGCTCGTGTAGTAAGCGTCCTTCGAAAGTGAGCAAATTTTCCTGCCATTGATTTTCAATGTGAATCAACGCCCACTGTCTGCGACAGAACAGGAAATGCTGGATACCGGAAAGTTGCAGCAGCTCATCCTCTGAATAAGGCATTTCGCTTCTTATACTCCTTCAATTACCTCGCACTCCAACCCCGGTAATTTGGCATCGACCTCTTCTTTCTTTGGAATCTTATAGTCAAGGACGCTGTTCGGTTCATTATCAGGGTCGATCAATCCTATGCTTTCGCTAACCGCCCTATGAACCTTGGCTGAAGAATATTGACCGGTTTTACTGTTGTGATCCCACCAATAAACCCGGATCACTTCCATGCTGCCTTCCGGCCGGGCGGAGGAGGCGTCGTTTTCGAACAACGTTCGGATGGATTCCTTGATCTTCAGTGCATCGTCATCAGAGAAACCAGTTTTTTCAGCCAGTTGTGGATTGATGCTGCCATAGAAGACATAGACGCCATGGTCAACGCGGTGTTTCATCCCCATTGTGTCGGATCCGCGTTTGGTACCGTCTCCTTCACCGCTGACGCTCTTTGTAATTTGGAGACTGGTGACCCGATCCAAAACTGGTGCGACAGAAAACGCCGGATGGATGGAAACCGGTCCGCGAATTCCGATGGATACACCGCTTTCAGCACCACCTTTGAAAGCGAAAACTTGGCCAAAGGCACGCACATCGAACCACATTTGGCAGGCTGCTTCCCTGAATTTTTGTTCATCTTTAGTGCTGACGTTTTTTAGCATACCATCCTGCCGGTTTTTCAGACTACGGTAGTCATCGACTCTCTTGTCATCAGATTGCACAAAAATTTTCTGTCCAATATCTAACAGGCGATTGCGAATCTTTCTTTTAATGCAAACATCGGAGAGTTCTCCAAAACCTTCATATGTCACTCGAGGGCGGTTGCCGTTTAACGGGTCGCCATTGGGATTTGCATTCTGAACGCCGACGATCACGGCAAAATCAATTTTATGGGAAAGTGTTGTCATTATTTTCTCCTGTTGATGTAATGTGAAAAATTAATTCTCTTCGTCAGCTTCATCCGAAGCTTCTTCAATCTGTTCCCCGCGTGACCAAAAGGCTTCGCGTTGGCAATGATATCCCAGCAAGAATTCGCCGGAAAGCGGTTTGTCACTGGTAAAATCCTCGGCTTTAAAAGAGCTGATAATTTGATCCATCTGTCTTAAATGTTTGTATGCTTTGCCTCCTAATCGAGCTTTGTACGGCGATAGCGCTAATTCCAATGTTCTCCAGGTTGTGAACGGACGTTCTGCGAATCGTTGCAGCAATCTGGAAGCGTTTGTCTCTCTTTTTTCATTAGCACTCTTCAAAGCCCATTTTTCAAGGCTTTCAGCCAGAGCAAGCAAACGACCATAGAGATAATCTCTGGTTGTACGATCTTCTTCCAATGACATTTTGTATTTCTCCTTTGTCTTAAATTTTCTGAACAGTGCGCAGGCAATGGATAATGATTTTTCCCATTCCCAATTTTCCTTCCCTTGCGGTGAACTAGCTTGCCGAATTGTGGACTCGACCAAATCGCGCGGTATTGGACGCCCATCAATGATGCAAGGTAAAATGCGATTGATGGTTGCATTCCGCAACTTTCCATCTACTCTGTTCCCATATGCTGCTTCAGCGATATCTTTTGGAGCGGGTGTTCCAATAAAATGGACCTTCTTGTTGGTCACTTTACCGCTATCACTGTTTTTGATTGAAATCACTCGGTATCGATGTTTCCATTGACATGTCTGATACCAATCCAAAAGTCTTTCGAGGAAGGATGCCCCGCTCAATTCACGATAGAAGGTAATTGCCAGTCTGCCAGGTGTTGCAGAATCAAGCCCGATGACGACGACTTCACTCGTCTCTCCTAATTGCTGCTTATATCCTGCAATCATATTCCGGACTTGTATCCCAATGTTTTGAGCTGTAAACACATCAGTCGATTGCATGGAATCCATGGCGTTTAGCCCAAGTAAATCAATTTGGTCGTCCAACGGTTGCGGAATCTCCTGGCCATCAGTCGCCCAGGCCACAATCGCAAGATCACCTGAACGATATCCCTGTCGGCTGACCAGCCAACGCAGTGTCGCATGTGCTTTCTGAGTAGCATTAAATCCGATTGAGGCAGCTTGATCGGCAGTTTCAAACTTCCCTCTGAACGTGTAACCGGAAGTGTCATTTGATGAAATTAACTTTGCTTTATCACCGTCATTTCGGATTTTTGCAGGGTGCAGTATTGCGATTGGTGATGTCACGCCTTCGATCTGACAAAGATCATTTGTGTTTTTGTTCAGGAGGTAATAGTCGTACCACTTTTTCCAAAGCTGTGAATCTGCCCAGACACGCGTTTCCATAACCTCCGGAATGTTTACAATCCATCTAATGAATGACTCTTCCTGCTCGTTGACCACGTCGAAGATTGGCATCGGAGAATCTTTTTTATTTTCTCTGTCCTTCTTTCTCAGTAATTTGCCCATTTTGTCCCTAAAGAAAACGCCAGAACGGACTAAATCTTCAATGATATTCCCATTATTGATATATAGAAATATTGCATTTAGCTTTGGATCTGAAAATGGTGAATTGATCCAAGAGGATAGTAGGTTTTTATATAATTCGAAAGACGAACCTCTTGCTTTTGTTTTTACAGAAAATTCCTCGGTAAGGTATTGTAGTTTGTCACACAAAGGGTGTGCCTCAGGATTGCTGGTTCTTCCACCGGAGCTTTCCGTACAGGGAATGATGGTGCGCGCTTCTTCTTTTGGTACAACCTGCGCTCTGAGAAAATTCCCATTGTGATCCAATGTGATCTCTACCTGTGCCTGATTGGTCGTGTGGGCGATCGGAAGCAATGGCACTTTTTCTTTCTCACCTTCTGCCGCGGTTTGGACGCCGATCGCCGCTTCACAATTGTCGTATGTTTTAACGAGTTGTTGGATCCAGCTCATCGTTCGCCTCCATTTCTTTGAGGATTTCCAAAAGAGCTTCCTCATGCAAACCGCTGGTTTCTGGCGGATTTGCCGACATTTTTCGTATGAACTTGCGAATTTCGCACTGTTCCGGGCGCGGAAACTGAATCACCCCGTTTTCCATCTTGGGGCGCCAGAAGCGGGAATGGAGTTCATTTTTTCCAAGTTCGTCTGGATAATCAAACCCATGAAACATCAGGTCAAACCCCAATGTTCCGTACTCGTCATAATAACCTTCCCTTTCGCCGAAATTGCACGGCTCGACATAACCCTGACATTCCCTTGCGCCGAGAAATATATCGCGGCGGCCGCCGCGATCGATCATACGTTTGGCGATGAAATAATGCTTATTCTCATTTCGATCCTGTGCCAGATCCTCGCGGTGCTGGTTCCATTCGAAATGGGCTCTCACCTGATATGCCACGTCTGCCAGATAGGTATAAATCGCCAGTGTATTTCCTTTAATATCTACAAGAGGTCTCGTTTTCTTGTTTTCTTTAAAAATAAGCGGACGCATGTTGCGCGCTTCTGTTCGGATCGGTTTCATCACCCGAACCTCGTCAATGATCCAGATAAAAGTTGGTTTCCAATAAACGGATGAGAGAATGCCTTTTAAGGCTTCATACGTTGGAATCTGATATGAAAACTTTTCACCGCCGATTTTTGTTAATGGATCGGTAAAAAGCGCATATCTTCCATGGACACAGAATTCAACACTGTTCCTCATTGCACCTCCTAATCTCCAAAAAGTGGTTTCATCTTCGTTGTTCCTTGCAAATCCAGACCGAATTCATCATTATAGAATTGGTCATGCAGATAAAAAATGCCAAATCCTTTGCCGCTTCTTATTTCGGCGATTGCGCCAGCTTTGGCAAGCACATCAAACGGATTGCCAACCATGTTAATAGAATATCGCTGCGCCTGCTTCAACAATTTCGACAGCTCATACGCCGCCGAGGCTGAACAGAGCCGTTGGATAAGTTGTTTGCCCTCAGCGCCAAAGGGGACGATTACACCCCGCGTGTTTTGATCAATCAACGAGAAGGCATCTGCGGCTGAGCGGAAAGATTGCAAAAATTGATGCGATGGTGATTTTTTGTTCGAGCGGTTATAAGATTTTACCGATATTTCATTCGTTGAAAGCAATGAAAATAGGTCGCCATCTCTGCCGACCGTGCTTTTCACACCCACTTTGTAGCTCATCTCCGCTTGGCGCTCAAAGAAATGATATTTGTAATAGGTTCTGATTGCCTCCAAACCAGCCAGCTCATAGTTGAAACGGCTTGGATCTTGCTTGTATGCATCCCATACGCCCAGCGTCGCTTGCTGCGCTGTACGGATGTCCTTCAGATGGGTCAATTTTTCCTCGCTGGCGTTGACAACCCACACCATGCCAGCAACCTTCCTTTTTGCGTGTCGGTTACAGCGGCCGGCTGCCTGGACGATCGAATCCAGTCCAGCCAGATAGCGGATGACACAGCCAAAGTCAATATCGACGCCAGCTTCAATCAGTTGGGTGCTGACACAGATGACAGGTTGGCGTGCGTTCAATTTTTCCCGAACCGTTTTTAGAACTGCCAGTCTATGCGCGGGGCACATGTTGGTGCTGAGATGGTAAACGCTCGCATTCACACGCTCTTTCAGCAACAGATAAAGGTTTTTAGCGCAGGTTTTGGTATTTGTGACGATCAAGACACTGCCGGACTGCTCAAATTGTTCAGCGGCAAAGTCCGCAATCTCAGCCGTCGTCCATCCGCTTTGGCGAACGTTATTGACCACCTCAACCCGTTTCAACATGTTGTAAAGCGACTGTTCTTTTTGTATGATTTTGTTCTCGGGCGGCAAGGGAAGCGACAGCTGAAATGGGCTGATCTCGTCTAATAGCGGTTGGGTTGCGGTACACAGTACAGCTGTGCTGCCACAATCCTGTGTTAGGAAGCGCAGCGCCAGATTGAACATGTAAATACATTTGACAGGGATTGTCTGGACTTCATCGAAAATGATAACGGACTTCGCCAATTGGTGCATGCGTCTGGCGTTTCGGGTCCCGCTGCCGAATAATGCCTCAAAAAACTGTACCTGAGTGGTGAAAATAACCGGGGCGTCCCAGTTTTCAGCCAACAAATTTTGGCGTTTACTTTCATTCTTCGGCGTCAGGTTTGAATGGTGTTCAAGAACATTTTGGGTGATAAAATTCCCTTTATCATCCTTTTCTTCCAAAATTCCCCGAACTTCATCCGCGTTTTGATCGATGATCGATGTGAACGGGATAACGTATATAACATGGTCTAGTTGGTGTTTTTTAGCATGGGAGAGCGCAAAGCGTAGGCTGGCAAGCGTTTTGCCGCCGCCGGTTGGAACATTCAGTTGGAAAATACCCTGTTCTTTTTGCGAGTATTCCAGACAAGCCTTAGCAACGTCGGTGCGTATGCTATTGATGTCGTTCGGATCAGTAGGCTGTGGAAACGATCTGATCTTGTCCTCGCCGTTGGATCAGTATCTCCCAGGCACGAATTCGCCTGAATTTTTGAGTAGTAAGCGCCCGGGGTCTTCATAATTTGCGGTATCAAGCCTGTCCGCGTCAATCAGACAGCTAAAAAGGAAGCGGATCAGCAGTCCCAACTTGAACAGGTGCGTAGAGCAGTTGTGAATTGTCTGTCCATTGATTGGTTTTTCTGTCATTGTGTGGTTTTTTTCGAAAAATGATTCGACCATGTCTTGTTGCAACATTTGGTCAACCGATTCCTTGATAAAATCGTGATAATAGGCTCGTGCTTCTTCCAAATTGGTCTTTTCAGGATCTTTTTCGATTCTTTGGGTGAAACTGTCGGTTCCGTCAGGTGCCAGCGAATCGATCAACCCCGAGTGATGCGAGACCAGGCAAAGCGCAATCACCTGCCCGACCATCGTTTCCTTCTTCCCCAATGAGGAAGCCAGTTGATAGAACAGCTGGGCTCCGGCGGTCGAATGGTCGATTCTTCCTCTGAACTGCCCCGCTTCAATGTATCCGTCACAGTCCGGGTCTAATATACCAACGGCGGATTTCAGATAGGCTTGGAATTGGGCGGATGCTTTTCCCAGATCATGCAGCAAGCCGATGACGCAACCGATCTTTTCCAAACCGATTTTTGCTGCGAATGTGCCGGTCAGCTTTGCAACGGCAAACAGATGTTCACTCAGCGTTTGAGTTTCTTTGTCAGATTCTCGAATATGCGCGATTTTTTCGTCTTTCCTCATAAATATTTTTCTCCATATTTATGTTTTGCTGCAAATCCTCGAACGATAGCTGTGTTTCATTAAAGGAAGCTGCAGTTGCTATGAAAATTGTGGTGTAAAAGCTCATGCGGAAATGAATAGATTGATGAGCTGAGGGGAACAGGTTAAATAACCTTTAATCATTTTATCTATATAATAAGAATATTCAAGATGACAATTATCATGTTAAGTTCCCATGTGCAATGACTTGATCAGCTATAATGAAGACAGATAATACGTTTATAAAATCAATGATGAGAAAAAATGTATCGCGAAAAAGTATCGTTTCTGGTTGGAGCTTTTCAGAAAGACAGTTTTGATTTTGAGGTGCTGCGTGATTTTATTCAAGCAGTTCATTGGATGGTGTAGATTCATATTTTGATTGGAGATATCGTCAGGAGAAGAAAAATTCCTGGCTGCTCCGGGCAAAAAAGGGGAGTGTTTCATTCTGGGTTTTCGAACATTTCTATTGGTTGTTACCAATTTATGCCGCTGTTAAGAAAAGGGTCAAACCGAATGCCTGGACATTTACAAAAGAAAATTATATTAAGAGCCTGTGGTTGTCCTTTGGTAATGATTCGAAACCGGCTTACCGATTGTTTTTAGAGGATTTCAAGGAAAATATCGACAAATATCATTTTGTCTTTGACCTTCTGGAGGATAGCCAGTCAAAGCAGATTTTTGTCTGTTTGTTAATGGCTCGCCTAACCGGACTAGTTTCATATTTTACACAGACTTTTGATAGGAAAATTGCCAATATTTCGACCGTGAGATTATCCGCAAATGTGAGAACGAAGTATTTGTGGACTGCGGCGCTTTTACAGGTGACACGCTGGAAAATTGTTTGCGCCTGTTCGGAAAAGAATCGTTTCAAAAATATTATTTTATTGAACCGAATTTGTCCCATATAAACGTTGCCCAGAAGAAGTTTTCAGCTCACACAAAGATTAAATTTATTAATCGTGGCTTGTCTGATGTGCCTCACCAGGCATCTTTTCACTTCAGTGATGATATGATGAGCCGGGTCGCACAGGACGGCGGTGCGGTTACGCGGCTGGATACAGTTGATAATTTGATCGATGAAAAAATTACCTTTTTAACAATGGATATTGAAGGAGAAGAACTTCTTGCATTAAAAGGGGCATTCCGACACCTGACGAAAGATCGCCCGAGGCTTTGCATATCCGTTTATCATCATCTGGACGATCTCTGGAAAATTCCACTATTTCTTAACGACGTGCTTCCAAATTCAAAGATGTATTTACGACACTACAATTTGGATTGCGCAGATTTCATCCTGTATTTCCTGCCTGATTAACAAAAATCCATTTTTTTCCTAGATTGTGTGAAACGGCTGTTTGCTATTTTCCTTCGTAATTGCCGGATAGATATCAAAAACAGTTCCGGATTAACGGTGTATCGGGAAGGCAAGCAAATTGGCAAGAGCATAAGGTTCCAATTAGCAAATGTGACAATATATGTTTTTTATTCCTGAGATTGAATTTCTCGAGTCTGTTGGCCGAGGGATTTTATTTTTGCCATAGCTTCACTTATCCTTAAATGATTATTCAGGGCTTATGAATGCTATGATGTCGTAATCTTAAAAGACTTCTGATCTTACAGTAGCGCGAGTGGGGATCGAACCCACACGATCTTGCGATCGACAGATTTTAAGTCTGTTGCGTCTGCCTATTCCGCCATCGCGCCATTTTCCCAAAAACGGGCTTCTCTATTTTAATCCACCCCGTGAAGAAGTCAAGGGCGGGCGACCCCAATTTCGACTAAATTAAAACCACGTAGTTATTGATAAGATCAATCAGCGGGTTTTGCTTTCCTTCCCAGTTTCTTTTTTAGCACCGCCAGTCGCGAATAAGCGCGCACAAAGAACGGGCTTTCCGTCCCAAAAATTTCCGCACTCCGGATCGCTTTTCTAAGACCGGCAGCATCCTCAAAATTTGGTAATATCAGCCCCATTCGCCCTAACTCGCGCACGCCGTGGCTGTCTGACCCGGCAGTTCCTGGCAGCTGATTCATCATGGCAAAATTAATCGCGGCTTTGTTCATGTGTCGGGTACATCGAGCGTTGGCAATCTCGATAGCGTCCAACCAGGGAGCGTAGCGCTTCATCTCTTCCTCTTCCCAGCCATGGCGGGTAAAAGCGAACGGATGGGACAGGGAAATGAAAGCGTCCTGGTCGCGCAGCCGTTTGAACGCTTCTATTGGCTGTAATCCGGCGGGAATCTCTTCCTTCACGAAGAGCGCCAGAATTTCTCCGGCAGTTGTTTTGATCTCTTCTCCGACAATCACAAAATCAGGATGGATTTTTTGGAATTTCAGCGCCCCCCGAATGGTGTTGTGATCGGTGAGTACCAGTTTCCCGAGCCCCAGTTGTTTCGCCCGGTCGTGCAATGCAAAAAGATCGCTGACGGAATCAGGTGAGAAAATGGAGTGCACATGGAAATCGACTTTGATCATTGCCATTAAGGCCTCCTGGTGGGCGCAACTGTGTTTGTTGGTCTCGGCGTGCGGGTTGGCCAGAGCGTCTGGGTTGGGGTATTGGTCGGCGTTGGCTGGCGGGTGTCCGTTGGGCGTCGTGTGCGGGTAGGCGTGATGGTTGGTGTGCGCGTAATTGTCGGCGTCAGCGTCCGGGTCGGCGTTGGGGTATAGGTCTGTGATGGCGTCCAGGTGATTGACGGCGTCCAGGTAATGGTTGGCGTGCGTGTGATGGTTGGCGTCGATGTGACCGTCGGTGTGCGCGTAATTGTTGATGTGGCGGTATTTGTCGCGGTGGCAGTGCTGGTGCGCGTCATGGTTGGGGTGGTCGTCGGAGAGGCGGTGATGGTCGGTGTTTGGGTGAGCGGCATACCAGACACCATGAAACGCGCGCTGGTGAACCATTGGGTTCGAGTAAATACTTGCAATTCGTACTCCCAGGCAGCCAGAGATCGACATCTTCCGGTGCACAGGTCACATTGTTGTATCCGCCGGTACTGATTTCCCATACCTGCGTAGAACTGCAGATGACCTGCCAGTCATCCACTCGATACCAGATGAACGAAAGCTGGGTTCCGATAATCATCTTGTCATAGCTGTAAAAAGCGATGATCTGGCGGATTGGGTTTTCAAAAACGGCTAACGTTTCGGCTGGAAGTCCATCTTCACCCAGCTCACGGGTGAACTGGATTGGACTGAATACCAGTCCCGCTCCCGGATCTACGGCACTGGTGCTTTGCACCCGCAGGAAGTCCGGCATCTCAGGCGTGCTGGAGATTGAAGGCGTTTCGGTGACCGTGGGCGTCAATGACAACGTCGGCGTCAGTGAAATGGTGGGCGACAGTGTGATGGTCGCGGTGTTGGTGATGGTTGGAGAGGGCGGAAAAAAAGTGTAGATGGTACTTTCCCCGAAATTGTTGAGAAAAAAGGCGGCTCCGGCAAGCAGGAAAAGCGATCAGGATGAATCGCCAGCCGCGGGCGATCATCGCCTGTCGTTTGCGGAAATAAAGCAGTTTGCTGCCTTTTCGGAGCGTGCTGATCCCAAGGAAAATGGCAATCACAGCACCCGCCAGCGCAAGCAAAAATGCCGTGCCAACGCCGGCCGTGATGTCGAGATTGATGTTCAGCTGATCCAGCAAATTCATGTTCAGGATTATATCATGTGGGGAATGACCGGAAAAAGCTTTGCCTGTGATTCAGGAGCGCCTGCGTTTCAGGCGGTTCAGGAATTTTGGCAGCGCCAGCACTGAACAGGCGATAGATGGTTTTTGCGCAGCGGAAAATCCCAGGCGCCGGGGGTGATGACTTCATAACCGCCCAACCCGCGTTTAAACTGATATACTCCCCACATTCGGTCGTTCTCGGAGAATTCGTCCGGCGCGCCCCATAGGTCATAAACGGTAGAACCGGCTGACTTTGCGCTGCAAATCGCTTCCCACTGCAGCAGGTAATTCGGCATTTTCTCGCGGTGTTCCGAGGCGGACATGCCATAGATGTACCAAGAACGATTCGCGTAGGTAAACAGCATGATTGCGGCGACCGCCTGATCCTCGACTTCGGCGATCAGCGGCGTCAGCATCCCGTTCTCGTAAAAACGCGTCCAGACATCCAGATAGTAAGCATGATCACGAATGATAAATTCGTCGCGGCTAGCAGTTTCACTGTACATAAGCGCTAATTGGTCAAAATCAGCGGCAGTCCCCTTGCGGACGGTGACTCCTTTTTTCCAGCCAAACGAACTTTATATCTGGTGCGTTGTTTCATCGCTGCAAGCAGGTCTTCTTCCGATGGTTCAAGATCAATCCAGACGCTGTTGGCAAACTGGATTTGCTGCGGTGAAAATAGCCAACCGCTGCCGCGGTAGGTTTCCAGCAGCTTTTGCCCGGCTGGGTTGGGGTGATACGATTCAGTGTCAGGTACGCCAAAACCGACCGGCAGATCTGGATCGATTTTGATAAAAATTGCGTTGTTCTTCTTTGCCGTTTGGATCAGGTCGTTCAAAATCCGATTCCGCAATACGTCATTTCCCCAGTCCAACAACGGTCCGCGGGGCACATACCAAAATTCAAAACCCAGGAAAAGTTTTTTCCGCAGGATTAGCGCAGCGCCAATTGGTTTCTGGGAATCATTCTTCCAGAGCGCGTAAAGCGCCCGCCATCCGCCGGATGCTTTCACGGCAGCCCATTCGACTGTCTGTAATATAGAGGCGCCGAACAAACTGGCGATCGTTTCGTTCCAGCCGACAGGTGTTTCGGAGAAGGTTAGCAGGATTCGGTCTGATTCCGTCATTTTTTGTGAGCAATCCTTAAATGCCGTTCTTGTGCTTTTTGAAATATTTTGCGATCAGCCAATAAAGCGGCGGAAGATAGGCAAAGTCAAATGATCCTGAGGTGCGTCGGACTTCTCCGCCAAAGCCTCGTTTGAAGCGGTAAACCGGCCACAAACCATCATGGCGGACGGAGAACTGAGATTCCAGCGTCTCCAGTGATTCATCCGGGATTCCCCAAAGATCATATTCATCGCAGCCTTTTTCCTCACATAGTTGCATGGCAGTCCATTGCAGCAGGTGGTTCGGCATGCGGTTGCGTTCCTCATTAGAGGAGGCGCCGTAGAGATAGTATCCGCGTTTGCCCTGAATAAACAGCATCAGCCCGGCAAGTGGCTTGCCCTGATAACGAGCGATCAGATTATACGCTTTCCCTTCAGCGCTGAACAACTCATAACAGCGTTTGTAGTAGGCGTCTGAGTGTACACCGAACTCGTTGCGCTCGCCAGTTAGGTCCATCAGTTGGCTGAACGTTTCAACAGAGCCGTTTTCTTCAACCGTCAGGTCTTTTTTTTGTGAAAGTCGGATGTTATAGCGCGTTTTCTGGTTCATGCGCGCCAGCCACCCATCTCCTTCACCTTTTAGCGGAATCACGATGGTTTTAGGCGGTTGGATCGTCGAGAAAGCCGGGCGGAATCCCTTCATTGAATTGAGCAAAAGGTCGGCTTCCGCTGAATCTTCCCAGGTATCTGGTTCAACCCGCAGGAAAAGCGCTTTTCGCGAATGGCAGCGCTTGTGCACTTCCTCCCAGAACAGCGCCAATTTTTTGGCGTCCGCGTCCAGCAGCACCGGCCCGCGCGGAATGTAGGCAATGGTTGCGCCCAGCAGCCACTTGGGCAGCTTTTTAAACAGGATCAGCGCCCCGGCAGCCTCTGTTTTCAGGTATTCCGGCGTCCAGCCAAACTCGCGCTTCAGATTCCCCCATTCGGAAGTTTGCAGCAGCGAGCAATTCTTGATTGGTTCAACGGTTTCAAACCATTGTTTTTCAGTAATGATTCCCATAAGATTCCTGTCGTCTAAATTTCGGAAACGTCAGATCGAAAAAATTTCAGCTTCGGGGTCTTCGGACAGCTGCGCGTCCGGAATCACTGTGTTGAGAAATTGCCGGATGTCGATGAAACTGCCGGCACGCGCCAGACTGAGCAGTTGGTCGATGATCCGATCCAGTTCCTGGCTGTCGAGCAGGTCTTCGCGGTTCAGTTTGAAGATATCCGGATGCGGGGTAGGTGCGAGAATCTGCCCTTCATTCCAAAGATCTTCGCTCAATTTCTCACCTTTTCGCATACCGGTGAAGCGAATTTCAATGTCCTGCCCCGATTTCAATCCGGAAAGACGGATCAAATCTTCAGCAAGATCCAGAATTCGGATTTGTTTTCCCATGTTGAGCACGAAAGTTTCCTGTTTTTCAGCAAAGCCGGCCGCCTCCAGCACCAGATAAACCGCTTCTGGGATTGTCATAAAATAGCGCTTCATTTCCGGGTCGGTGATGGTCACCGGCCCGCCGCGGGCGATCTGTTTTTTGAAGATTGGTACAACGCTGCCGCGGCTGCCCAGTACATTGCCGAAACGGACAACCGTGAATTCAGCGTTGGATTTTTTGGACTCATTCAGAACGACGTTTTCGGCGATTCTTTTGGTCGCTCCCATGATGTTGATCGGACGGACAGCCTTGTCGGTGGAAATCATGACAAAGCGCTCAACTCCGTTCTGGTTGGCGATGCGCACGAGGTTTCGGGTGCCGATGACGTTGTTGGTCACCGCTTCTTCCACATTGTTTTCCATCAGCGGCACATGTTTATGGGCAGCAGCGTGAAATACGATCTGGGGCTTGAAACGGCGGAATATTTCCCCAATTCGGGTGATGTCCCGGATGTCTGCAATTTGGGCTGAGACTTTCAATTCAGGATGATTGTCGCGAAGGTCCATCAGCGATTCAAAGATGCTGTTTTCTCCATGACCCAGCAGTACGATTTTTTTCGGGTTCCAACGGGCGATCTGATTGCATAATTCCCTGCCAATTGACCCGCCAGCCCCGGTCACCAGCACAACTTTGTTTTTTAGTATTGCACCGATATTGTCTGTGTCCAGCTTGACGGGATCGCGCCGCAGCAGGTCTGTAATCTCCACTTCTCGCAGCTTGTTGATTGAAATCCGCCCCCCCAGCAACTCATAAATACCCGGCATGGTTTGGAATGAAACGTTGTTCTCGTGGCAGGTGTCAGATACCACACGCAGTATCCTGCCGGGTGCGCTGGGAATGGCAAAAACCACGTCGCTGATTTTATCCTCCTGAATCAATGAACCTAACTGTTCAATGGACCCCATCACTTTGATACCGTGGATTGTTTGATTCAATTTTTGCGGATCATCATCAATAAATCCGACGGTCTCAACGTTCAGCTGCGGGTTTTTCTTGACTTCGCGCACGACCATTGCTCCCGCATCACCGGCCCCGACGACCAGCGCACGCTTTCGCCGTTCCAAGTTGAGCGCGTTCGTCTTGCGGTTTTCGCTGTCTGCCAGCGCACGCACACCAAAACGAACCCCGCCGACAGCGACCACGGAAAGGATCCAGTCAATGACCAATGCCGAACGCGGGAAACCGATAAACACGTTCAATGTGGCAAAGATGATCATCGCCATTGAAACGAGTGCGGATGCGCCGGTGACGGCAATCAGGATAACTTTCAGTTCGCTGACGCTGGCATAAATCCATAAACGGCGGTAAAGTCCGAAAAAATAGTAGATAACTGGTTTGATCAGGATTGATATCCCAATCATCCAATAGGCAGATGGCAGATAACGCTTGAAGAGATATCCCGCCTCAAGCCTGAGAACATAGGCCCCAAAAACGGAAACTACAATGAAAACAAGGTCTACCAGGAAAAAATAGCGGTTGCGAACGCCATTTTTGAAATGGAAGGTCATGGTTATCTTCCTTTCAATCCAAAAATGGTCTTAAATGTCTGGAGCAGGATCGAAAAATCCAACGACAGATTGCGGTTTTTAATATAATACAGATCATATTCAAGCTTGATGGCATTCTGTTCCGCGCCGGAAGCGTACCCATAGTTGATCTGTGCCCAGCCGGTGATCCCGGGGCGGACCAACAACCGCCCCCGGTAGAAAGGGATTTCTTTTTGGAGATCCTCAACAATTTCGCGGCGCTCGGCGCGCGGCCCAACCAGACTTAAATCTCCGCGGAGGACGTTGAGGAATTGTGGCATCTCGTCCAGATGACTTTTACGCAGAAAACGACCGGTGCGGGTGATTCGCACATCCCGGGCGGAAGCTGGCCGCGGGATGCCGTCCGCTTCTGCATCCTGAACCATGGTCCTGAATTTGAGCATATTGAAGGGAACGCCGCGCAATCCCATCCGTTCTTGCGAATAAAAAATTGGGCGACCAGAATCGATCAGAATCGCAAGGCTTATAAAGGGCAGCAGGATCAACAGAAAGATTGTCCCCAAAAGACCGCCAATGATATCGATCATCCGTTTGGCGATCTCAAACAATACAGACGCGTGCGCCTGGTCATAAAAATCGCGCACCATCCAGTCAGTCCCCAACAGATAAACCGGAAGTCTTTTTAGCAGGTTTTCGTAAACGCTGGGCATGGTGGTGACGATTAATCCTTTTTCTTCAGCGAGCATCAATGAATCAAATAACTCGTGATTCATTCTGTTGCTGATCGCCATAATCACTTGCCCAACCTGATGCTTTTCGACGACTTGATAAAAAGTGTTTGAGTCGCCCAGAACGGGATAGCCATGGATTTTTTTCCCGACTTTTTCAGGGTCATCATCAATAAACCCGGCGATTGAAAATGGCGCGGGAATCGTTTCGCGGACAATTTCTGCGATCCGCGATCCGGCTTTTCCGGCGCCAACGATCAAAGTATTCAACAAATATTTGGGCAGCGTAAAGAAACGGATATAAAGTAACCGCCAAAAGATCGAAAAAAGTGAACAACAGATCAGAAATACCGCCACACCTCGGCGTGGGAGCGCTTTTGGCGGCGCGATAAAGAAGATGATCAGATACGTTACCAGAGCAGTCAGACTGGCGATCAGGATGAAGCTGAGCGTTGTTGAAATTGAGCTGGCTCTCCTGATGTCATAGATCGGCGCCATTAACAACAGCCAGATTACCGGCAGCAGATAAAACCAGCTTTCAGGCCGTTCCGCAAAGAATTCCGGCGAAAGCCCAAGCCAGTCGTCGCCGCGTGCCCAAGTTACCAGCGCGATGAATAACGCTGATACGGTGACCAGCACGTCGCCAAAGAAAAGCATCAGCTTCCTTTCACGGATGCTGAATCGTGATTGAATTGGACTTCGAAATGAAGTGTCAGCCATGTAGTTTTCAGGGTCTCTTTGAAGCGGAAATTGCGTTTTCATGTTGTGCAATCGGCAGATCTGCGGCAACAAGGAAAACACAAGATTATTCCGGCAACCAGCTCATTTTTTGGTCAATAACAGTTTTTAAAGACCCCAGATAAATCCTCCCCCCCAACTGAAATGCATAATAACAATTGCAATCGGCATTCCAACAAGCAGAGATAAATCATTTTCCTTTTTGGCAGCGCGGATGGCGATCGCCAACAATGCCATTAGATAGAAGATTGATAATAATAATAACATACCGCCAAAAAGGCTGGAGAAGAAACTGCCCGCGATCAGAACAGCGAGAGCAGCGACAAAAAGCGGCGGGACGAGCTGTCGCCAACGGATACTTTTCGGGTCCTTTTGAGCATGCGCACTTTCCAATATCCATAGCGCCAGTATTGTTTTGCCAATGCCCGAAAGATTCTCGCGCAAAATAGACGCAGCGAATTGCGGATCAAACCATATTTTTCCACCACTGCGTCGCAAGCGGGTGTTTCGTCATAATCTTCATTTACCGGGAGTTTCTCATCAAATCCGCCTACTCGAATGAGCGTTTTCCGATATGAGCCGTAAGGGACTGTGTCCACATATTCCGCTTTTCTGCATAGCGATATTTTGCGTTTCCGACTCCAAACGGCGAGGATGCGGCGCGGGCTATTCCTCGGCCTGCCAGCGTATCTGCTCCTGGTTTGATATCCCAGCGCCCGCCCACGTTTTCTGCCAGGTTTTGCTTCAACGCGCTGACACAACGTTCAACATAGTCAGGCTGTGGAATTGAATGGGCGTCCATCCGTACGATGAATTCACCCCGCGCCAGATTGATACACGTGTTCAACGCTGCCGGGATGATTCGTTTAGCGTTATCGGTGACCAATATGACAGGAAGAGGGTTTTCCCTCTTCCATTCTTCGATTCGTTCAACCGTCCTGTCTGTGGAAATCCCATCCGCAATAATGACTTCCATATCCTCTATCGGATAAGTCTGGTTTAAGAGCGCATCAAGCAATTTCTGAATGTTTTTTTCTTCATTCAGGCATGGGATAATGATAGAAACAGCCGGCATTTTGAGTCAATCAGTGCTAGAAATCACGGAATAAAGGCAATTGCCTCAATCTCGACCGCGGCGTTTTTCGGTAATTTGGCGACTTCGACCGCTGAGCGGGCCGGTGGCAATTCGACAAAATAATTGGCGTAAATTTCGTTCATCGCGGCGAAATCGTTCATATCGCGCAGGAAGACGGTTGTCTTAAGCACATGCTTCAAGTCCGATCCGGCGGCTTTCAGTACTTCGCTCAGATTTTCCAGCGCCTGACGGGTTTGTCCCTTGACTTCATCCGTGGCGAAATTGCCACTTTGCGGATCCAACCCCAGTTGTCCAGATGTAAAAACCAGCTTTTCGAAAACGGTCCCCACGGAATATGGTCCGATTGCTTTTGGAAGTTTGTCTGATGTGATGATCTTTTTCTCGTCCATTGAGATTCCTCTTGGCTTGTACCTTGTTTAGATTCTTTGATAAGATTAATTGCCAACGCAATTTTACCATATCCGAGGCGGTCGGCGATGGGCGGGCGCAGATTTGTGCCGTCCGATGAACAGGGAGACAGAGAGTATGTGTTTTTTTCGAAAGCTATACCCTTCTCAATATAAAACGGAGGTTGAACGTTTAACCCAGGATTTGATCACGATTGGGAACCGTGAAGACTTTTTGTCAGAGCGGCCTGGCGGGGCATTTGATCAGAATTGCCGCAATGTGCGGGCGCGAGAAATCGGACAGCGCTTTTTTGATCTTGGTGGAATTGAATTGATGGAAAACCGTTTGAAACGGGTCGCAAAAAAAGGCGGCAAGGTGGCCGCCTCCCATTTGGAAGCCTGCTGGCGTTCCATTGGTGGTTTATTTTAAAATACCAAATATAAGGAGCGATAAGCCAATGAAAAAAACAATTTTTTGGAATTTGCTTGTAATTATTTTCTTGCTGGCATGTTTTGGATCGGCCGCTGCTCAGGACGATACGCGTAATATTTCGGATACCTTTATCGGAATCATCGACGATCTGTATAAAGAAGGAATGATTCCGACAGACAAGGGCGATTTTTATTACATCGATGATTTTGAGGCAGAGTGGGCGCAGATGTACTGGTATCAATGGCATTATGTTGCTGATATGGAGATCAAAAATTTTGTAATCCGTGCAAAACTCAGCTGGGAATCTGCCAGCCCGACGCCGGAATGGGCGGATTCTGGCTGCGGCTGTGTTTTCCGTGAACAGAATCCGGAAAACCATCTAAAGGCTAATGTTGCATTGGATGGTGCGGTCTATGTTAACGGTTATCTCAATGACAAATGGCTTTCATATGGCAAGAAGTCTTTTTCCCGTCATAGTACGAAAGGAAGTGCTTATCTTACGATCATTGCGGATGAAAAGAAGGTCAGCGTTATGGTGGATGACGAGATGATGGCGACTTATGACAACGTGCTGATAACGGATCCCGGTTTTCTGGCTTATGTGGTCGTTTCCGGTACAAATAAAGATTATGGGACGCGCTGCAATTTTGAGGAAGGCGAAATCTACATTTTTGATTAACCGCTGGTGACATCTGGCGTCTAAATTTGATAAAACTGGGAAGCGGCAACGTTTGAATGTTGTTTTTTGTTAAAAATCTCATAGGATGGAAGATAAAAGAGGATGCTTCAAAGCGTCCTCTTTTTTATTTGTATCTTCTGATAGCTGATCGCATGGAATGAGAAAGATAGAATATTATTTGTATCTGTATGGCAAGGAAAAATGTTATACAGAAACCAAAACACCTCTCCGGTAGAATGTGAGCTTTTATGCCACAGACTGTATTGGGAAAGGTGTTTTGTTCGGCAAACAAATCAGACAGCATAACGCGCACGATATGAGTATGGGGATGTCATATCAGTTTTGTGTACATATGGTCATAAAACAGACAATTGTCCAGATAAATTGCAAGACCTTTTCATGCGAATGCGCTCCCCGCTTAATGATTTTCCGCAGATAACCTTTATGATCGTTTTTATTGCCAGTTGGCGATCATCACGCAATTCATTTCACGCGGGTTGTCTGGATAGAAGTCGAACGGATGATTCAAATCCCAGACATTGCTCCTGCCGTCATAGATAACATTGCCATTGCTCGCATCTGTGAACAGTACGCCCCAGCCCTTGAAGACTGCACCAGCTTTTTGTGGCTGAATTACCTGCTCCTTGCTGAGGCTGCCCGGAGCCATGCTCTGTCCTGCCAAGGCAGAAATCCAATAGGGATCAATCCATTGACCGGCAGGCCATGTTCCGCCGTTTAGGTCATGGGTGACATTCACCTTCCAAGTATCGATAGCCGGCGCTCCCCCTTCCCAGATGGCAACCATCACGCAATTCATTTCGCGCGGGTTGTCCGGATAGAAGTCGAACGGATGATTCAAATCCCAGATATTGCTCCTGCCGTCATAAATCACATTGCCATTGCTTGCATCGGTGAACAGAACGCCCCAGCCTTTGAAGATGGCGCTGGGTTTCAGAGGCAGAATGGTCTGCTCTTTGCCGAGGCTGCCCGGGACCATGCTCTGTCCCACAGGAGCAGAAATCCAATATGGATCAATCTGTTGACCGGCAGGCCATGTTCCGCCGTTTAAGTCATGGGTAACATTCACCTTCCATGTTTCGATAGCCGGCGCTCCCCCTTCCCAGATGGCAACCATCACGCAATTCATTTCGCGCGGGTTGTCCGGATAGAAGTCGAACGGATGATTCAAATCCCATGCAGTGTTCCGACCATCATAAATCACATTGCCGTTGCTCGCATCGGTGAAGAGTACACCCCAACCTTTGAAGACAGAACTGGGTTTTTGAGGGATAAACAATTGCTCCTGGATCAAAGAACTTCCATCCATACTCTGCCCTACAGGAGCGGAAATCCAATATGGATTGATACCTTTGCCAGGTTGCCATGCTCCCCCATTCAAATCATGACTGACGTTCACTTTCCAGGAATCTCCAACAGGCTGCTCAGGACCTGGTCCCCCTTCCCAATTGGCAATCATCAGACAGTCCATTTCACGCGGGTTTTCGGGATAATAGTCAAAGGGGAAATTTAAATCCCACATTGTATCTCTGCCATCATAGACGATGTCAGCGCTTTTTGCGTCGTAGAAAAGGACACTCCAGCCTTTGAAAACGCCATCGGGTTTCACAGGCTGCATCATCTGCTCCTGGGACAGATTGTATGGCATACTCTGCCCTATCGGAGCGATGATCCGATAAGGTTCGATCCGTTTGCCAATCGGCCATTGTCCGCCACGCAGCAAATGACTAACATTGACTGACCACAGTGTGTCTTCATAGGTAGGACCCTCCCAGATGGCTACCATTAAGCACTCCATATGTCGCGGATTGTCTGGATAATAATCAAACGGATGGTTCAAATCCCAAACATTGTTTCTGCCATCATAGATGATATTGCCGTCTGTATCTGTGAACAGGACTCCCCATCCCTTGAAGACGCCGTCAGGTTTCTCAGGCAATACCATCTGTTCCTTGCTTAAACTGCTTGCTGCCATGCTTTGTCCAACGGGGGCGGAAAGCTGATACGGTTCAATCTCTTTACCTTGCGGCCATACACCATTTTTCAATTGATGGGTTACATTAACTGTCCAGGTTTCACTAGCCTGCTGTCCCTCTTTCCATCGAGCGACCATCAGACAGTTCATTTCCCGCGGATCTTTGGCATAATAATCAAAGGGATGGTTCAAATCCCAGTTGGTGTCTCGTCCATCGTAAACGATGTTTCCGTAAAGATCTGTGAACAGGACTCCCCAGCCTTCGAAGACAGCTCCGGGCTTTTGTGGTTGAATCATCTGCTCTTTACTCAGGCTGTCTGTCGCCATACTTTGTCCCAGAGGTGCCGAAAGTTGATAGGGTGCGATGGATTGGCCTGCAGGCCACAAACCGCCGTTCAAGTCATGGCTAACGTTCACCGTCCAGCCGGTACCAGCCAGAGCAGTTCCGTAGTGGGACAGCATTAGAACTGCCAAAAGACTCAATATCCACAACGTTGCTGTTTTTTTGCTCATATTTTTCTCTCTTTCGATAAATCAAGATCGGATCGATAAAAAATTCCCAATATCATCTGCAGTATATTCTTTGGGCTCAAAAAACGATACCTACCTCTTTGGGGAGGTTTGGCTCTTTCCCAAATGATATAATTCTCTTATTCGCAAAAAGAGAAAGATGATAAAAGTTGTGGCGGGCATAAAAGTATGACGCTGAAAAACACCATTGCGCAATCGAATCAGTCCGTAAAGCTGGGGGAAAACTTTGGCAGAAGGTTCTTGCATGCAGCGAAGTCTGTACGCGTCGATAAGCTGCGGTATATGTTAATTTTTTCTCTGGCTCCTATTTTTCCCAACCTGAAGAACAACCTGATCTCTGATGGTGATCAAATCTTAGGGCTAAATGCTACTTTTGCCATGGGTATCGCGTACTCTCTTGGGATTGGATTAGTCTTTCTGCTGTCACAACCTGTTCGGCTGCATCAGGTTGCCAGGATACTTTCTGTGGTGACAGCGTTGTTGTTCCTGGGCTGGCTTGTCTCATCGCCGAGCCTTGCGACCCCTTGGCTGGGCTTGTTTTTCAGCCTGGGGTTGGGAGGCTGTGCAGGACTTGCCATGTTTGGCTTTACTTATGCGCTCAATGATACTGAGAGACTGTTTGGTGCTGCAGCCTCTGTGCTTTTTAGTATGACAAGTCAGATGATTCTTTCTCGGCCTTCTCTCCAGCATCTCAGCGGAATGCTCTATCTTGGTGCGCAAGTATTGGTTACACTGCTATGCTTGACGCGATTTGACCCCAGAGATTATTTGGACAGTTTGTCGATAGCGAAAACGGGCGGTATCAAGAATCTGGCGGTAGCGCTTTTTCTTTTTCTTTGCGCACCGGGCCATTGTCTTTTTTTACAGCTATCTTCCTCACGCGTCCCCCTCGTTTCTTGTCGGGTTGGCGGGCATCGCTGTGTTCATTGCAAGTTTGTATGTTTTTTACTTTCAAATTTAATATCTGGCACCTGTGCAACCTTTTTTTGCAGGCATGATCATCAGTTATCTTGTCCATCTGTTTTTCCCAAGTGAGAAAGGCTTGCTCTTGGCGGACGTTCTTCAAGGTTTTGGTTACATGGGATATATTGCCTCTTATTATCTCTTGGGAACCACCCTAAAGCATCAGGCTGATTTCAAGCGCTTCCGTTTAATTATTTTGGTGATTTTTAACAGTTCATTGATTCTGCATGTGATTCCAGGAACGCTTAACAGTGCCATGCCTCAGGCAATGCCGCTGGTTGGCGGTCTGCTTACCCTTGCCTTTTTTATTGCTTTCGCTTTGCAATCACCCATTTTCTCAGACCAGTTGTTCCCTAAGGATGAGAAAGATCCAAAGTTGCGGCGTATAGAGATCATGCAGGAGTATCAACTGACAGCCAGAGAGCAGGAGATCGTCCTGTTGCTTCTGCAAGGCAGCCTGTTCAAGGAATGTGCAGTTTCATTGGGCATTTCGGTCGAGACGGTTAAGTTTCATAGCAAGAACATCTATCGGAAGCTGGGTATCAGCGGTCGCAGTGAGCTGCTGGCTGTGTTCAAAGACCTGTAATCACGGTTCACTGATAAAAATATTGACAAGTAAAGAAATAAGGCGGCGGTAGACTTTGTCATTTCCATGCGTTCTAGTACTTTGCACCGCAATTTTTAATTCTTTATTTTGATACAAATGAATAATTGAATTTTGCATGGTCGTGAGACCGCTTTTTTTAGTTGCCTTTCACCCCTTGGAATGAACGAAAAATACCAGTTACACGGTCAGCCATACAGAAGAATGTTACCGTATAGCAGATGTTTGCGGTTACTGGTAAATGCAAAATACTATTTTACAGTTGACAAATTGCTATCCATTATTTATAATCAATATTAGTTAGGAATAATTATAGATTATGTAAAGAACGTACATTGACCTCACCAATCTATTGAGAAGTGCCGGACTACGGGCGACGCCGCAGCGGATTGCGATTTGCCGGTTTGTCAGCGAATCAACCAGCCATCCGACCGCGAATGAGATTTATGAGCATCTCATCGGGCAGTTTCCGACGACCTCTCTGGCAACCATCTATAACACATTAGATGTTCTGGTAAAGATGGGGCTGGTCAATCCGCTTGGCAGTATTGGCGTCGATTAAGTTCATTTTGACGGGCGTGTAGAACCGCATAATAATCTTGTTTGCAGATCCTGCCACAGCATTTTTGACTTTCAATCAGAAGTTGCGTCGTCTGTAGAATCTGAAATCTATGAACGTTCCAGCTTTAGTGTTGCTGGATCCAGTGTGATCTATTATGGAATATGTCCGGCTTGTAAAAATAAACCTGAAATTCAAAAATGACAGGAAATCAGAACCTATTGGAGGAATTATGGAATCAACAGTCAATCAAGAAGTATCAATGCCGCGCATTGGCGATAAAGCTCCGTCATTTAAGGCAGTAACAACGCAGGGAGTCATTAATTTCCCGGAAGATTACAGTGGAAGTTGGGTAATTCTTTTCAGCCATCCGGCAGATTTTACCCCTGTTTGTACCTCTGAATTTATCACCTTTGCTTCCATGGAAGAGAAGTTTGAAAAAGTTAACACCAAGCTGGTTGGACTTTCAGTCGATGGGCTTTATAGCCACATTGCATGGTTGCGCACGATTAAAGAGAAGATCGAATATAAAGGCATGAAGAACATTGAGGTGAAGTTCCCATTGATCGAGGATATTTCCATGA
>JAXGRI010000019.1:0-27443 GCA_040766005.1 Flexilinea sp. | reverse complement strand
AGCAATATTTTATATATCGATGGCGAAAAAATCAAAACTATGTGCTCTGAAATGTGCGAATTTCACAATCAGCTGATTTCCAATATGCTTGCAATTATCGCAGAAAAAAATATATTTCAGAATGAAAAAATTGATTTACTTTCAAAACGATCGATCCGGAATCGGGTATTAACATTCCTCTTTCGTGAATCAAAACGCAACAATTCCGCTCGCTTTTCGATATCGTTGAACCGTCAGGAGATGGCAGATTATTTATGCGTTGACCGCAGCGCGTTATCCAGCGAAATCGCTAAACTGAAAAAAGAAGGAATTCTAGATTACAGAAAAAACGATTTTATCCTGCTTACCGAACAGCAGGAATATATTGACTGATCCTCACAAACCGTTTTTTGTCATCTTCTCTTCAATTTCCAAACTCAGTATCCGGCGTAAGATCGCTGTAGAACAAGCGTAGGTCGAATCCATCCCAAAATATGAAAGCGTGCCAGCGCCGAGGTTTTTACCTTTACTCATCGGCGTGTCAGACACGTAATGCAGTATCCCCACATCAAACTTATTGTTATATAGTGTGATAATCTCATTCATTGGATGGCGTGTAGGACGCAGCATTTCAAAAACTGCCGATAGGTATGGACCAGCTTCCATTTCGATATCAGTAAATCCATATCGATACATCGAATCCACAAATTTTCTATTTTGTAAAAATGTTCCAAAAACCGAAATAGACCGTTGATTATCCAAAATTGATCCGTACACCAACCAAGGTTCAATGTCCGCGCCAGAAAAAGCATTTTGAAAGAAATAAGTATTTTCCGAATGCATATCATGAACAATTGCCGGGATGATCACATCACCGTAAATGCCGTTTAGCGAAGCGGCTTTCCCCATGATATAAATTCCTCGAATATCTTCAAACTCTTCGGCGACTTTTGTCAGGATATTAAACGCAGTCATCCCAAGCGGATAGTCAATATTGAACAGAATGGCGTTTGTATCCTTTAGAAAATCTGCACCATCGAGTTGAACGCGCGAATCTGCATCAGTGAAATCGATTTTGCTTAAATCAATAATTTGCGCCTCAAGATCAAATACGCTGTAACTGGCTACACGAAATATCCCTCTCTCCTGTTCGTATTGCTGTTGTTCAACGACGGAATAAGCGCCCTCTGAAGTTTGTTGGTATTTTTTCAACACATAATACAAAAAGTTTTCACGAGAAGCAGATAACTCATTTCGACATATTTGTATCCATTCTTGATACAGACTGACGTTATCTTCCCGTTTCAAAAACTCTGTCAGCTCTTTTTCCTTCTTCAATGCATATCCTGACAGCATATTGGCAATGCTATGGGTATTACTTGACACGAAATAGATTGGGTGATTCACAATGTCAGTATGGTCGTCGAGAATATTCCTGATCCATTTGTTGGTAGTCGAAAATACTGCATGGAGGAACTATCCAGCAGCCGCACTCTTATCTCAGATGTTCTGGATTTCATCTCCAGCAGCCATTTCAGTATCATCTCCCCATATGGTATAAAGGCGCATGAGATCCTCGACCGGCGAAAGAATTTTTTCCGCAAAGGATTTGAATTCATTTATCTGTTCCGGATTGACATTCATTAAGATTTCTTCTGAAACATCCCGCAGCAAGTAATGGAACTTGTTCCATTCAATTTGAAAGACCGTCAATTCCGGGATCGTCCGTCAATGTCCGAGCGGCTGGTGATGGGCATGCCAGAGTATCCAGCCCATCAAAAAGGCAATATCGACGCCTTGCCTTTGCAGATACAACCTGCCATTGCTCAATATCAGTATATCCTGCTCTACAAACATGTCTGTCAGCTGTCCAAATATGACTTTATTTGTATACAAAATACAAGACGGCAATCTCAAAACACTATAAATGAATGCGTTGAAATCAGGGTGTCCGACACGGCGTCTGGTGCAGCGATGATTCCATTCTGGAATGCGCTTCTTCAAAACCGCTGATCCGGGTGATAGATCTGGAGCGCAAAACCGAGTAAATCGTTCTCAGATAAAAGTCGATTGATTCAGAAGCGTCGCTGAATGTTTCGTTCCATTTTTCCTTTTTAAAGATCATTGTCCCAAGAATCTGGATGATTGTCACCTTTTCAAATTGATCTCTCTTAAAAACGTATGATAACACATCACCTTTTGTGCAGAATTAAAAAAGATTATTTTGCCCGCTCTCAACTAATATACAGAAATTTACCATCATGAAAAAAATCCGAGAAATACCACCGGAAACCAGCACTACGAGACTTTTTTTGTTGTTATCGGTCGTTTTCGCTTTGACTGGCTGTAAAATCAGTGAATCCGATCTGCAATCAACGATTGCGGTCGCCTATGAACAGACATCAGCGGCGAACCCGACAGTAACGCTGGCTCCTACGAACACACAAAATCCAACCTCTACGACCGCTCACACATACACACTTTATCCCACTGAGACGAAGCTGCCAACTTATACTGTCTATCCAACTTTTGCAATGGCTCCATCTTACACACAAAATTACGTACAAACACCAATTATCAACGCAAACACCTTATCACGCTTGCAACCAATCGTCGACCTGCGGCACTCCCAACCTACACTAGCTTGCCCTCGCTGACACCCCGGGCAACGTATACCGCACTTCCGGCTTACGGCACCCTTTACTGCACTACCAACCCTTACGCATTGCCAACCCATACGGCGGTCGTAAAAATTATCAACGTTACCCCGACAACCGACGAAAGCATCCTCAAAGCGCCTAAAAAAGACGAGGTTTTATCTGAGGTGGGCCCTGAAATCGCTCCGGGAATTTGGCGCACGGAAGAAGGAAAAGTCAGGTGTTACTGGAAAGTCACCGACATCAAAGGCAAGAATCCTTTTCAATTTTTTGGGATCCGGCGGCGGAACGCTTGCGCTGGACAAAGAAGACGCTTTCCAAATTGAAATCAAGGACTGCGGAAGTATCATTTACCTACATTCAATTGATTGATCATGGATTTGCAGGAATTTGAAAAAATTCCGGGATGTTGTTTTTTCATCTTCATAAACCGGAACCATGATCGGATCAGCCAATTGTTGGATCGAATTGGACTGGTGATCAATTTCGCCGCATGGCTCGAATTCTTCTTTTGTCGCAGTACCATCGAACGATGACGCGTATAAACGAAGCGTATAAATACTCATCAGACGATCCTGTAATCCCAGTCACTGATTTTTTCAGGTTGGGTGATTCTGCGATTTTGCTGCGATGAGATCATACCACGCTTGTGGATCTGTGCCATATCCAGATTCAAGACTCAGAACATCGATCCCATCAACCGCATCAGCGACGCCATAGCTTCGACAAGCGGGGAATTAATTTGCTGCCATCCGGTAAGTTAAATTGAATCAATCGGTTGGATCGGAAGATCCACAATGCTCAACCGGTGTAAAAACAATCTGTTGGCCAGGTTCTGGATTTCACTGACTGCGCCGGGGAATTACCCTCAGCTTGAAAATTGCAGCCATTGCCTTGCCCAGAGGTCGGAAACATTTGCGGTTTTAACCTGTTCGACAGAATTAGGACAAAATTGGTTTGCAAGTTTTCCAGTCCAGGTATTGACCGCTACCAACTTCCAGAGGTCTTCAGACGCCGGGAGCGGCGGTTGGTCGAAGGCAAATACTTCCCGTTTTATGCTCGGACAAAATTGTGAGGGTTCCGTACCGGATATTGAACAGATTGCGCTATCGAAAATTCCTGCTGGCCGTGGAAATTCAGGTGAATCGCTTCCAGAAACCATCGGAACTGCCTGCGAATAAATGCAGCCCATGCAGGAGCAGCGCCGCTTAGGCCAGTTGTATCGACCATCGGTTGATAGTCCGCATTGCCAACCCATACACCTACAGCAATATCGAGTGTGTATCCAACTGTCCAGTTATCACGAAAATCATTAGTTGTCCCGGTTTTAACCGCTTTCTGCAGGAATTGTTGATTCAGCACCGAATCAGAACCGAACATTGGACTCCGAGCTGCCTGATCTGACAGAATCGAATTGACTTGATACGCATGCTCTTCTCGAATCACAGGTTCAATAATCTTTTCTCAGCAAAGATCGTCTCATCCTGATTGTTAAATATTTTTAAGATTGGCGTAAGCGAATATAGTTCCCTTGACGAGCCAAATATTTTTAAGGCGTCCGTCATTTCCAACAGCGAAACCTCGCCGCCGCCAAGAGCTAACGCCAAGCCAAACCCCGGTTTATCCAATGTTGTAATATGCATCCGCTTTGCAAATGAAACAAAACCATCTTCCCACTCGGTCGCCGGATCGTCATACACGCGAACAAACTCAAGTGCTTTGACCGTCGGTATATTGTAGGAATTCGCCAAAGCATCCCGAAGCAAAACAGGGCCGTGGAATTTTCCATCATAGTTTTCAGGAATATATGGCTTAGGAATAATCCAAATCCTGCCCAAGTCCTGTCGGAGAAAATTCTGTCGGCACATCCCATAACAACGTTGCCGGCGTCCAACCTTTTTCAAAAGCTGCCGCGTAAACCAACGGTTTGATGGCGGAGCCTGGCTGGCGGGGAGAGGTCGCCATATTCCAGCTTCTCCACTGTGCATTTTATCTTCGAAATCGGAGAACCCACCATCGCCAAAATCTCACCGGTATCAGGATGAATCGCAACCAACGCTGCGTTATGCGCGTTGTGACTGCAGCCATCTCATCGATCTGCCGTGTAATCACTTCCTGAGCCAGATCCTGCAATCTGGGGTCAATGGACGTATAAACTGTAAAGCCCGCTTTATAAAGCGCCTGTTGTGCACCATATTCTCTTCCAAAATCTGGCGGATATAATTTACCCAGTGAGGGTATTTATAAGTAAAGTTGACATGCTCAAAATCATAGTCCTCAAGTTCAACGACAGCCCGCTCAACCATGCTTGTATCAATACAGAGACGCTCCTGCGCATTGCTGACTGAGATGCAATCATTCTCCCGGCTCATCGAAAGTGTCAACTGCAGAACTGTTTTTTGGCGCTTCAGCGTTCGCTCAGGATTTGTAAAAAAATTGTAGAAATACGGTGCCTGCGGCAGGCCTGCCAGAAAAGCGGCTTGGGCAAAATCGAGGTATTTTGCCGGAATGCCAAAGTAAGTTTTTGCAGCAGCTTCAATACCATAAGCGTAATTACCATAATAATTCTCATTTAAATACAGCTCAAGGATCTGGTCTTTTGTGTATCTCCTCGTGATTTCGGCAGCGAGAAATATTTCTTTTGTCTTACGCAGAATCGATCGCTCAGTCCGTTCTTCCGCAGTCAATAATACATTCCTGGCAAGTTGTTGGGTGATGGTAGAAGCGCCGGAAACAATCGTTCCGCTTTGCAAGTTCTGAACGGTTGCGCGTAAAATTGCAAAAAGATCAAAACCGGGGTGGATATAAAAATCTTTATCTTCCGTTGCGATTGTTGTCGCAATCATGAACGGGGAAATTTGATCGATCGTCACATAATCACGCCTGCCCGCCCTCGGGTCGACAATTTCATACAGAAGATTTCCATCCCGATCCAAAATTTGCGAAGTTTCAAATTGAGACGCTTTTGTCTGAAGATCGGCAACACTCGGCAATGTTTGTGCGACATTGAAATACCAGATTAGAAAAACCATCGAGATTAACAAAAAAATAAAAAGCATCCCATAGACAAGTACTTTTGCAGCCAAGCGTAAAATCGGCGTCTTTTGCCTGTGGTTGCGCCGGTTCGTCTGAGCGTCTTTTTCATCCGGTACAATGTGATATTCATCTTTCGATGAATTTTTCTGATAAAAAGGATGGTGAACCATTTGTAGAATATCCCAGGGAACGTTTAAGGTTTATCAAGCATTAAAATGCTATTTTCCAGTTCTAATCCGTCCTGCTAGAAACTGCAAGAAGTACGAATGGTTCATTGTAACATTGGAATCTTGTTATATACCGGATTGTGCATAAAAAAATCATAACTTCGTACAACCAAAGTTGTTTTTTTTTATTGTATAATTTTCTTATTAGAAACATCCAGATTATACGGAAGGAGGTTGCGTAAAATGGCTGAGAATAGTAGATTAATCCTTGCTATCGTCCAATCCCAAGATGTTGAATTGGTGGAAACGGCTCTGCGGGATATCAACGTCACAATTCACAGGTTGCCAAGTGTCGGCGGATTTCTTGGCAGAAAAAACGTGTCCATACTAATCAAAATAAATGATGGAAACAAGAATCAAATTGTTGAGATTCTGAAAAAAACCTGCCAGCAACGGATCGAATATATCGCAATCCCATTAGAAAGTACAGCTTTGCCAATCCCAACCCCGACACCGATCACAATCGGTGGTGGCATACTGTTTGATATCGATATTGAACGATATGAGGAGTTTTAATTATGAAACTGATCATCACAATTATTCCTGATACATATACTGACGCCGTTTCCTTAGCGTTAACCTCGCAAAAATTTCGTGTAACCCAAATTGCATCTACCGGCGGTTTTTTACGGCGGGGGAATTCAACCTTGCTGATCGGGGTAGAAGACGAAAACGTGGAAAAAGCATTACATATTATCCGCCAGAACGTCGATAAAGCTGACCCAAACCAGAAAGGCGTTGCTTTCGTAATAAAAGTTGACGAATTCGAACACTTCTAATCCGGAAGAATATCTGCAACTTTGAATGGATTCTTTCGTAAATTATGATAAGACGTTCACTTCAAGTGAAAATCGATCAACCGCAGACATCAACAGAGGAGAAAAATGAATCTTACACTAGCCTTTAAATACGTCCAACAGGATAAAGATTGGATCATGAAACTGCTTGTAGTTGGCTTAATTTCATTGATTCCAATTATCGGATCGCTTTATCTCACAGGATGGTTCATAGAGATTTCCAGACGCGTGAGTCAAAACGAAGAGACAATTCTACCAGATGTCAAATTTGGACCATTCATAAAAGCCGGTTTCAAAATGTTAGTACTGTCATTTGTTTATATGCTTCCCGTTTCTGTGATTTATGGTTTTCTCATGGTTTTCATGGCGGCATTCTCCGGCTCAGATACCTCCACTGCTCAATTTCTGGCATTGGTAACAGGCTGTTTCGGTGGGTTGGTTATTTTTCTCCTCAGTCTCGTTATCAGTGTTTTCCTGATGGCAGGTTGTATGAGGCTAATCAAAACTGGGCAGCTGCGCGATGGTTTTGATTTCAGCGCCATCTGGAAAATGGTCAAGGGGAATTTTCAGACATTCATCATTCTCTTTTTGGTCAACCTGCTTTGCAGCTTAATAGGATCGTTAGGCATAATCTTCTGTGTAATCGGTATGCTTTTTACAATCCCTTATTCAATGGCTGTCTATGGGCACCTATTTGGACAGGGAATGCAACAAATTGAGCAAACTGGCAATTTGTAATTTGTAACGATCCATCAGGATCGCGCTTCAGGCCAGCAAACGACCAATCATAGAGGTGCCCTACCTGGGAAAATGCAATAAAATCGCTTCAAAAGGCACTTGTTCATTAAACAATAACAAAAAGAGCATAGTTGCCGTACCGAATGCGAAAAGACGAGTAAGAAGCAATTGCTTTTTGCCCGTCTTTTTTTTTGTCCGTCTTACATAGCAAATGAACATTTTGTGAGACACTAGAAACCATCAGCAAGGATTTCAGCGCGTCTGGAATGCAGCTTAATCAGGAATCACTGGATGACATCTGTCATCTCTGAAATCTTTTCTTTCAAACCCTGATGAAACTCACGCTGCCGCGGTCTAAGCAGAAGATAGCGAATGCCATCCAAAGAGCCAATATGATAAAGATAATTCATCTCTGCTAAGCGAACACTTTCAGGTGACAGCAAAATATACAACGTATCCATCCGTACGCGTTCATTATCGATAACGGACTCCACTGTTTCCTGTTCTCCACCATAAACCGGGTAAATGGCTCTTGCGTTTGTACCGCTGTTGAATGTCAATCCATTTTCAATTGCAAATAGCGCAAAAGCATCAACGGTTTTGGAGTCGCCTGCAGTAATTGCAAGATGCTTGGATTGAGCGGATAAAGACACCCATTTATCAGAGGAAACCAGCGGATTCATGGCGATAACCGGATGATGAAACCGGTTGTATGAACGAACCATAAAGAGGGACAAATCAAAAAGTTGAAAAGTCAGGCAAAGGAGGACAAGCGTATTTGCAAATTGATTTCCCAACGGTGTTTTTTCCTTACTAGTGAGAGTGTATAAAAACAAAGTAATAGGAAACAATAATAGAACGGCCATGCCAGCCGACCTGAGGATCGGAAAACGGATAAGAAGGCCAAAATTCTCGCAGGAAGCATGATTTTAAAAAGAATCTGTTTATCCCAGGTCACAACATGAGAAACAGCCAAACCCAGATAAGCTAGCGAATAAAGAATAATCAACACATGAACTGTTTTTATTTTTGTCCGACAAAAAAACAAAGAAAAGAACATCAATAAAAGCAACCCAAATCCAAGATATGAACCCTTCATACTGAAGTGGAAATGTAAGTCGGTTACCAAGATAATTAGACGAACCGTCAGGGTTGACAAACGCGTTTAAGTTCATCGAAAGTTCGCCGTAACTGCCCGTCTGCGGTTGAACAAAACGGTATCCCATCAAAAAGTAGCAAAAAACAAAGGCCGAACCAAATGCAACGATTTCAAGAAAGATAATTTTCCAAGCAACCTTTCGATAAACTTGCCAAATTACTTTCAGCCCAAATATGTAAGCTATCATCGGTAAAAAATAACTGTGTACAGACATCACAACAATAACGAGAAGTCCCCATTCAAAGCCGCCCACCATTGAATTCCAATTTAATGCTAGGAAAATCGCAAATAAAATCAACCAATGAGCCGTCAACGTATCATGAATCAACGCCCGCTGTAAAATAACTGGGTTTAGCAAACAAAACCCGGTAAAAACGAGCTGATCAATCCATTTCAACCGCAATTTAGCCCCAACGAGCGCGGAAGAAAGGCCAATCATTCCATAACTGAACAAGAGCCACAACCCATTGAATTGAAATTGCGGGACAAGTAATTTTCTAAATACTTTAAAAAAGACGCTTAATAATGGATTGGAATCGGTCACGATTATAGAAGTTCCGCTTGGGTAATTTAAATTGTTCATAAACAGAAAGTGTCGGGACCAGCGAAAATCGCGGAAGTAACGCCAGCCAAGATAATGTTGAAAATTATCGCCACCCCCATGAATTACCCAGTCTGTGTTTGCGGGATTGACCCGCTCTGCTCCAATCAGCACAAATATAAAACCAACGCCAAGGATTACGCAAAATAAAATGAGCCCGAAATGTTCTTTGCGAACAAATTTATTTATATGCACTAGAATTACTCCGCAACAAAATTTTCAAATCAGAGTATATAAAGTATAAAACATGAACAGGAAGGAAAAGCTATGGATTTTACGAAAGGATTGACTTTTACATTCCGTGAACGAGATTGGCTTAAAAAAATTCTCATCACTGGTTTGATCGCAATCATTCCAATTATCGGGATCGTCTACTTGCTTGGATGGGGAAAAGAAATCATCAGTCGGGTTCAACGAAATAGTCTTGAAAAAATACCACCAAGGCCATCAATAAAATTTTTTAAGGACGGGCTCAGAACTTTCTTCCTGATTCTTGTCTATTCTTTGCCATTGATGCTGTTTTTATTTGGGTTACGAATTCTTTCATTCTTCTGGGCAGGAATTTTCAATGGACTCTTTGAATCAGCATGGATAAGTTTCTTCAAATTATTAGGAGATCTTGCAAGATTCATCTATCTTTTCGCTCTCCTGTTGGTTCTGCCAGCACTCTTCTACATGCTAATTAAACATGATTCGATCCGTGGCGCATTGGAATTCAAAACGATTTATCTGATGATCAAACACGACTCTAAAACTTTTTTTGGCTTGCTGGTTGCAGCAATCATTTCGATCATCATTTCAAGCTTGGGAGTATCCGTCTTTTACATCGGAATCGTTTTTACGCTTCCTCTTGGTGTTGCCGTTTATTCATACCTCGTCGGCGACGCGGGAAAAAATTATTGATCCTCTATTAATTCTTTCTTAGAAAAACGTATTTCTATCATTGATTGAGCCATTTCGTTTATACTTAATGTCGGAGAATACTTTTTTTTATGAAGAATTATTCAATTTTCCGGGCGTTTTTCTCAATTCTCATCACTGCAGCAATTGCTGCGACTGTATTCCTCTTCTTTTCACCTGGCGAGGATCTAAATACAGCCGCAACTAAGTACCTGTCCGCACCTGTCAACAGCGATAACGTTGTTTTACCGACGCTTTTACCCAATGATCAAAGCCGAATTGGACTAGTTGCCGGACATTGGGATTTGACTCAGGACACTTATGTGGTCCTGAATTGAATAATGTCCGTGAAGTGGATGTCAACCTACGCATCGTAACGCTCGTCCGCGATATCTTGGCATCTCAAGGATATAAAGTAGATTTGTTCCAGGAATTTTCGTCAGAACTAACCGATTATACAGCGTTGGTGCTGCTTGCTATACACGCGGATACCTGCGATTTTATTAACGGAAAAGCAACGGGGTTCAAAGTTGCAAGCATCGGAAAAGTAAGCTATCCGGTTGAATCGCAGAATTTGAACAATTGTCTGATAGATCGTTATCAATATCGAACGAAAATGAATTATTTGGGGAACACAATTTCATCAGATTCGGAAGAATTTTATAACTATGATGAAGTGAATGATTATACAACTGCGTCCATCATTGAAACAGGATATTTGAATCTGGATTATCGAACATTGACAGAAAAAACGGATGTGGTTGCGCGGGGGATTGCTGAAGGAATTCTTTGTTACATTAACAATGAATCTGCAACGCTCATCGCCGCAAATAGCCAGAATGTCGGTTTGCCGGGCGCGCCAACCGAACAGGAAAAACGTTTTATCTTGCCGGGAATCGGCTCGCTGACGCCTTAAAAAGCGAAACAGAGGGAAAATGGCTTCACATGCATTATTTAGCGGACTAATTTTAGATGAAAACGATCAGGTCGTCGAAACAGAACTGGTTGGAAACGAGACTTTTTACGTGGTGAATGATAACGGTTTCAGGAGATATATTCCTTCTGAAGACTTAGATCGCCAAGTCTTGAGTAAATTTACTGTATACATTCAAGGGAACGAAGATTATCTGAGCGAACAAGCTGCCACAATGCTGGGACAGGAAGATTTATTTACAAAAGCAATTCTAAAAACTCAAATGAAGAATATTGATCAACAGATCGACCAACTTCTTTCAACGGGAATCCCAGATGATGCCAGAATGTATTTTGGTATGATGGGAATGAAAATCATCATCAATTATCGAGGAGAGCTCTCATCGATAACGCTTCCATCAGCTCCGTCAGAGGAGTGATGCAGAATAATATTGGAATATAAAATGATGCAGCTTAACTTCAACAACATTCTTGATGTGAACGAATTGAATTTCGAAGAAGAAGTCGTTCTCTATTCAATGAATTCGATTGTGCTGTTGAATTTTTGGGCAAAATGGTCAAAACCAAGCGTAGAGTACAAAAAGCAGCTGGGTTTTATTGTACAAAAATATTCAAACAAGATTCGCTTGGCGCATGTTGACGTCGATTCCAGCCCATTGTTAACTTCAAGGTTTGCAGTATACTCGCTCCCATCATTGAAATTTATCTTTCAGGGCAATATTTTCGGAAATTTAGTTGGGTTCCAACCGGATTTCCGAATTATCGAGACAATCAACACAATCCGGTTCCCGGATCCGCTGCAATTGCAATTAGAAAAAGCAGAGGCATTGCGTAACGAAAACAATTTCGCCGAGGCCATCAAAATTTATTCTGCGGTTCTTGATGAGCACCCATCTCATCCGCAGGCGATGTATGGGTTAGCCATTTGTCAGCTTCATTTTGGAAATCCAACAGAAGCTTATTACCTGCTGAAGGATTTCCCAGCCAGTTCGCAGTATCAGGATGCAGAAATATTGCTGCCTTTAGCGAACACATTAATGCAGATGGAGAACGGGAAATTAGCCGACAAAACGGAACTCGATATCGCCTTTCTGGCAGCCCTGCGATTCGCCTTGAAAAACAAAATCTACCAGGCGCTAGATGGCCTCTTAGTTATTCTAAAACAGGATCATCATTTTCAAGGCGGACTTGCACGCAAAAATGCAGTCGCGCTGATCGAACTATTGCCGGACAACGATCCACAAAAAAGAAATTATCGGTCGGAGTTAAACGCCGCCTTATTTTAGCTTTTTCCAATCGGTTATAAGCTTTTTACCAGATTTAAAAACTCGTCCCAATCTTCATTGATGAGATAGATAGTAGCACCTGTTAACTCAACTGCATAGACCATTTCACCACCGGGAAGCTTTTGAATATCAACACAATGCGAATCAGTTTCAGCAAAGATACCCGTCTGTTTTTTCAATTTTCTGGAGAAGGTTTTTTAAATTTTAAAATTCATCCCATTCTTCCTGAAAAAAATGAATGGTGAGATTATTAATATCGAGATGATAAGTAACCTCATCATCTGGTTCTTCAACGCGCCAGGCTACGAAGTTTTCAGTCTGCGAAATTACTCAGGTGTCAAGTCATTTGATTTCATCATTTTGTGATCCTTTTCTCTTTTTTACTTTTATTTTATATTTCTGTTTCGCGATTAATATCCATTTCCTCGTATAAACAGATATAATCCCCCATACTTGTTTTAGGAAAAGCCAAAGCCTTCCAGAGAATTCTTTGGTCGAATTCCAACTGTTTGAAAACATTTCTTTCATGGGAATTGGTTTAGGGACAGTTTCCATGCCCGTCCAAGGGTCCTGATCCTCCAGTTTTGCAATTAGATAGTTCATAATAAGTTTAAGCGTTGCGGTAATAGGCGCTGCCAGAAAGATCCCTACAAATCCAAGGAAACGGAAAACAAGCGCTGCAACAAGAACCGCAGCCGGGTGGATCATCAAAGTATCAGCCATCATTTTGGGAGTTAGGAAACCGTCCATGAATTTATCGATCATAAAAGCAATAATAATAATCACAAAAGCATATTGGGCATTGCTCATGTTAAACAATGTCCAGCTTTGATAGTATGAAACGATCCCATATGCTCCGAAAGCGACTGTCGATCCAACGCGTAGGATCACCGCAATTCCCACCAGCAACGCAAGCGCAAAACTATAGTTTACGCCGAGAATACCAAAAATAATATAATAGAGCAGGATTGTAAAAATCATCAACACGACCTGCCTACGCAAAAACTACTCCTATACGACTTATCTGTTGTTTTCCTTGAAGAAATCATAGTCGTACCCTTCGATAAACGGTACAAGCTCTCGTTTTTTATTGGGGTTTGATTCATACAAGATAAAGAAAGAAAGTCCGTATACAAAGAAACCCCAACCGATCTTTGATGCCAGCCCTGTTAAAATAGAGCCAAGGACTTTCGTAAGTCTTGTCAAAAACCCTTGCAGCGCATCAGTAACTTTCGCACCTGTCTCGGATTGTAAAAACCTAATGATATTAGCCCGCAGACCACCGTTATCGGGAGACGAGAGTTGATACTCATCAAGCATTTTGGGAAAATCTTCAACCGTTTTGATCAGAAAATCAGCGAGATTCTGCGTTTGAGAAACGATTGCAATACCTCCCCAAGTTAACAAGGCAACGATAAGACCAATAACAATAAATAAATGATAATGACTGAAACGCGCCAGGAAAGTTTTGTTTTTACATGGAGCATTCGGGCAATTGGTTTGTTCAAAAATGTCAGAATATAAGCAAAAATAATCGGACTGATCAAGCTGCGAAGAAAATATGCGCTAATTAACGCAAATATCGTTAATGTGACCAGTACTGTACTTTTTGTCGATCGCTGCCACCGCGGAGAACGGTTTGGAACAACTTTTGTTCCCTGATCATCATCAGAAATCTCTGGTTCCGGTTCTTCTGGCCGAATCAAATCAATTTTTTTATGTTTATGTTTCGAAACATGGTCTGCTTTGCTTATAAAAAATTCTCCCAAAAGTACAGATTTTCATAAAAATCTTTCTGCAACTTTTCGGGAGATAAAAAGTCATTCAGCGAATCTCAAGGATATATTGCACATGCTTCCGGACTCCACAGGAACGGAAAAACATCACACCACAAATAATTTGAATCGATATAAATAATGAAAATGACAATCGCAATAATTAAGAGAAGGACAATGCCCAGAATAATGAAAAGTTTTTTCTTTTTCGCTTGTTCATCATCAGCAACAGTATCATCATATTCGCCGACAGGATAATTTCCCATACCGGGTTGAGTTCCATAATAAGGCTGGTTAGCCTGATTTCCATAGGGGTAATTTGGCTGCATGCCCGGATTTTGTCCATAGATTGGATTCTGGGCATAAGGGTTCATTTGCTGGTTATAAGGCGGTTGATTGCCCCAGGGAATCGATTGGGAATACTGGGAAGGCGCTTGTCCGTAACCAGAAACGCTATGCGGGTCACTGATCGGTTGCGGGGGCTGACCATATTGCCCTTGTTGTGAGAATGGTTGAGGCGCCGGCGGATATCCATATGATGGTTGTTGTCCTGGATACTGGGAATAAGGTGGATATTGCTGCGGAGGAAATTGTCCTCCTCCCGGCATTCCTGGCACCTCCGGCTGTTGACTATATTGGTCACTGGCTGGAAAAGGCGCTTGATAATGCAAAGAATCGGCCGAATAACCGTTTGCTTCAGCAGCATGAGAGGGCTGCGAATACTCATTCTGAGCATCTTTCATCTTATTATTATCGCCATTGATATTCGGTATCCCTTCGCCATTCGCCTGAACGGCATCACCGGGCAGGTTTCCACTCTGCTGAGCATAATGTGAATCTGCATGACCTCTAAACTCATTGCTAAACTGGTTCATCTCAGCCGGAGCAGGTTGTATCGGAGGTTGATACTGCGGAATCTGTTGAGGTGGCTGCGCATATTCTTCAGGTCGGAAGCCCGGATAAGGTTGCGGCATCACCGGTACTTTTTCGAGCACCAGAGCAACTTCACCGCCCAGCATGATAACGTCATTTTCAGTAATCTGAACTGGCGCTGTCACCGGCACATTGTTTACCGTCGTACCATTCGTCGAATTATTATCCACCAACACAATAGAATTATAGGCTTGGGGATAGATGAGCAGATGAACGCGGGAAACGGCGTTTTCAGACAATATGATATCGCATGAAGTATCCCTTCCAACTCGGAATTCCTGCTTGTTTATGACGAATGCCTGCCCACGCAGGGATCCGGAATGCACTCGTATTTGAAACTGGTTATTCATAAATAAACTCCAATCGCAAGCGGTTTTGAAATCAGATAACGCTTTTAAACGCTCACAATTATAACATACCACTTTCTTGTCATTTTTTCTGGATGAGCTCAAATCTGCTTACAGTTCGTTCAGAAAAACGGCGAATGAATTTGAGTTTCCATTCGCCGTTTCATCTTTTGCTTTTCAGCAGCCGATCTTCATTAATTATTGGTCTTCATCGTTTCAATATCACGCGGGCGCTGCTTATAATGTGTGTGCAGATATTTGTGAGCAACATCACTGTTTGTCTCTTTCAGCCAGCGTTCGTACAGTTCTTTCACCAAGATATTATCACGTGCAACGCGCACCTGATGTAATGTATCGCTGGTCTTCAAACCAGAGCGGCGTTTTGAACGTTGTGGTGTTTCATTAGGAAGGGGTTGTCCCCCGCCACCAACACAACCACCCGGACACGCCATAACTTCAACGATATGAAAATTCAATTTCCCATCATCCATGGCATCCAAAACCCGTTGGACATTAGCCATTCCGCTAACGATACCGATACGAACAATGGTCCCATCCGGCAGTTCAGCCTTAGATTCCAACAAACCAGGATATCCCTCGACCGGTTCCATTGGCAGATCATTGATCCGTTCGCCAGTCAGCAGGTAATGAGCTTCACGCACCACAGCAGTGGAAACACCACCTGTCATACCGTAGATAACAGCGGAGCCAGTTGAAAAACCGTAAGGAATATCGAAGGAAGCTTCTTCCAATTCATCAAAAACGATTCCAGCCGCTTTGATCATTTTCGCGAGTTCAGCAGTTGTGATTACGGCGTCAACATCCGGATGTCCGTCTCGTGCGAACTCAGGTCGCTGCGCCTCAAATTTTTTCGCAACGCACGGCATGACCGAAACGATAAAAAGGTTTTCGCGATCCATCTTCAAATCTTCAACGTAGTGATGTACCAAAAGGGAAGCATCCATCTGCTGCGGGCTGCGGCAAGTTGACAAATTTTCAATTTTTTCTGGATAGATAGTTTCGCAGGCTTTAACCCAAGCTGGACAGCATGAGGTGAAATGCGGCAGTTTTTCGTTATTTTGCAACCGTTTTACAAACTCTGCGGTTTCTTCCCAAGTGGTGACATCTGCGGCATAGCAGGTATCAAATATTTCATTAAAACCCAGTTTGCGTATAGCTGCAACCATCTTTCCGGTACTAATCGTTCCAGGTGCGTAACCAAATTCTTCACCAATTGCAACCCGAACCGCAGGCGCAACCGTTATCACTACGTGTGTTTCAGGATTTCGCAACGCTTTCCAAACGTTATCCGTCTGTGCAATTGACGTCAAAGCACCAGTAGGACAAACGGCAATGCACTGCCCGCAATTGATACAGTCGGTTTCACCCAAACCGCGGTCAAATGCGCTCATAACACGCGTTTTCGCGCCGCGGTTGGCAAAGCCAATAGCCCCAATGTTTTGAATTTCCGCACATGTCCGAACGCAGTCGCCGCACAAAATACATTTACTTTCGTCACGGGCAACACTGACACTGGAAAGATCCATTGGTCGTTTCTTCTTTTCAGACGGGAAGGGAATCCTGTCAATGCTAAAGCGGTTACTTAATTCCTGAAGTCTACATTTGCCGCTTTTCGAACAGGAGGTGCATTCTCGATCATGATTTGCCAGAAGCAGCTCCAGCATCATTTTGCGAATGCGCATGAGCCGTGGCGTATTGGTACGGATCACCATACCATCTGCAGGCGGTGCCGAACATGAGCTGAGAATCTGTCCTTTGTCAGTCTCGATCACACATAAACGGCAAGCACCATATATGCTCAATTCGGAATGGTAGCAGAATGTCGGCAATTCGATGCCTGTTTTTCGCACCATTTCAAGAAGATTCTTCTCTCCTTGGATTTCAACTTTTTGATCATCAATCGTAACATAACCAGGCATGATGTTTACCTCACTTCAATAGCGCCGAATTTACAAGAATCTTTGCAAGCGCCGCAGCGAATACAAAGCGAACTGTCAATAACGAATGGATGCTTGACAACACCGATAATCGCATTCACTGGGCACTTCCGGGAGCAAGCACTACAACCAACACATTTTTCAGAATCAATGCGATAACGTTTGAATGCTGTGCAAACGCCAGCTGGACATTCATGGTCAACAATATGAGCGATATACTCATCGCGGAAGTATCGCAGCGTGCTAAGTACTGGATTGGCTGCGGTTTTGCCCAAAGCACACAGAGAGGCGTCTTTTATAATATACGCAATTTCTTCGAGCAATTCTAAATCTTCCAGTGTTGCTTTGTCTTCGACAATTTTTTCCATAATTTGGAGCATTTGTTTGGTACCTTCGCGACAGGCAACGCATTTACCACAAGATTCAGATTGAATGAAGGTCATAAAGAACTTCGCTACTTCCACAATACAGTTATCTTCATCCATCACGACAATACCACCCGAACCGATCATCGCGCCAGCACGCTGCAACGAGTCGTAATCCATCGGGTTATCCAATTGTGATTCTGGAAGACAGCCGCCAGAAGACCGCCAATCTGTACGGCTCTCTTGAACTTTTTTCCGTCCTGAACACCGCCGCCAATATCATAAACCAGTTTCCGGATAGAGGCCCCCATGGGAATTTCGACCAAACCCGTATTGGTTACTTTACCAGTCAGCGCAAAAGTCTTCGTACCAGGGCTTTTTCGTCAGTTCGCGGGAACGGAACCAGCCTGCACCATTCAGAATGATTTTCGGCAGGTTAGCAATCGTTTCCATAACAGCTAATAACGGTTGGTTTTCCGTACAACCCGGAAACAGCCGGGAACGGCGGACGCGGTCTCGGAACGCCACGCTTTCCTTCAATTGAGGCCAGCAAAGCAGTCTCTTCACCGCAGACAAAGGCGCCCGCACCCTCACGAATTGAAAGGTGGAACGAAAAATCAGAGTCCATGATATTAGATCCGAGCAAACCAGCTTCTTCGGCTTCTTTTATGGCTATGCGAAGCCTTTCAATTGCTAACGGATATTCGGCTCGAACATAAAAGACCCCTTCGTCAGCGCCGATCGTGTATCCTGCAATCATCATGCCTTCGATCACACGATGCGGGTCGCCTTCAAGAACAGAGCGATTCATAAAAGCGCCGGGGTCACCTTCGTCGCCGTTACAGCACACAATATATTTTTTATCAGATTTCTGCAACCGCGCAAAGTTCCATTTTACGCCGGTGGGGAATCCACCGCTGCCTCTGCCGCGCAGACCGGATTTTGTCACAAGATCATTGACTTCTTCCTGTGACATCTCTTTTAAGATTTTCGAAATCGCCTGATATCCTTTATCAGCGATATATTCTTCCAGAGATTCCGGATCAATCGAACCACAGTGCTGCAGCACGTTTGCAGTCTGATTCTTATAAAATGGAGATTTTTCGGCGATCGGATACGGTTCATTTGTTGCCGGATCATGATACACCAAACGTTCGACAATCCTGCCTTCAACCGCAGACTGATATATTTCAGCAGCATCGGTCGGTCTTAACATAGGTATACAGAACGTTCAGGGGGTCAACGTGGACAAGGGGTCCTTTCGCACAAAAACCGCGACAACCTGTTTTTACGATCGTCTCTCCCTTTAGCGATTCATCCTCAGTCAGCATTTGGATCGTTACCAAAGTATTGCCAGCCAGTTTCGCCTGTTCCATCAACGCTGCATATACAAGTTTTGATCCGTTCGCAACACAACCGGTTCCGGCACAAACCGAAATCCGAATTGTCTGTCGAGATAATGCGTCTGAATAGACCGCACTCTTTTCCAATAATTCAGTCATTGAACAAATCGCACTCATGCTATCTCCTCAGGAAGCCCGGCAAGCTCTCTATCCATAATCGTTTTGATGATTCCAAGAGCAGCTTCCGGATTCATTTGCGGATAAACCGTATCGTTGATCACCATTATTGCGCAATACCGCACGCACCAAGGCATGCTACCGTTTCTAATGTAAACAAACCGTCTACAGTTGTATGTTTTTCCGGGATAAACTTCAATTCGCCTTCAAGTGCCTGGAATATTAAGGCGGAATTTTTCACATGGCATGCAGTGCCATCGCAAATTTTTACGATGTACTTTCCTTTGGGATCCAATGAAAACTGAGCATAGAAGGTCGCGACACCATAAACGGTCTGCGGTGAAACACCCAGTCCTCTTGTCAGTTCATTCATTGCAAGTTCCGGCAGATAATGAAATTCTTCCCCGGATTTCCTGTAGCATTGCGATGATTTCAGCATGATTATATTCGTGCCGAGCCAATACATCGCGAGAAAATTCGATAATTCTCTCTCTTGTCAATATTTCCATGATTACTCCATTTTAGATTTTCGTTTGTGACTTTGGTAACAAACAGTTCCACCCTATTCTACTAGTTATTAAGATGATTGGCAAGGAGATCTTTTGACATTTCATTAAAATAACGGAACGGAATTGATACATAAATCATTTCCGTTCCGTTATTTACTGCTGAATAAAGATAAAAGTTTATTATTTACTTGTTTTTAGACAATTATTTTGCTTTATTTTTACCCTGTATATATTTATCGATTCCAACCGCCGCATTCTTCCAGCCCCCATAGCAAGAATGACCGTTGCAGCACCTGTCACTGCGTCACCACCTGCAAAGACACCTTCGTGGGACGTTTCGCCAGTTTCTTCATCGATAATGATCCCGCCCCATTTCGCGGTATCCAAACCTTCAGTCGTCATTTTGATCAACGGATTCGGAGATGTACCAACAGCACGATCACACTTTCAACATCAATTTGATATTCAGATCCAGGTTTTTCAATCGGTCGTCTGCGCCCGGAACTATCCGGCTCGCCGAGTTCCATTTCGATGCAGGTAAGTCCTTTCACAAAGCGCTTTTCATCACCAAGGACTTCAATAGGTGCTGTCAGGAATTTGAAAATGATTCCTTCTTCCATCGCATGCTCAACCTCTTTCAATCCGGGCAGGCACCTTTTCAGACCGGCGATAGACAATATAAACTTCCTCAGCACCAAGTCTCTTAGCACTGCGCGCCGCATCCATCGCAACGTTCCCACCGCTAATCACCGCAACTCGCTTTGACTTCACCAATGGTGTCGTACTGTCAACCTTATACGATTTCATAAGGTTCACCCGTGTCAGGAATTCATTGGCTGAGTAAACGCCATTCAGGTTCTCTCCCGGGATATTCATAAACCGCGGAAGACCAGCCCCGGAACCAATGAACACAGCTTCAAAACCTTCTTCGAACAGTTCAGCAATTGAAATCGAGCGTCCAACGACCACATTGAGAACCACATTAACGCCCAATTCCTTTTAAGCCCATCAATCTCCCTTTTTGCACACCTTTGGGAAGTCTGAACTCAGGAATTCCGTACACCAACACTCCACCTGCCAAATGCAACGCTTCAAAAATGGTGACTTCATATCCTTTTTTGGCCAATTCTCCAGCAGCAGTCAAACCTGCAGGACCAGACCCGACAATCGCTACTTTATGACCATTTGATTTTGGTTTTTCTACAGGTGTGGCTTCAAGGGAATTATGATAATCCGCAACAAACCGTTCAAGACGGCCAATTCCAACAGGTTCATGTTTGATACCTCGGACACATTTCAACTCACATTGAGATTCCTGTGGACACACCCTGCCGCAAACAGCCGGAAGAGAGTTCGATTTTGCAATGACCTGATATGCTCCTTCAAAATCGCTCTCCGCAATTTTTTGGATAAACTCTGGGATCATGATCTCAACCGGACAGCCTTTAACACAAGGACGATGTTTACACTGGAGACAGCGGTTTGCTTCATCAACCGCCTGTTCTGCAGTATAGCCCAAGGCCACTTCAGAAAAATTCTTATTCCGAACCTGTGGATCCTGTGAAGGCATTTCATTTTTTTTCGGCGACATGTTTGGCATAATTACTTGATCTCCTGTTTGAACAAATTGCATGTATCATCATGTGCTTTTCGTTCAAAATCTTTATAGATGGAAGTCCGTGCCATAACCTCATCAAAGTCAATCAAATGTGCATCAAATTCCGGACCGTCCACACATGCAAATTTGGTTTCGCCATCAACTGTCAAGCGACAGCCACCGCACATACCGGTGCCGTCTACCATGATTGGATTCATACTAACAATTGTTTTGACGCCATATTCTTTAGTCAGTTTTGAAACAAATTTCATCATGATCAATGGTCCGATCGCAATGACTTCATCGTATTTCTCTCCAGCATCAAGCAAATCTTTGAGCGCGTTGGTAACAAGCCCCTTTTCACCGTAGCTGCCGTCGTCTGTCATTAGAATCAACTTTTCGCTGACTGCCCGAAACTCGTCTTCAAGAATGACCAGATCCTTGTTGCGAAATCCAGCAATCGTATGAACGATTGTACCCAGCTCATGCAGTTTTTTGGCAACCGGATAAGCAATAGCGGATCCAACACCGCCGCCGATCACCGCGACCTTTTTTAAACCTTCAACATGGGAAGGCTTGCCAAGAGGTCCGACAAAATCGTGAATTGAATCACCTTCTTCGAGATGGTTCAGAGCTTCTGTCGCTGCGCCAACAATTTGGAATATTATGGAAACGCTGCCTTTTTCACGGTCGTAGTCTGCAATTGTAAAGGGAACACGTTCTCCTTTATCATCAACACGTAAAATAATAAATTGACCTGGTTCTGCTTTTCTGGCTACGTATGGCGCTTCGACTTCCATCAATGTCACAGTGGAATTTAAAGAACGTTTTTTTAAAATTTTATACATGGCTCCTCTACCAGATTGATCGTTCATCTAACAATTGAATTATGCATAAAACAAATCCACGGCATGCATGGATTTCCAATCTCATTTTACCAACATATTTGAATTTATTTACATTTTTGCGAAAAAAAAGGACTTCTAATAAATTTCTAACGATATTACCGGCATTCTTAAATTAATCTGTTAGTGTATAATAAAACAAGCGGAAACATAGAACAATTATGGATCAAAATATGGTGCCGATAAAGAAAATTTCAGAGAATGAGGCCAAAAAAGGCAGCGGTCATAAGCCGACATACGCTCTCATCGGTATTTTAGTTTTTCCTGTCTGTTGCTGCGACGATCTATCTGATGGTCATCAGCTCTCCGAAACCAGTGAACTGGTTAAAAACATTTCGATTGTACTCTTTGCTTTCACTGCTGTTCTGGGGACAATCGCTTCGATAATTCTGATTGTACAATTTGCAACTTTGATCAATCTTTTAAAGAACGAGATCAAACCGGTTTTGAAAACAACAAGAGAAACGGTCAACAATGTAAAAGGGACCGTTTCATTTATGGGTGATAAAATGGTTTCGCCCGTTATTGAAACAAACGCGAAAATCGCAGGAGTTCATAGAATTATTTCTATCCTGATTCGAATGAAACGAAAAAATAGGAGATTATCATGTCGAAACACGATGGATTTGGATCTTCTTTCAGGTTTTCTCATTGGTGCAATTGCCGGAGCTGTCGCAACCATCCTTTACGCTCCACAGACTGGAGATGAAACTCGTAAGATTCTCCGTGACAAACGCGAGGAGCTGTGGAAAAGGCTATTAAACGAACTGTTGACGAAGCCTATAAACAGGCTGAAAATGCTGCCAAAGACGCGCGGGATAAGTTCGACGTGTTGGCATCCTCGACCCGGAGTCAAGTTGAGGAATTGGCTCAAAAAAGTCATTCGGTCTATGAAGAACAGAAGGACAAAATTAAAGGCACAACAAGAAAGCGGCAGAAGAATTGGATATTGAAATTCCAAAATCCTAATAAAGTCTGACTCTGCAGATAAAAACAAAAACCCGCGAAATGAACTGAATTTTAATTCAAGATACGGGTTTTTGTTTTTTTTAATACTATTCTGTTTGCGTTAAATCGACGAATATCATCTGGATCGTGTGTAGCTATGATCAATGTGCGTCCGTCAGTCATTTCGCGAATGCATTCGACCACGCCCACTCTGGTATCTGCATCCAACTCTTTCAATGGTTCGTCTAATAAAAAGATAGAAGCGTCGTAAATCAGTGAGCGAACAATTCTGGACCCGTCGTTTCATCCCACCGCTCAATTCTGCCGCGGGTTTTATTATCGAATCACGATCCAATCCTACTTTCTCTAATAACGCCATAACTTTTCTCCTTTTTTCGGGCGTTACTTCAATTGGCAGCAAAACGTTTTGGATCGCATTCAATTGTGGACATAGCCGATCCTCCTGAAAAACCATCGATATGATTTCCCTCCAGCCCATCTATATTTCCCGATGCAGGCTTTATCAAACCGGCAAGCATGCGGAGCAAGGTAGTTTTTCCAATACCACTCCTACCCATCAGACAAGTGGCACAGTCTTTAGGTAGTGTCAGATTAAAATCGGAAAAAATAACTTCCTGATCGAATCGAATTGAGATGTTGCGTAAAACAATGTCATTGGCTATGCGCATTTTCGATCTTTCTGTAAACGGTTTTCAGCATCCGCAAAAAAATTTTTCAAACAAAAAACTGATCGTAATTATCACGAGCGTCCAAGCCAACAACTCGCCTGAATTCAAAAATATTTTCGCCTGATATAGCCTCGCCGATACTGCCGGTCGGCAAACCAATAACTTCTGCAGCCACACCGCTCTTCCAACATAACCCTAATGAAACAGTACAAGCAGACAAAAAGAAAGGCATCACGTCATGCAGGTAGATCGCTGTTAAGCGTCTGCGTGCAGGAAAACGAAAACTTCCGCCATTTCCAACAGTTTAGGATCTGTTTCTTTTATTCCTGCCAAAACGTTCGTATATATCACCGGAAAAACAATTAATAATGAAATGATCGTAGAAAGTTTATCGCTGCTGTCTACAACAAAACCCGAGGATAATAAAACTTGCAACCGGGGTCGATTTAATCAGTTGAACCAGCGGATTCAACAATTCATTAACGAATCTGAATCGGGCGGCCAAAACAGCGAACAAACTGCCGATCGTCACTGCTAATAAAAATCCGGAAACAATCCGGACAAAACTGTAAAGAACGGTTTTCCAAAATGAAGATTCGATAAGTAATGAAAAACGTCTTCAGAACGGTTACAGGTGAGGCATCAGATACACCTTGCCAACCATAAGGCTGACAAGGTGCCATATTCCAATCCAAAAGAGGATTATCAGGATTTTTTTAGTGATTTTGCTTCGTAAAATAGTAGAAATTTTCATCAGGGAGTTTTCCGCCGACAGATTTAGGATCAGCCTGGTGTAACACATTCAAATATCCCTGGGCATATTCTTTCAACAGATCCCCTGTAATAAAAGTGATATTGCTGAACGGAATCGCTTTTTCAGCTATCGCCGCTTTTGGAACAATTCCATACCGGGCGATCAATTCAGCAGCAGCTGAAGGATCTTTATTCACAAATTCTGTTGAAGTCTGGTAATTTTCAAGAAAAGTATCAACCATCTCTGGTGATTCAGTAACCCATTTTTCACTTAGGATAACGCAGCCCGTGATCAGTTTGCTATCTGGAGTAACTTTGTCCCACTCATCAGTAAAACTCAATGCGGTTTTTACATTTTCGTTTTGCATCTGTACGATCGTCACATACGGCTGCGGCAACACAGCAATCAAGTTGCTTTCTGACTGGAACAATGCAGCGATCTCAGCAGATTCACTTTTATATTCAATAGTAAGATCTTTCTCTGGATCCAGTCCGTTTTGTTGCAGAAGATAATTAAGCACATATTCCGGCGTTGTACCTTTTCCAGTAGAAAAAATCGTCTTTCCTTTTAAATCTTGAATCGAGCTTATCGGATCATTTTTCTCGACAATATATAAAACGCCTAGCGTATTAATCGCAGCTAACCGTATCTTTCCTTCCGTTTTATTAAATAATACGCTTGCGAGATTGCACGGAACTGCGGCTGCCTGTAATTTCCCGCTGGCAATACCGGTCACCACTTCATCCGCCGTTCCCGTCAACGAGAATTGATATGGATAGGAGACAGGGTCCTTTTCTGCCTCATCCATCAGCATAACCAGTCCCATTCGGTCGGGCCTTTTAACCGCAATTTGCGCTAACTGTGGGGCTGTCTGATCCTGCGCCAATCCGCTCGAAAACGGACAGCAGAACTACGATCGTTATAACAATCGACAGAAACTGTTGTAAAGATTTAGACATTTTCGCTCCTTATCTCTCAAAACATATAGTTTGCCATCACAGCCAGCAAGATTTTGAGAGTTTATTTTTTATCAGCCTTAATGATATTTTAATCCATAATTTGCTCTTTTCGTTTTACAATAAATAATAGTAAAAAATACACAACAAGGATTAGATAAATGAAGAAAATAACCAGTTTATGCATATTGGCGCTTTTATTCGTAGCCATTACTATTGCAGTGCCTAACACTTTGGCATACGCAGAAGGTGAAATTATCGCAAAAGTTGATGGTAATGATATCAGCGTGGATGAATTCACTGAAGCGGTACGCTATCAGCGTTTCCAACTCATTCAGGATTATCAATATACCGTAAAGATGTATCAGATGTATGGAATTCCGTTGGATGAATCCTTTAATTCGCAATACGTAAGTTTTCTCGGAGAAGAAGGGAAATCAAACCTGGGTAAACAGGTTTTAGATCAACTTGCATATAACTTTATCCTCGAAAGAGAAGCTAAAAAGGCAAATATTACCATTTCTGATGAAGAGGTAACCAATAAATTGAAGGAAATATTCGGTTTTGCTGAGCAAGAAACCAGCAATGAGCCAAGTGAAACGGCACTTGGAGCTGAAACATCGGAAGTTTTAGGCGCTGAACCGGAAATTAACAAGGAAATCGAGTTTCAGAACGCATTGGACACTTACTTTAAAGATGTTATCGGTGATGCTTTTTCACAGGATTTTTTCCGAAAACAGATCCGTTATATGCTGCTCGAAACCAAAGTGCTGGAAGAATCAGTTTTCAAAGGGCACGCTTTTGAAGAAGAAATGGTCAAAGCCCGCCACATTTTGGTAGAAACCGAAGAAATCGCAAAAGAAGTGATGGAAAAAATTGCAGCCGGGGAAGATTGGGCAAAATTGGCTGCTGAATATTCAAAAGACACCGGAAATAAAGATAACAGCGGCGACTTGGGATGGTTTCCGCGAGGCACGATGGTACTCCCGTTTGAAGAAGCGGCTTTTACGCTTGCACCTGACAACATCAGTGAACCGGTAAAAACCGATTTTGGTTTTCATATCATCGCCTCTGATGGCAAAGAAATACGCCCGCTTGAAGGAGAGGCGTTGAATAATGCGAAGTACGCTCTCTTCCAAGCCTGGTATGATCAGATACAAACTGAAACAAAAGTTGAACCGGCAGAAAATTGGGATTCGTTTATTCCACTAGAGCCGGCATTCGTCCCGATTGAAGTTCAGCCTGTTCCAACAGAATCAGTAGGCACCGAGATCATCAATCCTGATTCGGCAACGACCGATGCTCCTGTTGAAGAGACAGCTGCACCATAAAGATTGCACGACCAGAGAATATTACAAAGGCGCCTTCCATAAATCTCATGGGGGCGCCTTTGTATCTGAAGATGCTTTTACAAGAATTGTACAACTGATCGGGTCACGTCAGCCGTTGTTGCGCAGCCGCCTAAATCCGGCGTCAAGTCGTCTTTTTCAATCCAAATTTCAACACTTTTTTCAATCTCAGCAGCCGCCTGCTCTTCGCCAAAAGTATATCGGAGCATCATTGCAGCGCTCAGAATCGATCCGGCTGGATTTGCGCAACTTTTTCCGGCAATATCGGGCGCCGATCCATGGATCGGCTCATAAATACCTTTATTCGATACGCCCAAAGAAGCAGAAGGAATCAACCCCATCGACCCGGCGAGCACAGAAATTTCATCCGTCAATATATCCCCGAACATGTTCTCTGTTACAACTACGTCAAAATTTCGCGGATGCGTAATCAGCTTCATTGAAGCAGTGTCCACTAACAAGTGATTGAGAGAAATGCTCGGGCGGCTTTGTCCAATTTTATCGGTAATTCTTCGCCATAATCGC
>JAXGRI010000018.1:0-30128 GCA_040766005.1 Flexilinea sp. | reverse complement strand
ATTTTTCCTTACTGGTTTGATTATAATGCGCAGAACAGGGTAAACCATAGCAGATCCGCGATACTTTCCCTTTTGTGTAATTAAAAAATGATTCTAACTGTTTTCGTCATAAATATTAAGCTTTTTGTAGATAAAAAAGTCCTTTTATGTTCGTTACCTGATATACCGTTGTTATTTTAGGGCGATTACCTTGCATCCGCTTACCCCGATTTCAGCGCTTTCAACATTCTTGATTGTTAGAACAAAATTACGTATATCATCTTTAGCGTTATATAAAATGCACCGCTCCTGCGCAGAGAACGCCTAATCGAATTTTGATTATGCTATAATTCGTCAGGCAGAGAAGCGTATGGCAATCGACCCTCAGATACTTTCTAACATTGTCTTGATCATGATCGCACTTGGCGGGGCGTTCCTCGCCGCCCTTATGTTGAGCATCCTCTTCTGGGTACTGCGCGATATTCGCCAACGTACCAGAGACCCTTTCATGATCATTTTGTCCGCGTTGCTCGTCATTCTTCTTCCACTGATCGGTGTTGTTATCTATTGGATGATTCGGCCTTCGAAAACAATTGAAGAACGTTACCAGATTGCGCTGGAAGAAGAAGCGCTGCTGCAGGAAATTGAAAAGCAGCCAAAATGTCCGGGATGCGGGAGAAACGTTCATTCAGATTGGATTCTCTGTCCGGCGTGCCATACCCGGCTAAACAAAATCTGTGTTGTATGTGAAAAAGTTCTCGAACTTCCTTGGAATTTATGTCCGTATTGCGGGAATCCGCAGCAAAAAATCTATAAGTCCAGCCCGGATTCAAATCCAAAAAGCTGACTTTTTGAATAAGGAACAACGCGTTGAAAATTTATGCACTGATCAATCAAAAAGGCGGTGTCGGAAAGACAACAACTACGATCAACCTGGGGTCAGCGTTGGCAGCAGAAAAGAAAAAAGTGTTGCTGATCGATATTGATCCGCAGGCGAATGCAACATCTTCGCTTGGACTGGATAAAAATTCAATCGTACGGGGATCGTACGAAGTGCTAATCGGCTCTGAGTCGATCAAAGATTGTATTATTCCAATTGATCCATTCCGCCTATCTTTTTTACCCGCTTCACCGTCTCTGTCCGGCGCTGAAGTTGAATTGATTGATGTTGAGCAACGGGAAAGTGTATTAAAACGAGCGATCCTGGAAATTCAGGAATCGTATGACTATATTCTAATTGATTGTCCGCCATCTTTGAGTCTGCTGACCGTCAATGCGCTGGTTGCAGCTAAAGATGGGGTCATCATCCCTGTCCAATGCGAATATCTGGCGCTGGAAGGACTGGGACAATTAACGTCTACGATTGCCCGGGTGCGGAAATCTTTCTCGGATGTCAGTGTTCGTGGCGTTCTTTTGACAATGTTCGATGGCAGAACCAGACTCGCTATAGACGTTGTCAATGAAGTTCGAAAATATTACCCGGACAAAGTGTTTGAATGCATTATCCCGCGCAGCGTCCGCCTGGCTGAAGCACCGTCGTATGGACAGCCTATCAACTATTACGCCAAAGATAGCAACGCCAACAAGGCATATGAAGCATTAGCAAAAGAGATTATCCGGCAAGACAGGCAGACAGCCGGGGCGCTCCAGAAAAAGGGGTAATTTATGTGCGCACAAAGAAAAGCAGGATTAGGTCGCGGATTGGAGGCTCTGCTTCCAGTCTCTGAGCCGGCGAACAGCAATGAAACCATCAACATCGCGGATGTTAATTCCGTTTTTTCCAACCCTTATCAACCACGACTTGAATTCAACGAAGAAGAGCTGCAGGACCTTGCCAGTTCAATCCGTGAACACGGCATCATCCAACCGCTGATCGTCACCCCGGGAGAAGATGGAACGTTCATGCTGATCGCCGGTGAGCGGCGGCTGCGGGCAGCCAAACTGGCAGGATTGTCTGAAGTGCCCATCGTCGTTCGCAGTGCGACAAAACAGGAACTGCTTGAACTGGCATTGATTGAGAATCTGCAGCGTGAGAACCTGTCTCCGCTTGAGACCGCGGAAGCTTATAAAAGTCTTGAAGAGACGTTTAACCTGACCCATGATCAGATCGCGAAGCGGGTGGGAAAAAATCGGGTATCGGTCACAAACACACTCCGACTATTAAAACTATCTGAAACCGTACAGAAAGCACTTGCTGGCAAGCGGATCAGTGAGGGTCATGCTCGTGCTTTGGTTGCTTTGAGCGCAGAAGGTCTACAAATTTCCGCACTTCGCCAAATTCTGGAACAAAACTTGAACGTCCGCCAGACGGAAGAACTTGTCAGACGGCTTAGTGGCGAAAAGGGCGAAACAAAAAGAAAAAAAGCTCCGCTTTCTCCTGAACTACAGTCTATTGAAGAAAATCTTGTGCAATCAATTGGAACGCGGGTCACACTCCACCCAGGGAAAAAAGGCGGTTCAATTCGCATCCATTACTACTCGGATGAAGAACTTGAAGACCTGGTTGACCGCTTCACTTCCCACTAATGGGTTCTCCATGCGCGATTGTTCCAATCCTGCCTGAGTATCGACAGCGGTTGATGGAGTGGTTCAGAAATCCATTTTACCTTCATCAGCATTCAGACTGGCTCAAACCAGAAGATGTGCTTTCCCATGGGACAGTCTTCTTGCTTACCGAAAATGGAACGCCGATCGCATCGATTGGCTTTTCAGGAAAAAATTGATCAAACCCAATGGCTCCAGTTTTTTGCAATCTTCCGGTCTGTTTATCCAATTGACACCATTTGGGACAGTTTTTGGCGGGAGCCGGCGATAGCGCGCGAACTGAAAGGCAGCCAGTTATTTTCGATTCCGTTGGATCGTCAGATGGAGCTTTTGATAAACGGCAGCGCTTTACAATTCTTGGCAAAATCATCTACCTTACGGCTGATGAGATCCGCTTTTCTCCGGAACGGATGCTGTCAGCTGGATCGTTGCAATTTTCAGAAATCCAAGTTGAGGAATCTGAAATGATCGCAGACGTTTTAGAAAGCGCTTTTCCGCCTGTCTGGAAGTTGTCGCTGCAAAACATCCAAAATGCGATCAGATCAGCTGATCTTGGATTGATTTTACGATTAGATCATCAGATTGCCGGTTATCTGCTTGCGAACATCGATGAGGAATCCGTCCACATTTCACGGATCGCGATCCGTCCCAACATGCAAATGGGAGGACTCGGCACAGCGTTGATCGGCGAGATGATCCACCGCATTCCTCTCATATCCCCAAAAGTTTGGAGTGTAAACATTCACCCGAAACGATTCGGCAATCCGATTCTATAAAAAACTGGGGTTTAGGCAGACCGACAGATATTATCCGCTATTCATGCGGAATTTCATTTAGAATTTCGAGACGATCCAAATAAAAAATGGCGTCAAAAATAATCCGGGCAACATGCTGGAAACACGGATCTTTTTTAATCCGATCAAACTGGAAATCGCAACGGCACCCAGCAAAACGCCGCCAGTTGATGTCATCCCTGCGATCATCACATCCGACATCAGCGACTGCGCCTGTTCAGCCAACAACGATATTGCGCCTTGATAAACCAAGATAGGGATTGTTGAAAACGCAACGCCGATTCCCATCGCAGAAGCGAAAATTACAGATGCCACACCGTCCAAAATTGACTTGATAACGAGCAGTTGGTAATTGCCAGTCAGGCCATCTTGAATCGACCCAAGAATTCCAACCGGTCCGATCAGAAAAAGCATTGTCGCGGTTAAAAATGCCTGAATGAATTTTTGTCGGTCACCACTGAGCCCAGATCCCAGACTTTTTTCTGCCAGCTTTTGGAATTTCTCTCCCAATTTCTCAAGCCCTTCTTCGATGTGCATCCATTCTCCCAGAATGGTGCCAATGACCAACCCAACCAGACAAACAACGGTGTCATCCGATTTCAGGAACATGCTGACAGCCAAAAATAGTGTAAAAATCCCTATCCCAGACGTGATCGTTACTTTGGCTTTATCGTTGATCTTTTGTCCCAGCAGAAGTCCCACCAAAGTCCCGGCAAGAATTGCCCCGACATTAATAAAAGTTCCGGTCATATTGATTAATTTCTTCCGTTTATTTGATTCGATACGAGAAATACTCGGTATTTATTCTGTCTTCTTTTCAGCAAATTCGTCAGACAGCGTCGTGCGCGACACAAGATACCAGGATTCAACATTCTGGAAGCGGTCCGCACTGCTATAAATCGGGCCGACACTGATTCCTTTGACGCGCTCGCTGACTGCAAAATTATAAACCGGATTGAACAATGGGAACGAAGGAAGTTCATCCGCAAAAACGACCTGGAAATTACGGTAAAGCCGTTCTCTTTCTGCCTGATCTGTCTCCACCCGGGCAGTTTCCAGATACTGACTGATCACACGGTTGTTCCACTGCGAATAATTCTGTCCGGTTGATATCTGAGTCTGGTCCCAGAAAGGATAGGGATCCGGGTCTGGAATCTTCGAGAGGTTCAAATCCACCAAAGCCGCTTCATAGTTCCGTTCGCTCAGACGTACATTGATCAATTCGTCGTAAGACACTGCCTCCAGATTGACCAGAACGTTGATTAACGCAAGATCCTGCTGAATCGCTTCAGCTACATTTCTGTGAACATCGTCATCCGGATACAACATTGTGAAATTGATCGTTTTACCATCTTTGGAGCGTACCTGATCCTGCTCATTCGCAAGGATATACCCCTCAGACTTCAGCATTTCGATTGCCTTGTATGAATCATACTCAACGTTGGCAATGCCATCATAATATGCCCAGTTTCCCGCGAGAATTGGGCCGCGGGCAATGATCGCCTGTCCTTTGAAAATATTGTTCACAATTTTCGTGCGGTTGATCCCCATGAAAAGGGCTTTACGAATGCTTATGTTTTGGAAAAAATCGACATTATTGTTATCCAAGTTCAGAAACACCATTGAGAGAATAGGCAGTCTGGCGCTGTATAGAGAAAGATCCAACTCGGCCAATGCGGCCGGCAGAACATCATCCGACACAAAACTGACGCCATCGACAAGTCCTTGCTGGTATGCCTGAAAAGCCAGGCTGCTCTCAGCAAAATAGGTGATCTGAATTTCTTCCAGAAAAGCGGGTGTCCCATAAAAAAGCGGATTATTCTTCAGCGTGATTCCGGCAATATTGGCACCGTTCAGGACCAGTTCGCCCAACATGAAAGGGCCGCTGCCGACAGGCTGAATGTTCATCTTTGAACTGACCATCTCTTCAAAAGTCATGTTCCCGAAAATATGTCGTGGCAGAATGCCGATGGATAAATAATTGAGAAAAGGCGCGTAAGGGCTTTCCAGAACAAACTGGATGGTTCGTGTGTCTACCGGATTGATTTGAATTCCGTTCCAAAACTGTATCAGATCATCGGGTATATAACCAGTGCCTTGTTTCAACATGTTATAAGTGAAAACGACATCATCAGTCGTTACTGGCTGTCCATCATGCCATTTTGCATCCGGATTCAAGGCAAAACTATAAGACTTTCCATCCGCGGAAATTGCCCAGTCGATTGCCAGATCACGGCCAGGCATTCCTCGGCTGTCAAACTTGATCAAACCGCTGTATAGTAAGCGGCATACATCCTGATCCGCATTATTATAAAAAGACAAAAGCGGATTTAGCCGCTGTACGCTGCCAACCAGCCCTTCTTTGTAAATTCCGCCCGTCATCGGTTGAGATTCAAAAATCTGGATCGGTCCTGTCGTTGTATCGCTCAACAGAAGAATCCCCACCACAAGTCCGGTGAGGAAAATGATCACAAGCTGCCATCGAATTTTTCTCATTGTTCTATTTTATCCGGTTCGCCAAGCCATGTAAAGCCAAAACCTTTCCCGGCGAAATGACGCCATAAATATGATGCGTCATTTTCTGTTCAAAATTTATGGGCAATATCGCAAAAAGCGAGCAAAACTTGACTTTTAGAAAATATATTCTATAATGGAGAAATGATTTCTGATCAAAACTTACAACAGACAACGCTCGGCAAACCGCACTGAGGATTGGCTGTGCTCAGCGGCCCGCGGGCAGCAACTGAGCGGATGCTGCAAATTTGTGCCCGCGTCTCACTGACAATGCCGGTTCGAATTCTGGATTGCGGCAATCGCAGTAATATGTATGCTGTTGCGAAAGAACTGCGTTCCGCAACACGTGATCCAACCGCTGCGATGCAGCATATTAGGCTGACACGCGCGTTCACTTGTTATCAATGTGAAATTCTGCTGAGAAACAACCGCTGGCTCGCCAACACCTTTACATTGGTATTTGACCTGTTGGCAACATTTTTTGATGAAAGTATCAGCCGAAAAGAATCGGATCATCTGTATCGTGCAGCGCTGGATCATCTGCAATTGCTGAAACAGAACAATCGGATCTTGGTCGGCATCACAAAGCTAAACGCAATCCCCGCTGATCGTACGCAAATGGTTTCGGCGTTACGCGAGATCTCAGATAGTTTTCATCTGCTTGAAGAGCCGGAGAACACAAACGCAATGATGGATCGGCAGTTATCACTATTTTAAAAAGGATTTTCACATGGGACGAACACTCAAATCAGCAACGCAAACCTGGATCGAAGAAGAACAGGCCCTAAGGCGATTTAGCCGCGCTTTGCGCAAAGAAGACCAGCGTCTGATGGCAGAATTGATCGGTCTTTCACGCCTGCATATTGCGGAAGTGTCTTATGCCAGTAATTTGTATCCGATGGATGCCTATTTGATCTCGATGATGTTAGAGATGTACAAAAAGATGCGCCGGATGGAAGAAACGCTTGTCACACTCTGCGAAAGAAATGGGTTGCCGCTTGAACCCGCAACAGACATTCCTGAACTGCCTGATATTCTCCAGCTAATTCAATCGACGGCTGAAACGCAGAAGTAGTAATGGCACGGGTGGAACAGACTCGGGGATGGCTGCTAAACCTGTATGAGGATGAACGCGACGGACTGCGGTTATGGTTTATTTTGGATGATGGCACCCGTATCTGTCTGCGCCAGCCGTTCCCGGTGACCTTCTATGTAAGCGGCCCCAAGGAGCGGCTGCACAATTGCTGCCTCATGCTGCATAAAAAAACCGGTGTATTGCGGTTACGGCGTACCAGCCGCAGAGATGTTTTCCAAACTGAACCGGTTGCTGTTCTGCAGATAGATACGGATAATCCGGTACGTCAGCGCTCCATTTTTTTGCAACTGAAACAGGCATTCCCGGATTTAACCTATTACGATGCAGATCTTGCCATCCACATTCATCATGCCGCACGATATCAGACTTTCCCAATGGTCTATTGCGATCTGACCTATGACGCGGAAACAGGCGCGCTTTTCAATCTGGAAGCCCGCAACAGCCGCTGGGATATTGTACCGGTGCACCCATTGCTGCGAACGATGGAAATCCTGCCGGACACGAATCCCAACCAAAGCGAGCCGCAAAATTTGCGCGTCACGGATGCCTGGGAGCATACGCGTCTTATCCGGCTTTATGATCATACCGCGGCCGTCGAATCCCTGAACCGCATAATTGAACGAAGTGATCCGGATCTTTTGATGACAAAGTGGGGTGATGACTGGCTGTTTCCATTTTTGTTGAGGTTAGAAACGGAAACGGGAATACGGTTGAAGATGAACCGCGATCCGGAACGTTCTGTGCTGTGGAAGAAAGAAATTACTTATTTCTCTTATGGGCAGATTGTCCACCGCGGACAAGAAGCACATCTCTTTGGGCGCTGTCATATTGATATCGGGACGGCCATGATGTGGAAGGATTATGGGCTGGCTGGAACGCTTGAATCAGCGCGTGTAACAGCGCTGCCAATTGAAATGGCGGCGCGTGTTTCACCAGGGTCCGGCATTTCCGCCATGCAGATGGTCACAGCGCTGCAGCAGGAAATATTGGTTCCCGAACAAAAGCAACAGGTTGAAACATATAAAACAGGAATCGATTTGATTCAGCATGATCGCGGCGGGTTGATCTACCAACCGCGCACCGGATTGTTTTGGAATGTCGCACAAATAGATTTTGTTTCAATGTATCCGGCTGTCATTATCAACGGGAACATCTCTCCGGAAGTGCCTTTGCCGGATCTGCTGACGCCGTCCGTCACCGAATTGGGAATTGTCCCCCGTACCTTAAAACCGTTATATGAAAAGCGCGTTCAAATCAAGAAAAAATTGTTAAGCTGCAAGGATCCAAATACAACGGTTACCAAAAATCTTACCGCGCGCGCGTCCGCCTTAAAATGGCTTTTGGTCGTTTGCTTTGGGTTTCTTGGATACAAAAATGCCCGTTTTGGGAAGATCGAGGCTCATGAAGCCGTTACGCGAGGCGGCAGAGAGGCGTTGCTGCGCGCTAAAGAAGCCTGCGAATCACACGGCTTCGAAGTACTGCATATGTTTGTCGACGCACTGTGGATCCACCGTCCCAACAGCGACAGCGTGCCTGATTACACGCCTGTGTTAGAAGAAATTGCACGTTGCACGGACATGATTATTTCTCTGGATGGAATTTTTCGTTGGATCGCGTTTCTTCCGTCACGCGTCAATGCACATCAGCCGGTTCCCAATCGTTTTTATGGATTATTTCAGGATGGCAGTATGAAACTGCGCGGAATTGAATCCCGGCGTCGGGACCTGCCGCTCTAGATAGTTGATACGCAGTTGATGATGCTGAAATGCCTCGAAAAAGCACAACAAAAACAACAGATGAGTCACGCGCTATGTGAAGCGTTTCGTGTTCTTGAAACGGAATTGAAGCGATTAAATCAGGGACAGGTACCGCTTGAATCACTGGTGCTGACAGTACGACTCAGCCGAAACCCAAATGAATACAAAGTGCGCAGTGCGGCCGTTTGCGCTGCTGAACAAATAATGACGCAAACAAGAAAAAAAATTGGCGCCGGGCAAAAGGTATCGTATCTCTATACGAAAGAAGGCGTTGCAGCCTGGGAAAAGCCGCTGAATGGCAGCACAATCCAAATTGACAAAGCGAAATATCGTGAACTTCTTGCCAACGCTGCCGGTACTATTTTCACCTCATTTGGAATTTCTCAAAAGCAATTATCAGATTTTGTTCATGGATATTTGCAACTTGAACTTGGCTGGTGAGTGCAAATTCTGAACGGACAGCACAGACAAAACCAACGCGCCGACAAAATTCAGTCGGTTTTATATTTCTGCTTGACATTGACGTAAGGTCAATGTCTATAATATATCCCAGGAGGAAAAATGGAGTACACCATTCAAAAGATTGCCCGTTTAGCAAATGTTAGCACCAGGACGCTGCGCCATTATGACAAAATCGGTTTACTCAAACCTGTCAGAATTAATTAGAATGGTTATCGCATATATAACTCAGCCAGTGTTGATTGGCTGCAGCAGATTCTGTTTTACAGAGAATTGGGCATGAGTCTGTCCGCGATTGCGACAGTTATCCAGTCAGACAGTTTTAAGCGTACTGATGCGTTGCAAAACCATCTGAGGCAACTGGAGAGAGAACAACAACGGTTGGCCAAGCTGATTCTGACCGTTAAAAAAAACAATTGCAGAAGAAGAAGGAAAAACAAAAATGTCCGATAAGGAAAAATTTATAGGTTTTAAAAAAATATTGCTTCAAAAAAATGAGCGGTCGTACGGTAACGAACTTCGTAAAAAGTATGGAGGAGACTGTCAGGCAGTCGAATCAAAAAAATCATGGACATGGATGAAGAAACGTATCAGAAAATGCAGCAGGTATCAGCAGGTTGAGAGAAACTGGAATCCGCCGTAATTGGAGGATCTTTGACCCCGCCGGTTTGGAGATCGTCACACTGCACCAGAGATGGCCTGAAGTTCACATGGGGTGAAGTTTCGAGAGAAGCTTATCTTGGTTTGGTACAGACATATTTGGACGACAGCAGATTCAAGCTTTATTATGACAAAAAAGTTTCCGGCTGCGCACAATATCTACATGACGCGGCCAAATACTGGCTCAACAAATCATGAGAAATATGCTGATTATTTATCAAAGCTTGCTCAAAAAACAACAAAAACGTCGCTAGCGACGTTTTTGTTAATTTGCAATTGATTGAGTCGTTAGAAGATCAGAACGCTGACGAAAACAAGCAAAATCAGCAGAGACGCAAACCCGATCGTCATGTAAAACAGAATTTTTTCGACGCCGCGGCGCGCTGAAAAAACTGCTCCCGGCTCACTTCCAGCCAGGCTTCCCAGTCCGGTGCCACGGTTCTGCAGCACGACACAGATCACGGTTGCGATTGAAGTTATAATTAGCGCAATGTCAAAGAAGGTTTTCATTCCATTCCTCCAAATAGTATAAACCTTATGATTATAACCGATTTTTTTGCAAACCAATGATGAAATATGGAAGAGATCCTTGTCAATATTCATAACCACACGAATGTTTCAGATGGCAGCGGGAGTTATCATGAAATCGCTCAAGCGGGTTTGAACGAAAATCTGGATGTCATCGTTATCACAGATCATAATATTTATATCCAGGGGAAGGATACATATTTCTATCGCGATGGCCGCCGTCTGTTAATGCTTATTGGTGAAGAGATCCACAACCCACAGGGCGAACCGGGAAACCACCTGCTGGTAATGAACCATTCGAATGAGTATGCAAATTTATCAAACCGGATGCAATCCGTAATTGACGCAGTAAACAGAGACCAGGGGATATACCATCTTGGCTCATCCATTCGAGAAAAGAATTCCAATCTTAAACCTGAATGCCTATTCTTGGCATCAATGGTCAGTGCAAGGGATTCACTGGCTTGGAAATATTCAACCTGATGAGTGAATTCAAGAGAAACAGCTCATCGAATCTGTTTAATCTCTTCTGGAACCTTTGGTTTCCGGAAAGAGTTCCCCAGCGGTGCTAACGTCGATGCATTGCAAAAGTGGGATGCGTTGCTGACGCAAGGATTACGGATCCAGCGGTTTTGCCGGTTCGGACGCACACCAGCTGAAAGTGCGAATCGGGCCAATCCGTTTTCAACTGTTTCCGTATGGATTCCACTTTAAAAGCGCTCAATACCCATGTCTACCTGCAAGAGCCGTTAATGGGCGATTTGGCGCAGGATCGGACAACTGTTTTCTCAGCGCTTCGCAACGGTACATTTTTCATCGGGTTGGATCTGCTTCATCCAACCCGCGGTTTTGAGTTTAAAGCAGATCATGAACAGGGCACCAGTTATCCCGGTTCCGTGATTCGTATGGGTAACAGCGTGACTGTCAAAATCAATATCCCCGCTCAGGCAGTTACACGGCTGATTCATAACGGACAAGTGATCCAGCAATGGAATGGGAAATCGCACAATCCCGTATACTGTTACAAATCCTGGTTATTACCGCGCAGAATGCTATCTGCCTCACAAAGGGAAACTGCGCGGCTGGATCTATTCAAATCCAATCTATCTTTACAGAGGCAATTGGTGAGCGAAAACAATGTAACCCGTTTTTTGAAAGCAAAAAAAATCCAATTTCAATTGTTAGAATCGGAACCTTCTCACCGCAGTGCAATTGAAACAGCAACACTGTTTAACACTTGAGTCCAATGACCGTATATAAAACGATCGTCGTTAAGGCGGAAAAAAGATACGAAGAACATACTCTGCATCGTACCCGGACGCTGGAAGTCAACGTTAAAAAAGTAGCTGTCTTGTTCAACGAGAAAAAAACTGCAGTCGTAACACAGGCAGCAGCAGAAAAATGACGGGGTCTGAAGCTGGCGGAATTTCGCCGTTGGCGTTAATCCATCGGGGGTTCCAGATGTTGATACGAGTCGGTTTTATCCCAACCCGTGATCTCCATTTTCTGGCGGACAACGTGGGTTTACCATTTTGCTCAGCTCTGCAGATTTACTGAGCCTGCTGCCACTGAGAATAGCGGATATCGCCGATACTCCCGCTGTGAAAGGTCGAATTTGAACGCCCGGAATCTGTCTTTTTTATTGATTGCCGCTCTTTTTATTTTATTGCTGTCGTTGCTCTTTTTCTAATTCCGCACGGTTTCTTTGGGATTCCCGCCGCGGTTGGCTATGCCTTCTGTCATCAACAACCGGTTAGCTCTCTGCAAATATACGGATATAATGCTGGGTTTTGTTATCGTTGTACAGGGTTGTTTATGGGAATTCTTCTCAGCGTTCTCTGGCAGCTTCCAGGTAGAAAATCAGCCAAAGTGTTTTCAAACGGAGTCATTCTGTTTGGTCTTTCATCCGCTGCTTTTTTCATAATTGACAGTCTGAACAGCTCTTTCATCCTGCCACTGTTCGATCTGCACCCTCTTTATCCAGATCATCCGCTGTTACGCTCTGCCAGTGGTTTTGCAATGGGGAGTGCCTGTGCGTTGATCATCTTTCCGATGTTCATTCGTCTGTATGCAGAGAATCCGGATGTAAACAGCCCCCCGCTAAAGAGAAGATGGCAAAAGATTGCTTTGATATTGTCGCTTCCCGTTACGTTAGGTTGGTTGGTCATGAAAGATAAAACAATGGGGATTATTCTGAATTGGGTCACAGCGGTCAGCGCAATTCTGTCCTTGTCAGTTCTATACGGGATGCTTTTACTTGTTTTCGGCTTGGGTTGGGCTCAAGACATGAAAATTTGGACAAAAGCGAACAGGTTATTAGCCGGCGTCCTGCTCGCCTTGGTTCAAATCAGTGCCATAAGTTATTTCCGCTTCCAGTTGACCGGCAGCTGGGGCTGGCCTTTCTAAGTGAGCATGATATGTAATTCAGCCGGATCAAAATTCAGCTGAATCGATTGCCCGGGCTCTAAACCGTTTTTCCGATGTAAAGTGAACGTTATCTCAGGCGCAAGAACAATTTGTATTTCGAAATCATTCCCTTTGAAAACGGAACGACCGACAACTCCCTCAAGGCCAATCTCCGAACCGGATAATTCGTCCTGTAATTGAATGGACTCATCGCGGAAAAGCAAATAAACTTTTTGTCCAGCGATCAGCGGGTATTCCGGTTTCAGGGTCATAATCCTGTTTCTCTTCCCAAAATCCAGCCGCACTTCATTTTCATTCAAGGCTGTCCCGCTAATAATATTATTTTGCCCCAGAAATCTTGCTGCCCAAAGGGAACGGGGAAATCGAAACAGATTTTCCGGCGTGTCCGATTGCAGAACAGCACCTTCGTACAGCAACGCTACCCGGTCTCCGATAGAAAAAGCTTCCTCATGATCATGCGTTACGTATATCGCCGATGTACCGCTCTTGACAAGCAGCTCCTTAAGTTCATCCAGAAGCGTAATGCGCAGCGTATGATCAAGCGCGCCCAAAGGTTCATCTAACATCAACAAATGCGGTTCCGGCGCAAGTGCGCGAGCCAAGGCGACGCGCTGCTGTTCCCCGCCCGAAAGCTCGGTGACTTTCCGTCTGGCGAAAGCGGTCATACCGATTTGGATCAACTTTTCTTGAACAATCGAATCAATTCTTTCTTCGCCATCTTCGCTTCATGCGCAGCCCGAAAGCGATGTTCTGATAAACATCCAGATGCGGAAACAGGGCATAATCTCCGAACATCAATCCAAAATTACGCTGATGAGGCGGGACGTTTTGAATGTTTGTTCCGTTCCAAAGGATTTCACCCTTTTCCGGTTTTTCCAGCCCGGCAATCACCCGAAGCAGCGTACTTTTTTCCGCTCCCGTCACCTAACAGGCAAAGAACTTCATGATCCATCAGGTCCAAATCTTCCAACAGCGGTTTGTCTTCATATCGGTAGGTAATGTTCAGCAATTGAAGCATACAATTCTCCAGATCAAATGAAATCCTGCCCATCAACGGACTTTGAGGGTTTGTATTCGAAAATCAGCATACCAACCAGGCAGAGTAACATTAATATCGTTGACATTGCCATCGCCTGTCCGTAATTTATCACACCCGGCTGTCCTAAAAAACGGAAAATGGCAATAGGAATTGTCGGTTTTTCCGGAACTGTCAAGAAGACGTTGTCTGAACTCTCCCAGAGAGATGGTAAATCAAAATTGCCGCGTTGATAATTCCGCGAATGATGATCGGCAAGTCAATGCGGAAGAAAATGATGATCGGTCCTGCTCCAAGCATAGCGCCTGCCTGGCGTATTGAAACCGGAATATTGCCTAGCAACGGACGGAGGGACCGTATCACAAACGGCAAACTTATTAAGCTATGCGCAAATGGAATCAGTAAGGGATTCTTAATGTTATGAGAGAAAAACATCAAATAGCCCAGACCGAGCGTTACCGAGGATGTTCAACGGGAACATGAACAACGGATTGATCCGCTTTGTCCATGGATAGCGGTCGGCTGCAATCGAAATCAGCAGACCGATCATAACCGCAATCAGCGCTGCCATCAGCGCCGTCGTTAATGAATTTGTCACCGCCTGGATCGGCGGGACATAAAAAGGAATTTGCCATTGATAAACAATTGCTGATAAAAATCCAGCGTCCATTGCGGCTTCCGCCTCGAACGCCGGAGGGGAAGATTGTAAGCGATCGCAACAACAAGGCAATCATGGGCGAAGCCAGAAAATCGTTCCGAATGCCAGAACGCCTGGTATCGTTCGGTTAGCGCAAGGCCTGCAGGTTTCCTAAGATTTTCATCTTGTATCCGCGGAATTCTGCCTGCCCTGTCAGAACGGCTGATCAGCGATTCAGCGAACGTAATCAATACGGTTATCGCAATCTGCAAAATGGATAGAAGTCCCGCCATCGGCAAAAAACAGCAGCCTTTGCTGATAGATCTCAACTTCCACAAAGTCCGAAATCCTCACGCCCCCAGCAACAAACAACGCCGAATTGGTAAAATCGAACAGAAAATAAGGAGGATAGCAGAAATCAACGCCGGTTTAAGTAATGGCAGGGTCACTTTCCAAAAAATCTGCCAGCGGGAACAACCCAGTGTGGCAGCAGCGTCTTCGATCCGCGAATCAATTCCATTCCAAGCGTTTCCAACCATGCGAATGACAACAGAAATATTATAGAAGATATGAGCCAGCAAGATTATCCAGATCGTATTCATCAAACGGATTGGCTGAGCAGACTAAAGCCAAATCTGCCTGACAGCAGATTGTTGATCCACCCGGTCGGCCCGATCAGCGCGTTGAATGCAGCCGCCGTGACGACAGTGGTAAATGAAAGGGACAGAAAACAGCGATCTGAAAATTTTTTTCCGGGGCGAAATCGGAATCGTGAAAATCCATGTAATCGGCAGCCCGGCTATGAGCGTCAACAGCGTGGAAACTGCCGCCTGCCAGCTCGTAAACCAAAAACCTTCGCGATCCTTACCCAGCGATTTCCCCTTGAACGCATAATCGCGAAAAACCCGCGTGATTGAACCTAATGAATAAAATAGAAAAGCAGCATAAATGCAACCGGAACCAGCAGCAGTGCCAAACCAACCGCAATTGAACGGCTATTTAAAATTTTTTTCTTCAAAAGGTTTTTCCCGACGTTGTTATATGCATGTTGAGATTATTTCACTTGATAAGCGTCCGAAAACGGAAACGGTATGGTTTTATCTACCAAATCGGATTTCAGGGAAGTTCCAATCATTCCAAGCTTTTACGATTTTTTCGATTTGACGAAACTGAGTTTTCTGAGTACAATTGCCGAATCATGTTTATTAAAAAGAAATTCAATCATTCCCCTCATCCTCTGCGGCTGCCTTTTTTCGCCGGCTGTGATCAAGAGAGGAACCAGTTGATCCGCGGCTTTTTCCATACTGCCACGCCTGTTCCGCCGACAGCGACCATAACTCCGATTCCGACTGAAACGCCGATTCCAGAGCCAACGCCTCAATCGCTTTCGCGGATTGACGATGCTGATTATTACCTGCTGATCGGTGACTATGACAACGCGATGTCCGCATATCGGGCGATCATAGACCAACAACCAGATGATGCCTACCGGGCAGCGGCCGCGTTGGGAATTGCACGAATTCATGCACAACGATCAGACTACGAGGGTTGTCAAAATGCTCTGATTGGATGCTTTGAATTCCATACAAAAATTCTGAATTGAAAGCCCGTTATGGTATCAGATGGCACAATGTGTCCGTTCGCTGAAGCTGATCCCGGATGAATTGAACGCGCTGCAGGAGTTTTTAAAGATTAGGCCGGACACCAACCTTTTCAACGAAATCCAAGAGCGGATCGGGGATACACTTGCGGCGCAAAATCAACACCAGGAAGCTCGAAACGCCTATCTCTCCATTACTGAGAGCGGCTCCGTCAACGCAAACACGTTCATTTGGATGAAGATTGCAGAAACTTATTCTGCCGAGAAAGATTACACAAACGCAATTCAGACCTGGCTAAATGTATTTGACAATACAACCGATGACAGCCAAAAAGCAAAAATCGATTATCTGCTTGCACAGGCTTACTTGGATTTAAATTCGCCGCAGCAGGCGTATGCACGCTATCAGGACGCGATCAACAATTTTCCGCGCTATTATGACAGTTATGCCTCTTTGTTGGCGCTGATCAACGCCAAACAGCCTGTAAATGAGTTCCAGCGCGGATTGGTCAATTATTATCGCAATCAATATGCATTGGCACAAGAAGCCTTTTATCGTTTCATGGAAAACGAACCGGGCCATGACGGATCAGCCTGGTATTACATCGGGCTTTGCCAGATGTTTCTTGCTGATTATGAATCTGCGCTCAGCTCTTTTTCGCGCCTGATCGAAACATTTCCTGACAACCGATTTTACGCTTCTTCCTGGGACGAAAAATCATATATAGAATGGTTCTACTTAGAGAATTTCATGACTGGCGCGCAAACGTTAATCGACTATGCGAAAAAACACCCGGATCAACCGGATGCTCCCAAATTTCTTTTTGAAGCCGGCAGAATTCTTGAACGGGGAAATCGGCTCTCTGATGCTGCTAACCAATGGGATCGATTGATTGATGAATATCCATTATATGCAAACAGTCAAGAGGCGTTATTCTATGCCGGGATCAGCCGCTACCGCGCCAAAAATTATGATTCTTCGCTGGCAACTTTCAATCGATTGTTGCTGGTTAGTTCCAAGCCAGCGGATCTCGCCCGCGCCCATTTTTGGATTGCAAAAGTATATGAAAAAAAAGGTGAAACAGCGAGCGCTGCCAAAAACTTTGAGCTGGCCGCGGAAGATTCTCCGACGGATTTCTATACGGAACGAGCCAAAGACATCCTTGCAGACAGAGGGCCGTTCGATTTTTCCGATGATTTTTCTTTCCAAGCCGACCTTGAACAGTCTGAAGCAGTTGCGGATCAATGGGTCAGGTTAACGTTCTCGTTAAGCAATGAGGTTGATCTTGGACTGTTGGAAGAATTGAATCTTGATCTGGATTTTCGAAAAGCTAATGAATTATGGGAACTGGGCGAAAAGCACGTCGCACTCAATATATTTGATCAGGTGCGTTTGAAATATGAGCAGGATGCACTTAGTTCATACCGTTTGCTAAAACATCTGACTGCTATAAATGCCTGGAGACCGGCAGTTTATACAAGCCGGCAGGTGCTGACATTGGCAGGGTTGATTGAGGATGCTCGTACGCTCAGTGCACCAAATTACTTCAATCTAATCCGTTACGGAGCCTGGTTTAATAATACAGTTCTAACCGCGCACCGCGATTATGGCGTTCATCCATTTATTCTTTATGGATTGATGAGACAAGAAAGTATGTTCGACCCCTGGATTTCATCTGGAGCAGGCGCCCGCGGATTAATGCAAATTATGCCAGCCACTGGTGCAGAACTGGCAAAAAAACTTCGCTGGCCGCCAAATTACTCCGAGGCAGATTTGCTGCGCGCAATTGTAGCGATCAATTTATCCGGAAGTTATCTTTCGACTCAGTATCAGTATTTCAACGAGAACGATTTCTTCATGCTGGCTTCTTACAACGCCGGCCCGGGAAACACAGCCAATTGGGTCGCACTTGCAGAAGATGACGCTGATCTATTTGTGGAACTGATCCGCTTCGAAGAAACGCGCACCTATATCAGGCACGTTTATGAATTCGCGAAGATGTATGAACGTTTTTACGGAAATCCATAAAGTGTGATTTTCGTTATACCAATCTGCTGGCAAATTCGAGCGCTTCTTTATAAGAACTCACAATTTGATTCAGTTGCGCTTCCATCACCGCATCTTTTATTTCACCAATTTTGGGGCCTTCAGGAACATTGAACTCTTTTGATATTTGCACACCGGACAACAGCGGCGCTCGATTAATCACCTCAGTCTGTCGATTAAACCATGCATCAATCAGCATCGCACATTTATCCAGTTTTTTGCCAAAAACGAAGGCTCAAATGCAGGGGAATCTATCGCAGGATCCACCGCCAGACTAAGTAAAATACCATCAATTCCTGCCGCTTTCATATTTTCTAAAAACTTATACATATCGAAATTGGCCAGATTTTCAGCTTTCGCCAGATAATCCACGCCAGGCACCAAGCATCTTTTTTTACCCAATGAAATCAATGCTGTGCTGAGAACCAGTCGTCTGCTGTTTTGGTCCAGCCTTTTTTCCGCCGTACTTGCCTGTCCAAACTGACTGGCAATCAATGTGTAAAAAACGATTGCTTTCCGCTCTTGCAGATTGCTGTCATCTTTCTCATAAAATTTGGTTAAAGCATCACGATATTTCCCAAGTTTCAAGACTGTCAATCCCGCTATCAGATTGGAAGATTGTGCTTCGTCAAAAGGCGCAGCAACGGTCTTCAGCAGCATTTCTGTCTTTCGTAATTGTTCCGCCAATACGGGCAGTTCCAGCTGTTTTTTCTCAGCAAACAGGTGATCAAGAAACCGATATTTGTCCAATAGTTGAACGGAAATATTCGGTTTTCCGACTGACAGAATTTTAAACAGCTCGTCCCGATACCGTTCCATTGAACTCTTGTCAAGCTGGCTGGATAGTTCATGAAGCGCATTGATCAACGGCGGATCCATTTCTAATTCCAATTCAATTGCCATCCGAATGGAACGCATTCCGCGCAGCGGATCATTGTTCAAACTCTCAAGGTTACACATCCTGAGTCGTTTCTCTTTCAAATCATTCGCGCCGCCCATCGGATCGATGATACTGTTTTTCTCCATAAAATCGATTGCGATCGCGTTGATTGTGAAGTCCCGCCCAAAGAGATCCTCCTCAATCGTCGCGCCATTAATCTGAGCGAGATCAATACAATGGAAATTTCTGGTTCCAGGTGAAAAAATAACTCTTACCATGTCTCGTTCATCATCCAGAACATAGTACTTGCCATGGAGCAAATCAGCCAGTTTTTTTCCAACAGGCCTGACTAGCCCTTCTATGACAAAATCAAAATCTTTCACTGGACGACCCAATAAAATATCACGGACAGCGCCGCCCACAAGATAAATCCGTACGCTGGATGGAACAACCTTCTTTATAGCTTCTGAGACTTCCTGGTATGTTTTCAGTTTGGTTCCTTGTCGCTTTCTTGTTTCATTTTTGCCAGTTTATCCAAATCAACCACGCCAATAAACGGGAGGTTTCGGAAATATTCATCCAAGTCCAAGCCGTATCCGTAGACAAATTTGTCAGGGATTTCAAACCCGCAATATCGAACCGGAATTTCCACCTCACGCCTTTCTTTTTTGTCCAAAAGGTGCAAACGTACAAGCTTTTAGGATTACGGGTCGAAAGCAATTGAATCATCACTGCGTGCAAGGTATTTCCGCTGTCGATGATGTCTTCAACAATGATAACATTTTTATTTTCGATCTTAGTATTTTAAGTCATAACAATGCGCACATCTCCGTTCGATTTTCTCGAACCACTTCCATAGAGGACACCGCCATAAACTCAATCGATTTTTGCATCAGCGGACATGGCGCATCAGGTCAATCAAAAACAACGCCGCCGCGCAGAATGCAACGAATACGATGTTTTCTCCTCAAAGTCACGTGAGATTTCTTCGCCGATCTCCTTCACACGTTGTTGAAGTTTTTCGTCAATCACCATCGCCGTATCCCGGGATATGAATAGCGCCTCCGTTCTCACTTACCAGGAACCAGATGATGAATTTTACAACGAGCCTCATACATTTCCGAAGCGCCGACAATCACGACGGGCTCATGGTAATGTGCAGGCTCTCGATTTACAATTCGCTGCGTCCGGGTTGCCGGTTCACCGCAAACCATGCAGATTGCATATAATTTATCAACTTTTTCCGCTTTCGCCAGCAGCGTAGGCATCATACCAAAAGGTTCACCGCGGAAATCCATGTCCAACTCCCGCAAGAATTACGCGAATTCCTTTTGATGTAAGATCATCAACCAAGGCTACAATTTCAGGCCCGAAAAACTGCGCTTCATCGATGCCAATCACGCTGGTTTCAGGGTCCAGGCAGCTGTAAATTTCGCGAATATCCGCAATCGGCGTCGCATCAATTTCAATGCCGGCATGGGAATGTACCCGTTCAACCACGTAACGATTATCAATGATCGGTTTAAATACCTGGACTTTGCTCCTGGCAATGATTGCCCTGCGCAACCTTCGAATCAGTTCTTCTGTTTTTCCACAGAACATAGATCCGCAGATCACTTCAATTGCTGCTGGTGTTTTTGTGTTCATGAATGCCTCTGTCCATTCTGGGTGGATTAAGTGCCGACGCAAAACGAACTTTGTGATAGTAGTAGTATACGATGTTATTTTACTCCACTTACGCTCACGGATCGGGTTCGCAACCCAGTCAGATCTCGTATGGCAAGCGGAACCGCAGCAACGATGTCTTGTGGCAATTGGAGAAAAGTTCTGCCCGCAGGACAGGAAGACATTTTCTGCCGCCATTGCATGAACCCACACAGCCAATCTGGCTGCCTCTGAAACCGGCAAATGTTGCGCTGCGAATCCTGCAAGCAGTCCGGCTAGAACATCTCCGCTTCCCGCTTTAGCAAGCGAAGCGTTGGCATAGGGCATAACATATGCGTTGCCGCCAGCGTCAGCAATGATTGAAAAGCGCTCTCTTCAGCACAACGATTGCTCCCGTTTGTCTGGCGAGCGTCTCAGCCACATCAATGCGGTTCTTTTGAACTTCAGCAACCGTCATTTTGCATAACCGTGCCATTTCACTGGATGAGGTGTCAGGACACAGTTTGTTGGAAGCTTTTGGCGCCAATCAGACGCTTCAGCAAGAATATTCAACCCGTCTGCATCGGTCGATGAGCGGGTGGGGCTGCGTTTTCAAGTGTTCCAACAGCCCAAGGAAAAAATCTTTCGTCTCGCATTCAGCAGCCAGTCCCGGGCCAATCAGAGCCGCGCCAGGCTTATCCAAAATTTGCTTTGAAACCGTGCTTACCTTTCGGTTTTCCATGATTCATGTGCGTCCCGGCTTCAATAAAATTGCCACCGTTTAGTAATTGAACAATTTGAGGGACGATCATCCCGAACCAACCCGCAGCCAGCACGATAAGCTGCCATTCCGGCAAGCACAGGCGCTCCAGGATAGGATTTTGACCCTCCAATGATGGAAACTGTTCCAAAAGTGCCTTTGTTTCCGTCAATTTTTACGGGTCCGGCAATATTGTTCTCAGATTTTCGATTGTGACGGTATGCCGCTGATCTTCTGATAGATCGAAAGTCCATCAGCAAATCCAGCGAAACCGAATGATCTTCCCAAGATATTTGCTAGCCGGGGAAAGTATTTGTCCTGTTTTAAGCGCTTCGATAACAAAAGTGTAGTTCCTCGCAGACAGTGGTCTTCTATCGGCTTCGCCGGAAGAACAATCTGTCCCGAAGGGCAATCTAAAGCAAGAATTTACCGCATCAGCAGCACGCTCCTTTCGGATCAGATCGAACAATGATTTGGAAGCCTGATCAAGCGGTATATGAAATCCGATACCATAGACGCCATCCAGAATCAACCGGGATGATCGGATAATCGCTCTGGTTTCTTCAGTCTGAGAATCAGAAGCTGCTGTCTGCACAATCCCGCCGGATGACAGATACAGCGAATGGATCTCTCTTGCGGATCGAGCTCAAAGAGCAGCAGCGCGACTGTCTCCCATCCTTTGCTACGCAATTCGGTCAACGCTGCAAGCGGCCCCTTCTGTTATTTCCTTTACAACCAAACCAAGGATTTGCTGCTATGTTCTGAAAATTTTGGCCTGATGAACCGGCGACAGCGGTGCCAACTGCTGCAATCATCTTATCGTAGGAAATTCCGGCTTCAAAAGCCCCGCCTAATGGTTCGCATTTCGCTACTGTAACAATCCGCATGTTTCCATTCGCCTCTCTCAATCTACAACTTTATTCTTAATTCCTAAATCTACAATTCATCGGAATGCGCATTGTTGGAAACGCGGCAGCTGAAACAAATAAAGCTGTTTGAAGCGCTGTCAAGACTCAAACCTTCTGTCGTTTTTTTATAAAGTATTTTCGTCCAAATTGATAATATCTTATCTAGATTCGCGCCGGCGCAAAATAGGAACAAACGTCTTGATCCGGTCTCCATCGCCCGATTCCACTTCAGAAAGTTTTACAGCCACGCCATAAACATTCATTAATGTCTCTTCTGTGAGGATATCTTCCGTTGTCCCAACACAAGCGTTCCCTTCTTTTGTAAAGAGAACTACTTTATTCGCACAAATAAATGCATGATCCGGAAAATGTGTGATCATCAGATAGAAATATTTTGCTGGGACAATTTCATGATCTGACTGAGAACAGCGATTTGATTGCTGAAATCAAGGTTCGATGTTGGTTCATCCATCAGAAGCAAACGCGGTTCCTGCGCCAGCGCCCGCGCAATCAGAACCAGCTGCTGCTCGCCGCCACTGGACTCGCTGCAAGAATTTATCGCGAAGATGTTGAATTCCCAGTTGTTCACCTTCTCACAGATCTTATGACTACTGGGCTCAAATAGAAAAATCGGTTAAGACACCCTCCCATTACCACCATATCCAGCACGAAACGTGGAAGGGGGTTCCACGAATTTGCGGAACATATGCGATTCTTTTTGCAAGATCACGTCGGTTCAGTTCCAGGATACTTTTACCTTCAATCGTAACTTTACCGGTAATCGCAGGCAAAAAACCTTGTGCTGTCTTAAAAAAAGTTGTTTTCCCTACTCCGTTCGGACCCAAAAGACAGACAACTTCACCATCAGTGACAGAAAAATTGATGTTCTGAACAATTGGAGTTCCTTTATACCCGCAGGAAAGATTGTCGATTTCAAACAACATCAGATTTTTTCTTCATCACGTTGAATCAGGATCAGGAAAAAAGGCGCGCCAATAATTGCTGTCAAAATCCCAATTGGAATTTCCATCGCCATAATACTGCGCGCCACGTTATCGATAATTAGCAAGTAAATTCCTCCAATAATCATACTGGCCGGCACCAATGCTTTGTTATTGGAACCAACAATCATCCGTGAGATGTGAGGGACAATCAATCCCACCCAACCAATCATTCCACTGACGGCGACAACCGAAGAAGTGATCAAAGTTGCACAAAATATGATACCAACTCGAAGTTTTGATACATCCACTCCCATAGACATAGCCTCTTCATCAGAAAGTGAAAGGAGGTTGATTTTCCACCGTAATAGAAATAACGGCAGACTCCCAATTATCAAAGGGGCTAAAATCAACAAAACTTCTTTGTAGGTAATTGCCGCTAACGATCCCATAAGCCAGAATACAATCGCGGGAAGTTTACTATACGGGTCCGCAAGGTATTTTATAAGTGAAATCGCTGCCTGAAAAATTGCAGATACGACAAGCCCTGTCAGAACCAATGTGATTGTGCTGCTTTTGTTTTTATTTACTGAAGCGCCTACAGAATAAGAAAGTCCAACAGCGACGATGCCAAAGAGAAATGCCGTAATTTGAACGCCAATATTTGAAAATGAAAGCATCAAGCTGATCGCAGCGCCAAAGCCTGCGCCGGCACTGGCCCCTAGAATATCCGGCGAAACCAGTGGATTTTTAAATGCGCTTTGATAAACGCAGCCAGAAAGCGAAAGCGCACCGCCGATCATAAATGCAGACAAAACGCGCGGAAGCCGGATGTTAAAAAAAACCGTCGCAATGCTTGGTTTGATTCCGGAGGAAATTCCAAATATTTTTTCCCTCAGCAAAAAAAATACATCCAAAGGCGTAATCCGATATCTGCCAACAAAAAACGAAACGAAAATTACAACCACAAACAGGAGAATTAAGGTAAAAAAGATTGGTGCATTGCTTACACGCGACGCTGATCTGTTTTGTTTATCCATCTTGGCATTATTATCCGAAAAAATGTGTTCGAACACGTAAATTTGGTAATAGAATAATATTTATTTATCGAGTATTTATAGTATAATCGAAAATTGTAAATTTATATTCCCAAAAATGGAGGAAGTTATGATAAACAAACGCAGAGAACGTTTGGGGTTGGCCCTGATCATTATGCTCATGTTCGTCTTCTTTGTTGGACATACTGGGACATCTTGTGCCGCAGCTGATAACGAATATAGAACCATACAGAATGTCCTCGGGAACTGAAATTTCAGTACCTGTCAATGTTGAGAAAATAGGTTGCCTTTTTGGACCTTCCTATGAAAAAGTTGTTGTACTTGGTGCTGAAGACAAAATCGTTTTCGACTGTGATTTTCATATTTCCGGATGGCCATGGTCCAATGTGATCTACAAACGAGTCAACGAAGTTGAGGGAATTGCAAATGCACACAGCGAACCCAATATTGAAGATCTGGTTAAATATGAACCAGACATTGTCTTCAATTTTCCCAATCCAACAACAACAGCTGCCATAGAAGCAGCAGGAATGAGTGTCGTACCATTTGAAGGCACAAAGGATTACGACAGCATTGTGAAACAACTGGAAGTATATGCTGACGCAATTGGCGGTGATGCGCCGAAAATTGCAAAGAATTACTCGGATTATTTTTATAATCTTACCGATCGGATTTTTGAAATTGCAGCTGAAATCCCAGAAGAAGAAAAGCACAGCGTGTATGTCGCGAATCAAGAAATTTTGCTTGCTTCAAACATGACTGACATCATAGAGAAATGCGGTGGAATCGCCGTTTCAAGTGAAATCGCCGGCAATAAAGTCCAAATCTCTAAAGAGCAGCTCCTGGAATGGATCCTGAGTTTATTTTCGTTGACCACGCCGGTTCATCAGGCAATGCCACAGCCGAAGAAGTAGTTAAGGAAATGCTCTCAGAACCGGATTATCAGGAACTGGCGGCCGTTAAGAACGGAAATATCATCATTGTCCCAACAGGGGTTTTCTTTTGGGATGCCGGTGTACAGAAGCCATTTCTTATGCTGTTGATTGCACAGTCGCTTTATACCGAGAAATTCGCTGAATTCGACATGAAATCCGAAATCATGGACTTCTACTCTGAATTTTTCTATTATGATCTGACAAATGAGCAGGCGGATATGATCCTTGCACATCTCGATCCGCCGACACAGTAAAGGTATCCTCTGTAATGTCATCTGAAGTCATTCAAAACATTCCCAGAACAGACGCGCTCAAATTGATTCGCGAAAACCTCAATTACACGCCGCAATCTGAGATGATTCCTCTGGAATACGCATGTGATCGCGTGGCTGCCGACAATATCCTTTCAAAGATCAACCTGCCGGACGTTGTCTGCAGTCGCTGGGATGGCATCTCTTTCAACTATAATGCCTACATTACCGGCGGAAAGGATGTCAGTCAATGGGAAGAAGGCGTCAATTACAAATTTACAAACACCGGGATCGGGATTGACAATGATTTATTTGACACCATGGTAAAAATTGAGGATACAACCTTTCATGAAACACAACTCGTATCCATCAATCAACAAGGTGTAACCCGCGGACAAAACACGATTCCTATCGGCGAAAGAATGAAAATTGGCGAGATCCTCATACAAAAAGACACTCGTTTAACACCATCCCACCTAAATCTTATTGCATCTGGCGGCAATCGTGCTGTCCCTGTTTATCGTAAACCCATAATCGGTGTTATTACTACCGGCAATGAATTGATCCCATGTACCAGTACGCCTGATAAAGGGAAAACGATTGAATCGAATTCGTACTCAATGCGGGCCAAAATTGAAAAATGGGGCGGAAGGGCATTGATTTTCCCTATCTTGAAAGATGAGAAAGATATTATCGCCGCTCATCTCGTTGAAGCTTCGGAAATGTGTGATCTGATAGTGATTGGCGGTGGTTCCGGGCGGGGGCAACATGACCTGCTGCAGGAAACCATCATGCAGTCAGGCAGACTGTTTTTTTCCAGTGTTGAACATGGACCCGGGAAAAGGACTTGTTTTGGAGTGATCAACAAAACGCCGATCATCGGTCTGGTTGGGCCACCAGGAGGCGAAGAAATGACTTTTGATTTCTATGTTCTGCCGGCCCTCAGTTCCCTTCTAAATCAAAATTTTCACGAAACGATCGTTTGTGCGGAACTGGACCAGGAAATCCCTCCCCACCCGAAAGTAGATTTCTATTACACAGTCGCCTTGAAGAGGGAAAGTGACGGAACGCTTCATGCCCGTACACTGCCGCATAGTAATATTGACCGCTCAATTGCGGAACACAATGGATATCTGTTCGTTCCCAAAAAATCAGCTGGTTATCAGAAACACCAAACTGTACTGATTGAACTTCGGGCAGGATATGAAAATTTTTAGTTCTTGACAAAAATACCTGCTTTGGCATAAAAATCACCAAAGCAGGTATTTTTTTTGCCCTTCCGGACTCAAGTCAATACAACATCCAGACAGATTCACCCCTTTTACCATCAATGAAATCATACAAAGTAAAATAAAGAGATGAGACGGTATCTCTATACCTCCGTTTTCTTTTGCGGAATGTGTTCGATGGCTCTTGAGATGACAGCTGCACGGATGATCGGCAACGTATTTAGTTCAGTGAACGTCGTTTGGGCATGCGTGATCGGCTCAATATTAATTTATCTTTCGGTTGGTAACTGGCTTGGCGACGTTGCTTTCCAAAAATCTTCCAGCCTCCGCACGTTTTCGACGCTGATCCTGTTAGCTGGCGCTTTCACCTGTTTGATCCCGGTTATTTCCCGTCCGGCGCTTCAAGCCGGCGCCAGAGCCATGGACGGATTAATCTTAAACTGGATCGTTCTGATGTTTTTTTTCGTTATCTTTATTCTGGCGATCCCTGTCATTCTTCTCGGCATGATAACTCCTTTTGCAATTCGAATGTCTGCAACGGCAAATCCGACGGTTGAGACAGCCAGCGGCAAGTTTCTGGCAATTTCGACTGCCGGCTCCTTTTTGGGCACCATGCTTCCCGTCTTCATCCTGATTCCAAAGATCGGATCTAACCGCACCTTTTTTTTGCTGGGAGCACTGTTGATAATTATCGCCTTTATCGGATTCGGCCGAATGATATTTTCAGATCGTTTATTTTTAGTGATCATCATTCCAATAACGGGGATATTCGCCTTTCCTGCATCGGTTAAGATGAATCCTGCTCAATCGTTCGAAATCGAGTCTGCATACAACTATATTGAAGTCATCGAACAATCCGGTTTCACATACCTGCGGTTGAACGAAGGGCAGGGCATCCAGAGTATATATAATCCGACACGAGACAATTATTATGGCCCATGGGAACAAATTCTGACTGCTCCTTTTTTTCAGCAGCCATCCGATAATCATCCAACCATCGACCGGGCTGCAATATTAGGTTTAGCAGGCGGCACTTCGGCAAAACAGCTGCTGAAAGTATTCCCCAACGCAGTAATCGACGGATTTGAAATTGACCCTGAAGTTGTTAAAGTCGCAAAAAAATATTTTGCACTGCCCGACCAAAATCTGAATGTTTTTGTCGAAGATGGTCGGCTCGGCCTGCAAAAATCGCAGGGCGATTATGACATCGTTATGGTGGACGCTTTTCAGGGCGCTTCTCTTGCAATTAACATGACGACCTTGGAATTTTTTAAAATCGCCTCAAAGAAATTATCTGACCATGGTGTCCTGCTCATGAATATTGGCCATACCAGCCCGAACGAACCACTTCTGAAAACACTTTCACGGACAGCCGGGCAGGTGTTTAAATATTTATTTACAGTCAAGGTTCCAAATTCATATAACACGATTTTATTTGCAATGAATTTGAGGGTTCTATGAAAACCCCGCAGAAAATTATAATGCGTTGCCATCCCGTGAAAACGATCGCCTATTGATCGAAACGCTTCAATCGCGCTTGCTTCAGTTGCTGAAGCAAATGGTGATGGCGGAATCGTTAGCGACAGACGATTTTGCTCCGGTTGAAAGTTACACTAATTTAGCAATCTGGAATGGATATCGGGAATTAACCAACGAATAAATCGCGCGGATTATTTTTCAATATATGTAAATTGTTCTTTACGGTTTCTTTTCCGTTTTTCATCCTGATGTTCAGTGTGATCTTGCTGTTTCGCCCTGGTTCTTGACCCTTGATATAGCCGCAAAAGTTTCCCGGCAGATGGCTATGGTTTCTCTCAAACGGAACGTCAAACATATGGCGTTCAGTCCATGAGCTATATAACACAAATGAAACCAGCCTTTGGCATCGAAGCATTTTAGATAAAAATGAGCAGCCAATTTATCTTGAAGGCGAAATCGCTCATATGAAGGATGTGCGATCTGTTTTTCAGATATCACGTTCTATATGGTTCATACTGACGGTCGTTTACGTTGTCATTTTCGGATTGTATTGGAACAAACCCAATCGATTTGTTAATATATTGCATGCTTTTCAAATGGGTTCGTACCTTACGCTTGCTATTTCACTTACGCTCATTGCCTTTGTAGCGTTTGCTTTTGATCTGCTGTTTGACTGGTTCCATTCGCTCTTTTTTGCTGAAGGAAGTTGGCTTTTCTATGCGGACAATACGTTAATCCGTCTGTTTCCCCAAAAACTTTGGGTCGATGCTTTTATCTGGGCAGGTGCATTCACATTATTTTTTGCTTTTTTATTTACACTCATTACCCGCAGCGCATTCAAGAGATTATATATTCAATCATAACTTTTTTGACAAATCGACGAATATGTCTTAATATATAAAATCATCAAAGGAGAACGGCTTCGCGAGAAATCTGAAGGATTAGTTTTTTTGCCGAGAATTATATATGAAAGTAATCATAACGACCGAAAGCGCATCCGACCTTGCCCCGGATCTTTTAGAAAAATATAATGTGGCAACAGTTCCTATCTACATCAATATTGGCGAGAAATCTTATCGGGACGGCATTGATATTGATTCTTATAAGTTATTTGAAGAATTGGTAAAACCCGATTCAAAAGCAAAAACATCCGGTGCTTCAGAGCATGACTACCGCACACTTTTTTCTTCCCTGGTTGGAAAAGGATATCAGATTGTCCATATCAGCGTTTCATCTCTGACATCGGTAAGTTATAGCAATGCGTTGAAAGTCTCCAATGAATTCCCGAATGTGTATGTTTTTGACTCGATGAACGCTTCCGCTGGAATGGGCTTGCTCGTTCTGAAAGCTTGCGAACTGGCTGATCAGGGTTTGTCAGCCAGCGAAATCTTCGACCAACTGATTCATTATCGGGATTTAGTTGAAACATCCTGCATTCTGGATACGCTTTCTTATGTTCGCAAGGGAGGAAGAATCAGCGCCGTTTCTGCACTTGGCGCGGAGTTGCTGAACCTGAAACCCATGGTTTGGATCCGGGAAGGAAAACTCAGCCTCGGGAAAAAATATCGCGGAAAACTCGAAAAAGTAATCAAGCAGTATATTATTGACCGGCTAAGAGACCGGAATGATATCGATTTAAAACGTGTATTTATCATTCATACGCTGATAAACAAATCGATATTGGAGAGCGTCCGCAACCTTGTCAAATCATTTCAGCCTTTTAATGAAATCATCACTTCTGAAGCCGGCTGCGGTATATCCTGCCACGCAGGACCGAATGTGCTTGGCATTGTTTTCATGCGGAAACTTATTTGAATCGATGGGAGATGAGTTTGCAGCTTAAAGGCAGTATTAATTTTTGGCAAGATATCCCTCTGGAAAAAATATATTTAACATTAAATCAAAGGAAACAACGATGATGAACATTAGAATAACCACTGACAGCTCAGCGGATATTCCACAAAA
>JAXGRI010000017.1:0-35424 GCA_040766005.1 Flexilinea sp. | reverse complement strand
TTCCTTGACAGCTTCCAGATAAACCGCTAAAATAGAAGCCGTTAATGATTTGGATATACCTGCCGAGATAGCTCAGTTGGTAGAGCATACGACTGAAAATTGTAGTGTCCACAGTTCGATCCTGTGTCTCGGCACAAAAAAACCTCCGATTGTGAGGTTTTTTTCTTTTAACACTGATCGGCATGGCGGAGTGTATGGCGATATAAATTTCAAACAGAACCCTTTTTGGTATACAATCAAAAATGATGAAACCCGGAAAGAAATCGCGGCGCCTGATCCCTTTGCTTTATGCCGGTATGCTACTTATTACCTGCGGATTTTTGCTTTTTCGGCTGAATACGCCTCGCCGGGTCATGGTTGTTGAAAACGGGACGGCGCGCTGGATTGAGACTGCGCGTATTCGCGTAGATTCTATCCTGCGGGAAGCCAGAATTGAACTGAGAGTGGAGGATCACCTGTTCCCAAACAAGGCGTATTGGGCTTCTGAATCGGTTCCAATTCGAATTAATCAACAGAAAAGAGTGACGTTGGACGACCGCGGTGAATGGTCTGTTTTTGCGACTCATGAAAATCTGGTGGGAAACATGCTTTTGGACGCCGGCAGAAAACTGTATCCAGATGATCGGTTGTTTTGGAACAATATTATGATCGAACCTTCGATGGGTCTTGGAAACTTCCGGATCCTGCAATTTCAGATTCGCGCGGTACACCAATTCAAGTTGATCACGGATGGCACGAGCGAGACGCTGTCTTTCGCCGATACAGCGGGGACTGTAAAGGAGGCGCTGCGTTTAGCCAAGGTAGACATCGCTCCGCAGCAACGGATTACGCCACCCAATTCCTCTCCATTTGAAGATGGCATGGTTATCAAACTGTTCACTCCCCGCCCTTTGGCGGTCAGCATTGCCGGGCGCGAAACCGTTGTTGATGGTTATGGAAGTACGGTCGGAGAAGCGCTCATGAACGCCGGTTTGCCGCTCAGCGGCTGGGACAAAAGTGTTCCGGCTGAAGATGCGCCTTTGCCTGCGGATGGCAGGATTGAAATCATCCATGTTCAACAGCAGACGAATCTGAAATTGCAATCAGTTCCTTTTAAAACTCAGTGGAACCCGGACGACAGCCGAACACTGGATGATAACCAGATTCAGAGCTCCGGGCGAAACGGCATTCAGGGGACAGTCCAACAAGTTCGGTTCGAAAATGGCGTTCAGCTCGTCGATGAAACGCTGCCAGAGCGTGTTTTTGTCTCTCCGACAAATGCGGTTGGTACTTATGGCACACGGGTTGAAACGCAGACGATTCAAACTGCGGATGGGCCGCTTGAATATTGGCGGGCGATCCCGGTTTACGCCACTTCTTATTCCCCCTGCCGCAGCGGCGTTCCGCAATGTGTAAACGGGACGGCCTCAGGGATGAAAGTGGACATTGGCGTGATTGCGGTTGACCGCGCATGGTACGGACTGACGGCTGGCATGCGGGTTTATGTGCCGGATTACGGTATCGCGACAATCGGAGACACAGGACGCTCGGCAACAGCTGATCATCGTTGGATAGATCTGGCGTATAATGATGAAAACTTTGTGCCCTGGAGTCGAAATACGACGCTTTATTTCCTGACCCCGATTCCAGCAGACATTCCTTGATCATGCCATGAAACCACTTGAACCGCTGCAAATTCAATCATTACTCAACCAGTTCCATCTTCGTCCGCGAAAGGGGCTGGGGCAAAACTTTCTGATGGATGAAGCGATCCTGTCGGCAATTGCTGAGAAGGCTGGCATAACCGAAACATCGTCTGTTCTTGAAATCGGACTCCGGGTTAGGCAGTCTGACCCGCCATCGGCGCCCTGCGCGGCGCGGGTAACGGCTGTGGAATTGACAAAGGAATGATCCCCGTGTTGGAACAGGTGCTGCAGGATTTTTCCAACGTCAAGATTGTGCAGGGCGACATTCTCAATTTTTCGCCGGAGGCGCTTGGTTAACGGACGGTTTTCAGGTTGTCGCCAATATCCCCTATTACATCACATCGGCGGTTGTCCGTCATCTGTTGAGTGCGACGGTTAAGCCGGCGGATGTGACGCTGACAATTCAGAAAGAAGTTGCCGAGCGAATTTGCGCAAGGCCGGGTGACCTGAGTTTGCTGGCACTGAGCGTGCAGATTTATGGTACGCCGGAACTGTTGTTTCCCATTCCTGCTGTGGCGTTTTATCCGCCGCCCAAGGTGGATTCGGCTCTGCTGCGAATCCGGCTGTTTGCCGAGCCATTGGTTGCCGAAAGACACCTTGATCCGTTTTTTCGCCTTGCACGGGCTGGTTTCGGTCAAAAACGGAAGACACTGCGGAATGCCCTGGCGTCGAATCTTGGTGTCGGCACACATAAATCAGAGGCGCTGCTTTCGCAGGCAGGAATCGATCCGATGCGGCGCGCGGAAACTTTGGCGATTGCTGAATGGCTGAATCTGATGACGGTTTATGAAGATGAAAGAGAATAAAAAAACATCCCTTTTATTGAAGGGATGTTTTATTTACATAATTCCTTGGTACAGATTTGAAATTTCCAAAAAACTTCATTTCCAAAGGTTGATCTCTGAAAGATCAGAGGATGATAACGTTGCTTGCCTGCAAACCTTTGGGGCCATGTTCAACGACGAATTCAACTTCCGCGCCTTCTTTCAGTGTGCGGAAACCGTTGCCCTGAATCGCGGTGTAGTGAACGAAAATATCTTCACCTTCGGGCTGTGAAAGGAAACCATAACCCTTTGATTCGTTGAACCATTTGACTGTACCTTTGACTTTGTCACTCATTCTGAAATTCTCCTAAATAATCCCCCGGTTTTTCCGGGTGTAAAAAATGTTTGCAGGTAGTTCCCTGCATTTAATCTGGAAACTGCTCAAAAAAAAACCGCGTTTCCGAGTGCATTGAGGATAGCGGTCGCTTTTCACAATCTCCATAACTACATTCATATTTATACCACCGATTATTTCTATTCGCAAGGGATCAAATGATTCTGATTTTCGGTTTGAAAAAGGAATGCATTATGGGCGGCTGGTTTTATGGCTTGTGGTACGACCGATTGATTCCATTGTAAAATTGATTATGATGAAAAAAGAAAATTGCCAAATAACAAAAAACAGTGAAATTGAAGCGAAGTTCCCTTGTCAGGATTTGGATTTGCTGCTGAGCAAGATCGAAGCAGCAGGGGGAGAATGGGTGCTGAATAACAGCTATGAGCGCAATATCCTCTTTGATCATGCGGATGAATCGTTACGGCGGGATGGTTCGACGCTGCGTCTGCGCCAGGAAGGCATGACATGTTTGTTGACTTGGAAGCATGCGCAGAAGAAGGAAAATGGCATCTCTTATCGCGAAGAAATTGAAACAGGAATCACGGATTTTGATCAGATGCAATTGGTGCTTGAGCGACTGGGTTTTCAGCCTTCCTTCATTTATGAAAAATATCGCACAGAATTCCGCCTGGGAGCCTGTGAAATTATGTTGGACCGGACGCCAATCGGTTGCTTTGTTGAGGTTGAAGGCACGGATGAAGCGGCGATCCGCCGAATCGCGGAGCAATTCAATTTGGACTGGGAGCACCGGTCGTCAAAAAGTTATCAGCAGCTTTTCAGGGAATGGTCTGCTGAAAACGCCGGAAACGCCCGGGATATGCTGTTCGAATCTTTTCAACCGCTGTGCTGATGATGAGACTGAAAACAATTCTGAAAATTACAGGAAGCTCGATCTCCGCTGCGCTGGCGGTTTTTCTGGTTTATGCGCAGTTCTTGCAGTCCATTCCGCCTTCCGCAAAGCGTTTTTGGCTGATTTTAGGAGGAGCATTCGCTTTGGTCTTTTCGGCTGTTTATTTGTTGCTTCAACTTGTTGAGCGGACGAAAGCTGGGAACCAATTCAAGCTGGAGCTGATCATTCCGGTTGCGGCGGTGATGGCGCTGTTTTTGATCCTGATCCTGCCCGAGGCGCCAAAAGGACTGCTTGAAACGCACACGTTGCAAATACTGCCTGACGAGCAGACCAATATGGAAAATCAGCTGATGTTGACGTGGTTTACCAATGAGTTTGGTGAAGTTCGTTTTGAAAAGATGTTATCCGTGGATGGCTGGGCAAAAACCGCTGATGGTCTGGTGCTCAAAACGCCGGGTGCTGCGTTGAGATGGCAGGGCAAGCCAGGAAAGACGGCGACGCTTGAATTCATGGCGGGACCTGACAATGGTGTGGTGTTCATTATTTGGGACGGCGTGAGAGAAGCTGTCAGCCTTTATCATCCCGAGGCCGAAAAAAGATCCTATCAATTTTCTTTCCCGCCAGCTGATGAATTGCCAGTTTTTATTATCTGGTTCCTGTTTTTGTCGGGAGCTGGCATGGTGGTGATTTATTTACTCCTGGTCCTGGCTGCAAGGAATCGTCCAAACGTTGTGCTGGTGGCAATCTGGACTACGTTCGTTTTGTTCCGTTTGTTTCAGTTTTCCCAATCGGACGCGGTATTAACAATGGTAGATACGGCTTCTTATGCAGCCCAGTCCGCATTTTCGTACACAGAAATCATACTTGGAAAGCAGGTCTGTTATACACCGGATTTTTGTATCGGGCGTCCGTTCCTGGTCCCGCTTGTTTTCAAAATGCTGAAAACAAATCCGCTGCTGATCAGTTTATTTCAGTTTTCGCTTTCGATCATTTGCTGGAGTTTTCTGGCTTTTGCGGCATTCAAAACGTTCAAGGGCTTCTGGCTTCAGATTTTTTCAGCTGTGGCCTTGTTGGGATTAGGATCCATACCTAACGTGACCCGTTGGGATCGGGCGATGCTCAGTGAATCCATCACAATTTCCATTGTTGTGCTCTTCATTGCGGGCTGGGTGTGGATGACGCGGCGTACCGATTGGAGCGCTGCTGATACGGCTCTTTTCCTCTTCTCTGCGCTGCTGTTTGCCGGCACGCGCGATTCAGCTGTTTGGGTGCTGATCCTGCTTATCAGCTTGTTGATGTTGGCTGCACTGCGCGGTATTAATCGCAAAAAAGCGCTTATCAGTGCGGCGGCAGTTTCCATCATTTGCATCTACGCGCTGTCGGTTACGGGCGACCGCTGGAAATATCCTTTATCGAATGTCTTTTTTACCCGTTTGCTGGATGATCCTCAGGCAGTTGCATATCTGGAAAGGGCGGATATACCAGGGTTTGAGGAATTGATTAAACTGCGCGGCGAAACACATCTGTACGGAACGGTCTCCTTTACTGCCGGCATGACCGGGACGCAATTTTTTGACTGGCTGTCCGGTGATGGAAAACGAACCTACCTGGGTTATTTATTGAAAACGGCTTTTTCAACGTTTCGAGCGCCCTGGTATGAGGTTTATGAACGGGAGGCGTTTGAACAGACCGGGTTTATGTCGTACGATACCCCGGTTTTGAATCGTTGTTGCCGGAGACACTGGCAAAGTTCTTTTCATTGAACATACCGGCGGTCTTTCTTTTGGCGCTTGCCATCTGGACATTTTTCGCCAGTCTTCAGCCGGGTGGGATAAGCCGCTGGCTGCCGTTCCTTCTCTTGATTTCCGGATACTTTTTTGGGATCATGAATTATCTGATTGATTCTTATGACCTGAATCGTCACATCCTGACAATCATTTTGCCCCAGAAAGCTGTGGGATGGCTGCTGATCTGTTTTTTACTGCAGGATTTATCCGGCGGTCAGCGTGTTCATCCATTTCTTGGAGATAAACCGTTGGCTGAAGACGATCACTTTCAGTAATTCATCCAGAATAAAACCGAAATAAACGATGGTAACTGGCAGATGGAAATAAAATGCCAATAAGAGGCTGAGCGGAATGCCGACAGCCCATAAGGCTGTGCAGTCGATAACCAAGGAGAAATGAACGTCACCGCCGGATCGGATTACTCCGATGATCAGACTATAGGCAATGGTGCGCATCCAAAGCGACAGGCAGAGGATCGTCAGCAAAACGGATGCGTACGCTTGTGCTTGTGCTGAAATTTGGTAGAGCGAGAGGATTGGGGCACGGAATACAAGAACAGCCAGTCCTATGACACCGCCAAACAAGCCGGAAAGGATGATCGTTTTCTTTCCATAATCGTAAGCCTGCTTCTTGTCATCACGCCCGAGCGCGTTTCCGATCATAACACCAGTCGCATCGCCGAAACCAAGGAAGAGGGTGAACATCAGATTGTCAATTGGATTCACCGCTGAAACGGCTGCGATAGATGCGGTCGAGATTTTCGCATAAATTGCCGAATAAACATTTGTCCCAAGTCCCCAAATCCCTTCGTTGATGATGACTGGCAGTGTCTGGCGTAAAATCTTGCGGGTTAGTGCAGGATCAAAGCGAAAGTACGCTATTGGTAGAGCTGAAACAGGGTCTTTGCGCCTGTAGCTCAGAAAAACCAATAAAGCGCATTCAATGATCCGCGCGCTTAGGGTAGCATAAGCGCAGCCGAGCACGCCAAGTTTCGGGAAGCCGAAATTTCCGAAGATCAGGGCATAATTCAAAACCAACTTGATGATCAGCGAGAAAGAACTGGTGATCATCGGCAGGCGCGTATTTCCAGTGGAACGCTGCCCGCCGGTGAAGATCATCATCAGCGGATAAAACAGATAGACCGCAGAAAAGGAACGCATATAAATACCGCCGCTGTGGATGACTGCTGGGTCGTTTGAATAAAGTGCGACGATATTCTCAGAGAAAAAAGCGGTGGCGATGCTGAAAATCAGGCCGATCAGGCTGCCCACCAGGATTTGCACGCCGATTACTTTGTGTATGCGATCGGCGTCGCGGATACCCCAATATTGCGCGTTTAAAATAGATCCGCCTGAAACCAGTCCGAATATTAGAATGTGGAAAAGGCGCAGGAAAAATTGATTACCAATGCTAACGGAAGCCATCGCAACATCGCCAAGCGAACCAACCATGACATTGTCCACCAGGTTGACTGATGCACTGATCAGGTATTGCAAGACCAATGGTATCGCCAGGAACCACAATCTTTTCAGGTATTCACGATCGTTCATTAAATAATGCGGCATGTTTCTTTCCTGCGGCTGGGAGCCGGAATTTGTTTTTGTTCGGATATCGGCTAATTGTACTTGAAATAAAACCACCTCATGTGAGGTGGTTTTATATATCGTTTGGCTGACGATTATTGGAACTTGACTGTTCCGGGCTTTGAGTCGGATCCGGGAACGGCTGATTTTGACATTTCTTCGATCATTTGATTCAGATCATCTTCAGTCAAAACACTTTCTTGACCTTTTTCATCGATGATTGTGACTGTGCGGTTGACAGAATCTACCGCGGCCTGGAAGATTGGGGAGCCAAATGCTATGATATTGAAGCTCTTGGCTTCTTTATCGACACTCAGGGCAAACATTTCCATCAAATCATCAAGACTGCTGCCAATGCTGACCGCAATCTTGTTTTCCGCATTTTCAAAGCTCAGCTTTACAGTGGACTGGAGCATTTCGAGTGAACCGGTGATGGCCTTCTCTGCATCGACAAACTGCAGGACATTTGACGATTCCATGATGTTGACATTCAGTTCAGCGTTGGCTTTGTCGAAAATAGCGCTGAAAATCTCGTTGCCGTCAATTGTAAGACTCAAGAGATTTTTTTGCGGATCAAGCACGATCGACGCGGCATTGCTTTTTTCTGGGGATACATTGGTGAAGTGGATTGTATAAGCAGCTTGATCAAATGCAATTGTTATGGCGCTTTCATCTTCTGGGTTAGAAAAGAGAATCGTGTTGTCATCACCTATTGTCATTGTTAAGAGCAGCTTTTCATCATCGGTCATCGTCATGCCGTCATCAATCACGTTCAGATTAATAATTTTCTGCTCATGCTTAGTTTGATCAGTGACTGTAATGGTCAACGTTTCCGGGATTGCTGGATCAATTTTCAGATCAATTTCGCCATCAAAACTGCCGTCAGAAGCTTTAATGTACAATGTATTGCCGGATACGGATCCCTGATAAACCGACGGGACTTCAAAATTCAGTTGGGGATGTAAAGCGCACTTGATTAGGTCCCAGGTTTTTATTTAATGAATTGACCGGATCATTCTGAGCTTTGTAGGCTTCACCGATGGCAAGCTCAAGAAAATCCGGCTTTTCAAACGCTTTCAGTCCTTTGCGCAATCTCTACAATGTTGCCTTTAAGTTTGAGAAAGAATCTGTATTCCAAAATTTTAACGCCTGAGGAAGATCCAAAATTTTTTTATCCCTTCATAAATTGCTTCCGGATTGAAGGTTTGAAAAAATTTCATCAGATACCTGGAAAATCGCCGCTGCGGCGTTACCCGTTCCAAATCTGATGCTTGATGTGCGAACACGGCAGGGATGTCAACCCTGAAAACGCAAAAACTGCTGTCGGCATTAAAAAGATTTTTTCCTTTTCATATTGTGTATCTCCTTTGATAAGATTATAAAGTATTTATGGATACATTTTGTGATAGTCATAAAAAAGTACGGATAAAGCTCCGTTTTTGTGAAATTAGGATCCCCTAAAAGCTGATTGGGCAGCAATCAGTTTTGCGAAAGGTATCTTTCAGCTGTTTCATATTCCGGGAAAGGCGCGTTCCATTTGGCGGAATTGTGCAGTATGCGTCCGAATTCTGCCGTTTTTTGTCCGATATCCAAAGCTTTATGGAGCATTTCATGATACAAAACATAACGCACGACCAGCTCCGGGACTCCTTTTGATCCAACAGACGGTTGATGGTGATCCAAATCTGTTTGATAGCGATAACTTCCCATCCTGGTTTTATTGACTTTAGCTGACCAGCGAATGGCGGGGCGGGTGAGCTTTCCCTGAAAACAGGAATGGTTCAGCGCGTTAAACAGTGCGTTAAGGTCAAAGAACTGTCCCTTGAATTTTCCTGTGATTTTAACGGATGATGTGCGGTCGATAAAGAACGTATGGATCTTCTGGCATCGCGCGAGTAGAAAATTTCTCGGATAAACCTGGAAAGCGTCGGTTGTTTTTGGCTCTGGAGCAGCCGGGCAAACTCCTGAATTTGGACGGGTTCCATGCAGATCAGACTTTGATTCATTTACAGATCAAGCCTGCCTTGGTTCTGTTGACAAGTGTAGACAGCAGCGATCGGATAAACGGATAAAAGGATATTGTCAGCTTTCTGCTTTCCGCTTTTAGCCAGAGCGTTGACGGTTGTCCGGATAAATTGAAGATGGCGGGCAAGGTTATCGCCATTCAGCAGGAAGTCTACCCAATTTAAAAAAAGCGCCGGGATGATGGCATTGAGCGATTCTTGCGAAGCACAATTGTTTGGGCGTGGCTAAGACACGTCCGGAGCTGCAGGAGGTCATTCGCTGTGAGATTGCTGAAACAGGCGGTTTCACGCAATAACGTCTGAAAATGCTCTGTCAGACTGGTGATTGACATTCCAGCATATGTTGTTGGAGAAGATTGCATCCTTTTTCATTGAAAACGGATTCCATGAACCAGGCGGTTTTTTCTCTGAGTCTTTTTTCTGTTGTTTCCCGTGTAGAACAGCCAGACAGTTCTCAAAAATTATACTATAGGGCTTTTAGAGGACACAGGACGATCGTCCATGTCCCAAGGTGCAACGAACCAGATTATAGCTGTGAATAAAATACGCTCTGGATAATTCCAGAGCGTATTTATCAAATCAATTCGGTTTTGGCAAAAGGTTACTTGATTACGAAATTTATCGGATCCGATACCTTTGCCAGTTCGAGGACTGAAACGCCCCAAATATAATCTCCCGCCATCAGCGCGTCACGCATCACCAGGAAGGCTCCGCCGTCATAACAATATAGATTTTCGGATGCGCAGGTGAATGGGCCAAGCGTGGCTTCCATGCTGCGGGTTTTGTTGATCAATTTGATCGAGTAGGTATATCCTTTTTCTGTGTCGAATGCTGTTTCTGAAGGCAGGCGCCAACTGAAGATCGGCATGTTGGACACCAGTTCGGTCTCCATTGGGTACAGCGCTTTCAAATTCAGCGGCTGATCTGTCACATTGAACAGCAGCTCACTCATCTGCCCGGCGACGCCGTTCTGTGAGACTGGCGTGATTTGCAGCCGGTAGTTTTGGTTGACAGGGATGGTCTCAAATTCTATGGTGCAGGTTACCTGATCACACCAGGCTGATTTCCGGTCCATCTCAACCCGTAATTGCTCGGTGCCTTTTCCGTCAAACAGGGCGACTTTGTAGCTGCTGGTGCTGTCAAAAGCATCCTATCCAGACAATTCTTGCTTCCTTGTTGTAAATATCCCCCTTGTTTTCCGGTGACAGGAAGGTCACACTTGCCGGAGGTGTAATCGGGACTGGTGTGACTGTCGGCGCGCTGCCTGATAAACAAAGCGCGCTGAGGATGCGTTCCAAACAACGCCGGAAGAAGAACCACCGGCGATTCTCCAAGAATAATTACCGCTGCCAGGCAGGGTGAATCGAGCCAACGTACAGACCTTCCAGTTACAGACGGCGCTGGTAGTAGAAGTTGAGTAAATTTGGTTCCCATAAGCATCAAATATCGTCAGCCAATAAGCACCGGCGCCTGTAATCGGTCGCCAACTGAAGATTGGGTTGGCGGTCTGGATCAAACCGGACGGGCTATATGCATATGGAATGGTGTTTGGCGCGGGCTGGGTCGGCTGGGGCTTCGTGAGATTGTTGAAGTGCGAAGCGGCTGACCAGTCGCTGATGTCATTGTTGGTCCGGGCGCGGACCTTCCAGTAGTAATAACCCTGTGGCAGGGTAGAGGACGCCTGCCCGGTGCAGGTACTGCCGTTGCAGTTCAGATTGCTGACGTTCCAATAGTAATCTGCAACCTGATTGTTTGAGTAAGCTTCCCAGACTTTGACATTGTATTCATAGACGTTGTCCTGAACCTGAGAGAAGTTGTAAAAGAACGGCTGCGAATTACCAACTGCGCCGCGGGGCGTGTTGGCAGCAGGTGTGAAAACCTGATTGCTCAGTGTGAATTGCTTCGAGTCCGATTGGGTGGTCCCGGCGCTATTGGTTGCGACGACATACCAAGTGTAACTGCCTGTTTTTGGCAGCAGATCAGAAACATGACAGTCTCCAGCGGCGCAGGATGCATCGCTGGCTGCCAGCATCTTTGAGCCGGAGTCCCCATATTGGGATACCCAGAAAACGGTATAAGAAACCGCGTTATTAGCGGGTTTCCAAATAAAATTGACGGTTGGTGATGTGTAAGATCCATCAGGCAGTCCGAGAACAGGTTTGGAGGGTGCAGCGACTGGAGCCACAATCTTAAAGGTCAGCGGGTCTGAGGTTGCGTTTGGTCCAACAGAATTGGAGGCAGTTACTGTCCAGGTATAGTCACCCTCTGCCGGAAAAGCGATCGCAAGAGAACAAATTCCGCTCTTACAACTCTCATCTGTGGCGTTCAGGTTCGCGTTTCCGTTCCCGCCGCCATACGACCAATTCAGCGTATAGGAATTTGCGTTGGCTGCCGGATACCACATCATCTGCTGATTGCGGCTGTTGACAGTTCCGGTAGGAGACCACAAAACAGGCTTAGCCGGGGAGGCTATTGCCGGAACGACGCTGAATGCAATTGGACGAGAACTGATCGTTAATGGTCCAGCGCGCCCGGTCACAAACCAGGTATGGTTACCCGCTGCGACAGGGAGGGTCGTGTTGCATGAATCTACGTCGCAGGCAGGGTTGACTGCCGTCGGAACACCATCCAGCGTCAGCGTGAAGGCTGTCGGCACGGTATCAACGCCGACAGAATCAAAAGTCCAGACGAAGTTAACGTTCGTTGTGTTATAAACCTCTCCGGCTGCCGGGTAAAGGCCGTTAATTTCAGTGATGGTGCCAATCAGTGGAACAGATTTGAACAGCACATTTTCATCTTCAGGCATCGGTTCAACAGTTGGTTCCGTAACCGCTTCAATAGTTTCCATAGGTTGGATTATTGTTTCAGAAGGTGAAATGTCAGTCGCGATCGTCATCGGTTCGGCTATTGGGGTGGTTGTCGGCTTTTCTCCGAAGAACGGGGTCACCTCATCAGGCTGCTCGATGATCGGTTGAACAGGAACTTCCAAAATTGGTGCTTCGACGATTGGCTGCGTCGGGATTTCCATGGTCGGCTGTTCGATGACCGGCTGCTGGATAATTGGCTGCATCGGGACTTCCATGGTTGGCTGTTCGATGACTGGCTGCTGGATAATCGGCTGCGCCGGGCCTTCCATGGTTGGCTGTTCGATGACTGGCTGCTGAATAATCGGCTGCATCGGGACTTCCATGGTTGGCTGTTCGATGACCGGCTGCTGAATAATCGGCTGCGCCGGAGCTCCCATGGTCGGTTGTAGAACGGCGGGATGGGTAGGCTCCTTAACTTCGATAATTGGTGTCGGGCTTGCGTTGTTGATCAACTTGACAGAGCCGTCTAATGCCGGCGCCAATCCTTTCATGATCTTATATTCGCCGTAGCTGATATAAGTCAGCGTTTTGTCTGCCATAAAACAAAAATCGGAATCATAAGAATTTTTGTCAGTCCGGATGACTCCAAACTGGTCATAGCATTTGTCCAGTGTTACGGCGCTTTGAGACGAAACAGCCGGCGTTATTGCCAGCATGAGAATACAAATGATAAATAGGAATCGAATTCCCTTGGATCGCAAGTGTTTCATAAGAGCCTCCTGATTAATATAACGTAATTGGTACAACTTTCGTTCCAGATTTATTTATTCTGAATTTGTTTGATCCTGTTTGTTCGATTTTCTCAATATTTGTTTGCGCAATGGTGGGCTGTGATATCTGCTGAAACAGGAAAGAAGTTCATTTCTGGTTTCAACGCGCAGTTTTTCTTTTGCGTTGTTCAGATGGAATCTCACGGTAGAATTGCTGATTTTCAGGATCAGGGAAATCTGACTGACGGTTTTTCCTTTCGCCAAGAGTTCAAGCACATTGAATTGCTGCCCGGTTAGGACGGCTAACGGGGATTCGAGACTGCGTAACGCGAGGATGCTCAAGCCTTCCAGATGAAGGCATTGCAGGATTTCCGCTCTCACCGGTAGTTTGAGAGCGTTTTGGGCAAACAAACCATCTAATTCCGGCTGCGTGTATGCTGTTTCACTGAATAAAAAATTGTGATTGTCTATGATGTACAAAAGTTTTGTCATCTCCCGTCCTTTTCAGTTAAGCTTATAGAATAAAAGTTCTATTATGTAATTCAACTATAGGGGATAAAGACGGGTTTGTCAATATGGAAAAACTGCTGATTAATATATAGGAGGGACGGATTCTCGAAAAGCAATCAGATCTTCCGCAGTTAAATGCCCGAGCCACGCGTTTTTCCGATAGTCATTTTATCGGATTGAAGACAGGGGATGAAATAGTTTTTAGTAATAAACAGGTACAAAATGTAGAACGTTCAATGGAAGGGGCAGATGGTGATCCATAAAACTGTAAAACAGACGGACTGATTCATTCTGTTGAATGTAGAAGTAATCATAGGGCAAAAAACGTCGATTACAAAAACCAGCTATCCCGATCAGCCCGCAAGGCGCCGAGCGGATGCTGCTTTTATCCGCTCCGGCTGCGATCCTTGATGTCCGGTACAACGGATGAGCGGATTTTTTGGAACGGTGTGGATGATTCTCAGAGCGAACGAAATGAATCAGGCGTGTTTTTCAAGGGCGTATGTAGGCGTAACCGGAGTGCTGTTTTTTTGCCAGCTCTGCCACACCGGCTGGTACGACGCTGATTTCCGGCGGCAGCGCGTCTTCGTCAAGCGCTTCCAGCTTCAGTGCGTTGCGGCAGGCAATAAATGAAACGCCCTCGGCTGCCAGCGCCAGCATCACCGGATACTGCTCGTGTACCCGGTCAGCATATAGCCTGACAGCTTCCGAGTTTGCCAATACTGCTACACCGCTGTCTGGTTCAGCGTTCAGCATGTTTTTGGCATTTCCGAGTACCAGTTTCCATTTATCCATTTCGTCTATATGAAAGATGACTTTTAGCATAAATTACTCCTTCCCAAAACAAACTTCCTCAATTATTCCCACTGAAACAGCGGTTGATAATGATATTTTATCGGTAGAATTGGCAAGAACGGATCAAAGACAGCCTGTAACCCAAAAAAAGAGAACTTCTCAATCAAAGAAGTTCTCATCCCGGCTAAGGATTTTAATTTGTCGGGGCACTGGGATTTGAACCCAGGGCCTCTTGCACCCCATGCAAGCGCGCTAGCCGGGCTGCGCCATGCCCCGAACAACGTCCCTATTATACCCTTATTTCCTCATTTCACAAGCGATACCGCCCTGAAGTTTTCAGCAGCAAAAAAGGATCAGTCTGCGCCTGCCAGCGCTGCCATTGCCAGGGCGCAAATCACACAATGATCCAGGAAAACGTCCTTGCGAATGTTCTCATCCGCATTATGGACGTTGGTGGGCTCCATTCCGGGAAATTCCGGACCAAAAGCGACGAACTTTCTTCCAAAAGCCTTCGCATAGGTTCCGCCACCGATCGTGAATGGCTGCGCGTCCCTCTCTCCCGTAACTTCACGATACACACCAATCAATTTTTCCACCACCGGATCATCAGCCGGAACATAATGGGGCTCGGCGGTTTGGACGATTTCTATCTGCGCCCCCCAGTGATCCGCCATTTTTGTGTAGGCAGCTTTCATTTGATCCAGACTGACGGAAACCGGGAAGCGGATGTCGATTCCCAGTTCGGATTTTTCCCTGTCTGCCTTCACCCATCCCAGATTCAGCGTTAATCCGCCGGAGACATCATCGTCCATTTTAAGTCCGAGCGCAACGCCATCCGTCTCTCTGCCGATTGCGTCGGCGACGAACGCCAGCAGATCACCGGTCGCGTTTTGAGGGATGGAGAATATGTCGCGCAAGATTTTTGCGGCGGTTACTGCTGCATTAACACCTTTGTATGGGACGCTCCCATGCGCCGAAACGCCACGGCAGATGATGCGGATGTTCTTGTCCTGGTCTGTTACGATTTCCGGAACAAAGCCGCTGTTTTCAACTCGCTCCGCGGCATGGCGGACAGTTTCCAAATCAATCAGCGAACTATCAAGAACGACGCTGCATTCTGCAGGAACGATGTTAAATGCATCACCACCGGTCATCGAAATCAGCGCGGCAGGCAGCGCAGGAAAGACGAGTTTTGTCCAAAAATTTCCTTTTTCTCCGTTGATCAACGGATATTCACCGTCTGGCGTGAATCCGCAGGAGGGAATCGGACGATGTTCCGCGTAATATTTCAGACAATCTGATCCCTGCTCCTCGTTTGTTCCCAGAATCAGTCGAATTTTCTTTTTCAGCGGGATGTTCAGTTCGCGCAGGATGCGCATGCCGTATAATGCAGCAACTGCCGGACCTTTATTGTCGTCTACGCCCCGTCCATAAAGGCGGCCGTCGCGCTCGGTCAACGTAAATGGGTCTGATGTCCAGCCTTTTCCCGCGGGGACGATATCCAGATGAGCCATCACGCCGATCATTTCATCGGTATCACCATAATCAATTGTGCCGGCATAATTATCCACATTTTCGGTTTTGAAACCGAGCCGTTCAGCTTGCGCCAGTGCAACAGATAGCGCTCTCGCCGGTTCCGGCCCAAACGGAAATTGTTCACTTGCCTCACCGCGAACACTGTCAATCGCCATCAGTGCGCCAAGATCTGTCATCATCTCGTCCCAGTGTTCCAGGAACTTCTTCCGGATCTTATCTTTCATGCTTTTTGCTCCTTCCGAGGTGTTTTCTAAATTATATACCCGTTGCGTCTTGGCGCGGATTTTCCTGTTGGACAGGCGAAAAAGAGACAGAACAGTGTTTCTGATTGGAAATGGTAAAATCGTTTCAGCGGCGCTGCTCGTCAGGCTTTGTCTGAAACTGGCAGTTCCTGACAGGATAATAAAAAAATGACACAATCCAAATTCGATAATTGGACTGAAATTGACCTTTCAGCAATTCAACATAATATCCGCATGATCGAGCATCATGCTGGCATACCGGTCATGGCAGTCATCAAGGCGAACGGTTATGGGCATGGCAGCATCACAGTTGCGCGCGCTGCGCTGGCAGCCGGCTCTCCGTTTTTGGCTGTCGCCCGTTACCATGAAGCGCGTGAATTGCGCCGGCATGGTATCGATGCGCCGGTGCTGGTTTTGGGGCGGGTTTCGGCTGATGAAATTTCAGAAGCTGTTGCGTTGCAGATTCGGGCAACGCTTTTTGATCCGGAGCAAATCCGCCTCTACTCAGATGTGCTGGCGGATAACCAACAGCGCTTGTTGGTTCATGCCAAATTTGATACGGGTATGGGCAGGCTGGGTGTCGGGACGGCGGAAGCGTTGCCATTGCTAAAAGCGATCATGGACGCGCCGACCCTGGAGCTGGAAGGGATCTATTCCCATCTTGCGCGCGCGGATGAACTTGGCATAAGTGTAACGAAAGAACAAATGGAACGTTTCAGCAGTATTGTTCAGGAGGCACGGCAAGCGGGAATTTGTCCGCAGCAGATCCATTTGTCAAATTCCGCCGGAGCGTGGTTCTATCCCCAATTGCCGGATTGCACCATGGTGCGCGGCGGAATTGCCATTTATGGTCTGAATCCATCTGAAAAAACGCCGTTGCCGAATGGATTCAGACCAGCGTTGAGCTGGAAGACGAACATCGTTTCAATTAAAACGGTTCAACGCGGTCAGGCTATCAGTTATGGTGGCAAGTATATTGTTCAAAAAGAGCATGAACGCATCGCGGTGATATCGGTCGGTTATGCGGATGGTTTCCGCCGGGTCAACGGTAATCGTGTGTTGATCGACGGGAAAAAACTTCCGGTCATTGGAACAGTCTGCATGGATCAATGTATGGTTCCGCTGGATGATGAAATTCAGGCGGAGGTTGGAGACGAAGTTGTTCTGATCGGCAGGCAGGGAGATCAGGAGATCAGTGCCGCGAATGTGGCGCGAACCTGGGGGACGATCAATTATGAAGTGGTTTGCGGGATCGGACAGCGGGTCAAACGTTATTATCCTGAGAATGGAATTGAATTATGATCAATGCGGCTTATCATTGGGAACTCGCACCCGCTATTCCACTTGAAGAGATGGAGAAGTTTGGTATGTTTCCGCGAGTGCAGCAGCGCCTGCTGTATAACCGCGGGATACGCGACAGCGAGGTCGCATATCGTTACCTGCGTCAGCAAGGTTCGCTCTATGATCCGTTTTTGCTGGATGGTATGGCAGCGGCTGTCGAGCGGATTTTCCACATGATCCGCAATGGCGAGAAAATCGCTGTGTATGGCGATTATGATGTGGATGGCGTTACTGCGTCCGCGTTGCTGATTCAGGTCCTGCGCCTGCTTGGCGCGGATGTATGTTCATATATACCGAACCGTTTTGAAGAGGGATACGGCGTTAATCAGGAAGCGATCCGCACTCTCGCCAAGGCGGGAATATCGCTGACGATCACGGTGGACTGTGGAATCCGCTCTCCTCAAGAGGTCGAGTTGGCGAATAGTTTGGGAATGAACATGATCGTGACGGATCATCATGAGCCGGGCGATGTAATCCCCGCCGCTGCTGCGGTCGTTAGTCCGCGAAAACCGGGCGACTGCTATCCTGAGAAAAATCTTGCCGGAGTCGGACTGGCTTTCAAGGTGGCTGAAGCGCTGCTTACACAGGTGCCGGAGCTCGGCATCAGTCCGGAGAAATGGCTGGATCTGGTTGCGATCGGAACTGTGGCGGATATTGTGCCGCTGACAAATGAGAATCGCAGCCTGGTGCGCGGCGGACTGGCGCGGCTGCGCGTTTCAGACCGCCCTGGCATCATCGCGTTGGCGGAGGTTTCTGGACTAAGCTGACAGATATCCGCGCTTCTACAATTGGATATTACTTTGGCCCGCGTCTCAACGCTGCCGGCAGACTGGAGACTGCCCGCTTGGCGTTTGACCTGCTGATGGCGGAGACGCTGGCAGAGGCCAGGGCGATTGCCGTGCAGTTAAACGATCAAAACCGGCAGCGTCAGACGCTGACGCGTGAAATGCAGGAGCGGATTTCTGTGCGGATTGATACGGATGACATACCAATGGTCATCACAGCCTATGACACTGCGTTTAATATGGGTGTGGTTGGGTTGGCGGCTTCGCGGCTGACGGACCAATTTTATCGTCCGGCAATTGTTGGTGCGCTGGATGGGGGCATGATCCGTGCGTCCTGCCGCAGCATCCCCGAATTTCATATCAATGCTGCGCTTGATACCTGTGCTGACCTCATGGAACGCCACGGCGGGCATGCAATGGCTGCGGGGTTGACAATCCGTCAGGAAAATTGGGATGAACTGGTGCGCCGGCTGCGTGTGATTGCGGCTGAGCAGCTGGATGGGATGGATTTAAAACCGACCCGCAAAGCGGATCTTGAAATCTCGTTGAACTACCTGCAGGAACCACTGCTGGATCAACTGACAGAGATGGAACCTTTTGGTGAGGCGAATCCGGAGCCGGTTTTCATTGTGCGTGGTTTGAAAATTCTTTCTGCCCGAAAAATGGGTAAAGAGAGAAACCATTTAAAGCTGATGTTGCAATCAGATGATCAAATCGCGATTGAAGGTGTTGCTTTTGGTCGGGGAGATTGCTGTGAGGATCTCCCCGAACGAATTGACGTGCTTGGAACCTTGGAGATGAATACTTTCAATCATATCAGTACGCTACAGTTGCGTCTGATCGATTTTCAGGCAGCAGAGGAAGCCTGACGCGTTAATCGACAAAGCGGTATTTGATCAACGTCCAAAGGGCTGATCAATCCGTCTGTTGCCTTGATCTTTTTGCCTTCGTTATAGTAACGCGGAGTAAATTCAATCGGTACTTCATAAATACGATAGCCGCGCTTCAATATTTTGGCGGTAAATTCCGGCTCAAAGTCAAAACTGCGGGCGTGCAGTGGAATATCCCGGATCATGGAAACTTTAAACAGCTTATAACCGGTTTCCATATCGGAAAGAATGTTATTGTACAGAATATTGGTGACAAATGTCAGGAACTTGTTCGCAACCATATTCCAAAAAAGGATCGGGCGGCGGGCGGCACCGAGAAAACGAGAACCATAAACGACATCGGCAATCCCTTCCTGGATGGGACGCATCAGATCAGGATACCAGCGCGGGGAGTATTCAAGGTCAGCGTCCTGAATGAGCGCATATTCGCTTTTTGCATTTTGGATCCCTTTACGGACAGCGGCGCCTTTCCCCATATTTTTCTCGTTGTAAAGTACCCGAATTTGCGGGTCGGCAGCGAGTTCAGCCATAATTTCGCGACTGCCGTCAGTGGATCCGTCATCCACAATCAGAATCTCGTTAACCAGTCCAGTTTCTTTGACCTTGGAAACGATTTCCCTCAGCGTATTTTCCTCATTGTAAACCGGGATGATGACAGTCAATTCCATATTTCCGCCTTAATCTTTTTGAGCATTAGTATACCCGATTTCCGCATTCTGTTTTCTTTACGCACAGCGCTTTTTTGGTATGATTAATTTGCTATCATGCGTGAAGGATGACATCCATATGGAAATATTTGCCAACCGAGGTTTTTCTGCTGTTTACCCGGAGAACACACTGCTCGCGCTTTCACAGGCTGTGAGAGCCGGTGCTCATGGTGTGCAGGTAGATATTCGCCTGACGCGCGATGAGGAAATCATCCTAATGCGCGATCGGTCGGTGGACCGGACGACAGATGGCACCGGCAACGTCGATCAATTGACGCTGGCTGAGATTCAACGGCTGGATGCAGGAGTCTGGAAAGGAATCGCATATGAGAACGAACCGGTTCCGACGCTTGCAGCGGCTCTTAATCTGCTGAACGAAAAAACGAAAATTGTTCTGGTGTTCAAGCCGGAATCTCCGGAGCGTTTTGAAGCGTTGATCAAACGGCTGGATGAATTGGTGCTCCAATCCCGCTACCCCAAGAACATTATTGTTGCCTCAAAAGCGTTTCGCCAGATCTCGCTGGCAAAGAGCCGTATTGAGAAAGTCTCCAGCGCGCTCATGCCTGAAAAAGGGATAAAAGGAATCCTGACGCGTCATTGATTGAAGCACTCGATTCATGTAGATGCGGTACATTTTGAGGCGCGCAATGTGACTTCTGGTTTGGTGCGGAACGAACATATCTGCCGCCGGCTGGTGCGGGCATACGTGGGAATTGATTCTTTTACCATGTTGCAGATGCAGAAAGCCGGCGTAGATGGGATGATCACCGAAGATCCTCTTTTGGGGATGGTTTATTCGACTTGAGGTCGGATGCTGCAAAGAGGACAAGAAAGAAAAATCCGCCCGCAAACGGGCGGATGAAACATTTATCTTCAATGTTTAACATGCTATAACGAAATGATCCCCTTGATCAGATTCAGTTTATCCAGCAGCTCTTTCTGCTGATCCGGTTGTTTTCCGATTTCTGTAATAAAGGAATCCAGGACAGTTCTGAACTCATCTGTCACCTGATCTTTGTTCTTTTCAACCTCAGCGCTGATTTCGTCCGCCCCGTCTTTTTCGATTAATGTCTCCAGGAACTCAATTTCAGGGGGGATCTTGCTCATTTTATCGATCTGATCCAACAGGCTTTGGATTTTACCGCTGCGGATGAAATCTCCCTTTTTTCGCGTTTCTTCGAGCTCATGTTTCGCCAGCTGCAGGAAAGATTCATCGATCGCCCGCGCATATTTTAATATGGCTTGTTCCACGTCAGCTTCCTGCAGGATCGCTTCTAACACTTGCTTTCGCATGGTTTGCTGTTCCTGCAGTGCCAGATCAATTTGTTCGGTCAGCGCCAGAATTTTGTTGCGGATTTCAGTCAGCTGTGCTTTCTTGTCGTCATCCACCTTGTTGATCCGATCGGTCAGTTTGCTGAAAAAGTCATAGTCCATTCCGTTACGTGCCAGCCCGACCAGTGTTTGCAGATATGTGTCATCGGGGGCGCCGATCACGAGGTCCAGCAGCGATTCCTGATTCAGTTTCTCGCCCAGCGCCTGCAGGTCCTGAAGCGCTTTCTGCGTACTGTCCGCTTTGACTTTTAGTTCACGCCCGTAAGGTGTTTCTTTTAGCAGGATATCCTGAATCATCTTTAGTTTTTTCAGCGAATTTTCATCGCGGGATTGCACCACAGAAGCTTGCAGGTTCGAAAAAAGCGCGAAGAACGACTGATCAAATTGTGCTATTTCCTGAGTCACGATCTCGGCAATTGAATCATCTGCAGCCGTCATCAGCTGACGCAGCAGGTTGATTTTCTTTTCCTGTTCCTGCAGCATCTCTTTGGTGATGCCATCGGCTTCCAGGATTTTTTCGATCAGCGTATCATAGGTCAGCATCGATTGCGGCTGCAGCAGATACGCTTTGCGCTCTTCCATTGGCAGCCGATTGACGATCTGATTGATCATTGGCCCCAACACTTTTTCCTGTTCGTTGATTGCCATCCCCAGTTCAGAAGGGAAAAAAGTGAGCAACAATTCCTTTTCCGGGTCATGATAGACAAGCGGAACGCCGAGCGCACTCTGATATCCGCAGGATGGGCAGACTGCCAGGTTCACCTGACCGCTAAGAAGCCGCTCTTTATCGAGCGGGTCGTTGTTCAGGTCAAAAACCTGTTGAATGTTAGCTGCCATCTGCTGCTGACAGCGGGGACAATTGGTGATCGTTTGCGCCATCCGTTTTTCCTTCTCTACAAGATTCTGCAAGCATTATACCAAATCCCGGAATGACGAACAGCGTTCAGCTCGGTTCATCCGCGAAATGGCGCCCGATTGTGCTAAAATTCATCCTGATGCCAGTTCGATTCAGTACTTTCCATTCAGAACAATACCAGATTGAGACGGATGTCTATCAGGGGCCTTTGGATCTTTTGCTGGATTTAATTGAAAAAGCCGAGCTGGATATTACCATCCTGTCGCTGGCGCAGGTGACCGATCAGTTTTTGGAATACATCCAACAGATGGAGGATGATAATCCGGCGGAAGTTTCCGCTTTTGTGGTGATCGCCGCCCGCCTGTTGCAAATTAAATCGAACGCGTTGCTGCCGCGCCCGCAGAGCGGCTTGATGGATCTGGATGAAGATTCAGGTGAGGCACTTGCCCGTCAGCTGATTCAGTATCGCCGTTTCCGTCAGCTTGCGGGATGGCTGGCACAGCGTGAAGACCTGAATTTCCAGACATATGAGCGGATCGCCGCGCCGGATACCGGCATAGAACCGCCGCTGGATTTGAGTGATCTGACCGTTTTGCATCTGGCAGCGATTGCCGGCAGACTGTTTTCGCGTAAGGCGGAAAAACCTGCGTTGGAATCGATGCTGTCCATTCCTCGGATCACAATTGGACAGCGGATCCGCGCGCTTACCGGAAAACTGCGAGAGCGTGGACAGACGACCTTCCGTACGCTACTGACTGCCGGGACGCGCGTTGAAGCGGTTGTGACTTTCCTGGCGATGCTGGAACTGATCAAACGCAGTGCGATCCGGGTCAATCAGGACGAGATTTTTTCAGATATCGAGATTTTCACCGCGGGCACCGAATTCGACGATAACGAGATCACCTCTGAATTCGGCGATTGATTTTTTTGGCGCGGCAACGCTCTTTGTTGCATTTTCCTGTGCATATGGACGGATTGTACTTTTAGTTATTTGGATAATGTCCCAACATCAGCAGGGAACCGCGGTCGGGTTATTCAAGTTAGCCCTGACTGATAATCATCAAACCAGCGTCAAAAAATAACCGACGACAGACCCAAAAAAATCGCAACATAGATCAGGCTGATCCATGGCTGATAATTGACTGAAAATTCTTTGAACCCCAGGCTCCAGTGATGTTTAATGGTTACCCAGCCGAATACGCAAAAACGATACAAATGACGGTCAAGATGCAGCCAGTCAGCAGCGCGTTGCCAAGATTTGGCTTTGACTGCCCATGATGATACAGGAATCCAAAAATAGAAAAACAGACAATGGTATAGAGTGGGTGCCAGGGTTTTGTTTTTTCATACGTCTCGCCCATTCCGTTTTCATCCATAAGGCTTTTGGTTAATAAAACATACGCGGCAAAAAGAATGCTGATTCCAAAAGTGATCAAAACTTCCAGGATCATCGCCGGGATAGATTTTCAGCAAATAAGGATTTCTGGTAATAATTTCTTCCAGTTTTTCGCTGTCCATTTGTTGTTCCGGATTCCCATATTACGATATGAGATCAGATTACACCGACAGGAGAGGACTGTTCCGCGTTTATTTTAATTCTGGGAAACGCGCTCTGCCGCGGTGCAGAATCACCAGCCCGGCAAGGAACAACAGGATGATCGACAGAATTGAAAACGAGCTGCGGCCTGTCAGTGCAAACGTCAGCGAATATAACAGCGGCCCCACGACAGCGGCGAATTTTCCAAAGATATCATAGAAGCCAAAATATTCGCCGGAATTTTCTGGTGGAACCAGCTTCCCAAAGAACGAGCGCGAAATTGCCTGAATGCCGCCTTGGACAGTCCCTACCAGGGCGGCAAGCGCCCAGAACAGCACGATGGCGCCGTTATGATCGACAAAACTTTCTTCCAGACCGAATCCCATGTAAAAACCCATGGCGCAGATAAACAGGTAGATATAGATTGCGACCAGAATCATGCGGATGGAGCCGAATTTTTGGCTCAGCCTGCCAAACAAAATTGCGAAGGGGAAGGCGACAAGCTGGGTGACGAGCAGCGCCAGAATCATTCCGGTGGCGTCCAGCCCAAGCGCTGTGCCGTAGCTGGTCGCCATGTTGATGACGGTATTGACGCCGTCGATATAGAAAAAATACGCGAGCAAGAAAAACAGCATCGGACGGTTGGCGATAATCCGGCGCGCGGTGGCGAAAATTCCTTTGAAGGTAGTCGCGATCAGTGCTGTCTTGGGCATTTCAATGCCATGTTTTTGCGTAACGTTCTTCAGCATCGGGATTGAGAAAATTGCCCACCAGATGACCATGATCAGGATCGAAAGTTTGACTGCCAGTGTACCGTCTACCCCAATTTTTTCTCCGAACATGATCAGGGCGATGCTCATTAGGAACGGAATTGTTGACCCGCCGATGTATCCGAGCGCATAACCGTAGCTGGAGATGCTGTCCATCCGATCCGTTGTGGTGACGTCTGTCAAAAAGCTGTCGTTAATCAGGCAGGAGCCAAGGAACCCAATATATGAAAGCACATATCCGACCAACATCAGCTGCCAACGGTCAGTGAAGGCGGTTAGCAGAGAAAAATCAGCCCGATCGCGAGGAAGAAGGTGAAGACTTTTTTCTTATATCCTTTGAAATCGGCGATCGTGCCGATCAACGACCAAAAAAGCGCGATCACTGCGGTTGCAACTGCCGTACCGATTCCCCACCAATAATCACCTGCCTGACCGGCGGATTGGGCAACCTGCGTGAAGTAAATGGGAAAAATTGCGGCAATCATGATGGTTGCGAAGGCGGAATTTGCAAAATCGTACATGATCCAACTTTTTTCTTCTTTTGTCGTCTTCATTTTCGCTCCTGTTTTCTAGAGTGAGAGTTGCATTGTTTCAGCAATATATTGGCTAATATCCAGAATGGTTCCCGCATTGTCGGGATGTTTTGCTCGGAAATCAGATAAAAAACGCGGTAATCCGGATAATCTGCCGGATATCCATGCGTTGCTTTGTGCGTCAGTTTTTCACTGAAACAGAAACCAGGTTCAGCAGCGATGCCGAAAATGGCGCCGGGATATCCGGCAGATTGTAATTCTTCATCCCTTAGCAATCGGCGAACGCCTGAAAGCGCCATCGTTTGCTGCTTAACTTCGCTGATTTCTTCCGGTGTCAGATCGCAGTTCAGAAAAAGGCTGATCCGTCTGCGTTGTCAAAAAAAGCGTGTGCGTTGTGGATGGCTCCATCCGGAGATAATGTCAGGATTCCCTGTTCTTGCAGCAGCCGGTTGGGATTGACAGCGCTGTGGATATTCAATTGGGCATGGTCTGAGAACACGATAATCGTGGTATCTTTGCCAGCGGCATTCATGAGCCGCCCGAGATGATGATCCAACTCCTCTAACGCACTGAACGATTCCGCGCTGTCTCTGCCGAACGCATGACAGAAGGCATCGTAACCGGTCAAATGAACCATGCTGAGATCCGGGCGTTTTTCCCGCAGGATGTCCAGGGCTGCTGCCGTTGTAAAGCGGTCTAACTGCGGCTGATTGATTCCGTTCAGCAGATGACGGTGACGCAGGTACGCTTTTAACTGAGTCCATTTGGAACCGGCGCGCAAGTTGAGCAGTATCTGATTCTCTCCCGCCTGGGCGCGGCTTTCCGGCACATTCCAGGAAATCTCTTTCGCATAGCCTGTGACCGGCCAGAGAACCGCAGCGACTTTCAACCCGCACTCATGGGCGGCTTGCCACAGAGTTTTGACGCGGATCAAACGACTATCATAATTCCAGCGCGGGGACGGGTTTTCCGGCGTAAGTTCTGTGTTGGAAAAAATACCATGTACACACGGCAGTTTCCCGGTTGCGATGGAAGCATGGATCGGATAGGTGTTGGAGACGAAAACCGTTTTAATTTCGCTGCGCAACGTCCCGCCGCCTGCCAGCCGGCTAAAATTGGGAAGGGTGCAGAGGATGTCCAGTTCTCTCGAACCGACCGCGTCAAAGCTGATCAATAAAACTTTCTTCCGGATTGAAATGGGTTCCTCCGCTCGGTGATTACCAGTCTGGTAAGATATCGATCGTTCCACTTATTGTCTCTGATATCAGACGCTTGTACCTGAACTTTACCGAATCTTATGACAATATTACGCTTGATTGTCTGGCGGCTCTGCATATTTGGGAAAAATGTTGCATCCGGTTGTGCGTAACAAAAAGGCGCCGGGTATCCGGCACCTTTTTCATTGTTCATTTTGTTGTGTTTGGAACGAATTTCAACGATTACAGATCTTTGAACGTTGATTTTCCCATCAGTTCTTTTGCCTGTTCTTCACTCAGATCAAAATGATAGAAGAGTTTGTAATAATCTTGAGCAACTTTGACCATGTCATAGTCATAAATTTCCGGATAGAGCAGGTTGCCCATCCATTGGAATCCGATCAGGCGGTTGATTGAAGGCGGGCTGCTGAACCAGCTGTACGGCCCTTCGGGAATTTCATATACTTTGCCGTCTTGAACGCATTGCAGTTCCTGCCAGGCAGGATCTTCCAGAATCATTTCATAGGCGTTACCCCAATTGGTAAGGATAATGACATCGGGATCCCAATTATAGATATTTTCCATCGAAATGTTTGATCCTGCACCGATCGTGTTGATTTCAACATCAACAACATTCTTTCCGCCAACCCGATTAATTACACCCGAATGGATCGAAGTAGACGGCGCGGTATACAGCGCATCGGTACACACACCATAATAAACTTTTATGACATCTTCTGTCGGGATGGACGGCGCTTTCTCATCAATCATCGTCAGCACGTTTTCTGCATACTGCGCCAATTCTTCACAATGTTCTTCATTGCCCAGCAGTGCACCCAGTTTACGGAACATTTCTGGATAAGTATCCAGCTCTGCTTCAATGAACAGTGTCGGAATGGTTGTCTGTTCCTGCAAATTATCCATTTCAGCAGCGGTATTGTCAGGCGGAAGCCCGATATCCAGGACAATATCCGGGTTCAGTTTAGCAAGCCCTTCAATGTTGAGGTTGGAGACCCGCCCGTAGAGCTGACCCAAATCAGGGAGCGCTTGCATTTCGGGCGACATGAATGGTTTCACGATATCCTCCGGCGGATAGGCGACGTTGACCATTTTGTCCGGGGCGACTGTCCAGAGGATCACCTGGAGTACCGGGCCCGGAAGAGCCGATCGTTTTGATGTCTTTCGGAATCACCACTTCCCGTCCGGCATCATCGATGAATACGCGCGTTTCAGTGTCGACGAGGACAGCGGACGCATCCTGCATAGGCGCAGACACAAAACCTGTCAGTATCAACAGAGTCAGGCAGATCGCCATTATGATTGAAAACCTTGTCATCTTTTTTGACATAATACAAAGCCTCCTAAAAATTTTTTCCACAGCATCCCGTGGGATACATGTAAGAATTGACTGTCCATTAATCTGATTTTGCGCGAGCAAGGTGGCGTCTGATAAATGCTTTCCAACAGGGATTCGCTGAGAACATCGCATGGAGCTCCGCAGGCGCAAATTCCTCGATTATGTAAAACGATGACGGCATCCGCGTACAAAAAAGCGTGGTCTGGCTGGTGAGACGAGAACAGGATCAGATAGCCCTGATGACAGAGCTCCCGCACTTCTTTCAATACCGGTTCTGATTGCCGAAATCCAGGTTGGCAGTCGGTTCGTCCATGATTAGAATGCGCGCGTTTTGGGCCAGAGCGCGGGCGATCAACACCAGCTGACGCTCTCCACCGCTGATCTGGTAGTAACCGACTTCTGCCAGATGGGCGATCGACATGCGTTCCAGCGCTTCCAGCGCTTTGTGATAATGATCGCGGTTTGGTGTGCTGAAGGCGCCTATCTGATTATTCATTCCATCAATACCGTTTCCAGTACGGAATAATTAAAATTCGATTCATAAAATTGAGGGACGTAGGCAATTTGTTCCGCCATTTTCTGGCGGGACATCCCTTTGATTGTTTTCTGGTCGATGAGAACCTCTCCGCTGTAATTAGACAAAATTCCAAGAATGCAGGCAAACAGAGTGCTCTTTCCGACGCCGTTTGGTCCTAAAAAACAGATAAGCTGTCCGCTTTCTGCGGAGAAAGTTACATTCTGGAGTACATGGACGCGCTCATATGAAAACGAAAGGTCATTCACTGCAAGCTTGCTCATGATTTTCCGCCCTTCCGCAGGATGAGATAGATGAAGAAAGGCGCCCCGACGAATGCTGTCAGGATGCCTAGCGGGATCTCGATCGAGACCAATGTTCGCGCAAGGTCATCAACGATCAACAGATAACTGGCGCCAAGCAGCATGGATGCGGGGAGCAGAACGCGGAAATCATTGCCGACAATGCGGCGTGCCATGTGAGGGATAACCAACCCAACCCAGCCAATCATGCCGCTGACGGAAACACTGGCGGCGGTGATTACAGTTGCGCATGCGATGACAATTACCCGGTAGATAGTTGTATTCAGCCCGAGCGTCTTGGCTTCGTTTTCGCCCAGAGTCAGAACGTTGAGTTTCCAGCGCATCAAAAACAGCGGGACCAGCCCCAGCACCATCGGGACCACGAGAAAACGCACATCCGCCATTTTGATGGACGCCAAACTTCCCATCAGCCAATAGGTGATGGTCGGGAGAACGTCATGAGGGTCAGCAATCATCTTGATGAATGAAACGGCTGCATTAAAAATCCAGCCAATCATCATCCCTGACAGAATCAGCGAAAGTGTCGGATTCATCTTGACCGCATGGCGACTGATCAGCATCGCCAGAATTACAGCCGACAAGCCCACAGAAAAGGCGATGATACTGGTTTCGAAGTATCCGAGTGAGAGGATTATGGCGGCGCATGCCCCCAGGGCTGCTCCATTTGAGGCGCCTAACACGTCCGGCGACACCAGCGGATTTCCGAAAATTCCTTGATAAACTGCTCCGGCAACGGACAACCCGGCACCGACCATGATGCCGGCGAGGACGCGCGGAATGCGGATCATGAACAAAACGGAATTAACTTGTTTTTCCCAGTCTTGGGGCAGGTTGAATAATTTTCGGTAAAGAATATGCAAAACCTTGACTGGGGCAATTTCAAATTGCCCGACGCCGACAGAAACGATGGCAATGACCAGGAAAACAGCAAACATGACCAACAGACTGATCGTTGCTTTTTTTCGGTGTCGTTCATAGGGCGAAACCGCAGCAGCGGATGCAGCTGTTTGCCGGTTTGCCGGGTTAAGTTTTTGGCTCATTGTTCTCTTCCGGAATGAATGCGCGCGAGCACAACAGTTCAATCTCTGCCTGATCTCCCGCCTGATACCCGCTGCCCAGCGGACGATAGAAGTTGCCATTGAGTCGGTTAACCGTTTTAGCTATGGTCCTGTTCTCTCCCGGCATCGATGATGCATGGTATCCATCAGCCTTGCGGACAATACGAACCCGTTCACAAAAATCGACCTCATGAACGGGAAAACCATTGTCCAGTGTTACGGTGATCGTCTCATATGGTTCATAAGGCTGAAGTAAAACGCGGTTGACAATCGGGCGCAGGTAAAGCTCTGCGAAAATCTGCGCTCCATAACTTGGTCCGGCGATGCCAACAATTGGTTTGCCATTTGCCAGCGTCAGCGAACTATGCCGGCCAGGTCCATGCCCCATTTCCGGTACCAGTACTTCTCCCAGCTGGTTCAGAATATCTTCTGTGTAATCTTTTGTTCCCTTGGACGATCCCGCCAGAATCAGTACAATATCTGAATTGTCAATCGCTTTTTGCATTTCAGTCAGGATGCAATCTGGATCATCGCTGATCAGCGGATAAATCACGGGAGCAGCGCCCCAGCTTTCAAGGTATGCTGCCAACATCAGACTGTTTGACTCCACAGTTTTGCCGGTTGGCACCGGCTGGAATGGCTTCACCAGTTCATTGCCAGTCGGCAGGATGGCTGTGACCGGTTTTTTCAGCACGTTCACTGTGGCGATACCTCCGGCAGCCAGTAGCCCGATATGTGCAGGGGAAACTTTTTGCCCGCGCGAAAGGATCAACTCCCTTTCAACGAGATGGCTTCCTGGCGGGGAGACATACTGCCCTTTTTCTGTCGGGGCAGTGTGGATTTTCAACCTTCCCGCATCATCAAAATCAATCTCTTCGATGATGATGACGGTATCAAATCCATCACGCAGCGGCGTACCCATATTGCTGAAATAGAAATCTCTCTCTTCTTGCCAGAGGGAGGTATTGGGGATACCATCCGAAAAATCGGAGAATCGCACGCCGATTCCGTCCAGACGGCTGACGGGGCAGTTCGGAAGCGTGTTCTTTGAATATACGTTTTCTGCGCAAATTCTGTTGAGTGCCTGCGAGGCGTTGATCGTTTCTCTTTCGGTCGTGTAATGGATTTTTTCCTGGATCAACGCCAGCATTTCATTGCGCGTGGGCATAAAGTCCGGCTCAACATATTTTTTGTACATGAGAAAATCTCTTTTTCTGATTTTTTAATTTTTCTGATCATATCATAAATCGGTCTAATGATCAAATAATGAATAATAATATAATAAATAGACAAACGGGGAATTACTGATTGGCATTACTTTTGGGCATGGCAGCTTGCCGAGGGGAAATCTCAATAAAGAAAAGTTGCTCCGCATCGTTTTTCAAAAAATCTAACAGATGAATTTCGAACATTTCTTTGTCTAAGAATAATTTTCTTGTTCCTCTGTATCAGGCAGCTGTGAATTCCGTTCATGCGGACAAGAAAAAGCACGATTTTTTCGATCGTGCTTTTTCAAAATATCTGATCACTTACTGCTATGGAAAACTTTTATCTTACTTGCTTACAACCTCTTTATACTTTTCAGGAATTTGACGCATTTTGGTTGCACTCTCAAAAGCGAAAGCAAGGTTGACTAATTTCTCATCTTCTCCTGCCTTACTGAAAAATGTTGCCCCGACAGGTTCTTGCTTATTATTTTTTCCAAATGGCACGGTTATCTCCGGATATCCCGGGATGCAGGCCAGTGCGGAACCATAATTATCCATAAAAGCTATCGCATCGAGCTTGTTATCGTCAAAGTACTTTTCTGCCATCGCTCTGGTTTTTTTGACCAAAGCGTCGATTTGTGCCTGGTCAGGCTTTTCGATTTTTGCGGCATCTTCCACCAGCCCCATACCATATTTCGCACGGCGGTCTTCGTCCTTTTTATTGAACTCAACCAGCTCAGCAAGGGATTTGATAGGAAGATCATATTTTTTTGCATATTCGGCAAAGGCTGGCCCAAACTCTTGCTGCATCAACAGCAGATTCTCGACATCCTTCGCATTAAAAGCCAAGTCGACAACGATGGCACCTTGCTTCTGCAGGTTTTCTTTTAGTTTTTCGTTGTCCTCACCACCAAGCAATCCGATCCGCTTACCTTTGAGCCCTTCAGAATTCACTTCAATGACGATGCGTTTATTTTGATCGCTGACGGAAGCATTGAAAACAGCAACAACATCTTGTACGCTACGGGCAATGGGGCCAACCGTATCCATCGTCGTGGAAAGTGGCAGAACGCCTTCCGTACTAATGAGTCCTTTCGACGGTTTAAACCCGACAACGGACTGAATTGCAGCTGGTGCGATGATAGAACCGGTTGTTTCTGTTCCGATCGCCGCAGCGCTTAGGTTGATGGCTGCAGCAACAGCACTTCCAGAGCTGGATCCAGCAGGCGAAATAGTAACCGGCGCAAAGGGATTATGAGTCTGACCGCTCTTGGCGTTATAACCGCTGGGCATTTTGATATCCATGAAATAAGCTAACTCAGACAGATTTGCTTTTCCCAGAATAATTGCACCATTTTTTATAAGCGTATCGATAACAGGGGCATTTTCTTTCGGTAGGAAATCCTTCAGGGCATAGGTTCCTCCAGAAGTGGCGATATTCTTCGTATTTATATTATCTTTGATTAGAAGAGGCATGCCGAAAAGAGGCATATTCTCTGTGTTTTTGGATTTGTCTCTGTCCCTTGCTTCTTGCATTGCCAATGGATTAACTTCCGCCACAGCATTAACACCTTTGGCAACTTTATCATAGTGCTTAATACGGTCCAAATAAAAGGCAGTGAGTGTTTCATAATTAAGGTCGCCCTTTTTTATTGATGTCTGCAATTCTTCAATTGACTTATCCAGAATCAGTGATTCTTTGGATCTCACAGCTTCGATGTCGACTCCTTTTAGCTGATTGTCAATATTTTCGATGACTTTGCTTTCATACATAATGACCGACTCTTTAGCAGGACTAAAAAGTTTTTTCATCATATATAGTCCACCTGCTGCAATGAGTAATACGATCACCAGAACAGGGACAATTATCTTAAAGCCTTTTCTTTTGTTATCTTTCACTGTTTTCCTCCTGAACTCACAATAAAGCTATATCTTTTGGCATTATGAATGACACTCTTTTTTATCATTGCTTCGGTTGATTTTAGTAAATTCATTCCTGAGATATGGCTCAGTTACTATCTTCATCCATCGCATGATTCATCTTTTCTGGGACCACAAAAAACATCCATGTAGTTCAGTTTTTGATTGTGTTTTTGACCTGCTCCCTGTGTCCGTCCATTTAGGAACTAATTTTTTTTAATTTTACACCAATGTCGCTGCATGCTCCGAATGAGGCAGGTAGCCCGATAAGCTATATGGATTCGTCTGATTCTATATGGTTCGCCAAGATTCGATGATTCCCGCTTCCCCAAAATTCCCGGATGCATTTTGAGTTGGCTTTCCGTGCTTGATCAGTAAATGGAATACATATCTGATCTGGAAAGATCAGATACAGTATCACTGTCAACCTATCTGCATTCCTGGAACAAAAGACGTATCATTACGAATTACAGGCTAAGCAACCCGAAATAGATATTGTAATAAGAATACAGGGTTCCCCCCAAAAATCGGTTTCTGCTTGCTGCTATCGAGAAGGCAGTCTGCGCAGCTTCAACGAACACAAAAACAAAAAGAGAATTTGCCATTTGAGACAAATTCTCCTTTGATTTTATGTCAAAAAGAAACGGAATGGCTATCCCTTAACGGCTCCTGCCGTCATACCGCGGATCACATAGCGCTGGGAGATAATGGACATGATCAGAACCGGCAGCGTGATTACCGAGGCGGCAGCCATTAACCCGCCCCAGTCAATAGATGCATAGGAGATGAAATTGTAGATTGCCACCGGTACCGTTCTGGTTTTATTGGTCGCCAGAACGATCGAAAACATAAAATTGTTCCAGGAAAACGTGAAGGAAAGAATAGACGCAGTCACAATGCCCGGAATGGAAAGCGGCAGAACAACTCTCAAAAAAGTGGTGACCGAACTGGCACCGTCAACGATTGAGGCCTCGATCAGTTCTTTAGGAATACTTTCGAAAAACGGTCCCATGATCCAGATGACAAATGGCAACCCGACCAGCATATGAGATAAGATCAGGGCGCTGAACGAATCAATCAGACCCAACTTGCGAAACATGATATATAGCGGCAGCAAGAAGGCGATGCCCGGTACCATTCTGGCCGAGAGCAAAACCAGCGCCAGTTTTTTCTGGTTATGCCTGGCGATCGAATAAGCAGCTGGCAACCCTATAATCAGGCTGAAAATGGTCGAGGCGCCGGCTACGATCAGGCTGTTTGTGATGAATTTGAGGAAATTTTGCTGATTAAACACGTTCCGGTAATTCATCAGTGTCAGTCCTTTGGTCCAATTTGGAGGCAGCTTGGAAATTTCGATTGGCGTTTTGAATGAACAATATACCATCCATAGAAATGGCGCGAGAAAGAGTGCCATCAGCAGGAAGAGCAAAAAGAAATAAACGATATTGCCAACGTGTTTTCGTGCGTTGAACGGGTGGTTCCGTTCATTTTCCGTTTTCAATCTACTGCTCCTTTCTGTAGCAGGTTTACCAGATAAACGACTGCCATTACAATCGCGAAAAAGATGATCAGGATGGATGACGCATAACCGAACTTGAAGTAATAAAAAGCGTTCTGATAAGCGTAGATATTCAGCGTTTCGGAAGAAAATCCGGGGCCTCCGCCAGTCGTCGCGTAAATGATATCAAATGTTTTGAAACAATCGATAAACCGCAGCAGCGCCGCAGCGATCAGCGTTGGCCTTAGCATTGGCAGCGTGATTTTCCAAAACAGCTGCCAGGATGTTGCACCGTCAATACGAGCAGATTCCCATCGGTTCAACAGGCAGCTGCGACAATCCTGCCAGTGTAATGAGCGTGATAAGCGGCGTCCCTCCCAAGTGTCGAGGATGATCAGGCTGGGGAGTACACTTGCGTTCCCGGCCAGCCATGTGGATGTAGGCAAATTCAGGACACGCAACAGATAATTTAGGACACCGGTAGAGGGTTCGTAGATTAACAGCCATACCATCGCAATGGCGACTGGCGTCGCCATCATCGGTAGCAAAAGGATGGAATTGACGACCCTTTTACCGCGATAATCTTTCATATCCAGCAAGATCCCTGAAGCGACCCCGATGATCATCTGAAATATGATGGCTCCGATGGTGAAATAAAATGTCCTGCCGATTGAAGCGATAAAGCGCTTGTCATTTGTAAAGAGAGTCAGATAATTTGCCAGACTGACAAACGTTGTTGGCTGGCGAGAAGTCAGCGTCCAATTGGTGAAAGAGTTCCAGATTGTATAACCAAGCGGAAAGATCATCAGAAGAGCGATGAACAACAAAGCCGGTAATGGAAAAATTAACCTTTCATTTCGATCAATCCATTTTGAGATCATTTTTTACACCTCCATTACCCGACCTGGCGCCGGAAAAAAGCATAACGCCGATGTTTCTGCCTGAATTGCGGAGATTTCGGCGGATTTGTCAACCCCACCGCTGCGGTCTCTCAGCACAGCGGCGGGGATCGATAAATTCAGTTTAATCTATTATTTTTGCCATGTCTGTTACAGACGTAATGGGCAGGAACCGTTTTACGGCTTTTCAGTGTCCATCAGTGCCTGGAACTGCTTGTTGGCTTCTTTTGATGCAGTTTCATAGTCGCCGCCTTCGATTGCAGTAACGATAACGCCGCCAATGATATCGCGGGCTTCGGTGACTGCGGTGAGCAGCGGGCGGTCATAGCTGCGGCCGCCAACGGATTCTGCGACTGCCTGCGCCCAGTCTGCCGGGAAAGCAGCGACGCCAGCCGGATCGTTCCATACAGAGGTGCGAGCGCACTGCTGTGCTTTTTCACCCTGGATAAACGTGGTCATTTCTTTGCCGGTTGCCCAACGGATAAATTCCCAGGCAGCATCTTTCTGCTTGCTGTCTTTATAAATTGCCAGACCCCAGGCAGTGATGTCATACATGACCGAGCCTTTCGGACCGGCAGGGAATTTCGCAACGCCGGTCACAGCCGCAACGTCGGATTTAGTCGGGTCAAGCAGGTTGGGATACAGGGAAGAAGCATCGGTGTAAAGGGCTACCTGTTTGGCGTTGAAGACGCCGACACACTGTGCCCAGTGCATATTCAGCACACCTGGAGGGCCGAAATTCTTCAGCAGACCAGAATACATTTTGGCTGCTTCCAAAAATTCCGGTGAGTCAATTGTGGCAGTCCAGGTATCCCGGTCAAACCAGTCACCGCCGTAGCTGTAAAGGAATGATGAGAATTGCGTGACCAACGGGCTGCGCTGTCCGCGGGCAACAAAGCCATAGAAGTTGTTTGCAGGGTCGTTTAATTTCTCCGCAGCTGCATACAGTT
>JAXGRI010000016.1:0-37094 GCA_040766005.1 Flexilinea sp. | reverse complement strand
CTTACTGAACAACAACGCTGCATGATTCAGGAAAAAATGGGCGTTTATGCGCTCTGCGAAACTTGTGCACTTTTTCCGCGTGAACTTTGGCAGGAAGATCGTCGCTGGTTTATGAGCGCTTCCCTCTGCTGTCCAGAAATACGCAAACGGGCACTGACCTGTTCCGAGCCTTTTGATGTTCGTCAATTGCAAACTGCCGAAGATTCGCAGTGCGAATGGCTGGAAACGTCCTTGATCCAGAACGCATCTGCCCGCAAGTTGTTTCGAAATCGTTTTGCCCTGATACAAATCCTAAATGCCCAATTGGAGTGTCGTACGCAGACACTCCGTCAAAACCTTGAACAGTGTTTTCAATGGTTGTTGAACCTGCCAGCGCTCTCAGAGATGTCCCTGCCACCCAAGATATCCAACACAGAAACAATTACGCAACCGCGGGTACAAAATGCAGAAGATATTTGCGCTTGTTTTGATATTGTCAATAAAATACTGAATTGGGACGGGCAAAAGGCGCCTAAACCTCTGATGGCTACGCGAATTTTATCAAACAAGATGATAGCGGGCAACGTTTTACCGCTGGAATCTATGGCAAACAACTATCTAAATGCAGCATCTGCGTATATTGATCCTTTTTTGGCAAACCATCGCTTATTGCTTGAAAACTTTTATAAACATTATTTTTTCAGCCATTTTATGAAACAATTTAACGATGTAATGAATGAACAGATCCCTGCTGAGGATGTGATCCATTATGAGCTTTGTCAGTTAATTGTCATTAATACCCTGCTCATGCAAAGTTTGACAGTCAGGGCAATCCGAAACCAAGCGTTGCTGACGGCACACTTTTTGGAAGCAGTCGGTTTCGTGGCAAAACACTTTCTGCACTATCCTGAATACCTGAATCGTTCAATTCGCGGTTATTTGGCGCAGCATGGATTTGACGAGAATATTTATAAATTCATCCGAATTTGAGGATTTTCGAAAAAACATTGTCTAGCGCTTCGTTGATATTATTGCAAATCGCAGCTTTCAAACTCCGCAACTGTTGTTCACGCTCCGGAGTAGTATAGATGCCATACGGATGAAAATCAATTGAACAGCCGGCTATCTCAAGCAACTTCACCGCTCGCGTAGCTGACACAATCCCAGAGGGCGAATCCTCAAAAACAAAGACGTTAATGATGGTATCTTCAGGGATCATCCTGCAGATCATCTATGCTGTGCGCTTGATCCTCCGATCCCAGCGCAATTGCCAATTCAAAAGTTGCGCGAATGGGGATTTTCAAAGCCATAAATATTGCCGCCAATGCATGGATCGGATGCGGTTTCAACCAATAGGTCATCGGCTTCTCATGTTCACGTTCAAAAAAATTCATAGTACCGGCGCCAATGATGGGGATATCCGTCTGATCCCAACCAAGCACTTGTATGGCAATTTCTGCTTCGGCAGCGCACAAGTCAAACGACTGTTTGAAAGCCCAAGTTCAACTGGAGCAAGATTCGGTCTGGCAGTCATCCCGCCGAGCCAAAAATGGTTTCGCCAGCCATCTTTGCAATTCCCTGTCTACAAGAAGCGACAAGATCTGCAGGTCAGCCAATTCATATCTGAATCAATATCTTTTAGTGGGGAAAACCCAAAACAATCGTAAAAACGGCCGGACTCCGAGAATAAACGTTTCTAAACGCTGATAAGTCTGGGATGTCTGAACGTTCAGCGCATCTGCCAACAGCTCTTCCAGCACCGGATCATCCCGATTGCCGGGAACACCGAATCTCCTTTGGTCGGCGGCAATGCCCAATACCGCACTGGCAGGGTTATCCAAACGGTCGTCAGTTGCAAGACGCAGCTGTGGAATTTTTTCTGACAAATAGTCTGCAAAAGGATTTTTTGCTTGAATCCCGTTCAAATCATGAATCGCATCCAAATTCAAGAAACGGCAGCCGGTCAGGTGTCGCCTCGCCCACCCAATTCAGGAATGCAGCAATGGTCAAAGGCACCATATCCCATTCCGCAGTAATTTCATGAAATTCAAATCGTTCTGGGATGCTGTGATCCAGTTCAATTGGATGACAGCCAAATTGATCAAAAAAAGATCTGACGGTTCAAGATATGATTTGCGATAACCGCCGGGAGCGAATCAGCGTGAACACCGTCGATATCAAAAAGTAAAACGGGAAGAACCGTCATGTCGGGCGCATCCGCCAGTTTAGATCACGCCGGCGCTTTTGCCTACTTCTTCAAAAATCTCAAGCACCTTGTCCAACTGTTCGTCCGTATGGGTTGCCATATAACTGGTACGCAGCAGCTGCTTACCCGGAGGAGTCGCCGGTGCAATCACAGGATTGACGTAGACACCGCGTTCAAACAGATCGCGCGTCATTGCAAAAACCAGTTCATCGGAACCTATAATAATTGGAATGATGGGGGAAACACTCGCCAATATCAAATCCAAGCGACCGGAAAGCGTTTCGCATTTTCTCCACAATCGCCATCAACCGCTGATTCCATTGAGGTTCATCACGCATAATCCTCAGCGCAGCCAAGGCAGCCGCTGCGCTGGCAGGTTGCACACTGGCACTGAAAATTAAAGAACGGGCGTAATGTTTAATGTAGTTAACCACGTCGTCATCGCCCGCGATAAATCCGCCAAGTGAAGCAAAGCCTACTGAAGGTTGACATGATCAAATCCACCTGATCTGTCAAACCGAATTCAGCACATGTGCCGCGCCCACCGCCAGTTACGCCCATGCCATGCGCATCATCAACCATCAGACGCGCCCCGTAACGTTTGACCAGCGGAACAAGTTGATCCAGCGGTGCCAAATCGCCGCCCATACTGAATAACCCGTCGACAATCACCAGCTTTCCTGAATCAGCGGGGAGCGTGTCCATTACCCGTTCAAGGTGGCTGATATCATTATGGTTAAACCGTTCTAACTTGCCACTGGAAAGCTTCACGCCGTCATAAATGCTTGCATGCGCTTCCTTATCGAGAATCGCATAATCGCCCCGACCGATCAGCGCGCTGATTGTACCAAGATTCACTTGCATACCGGTGGAAAAAACAAGGGCGGATTCTTTACCGACAAAATCCGCGATTTCATTTTCAAGCTCCCCTCATGTAATTCCAAAGATCCGTTCAAGTTCGGATCCGGTGCAGCTTGTTCCATATTTGTGAATGGCAGCAATCGCTGCTTCGCGTACTTTTGGATGGGTTGTGAGTCCCAGATAATTGTTGGAGCCACACATGATCAAATCTTTTCCGCGATAGTTGGCAACCGTTCCTTCGTTTTCAGTCAAAGGCATAAAGAAAGGATAGAGTCTCCGGTCTGCCAGTTTCTGAACATCCTGAAAATCAAAACACTTTTTGAAAGATCCATTTCGACAATAACCCTTCTTGACTATTGAGTCAGCGGTCTATTCGTATCGATAAAATTATACTTGAAGTCCTGAACCGGTTTGCTGCACATGCGCCTTCTGTGATTTTTTCCTTTTTTACAAATCATATTCAGGTGAACCCAATCGATATCTTTCCTCTTGAGTAAAAACTCCGCTAAAACTTCGGGTTGTCACCAGCTTTGCCTGTTCTTTTTACCCCATAATTTGCTTTTGCACAAAGATGCTTTGCTTCAATCATGACAGCCGTCCCATGTGGAGAAAGCACATCTTCCAGAGCATCTTTGATTTGGACGGTCAGCCGTTCCTGTACCTGCAAGCGTTTCGAAAACATCTCGACGATCCGCGGGATTGAGAGTCCGATAATTTGCTCATTCGGTAAGTAAGCGACATGGACTTTTCCGGAAAAAGGGAGCAGATGGTGTTCACACAGGCTGTAAAAGACGATGTCGCGAACGATCACCATACCGTCCACCTTTTCACGAAAAACAGCACGATTAACAATTCGGACCAAATCCTGCTGATAACCGGAACAAATCTCCTGATACATCTTTTCGACCCTGTCGGGCGTGCCAATCAGCCCCTCCCGGTTCGGATCCTCGCCAATCTCTTCCAGCAAGATTCGAACAGAGTCCTGAATCGTTGTCTTTTTCTCAGTCATCACAGCACCTTCACTTTTTTCTTCGAATCAGGACATTAAACAAATTGGATAGTGCTGCATAATAAACTCCAGAAAGTTCGAGAGAATCCAAAATTGTTTTCCTTCCGCATAAAACGTTTCAATTTTTTGCTGAGTATAGCTTCGAGCCCCCGCTACGCTCAACAAATCAGCAAAATATTCAACTTTTTTCAAGGCTGCCGTCATATTCCAACCACTCACGCCGGAATTGTTCGTGTCCTGCGCTGCGTAAACAATCGGCAGCGTCTTTTTTCTGCTGGTTATGTCTGTTGAAACCGACTTGCCAAACTGGTCAGGCTCACCCCAAATTCCGAGATAGTCATCTTGAATCTGAAACGCAAAACCAAATTTCTCTCCGACCATCTTCAATTTGTCCGTATTCTTTTTATCCGCGCCGCCAATTGAAGCACCTGCAAGCAGACTGGCGGTAAAGAGGGCAACTGTTTTACCGCGTATCATACGGAAATAATCTGCCTCCGAAACGACTGGAATAGCTTCAAATGAAATGTCCAGGTGCTGCCCCAGTGTCAGATTCATTATCGTATCATCGAACAATCCGTTTACATCTGTTCCGCATCGATGCATCGTCTGGTAGGCTTTAGCGAACAAAGCGTCACCTGCATTCAGTCCTTTCGCCAACCCCCATTTTTTCCAAACTGCCGGCCTTCCGTGGCGCAGATCACCGTCATCTTCAATATCGTCATGAATCAGCGAAAAATTATGAATCATTTCTATGGCACATGCTGCGTCTAATGCCGGCTGATAACTTCCGCGATATGAGCCGCAAGCCAAACAGCAGATCAGTGGTCGCAGCCGTTTTCCACTTGAAAGTTTATTTCCATTTGGATCGAAACCCATCGAATAAAGAAGAATCTCTCCCAGTGTTGAATCATTTGAAAGTACAGGATCTGAAGAAATAAGCTGGTACAGCCGTTGGTCAACCGCTTCAATAATTTCACTGGATAATGACGACATCATCATCGATTTATCATCCTTTATTGTTATCATATATGATCTGAACGTAAAACTGTTTTAGATTCTTTCAATCCCGTCAGAAACAAAACACGCCGCCCGATATTGAAAATTCATGCGGTCAATCACTTCAATCACTTTCTCTACGCTTTCCGTTGCTGGTTTCAAAAACGGCAGCGCCATCCCGCACAAAGATGCCCCAAGCAGCAGCGCCTTGCGCATTTCCACACCGTTGCGAATGCCGCCAGAAGCGATCAATTTTATTGCGGGTATTTCTCGCTTGATCGATTCAATGCATAAGGCTGTTGGAATTCCCCAATCGTAAAAAGGCGGATAATTTTCTTCCGGCATACCAGTCTCATCCGCATACTGCTCCACCTTCACCCAGGAAGTTCCACCCGCGCCTGCAACATCCAACCAGCTGATACCGGCCGCTGCCAGCAGCCTGGCTGTTTCTACCGAAAAACCGAAACCCACCTCCTTAGCTATCACCGGGACGGTGAGCTTCCTGCAGGCTGTTTCGATTTTTGCCAGCAATCCTGCAAAATCAGTATCCCCTGCCGTCTGAAAGACTTCCTGCAGCGGATTGAAATGCAGAATCAGCGCATCTGCAGCTACAGAATCAATAATTCTCTGCAAATCATCAAGGGCAAAATCATCATTAAGCTGGATTGCCCCGATATTAGCCAAGACAGGCACATTCGGGGCATAACGACGAATCTGATTCAGTTGATCCATCGTATGTGTTTTTCAAATAAACACGCTGTGACCCCAGATGCGAATGGGATATTGCGCGCCTCAGCAATTGCAGATTGCGATTAATGAATTTCAGCAAAATCAGTGCCCCCTGTCATCGAAGAAATCATCAGCGGAAAAAGATCTTTTTATTCAGGAAAGAGACGGAATAGTGCAACGTGAAAAATCGATGTTTGGCAACGCATTATGGATAAACGGAATTTCTCAAATCCATTCGACAGCTTTTGATTGAACATCGCGCTGAGAGCGGGCTGTAATATGGTTTCTTTTTCGTGCTGCAATATCCGGGTGCTTCATAATCGATCTCAGTTTACCATTAAATGACCGGTTTACCTGCCAAAAAAGCGGGGTCGGACATCTGGAAAATCCGCGTCCTCCTGCCGGGTTTTCTCGTCTCCGGACAAATCGGGCCGGAAGGGATGGAACAAAGGTAAAATATAGGCAGCTTTCATTAGAGCGGGAGGGAATCTGGCGGAGGGTACGAAGTTTTTTAAAAGAAAATCCGAGGAAAGCAGTCGTCTCAAGGTGATAATCGTCGTGATTGTGCTGATGTTGATTGTCGCACCTTTCTTATCCAATGATTTTGACCAAGTCAAAGAATTCATTTACGACATACCTATCTTGGAGATAATCGCCAGCCAGATTTTATATATGGTTTTTGGTCTTGCATTCATCCCGACAGAACCCTTTACAATCTTTTTAGCGACGCTGATGAGCCCTTTGATCGTGATTATCGTCTGCACGATCAGGAACACCTTTGCCTGCCTGATCGAATACTATATCGGTTTGGGCGTCAGCGATCTTTCGAATTTCCGAAAAACAAAAATCAAAGTTGCCGTTTAACCTCGGTAGCCTTCCGGTAGATTCTTATTTTTTTCAGTTTTTTGGAAGAGCAATCCCCGGGTTTGGGCCCAAGCTCGTCAGTGTCATGAGTGGTATCTATCGCTATCAACTCTTCAATTTTCTTTGGATCTCGATAGTAACCAATCTGATCGGAGCCATTATACTGACCTTTGGAGGAAACGCGTTGGCCAGAATTTTCTGAAAGTCAACCTTACACCAATAAAAGGAGCATTTCAATGGAATTTCATCTGCCTCAATATAATCATCCGGATTTTACTGCGGAAAGCTTCAGGAACGCCCCAGATGCGCAGCTTTGCGAAGTCGTTCTGGATGGCGTTGCACCGGAAAACTTTCACGGCACTTCCATGTTCCCTGAGTACTTCAAGATTGGGGGAAAGTGGATTCTGGCAGCAGAAAGCCGAATGGATTGTTGCGTCGTTGTCCGGGATGACCTGTCATTAGCTGTTGTCGAATTTCGTAACCTGCGCAAAGGCGACCGGGTTGTGATCGGCAGAACCGACCACGGCGAAGAGGGCATCTTCCTGCATGAGAACGGTTTCATCGAAGAGGGTAAACACCTTGATGCTTTTGCCTTTCGAACCGGACGCAGCCGCGAAACCGCTTTTTCAAAAGATTATGATTCGCTCTATCATTTACTGAATCATGAAAAACACCATGGGAATATCGTTTGGGTGATGGGACCTGCCTGTGCATTTGACGCGGATTCGAGAAACGCGATGTCACAGCTGATTGAAAACGGATATGTCCATGGGCTACTAGCTGGTAACGCCCTCGCAACCCATGATCTTGAAGCTTCCCTGTTCGGAACAGCGCTCGGACAAGATATCTACACGCAACACTCCTGTCCAAACGGGCACTACCATCATCTCGATCTCCTCAACAAAGTCCGCGGTTGTGGATCTATTCCTGCGTTCATAAATGAGTATAAGATCGAAAAAGGCATCATCCATAGCTGCACAAAAGCATCAGTTTCTTTTGTTTTGACCGGTTCAATCCGCGACGATGGTCCTTTACCCGAAGTCATTTCAGACGCATACAAAGGGCAAGACGCAATGCGCGGAATTATCCGCAAAGCGACGACTCTCATCTGCCTGGCAACCCAGCTGCATACAATCGCATCAGGTAACATGACGCCATCTTTCCGAGTCGTGAATGGACAAGTTCGCCCATTATTTATCTATTCTGTCGATATTTCCGAATTTGCACTCAACAAGTTGAGCGACCGAGGCAGCCTAACAGCCAAAAGCATTGTCACCAATGTCCAAGATTTCGTTGTGATGGTCGCCAAAGGCGTCAATAAAATCGAAAAGATGCAATAAATATTGTTCGCGGGTTTGCTAATGGAAATTAAAACCGTTTCGATCATCGGTCAGGGTGCACTTGGCATCTTGTACGGACAGAAGCTCGTTAAAACACTTGCAGCCGGCTCAGTACGGTTCATCGCGAACGCAGAACGCATACAGCGCTACCAGCGGGATGGAATTTACTGCAACGGCGAACGCTGTAAGTTCACATATATTGAACCGGACAGTCCGATGAAACCGGCTGATTTGCTGATTTTCGCGGTGAAATTTCCAATGTTGAAAGAAGCGATCCAGGATGCTTCCAGTCAGGTTGGCAAAAACACAATAATACTTTCATTATTAAACGGTATTTCCAGTGAAGAAATAATTGGGGAACGATTTGGTACGGAACACCTTCTTTATTGCGTTGCTCAGGAGATGGACGCCACCCGCTCCGGCAACCGGCTCTCCTATTCGAGTCAGGGGCAGTTGCTCATTGGTTCAGCCGACAACGAAATTACCCCAGCTGTAACCGCAGTCACGGAACTCTTACAAAAGGCAGGGCTGGCTTATACCGTTCCGAGAGATATCAATCGCGAAATGTGGAATAAATTTATGCTCAATGTGGGTGTAAACCAGGTCGTCACAGCTTTTGAAACCGGGTATGGCGGCGTACAGGTCCCCGGCGTACAACGTGAAACGATGATTAATGCAATGCGTGAAGTTTTGGAAATTGCTAACCGCAAAGGGATTAATCTGAAGCCTTCTGATATAGACACCTGGCTTGGCATCCTTGCACCATTCAAGCCGGAACTAATGCCTTCCATGCGACAGGATGTGCTGGCAAAACGAAAAACGGAAGTTGAACTGTTTTCGGGCACAGTTCTCAAGATGGCGAAGGAGTTACACATTCCCGTTCCAGTAAACGAGTTTTTGTATAAAAGAATCCGCGAAATCGAATCAGATTATTAATCATCTAAATGAAAACAAATAAACGACCGTTTGATAAAAATTTATCAAACGGTCGTTTATCCATATAGATAGTCTTTATTCTTCGAACTGTTTTTGAATCTCGTTGTTTTAAGAACCGTTGTGTTTCTATTATATATCCGCCCGGATCGCGATAGTAAGCTGTTTCAATGTAAGTGCCGCTGATCGTCCCTTTCACAACTCTTACATCTTTACTTATCAGGTATTCATGCCATTCCTTGACATCATCCACAATAATCGTCAACATTGCTGAAGGCACAGCCTGAGGGCGCAGGCTTCCTTTTCTCCCATCTACAATACCAAAAAAAGATTTCCCGATACGATAAATACGTGCTTTTCTTTGGTCTTGGACTAATTCAACGGGAAATATTTTTTCATAAAACTCTTGTGCCGCTTTCAAATCATCGTAGTAAAAAAAAGTGATTTGAGAATACGCCTTCATTTTTTCTCCTTTTATTTCTTTCCTTTATGTTAAAGATGTATTCGATTACGAATCGTAATGTTATTGTTTGGTAAGAATCTTATAAATCAAAATAATCGACATGGCAGATAATGTCAAGCGTTTTCATAATAAACCTTCATTATCAGCCAGCGCCATTGCTGAGCAGTCAATTTCAAAACTTTAAATTGCAAATATTCTTCCAGTTCACCATACCACAAAAAACAAGTAAAACCCAACAAAACTTGCTGCTTTAATCTAAACAAACTTGCATCGAACATCTTTATGACATGAACTTGCGCGATCCAAAATTCTATGCTATATTTTTTAGGTTAGTTATTATTTTAACCGGTAAATACGATGCCTATATCTCCAATACCCACCATCATCAACCCGCAAATCAATGAATTCTTTCTTTTTGAAATAAGATTTCATGACAAATCTTTGCACTGAATGTATTGACAATCACCCATTACGGCTTATAATTACACAATATGATCCAGTCATAAAATATTAACGGGAAGTTTTCTTTTTAGATAAGTTAATTTTTTTATTAGACCACTTAGGGTAAAAATCTGGACATGATCAACCGCTGATCATTTGCAGATTTAACATGAAAACTGATAGCGTTGATCATAAATGGATATTTTTCACAAAGGAGATATGAATGCCGCATGAGATTTTTGACACCTTACCATTAAAAGAGGGTCTTGTCCTTTCTGTTCGCTCAAAATAAGGATCATTCCTTATTCGAGACAGGTGATACGAAACCTGCTGCACGGTGCCCTTCCTTCGAAATTTAGAAAATCAGATGTCCCTTGATCCACTCACCGGAAGCGCATCAAAAAAATTGGATAACTGGCAGACCTTCGAATCAAACATATCAAAGCAAAATAATGTAGTCTCACATTAACATTGGAAGAAGGTAACAAAAGAATGACACTTTCGAATTTTGTTCAATTTCTTGTGCTAGGTCTCTCATTAGGGGCTATGTACGCTTTGATTGCAATTGGTTATACGATCATTTATGGCATTTTGAAGTTGATTAACCTGGCGCATGGCGATTTTTTCATGCTTGCAGGTTTTCTGGGAATGTGGGGCGCATTGAAATACGGCGTTCCGCTTCCACTTTCTTTAATGCTCGGATTGTCATTAACCATTGCGATCATCTTAATCGTAAATCAGTTTGTTTATCGACCGCTTCGAAAACATAAGATGGCGGCTTTCACCAGCACTTTTGCAGTCTCAATGATCATCCAGGCGGCTGTCATCATCTTCCTGACAGCCCGGGCACAAGGATTCCCCAAACCCGCATTCTTGGATACTCCGATTCGCATCGGAGAAATTATCATCCCAATGGTTACACCCTTCATTATTGTTGTTGCGCTGGTACTTTTCCTCTTGCTTACGCTTTTGGTCAATAAAACAAAAATTGGAACGGCAATGCGAGCTGTGAGCCAAGATATGGAAATGGTTACGCTGATGGGCGTCAATGTTGAACAGGTGATTGCATTTTCGTTCGCATTGAGTGTCGCTTATGCCGGCGCCGGCGCCTTTTATGGGGTATGAGATATCCGGCATTTGATCCCTTCATCGGAATTGTGACTGGGCTCAAAGGCTTCATCGGTGCCGTCATCGGCGGTATCGGCAGCATCCCCGGGGCAATGGCAGGCGGATTTCTGCTTGGATTTTCTGAAATTATGCTTGTCGGCTTCTTTCCGGAATACACAAACTTCCGTGACATTTTCGCTTATGCGATTATGATCGTTTTCCTGCTGGTACGTCCAGGTGGCATCTTCAATGTCAAAATCCGCGAAGAAAAGGTGTAAAAATGAAACCGACAAAAACAAGAAACATCATCCTTACCCTGATTTCGGTTGCGGCCTTACTTGGAATCATGTATTTTGTTCAAAATAGCAGCATTGACCGCTACTACGTTCGCATTCTGCAATTCTGGAGCATTTATATCATTTTTGGAGCGTCGTTCCAGCTTCTCTATGGCTACACCGGGCTCCTGTCTCTCGGACATGCCGGTTTGATCGCAGTCGGCTCCTACGCCGTCGCAGTTTTGACGCTCAGTCCGGAAGTCAAAGCAATCTCCTTCCTGCTGCAACCGCCAATCTGGCCGATCAGTGTCATCCAAATTCCATTCCTGCCTGCGCTGCTCATCGGAGGAATCCTGGCTGCGTTGTTTGGTTTGATCGTCGCTGTTCCAGCACTGAGACTTGGTGGTGATTATCTGGCTATGGTCACGCTCGGCTTTGCTGAGGTAATCCTCTTGATGGTTGTCAACATGCCTTCCATTTTTAATAGTGCCATGGGACTTCGCTCGATTCCACAATCAGCGACACTCGTCATCACATGGGGAACCGCCATAATTTGTGTGTTTATTCTTAAAAGATTTGAAACCAGCAGCTTTGGACGTGCTCTTCTCGCGATTAGTGAAGACGAAATTGGATCAGAAGCACTCGGAATTAACATTTTCAGCCACAAAGTGATGGCTTTTGTGATCTCATCCTTCTTTGCTGGCATTGGGGGCGGCTTGATGGCTTCAGTGTTGGGTACAATTGATCCAAACACTTTCAAAATGGCGCTGACAAATGCAGCTGTCACGATCGTGGTCTTAGGTGGTCTCCGTAGCATGACCGGAGTGGTTATCGCAAGCGGAATCTACACGATCATGTCCGAATATCTGCGGGTTTTTGAAACGCAGCAACAATTTTTGGGAATGACCTTCAAAGGTATCCCGGGAATGCGCGTGCTTATTTTTGGCTTCATGTTGCTGTTCATCATTCTTTTCATGCGAAACGGTATGCTTGGTTCAAAAGAATTTTCTTGGGACTGGCTGTTCTCATTGTTCAAAAAACCCTTTTCTAAAAACAAAGATAGAAATGCTGACATGGAAACAACAGGAGGATCGCTATGAGTCTGCTGGAAGCTAAGAATTTGACAATGCGATTCGGAGGGCTAACCTCAGTATCCGACTTCAACCTGACGCTGGAAAAAGGCGAAATCGTTGGTCTGATCGACCAAACGGAGCTGGGAAAAGCACTGTTTTCAATATGCTTTGCGGATTTTATAAGCCGACCGAAGGAAAGGTCATCTTTGAAGGGCGGGACATCACAGGCGTAAAGCCGAATCTGATCGCATCCATGGGATTGATCCGAGTTTTCCAGAATGGGCGCCTCTTCAAAAAAATGAATGTGATCGAGAATTTGATGGTTAGCCGTCACATGCGGTTAAAATCCAATTTCTTCGAAGCAGTATTCCGCTTTGGCAGATATCCCGAAGAAGAAAAACATGCTTACGCGGAATCCATGAAAATGCTGGAAAAGCTTGATCTTCAAAAATATGTTTATGAAGAAGCAGGAAAACTTCCGTTCGGGATTCAACGCAAACTGGAAGTTGCCCGTGCGTTATGTGCTCAGCCAAGCTTGCTACTGCTGGATGAACCCGTAACGGGACTGAACGTTGAAGAGTCAAACGACATGATGGATTTCGTAATCAAATTGCGCGATGAATTCGATTTGACCATTCTGCTGATTGAACATACAATGCGCGTCGTAATGTCCTTGTGTCCCAATATCGTTGTGATTGACCACGGCGAAACAATTGCTCATGGCTGCGCAGAAGATGTTCGCAACGATAAAAAAGTCATTGAAGCTTATCTGGGGGTAGAAGACGATGCTCAAAATTGAAGACATCCATGTATATTACGGCGGAGTTTACGCGCTGAAAGGGTTGTCGTTTGAAGTGCCCGACAACAAAATCGTCTCTCTGCTGGGGGCGAATGGCGCTGGAAAATCAACAACGCTGCGAACTATTTGCGGGCTTGTCCGCCCAAAAAGCGGCAGGATTCTTCTGGGTGATGAAGCGATGGATCTAACAAAGATGGATCCAATGCACATTCAGAAAGCTGGTGTAGCGATGATTCCAGAAGGCAGACGTGTTTTTACCGGTCTGACAGTTGCAGAAAACCTCAGGATGGGCGCATGGAATCGCAAAGATCAGAATGCCATCCAAAAAGACATCGACAACATTTGTGATCTGTTCCCGGTTCTCAAAGCCAGAATGTCGCAGAAGGCGGTTACGCTTTCCGGCGGAGAGCAGCAGATGCTTTCAGTCAGCCGGGCGCTTATGTCGCGTCCAAAATTGTTGCTGATGGATGAACCGTCTCTCGGCCTGGCGCCCCTGTTGGTCGCTCAGCTTTTCAAAACAATCCGTGAGATCCATAAGCTGCAGAACATGACAATTCTATTGGTTGAACAAAACCTGCGTGCAGCGATTAAGATTGCTGACTATGGTTTTGTACTGGAAACCGGAAAACTGGTCTATGAAGGTACCGCAGCAGAACTGGCAAGCAATACAAAAGTACAGGAAGCATACATCGGTTGATCATGGCAGGCAACGTTTCTTTGTTTGATGCTTTTCACAGCACACGCAAAAGTATTCAGCGCTGTCATGAATATCATCCCAATATGCCGCCGGCCGCCGAGATGCGTAAAATGGGCATCAATCATTTTGTGGATCTCGCCACAAATGAAAACCCTCATGGGATTTCACCAGCCGTCTGCGAGGCGATTTTACAGGAAGCTCAAAACAGTCTCCATCATTATCCCGAAAGCACCTGTTTTGAGCTTCGAAAAAAACTTGCGGAAGTTCATGGACTGAAGCCGGAAAATTTTGTGGTCGATAACGGCCTGGATGCGGTTGTGGCGCTCATTGGATTAACTTTCCTCGAAGAAACCGATCAGATCATCACCGCAGCCGGGACGTTTCCAGCTTACGAAAATACCGCAAATAAAATCGGAGCGGACATAATCAAAGTTCCTCTAACAAAAGATTACCGCTTTGATATCAATAAGATCAGCGAATTAGCTCGATCAACACCAAAGGCTGTCTTCATCTGCAACCCGAATAATCCGACCGGTACCATTATCACCAATAAAGAATTCGTCAGGTTGATGGATTCGGTTCCACCTGAAACACTTGTGATCATGGATGAAGCCTTTTGTGAGTTTGTTGACGATTCAGAATATCCACTTACAATTCGAACACTGCAGCGACATCCTAATCTTATTATCCTGCGTACCTTTTCAAAGAGTTTCGCCTTGGCAGGTTTGCGAATCGGATACGCAATCGCTTCTGAAGAAATTACAGCGATGTTGATGCGTGCCAGAGAACCATTCCCTGTCAACCGGTTGGCACAGGCTGCCGCGCTGACGGCACTCACAGATGGCGATTTTATGGCGAAAACCTTGGAAATTAACCGGTTTACGCGCAACCGGATGATTGAAGCACTCCGAGCAATGGGATTAAGCTGCACTCAGAGCCAGTCCAACTTTGTTTTTGTAGATTTGGCACAACCAGCGGAGCTCATCTGGAAGCGCATGTTTGAACGTGGCGTCATCGTCCGGAAGCTTGACAGCTTTGGCTATCCAAATGCTTTACGGATCTGTCTGGGGAAACAGCGTGATCTGCAATGGGCGCTTGAAACGTTGGCAGACGTGCTGGACATTCATCCTGCGCCAATCGCATTTGATAAAAACAGTCTCGATTGACGTTTCAGCTAACTATATAAACTCATAGCAAACCACCCGCTACACGGGTGGTTTGCTATGAGGCGATAAACCTTCCACTGCGCTAAGATGCAGACTTTCTCTTCATTCACAACAGAAAAGTGGTGATTCTCGTTTTTGCACTCTCAAGGTTACGCGCCGTTCGAATATCATTAGCGCACTTTTCCCTTTTTGGATTTTTGATAATATTTGACACACTATGTATTGAAGCTATACTCAAGCACGCTTGAATATGATCCGGCATCATACGCTCTTCTGTTATACCTGATTATGTCTATGATATCTTTTCTTATCGGATTGCAGATCGTTTTTCGTCTATACTTTGCTGCAAATGTACGATAGGTATTTACACATTCATTTTATACGAGCTTGATCAGCTATAAAAAAACACTTTTCCTTTCTAGATCTGTGACTTGAACGCTAACATTCTATCAGAAAGATGTTTTACTCTGTGTAATCTATTTCTCTCAGCAGAATAGCAACGGGTGATTCCCAGTTTCGTTCAGTTGCCGAGCACCATAATTCGTCTGTAGGTAAAAAAAAGCCCCGCTAATTTCGCGGGACTTTTCTGTCTATCGGCTCTCAATTACCTAAACTAAAGATTGCCATTCCTGTTTTTTTACCAACTGCCCCAAGTCAAGTATTCAGGGATTTTTGGACCATCACCATATGGTTCGCTCTTGATCATTTCAAGGAATGCATCTTTGGCACCTTCGACCATCATATCCTGATCCGGCGGTGCTATTCCAACGACCTGCGAATATCCGGAGGTCCTGAACCAAATATCCGTCAAACCTTGCCAGTCACCAAGGTATTCCCATTTTACCTCAGGAAGATCATGACCCCATCTGTGAAGTTCTGAATCATCCCCTTCTGTCGCATTATGTCCAGGAGCATACACTTCAAGCGTGTAAGAATGGATGCCCAGGCGTCCATATGACCAGTCAATCATTTCTGCTGCTGTCGGATAGTCAAAGAATGACTGTTTTGCATAAGCTGAGCGGCCCGAACCCTTGCCAAACGCCTCAGCCATCTTTTCTGCGACACCTTTCATGAATTCATGATCCGCAGTTGGTTCATCTGTATGGCACCATGGCCATAATACGCATTGAATTCCAGTATGAACACTAACAAGTGCGTGAACCGGATGAGCAAGCAGGAAGTTCTGTACCGCTTTCACTTCCGGTTCGCTCGCTGCATCTGGGCCTGCCCGCAGGAACGCATCGCCGCCCTGAGGAGGATCCATGTCGACGTCCATACGATTCCACATATAGTCAAACGTACGGTTCAGGTCAATCTTGCTGTTCTTCGGGTCATCTCCGGGGATACCGTTCTTATCCCAATCCGGGCTTTCCATTCCGATCCGTTTGCGATCTTCCTCTTTGGAATCTGCTGCACCCTGATAAACTTCTGAAATGAAACCATCGCCGTTGGTATCCGTATAAGGATCGCTGAAAACTTTACCGTCACCATTGGCATCCGTTGGACGCAGGTTCTGCCGCGTCCGATATACCATAGAAGCAACATAGCCATCCGGATTCATCACCGGCGTGACATAAATGATATAGTTATCCAAGATCTCCTTTACTTCAGGTTCCTCAGAATTCTTTACAAGCCACCACCCGAAATACATGGTTGATTCAGCACTTTCCTGCTCGCCACCATGGATATTTCCAACAATGTAGATGCCGGTTTTTTCATTATCACTCGGACTGGTGATTTCAGCCGTCCAAAGATCACGTTCGCGCCAGCTGTGTCCGATTGAGAACACACGAACAAGATCAGGATAGTTCTTCTCCATGTCATCCAATGTTGCCTTATAGAAATCAAGATCGTGGCGCACTTTCCAGTCCACATCTGCCAATTGAGCGGAAGCCGGAACAATAGAAATTAACAAAATGATCAAGGACAATAGAAGCACTAAATATCTGGTATTCTTCTTCATAACATTCCTCCAAACCTTTCAAAACACATCTTGAGAGACCAATATAATTTGATTATAGTGGGTCGCAATGCAAGCAAAAGTCATAAAAACCTGCGATGAAAATCATAAATATCTTAAATCTTTTCTAAAAATATTTAACTTCGTCGTCATCGTAGAATAGACAGCTGATGATCATAATTCATCGCCCAACAAAATAATTGTCAATGGATTTTACCGGTGGAGGTAAAATGGGTAGAAAAGGGCAGTCTGAAAAGCAGTTATCATAAAAAAGAAGTCCCTGTTTATTCGGAAAGTCAGGTTACTATGAATTTTGTTAAATTTGAAACATTCATCCCAGCCACGGACGAACAGAAACTAGTCAACGCATTAGACAATGCGGGTTTATTGCGTCAGGGTAAATATGATTCCGTTTATGCGTCCACGAAAATCACAGGGCATTGGCGCCCTCTGGAAGGAGCAAACCCGACCATTGGTGTCGTGGGCGAGGTTTGCACACAGGCAGAAATCAAGCTTGAATTCCGAGTGCGGCGAGAGGATTGCAAGAAAGCGTACGAAATCATTAAAGCAATCCATCCATATGAGGAACCTGTTATCCAGGCATTTGAGATGATCGATTTGCAATTGATCAGTTAACGGTTTTTCATCACGCTCAATACAAGATTTTGCAACTTCGTGTGTTTCCCAAATCTTCAGGGGTTCGCTCTCTGTCTGCTGTCTTTAGTCCAAGATGATGGAAATCGATTAGAGAAGGATAGTCGCCGCGTCTCATTGTTGGCAGCCAAATCAATACCCCTGTCTTTACCCTGATTTTTATCGCTGTACAATGTGTTTGACAATCCTGAATTTCACGATGATCGAACCCATACACAATCTTGACGTTTGTTTTTGGGTGTGGTATACTTCGCTCCAAGAGTCAAAACTTGTTTGAACATGTCGAAAAGTTTTGACTTGATTACAATAATTTTTGTTCGCTGAAATTACGATTTAGGAGACCGATGGAAAAAGGAATCAGTATTTGGGCTTTCCCAGATAATTGGAATTTGGAAAAATCTTTTGACCTTGCTGCAAAAGCGAATTTTGACACTGTCGAACTGGCATATGCACAAAACGGGCCAGTAAATCCCCAGACAACGACAGACGAAATCCGGCAACTCAAAAAACTTGCCAAAAGATATGGTTTGAAAATTAAAACACTCGCGAGCGGGATTTTCTGGTCAGTTAATATTCTCTCAGAAAATGCTGATGAACGTATGTCTGCTCATCAGCATGTGCGGAGGATGTTGGAAATTGCGTCAGCCTTTGAAGCTGACACGATTTTAGTGGTTCCGGGTTTCATTGGCCCTTTTGAAGCTGGTAATGCCCAGATTAAAGATTATGAGTCTGCGTATCGCCGGGCTGTTGATGATTTTAAGCTTTTGGCATCAGACGCGGAGCGGCATCATGTCAATATTGGCATCGAAAATGTTTGGAATAAGTTCCTCACGAGTCCAATTGAAATGCGGGGTTTTCTCGATGAAATTGCCAGCGATTATGTTGGTTCCTATTTTGATGTGGGAAATGTATTGAGAACTGGTTATCCGGAACAATGGATTCGGATCCTAAGCAAACGGATTAAAGCGGTTCATTTTAAAGATTTTAAAATAAATGTTGGGACATTGAACGGATTTGTTGACCTACTTGAAGGGGATGTCAATTTTCGGGAAGTGATGACAGCGTTGAGAGAAATTGACTATGATGGTCCTTGCACAGCTGAATTGTTCACACAGAGCCCCTATCCGGAAACCTTTGTTTTGAAGGCAGGGTTGAGCATGACGGCAATCATGGGGCAATCATAAAGATGCAATTCACAGTAGCTTTGCTATTGTTTATGTCAATTTTTTAGGAGATGAATTATGAAGAAATTGTTTTTGTTAGCCATTTTGTTTGCTCTTGCTCTTTTTGTTGGAGCCATTGTCCCAGTTTCTGCAGAAGATTTAGTGGTCGGGGTAAATGGGTCGCCGGTTCGGCTTCTTCCATTCAAAGCAGTTGGCCGATTAAATGAAATTATTAATACGATGTTATTTGAATCTCTAACTTCCCGCGGCACTGATGATTCGCTTGTTGGTTTATTAGCAGAATCGTATGAAGCTGTGGATGATGTAACTTGGAAATTCAAACTGCGAGATGGAATAACTTTCTCGGACGGCACACCGCTGACTGCTAATGATGTCAAATTTACATATGACATGATTATGGATCCAGAAGTTGGTTCGCCGCATAAAACGTTTATGGGAACGGTTGCTGCAATTGATGTTCTTGATGATCAAAACTTTACAATTACTACCAGTCAGCCGGACGTTATGCTTCCGCTTCGCGTTTCAGATATTTATGGTTCAGTAATTTCTCAAAAACATTACGAAGAAATCGGAGCTGATGACTATGACAAATCGCCACTCGGAACCGGACCGTATGTTTTAGAAGAATGGGTGCTTGACAGCCACATTTCTTTCCTGAAGAATGAAAATTATTGGGGCGCAGATAAACCTGTTTACGATCGGATTACATTGAAATTCCTGCCAGATGATGCGACCCGAATTGCTGCGCTTCAGGCTGGTGAAGTAGATCTGATTACCAACGTTCCTCCTGCATTGGTTCCTGAAATTGAAGCAACAGAAGGATTGAAGATTATTTCAGGCGCTGGTACTCGCGCTCATTATCTAATTACTGATGTAACAAAACCGCCCTTCGATAACGAACTGGTTCGGAAAGCTGTTGCTCGAGCCATCGATCGTGACGCCTTAATTAAAGTTTTGTATCAGGGTTATGGTGTTCCGATTGCATCAATTTTCATTCCACAGACATTTGGGTATGATCCGGATATCGGCCCGGTTTATAATCCAGAGGAAGCAAAACAGCTCCTTGTTGAAGCTGGGTATCCTGATGGCTTCGAGTTTGGTTTTGACAGTTTCACAGGATCAATTACTGACCACTCCAAGGTCGCAGAAGCTGTTGCCGGCATGCTTGAAAAAGTAGGGATGAAAGCCAATCTGCGAATTCAAGAACAGGGTGTTTTTGACCATTGCGACTGGAAAATAAGACTTTAGAAATGTATAATTATAGCTTCGGAGATTCAACATTTGATCATGGATTGAATTAAAAGCTTTCGTGTCTGGTGCCCAAGGTTACTATTGGGTTGGTGATGATGCGCTTGTTGCAAAAATAGATGCTGCCCTGGCAGAGTTTGACGAAGCGAAACGAGCGGAACTTTATGGCGAAATCATTGGTGAATTTGTCGACAAGGGTATCATTATCGGTCTCTTCCGGCAGGACCAGATTTTGCAGCAAAAGACTCGGTTGATTATCCGGTTCAGTCTGATGAAACTTTCCGCTTCTTCAGGGCAAAACCGGCAAACTAAAAGTTATCTTAACGATATGAGATAAATTGAAGAAAAGGCGCCTCGACTTGGGGCGCCTTTAAGGTAAAATGAACTTAGGCTTTATTGATAAGCTATTTGGTCTCGTGGAGGAACTTATTGAAATATATAATCGGGCGGTTGCTTTCCATTATTCCCGTTGTTCTCGTCGTGACGTTTGTTGTATTTGGAATGTTATTTCTTTCCGGAGATCCTGCTGTATTAATGCTTCCCCCGAAGCAACTACAGAAGAAGTTGAAGCTTTCAGGGAACTGCACGGCTTTAATGATCCTTTTTTGGAACAATATGGCAGGTTTTTGAAAGGAATGCTTCAGGGCGATTTTGGAACCTCATTCCGATATAATCGACCCGCTTTGAGTTTAGTGCTTGAAAGAGTGCCTGCAACACTTCAACTCAGTGGATTCAGCATTTTGATCTCTGTTTTATTAGGGATCCCTTTGGGCACATTAAGTGCCCTTCATCGAAATACAGCAATTGATTATTTTGCGAGTGTAATTTCAGTTATGGGTCAGTCTATGCCAAATTTCTGGCTTGCTTTTCTGTTAATGTATCTATTTGCTGTAAATCTGAGTTGGGTACCTACGTCCGGAGGCCCTGGAATCAAATATGTTATTCTTCCCGCAGCAACAATTGGCTTTAACGTAACGGCGCTGATCACACGAATGACTCGTTCATCTATCATGGAAGCGATGAGAGAAGATTATGTTCGAACGGCCCGTGGCAAAGGGGTTCCGGAAAAAATGGTAATCATCGAACATGTCATGCGCAATTCAATTCTGCCGGTTGTCTCAGTGATCGCGCTTCAATTTGGGTATATTCTAGGTGGGGCGGTTGTTGTGGAACAGATCTTTGCCTGGCCGGGGCTGGGTTTATTGACGGTTCAGGCGATTAACAATCGCGATTACCCAATCGTTCAGGCTACAGTTTTATTTTTAGCATTGAGCTTTGTCCTGATCAATTTGATTTGTGATTTGTTTTATAGGTTTATCGACCCAAGAATCAGAACGAGTTAATTATGAATAAGAAAAAGCCTTTATTAATGAAAAAAAATCCTTTTCAAGTTTCACAACGCTGGCATGACATTATTAACGCTTTTTCCCAACGAAAATTAGCTGTAATCGGCCTCGTGATCTTCATATTCTTATTATTGATTGCAATGTTAGCTCCAGTTATTGTCCCTCATGACCCCACAAATCAAGAGTTGATGGATGCATATATTCCCCCCAGCTGGGAAAATTGTGGAAGTAAAGATTATTTGCTGGGAACTGACAACTTTGGGCGCGATATTTTCAGCCGATTGCTGTTTGGTGGACGCATATCAATTAGTGCGGCGGGATTCGCCTCGGCATTTTCGATGATTTTTGGTGTGATGATCGGTATTATTGCCGGGTACTTTGGTGGCAAAGTTGAAGACTTGTTAATGCGATTTGTCGATATTTTCCTTTCTTTCCCAATGGTACTAATCGCACTCGCGCTTGCCAGCATTGTCGGCCCAAGTTTTCGTAATATTATTCTAATTATGGCATTAACAGGCTGGATGACATACGCTCGCACGATTGCAGCCACAACCAAGTCTGTCCGAACGCGTGAATTCGTTGACGCGGCAGTCAGCATTGGAGCTCCAACTTATCGAATTCTCCTTCGTCATATCTTACCCAATGTAATTACACCAGCGTTAGTCCTTTTCACGTTCGGATTTGCACAGTTTATTATTTTGGAATCTGCACTCAGCTATCTTGGGCTGGGGGTACCACCACCAACGCCAACATGGGGACGAATGTTATATGATGCCCGTGCATATATGCGGATTGCGCCTTGGATGATGATGGCACCAGGCACGGCGATTATGTTAGTTACGCTTTCCTTGAATTTTATAGGGGATGGATTGCGCGATTCATTGGATCTACGCACTAGAAGCCAAATGAGGTGACGTATGAAAGCAGCTCGATATCATATTAGTGAACAATCATATTTATCGATTGATGACATTCCGATTCCAGAGCCAGCTGATGGAGAAGTGTTGATTAAGACAATTTACTGTGGCATTTGTGGTTCAGATCTTACCAGATTTCGAAATTTAGCTAATCCTCCCCAAAGTATGCGTGACTTATTGGGACCGGTTTCAAAAGTTATTGGTCATGAGATTAGTGGGAAAATTGTTGGCCTGGGGACGAATGTACCTAAAAAATGGCAAGATGGAACATCAGTTATTGATTCGATAGCCTTGGCTCATCCGCAAGTTGGTTGTGGGGAATGTTCTTGGTGCAGCGCAGGATTTTGGGCGGGTTGCACAGGACGGAAAGGAAGCCACCTGATTGGCCTGCAAAGAGATGGCGGAATGGCTGAATATGTCGTTGTTCCATTTCAAAATTTGGGTCTGTATCCCAAATGACAATCGGATTCAAGAATATACTTTGACTGAACCGTTGAGTGTATCGTGGCGACTGGTGAGGAAAGCACAGCAATTGGGTATGAAGCCGACCGATTCGATCAGCGTGATCGGTGATGGCGCAATCGGGATCTTGACCAGTCATCTTTTATTGAGGAAGGGTTTTCCTCATGTAAGATTAATTGGCCGGATTGAAAATAAACTTGCGATTGCGTCTGGCATGGATGTTTCTAATGTAGTGTTTGAACGGGAAATAAAACAGTCGTTATTTGATAAAGAGGATATTGTATTCCAGACCGGAGGCAGCAATGCTGCACTGAATTTAGGGTTTGATTTGCTGAATCATGGCGGGAAGATGCTGACAATCGGTTATCTCCCTGAAGAAGCTGCTGGGATTCAACCTTTGGTTTACAACCGCCTTATCCGGATGGAAAAGACAATCCAAGGCTCTTATACTTATTCATTAGAGGAGTTTCGCCAGTCCTTTGAGATGATTTACAAAAAAATCGTTGACGTGAATCCTTTGATTACCCGTACAATTCCACTTTCCGGAATTATCGAAGATGGTTTTATCCCGTTAACAGGAAAAGAAAAACTGGCAGGTAAAGTTTTGGTTCAATTCTGATTAAATATTTTTCATAAAAAGTGATTATTAAAGGCCGTACTTGAAAATTAAGTACGGCCTTCTGAATTGGCGATTACATGCCTGGATAAGGGAAGTTTGTACCCCATGGAAGCGGGACACGTTCATCAACTTCCATTGCAGGTTCAAACACAGTCAGCGGATTCAGGATTTTGGCTGATAAAAGTTCAATTACTTCATAGCGAGTTTCGTCATTCCGACCCAGTCGGACAGGCGCAAAAGCGCATTTTTCAGCAAAACTGCTTTGGCCAGGGACATGAATTAGACGCTGAGGATTCGATGAATTAAAAGAATACACTAATGGTCTTGTACAATAAACGAAAGGCCCCCATTTAAGTGTGTAATAAGGTTCTGTTCTGGATAATCCGGTCGTTCGGCGAACAGAAGAGCTTGAAATGTTGACAGATGCCAATGCAGCTTGTTTTTCATGATTGACAAATGCCCACCAGGGTGACCTGTCTGAGAAGTCGACTGCACGCCGGGGTTCCTTTGGACGGTCGGTCAAGTCAAAATATTGAATAACCCCGCTGGGTTCTTTCCATGCAAATCCATTTGCGACATTAAGATTGAGAACTAACTCGCCGTTTCGAAGCGCTCTGACGTCCATGTCCTCAAGAATCTCTGTACAGGAATCCATCAGCATGTATGGCCGATGAGCGTAGAAAACATATGTTACTGAGCATAATGTGTCAGGATATTCCGGCAGTTGATCCCAGCGTTTTGTCATACAGAAAATAGGACCGACAATTGTTTCAACATTGGCCGGCGGAGCTCAATCGGACGCATGTGTCCAGACTCGCGGAGGAGCGTAGAGGTCAGGATTCCAATGAATTGCACCGTTGGTTTCAACGTGGTGATCGAAGGTTACGTTGACACCTTGTTTTAGGATGAATTCATCCAAGGCACCTGAGTCCTTGTGCAAAATACATTTGTAATAACTGTTTTCAATTTCCAGAGCTAGGCCTTTGCCTTTTACTTCTAAATCGGTAACATATTTTGGTTTATCCGCTTTAGAATTTCCATAGAACACTAAAAAGACCTTGTCGGTAAATGCTGCAACGTTTGCCAAAAAAGCACATTCAAGTGTCGTAGTAGGCTGTCCTTCATCCGTTTTGAGCTTGTCAGTGGTGTGAACGCCATAAACTTGGCTCGAAATTTCTGATGCTGCTCCGCTTAATGGATCAATCTCAACAACTCGAATTTCTTTTTCAGGGTTTGAAAGTCGTTCAGCGTAATATGCCAGGAGCAAATGAACGGGCTCGTTTGTGCGGGCAACGCCGATCTCTTCCCGAACAATATGAGCGCTGTAATATTTCCAGTCAGTGTTCCAATATCCGCCCGTGGCTGGAGCTTTAGACTCGCAGTGTGCGGCTATTTCTTTTCCATTTGTGTTCTTTATTCCAATTTCAAATTTGTGAATAGAATTATTTGTCCAATCAACACGAACGATCAAAGTTGATTGATCTGTTATTTCGACATGATTATCAGGGGACGGGATATCGCCATGATAAGCGATAAAATCTCTGCTCGCTTTGCCATCAACAATTACTTTTTCAATGTATGTTTTTCCGAGATCAGCTCCAAATTGAAGCGTTGCATGATAAAAAGGGTGGCGCGGGGTCGGAAAGCAGTACCCAACACATCGTATTGAAATATTATTAGTCATGAATAATCTTCCTTTTTATTTTTTTTTATTTGTCAGAATTAAGTTCATTATATCTATAATCGAAAGAAAAACAACTTATTTCCCTGCAGACAAGATCCCAAAATTATTTCATTGAGTGATTCAAGTTGTAAGTTTTCCCTACATATTGGACAAACAAAAAGGAGCCAAGACCTTCAATATAAATTGATAACACTGGAAATTAAGTATCGTTTGTCGGTTGTTACATTAAGCGTGCGATAAAGGGTTAAGTTGGGCATCGCGGAAATTCAATAAAGGACGATCATATATCTATTTCTGGTTGAAAAGATATGATGGAACGACCTCACCCCTTGCAAGTCGTTCCAGACGCCCGCACAGTCATCAGAATCAACACATGAAAGAGGAAATCAAGCTTATTCGTGATATGAGACCACGCATCCAAATTTAGGGGTGATGGAATTGTGGTTTCGTTTGCGTGATCGTGGATATCAAAGGCATTACGTGAGCTTATACAGGAAAATGAATCAATTATCACTTTTCCCGTCAGGAAAGAAAAAGAAAAAGAAGAAAACATACATCTCCAAGCCATATGAATAGATGACTTACCCCGGTGAATGTATAAAAATTGATGTGAAATTTGTTCCGGCAAGTTGTATTGTGTCCGACAAAGAGGAAAAGCATTTCCAGTTTACTGATATTGACGAATTTACCCGTCTACGATACCTCGCATCGTTTCGGGATGCGAGTACGTTTTCTACTGCACAATTCGTTCTTCAGGCGATTCAGTGGTATAGAAGACGTGGTATTGAGATTCGTTGCATTCAGTCAGATAATGGTATTGCTTTTACGAAGCGCCTTATTAGAAACAAAGAGAAATATAATCCGACTTTGTTTGAGCTTGTTTTAGCTCAACAAAACATTGAACATCAAAAAATCAAACCTTATACGCCTCACCATAATGGCAAAATTAAAAGGGGCCATAGAGAAGACCAAAAACGTATCTATAACAATGCAAAGTTTCTTTTCATTTGATGATTTTAGCACCAACTGAAGCACTATTTAGTGCGCTCAAACACTATCCTGATGCGTCCTTTGTATTTTCCCTCATCTCGTCAGTTCTTAGCACGGTTTGTCCAATGTGTTTGACAATCCTGAATTTCACGATGATCGAACCCATACACCTACCGGGTGCTGTATCCCTGTTGGGGAAAGAGAAGATCAAGGTACTTCTGGAACTGGAAGGGATAAATCTTTCGGTATCAAGCGTCGGCCGAATCATTCTGGAACTGAAGAAGCGGAAGGCGATTCCTGAAGTCCGCTACAAAACCAGGTGGAAGGGGACACGCAAGCAGAAACATCCCTATGCCATCCGTAAACCGAAAGGCTACCTGGTTGAAAATCCTGGGGATATCGTACAAGCTGACACGCTCGACATTCATCCTTTCCCAGCAATCCACTTCAAACATTTCACAGCCAGAGACGTGGTATCCAGGTGGGATGTGCTCGCGGTTTATCCTAGAGCAAGGTCAAGACAAGCCAAAGCGTTCCTCAACCAGCTTATCAAGCGAACCCTTTCCCCATCAGAGCGATCCAGGTGGACGGTGGCAGCGAATACAAGGCTGAGTTTGAGGATGCCTGCCGTGATCTGGGGATCATCCTTTTCGTCTTGCCACCGCGTTCACCTAAACTGAATGGAAGGGTTGAGCGGGCGCATAGAACCCATCTGGACGAGTTCTATGCGCTGCGCGAACCTGAATCTGATTTGGAGTCCTTGAACAAAGACCTGAGAAGCTGGGAATGGGTCTATAATAATGTCCGTCCCCACCGAAGTCTGGACAATCTAAGTCCCAGACAGTATATTGAAAGGCACACCAGGTCATGACCCCTGTTTGTCTCACATGTATTGAACCCATACAATCGCTTGACCAACTTCCGATCCTATGCTAAAATCATTCCCGTTGGGTTGACCGTCAAAAATATGTGGCAAGATACTCAAGGGGGCGTGGTGTAGCGGCTAACATGCGGCCCTGTCAAGGCCGAGATCGCGGGTTCGAACCCCGTCGCTCCCGCTGACTGAAAAGAATCATTGAATGATGGTTCTTTTTTTATTATTGGATTGTCCGCGAAAACTACATAATCATCTGTCTTTTGGTTGTTCATCAGTCTACACCTGCGAACTGAATAGATATTCTTGCGCCTGTCTAGATACTGAAACTAGTCGATCAGCTTTTCTGTATGTCTATCAAGCTTTTACCTACCAAACTCGCCCCTTTGAAAATGCATTTCAAGCATAAATATTTATTTTCAACGATCTTCTCCGCATAATTTCGGGATAGCACAATTCTATTGATAATAGATTATCATTGATACCAAGATCAAAATTTTATTGTTGCGGGTGAATCACATGACAAAGAAATTGGTTGTTTTTTTGACAATAATGTCTATTGTTTTATTCATTGCAATAAGCGGAAATGTAGTTGGAGCAAACGCAAATCACGCTCACCATCTCAAGTCAACAATAGAGACTGAAAGTTCTCAGTCTATGTTAAAAGCAACAAGCTATTTAAACTTAGTAACGTCTTCTCAAGAAGGGTTAAGTAAACAATCGGAGCAAAAAGTCAGCGATCAAATGTTAGACGTGCTGGTAAAAAATCGCGATAATCTTTTCCCAATCAGGAGTCTTGAGAACGAATTCTCAAATATCGCAGCAGCTACGTATAGTGACGTTGGGTCAGCTACTGCAGTACAAACCAGCACCCAAGATGGGCAACACAATATTCTCATGTTTGCTAACGCCGATTCGATCCATGACTATAATGTTGTGACAAAATTGATTGCCTGGAATTTACAAAACTTTCTTTTTTCCATGAAAGTTACGTTAAATGATGTCTATCCTAAAAATCAAGGCGGTTGTTTCATTGGATATACAAATGAACCTGTCAACGCCGTAAAGACCGAAGAAACTGTTGAGACAATTAGTTTCTTAATGAGCGATTCATCTGTGATGCTTTACGTAAAAGAAAAAGAGGCGAAAACAGGAGCTTTTTCGCCCATTAGTTCATCCACTGGGCAGGGATATCAAATGAAACTCACGATTGTCCGTCTAACTGGTCAAACTTTTTTCTTCCTGGGGGACAAATTCATCGGTCAGCACCATGACGGTAATTCCGGCCCATTCCAACTAGTTTATGGAACAACCGTTTTTGCAAATGGCGATACAGCAAATTGTTCCTTTGATAACTTAGTTGTCCGAAAGGTGGTCAATTAACGATGAACAAGGTTCGTATTCTCATCACAATTTTTGTCGTGACACTTATTTTTTTACTTATCATCCCAGCTTTTTGTCAAGATGAAGCCGGAACTCCTGAACCGATTGATCCAATGGAGTTGCTACGTTCCGCTGATGAAGAAATATTTGTCCGCAGCGCCTTCATGCAGAACTTTTCAGAAGATCAAGGGTACGTAAATGAACTTCCAAACGCAAACACGATTCATCAATATTATATTTATCAAGGAGTTGGAAGTGACGTACTTATGTCAATGCTCCCGTCTGAAATAACAATGAAAACCGGTAACAAACGGCTGACTTTTGATCAAGCCCGGAAAGCAGAATTTCATGTCACTTTTTCTGTTCTGCAAAAAGAAACGATTCCTGCTGAAACCGGGGGAAAATGTTGGATCCAGTACAGTAATGTTTCTCTGATGGGAAAAGGTCGCGAAAGCGGGATCATTCTCTATCCTGGTGATCATGCCTATTTCTTCACTCCCGGAGAAAACGAAATGACGTACGAGATCATTGCTGATCTATCTGATTTAAATCCGAAAAACAGATCCGATTTGACTTAATCCGGCTGAACGGGATTGCCTATTTCTATGCAAACGGCAAGTTTTTATTTCACTACGAAGATCAAATCAAGGAAACGGTTTCTTTTGAATCTGGCGCCGAATTATCCAAGAACGGCAACCGCATCCGTTGCGATTTTGACGACTTTATGATGAGAACGAAATAAAAGGCTGGGATTTAATGAAAAAGAAATCTATTCTATTATTGCTTCTGTTTTTATTCAGTAATGTCTTGCCATGTTTTGCGAATATTGATCCAATTTTATTGGATGAACCTAACGAAAATGTTTTCGGATGTAAAAATGATATTTTCATTGAGTTGATGGAAAAACCAGCAATTGGAAAGAATACCAGCGGACGAAATGCAGTAAATAATTATATGTATTTCAAAACAAAAGTGTTGTTTCTTGCTGAAGCTAAATGGCCAGCCTTGGACAAAGATAGTTTTTCACTGATATATGTCAATGAAGAAGGAAAAGAAAGAACTCTATCCGCTGGACTACGCGATTACCATGTTGAGCAACATGAAAAATGGTTGGAATACCTTATCCGACCCACTTTTTTTCACTTCACTCTCCACCATCAATCTCGTTTTTGATATCATCCCAACCTCAAAAGAAGGTTGGACGTTGCGGTTTCATCCAACAATGCGCGGCAATGCATCCCCATACTGCGAAGTTGACATACCTTTACAAATCAGATAAAAAAGCAGGCACAAACATGAAAAAGAAAAAAATCCGGTTTTCTGGAGCTTGATCCCGTTACTCATTCTTGTAGTATTCTTGGCCTTCGCTGAAGAAATAAATGCGGCGGATCAGGAAATGAACCTGGCAGAACAATTCCCAGTTCTAAAATTTGAAAGACCAGTTTATCCAAAATGCGCCAGCGAAATACTACCGTTTCCCGGCTAACATCTGGTATTTTGACCCGTTAGGACTTTCTTATTTTCCTTTTGAATCAATAGACAGCGATAACTGGGCAATGTTGGGCCGCTGGAAAGATGGAAAGACCAGTAAGCAAATGATTTATGTCGACAAACCGGCTGCGAAAAAGATTATTCATGGAATCGATTTGGGACAAGGTCCGGGGTATTTGAGGGATTTTTATCTATACGCGGATCTATTTATCAGCGACAATTATCCTGAACTGACCGGCAGCTGTTTTCTTTACTTTTCTAAATTCTATGTTGATTGGTTATGACACCAGCTATGGCATCTTCATTGACCCACAAGACGGCATTTATAAAGCGACAAATGATTACAAATTTTCTTCCAGCGGTTACTCTAGCGGATATTATTTTCTAGGAGACGAGATACACAATCTGGATTTGATAACTCATCTTGATTCATCAGAATATATGCTGGAAATATCCGAAATCAGCGATGAGATAAGTGGTATAAACGATTCTACTATCGTAGAAAAACCCAACGAAACCGCTTCCTCAATACTGAATACCAGTTCAATTGGGAGCAATCTTCTCCCCGCTGCAGATTTCGATAAACAATTTGGTTTGGATGTAGAATCTCTTATTTCGAATCAGGAATCCCTTGTGCAAGCCTATCGCATCGAAATCGTACGGTTCAACGGAGAGGTTGATTTATATATCAATGGCAAGCTTGCAGCAACATTTAATGATGACATTAGCACAACAAAGGATGGTCAAAATGTGCCAGATAAAGTAACTTGGAGCTATGGGCCAGTTTTGTTACAGGGGGGAAATACAGTTACCTGCTCAATTGGGAATCTTGTTATCTATGGCACCGGACAACGGGAGGATTAATGTTTACAAGGACGAAATTAATGGTTGTGCTTCTGTTTACATGCATCGGTCTGTTACTAAGTCATGAAACCGTTCCAGCTCAAAAAAGCGTTATACCAAGCAGCGAATACGCTGAATCCATTGTTTCTGATTTTCCGGATATCTTGAACGTTGGCTCTGTTTTGGAATGTGGTCCTTATAAAATTCAGCTTGTTGGGCAGCCAGTCATTACAAAATCCAGCAATTATATCATGGCTGATTTAGACATGAAATATCTGATCGTCCGTGTTGGGATTACAACAACGGAAAGTGAAGCTAAAGGCTGGCTGATCCCTGCATCATTCACAGCACAGGAAACATATTTGGGGCATGCTTACGGAACTTATCGTTTAGACTATATCATGAGCGCCAAAGCTGCGTCCGGATTTAATCTTCCTGCATTTTTCACGAATATTACCCCCGGAAAAATGCTTTCAACTGTATTAGTTTTCGAGGTATTCCCTGACGCAGAAAATTGGATTATCACCTTTACCCCAGCGACATTCTCGGATAAAACCTCTTCCGGGAGTATTTCATTCTTATTGCCCAAAGCATTAAGACAATAAAAGGGAGGATGTATGAAACAGAGAAGTTTCTATTTTTTAATATTCGCTCTGCTTTTAACCTTTTCATCTATTGCTGAGGGGAACAATTCAATCGCCGTAAAACTAGGGGAGAAGTACATGTGTGGCGACTCTTTTGAAATTGCATTTCCACACCAACCCTCGACCGTCAGTATGATTTCCCGTTCACCATTTAAGTACATTAATTATGTTTTTGTGCATGCTGAAGCAGAAAAAGGCGAACGTCTGTTACAGATTCGTTTGCAAATCCGAAATCTCACACCAACGATTTTCAACGGTTTAAAACCAGAAAGTTTCAAACTTACCGGATATGTTCGTGATCGCTCTTTAACTTACGTGCCAGAGATCATGGAACCATACGATTATGGAGATTATGAAACTTATTTGTGGTACTCTCCAAATCATAACGAGTGGTCATACTTGCCTCCGCTGCGGATGGATGATATTCTGCTTGTATATCGCATTAATCCAATCCTGATCAACTGGGAATTGCATATTGCCCCCCAGGCGAAACTTGGAACATCCAATGAATACGGGCTCGCTATCTACAAACCGCTGGAATTAGATAGCTGCGATGCCGTTTTTCGTTTTGCCAGTATCAAAAATGCTGAAACGGGAGAAACAATCAATTACTCTGTTCAATAACCCACACAAAAACAGAATGGAAGCGAAACTGATCAGAACCAGTAAAGAAGCAAACATTTAAGATAAGAGAATTTGATTTCACTGCGGATAACGAGGATAAAGGCATTGATCCAAAAAACCACCGTTCTATCCAGTTGAATATATCCCAATCATCGAACTCCAATGAATTTGGCAGTCTCAAAAGTTCCAGCCTTCAATCGGAACTTATCAAAATCAGCGGTTCTTCAAAATAAGGAATGCTCGGAGAATTCTCTGAGTGTTTCTTCTCGTTGTTTGTGATTATCATATCGTCTGGAACCTCGTGCCTGCTATTCAAATCCAACCCAAGGCTTGTCACTTACACAACTCTTCCTTCTTCGGAAAGTTCTCGGCAATTACAGGCGCTTCTCTTGCGTCAACTTTCCACACACAGAAATAAGCAGAACGAGTATAGATCCAATATGTTTCGATTTTTTCATAATAACCGGATGATCAACGTCCATAAACTCAACAAGTCAACCGATCAGACATCTAATACTAAATGAACAAATCATTGCTCTGGAAAAATCTCCCATGCACACACAAACTGATCATGGCAACTAGAAAAATCTGCATCAAGCTTCGATTGTTTATCTGTTTCAACCTCAAATGTCAGCTGATAATTCATTCATCTCCAAGTTTTTCCTTGGGAATACTACCGAAACTGTCGTTCCTACTTTCACCTCACTGAAAAGATCAACTTTAGCTTGATGAACCAGCGCACAATGCTTCACGATTGACAAGCCCAATCCAGTTCCACCAGAATCGCGTGAGTGGCTTTTGTCAACCCGGTAAAATCGTTCAAAAATACGCGGCTGATCTTCCCTTGCAATCCCGATACCTGTATCAGCGATCCGGACGGTCACGAAATCATCGTCAGCAACTAAATTGACTCGAATTTTTCCTTCCGGATGATTGTACTTGATCGCGTTGTCAAAAATATTAAAGAACATTTCGTCCAAAAGAACCCGAATTCCAAAGATCACCATTGGGGTACCTTGATATTCAATCGAAAGTTTTTTCCTCGCCGCAAGCGGGCGCATTCTTTCAATAACATCCGACAGAATTTCTGCAAGATCCAGTTTTTCAAATTTTGGGCTGGGCAAGGATTCATCAAGATGAGAAAGTGTCATAATATCGTTAACCATCGCTAACATACGATCAGCTTCGCGATAAATTCGGCCAGCAAATTCCGGTGTGTCTTCAGGTTTTGCCAAACCGTTGGAAATAATTTCCGCATAACCACGGATTGTTGTCAGCGGTGTTTTCAGCTCATGCGAAACATTTGCTGTAAACTCCCGGCGGCGCTGTTCGGATTCCTGTTTTTCAGTCACATCCAGGATCAGCAAGATGATGCCGCGTAACTGACTTTCTGCATAGACGGGATTCGCCAGCATCTGATAATGACTGCCGTCAATCGTGATAATTTCTTCATTAGCAACACCATGAATCGCTTTTTCAATCGACTTTTGCAGCGCAGAACTGCGATGCAACACATAAATTTTTTTCCCGATGTAATTTCCCGGTTCCGCATTAAATATTTTTTGAACGCGTTGGTTAATCGTCAAAATATTGCCATTCTGATTGAGAATGATCAACCCTTCGCGCATATTATTGACGACAGAATTAAACTCAGCCTGTTTTTCCTGAATCTCCTCCAGATGAAGTTTGATCTGGTTCTGTTGGTTTGAGATGCGCGTCACCAAAGGCGCCAGTTCATCATAGATTTCATTTACCATCGGATGATCAAGGTTTAGGTTGTTGAGCGGACTGACAATTTTTCCCGTCTGTCGTTTTGCCAGACCATATGCAATAACCGCGGCAAGGAACAGGATCAGCAGCAGATAAAGCAAATTCGCGACAAAAATAGCCCAAATACTCTTGGCGGCTTTGGCTACGCGAATAATGCGATCGTCGTCTAACCTTTGCGCATAATAATAGGATTTGATATCCAACGTTTCAGAAAGTCGTTCATCTTCTCCTGCACCGACTTGCAATGCTGATGCAATTTCTTTGCGTAAAATATGATTTTCCATTTTTTCTGGATCACTGCGGTTGTCGAAAACCACCGTTCCATCGGGCTCAACCAACGTCAGTCGAAGCGCGTCCGGAATATTTGTCATCGCGTCTAAAAAAGCGATACCTGCTAAATTAATCCCGTCAGCAATCAGCACAGCTTCGTTGCGCAGACTGTTTTTCAGGCTCTTTTCGTATTGGTCATACATGATTAATGAAACCAACAGCGTCATTGTCAGAATCGAGACGATCGCAACCAATAACAGATTTTTGAATATCTTATTTCGTATCATTTCGTTCGATCCTGTAGCCTACCCCACGCACTGTCTCAATCAATGAGCCAGCCTCTCCCAATTTCATGCGCAAAGACCGAACGTGTGCGTCAATTGTCCGAGTTTCACCATAATAGTCGAATCCCCAAACTTCTGAAAGCAGCTTCTCCCGCGTCAGAACAATCCCGCGGTTGTCGATTAAATACAGCAAAAGTGAAAACTCCTTGGGAGTAAGTCGGATCTCTTCATCGCCTTTCAAAACACGGTGTTCTTCCTGATTAATTGTCAAAGGACCAGCCTTAATCTCGTTCTCTGTCCCTTCAGGTTTCGCCCTTCGCAATACCGCCTTAATTCTGGCAACCAGCTCCATCATGCCGAATGGTTTTGCAAGATAGTCATCCGCCCCTCCGTCAAGACCGATCACTTTATCGTATTCTGTCGTTTTTGCGGTAATCATGATTACAGGAATCGCTTCAGTTGATTTCGAACTTTTAAGTCGCTTCAGAATATGCAATCCATCCTCCCCAGGAAGCATAATATCTAAGAGTACCAGCTCAGGAGATTCCTCTCTCAACGCCACAAAGAAGTCCTGACCGTTCGAAAAACCTTTGGCTTCAAAGCCCGTCATTTGTAATGTATAAATGATCAGGTCTCTGATTTCATTATTATCTTCTACACAATAGATCATTGCTTTTCCATATCTTTATGGTGGCCGGTAATTGCAAATTCAACCCACTCGGCAATGTTGACCGCGTGGTCGCCAATCCGTTCAAAATACTTTGCAACCATAAGCATGTCAACCGCATATTCGCCAAAATTCCCTTTGTCATTTTCAATATCACATTGTGAAATTTGGACGATCAAATCATTTTTAATCCGGTCAAACAACCCATCGACTATATCATCATAAGCTATTACGTCCCGAACCATCTTCAGGTCGCGTTGCACAAAAGCGTTGATCGCGTTATTCACCATATGGATTGTCGCATCTGCCATTTCCCGTATATGGGGATTATTGTTGTCAAATGGGATATTTGACAGTTGAATAATTTCCACAATGTCGGCGGCCTGGTCGCCAATGCGTTCCATGTCCGTAACCATCTTCAGGGCAGCGGACACCAAGCGTAGGTCTTTGGCAACAGGTTGCTGCTGCAGCAGCAACCGCAGACATAAATTTTCAATTTCATGCTCTTTCCGATCAATTTCTCTATCAATCGGGATGACTTCCATTGCAATCAACAGGTCGCCTTTCAACATCGCATTGGCAGCCTTGTAAATAACTTCTTCACATAGACCGCCCATTTTGATCAATTCAGAATTCAGAAAATCAAGTTGTTCATCAAATTTTGCTCTCATCATCCGAACCTCCCGGTGATATAGTCCTCAGTTTTTTTGTTCTTTGGGTTCGTAAAAACAGCTTCGGTGTTCCCGTATTCTATCACCTCACCTAAGAGGAAAAAAGCCGTCTTATCAGATATACGGACAGCCTGCTGCATATTATGGGTAACAATAATGATAGTATATTTCGATTTCAATTCGATCACCAGGTCTTCAATCTTTGAAGTAGAAATCGGATCCAACGCTGAAGTGGGCTCATCCATCAACAACACATCAGGCTGCACCGCCAGCGCGCGGGCGATGCACAAACGCTGCTGCTGCCCGCCTGAAATTCCCAGCGCACTTTTTCGCAGCCGATCTTTCATCTCATCCCAGATCGCTGCATCTCTCAGTGATTTTTCGACAAGCTCATCCAACCTGGCTTTCGAATGAATTCCATGGGTGCGGGGCCCATATGCAACATTGTCGTAGACACTCATTGGGAATGGGTTCGGCTTCTGGAAAACCATTCCGACACGTTTTCTCAGAAGGTTGATATCAATATCGCCATAGATATCTTCCCCATCCAAAAGGATTTTTCCATGAATAGATACCCCTTCAATCAAATCGTTCATTCGGTTTAATGATTTCAACAGGGTAGATTTACCACAGCCAGATGGACCAATCAACGCCGTGATATGTCGATCTGGAATATTAAGGTTGATATCTTTCAATGCCTGAAACTTGCCATAAAACAAGTCGAGGTCTTGAATCTCGAATTTTTCCATGAATTATCCTTTTGTAAGTTTCCTGGCGCTGACAGAAGAAATCCAGTTGATGATGACAACAACGAAAATCAGGATTACAGCCGTCGCATAAGCCTGCTTAACATAAATCCCCTCAGTCGAAAGCGCATACATATGCACAGCAAGCGTTCTCCCGGATGAAAAAATATTTTTAGGAAGCGACGCCACAGATCCAGCAGTATATATCAGCGCAGCCGTCTCGCCGATTATTCTACCAATTCCAAGTATCACACCTGCCATAATCCCGGGCATAGCGGAGGGAAGCACAATTCGAAACACTGTGCGCATCTTGCCCGCCCCCAAACCGTAGCTTCCTTCCCGATAAGTATCTGGTACCGCCAGCAGGGCTTCCTCAGTCGTCCGCATGATTAAGGGGAGGATCATGATTGCCAGAGTAAAGGCGCCTGCTAAAATTGAATATCCCCATTTCAGTAACATCACGAAAAACAACATGCCGAACAAACCATAAATGATCGACGGGATGCCTGATAATGTTTCAGCGGTGAGCCGAACAACTTTCACTAATCTGCTGCCTTTTCTCGCATATTCCGTCAAGTAAACAGCAGAAAAAACGCCGATTGGGACCGCAAACAGCAATGCCAGAATAACAATCACCAGCGTATTGATCAGCGCCGGAAAGAGAGAAACGTTCTCTGTCGTATACTTTAGTTCAAACAATTGGGGCGTAATGTTCGGAATTCCTTTCAGCAAAATGAAGCCAATCAAAAAAAACACGGTCGAAATAGTCAGCAGCGCACATAGGGTGACCATCACAAGCAACAAAAAAGAAAGCGGGTCCCGTTT
>JAXGRI010000015.1:0-43775 GCA_040766005.1 Flexilinea sp. | reverse complement strand
GCCATGCTGCAGTTTGTCAAAATAGCCGATCGTCCCGTCTGTCTGGCGCAGGTCTTCCAGCGTGGCGCCCGGCGCGAGAAATCGGTCGCTTGCGTGCATCGTCTTTACGCGGGAAATTGTTTTTTCAAGCAATTCAATCGGATCGTCACCAGCGACAATCGCGTTTGAGGGGTCATACTGGACGCCAAAATACTCTTTGTCCTCAATTGCATTGACAATTTCCAGAAAAACATCCATCTTTTGTGCGAATTCCGGGTATTTCCAATAACCATCCTTATAGTGGTTTTCCATCACCAGGATGACGTCCTGTTCGCGCGCCAACGGCAGCAGCGAGCGGATGCTTTCGACCACCCATTGGATGCCCTGTTCCTGGCTGACTTGCGGATAACGCTGGCCGCTCAAAACACGGCAGGCGGCGCCAGGCCCGCCGAGGCGGCGTGTGACCTGGATCATTTTTGCCTCATGATCGACAGCTTTTTTGCGCGCCTCTGGATCTGGATTGGTGAAATCAGGTGAGCAGCAAAGCATTGGCATAGCGTAACCTGCCGCTCTGATCGCTTCACCTACCGAATCAATGTAGGAATCGTCCAGACTTGTGAAAAAACCTTCATACATCTCAAGTCCTTCAGCTCCGAGCGGTTCTGCCTTTTTGATCCAGTCGAAAACGGACATACTGCGTTTAACGGAAATGTCATCAATATAACATTTTGGAAAAGCTGAAATTTTCATTTGTTATCTTTCTCATTCGGTCAAGGTTGACGGAATTGATGATCATACTATCTTACTGGTTGGTCATCTCACGATCGCTTGCGTGATGAAATTGACTTTTAAACTTAAATGGTTCTTTGTTAGTTGAAACGTGCTTATTGATAAAAATTATAGCATGAAGACTTGTCAAATCAATCCATATGAAGGACAATTTGTTTCGGATGCATTAAATTTCATTATTAATTGTACATATATTGCCAGCCGCTGTTTGTTTATTGAATTAGATGATAATCTTGTTTTAGTGAAATAAAAATTTTATGAAAAACAATAAAACAATTGTTATTTTGCTTTCTGCTTTCATAATCATCGTTATTCTTTTCGCTGTGACTTTGTTCCTGTTTCAGACCGCCATTCGTCCGAATCATTATCAATACCTTTTCCCTTACACCCAAATTCTGGGTCGGAACCTTGTCACAACAGAATCCCGCGTTGGAAAGGACGGCGGACTGGAAGTTCTCATCCCATATGGCACCGCTGTATTGGGAGTTGATGACCGGATGATCATTGCAACGCTTGAACCATTTTGGATCGACCAGAGGCTGATCACTGTGCGTCAATATCTCCGATGCGTAAATGAGGGGCGGTGCTCGCGGCCCTGTTACCGCAACGAATATTCGGATTTTAGCTCATCGTTTTGGAAACTGGAAATGCCGATTGTGTTTGTCGAAAGTATCCAGGCGCAGGATTATTGTGAATTTCAAGGGCATCTGCCGGCCTGGGGGCGCAGTGGGAAAAAGCTGCGCGCGGAGGCCGGATGGACGCATCTATCTCTGGGAAGGGACGAGCATGTGACTGGATTGCGCTATGCCAGGCATGAATTTTACTCAGGTATTCTGGAAACCGGCTGGCTGCCGAAAAGTGCGAACGAATATGGCGTGATGGATATGTTCGGCAACGTGCGCGAATGGGTGTTCGATGCCATTAGGGAATATGAAGCGGTTCAACTGCTCCCCTGGGGCGTGCGAACGGGATTGCGCCGATGGAGAGAAATGATGGAGAGCAGGGGATTTTCGGATGATCTGGCACACATTCCTTTACTGGCGCATTCTCCATGATAGGACTCTTCCGGTGTAAATCGCGGCTTTCGCTGTGTGTTTGAAGTGGATTAACGAAGGGCAAACCGTTTCCCGGACATTATAGGGGATTGGACTGTTTGTTGCTCATGGCCCGTTTCGGCGGTTTCTTCGGACCTGGTGGCTGCAGCTGTTTCATTGTAATTCTCGGACGCTATGGATCTCTTTGATTTCTCTGCCAACGAATTTTCTGAACAGGTTGCGCCGCTGGCAGCCCGAATGCGCCCGCGGACGCTGGATGAATTTGTCGGTCAGGAACACATTCTGGCGCCGGGGAAGCTCCTGCGCCGGGCGATTGAGGCGGATAAACTGTTTTCTTCCATTATCCTCTTCGGCCCTCCCGGAACTGGAAAGACAACCTTGGCACGCCTGATTTCCAGCCAATCCAAAGCGCATTTTGAATCGGTTTCCGCCGTTCTTGCTGGTGTTGCTGAGTTGCGGCGGGCAATTGCAGAAGCGCAGGAGAGACGCCGGCTCTATCGCCAGCGAACCATCTTGTTCGTGGATGAAGTTCACCGTTGGAACAAGGCACAGCAGGACGCGTTGTTGCCGCATGTCGAAAATGGGCTGATCACCCTGATTGGCGCGACTACTGAAAACCCTTATTTTGAAGTGATCCGCGCGTTAATTTCACGATCGCGGATCTTCGAATTGCAGCGACTGGATGAGAGCGGTCTGGGGCAAATCCTTGACCGCGCTTTGAACGACCCGGAGCGGGGTTATGGCGGGCGTAAGATTATCCTGGATGATGATGCGCGGAAGCTTTTGATTGATCTCAGCGGCGGCGATGCGCGTAATTTGCTCAACGGGTTGGAACTGGCTGTCGAAAGCACCCATCCGGATTCGGATGAACGCATTCATGTGACGCTGGATATTGCAGAAGAATCCATTCAGAAGCGGGCGCTGCGCTACGATAAAGGCGGGGATGCCCATTATGACACGATCTCGGCTTTCATAAAGTCGGTCCGCGGAAGCGATCCGGATGCTGCGCTGTATTGGGCGGCAAAAATGTTGATGGCCGGTGAGGATCCGCGGTTCATTCTGCGGCGTTTGATCATCCTCGCTTCGGAGGATGTCGGGTTGGCGGATCCACAGGCGCTGCAGGTGGCAACTGCAGCAATGACTGCTTTTGAGTTTATTGGAATGCCGGAAGGCTATTATCCGATTGGGCAGGCGATTCTTTATCTGGCAACCGCGCCTAAATCCAATTCAGTTGGTGCTATTTTTAAGGCGATGGAGAAAATAGAACAGGATGGCGAGGGGGATGTCCCCCTTCATCTGATGGATTCAAGCCGGGACGCAAAGGGACTGGGTCATGGCGCCGGTTATCGCTACCCGCATGAATATCCCAACCATCATGTCTCGCAGCAATACCTTCCTTCTGGGGTGGAAGATGTCTTTTATCAGCCGTCCGAACAGGGTTATGAACGGAAAATCAAAGAATGGATGGCGTTCCTCAAAGGAAAATCAGCTTAGTATTTCAGGCAGTTCCGCTGCTGATTCGATTATGTTCCTGACACCGAACAGTTTAAGCCACCAGTCGCTGTCAAAACCGGTGCGGACAGCGATGAATTGTGCGCCGGCGCGGCTGGCGGTGAGTCAGTCGAAAATGGTATCTCCGATCCTCAGACAATTTTCTGGAGGAATGTTCAGTTGCTGCGCCGCCCAAAGCAGCGGTTCCGGACTGGGTTTTGTGCGGATGCAACTGTTGGCGCTGACCACTGTTTGAAAGATGGTCTCCAGATCAAAATCGCGTAAAAAGAGGCGGGTGCTATGCTCACCGCCGGCAGTAAGAATGCCCAGCTTATATTGCTGATTCAAGGCGGTCAAAGCGGGCAGCACGCCTTGAATCAGCTGATAGCGATACTTGTCTCTAGCGGTCGCGATGCGATTGTGGAGTTTATGATAAAGAAAATCAAGATGGATTTTGTCAAGCAGCCAATAGACGGCATCGCTGAGCGTTTGGACACCCATCACCAACACGCGCGTCACACCCATTAATTTGTCAATGGGAATGAAAAACAGAACGCGGCCGATTTTTTCAGCCAGCAGGTGGATATAAAAGTCATCTGTTTCTGCCAGTGTTCCATCAATATCAAAAAGAATGGCTTGTACTGCTTTCACATTCAAGAATAGAGGAGCGTTTAATTCCGGGTCTCTCAAAGCGAACGTCCGATCTGGATCAGTTCCAGAAGTGGTGCAGGATCGAATGCCTCAGGAGCAAACAACAGGTAGACCAAGTCGTCCTGCAGGATTGCGAAAACCTGTTCGCCGTTCTCGCCTGCCCATCGGATCTTATCGTCGGATCTGCCCCAGCGACGATCAAAATGTTTACCGAGCGCCTGATAAAACTCGTCAGCGTCACGGGTTGAATCCCATAGCGTCTTTCCGAAAACCAGCGGCAGTCCTTCACAACGCGAGAGTTGATACCCGCCGCCACCCCAGCCTTCCGCCGCTTTTTTTGCTTCTGCAGCTGATAAACGCCAGCTTTGCTCATGCCCGCTGCCCAAAATCCACAGTAGATCGGCTTCGTTCAGGACGTTGTCCAGTTGCGGATCGCATTGGCGTGCCAGGATATTGGTAAATGGTTCCATCAGGACTTCGACTGGCTCATCTTGTGGGTAGCGCTCCGGGTGCATGATCTGCTCCGCGCTGTCCGGTGGGTTGGCGTAGAGTTCATCAACTGCTTCGAATCCGCCCTGATGATAGAAATGAGCGACAAAGTCGTAACCAAACGTATATGGAAATAACAGGGCATCCCGGAAATATTGCGGCGCGTCTTCAAAGACGGAGGTGCCCGGTTGTTCCGGCAGGTTTTGGAAAAGCTTCAGGTCAGACTCCGTAGTCAGCAGGATTTCTGTCAGTGTGGCGTCGCCTTCCAGCAGCGCGCCGATCGCGAAACAACTTTCCGCGTTTTCTTCACAACTATCATTCGAATAATTTAGATTGTTTACAGGGTCGAAATGATCAAATTGCAGAAAGTGCGTATACTCATGCGCCAGTGTAAGCGCATTTGCCTTTTCTGTTCCTCCCTGCACAAGAACCATCTCATTTTTATCCTGGTCATAATAACCGGCGATCTGCTCTGAATAAAGATCGGGATAGAATGATTTCAGATCAAAGGATTCCGGAATTAGTCCTATCGTCACGAGCAGGTCATGCTCATTCTGGAAATCTTCATCGCTGATGTTTTGAAAGATCTCTTCGATCAGGTTCTGGCGGATCTCTTCCTGGTTAAGAAATACGAGCGAAACCGGGTTCGATGACTGGATCCCGCGGATCGCTTCCGCGCGCTGAACGACTCGCTGCTGATATTCTGTCAATGCGTCTGTAATTTGGATCATGTCATCTGCCGGCATATCCGACATCGGCGTGGTTATTTGTGCGGGTGCTTCAGTAACTATCAGTTTTTCTTCATCATAAACGGAATAGGAAGTCGTTCCGGTATTGCTCAAAAACATAAATATCGTCAGCGCGCAGCATGCTGTCAGCATGCAGAGTGCCAGGATGATGATCGCCAGCAGGACGATCCATTTTGTGCGACGGTTTGAATTTTGTTCCATCTTCTATCCTTCAGTTTTAGTATTGCCTTAAATACTCGAGCGCATAACGACCGTCTTCCATGCCGGGATTGATCTCCAGCGCCTTTTGGAATGCCTTTTTCGCCTGCTCCCTTTGATTCATGAGCAGCAGCGCCCAGCCCTGCCACAGCCAGTTTTCTTCTGAATGCCCATTCATTTGTAACATGAGATCGGTTCGATCAAAAATTTCCTGTGCAATACCGTTATGGAATGCAGCTTTGTAAAAGGAACTGTCGTAGAAAAGATAACGTTGCGGTAAACCGATCTGTACAGCGGAACGGAAGGCGTTCCAGGCAGATTCATAATCGCCCGAAAGTGTCAACAGCCTGCCATAATTCAACCAAGCGAAACGATTTTCAGGAACCATCGCAACGTCTTCCGCGAATTTTCGGCGGTTCTCTTCCAGTTCCGCAAGCAGCGCTGCATCACCGATTTTTTGCTCGGATAATCCTGCATTTTCAGTGGCAGCTATCATAAGGTATTCACGCGTAAACGGATACCAGCGTGCCATCAGATCCTCGAATGAGATCGTTTGGTCGCTGCCTTTCAGCGGGTCGAGATAAATAAACGACTCATTTTGAATGTCATATCCGGATATCAGAACAAAGCGTGCGCCCCAACGGTCATCGCCTTTCCATTGCGGCAGGTCATTTTCAATTTCCATGCGGATAATGACCGGACTGTTTGTGTGGTAAATTGCCTGAATCAGTGATTCGGTATCACCGTTCAGCCGGTGCGTCACGTCGAATTCCGGATACGTTTCATGCACGTACGCTTGCAGCTCCAGGAAAGAGACATTTGGGTCAAAATAATCCGGTCGCACGACAGCGGCGATGGAGTATTGATTCTCTGTTTTACCGTGATAACGGAGTGCGCTGCTGAGTACAACGGCAGCATCATTCGCATAGTCTTGCATTTCAAATGATGGCAGCACCAGTTGGTTTGTGGCGGCTTCCGCCGGAAGATCATATTTGGTTTCTTCCTGGTTCTGCGGCGTTGCAATCATCCAGAGGACGCTCCTGAGTAGGCGTCGGCGTGAATTCGAAGACAGTTTCTTCTGCCGGACTTTCAATATCCAGTAGATTTTCTGCAAATATGACTTCTTTGGAAGGGAGCTCGATGGTTGGATACATGGTTTCGATCCGATAGTTGAGCGGATCAGGCGTATAAATCGGGCGAACCAGGCTGACGCCATAAGAAGCCGGATCGATGATAAAGCGGGCCAGCAACTGGCGAAGCGCGGGCACGCGGGCGCCCCAAATAAGCAACACGATCAGGATGACCAAAAGCAATAAGAACCGCGGCCATCTCTTCTTCCGTTCCTGATAGAAAAATGGCTGGCGTCTATTGTGTATTTTTTTTCCTGTGTTCATTCCCGACATGCACCAGCGAACCGATCAGGATAATTAATACCAGTGCGGTTCCGCCGATGATGATACCGTCTGTCTGGTTTTCGTTGTCAAAGTATTCCCGCGCCAATTTCGGATAATTGGTTGGCAGCGGCGTTAAAGTCGGTTGGACTGTGATGATTGCACCGATCTCATTGGTTTGATAGATGACATGGTTAGCGGGTCGTTTGCCGATCAATTTCAGCGGGTCTACCATGATCACGACGAAGATCAACAGTACCAGGATGGAAAAGATTGGAATCCAGTAGGTTTTTCGGTGAAGTGGTTTTTTCTTCATGATCCAGATCTGTTCAGTTGAGCGAATCAGTCGCTGTTTTGGCAGCATCTTCCGGAGAAGCGCTTGTCTTGATGACGGAAGTAATTGCCTGATTGATTACTGGCAAGATTTTACCCAAGATTTGGCTGTTTGGGATCAATTCCGCTTTTTTACTGATAAACTGCATGTTTTCATAGAAACTGTCCTTGCCCCAAACGGTATGATCCGTTGTGCGAACGGGCAAAAAGCCGGCAGCGTTGGTCCATTCGTCATTAAAAACCGGATCCGCCAGTTTTTCCGCCAGTTTTACCGCAAGATTTTGATGTTCCGGGTTGCTGTTGGTCAGGACGACATTCCAGGTGTTTACCAACGGATAGGGACTGTTTTCCTTTTCCAGCGGCAATGGAATTGCCTCAATATCATTTTTGGCATAGTGCTTAAAGGCCGGTAACCGGGTCACAATCATATGGATTGATCCTTCCAAAAACATCTGAAGGTTGTGCTCCATGTCCGTTTCCTGTGTCAGCGATGGCGGGAAGGCGCCCTGCTGCCCTCCTGTCAGAAAGACTTTGAGCGTTTCTACCAGGGTTGCATGGTTGAGCCACGGCCGCCTGAGATCGCTGGTGATCTTTCCATTTAACGTGATATAAACAAATGTTCCGAACAGATCGGTGGTGCTCGAAGGCAGGAAGGCAATCGGTAATCCGCGTGAGAGTATTTCATCCCGCTGTTTATTTCCGGGCCGGTTTTGGATGGGCGGTAGCCGAGAACCAGCGGATCGCCGGCAATCGGAATGCCATAGATGAGATTATCTACAACGGAAGATTGCCGGGCATAGGAGTACCAAGAATGGGATTCGGTAAAAATACCGGTACTTATAGGATAGATTAGCCCTTTTTGTACGGCTGTCAATAAATCATTGCGGTTCAGAATGATCAGTGAAGGGCACCGCTTCGGTTGCTGCGCTTTTGGCAGCGGCAAGCGCGTTAATGCTGCTGCTGTCGCCAGTTACCGATTTTACCCGCACCGTAACTTTGGTGTTGGGGTTTTCTTCCATGAAGCTGTTCAGCCTTTTCGAGAAAGTTACGGCTGCCTGGTCATTCAGTACCGGGTCAAACTGAGGCGGTACCCAAAGCGTGATGGTTCTGGTTTCAGAATTTTTTGTGGTTGCCGGGCTGGGGGAGATAGACGCTGCCGGAACAGAGGTCGCGTTATCAGCGCCCTGTGTTCCGCTTCCGCCGGCAGTTTGCGTGATTTGCGCAATGGTTTCTGTAGCAGAGGGCTGGGCGGTCAGCGTCGTTTGTGATAACTGACTGCAGCCCGTCAGGCTAATCAGTAACCCTGGATTACTATTTTCATAAAACCGGCTAAGATGGATTGTTTCCTGATCATATGACGCAAAACACGAGTCCTTTTTTACTGTTTAATTGTTTCGTTCCAAATTCAATTGTACTCTGGAGCAAGGTCGTCAACAGATTGATTGAATCTTTTACATCCTGCACATCAACCATTTCTGAGGGCGAATGGACGTAACGGCAGGCGACAGAAAGACAACCAGCGGGTACGCCGGAGCGTGTCAGCTGAATTGCCGCGGCATCAGTTCCGGCAAAACGCAGCACTTCCATTTGTGATTTTACACCGGCTTTTTTAGCAGCAGCGCTCATCGCTGCGATGACAGCCGGATGTGCGAGCAATGAGCCGTCCCGGACCTTAATGCAAGGCCCGTCTCCCAGCCGCATATTGCCTGTTTCTCCATGAGGCTGGTCAGCGGCCAGTGTAACATCAATCGCGATACCCATTTCCGGATCGATGTCATAAGCGGAGGTTCGGGCGCCGCGGATTCCGACTTCTTCCTGTGTGGAGAAGACAAAATAAACTTCGTTAGGACCGGGCTTCAACGCTTTCAAGGTTTCAATCGCGATCAGACAGCCGATGCGGTCATCCAGCGCTTTGGCGACCCAGCGCCCGCCAAGATCAAGGAACGGACGGTCAAAAACGCAGACATCACCGGTTTTTACCGGACAATTCTCGCGGGAAGTTGCTCCTACATCAACGAAAAGCTGGCTAATCGTCGGTTTCTTGTCCATTTTTTGTGTTTCAGCATAAATTACGCCGCTGGCGCCGTTCAGAAACTTCACACGGGCGCCAAAGCAGGTCAGCGGGTTGACGCCGCCGATAGCAGCGACGTAAGCGAAACCATCTTCGGTAACATGGGAAACCATCAAGCCGATTTCATCCATGTGGGCAGAGACCATAATCCGTTTGCCACCGTTCTTTTTTGACCCCTTGCGGACGATTAGATTGCCCATTACGTCCACTCGGATTTCATCCGCATATGGCTCAACTTCTTTTCGGATCACATCCCGAATCGCGCTTTCATAACCCGATGTTGCTGCTGTTTCAACAAGTTTCTGAAGAATTTTTTTCATGAAAACTCCTTAGATTTCAAAAAAAGTCCCGGGATTTCAGCGATCGCCGGCGATAATATCAAGGTTCAAGTGGCGGAGCGCGGCAGTCATCAGCTGGATGAGCCCTTCCCAATCGGATTTACGTGCGACCATGCAGGCGCTATGAGGATAACGTCCAGGAACGGAAATCGAAATGGATGGAATGCCGCCTTTGGATAAATGGATCGTGCCGGCGTCGGTTCCGCCTGGCGCAGGTTGCCGGTATTGGTAGCGGATGTCGTACTGATCACCAAGTTCGGAGAGATAGCGGATCAAGCGGTGATCATAGAGGGTTCTGCCGTCCATGGTGTAAATTGCGGGGCCATATCCCACGCGGGTCCGATAATTCGTGTTTTCAGAACCGTCAAAAGTCTTTTGGTCATTTGCCGGCGTACAATCGAGAATAAAGGCCATATCGGCATCGCTGTTATAGGCGGCAGTTTTTGCGCCTCGCAAACCAATTTCTTCTTGAACGGTGAACGCTGCGATCAGTTCGATATGTTCAGGAACGTCCCTGAAAAGCCGAATCAGGGTGGCGACCCCGATCCGATTGTCAAGCGCTTTCCCCATCAGGCTGGGACCAGCTGTCTGAAAACGGGTCGCGAAGGTCGCATAATCTCCGACATCCAAGTCTTTGGAACCCGGACCAGTATCGATGCGCAGCGCGCTCGCTTTCAGGATCACTTCACGTTCACTTCTGGTGGAAAGATGTACTGGACAGGCGCCCATCACCCCCGCTATCTGCTTTTCACCAACCAGAACCGGTTTTCCTGCAAGGGAACGGTCATCAATGCCTCCGACGGTGACAAAACGGAATAAACCGTCGCCGTCTTTATCTGCCAGCATAAAGCCGACCTCATCCATATGGGCGGCGATCAGTACGCGCAACGGCTTTTGCGTTGGATTTTTTAATCGCGATCAAATTGCGAGCACGTCCGTTTGAATCTCATCTGCAGGCAGTGATTTCAGCTTTGATAATCTTGCGAATTTCTTTCTCGTTCCCGGAGACGCCGCAGGCGTGCTGAGTTTTTCCAATAACAGGATGTCACTTTCCAGCCAGTTCCAGGAGGTTGTTATCTTTTTTTGCTTTTGCCATTTTAATCCTCCCATCCTAAACGTCCATGGTTTTGTCATCCAGCCGGGCGATGAATTCTGCCATTAGATGTCCGACAGCCATCACATCTTTCAGGCTGATGATTTCGACCGGGAGGTATGCATGTAGCGCAATGGAATCCCCAACAGACAGGTGGCGACACCGCCACGAGCAACCTGAATGGGGGACGCATCCGTTCCGGACATGCCGGGCTGCCGGATCTTTCGTATAGGCCAGTTCCCAGCTTGTCGCAGAGCTGCGTCAGGCTGCGATACAGTACCGGATGCAGATTGGCTCCGAATCCGATGGACGGCCCGCTTGCGAGTGGTTTGGTGCGCCAGCCGTCGGCACCGGGACCTTCTGCGAAGGTTACGTCAATGACGATGGCAATGTCTGGCTGTATATCCTCAACTACCGTATGACTGAGAAAAGTAGTCTCTTCCTGAGTTGTACCGACCGCATAAACGTCCCATTCGTGCTCAAAGCGCTCCAGCTCCTTCAGGCATTGGGTGATTGCTGCGACAGAGGCGCGGTTGTCGAGGCTGTGACCGGAGATGCAATCCGTCGGCATGTCGGTGGGAACCGTAGCATATGAAATCGTATCACCGACGCGGACTGCAGCCCGCAGCGCCTCTTCATCAAGTCCGGTATCAATGACCAATTCGTCAAGGGGCAGCGGCTTGTCGTCATATGGTTTCGAAAGCAGGTGCGGGGCAAGCTGAACTATGATGCCGGGCAAGTCTCCGTTGGCACCGTGAATTGTCACCTGCTGACCGGGCAAAATACGCGGGTCAAAACCGCCGACGGGGGCAAAATAGAGCATTTCTCCTGAAAATCGCTCAACAATCATGCCGATCCCGTCCATATGGGCTGCCATGATCACTTTTCGCGGCTTTTTCCCGTTTCTGTGCCCTTTCCCATGGCGGATTCCGTAAAGGTTTCCGACTCCGGTACGTTGTATTTCATCGGTTAAAGGCTGCCAATGGCGGGCAATTGCATTGCTCACCGGCGTTTCATACCCGGAAATTCCCGGCAGCCCGATGATTTCTTTTAAGAAACTGGCGATGTAATCTTTTTCTTCCATGCATGTTCCTTCTCAAGATGGTTAGCTTCAAACAAACAAATTATAACCCTGTACAGACCTGTTTTTTGGGATGGCAGGTTCAGATCAGCGGAAAGGGATATTAATTTATGCTAAAAAAACAATAATTTCAGGCGCAATCCAGCCTGCCATATTTAACTGAAAGGAATCGGCTGAGCTGATTGAGGCAGCCTGAAGAGCGAGCATCATCATTTTTTAAAGCTCTTTGCGGATGATCTTTGCCAGTTGATCTGCCTTTAATCCGGAAATCAGGTAACACGGGGCTTTTAATTGGCGCGCGAGTACGTCTGCCAGCCCCTGATCAAAGGTGCTTTGATCCAGATCGATGACAATGCTGCGGTAGCCTTCTGCCGCGATCTTTTCTGCGATCGTCTTTGCTTCAGCCATTGGCTCACCACTGCCGATCGCGACGTTGCCGGCCCCGTCTGTCAAAACGATCAAGAGCATGTTTAAATCCGGATGAAGGCGTTTTTCCCTGCTGAGTACTTCATAAGCTTTCCACAACCCGGCTGCCAGCGGGGTTTTTCCGCCTACCTTCACTTTCTTCATCGATCTTTCTGCCAGCATTACCGAATAGGTGGGGGGAAGCACCAATGCAGCAGATTGCTTCTGAAACGTGATCAGACCGACCCGGTCCCGGTGTTGATAGGCATCGGTCAGCAGTGACAAAATTGCTCCGCGGGTTGCGTCCATACGCTGCTGAACGGCCATAGACCATGATAGATCCAAGAGGAATAACAACAGGTTTGAGGAGCGTTTGGAGCGCACCTTCTGCATCAGGTCTTGTCTTTTCAAAATAAAACGGGTAGTATCGGCCGATTTCCTGCGAGAGCGCTGATGGAGCGCTCCTGCCCGCAGCGTGGCGTCCAAGGCCAGATCTGTCAGTTCATCTTTTACCGGTCGGGCTTTGAAATAACTTCCGCGTCTGTCATTGGACAAGATTCGGCTGCGCTTTCCGCTGCTTTTTTTTGAATATTGTTGGCGGGTTTCGTTCAATAATTCCGGATTGCTGAAGGATGTGATGCTGGTTGTATCCCACCAGTTCGCCTGTGCTTCATTAAAAATCCGGTCTCCTCCATGAGAAAACATCGCGCTTCCGGAAGAGATAACGCTGTTCATCTGCGGATTTGTTAAATTTTTTTTTCCTGCAAATCGGTTTGGCTGACTTCCGGCGGATTGGCGTTCTCACTGGTTTTCCCGTGCAGCTCTTCAATTTTGAGCTGCAACTCTTCTGAAGAGAATTCTTTTTCGCTGAATGGTCCTTTTTGCAGCCGGTGCGGCAGCGCCAGTTCCGCTGCCATGGCAATATCCAGATCGTTAACTTCTGTTCTGCCTTCAAACGCCGCCTGTGCCCGGGCTGTTTTCAGAATTACCAGATCGGCGCGGTGCCCTTCTACTTTCAGCGAGGCGCAAAGGGATGCGATTGTGACCAGATTGCGTGAGGTGAACCTCACTTGGTCAATGATTTTTCGTGCCTTGGCAATCTTTTGCGTCAGTTGGTTTTCCTGCTCTTCCCATTGCGCGCTGAACTGCAGCGGATCATCCTCAAACTGGATGGTGCGCTGCATGATTTCAACTCGTTCACGGGCGTCCGGGATGCCCTGTATATCAACCGAGTGGGCGAAACGATCGAGTAATTGCGGACGCAGATCACCCTCTTCCGGATTCATCGTTCCGATCAGGATAAAGCGGGCGGGATGGGAGAAGGAGATTCCCTCCCGTTCAATTCGGCTGACGCCGGAGGCTGCGGCGTCCAGCAGGATATCCACCACATGATCTTCCAAGAGGTTTACTTCGTCAATGTATAGGATGCCGCGGTTGGCTGCCGCCAATATCCCCGGTTCAAAATGTTTTTTCCCGCTGCGCAGCGCTTCTTCGATGTCCAGGGTCCCGACAACCCGGTCTTCGGTTGCGGAAACCGGCAGGTTGACGAACGGCGTTGCCCGTTTTTCCTGTGACATGCTGATCCCTTCCGCTTTGCGTTCCAGGCATTCGCTGCACCAATGGGTTTCATCGTGCGGATCGCAGCCGAAACGACATTCCGTGATTGCGGCTTCTTTCAGCAGGATCGCTGCTGATCCACGGGCAGCGGTCGTTTTTCTTTGTGCCGCGTTCACCTCCCGGATCAATACGCCGCCGATGCGAGTCGATTGGGTGGCAACGGAGCGCTTCATACGTTTTGCCCGACGATTGCGGAGAAAGGATAACTGTTTATCCTGCTTAATGATTATATCGTACCGCTTATCTCCATAAATTAGTTTTTCTCAAAAAATTAACAAAGTTTTGATATTCCTCTCTCTTGAAGGTGTAGAGTACCGGCACTGCTGACAGTAAAATGCCGATTCGCCCCCTTTTCGGGGAACAGCGGATTATGATATGATGAAAAAATGAAAAAAGATCGAACTGAATTTGAACAAAATCAGCACAGGAATTTCCCATCCGGAGCCAAACCGAGCTGTGAATAACCGGCAGCGCGGCTGGCAAGCCGTCTGGTTACGGATTGTACGAATGGGCTTGGGCGAACGGGTGCTGCGGGTCAGCTCTATTGTGGTGACGTTGATGCTGGTGCTTGTCATTTTTTGGAGTCACTGGAAACTTCTTTATCAATAGCCGGCAGCAGCGTGGTGAATTCGCCGGCTGCGGATTACCGACTTAACCTGCATTTGTGCAAAGCGCTGTTTGCCCTATTTTGATCCTTCTTTTCCCATATTGATCTGCTTCCCGTCAACGCCGGTATCTATCGATTTCAAAACTCGCTTACTGATCTGCCTGCAAAAGCCGGATAAATTTACAAAAATATACAGTGCAGCAAATATGATACGGTGATCAGGATTGCAGAGAGTTCAATCTGAAACCGTACGATCTTATGAGAAATATCCTTATATTCTTTCGGATAACCTCATTTACTCTCAACCGGAATGGAGTTGAACATTCTGCCGGTTGACGGCATTTATTATGATTGGCATGACGGCGATGGATGGGCTGGTCGCAGAAGATATGGTGTATCGCCGGACGATATCATTGATTTTCCGCCGAATGGGCTGGACCAGGAGACGATCGGTGATTATTCAATCCGAACATCGAGCGAATTACCTGGTTGATTGTCCGGAGCGGAGCAGCGACAGCATCAGCTCGGCCCTTATATCACGCGAGAAAATCCTGCAGTTGCGTCGATTTATGGACCTGGCGCCTGTCAGGCAGTGATGGACGGCCCGATTGGCAGCGGAAATTTTGTCTGGCCGACAACAGAGCGGCGGATTTCTGGTTATAACTATTCTGAAGAGACCAACCACCGGGCGATCGATATTGCCGGCATGCTCGGGAATGCCATCTATGCCTCGGATTCCGGTGTTGTAGTCTATGCGGGATGGAACAACCTCGGTTATGGAAATGTTGTTATGGTGGATCATGGCAATGGCTGGCAGACGCTATATGCCCATCTGGAGTCATATAATGTTCAATGCGGTTACTATGTCTCCGCAGGTGACGTAATCGGCGGTCTCGGATCTACCGGTAATTCATCCGGCCCGCATCTGCATTTTGAGATGCGCTATAATGGTGTTCCTCAAAACCCGAATAATTTCTTCTGATTGAGCGATTTGGAGGAGTTCATGAATTTGAAATCCGAACGACAATGGAGTGATCCGCTTCGATATATGGCGATGGTTGGCATAGGAATATTGCTTTTCGCCGGTATTTTCATCGCCCGCAGCAGAATGTCTCTGATTCTAATTGCGCTTATTATTGCATATTTGCTGTCTCCGCTGGCCAATTTCTTCATGCGTATTTTTCGGATGAAGCGTTCATTGGCGGTGGGACTTGCATATCTGTTGCTGTTGATACTGGTTATTGTCATTCTGGTTTTGATTGTCCCGTTTATTTCGGAAAAAATTCGCATTTTTCTCTCTACTGACTGGGTCACGGTTATCCAAAAGATCGATCAATTTTTGGAAGAGACAATCAGAGAATTAGAAGTCAAGAAACTGCAAATCGGGAACATTGCAATTGATTTGAGCGTCCCGCTTACAGAATTGCGCAAAGCTCTGAGTTCAATCCAGGCTACAAATGTGGATCTGACAATGCTGTCACCAGATTTTTCAGAAATCCTTCAGTCGGCAGTGTCTGTTTCAGCCAGTGTAATCGGTAAGATTTTCGCAGTGCTGATTACGATTATTACAACGCTTATGGCATCATTGCATTTCTGCAACGATGGCATGAAAATGAAAAAATGGATTGTGGAAATTTTTTCGCCGCCATACCGTCGTGAAATAAACGAACTGCTGACTCGGTTGATCAAAGTTTGGAACAATTATTTTATCGGTGAATTAAAGCTGATGTTGATCATCGGGGTGGTGACAACAATTGTCTGTGCCGGGTTGGGATTGCGTTGGGCATTACTGTTAGGTTTGATCGCGGGCTTTTTTGAAGTCGTTCCGAATATCGGACCCTTCATTTCATTGATTCCGGCAATTGTCTCTGCACTGATTTTTGGATCCAGTTGGCTTCCTTTCAACAATTTCGTAATGGCGCTGGTTGTCATTGCCGCCTACATCCTGATTCAGCAATTGGAAAATATCCTTGTTGTACCGCGGGTGATGGGGGAAGCACTGGATTTGCACCCGGTGGTCGTTATCCTCGGAATTTTAATCCTGAGTTCGCGTTTGGGGGTTGTCGGTGCGTTGCTGGCGGCACCGATTCTGGGATTGATCAAGGTGATCTGCAATTTCACGTTAAACAAAATCCGGGGGGAAGATCCCTACCCGGAAATTTATCGGAACGAAGTTGCTGCGGCGGTCGAAAGCTCCGCGGGCAGTGATTAAGCCAACGGTTTATTACCGAGTCGCGCTCTTTCATCGGTAACGATCGTCGGTTCAAGCTTCTTGAAGAGCGGGCTGATTTCACCAAATTTCTGTCCGGCGGGAAGATCCTGTGGCTCCCATTTTCCGTACGCTTCGGCGGGATTATAGCGGTTAACATCGTGTGTTCCCAAGCTGTCACTGACGTTTTGCGTATATATTTCTCCGAACAAATGGCTTTCAAAACCCAATATCTGATGCAATTTCTCTGATGTAAACGGCAGCACCGGCGCAAACAGCAGTTTGAGGTTGTTGATCGCATGCAATGCGGTATAGATTTTTCTGCCGGCCGCAGTCTTGTCGGTTTTGACAAGCTGCCAGGGGGCGTTCACATCCAAGTAACGGTTGACTTCTGATGCAAGGCGCATTGTTTCAGACAGCGCTGCCCGCAGACGCACCGCTTCATATTCAACTCCGACGCTCTGGAAGCCGGCAGCGATGGTGTTAATCAATGCCTGATCTTCTTCATCCAGCTCGCCGCATTCAGGTATCTCTCCCCAATGCTTGTTGGCGAAAGAGATCACCCGGTTCGCCAGATTCCCCCAGGTTGCGACCAGTTCATTATTATTGCGCTTCAGGAAATCTTCCCAGTCCCAATCGGTATCCTGTGATTCGGGCATATTGACGGTCAGGTAATAACGGAGCGGATCCGGATCGTAGCGGGTGAGAAAATCATTAACATACACTGCCCAGTTACGGCTGCCAGAAATTTTTTGGCCTTCCAGGTTCATGAATTCATTTGCTGGGACGTCATAGGGTAGAACCAGCGGCAGGTTTTCTTTTCCTTCATAAAAAGTGCCGAATTTTGTTCCGGTGCCGCTGAGCTGTGCCGGCCAGATGATTGCATGGAAAGGAATGTTGTCCTTCCCAATGAAGTAATAAGACTTGCATTGCGGGTTTTCCCACCATTGTTTCCAGGCATCAGGCGTTCCTTGCAGCGCGGCCCATTCGATGGAAGCGGAAAGATAACCGATGACCGCCTCAAACCAGACATAAAGACATTTTCCCGCTGCATCCTGAATCGGAACCGGGATGCCCCATTCCAAGTCACGCGTGATCGCTCTGCCATGCAGCTCGTTGGCAAGGATCTGCCCAAGCGATTGACGGATCACGTTCGGACGCCAATAATCTTCGCGGGATTTCAGGAAATCGACCACGTTCTGCTGTAATTTTCCAAGATCAAGGTAGTAATGTTCGGTTTCGCGTAATTCCGGTGTGGATCCATCAATTTTCGAGCGTGGATTGATCAGCCGTTCTGGATCTAGCAGATTGCTGCATTTATCACATTGGTCTCCACGAGCATTGCCGTAGCCGCAGAGATAGCAGGTTCCTTCGACATAGCGGTCTGGCAGGAATTTTTGTTGGCTTACGGAATACCACTGCTTTTCAGTCGCGCGGTAGAGATATCCGTTCGCTTGCAGCGCCAGAAAAACATCCTGTGAAACTTTGAAATGGTTTTCAGTGTGTGTGCTGGTGAATAGGTCATATGTGATCCCAACGTTCTTCAGCATTTCAAGGAACGATGCATGGAAGCGTTTGTAAACTTCTTCCGGCGTTGTTCCTTCATCTTCTGCACGAACGGTGATCGGTGTCCCGTGTGAATCAGTTCCTGAGACGAAAATGGTATCTCTGCCGTTCAACCGCTGGTAACGGGCGAAAATATCTCCTGGAAGATGGGACCCAGTCAGGTTGCCTACGTGAATGAAGGCATTTGCATATGGCCAAGCAGCAGTTACGAGAACGGGATTTTTCATAGCACTTTCCTTGGTTCAGGGAATTGATTTCCATAATCTGATATTAAATTATAGGTTCAGACAAAAATTTTATCATGAGATTCGGTACTTTCGCCTGAACAAAGACAATAAGGTGTTCTGCCCGGTTCAAACTTTACATATCCGGGCGGGATTGCACCTCTGCCTGTGATAAACTAAACACTAACAATTCGTGTTTTCAGACGAGGTACCTTTCAATGCAGGACAGCCGCTCGTTCAGGCGTTTCCCCGTTCAGGTATGGATCATATTTGCGGGAACGCTGATATTTTGTGTGGGTTCATCAATGGCATGGCCATACCTGAACATCTATCTGCGCGAGAAATTAAACCTGCCGCTGAGCGTCACGACGCTGTTGATTTCACTGCGGTCAATGACCGGAATTCTGACGTCCTTTTTGGCTGGAACGATCGCTGATAAGTTCGGCAGGCGAAAAATGATGTTATTTTCGCTCATCGCCGGTTCCGTATATTATTTACTGATGTCGTTTGCTGGCTCCATGTGGCAGTTTGCGCTGCTGATGGGATTATGGGGCTCTCTGGATCTGTTTTTCCCGGTTGGATCCAACGCCATGGTCGCTGATCTGGTTGATGCGGAAGACCGGATTGAGGCATATTCTTTGTTGAGAATTGTCTACAACGCCGGTTTTGCGATTGGCCCGATTGTTGGCGGTATCATCGCAGCTCATTCCTATCAAATGATTTTTTGGATCGCAGCAAGTGGATACCTGATCTCTTTTGTGTTTATGTCGTTAAAAATCCAAGAAACACTGCCGAATTCGGTTTCTGTTGAAACAAGGAAAGTCAACCCAACGCGTTTGCGTGACGTATTGCAGGACGGGGCATTTATCATGGTTATCATGATGATGGTTTTCATCTATATGGGGACCTCGGTCGTATTCAACCTGTTATCGCTTTATGCACGCGAAGCTCATGCGATTCCAGAAAATCATATCAGCATTGTCTTTACAGTTAATGCACTGATGTGTGTGTTTTTGCAAATGCCAATAATGCGCGCCACGAAGCACCTGAACGGATATAAGGTGATGACCGTTGCTGCAGGATTTTATGTGATTGGATTTTTGATGTTCGGAACTTATGCAAACGTGCTTTGGTTTTGTTTGTCGATGGTGGTCATGACAATTGGCGAGCTGCTGATAACGCCTACGGTATTGTCATTAACCGCAGAAAGGGCGCCGGTTGATGCCCGCGGGCGCTATATGAGTATTTACAATCTGGCACATCCGATCGGATATGCATTTGGCCCTGTCATGGCAGGGTCTTTGTACGACCGTTATCAGCCGCGGGCAATCTGGCTTGGTGCCACCTTCTCTGCATTGGTCGCGACTGGAGGCTATTTGTTCTTGTTCATCCGGGATAAGAAACAACACCATTCGCTTGGAAAATAGTTTTTTGCCGGATTTACGGAAGATTCCGAGACGGTTCCTCGTGAGAGAAGAAGAACATCTGCGATGTTAAGGACGTTCTTCTTTCCTTTAAAGGGTAGTGGGTTGGGAATGGTTTTCCCCTGATAATTTTTTGTGCACTTATTCTCTGAAATAAAATTGTCGAGTGAAGACTTTTAATCATTGTCTTTCTTTATTCTTCCTTATATCGATTTATTTAGTATATTTATGTAAATTTAAAAATGAAATGTGATGCTGCAAAAAAGCGATCGCAGAAAATCGGTTCGATAAAATAAAATTCTTTTATGAAAGTTTTCAATCAGTAAATTATTAACCGACTTTGTGGATTTATTCACAATAAGTTATTATAATAATTTGAAATAGATCAGACTTCATATTCTTGTCCAACTGAATCTCTGCAAAACGATTTAGAAAATGGTTCCGATCGGGAAAAGAAGACGGGATCGCCAAATCAACAGGTAAATCAGGCTATGAATGATAAATTATCATCCGCCGGCGTCCGTCCGGAGAAACGAACTGAAGATAGACAACTTCCTAAAAAAGTTGTGGCCACAATCCATCTCATCGGTTTTTTTGTTTGCGCCGCAATATCATGCTATGTTGCATTCAATTTTTATCCAGGATGGATAGCCGCTCACATACCGCCACGCCGCTGGGTTTTGATTTATTCAATTCTCGGCGGTTTTATTGGAGTGATCTCCCTGCAGCTACTGGTAGTCAACCCAGTGCGGGAATTACGGATGAAACTGGAAAACATGCCGATCGATATCCTTGTCTCGGGTGTGATTGGTTTAATTGCAGGACTTCTGATCGAAGCTTTAATTTCGGTACCATTGGCATTTCTTCCAGATGTGTTCAAGCCTGCGATTCCTTTAATCACCACTGCGGTTTTTATGTATCTGGGTGTTCGGCTGGCTGTTCATTATCGTCACTATATCAATCATCTCTTGCCACCCTGGTTCAACGACAAGCAGAATGCAACCGATCAAAGATTGGTGCAGGAGAAAATTCTGGTTGACACCAGCGTGATCATTGATGGGCGGATTGCGGAAATTGTTCGCTCCGGATTTCTTTTGGGAACCATCTGTATCCCAACTTTTATTTTGAAGGAACTTCAATCGATTGCAGATTCAGAAGATGGGTTGAAAAGACAACGTGGAAGGCGTGGACTGGAAATCCTCTGCAAACTGCAGAAGGAATTTGGTGAGAAGATTGAAATCTTAAATGTTCCCGCGAACGATTCTCTCGATACAGAAAACCGATTAATTTTTCTTGCCAAACAACAGGACTGCAAAATCCTGACGAACGATTATAATTTGAACCGGATAGCAAATTTGCAGGGTGTTCATATTTTAAATGTGAACGATCTGGCAAACGCTGTAAAATCAATTATCTTTCCGGGCGAAACGCTGCAGATTCAGGTGATACAAGAAGGGAAGGAATATAATCAGGGAGTCGGCTATATCGAGGACGGCACAATGGTCGTTATCGAAGGCGGACGCCAGTTCCTGAACCAGGAGATTTCGGTGATAGTAACGAAGATTCTCCAGACTGCGGTTGGCAGGATGATATTTGCCCGTCTGGAATAAAGGAACGGACAAAACATGGCAATTCGGATCTATAACACGCTTACAAGAAAAAAAGAACCATTGGAGACGCTGACGCCAAACGTCGTCACGATGTATGTTTGCGGACCGACGGTATACAACAAGGCCCATATCGGACATGCGATGTCCGCGCTGGTTTTTGATATTTTGCGCCGTTATATGGCGTATCGCGGATATGAAGTTCAATTAGCAATGAACTATACCGATGTGGATGACAAGATTATTCAACGCGCAAATGAGATGCAGGTGGATCCTTTTGCGCTTGCTGAAGGATATATTGAGGATTATCGCAAAAATCTTGCGGATCTGAACATTGAACCGGCGACTTATAATCCGCGCGCTTCGCATGAAATTGAGCAGATCATTGACATGGTACAAACGCTGATTGACAAAGGGATGGCTTATCCGATGGATGGCGATGTGTATTATCGCGTTCGAAAAAAGGCGGATTACGGCAAGCTCTCCGGCAGGAATTTGGATGACATGCGCGCCGGCGTTCGCAAAGATGCGGACGACCGAAAAGAGGATCCGCTGGATTTTGCCTTGTGGAAGTCGGCAAAACCAGGCGAACCCGCCTGGGAGTCTCCCTGGGGGAAGGGGCGTCCCGGCTGGCATATTGAATGCTCTGCGATGAATCAGCATTATTTTGGTACGACAATTGACATTCACGGTGGAGGAAACGACCTGATTTTCCCGCATCATGAGAATGAAATTGCCCAAAGCGAAAGTTATTCCGGAGAGCCGTTCGCCCGTTACTGGGTTCATAACGGCATGCTGCAGCTGCGCGGTGAAAAGATGTCCAAATCGCTCGGCAATATCATCAGTATAGATGAATTTTTACAGTTGCATAGCGCGGATTCGTTCCGTTATCTGGTTCTCAATTCCGCGTATCGCAATCCGATTGTGTTCAGTCCGGATGTGATTGAACAGGCAGAAAAAGCGCTTGACCGGCTGAAATCAGGGCTGCGGCCGGCGCTCCCCGGCGTACATGGTGCGTCGGATGAGGTGCTGCAGGCGCTGGAAGCGCAGCGGGTTGCGACAAAAGACGGGTTTATCACCTGCATGGATGATGATTTTAACTCGGCCGGTGCGCTAGGCCATCTGTTTGAGCTGGTTCGGTTGATCAACCATTCCCGGGATCAGAACGCTTCTGAAGAACAGTTGAAACCCGCGCAGGATCAGCTGCGAGAACTGCTGCAGGTCTTTGGGCTGATGATGGCTGAAGAGGCAGCAGATCAGGGCGGACAATCCGCTGATCCTTTTATTCAAATGTTGATTGATCTTCGGCTGGAATTGCGCAAGCAAAGAACTGGGCGCTGGTTTGGTGCGCGACCAGCTGAAAGCACGGGGCGTGATTTTGGAAGATTCCGCGAGGTACTTCTGGCATTGGGAATAGACTCCGATGAAAAGAATGGATTACCAGCCGTAATGCGGCATTTGAAATTTTGAATAAACGAAGCCGGGAAATTTTCCGGCTTTTTGTTCTGCGCGGCGCGGAACCCAAAGGCACGCTTGCGGAGATCATTCAGATGGCAGCACAGCGGAAAGTACATGCCGCTCCGGTTGACCGCAGGCAGTTGGATGCAATAGATCCGAACCATCAAGGATTGGCTTTGGAAGTCAGCGGTTACCATTATGCTGCAATACAGGACATCTTTAGCGCGGCAGAAGCGAAAAATGAACCGTTGTTTGTGCTCCTGCTGGACCTGATTCAAAATCCACAGAATCTGGGGACGCTGATTCGGACTGCGGCAGCGGCGGGGATGCATGGAGTGGTCATGCCGCAGGCAAGGGCTGCCGGCATAACGCCGGCTGTGGTGCACTCCTCTGTCGGTTCAACCGAACATATCGCGATTGTGCAGATGAATCTGGCGCAGGCGATTCAGGTTCTTCATGAACGTGGGGTTTGGGTGATTGGAATGGATGGCGGTGAGGATGCTGCAGCGCCGGATCCTGCCCGGCTGGGAGGGAACCTCGCGCTGGTTGTTGGCAGCGAGGGTGAAGGGATGCGCCGGCTGACGCGCAATGCCTGTGATGAAATTGCAGCGCTGCCAATGAAAGGCGGGATTGAGTCATTGAATGCTGCTGTGGCTGGATCTATTATGATTTATCTGTCGTATTTGACACATCGGCAGTGAAAGACGAAAATTGTAAATTATTGTAAAAAAGTATCGTTTTCTTTAATTTATTGGAATTTTAGGTGCATTGCACAACCATGTTGAGCATTTCAGGCGCTCAGCTTTGCCGCAACGGGTGAAGTTTGCGCGAGACTTTATCACCTGATATAACACAAACGAAGGTGCTCAAAACTGGGCACCTTCGTCAAATGATTAGTGGTTACTTTTACGATGCAGTAATAAACAGAATGATCACAATCGGAGCGGATTCAAGGTCCGCTCTTCTGGTTTGATTTACTGTTTCTTTATAGGGAAGCCAGTCCCTGGCAGATCAGGGTCCTCCTTGATGTACGTATTCGTAACAGTCAGTCCGCTTTCTGCTTTTGAATAATTTTCGGGAATTGCGTCCTCTCCGGTTTCATCCGTTTCACGAACTGTGAAAATATACGGTTCGCCATCTTCGTTTGTCAACGCTACGGTTTCCCAGGTGACTGTCGTCGTACCTGCTGGCAGAGGCATGATTGCTGCCTGTTCAGCGGGGACGGGTTCTGGCGTACCATTTGCGCCGATCTGACGGAACAACCGGAAATAAACTGTAGGACGAACTGTCAGCTCGCCTTCTACCCAAATTTTTTCAGCGTTGATCTCTCCGGTTGGGATAACATAGGTATTGGTAATCTCAAAGCCCTGAATGTTTCCAGCGGTCACACTTCCGGTGATCGAGGTCGTATAGTTTTCTAAAGGATCGGCTTCGCCATCCGCAGGGTGCATTTCTTTTACCGTATATGTGATTGGATTCGGGGGATCTTCGTCTGTGTACCCCTTGAGATTCTCGAAAACACCAGTCCAATTGTTCTCCGCATTCAGCGTGACAGTTTGGTCTGGCACAGGTTCCTCTGCGCCATCGGCGTAAACATGAACCGTCACCTCCGGATAATCTTTACCGCCGTTCCAGATTTTCGTAACCGGGAAGGAGACGAGGCGCCCAACCTGAACGTCGTTCGATTTGGCAAAGGTTGTTCCAGCGTCATAAGAGAGCATAAAGCCGTTCTTCGCGGTCAGATAACTCTCCGCATGAGCGGCTCCAGCCGGCGGCATGGACATGGGAACCTCAAAATAAGGGAAGGAAAACATTCCAATTTCTTTGTCTTCCGCCAGCGTGATCCGGATGGCGATTACAGCGGACCAGTCTGCCGGAGTCGCCTGCCAGTCACAACCATCGTCTGCAGCGCCTTCGACCGGATTCCAATTAGGACTTGCAGCTGTGCAATAACTGATGTCAAAGAGATCTGTGACAGAAGGAATGACTGGACCCGTCATCACAGGGCGGAATGCAGAATCCCGGTTTGGATATGGCTCTCCGCCCGGATGCGGATAATTAGTATCACCAACAAATGGCAGTACGTCATATAAAACCAGTGAATCAAGCGTTCGTGGGCTGTTATTATTCGCCTGAAACCGGTAGAAAAATGGCTCATTGGCTTTCAATTCATTCAGCTTTTGCGTCGGCTCATTTCCCTCTGTGTACGTTAATTTTTCAGCGTCTGAGAAGGCGTCGAATAATGCGAGGAACTTCAAAGATAGGATCAGCATTGGTTCGTCGATGATCTCATCATCATCGAAATCCAGCCGGTCATAAAACAGGTAGCGCCCTTGCGTTGTGGTTGTGACCTCCGTTGTCGAACTGGTGACAGTCGCATTATATGGCGCGGTTGTGTTTGGAATGGTTCCGTCCCCGGGGCCGCCCTGCCAATTGTCGATCCCATCATAGCTTAGCGCCAAAAAGATTTTGTTCGGGATATTATCCGGAATCATTCCTGCCCGATCACTATATTCATCCTGATAAGCGTCCATTTTCTCAGAATAAATTGAATAGCGGCCTAATTTAAATGGGATCCCGAAGCTCAAATTAAATCTTTGCAGATCCGTGATATCTTTTCGGGTGAACGGATCAAATTCCAAAATAACTGCGGTCAAGCCTGTGTTTTTATAGTTCGGTACAACCGTTTTTGATCTTGTAAACTGGCGCATTTTTTCGTTGGACGCATAGAATCCGGAAAGCGCTTTTGGATCATCCGCTTCTGGATCATCGTAGTCGACGCCAGGCGGGAGCAAGGCAACGACCTTCATATTATCAAACCGGTATTTGGCAGGCACATCTGAAAAACTAAAGTTCCAAGAGGATAAAACGCGGGCTCCCAGGTTGTAATAAACTTGAAGCATATCATTGTTGGCACGCACTGGATCATGTGAAACGATTCGCGGGTTGATCTTTTCAATCTGGGTGCTATCGGATCTCTCAAGCGTAGTTGTCACACTTTCAATGGGAAGATTGGAATTAAGCGCGACAAGATTTGCGCTTATACTGGCAAAATTACAAAAATAGTTCTTATTTGCAGGTGTGCCAGCGCCTTTTACGCAAAATTTGGATGGCTGAGGATCAGGATAAACCGTATACGCCAATTGATACGGATTTGTCAATTTGAATCCCCAGATAATTGAATAATCTGTGCCGGGTCCAATTGTGTTATTGTCGGCTTCAAATTCGATCCGATACGCCTGATACATGCGAGTGATTGGTTCCAGCGATGATGGATCTGCGCCATTTTGCTCGACAGCGAGCACTTGTGCATCTACTGCGGCTTTCGTGGCAGCTTCAACGGTATAGATGGCATGCGTTTCAGTTTCTCTCAGGGTCAGATCCCCTTTTAGCGCGATTTCCGCTCCGCCGCCCTGAGGAGTTGCCCAGATTTCTTTAACATGTGCGTTCAGTTCCAATGGAATAGCCAGTTCTTCGAGGAAGATTCGTGAGTCAAAATCGTGATCCTTAAAGTCGTTAATTTGGATTGGTGCACTGTTTTGATTGAAAACTGTTGTTGTATAGGGAAGCGACCAATGATGCATCTCGCCTTCATCGAAATTAGTTTTGCTGGTTACGGCTGATTTTGCGAATTGTAAAGCGATCGTACTGTTGATGGTGGAAATTAATGAGTCGGAATAGGTAATAGGATCTTCGGTAGTATCATCAAAATTAATCGGTTTTGAGTCGACCAATGACATGGTGGTAGTTGTGGAGCTGTTAACAATTGCGTTTGGATAGGTAAAATAGATCGGATTGGCGGCGTGGAAATCACGAAATGCACTTCAAGCGAGAGGGCGGTCTCCGGGAGCTCATATATGCGGGATTGCCCTGATATCCGCTCATCGTGCGGATGTAAACACTTGGATCATTTGGATCGGCAGCCCAGCCAACGCTGCAGGTTGCATCGAACAGCGCTGTGCATATACCCAGTCAGACAGCTGTAAGTTGGCGCGGGAACCCGCAACGTTCCTTCGGCAAGTGCCCGCGTGAATTTACCGCCAAAGTATCTCCGTTCGCATATTCTGGAAGCATAAGCGACCGGTTCCGTTCGGTTTGGTCAATATAGTTTCGACTTGGGGGATTTGGTTCAGTTAATTGTGCTCCAGCGTAAATAGCGCGACGATCAGTGACAAGATTGTTTATTGAAATAAATCTCGCTCGTGCCACGAAAAACTTGGTAGCAGTATTTCCCAGGATAAACGGATCTGCCATTGTGGCAGTACTCAACACGTTTTTATCTTTGTCCATAATGGAAACGGTCGTATTGAAAACAAACAGAGTCGGTACGGTCTGCTTGTCATGTGTCCAGAAGTCAAAACTGACGATTCCTTTGGTTGTGGGATCGATCGTTTTTAATGGAAAAGAAAGAATGTAGTTATTCGGATCGGTCGTCCTGTCGATAATGATCCGGTCCCAATCCCGGATGACAATATTTTCTCCGGAAAAAATGAAATTCGGTCCTGTTTCAACATCAAACCACATCATTTTTGGAACGGTAAGCTGAAGTCTTCCATCAATGAGCGGCGCGGAAAGGGTTTGCCCATCGATGTTGATTTTAAACGCTTTCGTATCATTGTTAAGATAGGTTCGGGCTTGTCCGGAAGCATATTCAGCAAATGGGCCTCTTCCTGCCGGTATCAAGAGTCGTTCGACCGTGACTAATGGGGTTTGGGCGATTACTGGGTTAATTATTGCCAGGAGTGAAACCCAGAATAATGCAAAGAATAAGAAGAAATTGATTTTTATACTTTTTTTCACGACATGCCCTTTCGTAATTTTTAAACGCACCAAATAATCTTTTTTTTGATTAACGTGCAAGAAATACGCCAATACGAAATTGCCGAACAGCTTATATATTTTTTGCGAAAACAGGTTTTTTTTGTAAAGTGAAAAGGTATTATTTGTAAAAATTGACCTTTGTATCACGATTTGCACACCAATTTGTATTATTGGGGCATGCCGCTGAATAGATCGTTGCAGGATGCTGACCAAAAAGCTTTTTGGCAGAGCGTTTGACGTACGTCAACTTGAGCGGCGCGGCTTATCCTGCGGAATAAACCGTTTCACCGCAAACCATAGTCCTCAGAATCGGAATATCTTTCACTTCTCCAGGTTCGACCAGCGTTGGATCGGCGCCAAGAAAGACCAGGTCTGCAATTTTGCCTTCCGTAATACTGCCACGCTGCATTTCTTCACATCCGAGCTGTGCGCCTCCCATCGTGTGATGGAACAGTCCCTGCCGGATATCGATCCGTTCTTCCGGGATGGAGTGGTGCATGGCACATGAGATGGTCCACAGCGGGTTGCAGGGCGTCACGGTGCAATCAGAACCGAACCCGGTGATCAGGTCATGCTGTAAGAAACGTTGAACGGGGTCTGCATGCCGCGCGCGTTCTTCTCCAAGCTGTTCGATATAAGTGTCGTGGTTCCAATAATAATTGAATGCCGGTTGTAGCGAGACGGCGACGCCCAGCTTTTTCGCCCATACCAGTTGTTCGGCGTTCGGGAATTCGAAATGTTCGATGCGATGACGAATACGCTTGCCGCTTTTTTCCTGCGCATGCGCTACTGCGTTCAGGAACTGCTCGGAAGCGGCATCGCCAACGCAATGCAGCGCTACTTGCAGCCCGGCGGAATGGGCTTCCCAGACATAATCTTCCAATTCATCATCAGAGTAGTACAACAGTCCCCGCGTCTCAGGGCGGTCGTTATAGGGCTCCAAAAAAGCCGCGGTATAGGGTCCGGTATCCCCATCGACCATCACCTTGCCACAGCCGCCGATTTGCTTTAAGCCCAGCGATTTGATCCACTTTACGTTTTTTGTCTCAGAATAGATTTTCAGATTAATCGGGAGACATTCATCATAACTGACCAGTTCACCCGTTTCCTCTTCAGGAATCATGCCGTGGACCATCGTTACTCCATGAGAGATTGCGATATCCGCTGCATGTTTCCAAATCAGCTTGAGCATCTGCGGATCCTGAAAACGTGCCTGTAAAAAGCTGTTGATCTGGGTGTTGGCAACGCCGCATATTTCACCGGAAAACGCGCCGACTTCATCCTTTCGATAACAGTCATATGGCTGCAGCTGGATTTCAGCCGCCTTCAGTGTGTAGTGATTGGTTACTGACATATGCGCGCTGCGATCTGTGATGCGGATAATTCGCCCTGGTGCAACGGTACTGATGTCGTCTGCTGTCAGGCGGTCTTCATAAGCGATATGTTCGAATTCGTAATTGTAGGCGATCAACGGTTTTCCTGAATCAAGTTCAAGATGACGGGCGCGAATTCTGTCCAGAATTTCGATACGGCTGAACATTTCGCCCAAATTCAACTCTGCGATCTGAATTCCCATCAGCGTAAAATGGTTATGCCCGTCGATGAATCCGGGAAGGATGACCGCGTTTTGTGCGTCAATGACCTCGACATTGTCATATAAACCCAGATTGATCTGGTTTGGATCACCGATCTTTTGGATACGATCACCCTCAATCAAATTGCTGTTGCGATGGTTTGGTCTGGAAAAATTGTTTTGATGGTACCGTTGATGATCAGTTTTGCCATTGTTTTGATTTGCGCTGCCTTCTTTGCGGATTCTATCGTCTATTCATTGGATCGAGAATTTCACTCAGACCTTCGCCGATCAGATTGATACTGAGGATTGCCAGAAATATTCCAAAACCGGGAAAACGCTGACCCACCAGGCGTTGTTGAGGTAGGCGCGCCCGGCTGAGAGCATCGAGCCCCATTCCGGCGTCATCGGCTGAGCCCCGAGACCAAGATAGCTGAGCGAGGATCCTTCCAGCATTGCGCCGCCAATGCCCAGCGTTGCCAGTACTATGGAAGGACGCAAGATGTTTGGCAGAATGTGAAACATCAGGATTCTGAAATCAGAACAGCCAATCGTGCGGGCTGCGTCGATAAAATCCATTTCACGGGTTTTGATCACGGAACTGCGTGCCATCCGCATGAACGAGGGGATTGAACCGACGCCTACCGCGATCATCACATTGGATAATCCCGGGCCCAGAATTGCCATTACAGAAAGTGCCAGCAGCATTCCGGGAAAGGCCATCAGAACTTCGGTTGCCCAGGAGAGGATGCTGTCCACCCATGATCCATAATATCCGGCTGTAATTCCGATCAGCGAGCCAAAAAACATGCCGATGAACATGGCGATCAACCCGACAAGCAGAGAAACTCTTCCGCCGTACAGAAAACGCGAAAAGATATCCCTGCCGATGTTATCTGTGCCCATCAGATGTTCTGAACCCGGAGCAATGAATGTTGCCGTCGGGTTTGCCTTGTTGACATCATGCGGGGCGATCATCGGTGCAAATACGGTTCCGATCACCAGGATGATCAGGATAATCAGACCTATCATAAAGTTGAAATTGCAATAGAAACGCTCACAGGGTTTTTCGCGCTTCATTTGTAAAACTTGGGTGATGAAGGAAAAATCGCTCATTTTAACCTCACCCGCGGGTCAACAATGGCATAAAAAAGATCTGTCAGTGTATTAATCAGCACATAAACGACCGCGATTACCGTGACCGTTCCCTGTACCAGCGGAAAATCACGATTTTGAATAGCGTTGACGGCAAGCCTGCCGATTCCCTGCCGCGCGAAAATTGATTCAACCACAACGGACCCTGCCAGAAGATAAACCGATTGGATGCTGATGGCTGTCGCAATCGGAATCAAAGCGTTCGGCAAAATGTGTCCCCATAAGATGGCAGATTTGCTGGCGCCTTTGGCTTTGGCAAGGTTTTGATAATTCTTGTTCATTTCATCCAGAATGCTGGTGCGCACCAGTCGCGCGAGCCAACAAGCTTCACCCAATGCCAATGTTAATGCAGGCAGGATCATTCCTCTGAGGTCGCTGGTTTTGGCAACTGCCGGCAGCCAGTTATTTCTCACTGAAAAGAAGAGAATCAACAATAATCCCAGAAAAAAAGGTGGGATGGATATGCCACTGAGGCAAAAAATGGATAAAAACCGGTCAAGCCAGCTGTTATAGGATGCTGCTGAAATAGCTCCCAGCAGGATTCCGAAAAAGGTGGAGAGCGTCAGCGCAAGAACTGTGAGTTTGATTGTGCTGGGGAACTGTTCCTTGATCGATTCCAGCACGGATCGGTTATTCTTGAGCGACCTGCCAAGGTCGCCGTGAGCAACTTTTTGAATATATTGAAAATATTGGACAGGGATGGGGTTGTTTAACCCCATCTCCTGCCTGATTTCTTCCAGTCGTTCAGGTGTAACGGACTGCCTGCCGATCAATGCCCGTACCGGATCACCCGGGACGAGATGGAGCATCAAAAATGTGAATATCGATACGCCGATCAAGATTGATGCGGACGTCAGCAGTCTGCGCCCTAAATAATTCCACATCGTTTTAATTTGCCGTTATCGAAATCTCATAAAGATATGGAAAACCTTCCGGATCAAACCGGAAGCCCGTGACTGACGGATCAGCCACATAGACGTTGCCGTAGCAGTGGAGCGGAATCAGAATCGCGTTTTCCATCATGATCGTTTGTGCTTCCATGTATAACGCTTTTCGTGTTTCAGTATCCAATTCGGTCGGCGCAGTGCGCAGGATTTCGTCCAGCCGTTCATTGTGGAAACGAGTATAAGCCGACTGTGTTCCGCTTTCGATGTTAGCAGAGTCATACGTATAGCTCAACACGGACGGGTCACGGCTGATCCAGCCCATGTTTAGGATGTTATGTTTGCCGCTATACCCAAACTCGGAAATACCCGCATCGTCCAACTTGGTGATGTTCACTTCGAATCCAGCCTGAGTCAGATAATAAGCCAGCAATTCCATGAATGCTTCCTCATATGCCGGTAATGCCGGATATTCGATGTGCAGGTTTTGTCCGTCTTTTTCTCGGATACCGTCGCCGTTGCTGTCAACCCAGCCTGCTTCCTCGAGCAATGCAGCTGCCTTTTCCGGGTCATAACGGTACAGGTTGTTCGCTGCTTCGTTGTATGCCCAAGTGGTAGGAGAAAGGATGTTATGAGCCGGTTGCGACAGCCCATAAAACCCGGTTTGGACCAGCGTTTCCTGATCAACAGCATGAATCATCGCTTTGCGAACGTTAATATCGTTGGTCGGTTCTTTTTCAACGTTGATCATTTGGTGTGAGGTCATGCCGGGCGCTGTGAAATCGAAAACTTGCATAACGCCTTCCGCTTTTAATTGGGACGTTTCTAACGGAGAAGGATCTTGCACGATCAACGCTTCGCCGGTCTGAACGGCAGTCAGGCGGATTGCGGCTTCCGGCAGTACGCGGAAGACAACTTCATCCACAAGTGCGGGGCCCTGTGTGTGTGAAAAATTCAGGGCCCCAGACATAATCAGGGTTTTTTGCCAGGGTGATATGATCCTGCGCCGCCCATTCCACGAACATGAATGGGCCGGTTCCGACCGGGTGCTGCCCGTAATCCAGCCCATATTTCTCAATGGCGGCCGGCGAAGAGATCATCAGCCATGGACGAGTCAGGTCCTGGATAAAGGTGGCGTGGGGCGATGAAAACTTTATTTTTGCGGTGAGGTCGTCGATAACTTCAGTCTCCAGATAGTTGACCAGCGAGGCTGGAGCAGCGGCGGCTACAGACATTCCTTTCGCTGCCCGATCAAAGGAAACTTTGACCGCTTCAGCGTTGAACGGTGTTCCATCATGGAATTTTACGTCCTGTCGCAGTTTGAATGTGAATTCTGTGCCTTCCGGATTGATTTCCCACTCCGTAGCCAGTCCGGGGTGGAGGTTCTGTTCTGGATCGGAATAGACAAGCGAATCATAAATCTGTTGCACTAAAAATTGTTCAGGGATATAAAGCCCGGCAGCCGGATCGAGAGAAATCGGTTCAACAGCCAGCCCGATTGTCAATGTTCCGCCGTTTGACTGTGCGGAACCGGTAATGAAGCTGAAGAGGACAGCTATGAAGACAATAGAAACGATTAATAATTTACTTCTTTTCATTACTTACTCCTTCCTTACTCCTTAATAAAAACTATCATTCGTCCGCAGTAATAAGCTGTCGTTTTAAATAAAAAACGAACGGACTTCTTAGCCATTGCCTTAAAACGCGAGGAATACCGTTCGCCAAATAATTTCGTTAGCTACGGGTACTTCAGCCAAAACTAGTTTTGTAAGGTATTCCTCGCCACAGACACGAGCAAAGTAGACCTTTACTCAAAAAAAGATGCTTTTTCATGGCTAAAATTATAAGAGGATTGGCTGATCCGTCAAGAAATTGATTACAAACTTGGCGGATTTTTGGATCATTTATTCATCTTTTCAACGCTGAATCTGGTACCAATTCATAATTTTTCTTATCTCCTTAATGAACCGCTTTCATTTTGTCGGTTTTCAAACTTCAGATTGGAACAAGCTTTTTTATTGCCTCATTTGGTCAAAATGCCTTATCTTCCAGTTTGACTTGCACCACACGCAAATTGGAATGAACCCGCCTTCATGTTCTCTCTCAATCCTGAGAACATCCAAAAAAATTCAGTGCGTATCGGATAAAGAATTCCCCCGCGATCAGGATCGCACGATCGTCCAGCGTGAAGGCTGCGTGGTGAAGCGCGTTGCCGGTCTGAGGACGGGCAGGATCAAATGTCCCGATCTTCACATAAACCCCCGGGACGCTGTCTTGAAACCATGAAAAATCATCCCCCGCAAATCCATGAGGGAGCTCGTTGAGGACATTCGATTCGCCGACGATGGACTTTGCCGTAAGAGTCGCCAGATTCGTAAAGCGGTCATCGTTGATTGCGGCTGGCTGATAGGTGGAAAACGTTGCGCTGCCTTGCATGCCGTGTGCCTTCGAGATGTTTTCAACCATAATGCGGATCATTTCCGCTGCTTTGAGACGCAGTTTTTCATCGAAGAAGCGGGTTGTTCCTTTCATTCGGGCCTCAGCGGGGATCACGTTATATTGTGTCCCGCTTTCTAACAAACCGATCCCGATGAGGATATTCTCAAAAGGGGAAAATTGCTGGGTCAAGCCGGATTGGATCGCGAGCAAAATCTGAGTTGCCGGAATCATTGCGTTCAGTCCGAATTGCGGCGTACTGATATGAGCTGTTTTCCCGCTGACGCTGATTTCGAATCGCTCGCAGCCTGCCATGGCGGGACCGTACTCGCAGGCGATTTTTCCGCTTTCCAGAGGAGGCCAAAAATGAAGCGCAGCGACCGAATCAACCCCTTTCAACCAACCGCCATCAACGAACAGCGGCGCACCAGATGCCAGTTCCTCAGCTTGCTGAAATACAAATCGGATCGTTCCTGAAAAACGGTGCCGGTTTTCACTCAACCAGGCAGCTGCCCCAAGCAACGCAGCTGTATGACCGTCATGACCGCAAAGGTGAGCGGCGCCGGGGACTGCCGATTGCCATTCTAATCCGCTTTCTTCCTGAATCGGCAAGGCATCAATATCTGCCCGCAACAACAGGCAACGCTGATCGCCGCCGTTGCCCGTACCGGCAAGATCCGCAGCCAGCCCCGTTTCCCCCACCGATTGGGGATTGAGGCCAAAAGATGTTAAAAGATCCTTGATCCGGCGAGCGGTTTCAAACTCCTGAAAACTGATTTCAGGGTGTTGATGAAAGTGCCGTTGCCAGTTGATGATTTTTTGCTGCATCGCCAGAGGAATAAGCATAGTTGCCTCCATAATTCAATATGATCAATCTAATTGTACAGCGTTTCCATACACGATTTCAGCGATTTCTGGTTAAGACGAAAGTCAATTGGAAATCAGGATCTTCAACCTTGACATGACTCGAGCCGATGGGGTAGCTTGACCGAATTCCGGTTTGAGATATAATTCAGCCATTGAATATTGTAGCCCTATGACGACGATTGATGACTTTGACCGGAAAGATCATGAAATTATCAAACTGATCGTAAAAGCCCCTGATCTTTCTCAGGCAAAAGTGGCGGATCGGTTGAAAATTGCTGTCGGTACAGTGAACCGGCGCCTCAAAAAGTTGGAAAAGCAAGGGCTCTTGAAGACGAATGCGCTTTCCAGAAAAAAAAATAGATATTCCGTAACGGATAAGGGACTGAAAATCCTCGAAAAGTTTGCCGCGGAATCTTTGCGTCAGACTTTTTTGCCGTTCCGCCAGATCTGTGATCAGTTTCATGTAGTGATATCTGAATGGCGCAAATTGGCGCAGACAGAAGCGAACGAACTGGTGATCTACGGGGAGGGCGATGCAGCGGAAATTTGCCGGCTGCTTGCTTTTGAGCAGGGGCTGAACCCTGTGATCCGAAGCACCAGCAGCGGCAAAAGAACGAATCCTTCTATTGAAGTTTTTGGGTTGGAGGTCCGCCTTGTTCAGGAAGCGCCGGCATCTCAGCCAAATGCGAAAGGAGCAGGCAGGAAATGAGCGATCGCATTGACCTCACAAAGAAACGGATATGCGTTACCGGCGGTGCCGGATTTTTGGGCAGTTTTGTTCAGGAAAGTCTCAAAAAACGCGGGGCGGACAACATCTTCATTCCGCATCAGAAAGACTATAACCTGATTGAACCCAACGCTATTCGCAGACTGTTGAATGATGCCAGACCGGATGTGATTTTCCACCTTGCTGCAAATGTCGGCGGCATCGGCGCCAACATGGAGCATCCCGCAGAATTTTTTTACGATAACTTGATGATGGGTGTACAGCTGATCCACGAAGCCTGGCAATTCGGGATCGAGAAACTGATTGCGATCGGTACGATCTGTGCTTATCCGAAATTCACACCGATCCCTTTCAAGGAAGATGATCTTTGGGATGGTTATCCAGAAGAGACTAATGCGCCTTATGGGCTGGCAAAAAAGATGCTGCTGGTTCAGTCTCAGGCTTATCGTCAGCAATATGGTTTTAATTCGATTTTTCTGTTGCCGGTCAATCTGTATGTCCCGCGATAATTTCAGCCCGAAATCTTCGCACGTGATCCCGGCATTGATTCATAAATTTTACAGCGCAAAATTGAACAATGATCCGGAAGTGGTTGTCTGGGGCGATGGCTCGCCTACGCGTGAATTTGTTTATGCCGGTGATGCTGCTGAAGGGATTGTGCTGGCTGCTGAAAGTTACAATGAGCCCGACCCTGTTAACATTGGATCGGGTATGGAAATTTCCATCCGCGATCTGGCGGAATTGATTCGCGACCTGATCGGTTTCAAAGGTGCATTGCGGTTTGATACCAGCAAGCCCAATGGTCAGCCGCGCCGTGCGCTGGACGTGACCCGCGCAAAACAGAAGTTTGGCTATGCTGCTCAGATGGATTTTCATAACGGACTGAAAAAACGTTGGATTATTACATCGAAAACCGCGATGCGATTCTCGCGAAAGGATAATCGGAGCGAAATTTGGAAAAGAAACTGCAGAGCGTCCCGCTCCGAACCATCATAAAACCCACTTCCGGTTGGAAAATTGTCGACCTGAAGGAACTGTCCCGCTACCGGGAACTGGTCTATTTTCTAACTTGGCGCGACTTGAAAGTGCGTTATAAGCAGACTATCCTTGGTGTTGCCTGGGCGGTTATCCAGCCTGTGCTGACCATGGTCGTCTTCTCAATCTTTTTGGGAATTTTGCAAAAGTACCATCGGACGGGATCCCATATCCGCTTTTCTCGCTGGCAGGGCTGCTTCCCTGGCAGCTGTTTGAGAATTCATTTCGGAATGCCAGCCGTTCGCTCGTCGGTAACCGCAACATGATCACAAAAATTTATTTTCCGCGGGTAGTATTGCCGCTCTCGTCTGTGTTGGCATGTATCGTGGATTTTTGTTGCGCTGCCGATCCTGGTCGGCTTGATGTTCTATTTTGGCTATTCTCCGAACATATACGCGCTGCTGATCCCTTACTACCTCTTCCTGACGGTATTGACCGCGTTCGGCGTCAGTCTGTGGTTTTCAGCCATGGATGTGATGTACCGCGATATCGGTTACATTGTTCCATTCATCAGTCAACTGTGGATGTACCTTTCTCCTATCGCCTATGGATCCGGCATGATCCAGGATCCGACGTTGCAGTTTATCTATAACCTGAACCCGATGGTTGGTGTGATCAATGGTTTCCGCTCGTCAATGCTGGGCGTTTATGCTGAGCTCCCGATTCAAAGTATGGTGTTCAGTGCCTTGATCGCCGTCATTATTCTGGTAGGCGGATTATTCTATTTTCGGCGAATGGAACGGCAGTTTGCCGATTTGATTTGAGGACGGCTGAGACCATGAGCAAATATTCAGTAGAAGTCAATCAAATTGGTAAAGCGCTACCGACTGGGCGCTGCGCCGGCAGCTTATCGTACCTTTCGTGAAACATTGATTGATACCTTGACCAAACCCAAAAGCCGTTTGCATGGGCGGATGAACGAAAGCAATTCGTTTTGGGCGTTGAAAGACATTTCTTTCAACGTTCACCAAGGACAGGCGCTGGGAATTATCGGACGGAATGGCGCTGGAAAAAGCACCCTGCTCAAAATCCTTTCACGCGTGACCGAACCAACCAGCGGCAGTGCGCTGATTAATGGTCGTGTCGGGTCGCTGCTGGAAGTAGGTACTGGTTTTCATCCGGAACTTTCTGGACGGGAGAACATCTATCTGAACGGCGCGATTTTAGGAATGAAGCGCAGCGAAATTGATCGCAAGCTGGATGAGATTATTGCCTTTTCAGAGGTGGAAAAATTCATCGATATGCCGGTGAAACGCTATTCCAGCGGATGTACCTGCGGCTGGCGTTTGCGGTTGCGGCGCATCTGGAGCCAGAGATTTTAGTGGTGGATGAGGTGCTGGCAGTTGGAGATGCGGAATTCCAGCGAAAATGCCTTGGTAAGATGGATGATGTCGCCAACGAGGGAAGAACGGTGCTTTTCGTCAGCCATAATATGTCCGCGATTCTGCGTCTGACGCGTGAAACCGTTGTGCTGGATAAAGGCGAAATGGTGATGCAGGCGCCATCGGTTGAAGCGGTTGATTATTATCTTTCGCACGGTTTTTCACAGGGCGGAGAGCGTATCTGGCTTGATACTGAAAGCGCGTGCGCTTCAGCCCCGTTTTGCCCTTTGGCAATGCGGGTGATTAACCAGAGCGGTAATATTTCTGATACTGTGCGTTCGGCGGAGGATTTTTCGATTGAGTTTGAATATCGGCTGGATGAGCCGGTAACAGGCTTGCGGGTGGGCATCTATCTGATCAGCACCCGCGGCGAGTTTGTTTTTACAAGTTTTGACGTCGATGACCCGGAAATGTACGAGAAATATGCGGTGCGTCAGCGCGGGTTGCACGTCAGTCGCTGTCGGATTCCGGCAGATTTGTTGAATGAAGGCAGGTTTGTGATTGGCGTCAATGCCAGTGCGTTCCGGATCAAGCGATATTTTCATGACGAGCAGGTGCTGACTTTAACGTGGACGGCACCGGGGCGCCCGGGACACAATGGCCGGAACAGAGGACTGGTTTGATCCGCCCGAAGTTAATCTGGGAGATTGAGGAGAAGAATTGATGCAGTCGAATTACAAAGAAACAATCAGCAGAATTCTTGGTGAGATTCCACTTACGGCTGAGTTTTATTTCCAGCTGAAGAAAAAGGCGGAGCCTGGAACGCGTTATTCCTTGAAAAATATTCAGGCGCGCATGCCGCAGATTATGGCAGATCTTAAAGCAAATCAGAAGACGGCTGCCAACCCGAAGAAAATTCTGGTGTTCACTTCGCTCCATTATTGGATTGAGGAGGCTGCTGCCATTGCCCTATATTTTGGTGCGCAGGGACATACAGTGACCTTTGGATACCTGCCTTATGCGGACTGGCAGAAGCCAGTGAACAAGTTTGATTTACGGCGACAGGATCTATATACCCGTAAAGTTTTTGAAGAGATTGAACCGCTGATCAATTTGGTTTCTTTCCTGCCAATTCACCCTTCATACAAACCGATTCCCGATGAATTACTTCAGATTATCGAGGATGTTTCAACCTACGATGCGCAGTACACACTTCAGGTTGAAGACGTTGACCGCGAGCACCCTCTCTTTAAAATGAGAATGGAACGTAATGAGCGTTTCGCACGCATGTTTTATCCCTGGGTAAAAGCCAATCAGCCGGATCATATTATTATCCCGAATGGAACCATTCAGGAAATGGGCATTGCCTATCGGACGGCAAAATGGCTGAAAATACCGGTAACGACCTATGAGTTTGGCGAGCAGCGCAAGCGGATCTGGATCGCTCAAGACCGCGAGGTGATGCGCCAGGAAACGGACGATCTCTGGGAAGTTCGCCGTGAGATCCCGGTTGAAGAAGATGAATTGGAAATGGTGCGCGGTATGTTTTCTGCCCGCCAACGCGCGGATATCTGGGAGAATTTTTCTCGCAGGTGGCAGAAAAAAGGCCGGGTGGGCATGGAAACCGTTCGCAAAGAACTCGGACTGGATGATCGCCCGATCGTTTTTCTGGCGACCAATGTGCTCGGCGACAGCCTGACGCTTGGACGGCAGACGTTTTCCCGCAATATGGCAGAATGGATCGAACGCACCGTCCAATATTTTATCGAACGGACAGACGCCCAACTGGTGATTCGGGTTCATCCCGGCGAACAACTGACGCATGGCGCTTCCATGGTGGACGTGGTACACAAACTGCTGCCGACGCTTCCCGAACATATTCATATGATTTTGCCGACGGATGAGATCAACTCCTACGATCTGGTGGACATCGCTGCCATCGGGCTTGTGTATACGACTACGATGGGGTTGGAAATGGCGATGAGCGGGATTCCGGTGATCGTCGCTGGACAGACTCATTATCGCAATCGTGGATTCACCTTTGATCCGGACAGCTGGGTCACGTACTATAAGACGCTCGGCGGCATGTTGGACGAGCCTGAAGAGGCGCACCTTTCCGAAGAACAGACAAAATCAGCCTGGAAATATGCGTATTCCTTTTTCTTTGAATATCCGCGCCCGTTCCCATGGCACCTGGTGAAAATGTGGGATGATTATGACAAGCGCCCCTTCTCGCATGTTTTGAGCGAGGAAGGACAAGCGGAATATGGCGAGAGTTTTGAGTATTTGATTGGCAAGCCGTTGGATTGGAAAAAATTCTGATGAATAAGCCTGAAAAAATGACTGATCGATCTGAAAAAAATGACGTTCGTTCTTTTTATGACCGGATTGGCTGGATAAAGGAATCGGATGGGTTTTATCAGAACGCCCGTTATGAGGATCTGCGTCCGGTTTCAGCGGAATATATCCATCGCTGTCATTTGCGGATTACGCCGATCCTGTCAGACGGCGGTATGTATCTGGCAGATATTGGCAGCGGACGATTCAATATCCGGAATATCTGACATATTCCGAGAATTATCGCTACCGGGTTTGTCTGGATATCTCCAGTACTGCTTTGGAAGAGGCACGTGAACGAATCGGTGAACGCGGTTTATTTGTCGTTGGCGATGCCGCCAACCTTCCATTCATTGATGATATTTTTGATGGCGTCGTTTCGCTGCATACTTTTCACCATCTGGCGCTGGCGGATCAGAAACGGGCGTGGGGAGAAGTATTCCGAACGCTGAAAACGGGCAAACGGGCTGCAATTGTCAATGGCTGGACGGAATCGGAAATGATGCGCCGCTGGCAGCCGCTGGTGAAGATCGCTGAAACGGTTGGTAATTGGATCGCCGTGCTGCGCGGCAAACGCAAGCCTGCGGGAAAGTTGAAGAAGGCGTCGCAGAAAAAGCCAACAGGTACCTTTGTGCAGAAGCTTGACGCTGCCTGGATCAGGAATGAGCTGCCGGCTGTTGCTCCGGGGGCGACAGTGATGATTCGCTGTTGGCGCAGCGTCAGTGTTCGTTGGCTGCGGGCGTTGATCCATCCTCCTTACGGAAAACAGGCTTTACGAAGGTTGTTTGATCGGGAAGAAGCGCACCCTCAAGAGTTTGGCGAATCTGGACAATATCCGCTCATCGTTTTGAAAAAAAACCCTCTGTAGTAGGGTAGTCTGCCTCCACGTCTATTGGCGCATTTTTATTGAAATAAAAAAGTATTTCGTCCCGTTTAGTTTTCTTTAAATAAATTGTGATATACCGGAAAAAGTAAAAATTCGGTTCTTCTGTATCTCTTTGCCAGCTCTGCAGTGATAGATGGCATGACAAAGCTGCGATTTGTAAAAAAATGGCATGGCTTGGAACCGTTTCCCCGCTCCCCCGATTGCAATCAGAGCGGGCATTCGATCACTGACAATGACACGAACCCCGGTCAATGATAAAATAGGTGGATGACGAAAAACAGAAAAATTGGAGTCCTCGAAACACGAAAGGGTTCATGTATGGATTGGACAAATAAAGTCGTACTGATCACCGGAGGCACCGGTTCTTTTGGAAAAAAGTTCATCCGAGTGATGCTTGAAGCGTATCATCCTGCGAAAATCATCGTTTATAGACGTGATGAGCTTAAACAACATGAGATGCAGACTTCCGGTTATAACGATCCGTCAATGCGATATTTTATCGGTGACGTGCGCGATCTGGAACGGATGAAACGCGCCTTTCAGGGGGTTGATATTGTCGTGCATGCCGCGGCGTTGAAACAGGTGCCGGCTTGTGAGTATAATCCGTTTGAGGCAGTAAAAACCAATATTCTCGGCAGCCAGAACGTGATTGATGCTGCACTGGACATGGGCGTTAAAAAGGTGCTGGCAATCAGCACGGATAAAGCGGTCAACCCGGTGAATCTATATGGTGTTACGAAGCTTGCAGCGGAAAAACTGGTGATTCAAAGCAATTCCTACGCCGGCGGACGCGAGACGCGTCTTTCCTGCGTACGATATGGGAACGTCGTTGGCAGCCGCGGGTCGGTTGTACCGGTCTTTCTGCAGCAATGTGCGACCGGCAAGCTGTGCGTCACTGATGAACGGATGACCCGTTTTTGGATTTCGTTGGATCAGGGGGTGCTGTTTGTGATTCGCTGCATTGAACAAATGCACGGCGGCGAAGTGTTTGTTCCGAAAATCCCAATCATGAGCGTCAAGGATCTTGCGTTGGCGATTGCACCGGAGGCCGAGATCGCTTATACTGGCATCCGTCCGGGCGAGAAACTGCATGAAGTGCTGATTTCTGAAGACGAAGCGCGTAACACGATTGAATTTGAGGATATGTACGTTGTCCAACCTTCGGGAATGACCTGGTTTGGGCGTAACTGGGAGAAAATTGGCACACCGGTTGCGGATGGCTACACTTATGCCAGCAACAATAATCCGAACTGGCTTGATTTGGCAGGGATTCAGGAGATGATCGCTCCGTTCAAGACAGCTTTTGAAAACGGACAGTTATAAAATGAAACGGCTGTTGGTGACCGGCGCATCCGGATTGCTGGGGCTCAATCTGTCGCTGTTGGCTCAATCAGCGGAAATGGAAATTGTCGGCGCTGCCAACAAGACCGATTTGCGCAACTTGCCATTCAAAATCATTCAAAAGGATTTCTCTGATCCTGTCAGCGCAGCGGAATTGCTGGAGGAAGTTCAGCCGGACGCGGTCATTCATTGTGCTGCTATGGCAAATGTGGATGCGTGTGAGAGAGAACCTCAGAAAGCACTCTTTGTCAACGGGATTTTTCCCGGCATTCTGGCGGCGGAAACGGCTGAACGCGGCATCCGGTTGCTACACCTCAACAGATGCGGTCTTCGACGGTCAGGCACCGGCGGATCACGCCTACAGTGAGACCGATGAACCTTCCCGATCAACATCTATGCAGCGTCGAAACTGGCGGGTGAAAAAGCGGTTGCGGACTTTGACCCGTCAGCGGCGATTGTTCGCGTCAATTTTTACGGCTGGAGCGTTTCCGGCGTGCGCAGTTTGTGCGAATTTTTTTATAACAATCTGAAGGCGGGAAATGAAGTTGTCGGTTTTCAGGATGTCTTTTTTTGCCCGCTGTACGTTGGTGATCTGGCACATGTCCTGTTAAAGTTGGTTGATGAAGGCGCAGGCGGACTTTTTCATTCATTCAGCAGACAGCCGATCAGCAAGTATGACTTTGGCTGCCTGATCGCTGATCGTTTTGGCTTTGATAAAAAGCTGATTCGTCCGATTTCATGGCGAGATGGCGGATTGGCTGCGGCGCGTTCGCCGAACTTGCGCATGGACAGCACCAGGCTGCAGAAGACGCTGGGTGAATTACTGCCGGATCAGGCACAGGGAATCGATCGGTTTTTTCATTCATGGCAAGCCGGTTGGCGTGAGAAGACGCTATCTTTTGCTCCGGCTGACTGAACGATAAAACAGTCTATATTGACAGTAGCATTTTGAAGCGAATGATTGTAAAGTAGAAATAGAGAATTTTACCCGGACGAAACATTCCGGTTAATTTGTGTTGGGTAATGAAAGGAGCGGAATGGAACTGCAATTTGGTAACAAAACGGTAGGAAAAGAACATCCTGTCTATTTTGTGGCTGATATCGCTGCCAACCATGACGGTGATCTCAACCGCGCCTTGCATCTGATCCATTTGGCAAAAGAGTCCGGAGCTGACGCGGCAAAATTTCAGAATTTCAAAGCTGCGAAAATCGTTTCGGATTACGGCTTTAAAAACATGGGCGGGCAGCAGTCTCACCAGGCAAAATGGAAGAAAACTGTTTTCGAGGTCTATGATGACGCTTCGATCCCTGATCGTTGGTCAGAAACCCTCAAGGAGGCTTGTGACAAAGAAGGCATCCTTTATTTTTCTGCGCCTTATGATTTTGATGCGATTGACTGGCTGGACCGTTATGTCTCAATCTATAAAATCGGCTCCGGCGATATCGACTGGCTGGAGTCGCTGGAGCGGATTGCTTCAAAGAAAAAACCGGTGCTGTTGGCGACCGGTGCGGCGCAGATGGGCGAAGTCGAACGGGCGGTAGAAACCATCCTGGCAATCAATCGGC
>JAXGRI010000014.1:0-48106 GCA_040766005.1 Flexilinea sp. | reverse complement strand
GCAACGTGCCCACTGCGGAAACGCCGATCGTCTGCATCAACGAATTGAAGTTTATCGAAGACATCACCATCAAAGATAAAACGGTGGTCACCGCCGGCAAACCGTTCACAAAAACCTGGAAAATCCAAAACAGCGGTTCATGTGAATGGAATGATAAGTATCAGATCGTTTTTTCAGATGGAGACCAAATGGACGCCATGTCTGTCATACCGTTTCCAAAAGAGCAGACAGTAAAGCCTGATGATACAATTGAAATATCGGTCTATATGACCGCCCCTGAGAAAGCCGGAGCATATGCCGGCTATTGGATGTTGGAAAGCGCGTCAGGACAGCGCTTCGGCGCCGGCAAGAACAGGGATAAACCGATTTGGGTTAAAGTGGAGGTACGATGAAGAAATTCATCCTATTTACAATGATCGTCTTGACAATGTTCGCTGGTTGTACCACAAACGCACCGGAGAAAATCAATGTGGAAGCGACTTTGCAAAGTGTCGCAGAGGGAATCATCACAGAAAAGAATCTTGTCAGCCAGGAAGATTTGAAACTGGCGCTTGAAGAACAGTCCCGAATGATTTCCATGGACATGGATCAGAAACTGGAGCTAATGATGACTTCTGTCGCCGCTGAGATTGGCAAAATGGTCTCAGCCGAACCGACTCCAACGCTTTCTATCGGTTCCGGCTTGAATCCGAACACAACTACCTCATCTTCCGGCGCTTGCACCAATAAATTTGCCTATGTCTCGGACGTCACTTTCCCGGACGGAACGATGACGCTCCCGAGGACAACATTTACAAAATCTTGGTATATCCAAAACACTGGTACCTGTGACTGGACATCCAAGTACAGCATCGTTTACATTTCCGGGAATGAGGTCGGGGTACAAAACGAATTCCCGATTTTCCCGTCTGAAAAGATTCTGAAGAGCGGCGAATCGGCAATCGTGTCTGTAAAGCTCAATGCGCCTGAAGCGCTCAACGCCTACACCACTTATTGGGCGCTCAAATCACCAGATGGTAAGATTTTTGCCGGCGGAACAAAAATGATGTCTATCTTTCATCAAAATTTGTTGTAGGCAACCAGTACAATTTTTATGAGAATCTCAGCGGTGCGCTGTGTTCCGATGATCAAGGCGCTTTCTTCTGCGGTTCCGCAGATCGGTCTTCCGGAAGAGGAACAGTCTCTTATGCATCAGCACCAACCGTTGAAAGTAACTACGCCGGACAACCGTCGATCGTCATCACACCGCCGAAACAGGAAAATGGAACGACTCGGGTAACCTTCGGTCCAGTTCAATTTATCCGTGGCACCTGGCTGCGTGCAGCAGTTTCCTGCCCGCCCAATGCACCGTTATGTGATAATTACGTCCGCTTATTTGTAGCAGTTGAAGGGGAAAAGGAACAACTGGTAACTGAAACACAGGAAAATAATGACGGGTTCACCACACAATGGAACATCCAACTAAGCGATTACGGTTATCATGACCAAAACCTGCTCTTTACCTTTGAAGTTCAAGCGATCGGCGGTTCCGATCAGGACGATAAAATCATCATCCAGGTTCCCCGGTTAACAGATTCGCCGCCTGTCCTTTAACCGCTCTGTTTTAGCCGGAAAATCCGGCATTCACAAATGACAAGAAAACGGTTGATCAGTATCTTGATTTTAACTTTCTGCAGCCTGAGCGCAATTAGCCAGGCTGCAATTCCGTTTTCCAGCTCGTTTTTCATCGTAGAAGCGGCTCAAGCTGTTAATACTGTCACAGCATCCGACCTGATCAGCCTGATTAATGGAATGCGGACAGCCAACGGATTCGGAGCGCTGGCAGTTGACAGCGCGCTCATGGCAAGTGCACAGAACACTGCTGCCACCATGGCACAGAACAGTATGTCATGGCACATCGGCGATGTCAGCGGACGAGTTGCAGCTTTTGGCTACAACAACGGCAATAAATCATTCGCAACCGAAAATTTCGCAGTTGGTCCGACAACACTTTCTGCCATTCAGTCAACCTGGTCTGACTATGATCACATGATCCCGGCAGCAAATCCTGCCTATTGCCACATCGGCGCTGGCGTTGCGGAAGCAAACGGAAAAGTTTATTACATTATTCAAGCCGCTTATCCCGGAAACAGCAAAGGCTGCGGCTATGCGCCCGGTAGCGGACCTGCTGCGTCCGCCGGAAGCACGACAGGCAACGCTTCCAGACCGATCATTGATATGTCGCAAATTATCGCCAGCATCAAAATCGCCACGCCTAATCCGGAAGGGCAGGTAATTCACGCTGTGGAAAACGGCCAGAGCCTCTGGTCTATTGCTTCCGCATATAAAGTCACGATTGAAGAACATCGCCGCCTGGAACAATATCATCGATATTTCTGCGCTGAGTCTAGGGCAGCATTTGCTCATTCCGGAAGTCGGCTCAGCTGAACGCGCCCCAACCCCGACCACGCTGCCAACCATACTCCCCACGCCGGACGCACAAGGACGATATATTCACGTGATCAACGAAGGGGACTCACTTACAACCGTCGCAAAACTTTGGGGGACGACCATTCAGGAACTAATGCGCTGGAACGGGCTGGACGAAACCTCCACCCTGGGTTTGGGTTGGAAACTGATCATTCCTGTTACGCCTACAATGACCCTGCCGCCGACAACGACGCCGCTGCCAAGCAACACACCGCAACCTTCTGCAACACCGACCGTAACAGCAATACCAAGCGTCACTTCGACAGCTGCACCACCCCCCAGAACACACTTCCCCAAAAGTACCGGCAGGACCTTTCTGATCAGCAGCGGTTTCCTGTTAGCCTTGGCTGGGGGGATATTCGCCATTTGTTCGTATGTTTACCGGAAGCCGATAAAAAAGAAAAAATCAAGACCTGTCAACAAAAAGGGAACAAAAAAGAACAACTGATTTTCGTTTCCCCAGATTTTTCTTTCCACTCATTCAAGCATAAAACTTACCGCAAAAAAGGTCGGCATCCTATGGAATGCCGACCTTCTGTTATAGTTCAATGATCGCAAGCAGATCAGTAATTTCTTTAATTGTGCTTCGCAATCATCGCCTCAAGCGCACGGGTGGTTAGCGCTTTTGGACGTTCAATCGGCTTGCCAAGAGCCCGTGCCCATACCACATGGCAGGTGAAGCCCAAAATTCTGCTGAGACCGAACAAAACGGTATAAAAATCTGACTGAGAAACGCCGAAGTGATTTTGCAGTACGCCATTCAGCCCGTCAACGTTCGGCCATGGATTCTTTACTTTCCCGGTAGCCATCAGCAGTTTCGGTGTAACGCTCTCTACAATCATCGCTGTGCGGAAAAGCTCGTCATCCGGTAAATACTTCATCGCAAATGCTTTTTCAGCAGTAAAGCGCGGGTCAACACAGCGCAGAACCGCGTGCCCAAACCCTGGAATCACTTTTCCCTCAGCCAGTGTTTTGGCAACGTACTCTTTGACCTCATCCTTTGTCGGAACGCCCTGGTAATGGTTGTACAAAGCCTGCAGCCAGTTGAAGCATTCTTGATTGGCGAGACCATGCAGCGGACCGGCAAGACCGTTGATTCCCGCCGAACAGGAAAGATAAATATCAGACAGCGCAGACCCCACCAGATGAGCAGTATGAGCGCTGACGTTGGCATTCTCATGGTCAGCATGCAGCAAAATAAACAGGCGCATCAGATCAGCATACTGGGGCTCATCTCCTTTTCCGATCATCTGTGCGAAATTCGCCGCAAAGTCAAGATTCGGATCCGGCTGTGTCTTTTCGCCGTTGCGATATTTTCTATTATAGATATACGCTGTAATCTCCGGAATTCTGGCGGTCAGATCCAGACTGTCATCCAAGGTTGATTTCCAATAGTCGGCTTTCGTAGCAGAACCGCGGTATTCGCGGTTGAATTTTGATTCTCCTGACATGGAGACGATCGCCGCAGAAAGCATGGACATTGGTGTTCCAGATTCTGGAAAAGAATCGATCACCTTAAAAACATATTCGGGAACCTTGGCGCGCTCCGCCCAGACTGACTCAATTTCCATTGCCTTTTCCAGAGTCGGCAATTCGTTGCCCATCAGCAAATGATACAAACCACCGACCAGCGGATAATCAGTACCAGACAGTTTGGGCAGCAGAGTCAACACTTCATCAAGCGTATAATCTCGATAACGGATGCCATGATCCGGATCCACAAAAGAAATATCGCTAACCTGAATCGGAACACCGCGTATTCCAGAAAATATCTGTTGAACAGTCACATTAGAGATAACGAAATCCCCATGTTCTTTGGACAAGCGCTGAGTTCTTTCCCGCCATTCACTGACACTTGCCTCAATTTTGTCTGATAATATCATTAGCTTCTCCTGTCGAAATGTAGATTTGCCCTATCAGGCATTTTTTATATTGAGATATCAAACCGGAATCGAAATGCCTGCAGAATATCCCATCTCAACTGACAATTTATTCATTGCCGAAAGCAATAGCTCCGCATACCTGCGAATTGTTTCATCATCACGAAAGCGATCAGAAGGTCCTGAAATCGAAACCGAACCAATCGGCGACCCTTTGCCGCCAAAGATCGGGGCCGCAATGCCGGAAGCGCCTGTCAGCCATTGTCCATGACTGAGCGCATAACCTTTTCCACGAACTTTTTCAAGATGCTCACGGATCTTGAGCAGTTCAGCAGGGACGTCATTAGTTTGAATTTCCTGCGCCGCGATCTCTAAAATTCGTTCTATTTCATCTGGATCCATGAATGCCAGAATCGCCCTTCCGCCTGAACCTGCATACAGCTTGAGTCGTTGACCAATGCTCTCTACAATTCGAATGTTTTGACGGCTTTCCAGGCGTTCAGCGCAAACACGTTCATTCCCCTCAACAACATAGAGACTGATCGTCTCATTCGTTTCGTCAGAGAGCTGACGCATATAAGGAAGTGCCTTTGAGCACAAGTCCGACGAGGAAATATATACGCCTGCCCAACGGAGCACCCGTCCGCCCAAACTGTAAAGGCGGTTTTCCGGATTTTGGATCAAAACGCCTTCGTCCCGCAAAACAGACATCAGCCGGCCGCAGGCGCTGCTTGAAATCTCCATCCTTCGGGCGGCTTCACGAACACCCAATTCTGGATGATCAATCGTAAAGCAATCCAATAGCGCAAAGATACGGCTAATTTGACCAGCAGGTTTTTCCATTTCTCAATTGTCCCATATTTCAATATGGTGTCCCATATTTTGATGATTGCCCAATTATAAGAGGCTTTTCAAATTAAAGCAAGACGTCCTTTCAAAAAAGTCTGCTAATTGATGACATCAAATTCTATAAAAATTGTGTATTTACCGAGTGGAACCACAAATAAAAAACAGGCGGATCCTATTGGATCCGCCCGTTTAAACCTGAGCAAAGTTGATGGATTATTCTATCAGCATATGGTTATAATCTTGTGCTACAGCCTTCATCAGGTCAATTATTGATGCAGGAATTGTACCTGGTTCGCCATCTCGAACAACGACAGGTTCCTTGCCAAATAAACGAACTTTGAATTCGTTTTTCTCAGGATCCATCACGACAAAGCCTTTATTTTTGCTGTCCGCCATATCCGCTTCATTGGCAAACAGGGTGTATTTATCGCGGTAAGGGCCGCTGCTATAAGGACAGAAGGTTTCACAGTTGCCGCATTCATTGCACATGTAATCTACATGGACGATCTGAGCGGTCTTCCTGCCGGGAACCACAACCGAGATGTTCGCGCGGTTCGGGCAGACTTCGACACAGTTTTCGCAAACGGTAGAACAGGAGAGACAGCGCTCGTTCTCATGAACAGCCTCACCGCTTGTCAGCAGGACACCACGTTTCGCATATATTTCGTCCAGTCTGCCGATCTTCTCAATCTCTTTCGCCACCTTATCGTCCAGAATTGCTTGCGCCACAACCGTTGAGGTGTGAATTGCTTGAACAATGGTAGACGGTCCGTTTAACCCATCGCCAGTTACGTAAACACCTTCGACGTTGGTCTCAAGTGTTTTTCGATTGACTTTGGCGTGCCCGCGATCATCAACTTCAATTCCGTTAGCTTTATAGAATTCACTGTCAATCGCTTCGCCGACAGCAGCAATCACAACATCCGCCAGCACTTCATCCATTTTGCCAGTGTCCACTACGCTGGGTCGGTTGGAGGCATCTCGTTCACCAAGCGCCATTACCCGGCAAGATAGCTTGCCGTCCGTCAGTTTTACCGGCGCAAGTAATTCGCGGATTTGAACACCGTCTTCAAGCGCCATCACCAGTTCTTCCTCATCAGCCGGCATATAGCGTTTTGTCCGTCGGTACACAATCATGACATTATCGACGCCATCATTAGCTTTCGCAGACCGGGCAACATCCATGGCAGTATTTCCAGCGCCAATAACCACCACATTCTTACCCAGTTTTACTTTTCCTTTGGTCACATTGAATTCTTCCAGGAACTCAATCGCATTCAGCGGGTGCAATTCTCTACCCGTACATTGCCGGGATTATAAGCGCCTACTGCCAGAACGATCGAATCAAACCCCTGCGATTTCAAATCAGCGACAGAAGTCACCTGAGTGCCTGTTTTAATTTCAACACCCAATTGAGTCAATAGCGAAACATCTTTTGCGATTGTTTCTTTGCTGATTCTGAAATGCGGAATCACATAACGGATCAAACCACCCAGTTCCGCATTCCTTTCAAACAGGGTCACTTTCGCTCCGGCACGAGCCAGGAAGAAAGCAGCGGACATGCCAGATGGGCCACCGCCCACGACAGCAACGCGTTTGTTCAAGTTAGCAAGCGGCTTCAACGATTTAATCACACCCGCGTACCCATTTTCAGCCGCTTCCAGTTTGACGCTGCGAATGCGAACCGGTTCTTCGTACGTATTGCGGATACAGCCGCCCTGGCAAGGGTGTGCACAGAGCGTACCGGTAATAAACGGCAGTGCATTCTTATCCAGAATAACGCGGAAAGCTCTTCATATTTCTTTTCGCCGGTAAGTTGAATATAGTTCGGAATATCCTGATGAATCGGGCAGCTTCTTCGCAACCAGCAGTGAAACAATCCACAAGCGGGACAGAACGCGGGTTTTTCCGAGAAGGCAAATTTTTAATTCCTTTAAGATAATGCTTCTCTTTCTTCGCTGACTCTGCCAGCGCCTTGAGCGCTTTTACATCTATTCCATTGAACGGTTTATATCCTTGCGCTTCCAGTTTTTCCGCAAGCTGCTTCAACCGCTGGTAACCACCCGGTTTGAGCAGCGTGGTTGCCATTGTCACCGGCCAAATTCCGGTTGATACAATACGGTCAATGTTGTAAGTATCTGCGCCACCGGAATAAGAGATCGGCATCTTGCCATCCATGTCTTCTGAAATCTTGGCAGCCAGCGCAATCGTCAACGGAAAAGAACTTTTCCGGACATATACATTTCCTCACCCGCCAGTTCGTTGTACTTGATGTCAACCGGGAAGGTGTTGGTCAGCTTTGCGCCGAATACCAGCCCTTTTCCATTGGCCAGTTTCATCAGCCGTTTAAACATCGGGATGGCGTCCTTATACTGCAAGTCATCTTCAAAATGGAATTTACCGAAAACAAGGTAGTCATATCCCATTTCATCCACTGTTTTCCGAGCAAAATCATACCCCAACAATGTCGGATTGCATTTCACAAAGCAATTCAGGTTTTTCTCGCCAATCAAAAATTCCGCAATGCTTTCAATTTCCTGCGGAGGGCAACCATGTAATGTCGAAATGGTAGCTGAGTTGCAAATTGCCGAAGGAATTGCATCGATGTCTTTTTCCGTTACTTGCCTGAACAGGTGCATATGGGCTTTCGCTTCCGCAATTGCCTCTTTAAAGCTCTCTGTGTTTTTAGCTTCCTTCATATTTTCAATGAAAAGATCCATTTTCGGCAACTTGATTCCGGCAAGGTCATAACCGACGCTCATGTTGAACTGGAAACCGTCCTGATCTCCCAACCCGAATTCCTTAGCGATCAAATGAAGAATAACCCAAGCTTTGATATACTCGTCCTGCGCTTCCGGAACGGTCAGTTCAGTTGACCATTCGATGTTATAGCCTTCATCATCAGCGTTAATACAGGGTTTGGTCACCTTCAGATCTTCACCGTCGATCTTTTGGACAGTCTTTACTTCAAAAAAACGTCCGCCGGCATAATAGGCAGCAATAATGTTTTGAGCCAGCTGCGTTTGCGGTCCGGCTGCAGGTCCAATTGCAGTTTCAAGATTTCGTCCAAAAAGATTGAGCGCTCGTTTTTTCTTCGGGATAAACGGATTGTGAATACCAAACACCGTCCCTTTCTTACTTTTCTCTGCAAACACCCAGTTAAGCAGTTGCGAGAATGGCATACAGGTCATTCTATCGCTCATATATTTCCTCCTCCTTGATCGCTATAAGATAAAAATATTCCGATGTATTTGGCGAAGATTGCTGAAAAGAATTCGCAATTCTTATCTATAACAAATGATGCTATTGTGTCGGCGCCTGGTTACACAGAACCGTCAATGCCAATTTAGCATATTCTTATGATAAAGTTTATCATTCCAAGTGGGTTAAGGCAATGTTTTTGGCTGTTGTCTAACAATTAATTGTCAGGATTTTTGTCATCACTTTTGTCTAACAGATACTGCTAAAGTGCGAAGATTGAGCCAAACAAATAACAATCGTATAAACAATCTTCGCCAAACGCAGAGTATAAAAGGACCATTCAAACGGTCCTCTCCGCTATCTGCCCGGATCCCTCTTTACCTCTTCTCTGGCATCAATCTGGATTCCTCTTTCCATTTCCTCGCGGAATTGTTGCGTATACAGATGAAAATACTTACCCCGTTTTTGAAGCAGTGACTGGTGCGTCCCCTCTTCAGCAATGCGTCCGTCTTCAATCACAAGGATCCGGTCAGCGCGGCGAATAGTCGAAAGCCGGTGAGCGATGACAAAACTGGTGCGCCCTTCCAACATACGCTCCATTCCCTGCTGGATCAGATTTTCGGTCAGCGTATCAACAGAACTGGTGGCTTCATCCATGATGAAGATCTCTGGCTCCGCCAATATCGCCCGTGCCAATGAAATCAGTTGTTTTTGACCGACAGAAAGCAGGTTGCCGCCTTCCCCAACTTCTTCTTCATATCCTTTCGGGAAAGCGCGGATAAAAGCGTCTGCACCAGCCTGCACTGCTGCTCGCTCTATCTCCTCATCCGTCGCTTCCAGCCGCCCATAGCGCAAATTCTCGCGGATCGTGCCGGAAAACAGATGCGGCGTTTGAAGAACCATGCCGATTCGGGACTGGATGCTTTCCATCGTATATTCACGGTAGTCTCTGCCACAAACCCGAATCACGCCAGATTTCGGCTCAAAAAAGCGGCTCAAAAGGTTAACGATAGTCGTTTTCCCGCCGCCAGTTGAACCGACCAGCGCAATCATCTCCCCTTGCTGTACGTTCAGCGTAAAGTCGGTCAGCACATTGCGCTGATCGCCATCATCATAATGAAAACTGACATGATCAAACTCAACCATTCCGCAAATTGTTTCGGGTACAAACGCCTCAGGACGGTTCACAATAACCGGTTTCGTATCAAGGAGGGAGAAGATGCGTTCGCCTGAAGCGATCGACTGCTGCATTTCTCCATAAACACGCGCCAAATCCTGCACCGGCCACATCATGGACGTAACATAGTTTACAAAAGCCTGGATCCCGCCGATCGTCATCATTTTCGTTTGAATCTGCCAGTCACTCGTCCAGATAATTACGCTCAGTGCAATGGATGAGAGCAACTGAATACAAGGCAGGAACAAGGCATTCAGCCGGGCAGCTCGGAAAGCAGACCGGAACATGGGCAAAGTCAGCCCATTGAACTGATTCAGGTTTCGTTCCTCTCTTTGGAAGGCTTTCACAACCCGTACACCTGTGATATTTTCGTTAAAAGCGCCTGTCACCTTCGAATTCAGTCGGCGTACATTGCGAAATTCCTGTAGAATGCGCTTGCGAAACTGCCAGGCAATATAAACCATGATCGGAAAGATGAAAAAAACCAGAAGCGCCAGCTTCCAATTTATAATCAGCATAAAGAAACCTGAGATCAGGATATTCACAAACGCGAAAGAAACATCCACCAGTCCCCAGGTGATCAAATCAGCAATTCGATAACTGTCAGAATTAACGCGGGACATGATCCAACCAACCGGCGTGACAGAATAATACGAGAGAGAAAGTTTTTGCAGATGCTCAAACATCCGCTGCCGAAGATCATAGCTGATCCTTTCGGAAACTGCACCGGCGATATATATAAATCCGAAAATGCTGACTGACTGGAAAAGAATCGTCAGTCCATACAGTTTCATATAAAACAAGGCTTCACTCTTAATTTTTGGAACGATCGCGTTATCAACCATCAGCTTATTGATATAAACCTGTGAAGAATCCATGATGGTTGTAATCAGTGTAAATAGAATGAACAAAATGAACCAGCGCCGATGTGGGCGGGTGAACTGAATAATTCGTTTCAGCGTACCACCGTTGAAACCTGCTTTGAATTCTTCTTCTTCGAAATAATTTTCAGTCACCTGAGATCTCTCTTTCCAAATCGGCTTCGATTTGGGTTTGTATGCTATAAATCCGGCGGTAAATCCCATCTGTTCGGATCATTTCTGCGTGCGTGCCGGACTGTACCACGCGGCCACGGTCAAAAACCAAAATCAAATCCGCCTGCATCACACTTTGTATGCGATAGGCAATCATAAACGTCGTCCGCTTCACCATCAGTTGATTCAAAGCTGCCCAACTCCGCTTCCGTATCCGTATCGACAGAAGAAGTGGCATCGTCCAGGATCAGGATTTTTGGATTTTTGAGAAGCGTCGAGCAATGGCAATGCGTTGTTTTTGACCGCCAGAAAGCGTAACGCCGCGTTCACCGATCAGCGTATCATACCCTTTTTCAAAATCCATAATGGCATTATGAATGGCGGCCGCTTTCGCTGCTTCCACAATAGCTTCGCGTGATATACCTCCTCCAACGCCATAAGCGATATTTTCCGCAATAGAAGCTGAAAACAAAAAAGGTTCTTGTTCAACGATGCCAATATGTTTGCGCAAATAATTCCTGGGGATCTGGTTCAATTCGTGTCCGTCCAGCTTGATGCTGCCGGACGTATAATCGAAAAATCGCGGGATAAGATTAATCAGCGTTGTCTTTCCGGATCCGGTCGATCCCAATATTGCGACCGTGTCTCCTGCTTTTACATGAAAAGATACGTCCCGCAGTGTTTCCGTCTCTCCGTCATAAGAAAAACTTACGTTGCAAAAATCAAAGGCTCCTTCCGGATCCTGCTCCAACTTTTCATGCCCTTGATCCAACGGCTCCTGTTTTTCGTTAAAGATACTCATAATCCGTTGAAAACTAATCAACGCGCGAGACATTTGGACGATCAGGCGCCCCATGCGCGGATCGAATCGGCCAGATAATCCAAATCAACAACGCCTGAAAAGCGACGAAACTTCCGAGTGTGAGCTGTCCGTCAATCGCGGCATAAGCGCCCATCAGGGAGCTCAGAATCATTTGCAAACCGCAAAGAATATCGGTAGACGGCCAAAACCACGCTTCGATCAACATCAGTCCTTTGCCAAGGCGATATTTTTCCCAGTTTTGCGCCTGATATTTTTCTATTTCATAATCCTGGCGGGCAAAGGCTTTGACCACGCGTACACCTGTCAAATTTTCCTGCAACATGGTGGAAAGTCTGGCATCCTGCACCTGAAATTCCTCGTATCGTTTACCGATTTTATTGAAGAAAAACAGCGCCGTGATGAAAACAAGCGGTACGATCACCAGCGTTGAAAGCGCCAGCCGGGAGCTCAGCCGATAAATCGCGATAAAGTTGACGAAATAAAGGAAGAAAATTCTGCCAATACCGATCGCCTGCTCTGAGAAAAAACGCCGTACCGCGTCCACGTCCGATGTAGCACGTTGGATCAAGTCCCCGGTATCCACCCGCGCATGATAGGCAAAGTCAGGCGTTGAATCTGGTCATACAGATTGTTGCGGATACGATAGGCGATTCTCTCCGCGACATAATTTGCCTGACTATTCGCAAAATATGAGAACGTTCCTTCAACAATAGCCAAAGCCACGAACGACAGAGCAACGATTGAAATCGGCAGCGTCCGTTGTCCTTGAGTAAGCCAGCTGTGTTCAATAAACCACGCCAGTAACAAATAAACACTGGTTTTAGAAACAGTCGAAACTAACTGAGAGAAAATTGCAAAAAGAAAACGCACCCGAAAACCGGTCATCATGGTCAAAATCCCTTTCAGGCGGCCTTTTTCTCTTGGTACATTTTGTTAAATTAAAATCGATGATTAATTTTTCTTCTGCCAAACTGTCTCCCTGCTTTCAGCTTATTGCTAAACCATAAAAAATTATACATGGGAACGATACCAGAATACGGATACCTGTTATCTCTGTGTGAGGGTAAAAACACAGAGCCGCCGGAAGATCGGCGGCCCTGTCTGCATCGTGCTAAAAGTATTATTGGAAAAGGTGATAAACAGCGATCACCGGTGCAAAAGTTGAGGCGACCAGGGGACATTACTGTGATAAGCGTGTTCAGCGACGGGCCAGCAGTATCCTTGAATGGATCTCCAACGGTGTCTCCAATGACAGCAGCTTTATGGGCTTCAGAGCCCTTTCCACCGAACATTCCCGTTTCAACGTATTTCTTGGCATTATCCCACAAACCGCCGGCATTCGACATGAACAGCGCAAAGATCACACCTGTGATGATTGCACCGCCAAGGAAACCGGTCAATCCTTTCGGCCCCATCACGAAACCGACAATGAGCGGGAAGATGATCGCGATGACGGCTGGAAGTATCAGGGAAGTCAAAGCGCCGTGAGCAGCAAGGCTGATGCACTTGTTATAATCGGGCTTTACGGTTCCTTCAAGGATTCCAGGCTCTGCCTTGAACTGATTGCGAATTTCTTCGATCATCCCAAAGGCATTCTTCGTCACAGACAGCATCGTAAGCGCACTGAATAACGGCGGACAAATTGCGCCGAGGAACATACCGGCCAAAATCAGCGGATTTGCTATGGATACCTGTGAGATTTCAAAGCCAGGCAGTCCGCGTTCGGCTAATGCCAGATTGACTTCACTGATGAAGGCAGCAAAAGAGCGCCAGTACAGTCAGCGCAGCGGCCGCAATTGAGAAACCTTTGGTGATCGCTTTAGCCGTATTGCCGGCAGAGTCCAACACGTCTGCACGTTCAATAACTTCTTCATCCATCCCGGACATCTCAGCAATACCGCGGGCATTGTCAACGATCGGCCCGTATGCGTCAGCTGAAACGATCATGCCGGAAATCGCCAGCATACCGACTGCAGAAATACCAACGCCGTAAATACCGGTGGCAAAATCGGTTGCCCCGCCGCAAACATAGAAAGATACCAGCATAGAAATTACAATGCCCAATACGGACGGAACGATCGAAACCAGACCGTAACTGATCCCACTGATAATCGTAATTGCAGCACCTGATCCAGAATATTCAGCCGTCAGCTTGACCGGGTTGAATTCGTCGGACGTAAAGAATTCGGTTGTCTGGCCAATAATGATGCCGACAGACGTACCGACCAGAATCGCCCAAATGAAACGATTGTCAATTTCAGGGATAAACAGAATAGCAACAATCATCAAAACTGCAAATGCAGCACAGGTGATGATCGTACCTGTTGAGCGGTATTTTCCGGTTTGCCGTCCTCTTCAACTTTGACCAGATAAACGCCAATGATCGAAGCCAGAATGCCCAACGCACAAAGAAGCAGCGGTAAAACTGTGTAATGGATTGCGCCGAAAGTACCCATCGTTGCACCAAGCAGCATCGCTGCAACAGCAGAAGCGACATAGCTGTCAAAGATGTCCGCGCCCATACCAGCGACATCACCGACGTTATCGCCAACGTTGTCAGCTACAACGGCAGGGTTACGCGGATCGTCCTCAGGGATACCGACTTCAACTTTACCAACCAGATCGGCGGCGATGTCCGCCGTTTTGGTATAGATCCCGCCGCCAGCTTTTGCCAGCAGCGCCAATGAGGATGCGCCCAAAAGAAAGCCAGCACCATTTGTGCGTCTTTTGTCACTAAGAAAATCGAACTCATACCGATTGTCGCGACACCAACAACTGCGAAACCCATAACAGCACCAGCACGGAAAGCCACATTAAGGCGGTTGAAAGCTGATGGGATGCAGCGACTGCTGAGCGGACATTAGCACGAACAGCGACTTCCATGCCAAGATAACCAGCCACCGCTGAACAAAGGGCCCCAACCAGGTAGCAGACTGCCGTTTCTATTCCGCGGCCGCTGCCGTCAAGCGTGTAAACAACCGCAAGAACAATTCCCATGATTGCGGAAACGATGATCAGCGCAGCGTACAGTTTTTTCAGATACGCACGCGCACCGCTGTGAATCCAACCGGCAACTTCACGGGTTCGATCGTTGCCATCGTCCTGCCGTTTAACCCAGACAAACAGATACAGGCCGATTCCGAGCGATAAAATCCCACAGATCAAGCTAAAAATCAACCATCCAGTAGTATTACTCATTCCTACTCTCCTCTATAACGATGCGACATTTTGCCGCAGAATGTAAGTGAATTGTGGCTGAAAAACTGCTACGCTGTCCTCAATTTTCTTTCAGGCAAATAAAAATTGTTGCGGTTTGCAGCCTATTCTTAGTCATAAAATTCTAACATAGTTTATTAATTTCTCTCGAGGAAGGCGTCTTATTTTTCAAATCGGTTACATTTGTCTGACAATTATGTGAGTTAACTAACGCTCGCAAAGGGCTTTTTGGGGGTTTCCAGACGCCCTGTCATTTATCAATGCGCTGCGTTTACTATGAATTGAGAATTAACCAACGTCTCAAAAATTAGGTTTAAACTCCGCCGAATGACAAAATGTCTACGCGCATTCACTTTCACTGCAAAATTTTCTGCAGTCTCAGCGATTGTGCCAAAGAACAGGGCCCGCCGCGAACAAAAACAAGAAGATCACATACCGTGTCAAAGAGATCGTTCTTTCGCTAATGAGTTTCACAACTTCAGAGAAATTCATCTCAAATGTTAGGTCGAACACCGTGAGATCTTTATTATGAATGCTATATCATAAAATGTTTGAGAAAACGCCGGGCAAAATAGGTTCGAGACCCGTTCAAGCATCCTGAAACAGCCGGCAAAAACTAATTTGCGTATCAGTTCGATTATAATTACGCCTGATCAAAAAATAAGGTAGGATACCCAATGCAAATAGAGATTCTGCGGTTCCCGCAAGAAGCAGACTGGATCCGCTGTCTGTTTCTCGCCCGGGTCACCCAGGGCAAAGAAAATATGATTTCGCCTTCGCAGGAATGGCGAGAAAGATTCTCTCTGCAGAACATTCACCGATCCGAACGTTGATGTATACCATCGCGATGTGGCAAATCCCATATTATTCAAGTGTCCACCTTGTCCGGCATAAATTTGGCGTCGAACATTATGTCAAAAGTCAACGCTCAAATCCGGACGCGGCGCTGAGCGTCAGGACGCAACGGTCAACCACGTTATGGACCTGAATGCACAGTCGTTGATCAACATGAGCCGCAAACGGCTTTGCTTCAAAGCCGACCCAGATACCAGGAAAATTATGGAAACGATCCGTAGGGAGATTGAAAAAAAAGATCCGACCATCGTTGAGTTTCTGATGCCGGATTGCGTTTATCGCGGCGGTTGCCATGAATTCCAAAGTTGCGGTTATTACGAAAACAGGGGGAAAAATGAGCGTCGTCTGTGATCATGGAATCGTAAAATTAATTCACAATGGTTTGGTAGATTTCTCAAAATCAGATACCGATATCGAATCGGTTTTAAGTCAGGTAAACCCGAATACGCTTGACCTCTCGTTAGGTCGATTCATCCGCTGGCCCAAGAACACCGAGGGGCAGGTTATTTTCGGAAAAGCACATTATTCTGACGATTTCTGGGAATTACAACAAATTGACCCGGAACGGGGGGTCCTTCTGAAACCAGGTGATATTTTTCTCGGTTCCTCGCGCGAATTTCTATGTATGCCCAGCGACGTTTGCGGCCAGGTTTACACGAAATCGAGTCTTGGCAGGTTATTTATCAATCATATGATGGCAGGCGTGATTGATGCTGGCTTTTCCGGAACCATCACACTGGAATTAAAGAACGAAGGGAAACATAACGTCGTCATCCCGTTCGGTGCGCGCGTCGTACAGATTCAATTCAGCCGGCTGGATGCAACGCCGGAACGCGACTACTCGCAGCGTATCAACCGTTATCAGGGACAGATCATGCCAGAGACTGCCCGCGAAGAAAAGTAATAAAACAAAAAAGGACTGAGCAGGGGTTATTTCCTGTCTCGTCCTTTTTTTATTGACAGTAATCTTATTCAAACAGCGTCATAATCGCATCTGCCAACTTCACAAATCGCTTGTCAGTCGGGTTGAGTCCTTTCACCCGATATTCATGATCTTTCGCATACACCGTAATCGAATAAAAAGATCCGTCCTGCGATTCTGAATTGATCATTTCCGGTATTTCAATAAAGCGCACGTCATTGATTAATTTCTGAAGCGCTTGTACATTTTCAGGAGTGATATTTTTTTCATTCCGGCTCACAGTTTGGTCAATGGAAGACACCATTTTTTGGACCAGCTTTTCAGCGCTTCCGTCATTTTGAATACGGTAACTGACGGTTTCCATAGCAGTGATCTCGCCAAAAGTAGGCTGAATTTCTAATTCAACCAAAAGTCGTCAGTTCCGAAAGTAATCGTGTCATGTCTTTTACAGCCCGTTGCGCCTAAAAAAATCACCGCCAAGCTGACCAACAGGAACGAACTGAAGATGATCTTTTTCCACATCTTATCCCTCACCCAGTCCAGTTTTTAACATATACGATAACGGTACTATTTAAGTTCCGGTTAGAACCCTGATGGAGATTTGGAATATTTTCAGTTATTCAATCACATCTTCCAGAAATTCGATAATTTCATTCTCATGGCCATTGCAGGATTCGCTGCCGAGACGAATGTCCGGCTTTATCTTTCCATGAAAATCGCTGCCAACGGTTCTACCAAGTTTTAAGTCAGCCGTCAATCGCTCATAAAACGCGGTCATATCTGCGTCATGGTAGCTGCTATAAACCTCCATCCCGACCACTCCGTTGCCAATAATTTCGTCCAAGAGCTCCGAGCTCTTGCCAATTGATATTCCAGGATGCGCCAAAACTGGAATTCCTCCATTTTCCTTAACGATCTGAGTAATTTCCTTAATCGGGCGATAAACGACCGGTACGTCTGCCGCTCCGCCGACAGTACATAAGTCCCAAAAAAGTTCACAAAAGGCCGGTCGCTGCGCGACCCTCCGGGGAAAAAAGGCTGCAACAGAGGGTGATCCCGGTTATTGGGATTAACCAGCGCCGTTTCTGCCAACATTTCACAGATCAATATTTTATCTCCCTGAATTTCTTTCAGAACCAATTCATCGATCTGAATACCCAGCTCTCTCAGGATCGGAATACGCTCGATATTTGCACGCGCTTCACGATCGTTTACTTCTTTTTCAAGCAGGTCAAAAATCGGATTCCGATCGTCCACGCCATACCCCAACACATGCAGTACAGTCCCATTAGTTGTCTGACAATTGAGTTCGACCCCTGAAATAAAGCGAATTCCGTACATTTTGGCCGCGCGGCGGGCAACGTCAACTCCCCTTGTCGAATTGTGATCGGTCAACGAGAGCAACGCGACGCCTGCCTCTGCGCACAGCGCCACCAGCTTGTCCGGAATGAACTCACCATCCGAACTGATGTTGGAGTGCATATGCAGATCAATCTTTACCATGAACTTCTCCTTTTTCTGCACACAGAAACGCCGGTCAGCGGATCCATCCCTGCCGGCGTTTCAATTCGTTCTGCTACCATCTATTATACTTTTTGAGCGACTTCTTCCAACGCGAGTTGGACAAAATCCTCTACCGGGATCGCACCAAGGTCTTCCCCACTGCGCTTTCGCAACGCCACCTTATACGCTTCCATCTCTTTGTCTCCGATAATCAGCATATAAGGCACTTTTGCCCGCTGAGCATCCCGGATTTTTGCGTTCATCCGGTCAGCTCTTGAGTCTACATGAACACGCAAACCCTTTTCCCTCAGTTCCGCTGCAATTTTTTGAGCATAATCCAGATGCCGATCCGCAATCGGGATAATTTCGGCCTGAATCGGTGCCAACCATGCCGGGAATGCCCCGGCGTAATGTTCAATCAGCACACCGAAGAAGCGTTCGAGGCTGCCCAGCAGCGCACGATGAATCATGTACGGGCGTTTTGGCTGCCCATCTTCCGCAATATAAGTGATATCGAATCGTTCAGGTTCGTTGAAATCGAACTGGACTGTTGTCAACTGCCATTCACGCCCAATCGCATCGTTTACTTTGAAGTCAATTTTCGGCCCGTAAAAAGCGCCGCCGCCAGCATCAATCTCATATGGGAGATTGTGTCGTTTCAGCGATGCTTCCAGCGCATCTTCTGCGGCCTTCCATTGTTCGGGATCACCAACAGCTTTTTCTGGTCTGGTACTAAGATAAGCCTGAAATTCCTTAAATCCAAAGGCTTTCAGGATGTTAATTGAAAATTCCACCACAAAGTCAATTTCATCGGGCATCTGATCGGGGCGGCAAAAATGGTGGGCGTCATCCTGCGTGAATCCCCGCACGCGCGTCAAACCATGCAGCACGCCGCTGCGCTCATAGCGGTAAACCGTTCCTTCTTCAGCATAACGAATTGGCAAATCCCGATAAGAGCGAATGCTGCTCTTGTAGATATACAGATGGAACGGGCAGTTCATCGGTTTAATATAGTATTTCACGCCTTCTATTTCAATCGGCGAATACATATTCTCGTTGTAGAAACCCAGGTGTCCGGATGTTTCCCAGAGTTGCGATTTTCCGACATGCGGCGTATAAACAAAGTCATAGCCATGTTTTTCGTGCTCTGAACCCCAGTAATCCTCGATCAACCTGCGAATTTTCGCACCCTTCGGATGCCATAGGATCAACCCCTGTCCTACTTCGTCATTAATGCTGAACAGGTCCAGTTCCTTGCCCAGTTTACGATGATCCCGTTTTTTAGCTTCTTCCAGTTTCCAAAGATACGCTTGAAGATCTTCCGCTTTCTCCCATGCGGTACCATAAATCCGCTGCAGCATTGGTCTTTTTTCGTCACCGCGCCAGTAAGCGCCAGAAACATTCAGCAATTTGATCGCGTCCGGATTGATTTCTGCCGTGTTACTGACGTGCGGTCCGCGGCACAAATCAACGAATGAATCCTGCTGATAAATCGAAATAACCTGCTTTTCATCAGTCGGATTGCCGTCTTCATCAAAGCCGCCTCTTTCGAGACCATCGATCAGCTCAATTTTAAACGGCTGGTCTGCGAATAATTCCCGTGCCTCATCAGCGCTGAGTTCCTTGCGGGTAAAGGCATGTTTACCCTTGATGATCCGGCGCATGTTTCCTTCAATTTCTTCCAAATCCTCAGGCGTCAACGCCCGTGGAAGCTCAAAATCATAATAAAACCCGTCAGCGATAGCAGGGCCAATCGCCACCTTGCCTTCCGGGAATTTCTCAAGGACGGCTTCCGCCATCACATGCGCAGCCGAATGGCGGATTCGATACAAATTTGATTCTTCATAGCCTGAATTGTGTTTTGCTGCCATATTCCTCCAAATAAAAACTCGCCCCAGCAACTGGGACGAGTCTGTTTCTCGCGGTTCCACCCAGATTGACCGCCTGATTCCAGCGATCCTCTCTGCAGATCTTTATCGTGATTCCATTCCGGCTGCCTTAATATTCGACAGCGGCTCCCGGGTGGTTTTCCTCACTTATCCCGAACCGGCTCTCACCTAATCCGGTTTCTCTGTGCGGGTTCCGTGCGGCTTTGTCCCGTTCAACGCCATGTTACAACAATACTTGTTGTTATTATAAAAGAAAAAACATTAAATAACCACTGTTCGTGCTCTTATTAGTGACTCCGTTCTGCAACAAACATTCATTCAACAGAGGGTATATGTTACAAAAGAACCCTCAGACTTCACCCTTTTGGATAAATGTTATTCGAGAAAACAATGTAAATATCGTACGGTCCCGTGTTCCCTGTGTCATCCGGAGCAACTATGAAAATGGTGATTTCAAGCTGCCTGCCGGTGAGTGCCGTGCGCCATACCATGCGATAATCATGTCCATCCAGCATCACCGGCTTTCCATAAAGGGGATAGCCCGCCAGAAAGTATTCATCCGGATAGGCGTGCTGATAAAAATCAGCCACCGCTTCATTCAGCATTTCCGGAATTTGCCCCTCAGGATCACTCACTTTTACATAATTTTCGATTTGGTAGCTGCCGGTAATTCCTTCAAATTGTGAAAGCAGATAGTGAAGGAAATAGAAATCATGCGCTCCATCTGCCACATCCATACTGGATTGATAATCTAAAAAGTTTGGCCAAGCGTATCCGGCAGATATTTCTTCCGATTCACCGCTAAACAACAGAGCATAATCAACAATCGGCCCATCATCAAAAGAAAGTTCCCATTCTCCGCTGATGTTTACTGTAAAAAGCGGGGAACCGCTCCGAATCATTTTCTTTCCATTATAGAGACCCGAGCCTGTAAAAACAGTATAGAATACTTGCAGATCCTGAGCGCCATATTGAGTAACCTGAAACTCATGCTCACTGTTCGTCCAAAACGAAGCTGTTCTCCCATGGTTATTCACCGCAAAGACCGCCGAACCGTATCCTCTGATGGTGACCGGCGCTTCGTACCAGGGAATAGTCGCTGACCGGTGGAAAATCAACTGCCAGTCGCCCTTCGTTTCAATTTGAACCAGTTCGAGAATTTTGGGGTCCAAGTGTCCGATGTAGAAAAATCCGCCGCGATCGCAGGGGGCTGAATCCAGAATAGGATAATAGGTACCATCTTCCAAAACTGCGGTCAGCGTCACCGTTTGCCACGAGTCCATACACTCGCTATAAAATTCGATCAGCGGATATTCAAACACATCCAAAGAGACTTCAATGACATCGTCACCGCTGCCCATCAGCATAAACAGATCCTCAACTTGAGCAGAAACCGGCAGGGTTATCGAAAAACACAACAACAGCAAGATGATCAGAATTGTTTTTCTCATATGGTCCTTCCATGCTTTAATTTTTAAACGGACGGAATATCGTCTCAATATCTTTGATATATCGTATCATAAAATAAACGGTTATTCCTGAGGGTCGTTTAAGATCCGGGCGCGTCCAGTCCTGCTGAAGCAGAAATAAAAAGCAACCGTAGTCAGAAACACCCGGTTGCTTGTCACCAATTGCATATCAGAATAAATCAGATGTCGAGATTTCGAACCTCATGCGCATGCGTCTGAATGAAGCGTGTTCGCGGCGGAACTTCCTGCCCCATCAGCATATCAAACGTTTTGGCCGCCACAGAAGAATCCTCAACCGTGACCTGCAATAGCGTTCGGAATTCCGGGTTCATTGTCGTATCCCAAAGCTGTCCAGCATTCATCTCACCCAGACCTTTGTAACGCTGAATCGACGCCCGTTCGGAGCCGCTGCCCAGCGTCTGCAAGATCGCATCACGATCATTGTCAGAATAGGCGTACTGATGATTGTTGCTGAGTGAAATCCGATACAACGGCGGCTGCGCGATGAAGAGATGATCATGATCAATCAATTGCGGCATATACCGGAAGAAGAAAGTGAGCAACAGCGTACGGATATGGCTGCCATCAACGTCCGCATCTGTCATGATGATGATCTTTCCATATCGCAGCCCCTTCAGATCGAATGTTTCACCAATGCCGCAGCCGATGGCAGAGATCATCGCCTTCACTTCGTTGTTAGTCAGAATCTTGTCCAACCGCGCCCGTTCAGTGTTGAGAATCTTCCCCCGCAGCGGCAAGATCGCCTGGAAACCGCGATCCCGCCCCTGTTTGGCGGATCCACCCGCAGAGTCACCTTCAACGATAAACAGTTCAGTCACTTCAGGATTGCGCCCGGAACAATCCGCTAGTTTTCCGGGAAGCGTCATGCTTTCCAGGGCAGATTTTCGAATCACCAGATCGCGTGCCCTCTTTGCAGCATCGCGAGCGCGGGAAGACGTCAGACATTTGTTGACAATCGCCTTTCCGGCAGCCGGGTTATTTTCGAGAAAATCTTTAAAGCTCTCACCGATCACCTGTTGAACATACGTTGAAACTTCGGTGTTCATCAGTTTCACTTTGGTTTGGCTTTCAAACTGAGGATCTGGATGTTTGATGCTGACGACAGCCGTTAATCCTTCCCGGGTATCCTCACCAGAGAAATTGGGGTCGGCATCCTTCAACAGATTGGCGCTGCGCGCATAATCATTGATAACGCGGGTGATTGCCGTTCGCAGACCAGTCAAATGCGAGCCGCCATCAATTGTACTGATGGTGTTGGCAAAAGAATAAACCGTCTCATTGAACACGTCCGTATACTGAAGTGCGACGTCAACGCCTACATTTTCAATAGTTTTCTCAGCGTGAACAATCGGATGAACCGGATTTTTATCTTTATTCAGATAATGAACGAATGAGCTGATACCTCCCTGGAAGTAGAAGGTGATTTCTTTTCCAGAGCGTTCATCCAGCAGATAGATCGTGGTAGAGCCGGTGACGAACGCCATCTCCCGGAAACGATTAACCAGCGTTTCATAGCGGTAACCGCTCTCTTCTTTAAAGATTTCGCGGTCAAACAGAAATGTGATCCCGGTCCCTGTTTTGTCGGTCGGACATTCACCGATAACTTTTACCCGCTCTTCCGGCTTACCGCGTTTATATCGCTGGAAATAGATCTTGCCATTGCGATAAACGCGGGCTTCCATCCATTCTGACAAGGCATTCACGGCTGATGACCCAACACCATGCAAACCGCCGGAAACTTTATAAGACGAACCGCCAAACTTCCCGCCGGCATGCAGCGTCGTTAAAACAACCTCAAGCGCCGAGATTTTTTTCTGGGGATGGATATCGGTAGGAATTCCGCGTCCGTTATCTAAAATCGTAATGCTCCCATCCTGGTGCAAGGTGATTTCAACACGGTCACAGAAGCCGGCAAGCGCTTCATCGATCGCGTTGTCCACAACTTCATAAACCAGGTGATGTAAAGCTTTGGTATCGGTTCCTCCCACATACATGCCAGGTCGTTTACGGACGGCTTCGAGTCCATCCAGAACCTGAATATTCGATGCATCGTAGTGAGACCCGCCGTTATTCTTATTGATCATCTTAAATTTTTCCTTTAGTTATCAATTCTTCGTTATCAACAATCCATATTAAATAATTTTGATACAGGATAAAGCTGGCGCTAATCAATGCCGTAGTCACAAAAGCATGTCCGACAATACCGATCAGCAGAAACCAGGAATTTATTTTTGGAATAGACCAGATCAGATTCAGCCCCTGCGAAATAATGACTACAGCGACGATAAAAAAGCTGGTTGGCGCAGAAAACCACTTCCCCAAATTAGCGCTGACTTTGAACGAATCGCGAATCCCTTGATCATAAAACAAACCATGAATCGTAAAAAAGATCGGGACGATCAGCCAAGCTACCGACAACAACATGAAAAAAGAAACAATTTGGCTGATTGTCGGCGATATTGTCATGAACAGCGTCAGCACACAAGACACCGGCACCATCAAGATCATCAGAATTCCCACTGCCAGGACCAACAAGGCGACAATTCGCAAAATCTGTTTCCCAACCCCTGCCAACGTCAATTTTTGCATCCAGAAATAGCTGATTTCTGGTTGCGAAGGGGTCAATGCAGGTTTTTTAACCGCAGAAGAAGACTCGTGCGCTGCCGTGCGAGCGATCATCACAAAATAAAGGATCCCCAAAATCAACCCGCTGATGCTGAACAACAAGATGATGGACATCATCACCCAAACAGAATGGACCTCTATGGTTCGAATCCCGGCCAGCATTTTCTTACCGTCAATCATATCTGACAAATTGACTGTGTTCAGTCCTAAAAGGGATGGTACGCTGAGAGGCAGAACCGTAAAAGAACCTACCAGATTGATCCCCTTCAGCACGCTGTCAAAAGCCTGTTGCATGATGCCAATTTGACCGATCAACCCTGCCGGCGCTGAGAGAACCAGCCGAGCGAAAAAAGCGGCATACCGGTCATGCAGCAACTGGTAAACCGTCAGGCGCGGACCAAGCCAAATCATCAGATCAACCAAGACGGGCAATAAAATGAGATAGATATGTTCTGCGGCCAGATTAAAGCCAGCTGAAAGCGCCGCGGTAACTCCGGGCATTTTCAGAATTTTTACTTTTTTTTGTTGTTCCATCTATCGTTAATTTTATCATATCCGGCTCAGATTGAGCCGGATAGCGCTAATTTCTATGAGACAAAACGGTGAGATTATATCAGACTTGGTTAAACCAGCGCTGACAGAAATTTCTTGCAACTGAGAAGTCACTGACTTGCGCTTTTCGATCTGTAGTTCCAGCGCGAGTTCATCAATCAGCGCACTTGTGTTTTCTTTCGCTTCTTCCAAAATTCTGAATCGGATAGTATTTTCTGCAATCATCGATTCCAAAATCAGTTCAAAAAAACGAATCCGTGATAAATGGTCCTCAATTTTCGCGATCATTATCGCCCGGTCGCCTTCAATAATCGGTGGCGGCCAATCCGGAGCGGTCATTTCGGAATCAAACAAAATGTCCCTTTCCGGAAAGAAATGAGTAATAACTGGTTTCTGCTGCCCTTGGCCAGTTTTTCTGAAGGAAAGCACATCCAGAGACTGCAAGCGTCCGGACAGAAAATCTTCACGCCATCGGCCGGCCAATTCGCTCGCCAGATCATAACGTGGTGAAGTCCCGCGGACAATCGAGCCATAGTCATCAACCGCTAATTTGGCATAGCGCAGATTTGTATTGAGCCGCTGTCCAAATGCAATGAGCCGCCTTGCAGTGGACTTCCCCGCAAGCCACCTTTCAGCCATCGCGATCAGTTGTCGGTTGTACGTACCGCAAAAACCGCGGTCGGTTCCGAGCAATACCAACAAACTGGCGCCCTCGCCGGGATTTACCCGACTTTCGGGTGTCTTTTTGCGGATATCAAATCCGTCCTTCAACATCCGGTAGACACGGATAAATTCAAGTTTGTAAGCTTTGAGATTATCAAACCGGTTGATGGCGAATTGCAGATTGCTCATCGATAATACACGCATGGAACTGACCAGCGGTTCGATGGATTGCAGATTTTCCAACCGGCTTTCAATTTTTTCGCTATTATCAGACATTTTCGATCAGCATTTTTCCAAACGATCCAGCGTCCACACAAAAGTAACGGCTCCGCCTAGTTCAAAGTTCACCGTTTCAAGTGAATTCGCGTTGACTCCTTGCTGTGGAACATCAATCGCCTGTGTACGCGATTTACAATTATTCTGAATAACAGCCAGAACTGAATCAACCTGCGAATCTTCCACTGCTATATAGATGCTCGTCTCGCTCTGCCGCAACATTCCTCCACGGGTTTCGCCATACGTCACCATATAACCCTCATTGACTAAAGCATTGAGAACTGTTTCCGCATTCTTTTTCGCAATTACCGTCATGATCATTTTCATGATGATTCCTTTGATCTTTCCTTGCCCTCAGATTTATGGGTCGCTTTCCAACGCTGCTTTATTATCGGCAGAACTTTGTTTAATTGTTTTTTTAGTTCATCATCCAGCCGCCGTTGATATTTTATGCTGTCAACTAACTGAGGCTCATGGAGATGTATATATTTCAGCAAAGTTTTGCTGAATGCTGAGATATCGGAAACGCCAATATCATCCAAAAAATCATTGGTCACCGCGTAAAAACAGGATCACCTGATCAACCATCGGAACGGGTTGATGCGGCCCCTGGTTCAACAATGCCTGAAGCCGCAGCCCACGATCAATCTGTCGCTGGGTTGTTTCATTGACTTCTGTTCCAAATTGAGCAAAGCGCGCCACTTCCTCAAATTGCGATAGCTCAAGCTTTAATGGACCAACAACCGCTTTCATCGCGCTTTCCTGCGCAGCTCCGCCGACCCGGGAAACCGATTTACCGATGTTGATTGCCGGTTTAATCCCTTTATTGAACAAATCCGCATCCAGTACAATCTGTCCGTCCGTAATAGAAATCAGGTTGGTCGGAATATACGCTGAAATATTACCTTTTTGGGTTGTTACGATCGGCAGCGCAGTGATTGAACTTCCGCCATGGTAATAATTGAGCTTGCAGGCACGCTCAAGCAGACGGGAGTGAAGATAAAAAATATCGCCCGGATAAGCTTCCCGCCCCGGCGGGCGGCGCAGCAGAAGGCTAAGTTCCCGGTATGAATCTGCGTGCTTGCTGAGATCGTCATAAACTATCAACGAATCCATATCCTGGTCCAGAAAATATTCAGCCAAAGAAGCGCCGGAATACGGTGCAATATAACGCAGTGCAGGAGGATCGTCCGGACTGGAGACGATCACAGTCGTCTGTTCCATCACGCCCCCCTGTTTCAAAATTTCAATCGCGGATAGCACCGAAGTTTTCTTTTGAGAAATTGCGACGTAAATACACTTCACATCGGTACCTCGCTGGCTGAGAATCGTATCCAGCGCCAGTGTTGTCTTGCCGGTCTGGCGATCCCCAAGGATTAACTCCCGCTGCCCTCTGCCAATTGGAATCAGCGCATCGATCATCTTTGTCCCGGTATATAACGGCTCGTTAACCGGAGAGCGGTCAATCACACCAGGCGCGATATGTTCTATGCTGCGATATTCTGATGGAAAGATTACGCCATTTTCATCCAACGCTCTGCCCAGCGGATCAATGATCCTGCCAAGGAATTGCATCCCCACCGGGACGCGCAGCCGTCTGCCAGTTGCAATTGCGACATCCCCGCCACGGATTCCTTCATCAGGGCCCAAAAGAATCACATCAACATGCGCCCGGTCAAGGTTCAGCACCATACCGCGCACTCCGTTGGGGAATATGACCAATTCTTCCAGTTGAACGTCAGGCAATCCTGAGAGCGTCGCTACGCCGTTGCCAATATGGCGCACCGTTCCAATGCTTTTAAACTGAACAGAGTGGCTGCTTTGCTCCACTGCATCCACCATTTTAGCCAAAAGGGATTCCAGCTTTGGCGGCACAGTTTTCACCTTAAGGCGTTGAGATGTCTCCGCCAGCGTTGTTGCCACAAACGCCTTTTTATCGATCGTCAGCGGATTCTCATTCGTCAGCTTTTCACGATATCGTTCGACAATTAGTTGGTGCGAATTATCAAGCTTCGTCATTTTCTTCCATGTAAATCTGATCAAGCGATCGTTCAACTTCTTCTTCAACCTGATTCAGCTGGCTTTTGACCGTATTTTCAATCACCTGATCCCCGATGTGTACACTGATTCCGGCAATCAAGCTTTCGTCAATCTCAATCTCCAGTTCAACGTCGTTATCCGCCAACGCACTAAAGGTCCGGATGAGATTTCCTTTTTGGTCGATTGTAAGCGGACGGGGGGTGAATACTTGCACCGCAGGCGTCCTGCCTGCAAGCGATTCACGAATTACTGTTACCCGATGCATATCGGTTTTGCCAAGATCCCATATCCGGTCGGTCAATTCTTTAACCAGATTATCCTGAACACCCGAGGGGATCACTTTCTGGATAGTTTTTGCCGAGATGTCCATGATCACTTCAACAATTTGTTCTTGCTGCAGCTTCAAATTGATCAAATGCTCTTTACGAGCTTCAGTCACAGCCTCCTGCAGAATCTGATCGGCTTCTTCACGGGTTGCATCCAACAATTCCTGCTGCAGCTTACGATTGTTTTCGTAAACCTCGTCTGAAATTTGCTGCATGTCCTGATCCAGATTAGACAAGCGGGTTTTGATCTCTCCCAAATGTTCAGCCGCCTCCGCCTGATCTTTTTCAGTTTGCGCCATCATCCGCGCCTTCTTCGCCGCCTGTTTTTCAGATTTTCTGACAATAGGCTTGAAGATAAACTTAATTCAAAAGAAAGGCAAACGATGATAAAGTTGATCATCTGCAGAAGGATCGTGCCCCAGTCGATATCGAGCATGGACTATCCTCCGAAAAATTGTCCCATGAGCGGGTTGGCAAACAACAGAATCAGGACGACCAGCAAAGCATAGATATTGGTTGTTTCGCACAGCGCCATTCCAATGATCATGGCCATTCGCAACGAGCCTGCCGCTTCTGGTTGTCTGGACATTCCTCAAGCGCCTTCACAGCGATTTTTCCTTCCATCCAAGTGGGAATCATCGTTCCAAGTACGATGACAAAACCGGATACAATAACCGTTACAATAGTCGCGAGTTGGCTGCAGGGCAAGATTTTCCATATGATTCATATTCCTTTCAAAATTACAATTTTGCTTTTTTCCCTTTGAGAACCTTCGAACTTTCTGATCAGCAGCGCTGATTTCAATGCCCGAAGAAATATACAACGATCCAAGCGTGGTAATAATAAACGCCTGCAAAACGCCTGACATCAAACCGACGGCAATCATCGGAATCGGTACGATAATTGGGATTAGCGAAAACACAATAGCCACAATCATATCTCCGCTCAAAATGTTCCCAAAGAGGCGGAGCGTCAGTGACAGCGTGCGGCTGAAGTGCCCGAGCAGTTCTAACGGGAACAGCCAGACCGGATCGGAGAACGACTTGACATATCCCCACAAGCCTTTTTTCCAAATACCGAAAAAATGGACTGAAAAAAGATGATCAGCGCCATTGCGAACGTCGTATTAACATCTGCAGTCGGCGACCGTAATCCGGGAATAATCGAAAGCGAGTTTGCCATCAGGACGAAGATAAACAACGTTCCCAGAACTGGAATATAGGGTGTCAGGTTGTCCACATTCATCACACCACCGACAATTCCGTAGATAAAATCCAGGATCAACTCCAATAAATGGGGCAGTTTCCTGCGAAAGAACAAGGTGAGCAGGACGATCAATCCGATCATGATCCAGGTCATAATGACGGTATCGCGCACCGGGATTCCAAGCAATGAAAAATATACTTTATGGTCAATCACGCTCATTCTTTTTTCTCCGGGTTTTGAGAGATTTCATCCTTTTTCAGTTCCTTTCCCATTCCGAAAATCAGAACAAACTGTGTAACAGTAAAAACGAGAACGAAAATCACTGCATAGAGAGGGTGCATCCGAATCGCCAGATAGATTACAATCCCGATTCCAATCAGGCGAACAAAAATGCCACCGAAAATGTTGACGATCCCTTTTGAACTGGCATCCGGTTTAATGGATGCGGCATTCTTTTTGATCAGCCATATATAACCAAACCCTGTGGCGACACCCAACGCAACCCACAAAACAACCAACGCGACCTTCATTTGGCTCAAATCAATCACTGTCGTCGTCATCCTCCTCTAAGGCTTGAAGCAAATATTCATAATAAATGTAGCGCAGCAGGAAATATCCTCCTGCCATAATCCCAAAAATCAGGAAAATCAAGGCCAGATTCACACCTGTATTCAATCGTTTTTCCAAAAAGTGTCCGAGAACCGGGCCGCCGACAATTGGAACTGCAATCTCCCAACCGATCGAAGATGCGCGTAAATCCTGTCCAGTCAATTTGCTCTGATCTTCAATCTTTCGTTTGCTTTCAGGCATTGTAGCCATTTTGTCCTCAAACAATTCCCGGAATTCCAAGCCTGACTATCCGGAAGTCAATATGCTTACCACATTCCGTTCAACCATCAATATTCCCGATTGCGCCGCTACTTCATGGTCGATTCCTTCCCTCCGATAACGGATAGTCTCCGACGCGGTTGCGGCAATCAACTTATCATGACCGGGCAGGATTCCTAGCAAATCCCCGTTTTCAAGGCTTACATTAAGCGAGCTGATCCGGTCAATCTCAGTCACCGTTCCTGAAGCGGCAAAGACTTTCAGCGTGATCAACGGCTCAGTTTTCAATTTCTTCTTCCTCGATGACTGTCATCGTTTCCGCTTTTTCTTCCGCATCGGCGATTGTGCCGATCATATAAAAAGCCTGTTCAGGATAATCATCATACTTCCCGCTCAAAATTCCTTCGAAACCATCCAGCGTATCTTCCACAGAAACCATCGCTCCTTTGTTTCCTGTGTAAAGCTCAGCTGAAACGAACGGCTGGGTCATAAAGCGCTGTATCCGGCGAGCCCGGATCACCGTCTTTTGATCCTCACGACTAAGCTCTTCAACGCCCAAAATTGTGATCAAGTCCTGCAATTCTTCATAGCGGGCAATTGTTGATTTAACACCCATTGCGATTTTGTAATGCCGTTCTCCCACGATGTGCGGCGCCAACAAAGTAGAGGTGGATTGCAGCGGATCAATTGCGGGGTAAATCCCAAGGCTCACCAGTCGTCGAGACAAAACCGTTGTCGCGTCCAAATGAGAAAATGTTGCCGCAACCGCTGGATCGGTGATATCATCCGCAGGCACATATACCGCCTGAATTGATGTCACACTGCCCGCACTGGTAGAAGCGATACGTTCCTGAAGTGATCCCATGTCTGAATCAAGGGTCGCCTGATATCCCATTTCGCTCGGCAGCCTGCCTAATAGTGCCGATACTTCCATTCCAGCTTGAATAAAGCGATAGATATTATCGATAAAGACCAATACAGGGCGCTGTTCCCGGTCACGGAAATATTCCGCCATTGTCAAAGCCGTATAGGGTAGTCTGAGCCTTGCTCCCGGCGGTTCGTTCATTTGTCCGAACGTCAGAATCGTCGAATCAACCAGTTTCTGCTTATTGAGTTCCAGCCAAAGATCGTTCCCTTCCCGGCTGCGCTCACCAACCCCGGCGAACAACACGATACCGGAATGCTGTCGGATTGTGTTGCGCATCAGTTCCAGCATCAACACCGTTTTCCCGACGCCGGCTCCGCCAAACAGACCGATTTTCCCGCCCTGAGGATATGGCGTCAACAAGTCGATCGTCTTAATTCCGGTAGACATCGGCTTTCCGCCAACACGCTGTTCCGCCAATGGCGGGGGCGTGTTATGGATAGGACGTAAATTCTGGTATGTCACCACTGGTTTATCGTCAATTGTCTTCCCGATAACATTGAAGATTCTGCCCAGCGTTTCACGGCCAACCGGAACTTCAATCGGCGAATTCAAATCCTGAACAACCATACCGCGCTTCAATCCCGCAGTCCCGCTCATCGCTACCGTTCGAACCACATTGGTGCCCACATGCTCCTGAATCTCCAGGATCAGATCTGGCAAATTCGCGCGTTTGACCGAGAGTGCATTATAGATACTGGGAAGGTCACCCGATGGGAATTCCACATCGACGACCACACCAACAACACGGACGATATAACCTGAATTCAAATTTTTTGAAGCGGATTATCCAAAACAATTCACCTATTTTTGAACCGGATTTTAATTCGGCAGATTTATTTTTTCAAAAGCATGAAACATCGTTAATTATATAGAGAACAGCAAATATAGCAAACCAGCCAGATTATGACAATGGAATCCAATAAAAAAGACTCCTTTTTTATTGTCCAAAAATAAATTGAAACATAAATGAATGCTGCAGTCGGTCTGGCAAAACATATTAAGAATGATCAAATACTCCCTGAAAGATAACAATAACCGCAGCGGGAACCAGATCCTTAGCTTTATGACAGTCTCTGCATTATTGGTCATCCGGATCATCCGCGGCATTTCAAATATTTTTTTGTCTCTGCCCCTGCTTTCTACATAGTCTTATGGCAAACATTTCCGACAATGTAAATTGGCAGCAGTTCATAGGGATTGAACTACTTGATATCCCATATAAACCTTGTTTCGCAATAAAGTTATGGTTTGATGGAGATCTGCCAGAACAGCACAGTATTTTCATTGAAAGAAAAGGTTGGTATGTTTCTTGCGCCTATGCAGACAGATATGATTTTGTCTCATTCAGATATTCCGCAATCATTTATTCAGCAGTTAAAAATGACCTTCTTCATTAAAATCAAACTTGGATTTAGACTGTTAATCATTTTGATCTTGTTTTTCCTCTCCGGTGTCACAAATCCACATCATGTTTCAGCACAAACTGAAAAACTTTAATTGAAATCAAAACAACGGGATTACCGGATAATGTAACCGTACCAATCGATATTTATTACTCCAGAGGTAGTTGGAGCAATTATCAAAATTTGTTCGGGTTAGGCATACTCTGTTCGACAACTGGAAATTTTCATTTGCAGTATGAGATCACGAGCAATAATCCGGGACTAACGCTCCCAAAAGCCCCGGTATCATGGGAAGATTTACAACATGGGCATATATTGTTAGGGCATATCGATGGGTATGTGATCAGCGACATCGTCTGTACGAATGACACATATCAGGCTCCGGAAGGATCGTATCCACCTTCTCCTACAAAATGGATTTATGAAAAACCGTTTTACAGCATGATTGGTTTTGAGAATGTCGCCTTTGGAGAAACCTTTCCAGATGATATGCCAACCTCTGAATGTACAGTTCATTTCGAGCCTGGACCCGAAGGAAAACCAATGTATATAATTCAGAAGGAAAGTGAGGGAACCGGTCCTGAAAATTCGGTATTCGAGTACCAGGTAACCAATGAATCTGTAATTCGGGAACTAAGAGTCGGCCAAAGCTTTACGGTTCCAAGTTTTGCCAAACTCTCTCTTTTGGGGCTATATACAGAAAATTCACCTTATGTATGTGAAGGATTCAAACCCGGATACCGAATTCTTGGTGCTGGCTGTGGCAACACCTACCATACCCTAAGTTCTCCCCTTCCCTCATATTGTATGTATTTACCGATACAAAACACAGAGAGCAACACACAAACTATCTGTAAATTTACGAACAAACCAATTAATGCTGATGCAAAAGAAACCATGCCGTATATCCGGTTTGATTTACAAGTAGAACCGCCAACATATCAACGGATTGAATTAGATTACGCTTTATATGGTGGTATAACACCAGACCCATCCGTTATCATGAATACAAACAAGCTGACGATCAATAATTTGACTGGGTTTTTCCATAAACCAGAGCTGATTAACAGCAATGACTTTGCGGAAATGCTACCAAACATGACATATCTATTTGCTGTGGACAGCAGACTGCCAAAGGCTTCAGAATTGATTCAACCACTCTCTTTCGTCTGCACGGGGGCAGAAGTCAGCAATGGGATCGACTTTATGGGTAAACCATCCTGGTTGATCAAAATGCCAAACGAAGGCACGGAAGTCCGCTGCACAATGAAGAGTCGGCTGATTGAAAATCATCTCAAATTAACGCTGGTTAATCAGATAAACGGAACGGAGCAAAGCGAAGACTTGTTCAAATATACCGGGGCTTGCATTACAGGTTGTTCAAACACCGAAAAGATCGACAAGATGTCATTTTTCCTTGACAACAACCAGAAACACTCGATTTATTCCGACCGTATTGAGTTAATGCTGAAGGATTTGGTTGATGGGGTTTTTGAACTAAAACCCGAACCGCCTGCAGGGACAATTTTATCTGACATCATGTGTTCTGAAGCTGATCCTGCAGGAACGATTGAGATCACCCCTGTACCCGGATCAGAGACCCTGAAAATGATCAAGGGATTTTTTACAAATCTCAGAAATAACGTAACCTGCACTTTTACTTATGATTATCAATAATTCAACTTCCACGGAGAGTGTCATGAACAAAAAACCTTCGTTTTCAATCCTGCTGATCATCCTGATCTTCTTTTTGTCGACCATATTTAACATTGCCGCAAATTCTGTACCTGAACGGGAAGGTTTTTGTGAATTTTGTAATTTAAATGAATTGGATTATGTTACCAAATACAATGGAGAGACATCCGTAAGTCATCAGTCCATTGCGCTTATGACATTGGGGAAACTGATTCCGGATAACTCGAACGGATTCACAGTCAACCTAAAAAAAATCATTGAAGGGGGACCCACTAATAAACCAGATGTAGATTTTCCCTTCGAGACGGGATGTCGCATTGGGGATTGGACTTCTTACTATAATTATGAGCTTCCACTAAATTTGAGCAAAGGACCAAACGAAGCTTTCAAACTCATCGCTTTTCACTCACTGAAGCAGCAATTCTATTTCAAAGAAAAACCTGTGGAAGGGTATGTACTAAAACGGATCGAATGCTCCCAGGACCTGCCGGGCTTGGAAATATTCCCGTCGGAAGGCGTGGTCGTCTTTAAAATAGATGAGATGATGGACACGATCATTGAAGAAAACATCCGTAATATTGAATGCACTTACTTCAACAGTCCTGACAATCTGCCTACACCGACACCTGAGCCATCCCTCCCGGATACGGGATTCCCACACACCCGACCCTGATTGACAGTTCAAACTTACAGTTTTAATTTACTAAAAAGCTGCCTGAGCCTGATCGCAGCTTTCACAGCCGGAAGTCACCTGAGTAATGGTTCTTTCCGTCAAGCTGTGGGGAAGATTGCGAATAGATAATTAGTGCAATGGCAATTCAAAAAAACCGTTTTTCAGGAAAACAATCTCAAACGGATGAAAGACAAGAAAATGAAGGCAAGCCGGCGTGGAAAGACAAGGTGATCTATCCGTGCAATTATTATCCGGCGTCAACTGTTACTTTTGTCATATCGCGTTAATTCTGTCTGTATTATGTTTTTTTGGGCGCACGGCAAACCTGAACCTAGTGCTCAATCCCAAATTAAAATAATCCTGCCAGACCATCCAAAACTAACGCGTTTTCTTCAGAAAACGCTCTCCACCAACGAATATTTACCTGCAGATGACGCACGGGTAAAGTGCCATTGCTCTGTCAAATGTCAGATTGACCAGCACAGAGCAAGAATTCGACAATCCCGCTGTACGCCTCTACATTCCGTGCGTCATCTTCGCCTTTCTTAGTCCATCATTTTTCGGCGACTTTCGTTGCCAACATAACCGGATAACCCCTGCATGAATGATGATGTTGACAATTTTGCCATTATTCCTGACGCGCATCGCTTCATCAAATTCAACGCAACCAGCATACGATCCGATCACATAAATTGGATTTTTACGGCTGGGGAACAATACGTAAACGCCATCAACTAACTTTGCTGATTCGGCCCAATATCCGCTGGAGCACTTGTTAGATTTTTTCGAAGTACAATGCTGAAAACTCAAAGTGCGCAACTACGTAATGAAACAGAGAACAATCGGTCTGATGATCCCACCAGCGTGTTTTTTCGTTCTAACCACCCCAATCACATTTCTCAGATCTGCCCCAGACTGGGACTAAAACATCCGGGCCGTGATTAAACATATGCTCATAAGGCTCGCCACTGCACAACCCGCTATCGCACGGCATTGTATGGAATCGACGGAAGCTCATATGGTGGCGCTGGTGTACTCGTTGAAACGGTTTTGCGTTGATGTAGGTGCTGACGTGCTCGTTGAAACAACTGGCGTTGCTGTAGGTACTGACGTACTCGTTGAAACGACTGGCGTTGTAGGTACTGACGTACTCGTTGAAACGACTGGCGTTGATGTAGGTATTAGTGTGCTTGTTGGCACACCAAGAGTTTCAGTCGGCAATGGCGTAATTGTTGGTGTCTGTGTGAACGGCTGAGCCACAGCATTTGCGGTTGAAGAAACAGACAACAATATCATAAAAGACAATAGAATTAATAATAATGACCTCATTTTCCCTCTTGATATAGATAGATAGATAGATAGATAGATTCTTTAACTCTCCAATACAATGATCAAAATCTCCCTTTTGGAAGACATGCCATATTTCAATGATTGTTTTATCAATTTGGGTGTAAGATTTAAAAACGCAACTCAAACAATCTATAGCTCATGTTATCGCATGCATTGTAATGCAATTTTCGGAAATTGCAAGGGAACCTCTACGAAATCAATACTTGATAGATTGCTTATAGTTTATTTTGACCATTTTGTATCAACTGATAAAAATGCGAATGGATTGTTGGCCTCATTGTCATTAAATACAGAAACGATTTACTTGTCAGAAAGGCACAAAATATGCAAACCTCAAAGAAATACGATTTAATCGTCATTGGATTTGGAAAGGGCGGAAAGACCCTCGCCGATCACGTTGGCGCAAAGGGATACCAGGTTGCTGTTATTGAGAAAGATGAGACCATGTACGGGGGTACATGCATTAATGTAGGTTGTCTACCGACAAAAAGCCTGGTGCATCGAGCAAAAGTGATCACCACAGCCGTTCGATTCGGTATTGACCAGATTGACAGCCAAAAATATTACCGGGATGCCATCTCAGAAAAAGATAGAATGACGGCTTTTCTGCGGAATAAAAACTATCACAAACTAGCGGATAAACCCAATATTGATGTGATTCATGGGGAAGGTTCCTTTGTTGATGCAAAAAATGTAATGATTACGAGTAAAGATGGTAATTCTCAGATAATCGAGGGCAGAGTAATCGTTATCAACACTGGGTCGCATGCAAGAACATTAAATTTACCCGGCTTTGAAAATAATATTCACCTACATAATAGCCAGAGTATTTTAGAGTTAGACAAGCTGCCAAACCATCTTGGAATTATCGGAGCGGGATATATTGGGCTGGAGTTTTCCTCTTATTTCAGAGGTTTCGGAGCAGAAGTTACTGTTATTCAATCCAATGATAATTTTTTGCCAAAGGAAGATCGTGAAGATGCCAAAGCTGTAAAAGAAAGGCTGGAAAAACTCGGCGTCAAATTTATTTTTAACGCGAATACAGAAAATGTAGAAACGTTAGAAGGTCGAGGCAATAATAATTTGCGCCTCAATTATTCGCAGATTGAGAATGGAAAAAAATCAAGCCACGCTTTAGAAATATCCGAGTTGCTTGTTGCAATCGGCAGAGTTCCGGCAACACACAGCTTGCACGCGGATAAAGGCGGTGTCGAATTAGGCACCAAAGGGGAAATAAAGGTGGATGAAGGATTAAGAACCTCTCAAAAGCATATTTTTGCGGTCGGGGATGTAAAAGGCGGTCCTCAATTTACGTTTGTATCTTTAGACGATTTTAGAATCGTACTTCCGCAGGTGTTGGCAATCCTGGAAGGGAAGGATCATCCCAAAACAAGTTCAGAGCACAATATTACCTTAAGACCGGTTTTTCCAAATACAACTTTTATTGATCCACCTTACTCAAGAATCGGTCTCAGCGAAGATGAAGCAAAGAAGAAATATACGAATGTTATCGTAAAGAAAATGCCGGCTGCAGGCGTTCCCAAAGCCCATGTGGTTGAAGAAACCGTTGGATTTCTAAAGGTCATTATCGATGGAGATACAGACTTGGTTTTTGAGGCAGTCCTGTTCTGTCATGAAAGCCATGAAATGATAAACTTGTTTACGCTTGCGATAAATGAAAAAATCACCACCTCTCGCTTGAGTCAATTAATCTACAATCACCCGGTTATGAGTGAAGCGTTGAATGATCTTTTAGAATAAAGGCTTGCAATTACGTATCGAATTCAACGTTAGGAAAGATAGTGACATTCTAGGATCAGGTTACATTGTCGCAGACATGCTAATTAATTATTGTTTCTTGGTTTGGCTTGTCCGGAACATGAACAATGTCGTTGAGAAATGACAAATGGGGGAACTGGAGGGCAATCGGTTTCGACCGATTGCCCTAAATAACATTTTGCACAACATACGTCCGTACTTTTAATAATTACGGTTAATTTATCATCGCAACCATAATTTCGAACACGGTGGGAATTCCTTTCTTTCGTGGAAGAGTCGTTCATCACACTTGGAATTACTTGGAAGATATGAGTGGAATTGAGTTTTAATACCCGGCAAAAAGTTCAGCCAAATAAACATAAAATCGAGCAGTCAAGTAACCTACACTGACATGCTCGATTCAATAGAAAATGTTCAAAATGAGGCCGAACACCATAAAAACGTTCGAGTTACAGACAATCTTGGGAGGCTGATGGGGTCGAACCCACATTCTGATCCACAGTCAGACGCTCCGCCATTGAGCTACAGCCTCCGTGGAACGCGATTAGTATACCATAATTCACTTTTCCCGCAGAAAAGTCATTGTCACATTTATCAGCAACATTCTGGCATGAGTTCCTTTGCTCCCGATTCAGCAGCAATAGCTGCAAATACCATGGATAAAAAAACGATCATACAATCTATTTATTCATACGATATAATGGCGGTTAGCGCGAATATATATTTCAAATATCTAATCGTTTTTTTTGCGCCCGCTAAATCAGCAGGAAAAGAAATCTTGAATCATGAAAACAGCAAAATTTTTCTCCAGTCTCCTGGCAATATTCATCTGCGGATGCGGAGTGCTCTACACAGAAGAACAGGTAAACAGCACCGTCGTTGCTAAAATTCGTGAAGAAGTTGCCGGCATGCAGAAAAGTCAGCGTCACAGTGCAAACTGTCATCGTCAAGGAATATGTGCTGATCACAGCAACGCCGGATTTCACGCCAACAGCGCCCCCTTTGATTTTCCACACCGCAACACCGCTTCCTTTTGATTATCTGACAAAAGACGACGTTTTTGCTGCTTTGACAGCGGCGGGATATGCTGTCCGTCGTTTATTGAACTGACAGAAGCAGCGGAGATTGGGCCAATGATTAACTATGCGAAGTCTTCTTCGTTACGGTTGACAAAGGAAATCACGAAGTCGAGGCTTTCTTTATTCGTTTGACAACGAAGAACAATGGAACAAAAGCTTTCCAATACCTCACTTCAGAAAAACCGGGAATCAGAAATAAGGCGATCACCACAGTGAAAAACCTGATTGTCGAGATGGACACAGAAGCTTCCTCCATTTTTTTGGAAGAAATTAGCAAAACGCTTTCAGAAATCCAATAAACCGAACCGATGAGAGACAAAAACAATCGCCCGATCCGGCGCTTTCTTCCAGGTTTGTTGCTGGTCTTTTCATTCCTCCTCTTTTTGCTGGTTCAGATCAAAACCTCACCATATCGCACGCTTCGGCCATATCTCCCCGCATTTTCAGCAGGTGTACACAATATCAATCGGCAAAAAAATGATCTGACCGGACGCTGGATGATCTTTATTCCAGCACATAAATCTGGAACAATTGCTGACTTTTGGATTGATCAAATCCCAGTGACCATGGCAGATTATCTGAAGTGCGTCGATCAGGGCAGCTGCGCAGCTCCGCACCATCGGGGATATTTCCGCCGTTTCATCGAAAGCCCGCTTTACCGTCTATATCCTGCCACCTATCTATCATGGCAAGAAGCCAGAATCTATTGCAGGATAGCCGGCGGTGACCTTCCCACCGAAGCGCAATGGAAGGCTGCCGCAGGAATTGATCATGGAAACCGTTACCCATGGGGGAATAAAGAGCCCAACCTGGCGTTAGCGAATTACGACGGATATTATCATGGACTTACCCCGACAGGCTGGCAGCCTCGCGGAGCCAGTCCGTTCGGTGTTTTAGACATGGCGGGGAATGTCAGAGAATGGGTGCTTGATGCTTATGAGGCGGACGGAAAACCTGCCAGTGATCCGGATGCAGATCGGATCCTAAAAGGAGGCGGGGCAAGCGATTATCCCGCGGCGCTGCAAATTGACGCATTCCAATGGCACAGCCAAAACTCAGCCGGCTTTAACCGTGGGTTTCGCTGCGTTTATTCCATCCGCTGACTTGTTTATCCTGCTTTTTGCGAGTCCACTAAAAACCAGTACTGCTCCCAGTAAGAAGATAATCTCCGTGCTCCAGATGTAACGAGTTTCCGGCTGATTGGTCATTGAAATAACCAAGTGAACGTTATGGAGTAACGCCAACAGTAAACCCTGCCAGCTTTTCAGGTTTCGGCCCAGGATCGAGAATGCCCCAATCAACAACAAAATTAACGGATACGAAAGCCACTCCCGCTGCAACCTCGATTTGCTGACACCAAATTGAATTTGATCCAATAAAACGGATAAATATGCCGAAAAATGTGTTTTCAGAATTGGAAACGCTGCTTTCCGAAATAAGAAATTGGCAGAAACGTCGTTATAACCCATCTGTTTCGCCTGTTCCAATGCAACAGAAAAAACCGCCTCATTTTGGGACAACGCTCCATCATTTCCAGCCTGGATTTTCGTCGCCCGAATTTTACAGCCTTCCAAAAAAGACTTTACTTCCGGGTCTGATTGAGCGGATATATCCGATTCTTGCATCAACCGTAAAGCATGTCCAATATTTGCATACTGAGCGTTGGGCGCCCAAAGAAAGTTATTATACGCGCGCCAGCAGACAAATGCGGGAATCCCGGCAAACACCACCCAGGCAACTGTCCCACTGACCAACCAGGCAAGAGCCTTTCTCCGAATGCAAAAAATCATCCGGACTGCAATAATCAACGGCAACGCTGCCAAATAGATGTTCGAAGGGCGAACCAGGAATGCCAACGCACAAAGCGCGACCAAAAGAACGAACAGCCACTTTTTTCTGTATTCAAACAAAAACAGAAAACAAGAGACGCCTGCCAATGTTATAGCCTGAGACAGGCATTCGGACATGATGTAGTCATTTTCCACCCCCAAAAGTCCCATTGAAAGACTGATCTGGGAAAAGACAAAAGCAGCAGCCGGAGATATGACAGCTGCCATCACTACGAACAGAAAGATAAATGACAGCCCCAATCCAATTTTTTGTGTTTTAACCACTCCTATCATCCCATGTGATGGTACCTTCGCTGCGCTATAGAGAGATTCACTCATTTGATGCAACCAAGTCACTCCTTCTGGTGAACGCCAAAAATCGATGTTCCCTTGCCCCCCAGCTTTGAGCACCGCTTCTGTGAACCAGACGTAACCGGGTGTCCGGATGGATTCCTCATCATATTGCGCCAGATAACTGCCAGAATCGGGACGAACGCCGTAATAATCCCAGCCGGGGCGAAAAGTATCAAAAAGATTGCTAAGGATAATTAGCAAAAAAATCACCGAAAGCCAGGATTTTTTTCGCTGTCTCGCTGTCAGCACGATACAAGCAGTAACCAACAGCAGCAGAAACAAATCTGTTCGTCTGACAATTGGGAGAAAAGTTAATAGATTTTGGTTTGCAAAAAAGAGCGGATCAGTAAGCGAATGTTCTGACGGGAATAAGAGCAAGGTCAAGATGGTTATCATAAAGGCTGTCAGCAGCTTAGCAGAAATCATCTTAATCAAGCCGGATGCCGACTGAGTTTTTCGAACCCGAAAGGAAAACCACCAGCCAATCAGAATTATTCCCAGCAAAGCCGGAGCCGCGAGAAATAATGGGGAGAAAAAAATCTAGGGGACCAGAAGCGAATAGTAACGGCCATTTGCGAGCGGGTCAGTATTGTCTGACGTAGAAAATAGCAGACTGCCATCATCCAGCGGTAAATACTTGCCTGTCCCCACGCTGCGAATCGTCCGGGATAAATCTTCATTAACGGCCAAATACGGCACTGGGATCAGGCGTCCATCCTCTTCAAGAAGCACCGGCAATCCAAGCATAGTTACCGCTTGGCTGCGAATCGGAGTGGAATAACCAAAACCCTCCACAGGCTGCATTTGCAAAACTGGCCGTCGCTCCCAAAAAATAATAAAAATCCCGGCACGGTTCAAAACACCGATGTATGCCGGGATGCAGGAAACAACAAACAAGAGGATCAAGATCCGCAACAAGAATTGAGTTTTTTTCGATCCCGTTTTTATTTCCATCTCATCTTGTTTTTTTATTCTTTTATTTGATTACTTCGCTGTCTGATCCTCGTTCTGCAGATCTTTTCCGGTCTGGCGGCGATAAATTCGCACTGCATAGAATGCAGCAACCGCCAAAACACCCAAGACAACGATCACAATTTTAAATTCATCGATAAAATCAACAACAATTGTATAGTTTTCACCCAAGATCCTTCCGGCAAATGCCAGGATGATATTCCACAACAGAGTACCCACAACCGTGAAAAGGGAGAACTTAAGCCAGTTCATCTTTGCCAAACCGGCAGGGACAGAGATCAACGTTCGGATAATCGGGATCATCCTGCCAAAAAACACAACCCATTCTCCATATCTGCCGAACCACTTTAACGCGGTGTCCAGATCGTTCTCCGTGATCATAATGTACTTCCCGATCTTGCGCAACAGCGTCCGCACTCTCTCTTCACCGATAAGATAACCGACCCAGTACCAAAGCCATGCACCGGCAAAGGTGCCCAGCGTTCCCCAAAGCAAGACAAGGAAAATATTGAACTGCGCGTGCCGCCGGATCAGATGAGACCGTCAACGTCCCTGCAACCGGCAGTACAATTTCGGAAGGAATTGGCGGGAATACGTTTTCCAGGAACATCACGAGCGCAAGTCCCGGGTATCCCATGATCTGCATTGCGTTCTGGCAAAATGTGTAGATTGCGTCAATTATTCCAGTTAAACTCATATGATTATTTCCTTTCAACCCCCAATTGTAGCACGTGTACAAAAAGTGATCGGTCAAACGGGTGTCATTCTGATTGGTTGATGATATGCTGTGTCTCATGCATTTTCTGTCGATCAAATAGGCATTCTGTCTTCACGCACCGACAGGCAGCAAATTCATTTCAAAGCGTTCTACTCTACAGAAAACTCAAAGCGATCATCGAGTGCATACTCTTTCCTGGGTTCAATTCCACTAAGTTCGGTAAATGAATCAGCATCTAAGATAAGCATTGTAGCGGGAGTTTGTTCCTTCAATCCTCCAAAAATTATTCGGCCAGATTCCGAAACTTCAAGGTGGAAGCGGTTTGTTCCGGATCATAAGGCAAAGTAAAACAAAAAGCCGCACCGTTCCTGTCTGAACGATTTCTGCCCAAATTTTCCCCCATGCCCTTCAACAGATTCCATTGCTGAGAAAAAGTCCCAAACCAACCCCTTTCGCAGAATTTGCAGTTTTCTTTGAACGAAAAAAACGTTCAAACAGATGCGGGATTTCGTCCGGCTGCAGCCCATTACCCTCATCCAATACGCATATCCGAATAAAAGGATCCTCTACAGAACCAACGAGCGTAATCGATCCGCCTGCGCTGTATTTTATGGCATTTGATATTAGATTGATCAAAACCTGCTGTATCCGGTCTCCATCACCGCCATAAATCAACGGAAAGCCGACAGGAAAATCCACTTTGATTTGATGCTTACAGGTTTGCGACTGCATCATTTCAGCTGTTTTTTTACAAAGCTGTAGCAGATCAAGCTCTGATTTGTTCATCGTCAACGTGCCGGCATACAGACGTGAAGCATCTAGAAGATCATTGATCAAACCGGTCAACCGGTCCGCCTCATCCTCAATGACAGAGAGCGATTCCAGCAACACATCTTTATTCCAGTCCCCATCTTCACGGCGCATCGTTGAGGCATACCCTTCAATCAGCGCCACTGGTGTCTTGAGCTCATGACTAATAGTTGAGATGAACGTGTTTTTCAATTCATCGGCTTCACGGAACTTGGAAATATCGCGAATCTGAGCAATGATGTTCACCAGCCCTTGTTCCGCGTTCATCACCGGTGCATAAGTAATACCGACCGGGATCGTTTTTCCCTCGGCCCCGCTAAATTTCAAATCACCTTCAACATACAAGATGGAATTAGCAGAAAACGGCCACCCACCCGCCTCAGCATCGGTCAGTTCCATTCCAGAATCTATTTTTTCAAAATCGATAATCTCATCATGTGGAGAACCAACCACACTCTTTTTTTCCATATGCAAGATTTTAAGTGCAGCCGGGTTCGCTCGTTCAATCCGATGAATCACGTCCAGAACCAGCAATCCGTCTGCCGCTGAATTGATGACAGCATTCAGCCGATCTTTTTCACGGATATTTTCACCATAGAGAAACGCATTTCGGACTGCGATCGCCGCCTGATCTGCAAATATTTTCAACATTGCCCGGTCGTTAATCGAGAATCCGGTCGGAATATTCCGAAAAATTACAATGATTCCAAGAATATTGCCATGTTCAATCAACGGCAAACCAACCCCATCAGCGAAGTTCAATTCAGGATTATCGCATATGCGTCGGATCAGCATGTCAATTTCGATCAGCGCATCCTTACCGACAGATTCATTCCCCTCAGGGAAATTGGTCAGGTAGGTTTCAATATATTTTGCCGTTGGTTCGGTAATACCCATCAGCGATTTCACCCGCCATGAATCGTTCGGAGAAAGCAATGCAATAAAACCCGCTTCGCCATTCAGCAGTTCCAGCGAAATTCGCAGAATCTGCCAGAGCAAAACGTCCAAATCAAGCTCCTGGGTTAATATCCGAGCCAGCTCAATTAAAAAATCACGTTGCCGAATTCTGATATCCTGTAACAAATCGTCCTGTCTTTTGCCGGCATACCGACTAATAAAAAAAATCCGATCAATTCAGATTATAATCGGATTCAAATGAACCGGATTGCGCTTCCGGCGCTGTTTTAAATTAGGCAAAAGCAATCCGAGGAAGGATAACCAATGAAAAATCTTCTTGTTATTATGGATATGAATAACGGATTCGCAAAAAAGGGGAGTTTATACAGCCCCAGAACAGAGGCTTTAATTCTACCAATCGCCGAATATTGTCAGGAAGTCAAAGCAATGGGATGGACGACGCTCGCATTGACAGACACGCACGACACAACCGACGTTGAAATGGGGTCGTTCCCCGCCCACAGCATGGCGGGAACTGACGAACCTGAAATTGTAGATGAAATCAAACCTTATTGCGATTTAATCCTGCCGAAATATACTACAGGCGGTTTCTTTGAAGTACAGGAAGCGGCCAAGACCAACCCCGCCTATGATTTGACGCAATATGATGAAATCCATGTTGTGGGTGTATGCACTGACCTGTGCGTTTTCAATTTTTGTATTATCACTCAAAAATATATGGAATACATGTTCCATATGAAACGCATTGCTAAAATGCCTGAAATCGTTGTCCACCTCAATCTAATCGACACATACGATGCAGAAGGACATAGCGCCGAAATGCTGAACGAATTTTTCCCCAGGCATATGGAACTGAACGGAATCCGTATTGATCTATGAACCCGAAAAAGAAGCGAGCCGGCTACGATTCCAGAAATCTGACCATGCTGTTCGATTTCTACGAAATGACCATGGCAAATGGGTATTTGCTGCAGAACAAACAGGATGAAATCGCTGTTTTTGACTTGTTTTTCCGCCGGGTACCGGATAAAGGCGGTTTTGCGATTGCCTGCGGATTGGAGCAGGTGGTTGAATATATCGAAAACTTGCACTTTACCGACGAAGAATTGGATTCATTCGGAAGAAAAATTTTCGACCCCAGATTCATCGAATATCTGAGGAACTTTTAATTTCGCCTGTGATATTTGGGCGATTCCGGAAGGCACTCCGGTATTCCCCGGCGAACCGCTGATCCGCATCCGTGGGCCAATCATTCAGGCGCAATTCATCGAGACAATGCTGCTGGTAACAATCAACCATCGTTGATTGCGACCAAAACCAATCGGATCGTAAAGCGCACGGCGAAAGGAGAGCGATCCTCGAATTCGGCACCCGTCGTGCACAAGGGTATGATGCTGCCAATTATGGCGCGCGCGCAGCCTATATTGGCGGCGTGGCGGCCTCTGCCAACACTTGGGCAGATTTGAATTTGGGCGTCCTCGCCAGCGGCACCATGGAGCATTCCTGGGTACAATCATTTGATTCCGAATATGAGGCGTTCAAAGCCTACGCAGAATCATACCCCGACCATTGCAATCTGCTGGTTGACACATTCAACACTTTGAAGTCCGGTGTCCCAAACGCAATCCGGATTGCGCACGAAGCGCTGGAACCGCTCGGGAAACGGTTGCAGGGCATTCGGCTGGACAGCGGAGATATCGCCTACCTTTCCAAAAAGCACGGACGATGCTCGACAAAGCAGGGCTAAAAGATTAGAAGATCTTTGCCAGTGGTTCACTGGACGAATTCGTCATCCGTGCTCTGAATAACCAGGGAGCTCATGTCGACGTGTTCGGAGTTGGAGAAAATTAATCACCGCTTCCAGCGAAGCTGTTTTTTGGGGGCGTCTACAAGTTGGTCGCGGTTTATGACAATCAAGGAAAACTTGTTCCAAAGATAAAAATTTCAGATACCTTTGAAAAGGTAACAACCCCTAGCTTCAAAGAAGTCTGGCGTTTGTATGAAAGGATGATCATCCCTTGCAGATGTCCTCACGTTGGAACATGAACACATCCCGGATGATATTCCCCACGAGATATTCGATCCGCTGGATCCGACCAAACGAAAGTGGATTACAAACTTCTACGCGAAGAAACTGCTCGTCCCGATTTATGAAAAGGGAAAAACTTGTCTATCGGCTGCCATCGATTACACAAATTCGAAGATTTTGCCAGAAAAACATCAGTGAATTATGGGAAGAAATCCGGCGTCTGGACAATCCGCATGTCTACTACGTCGACCTTTCACAAGAATTGTGGGATCTGAAATCGAATATGATCCGTGATGCACGGAATGAAACTAAAAAAAACAGTAATCCAGATTCTCTCGGAACCTGAATTCAACTGAAACAGGAATACTATGGAAAAAATTCGAACAGCGATCATCGGCTGCGGCAAGGTTGCAGCGACGCATGCCAAAGCCTATACCGCTTTGCCCGATTCGCAATTGGTCGCAGTATGTGACGTAAAAAGCGAGTATGCAAAAAAACTGGGGGCGGATTACAGCGTACCTGTGTACTCAGATGTTGAAAAAATGATCCGCGATGCGGATGTTCAGGCAGTTTCAGTTTGCACCCCACACCCGCAGCATGCGGAAATGATCTGCCGGGCAGCATCAGCCGGCGTCCACGTGATCTGTGAGAAGCCGCTCGCCTCCAGCCTGAGCGATTGCGACCGTGCCATTGCCGCCTGTGACCAGGCAAATGTCAAACTTGCTATCATCAGCCAAAGACGCCTTTACTGGCCCGTCACCCGCATGATCCGAGCCATTGAAACCGGTAAAATCGGACGACCGATTCTGGGTACGATGGAAGTGATGGGCTGGCGCAGTCCGGAATATTATCAGATGGATTCCTGGCGTGGCAAATGGAAAGATGAAGGGGGTGGCGTGATGGTCAACCAAACGCCGCACCAGCTTGATTTGCTGTGCTGGATGATGGGAGATGTCGAAGAACTATATGGGTACTGGGACAACTTTAACCACCCTGAAATTGAGGTGGAAGACACTGCAATGGCGGTAATCCGCTTCAAGAACGGTGGAATGGGGCAGTTTTTTGTATCAAACTCCCAAAAACCCGGCTTGTGGGGCAAAATCCACATTTTTGGCGAGAATGGCGCGGCGATCGGCGCGCAAATCGAAGGCGGTTCTTCATTCATTTCCGGCGTAACGACAGAAGTCGAAGCGCCCTACAATGATTTATGGACAATTCCGGGTGATGAAAAGGAACTCGAACAATGGCGCGAAGCAGACCGGGAAATGGCAAAATCACACAATCCGCTCTTTCATTTTCATGAACTGCAAATTGCCGACTTTTTGGAGGCAATCCTCAAAGACCGCAAACCATTGGTGGATGGCAGAGATGGGAGAAAAACGGTAGAGCTGTTTACTGCCGTTTATCGCTGTCAGCGCGATCACCTGCCAATCAAATTTCCGCTCGTTGCTGAGGACGGCGATGATTTTGACGGCCGATTTTTATATCAGCCCTATTCCCGCCGTTAAGGATCAATCAATGAAAAAATTGATGAAAGCGCTTGTCTTAACTGACAAAAAAAAGATGGAGATCAAGGAAGTCCCGCTTCCAGACTATGCTGAAAATGAAGTTCTGATCAATGTTAAAGCCTGTGGAATTTGCGGGTCAGATATCCATGGTTACGATGGATCAACCGGCCGCCGCCAGCCACCTGTCATTATGGGGCATGAAGCCAGCGGTATGATCGTTGAGGCTGGTTCAAAAGT
>JAXGRI010000013.1:0-49210 GCA_040766005.1 Flexilinea sp. | reverse complement strand
CTGAGCGCTTCAAGACGAATCATGCCGGCCCTGTTGCTGAACAACAGAAAATCTTTCTCATGGACAACTTCTGTATTGACTTTAATGGATCCGGAAAGCACCAGCATGCCGACGTTGAAATTGGCCGGCTCGTTTAGTTCCAGCTCAGCACCTTTTTTTAGATCCATCGTATAAATATTCATTGGCGTATAAGTGCGAGCGGGTCCTTTGACGCCGCTGAAATCCCCGGCAACGACCGTTACAGATCCCTGCCCATTCTCCAGCGTGTATTTCCCCATCTGGCTATTCTCAATTGCCTGGTAATGAGGCGGCGCAGTTTTATCTTTTGCCGGCAGGTTGACCCAAAGCTGGATTACATGAAATTCACCGCCTTGGCGGCTAAATTTCTTCTCGTGATACTCTTTATGCATGATGCCCGCCGCAGCTGTCATCCACTGAACGTCGCCTGGATAAATGATGCCGTGGTTGCCCTGGTTGTCATGATGTTCAACCGCACCGGAAAAAGCGAATGTCACGGTTTCAAAACCACGGTGAGGGTGCGGCCCGACGCCGCGCGGTGTGTCGCTGGGAGGGAAGATCGTCGGTGCGTTATAGTCCAGCAGAATGAACGGCGAAAACCGCTCCAACAGATTTTCCCCTGATGGGAAATAATTACTGACTTTGAACCCGTCGCCGACCCAATGGATGGGTGGCCCGGTAAATACTTTTTCAATTTCTCTCGTTTCCATCGATTTCTCTCCTATTTCCGGTAGCTTTGCCAGCCTTTTTCAATAAAAAGACCAATGTTTCTTTTTCTGTTGCTGTCAAGCTGTCGAGTCGTTGCTCCAAATATGCAAGATGCTGAGGGAACAAGTCACGGACTTTGGTTTCTCCGGCTTCGGTAATGTTAATCAGGCTGCAACGCCGGTCTGTTGGATGAACGCTGCGTACGATCAGTTGCTGCTTCTCCAAATTGTTGATAACGACCGTCAGATTACCGCTGGTTGCCAACAGGCTCTTCAGAAGACCATCAATCGTTAGCGGTCCTTTATGGTAGAGCGCTTCCAGCACACCAAATTGCGTCAGGCTGAGTCCGCCGCGCTGAAAAACGCGGGTTGCGCTGCGCTGAACCACCTGAGCGGCACGGCTTAAACTGATCAATACGCTCAGATTAAGATCATGATCCTTTCCATAAGTTTCTCTCTTTTTCATACTGAAATATTATCACTAATTAGTGACAATATCAATCCTCAATATCCAATCCGCGAAATGACAGTTCCGGCGATTTTAGCGTTACACGGGTGTTGGCGGGTACGGATTTTGTGAGAAAAACATTTCCGCCGATGACCGCGTTATCACCAATCAGCGTGTTTCCGCCCAGGATCGTTGCACCGGAGTAGATCGTAACGTTGTTGCCGACTGTCGGGTGACGTTTGACAGGCGCTCTCGTTTGGCCTACGCGGGGGGAGAGTGCACCCAGCGTGGTGCCTTGATACAGGCGAACGTGGTTGCCGATCACGGTAGTTTCACCGATGACAATTCCTGTGCCATGATCAATCAGGAAATACTCACCGATCGACGCGCCAGGATGAATGTCGATTCCGGTACGTCCGTGTGCGTATTCTGTCATCATACGTGGGATCAACGGGACACGGTGATGATAGAGCTCATGAGCGATGCGATAGACGAAAATTGCGTAGAAACCAGGATATGAGAACAGGACTTCCTGTTTGCTGCTGGCTGCCGGGTCACCCTCAAAATTAGCAGTCAAATCCTTTTCCAGTAAATCTTGAATCTCAGGCAGGCGGTTTAAAAAAGCGATGCAGATCTCTTCTGGGTTGGCGCTTTGTGGTTGGATCTCATCAAACGCCAGCTGAATTTGGTTGCATAGTTTGACCCGGATGTGTTCCAACAATAAGGCGGTGTACTGTTCCGGCGGCAAATGAATCAAATATTCTTCGCCAAAGTAAGCTGGAAACAGTAATTTCTGGAGGTCGCGCAGCAGATCAATCACTTTTTTCTTTTCCGGCAAATGCAACGCAGTACCGTAAAGCGGGACATCTGACTGCTGATAGTTAGCGGCGATCTGGTTTGCTGCGCGTTGCAAGTCGTTTTGGGTTGGGTTGTTTTTCATCATATTTATCTCTCAATTCTGTTCATTGGCAAACATCGGACTGGAAAGATAGCGGTCGCCAGAATCTGGCAGGATAACGACAATCCGCTTGCCGCGATTTTCTGTTCTGGCACCAACTAGATGAGCGGCACGCAATGCGGCGCCGGAGGAGATGCCTGCCAGAATGCCTTCACAGCGTGCGAAAACACGCCCGTATTCGAAAGCATCTTCATCACTGACCGCAATGATTTCATCACAAACGTCCATGTCCATTGTTTGAGGAATGAAACCGGCGCCGATCCCCTGGATGCCGTGCGCTCCGGCTTCACCCTTTGATAATGCTGGAGAGCGGAGTGGTTCAACGGCAGCGATCTGTATTGAAGGGTTATGCTCTTTCAAGTATTTTCCAGCACCGCTGATGGTACCGCCGGTTCCGACGCCTGCAATCAGCCAGTCGATTTTGCCGGTGCAACCTTGCCAGATTTCTGGTCCGGTGGTCCGATAATGAATGTCAGGGTTTGCAGGATTTTCGAATTGTGAAGGGATGAAGCTGTCGGGTATTTCCTGGGCTAAATCCAGCGCTTTTTGAATCGCCCCATTCATTCCCAGGGCTCCGTCAGTCAACACGAGTTCAGCGCCATAAGCCTTCAACAACCTGCGCCGTTCAATGCTCATCGTTTCCGGCATTGTCAGAATAGTGCGATAACCGCGAACGGCGGCGATTGCGGCTAATCCAATACCGGTATTGCCGGATGTCGGTTCTATGAGCACTGTCCCTGGCTTGATTTTCCTGACCGTTCAGCATGATCGATCATTGCCAACGCCGTGCGATCTTTGACGCTGCCGCTTGGATTGTACATTTCCAGTTTCGCATAGATAGGCGTCTGCAGCTTGAAATGCGCGGAAAAACGACTTGCCTCCAATAACGGAGTGTTCCGATTAATGGAACAAGCGATGATATTACCTGCATAAAACCTCCATGTAAAAAAATAAAAACAGCAGGGATTTCCCTGCTGCCTTTGTTGTTGTGTTGAATGCGAGTCAGATTTATTTAACCCGGTATCGACCCGCTCGGGCAGCAGGGAAGAAAACGCAACAACAGCAACACGCCAATTGCTGGATGCTGACTGTTTTTTGGATACTACCCTGCTTTTTACCCATATTTTTAGTATATCAGTTCTTTTTAATGATCAAGCCATTGATGATTCTATTTTTAATAATAAAATCAATTGACAAGATGGTAATTGGCTTTTGTTAGCGCTTTCTTGATTTGATCCAGATGATCATGATTACGGGTTTCCATGCTGATATGCAAATAGCAGCCATTGATATCTGTGTTTTCACCGCCGTGCTCATGATTGACTTTGATCACATTTGCGCCGGAATCAGCAATAATGGTAGCGACTTCTTTCAACTGACCGGGTTTATCGACCAGCTCTATACGCAGATCCGAAAGCCTGCCGAAGTCAGCATACCGCGTTGAATCACCCGGGAAAGGATTGTGACATCAATGTTTCCGCCCGAGACCAGACAAACCAACTTTTATTCTGAGCTGTAATTTTATTAAAAGTACCGCGGCTACGCTGACAACACCGGCTCCCTCAGCGACCAGTTTTTCATTCTCCATCAGGCTGAGGATGGCGGTTGCAATTTCGTCGTCCGTTACGGTAACGATTTCATCCACGTATTTTTCACACAAATCAAAAGTGAGGTTCCCCGGTTCACGCACAGCGATTCCATCAGCAAAGGTAGAAACCCGATCCAGCGTTGTTTTGCATTTTTGAACCATCGAGTTCGCCATTGATGGAGCGCCGCACGCTTGGACGCCATATATTTTAATTTTCGGATTCAGCTGTTTTAGCGTATAGGCAATCCCAGAAGCCAGTCCACCCCCGCCAATTGGGATTACGACTCCTTCCATATCCGGAAGTTCTTCCAACAGTTCCAGCCCGATCGTTCCCTGCCCTGCGATGACATCTTCATCATTGAATGGATGGACGAAAACAGCCCCGGTGGCTTCTACTTCAGCCTTGGCAGCAGTATAAGCGTCATCATATACGCCGTCTACCAGAACCACCTCGGCGCCATAGCTTTTGGTTGCCTCAACTTTGGGAAATTGGAGCGATGCTGGGAATGAAGATCCGAGCTTTCACTCCATTCTTTTTGCAGGCAAGCGCAACGCCCTGCGCGTGGTTTCCAGCGGAACAGGCGATCACACCTTTGGCTTTTTCATCAGCTGTTAACTGAGAAACTTTGAAATATGAGCCGCGCACCTTAAAAGAACCGGTAATTTGCAGATTTTCAGTTTTGAGATAAATCTTGTTCTTGTTGCTCAATGTCGGGACATAAATCAGATCAGTTTTACGAATGATAGTTTTTAACGCATGGTGCGCCCTGTATACTTTGTCTAATGTCAACATGTTAATACCAAAAAGACAGGATGGGTGATTTGATAAATGTAGTTGTCCTGCTCATACCTTTCGATAGAAGGTATTTTACTTGAGAGATTTTCTGTTCACTGGTTTTTTGCGTTGAGAAGTGACTTTTGGATTGAAGTTGATCCTCCGATTCTGCAAATCCCTGCAGATATTGTTATCAAAAAAAGATTTAACGTTTGGTAAAAGCAGTCAAAGATCGCGCAACACCATTGCGTAAAAGCGAAAGTCGAAATACTCAGTACATTCAGATCTTCTCGTTTGCCAAATATTCTGTAAGAGTGTAGTCGCTGTTTTTAATCGTTGGTATCTCCTTTTTGTTGCGGCGAACTTAAAGTACCTCTGATTCACACTTTTGTTATGGTTCTGGAATTTGCAGAAAGAATGTTGCACTACTATAAAAGACAAAATAGTTTTTTTACAACGCACGAAGATAATTTAAAAATCGCACTATTGTTAGTAATAATTGGAAGCTGCGCAATAATATTCATTAGATTCATGTTATATTAATGACATTCGGTATTTACAAAAAATTATCTATCCACTGCTTGCTATGGTTATAAATGGCAAATTTTTTATATCGACTATAGACCTAAACAAATAAGAGAAGGGGAAAATGATAACAAATAATAATCTAGGTATTGATTTTAGTATTCTGTTTATTTATTTCAAAGACTTACCAAAAGCGATGGAATTTTATGAAAATGTCATGGGGTTCAAGCTTGTGATTGACCAAGGTTGGACAAAGATTTATCAAACCTCCGATAGCGGCATGGTTGGTCTGGTAGACGGATCACGGGGTTTTCATAAACCAAATGATGTAAAACCGCTCATTCAATGTTTCCGGGTCCCAGATGTAGATGCAGTACCAACATATAAAAGATAAAGGAATAGTGCCAATAAAAGAGTTGAAAGAGAGTACCGAGTTAGGCATAAAAGCTTTCCTGTTTGAAGATCCTGAAGGGCATACGATTGAAATCCAATCTGTATTAAACTAGATATAAACTGCTTTATCCGTATCTCAATTGCATATACGATTGGTAATATTTAATGAAATAGGAATTTATAGATTATTTAGGAAGGGAAATTATGAAAGAAAGACGTTCAGTTTTATTGCTATTGTTAGTATTTTTATTCATTGCACTGATACCGCTATCTAGTGCCAAAGCAAATTCTACAGTTGATAAGCCAATTACTATTGTAAATGCAGCAGATGTTGCAACATTGGATCCTCATAAATTTAAATGGTATGTTCACAAGGTCTGTTGGATATTGGATTTTTGATGTCCTTGTCATGAACGATATCAATGGACAACCCATCCCTGAACTCGCTGAATCGTGGAAACGAATTGACGGGAATACTTGGGAATTCTATCTCACAAAAGATGCGGTTTTCCACAATGGGGAAATTTTCAATGCTGATGCAGTGCTTTTTTCTTTTGAACGCATGCAATCTGAGGGCTTCAAAAATAACAACGCTATTTTCTATGAAACACCATATCAGGAAATAAAGAAAATCGATGATTATACGATTCAGATCATCACCAGCGAACCATTTGACGATCTTTGCTGGTATCTTGGTCGCACATTTATTGTTGCTCCAGAATATTATGCTTCGATTTCCCCTGAAGAAGCTGCTGTAAATCCGGTGGGCACAGGCCCGTTTAAATTTGTTGAATGGGTAAAAGACGACCATTTAGCGGTTACAGCCAATCCTGATTATTTCCAGGGAGTTCCTGAAATCAAAAATGCGGTTATTCGTGTTATTCCTGAGGCATCACAGCGCTTGAATGAATTGATTACGGGTAACGCTGATCTTGCGATAAATCTGAACGTTGACACGGCTGAATCAGCCAACACTGATATTTCGCGTCTTGTCGCCTATCAGAGTCTTCGCAAAATGCATTTAATGCCTCAACTGAATAATGAAATTCTCGCCAATCTGAAGGTGCGCGAAGCATTACAATACGCCATCGATCGTGAAACAATTATTGACGCCCTTTTGTCTGGTTCTACTGAGCCGTTGCAGTCAACTGTGAATCCGCCAAATAACGACCCCTCTCTTGTTCCTTACACTTATGATCCGGAGAAATCAAAGGCTTTGTTGGCTGAAGCTGGTTATCCCGATGGGTTTGAAGTGACACTGCAGACAACCGCAGGTGGTTTCGGCAATGACAAGGATGTGGCTCAACTGCTAGCTCAGGATCTTGAAAACGTTGGCATTAAGATTATTTTTGAAGTTATCGAAGAATAAACTTTGGGAACTGCTTGAAACACATGATCATCCTGGTCTGATGTATCTTGGCACGGGAACTTATAATCTGCCGATTAAAATTAAATACATTCTATTCGACGGATATTGACAACGCGGGTAATTACGTAAGCGCGGATTTTGATGCCGCAATTGACGCAATGAAGATCGAAACGGATGCGGATAAGAAGTTGGATCTGAGTTATAAGGCGCAACAAATTCTTTGGAAAGACATGCCTTGGATCTATTTGTGGCGACTTCCACAATTCGGGGGACAGAGCAGCCGCTTTGAGTTAGAACCATATCCTGACGGATATATTGATATTTGGCAGGGAAAAATCGTTAATTGATTGTTTCCTGTTGGTATCACTTTTGATTATTTATTAACATCATGTCATCTTGCAGGAACAATTTTTTGTTCCTGCAAGACAATTCTTAATTAATCAAACGGTTTCTTTAAAAAGACAGGTTCATGCCAGACTGTCTTATCCTGTTTTTGAGGACTTTGATCCACAACAATACTGCGACAAGGAGATAATTACATTTGACCGCGTATATTATCCGCAGGCTCCTGGAATCAATTTTGGTTCTAATAGGGGCTGTTGCGATCACCTTTATAATTACAAGAGCAACAGGCGATCCTGCCCGTCTGATGTTGTCCGATGGCGCTACTTTAGAACAGCTAGCTGATTTCAGACGGGATTATGGACTTGACCAGCCAATACCGGTTCAATTTGTGCGTTATATTAAAGATTGTTTACGTGGCGATCTTGGAAAATCCATTCGGCACAGTTTGCCTGTGACCTCGTTGATTGTGGATAAGCTACCTAACACATTGAAGTTGACATTTGCGGCAATGTTTATAAGTTTACTGTTGTCTTTTCCGATTGGGATTTTTGTCGCTTTACATCGAAATACGATTGCGGACTCAGCTGGAACCATTTTTGCTCTCAATGGTCAGGCTATGCCTAGTTTTTGGGTTGGACTAATGTTATCGTTTGTTTTCGGCGTGAAACTACGCTGGCTCCCGATATCCGGTGCCGATACTTGGAAACATTTAGTTTTACCCGCTGTTACTCTGGGTTTTTATTTAACTGGACGTTTGACGCGTTTGATCCGCTCAAGCATGCTGGAAGTTTTAGGAAAAGAGTATATTCGCACTGCTCGATCGAAAGGCTTACTGGAAAAAGTTGTGATTTGGAAACACGCTTTGCGAAATGCATCTATTCCGGTAATCACTTATATTGGGCTGATATTTGCTGATTTGTTAGGTGGGGCAATGGTGATTGAAACTGTGTTTGCCTGGCCTGGTGTAGGACGCCTCGTAATCAATGCGGTATTGCAGCGCGACTTTCCATTAGTTCAAGGCGTAGTGCTGTTTTCAGCTTTGATTTTTGTAGTGGTAAATCTTCTCGTAGATGTTCTCTATACGATTTTGGACCCAAGGATTACATACAAATGAACTCGTCGATCACCAATCTTGAACCATTATTGAAACCACAAAAAAAACCGCTCGTACATTTTTTCTCTCATATGCGTCATCATTCGTCCGGTGTAATTGGTTTTATTATCATTACGATAATCGTTTTTACAGCTATATTTGCAAACCAGATTGCCCCTAAACCGTATAACCTGAAAACACCCAGGGAAAGATTGAAACCGATGTGGTTTATGGACGGAGGATCCATAGAGTACCCGCTTGGGACTGATTCTCTGGGCCGAGATATTCTTAGCAGAATCGTACACGGCAGCCGCATTTCACTATCGGTTGGAATTGCATCCGTGATTCTGGGTGCGGGCATTGGGATAGTAATGGGTCTGTTGGCGGGTTTTTTGGGAGGAAAAGTCGATTCGGTAATCAATTGGCTTATGAATGTTCAATTGTCCTTCCCTTATATTTTGTTGGCTTTATTTTTGATGGCGGCTTTTAATGGGGGACTGGTTACGTTAATCGTTGTTCTGGCGATCGGAGGCTGGGTTCGGTATGCCCGGATCATTCGCGGGCAGGTATTATCTGTCCGGGAAGAAACTTATGTTACAGCTGCACAAGCCTCTGGAATTCATATGTTTCGAATTTTAAACGAAACATGTTTTGCCGAATGCCTTTTCCCCAATTATCGTTGTCGCTTCCTTTACAATGGCAGATACGATCTTGTCTGAGGCGAGCCTTTCTTTTCTTGGGTTAGGGATCAACCCTGCAATCCCTTCTTGGGGGCAAATGTTGGCGGATGGTCGTGATTTCTTACAGGCAAAGTGGTGGATCTGTTTAATTCACGGACTGGCAATTTCTGTCACTGTGCTTGGAATCAATCTCTTCGGTGACTGGTTGCGTGACTATCTGGACCCGATTGAGAATATGAGCGTGGACAAATGAAATGAAAAAACTCTCTGAACGATTTAGAAATCAAGAATCTGGTAGTCCGATTTTATACGCCTGAAGGCATTGTTCACGCTGTAAATGGCGTGAACATCAATTTGCACAAAGAAACAGTGGGAATTGTGGGGGAGAGCGGTTGCGGCAAGAGTGTAACCATGATGTCTTCGTTACGTCTGATACCCACTCCTCCAGGAAAAATTGAAGATGGGCATGTTTGGTTCGAAAATCAAGACTTGCTGAAACTTTCCGACCGTGAAATTTCTGATGTGCGCGGGGCAAAAATTTCAATGATTTTTTCAGGATCCGATTACCTGTTTGAATCCTGTTTTTACGATCAACAATCAAATTTCTGAAACCTTGATTCGCCACCTGAAGATGACGAAAAAACAGGCAGAAGAAAAGAGTTGTTGAATTATTAGAAATGGTAGGGATTCCTAGTCCGAGGCAACGGGCAAGAGATTATCCGCACCAATTTTCTGGCGGTATGCGCCAACGAGTGATGATACGCTACGCTTGCCTGTAATCCTCAGGTGTTGATTGCAGATGAACCAACTACTGCATTGGACGTCACAATACAAGCTCAAATTGTCGATCTGATCATAAAGCTGCGTGACACATTGGGAATGTCTGTAATTTGGATTACATGATTTGGGAGTTGTTTCAGAAATTGCGCATCGGATAATTGTAATGTACAGTGGTTTTGTAATTGAAGAAATAGCGGTTGATGATCTTTTTACAAAAGCGTGCCACCCTTACACAATTGGTTTGTTGAATAGTCTGCCGCGTTTAGATGGTGCAAACCGAAAACAAAAATTGGAAACAATTCTCGGCACTCCGCCGCTCCTTTTAGCAAAACCAGAAAATTGTCCATTTATGCCGCGATGTAAATATGCGGATCGAAATTGCAATGAAATACCTGCTCTCCGAGAGGTGGGCGAAAACCATTGGATTGCTTGTTGGAAGGATGTTATTACAGAAAAAATAATCGTATGAAAGAAAAACCATTGCTAAAAATAGAAAATCTGGTGAAGCATTTTCCTATTCACGCGGGTTTGTTGAAGCGCCAGGTTGGCGCCATACATGCGGTAGATGGCGTTACTTTTGATATTTATAAAGGTGAGACATTTGGGTTGGTTGGTGAATCTGGTTGCGGAAAATCGACTGCCGGTCGCACAATTCTTCGTCTTTATGAACCAACATCAGGGAAGATATCTTTTGATGGTATTGCGCTCGAAAATCTTTCTGGAAAAGAATTGCGCAATGTTCGAACCAGAATGCAGATGATCTTTCAAGATCCATACGCCAGTTTGAATCCACGTATGTCAATCAGGGAGATTGTTGCGGAAGCAGCTGTTGATCATAAGAAAATCAGCTGGAAAGAATCAGAAGAATTTGCAGTCAAACTGTTGGAAATGGTAAATCTTAATCCTGCATTTGTTCGCCGTTACCCACATGAGTTTTCAGGCGGACAACGACAACGTATTGGGATTGCAAGGGCTATTGCCATCAATCCTGAATTTGTTATTTGTGATGAACCGATTTCAGCGTTGGATGTTTCCGTACAAGCGCAGATCATAAATTTGTTAGAGAGCTTGCAAGCTCAATTGGGTATTACATATTTGTTTATTGCTCATGATCTCGCGATGGTTCGTCATACCAGCGATCGTGTTGCAGTGATGTATCTCGGGAAGATCGTAGAGTTGGCTGAATGTAATGAGCTGTTTGAACATTCGTTTCATCCGTATACAAAGGCCTTATTGTCGGCTGTTCCAAACCCGAAAGCCGGTACCAGAAAACAAAGGATTCTGATGACCGGTGATGTCCCTAGTCCTGTGAATCCGCCTCTTGGTTGTCGATTTCATACACGTTGTCCATTTGTTATAAAGCCGTGTTTTACTGAAGAGCCTCAATGGCGGGAAATATCCTCAGGGCATTTCGTGGCATGCCATCTTTAATAGAATTTTCACAATCATTTCAATTTTGAAAAAGGATAACTATGAATCGACTTGAATCTTTAACAATATGTCAGCCTGGTGGTATATTCCCAGATCCTCATCTTTGGATAGAACCAAGAAGTCAGCTTTCTATCCGCTTTGCTGTATTTGAAGGCTTGGTTAGATATGCGGCTGACCTGTCGATTGTACCGGCTCTGGCAGAAAGCTGGACAGTATCGGATGATGCTAAGGAATGGATTTTTGAAATCCGGAGGAATGTGCAATATCATGACGGCACATTTGTATCAGCACGAGATGCTGCGGCATCAATAATAAATGCCTCAAGGGAAGATGTTCCCGGCGCTTATGGTACTGATGCATTACTTTATGCTTATTTAGGTGATGCTGAAATTGTTGCCCTTGATAATTTTCGCCTGAAAATCAGCTTTTCTAATGCTATGGCTGATTTTCTTGATTTGCTTGCCTATATCATGATTATTCCAGAAGCGTTTATTGGAAAAGACCCTGTAACAATCCCAGGCACAGGCCCCTTTAAAACAGAAAAGATTTCTGATAAAAATTATGAATTCTCTCGTTTTAAAGCTTACTGGGGCAAGGAACTCCCGGTTGACAAACTGATCTTTATTGATGAGCAAGATCCTCAGAAACGAATGCAGCTGTTCAAGGATGGAAAAGCCGATGTTGTAACCTCTCTGAAAACAGCAGAAGCCAGTGTTTTTTTGGAGGATTCTGAAGCGCTATATGTTCCGCATGAGATGCCTCTCTCTGTCCCAGCTTTTTTAAATTGTTTCGAAGGGCCTTTTGCTGACCAGCGAGTTCGCCAAGCTGTGAATTACGGAACGGATGTCGATGAAATTATCGCAAAAGCCTGTGATGGCGATGCCAATCGTTTAAATGGACCACTCAGTAAATTCCATTTTGGAGTCGATCCCAACTATCCCCCATATCCGTACGATCCCAAGAAAGCGCGCGCCTTATTGAAAGAAGCAGGTTATGAAAATGGTCTGAACTTAAAACTGTTCAGGCCGGTGGTCAGCCCAGATGAATCGGCCATAATTGCTGACTGCTTGCGCAAGCAATGGAAAAAATTAGGCATCATGCTTGAGGAAAAAATACAGCCAGATCGTGAACAATATGCATTGGATGTGCGTGGAAAAAAGATTTTTGATCTATGTATTTTTGATTCCAGTCCTGTTAGTACCTATCGTGTATTACTTGAAAAACTTGATTCAGATAAAGCCGGTCCTTGGTGGCAAGGTTATAAAAACATTGAATTCAACAAATTGCTGGAGAAAGCTTGGAAGAGTATTGACAATGAAAAACGCGCCGATATATATCGTCAAGCGTTGCAGATTATTTCGGAAGACGCCCCTTGGCTTTTTCTGTTTTCGCCAAATGAAGTGTTTATTGTACGAAAATCGGTTGCGGCTTTAATGCCTGCTCTGTGTAGACGTGTAGACGGTGTGGTTGTTTTGAATTAGGAGAACAACTTTAATTAATTCGATTCAAAACAAACAGACCTGTTCTCTTTAATAATACAAACATTTGTAAGGTTTCATTAGATGATTTATGGGAGGCAAAAAAGCGCCTTTTATAAAGAAGCGCTGGTACCTCAAAAACAAAATAATAATAATTAGTTTCGCCCTTATTTGACCAGGTTGTTCGTATGTATTTAGTGTGGACATGAAAAAGTATAGAATAAACGCAATAAACTTAATTAGAGAAATCTTCGAATTGATATTACGAACTTATTACGATAATCGCGCGGAAGAAACAATTGATCGTGCGAAGGGTATTCGTAAACATCTGATTTTTATTGAATCAGATGTTTACGAATTGCAGGTATTTATTCAAAAACTTTGTGCTCGTCAGGATTATTTAAAAATGTTGAATCTCAACAACATATCCGCCTGGATCAGTAGAACGGTTTCTGCAAAACTACCCTTTTGGGGTTCTTTCCATACTTTTACACCATTAGGAACTAGATAAGCAGCACTCCGATACATTATCAACTAGAAGCGTTAGCATGACTGCATTTTTACTTTGGGTGCGCAAAGAGCCGATTTTTCCGTCAACAATCCCAAAGAAGCTTTCGCTCTATAGATTTTTTGGCAAAACCCTGATCTTGAACAATAGGAAATCATGATTCCCTCATAAAACTGACTGGCTTCTTCCATGTTGTCGTAATAAAAAAAAGTGATTTGAGAGTTTATGATCATGATTACCTTTCTATTTCGTCGAATTAAAACCTTTTTCCTCAATTGTGGATACAAGTTCGCTTCAGTTATTATATTGAGATTAACAACAATCTGCTCAGCGTACATTAATAGTTTTATTTTATATAATAGATACGAATGATCTGTCCTCTGAATGAGTCACTTAGAATGTGCTCGCTATTAGTTTTATACCGGTGTAGGATAATCTGTTCCTCTGCAAATCGTTTCTTCATGTAGGCGTTCCTCTTTGGAAATATTTACGCCCGCAAATATATTTCCAAAGAAAATCCCCATTCAACCAAAATATATTATATTTGTATTCACCAAAAAACACTTGCAGTTGATGAAAATCCGTTGGATCAATTGATAACAATTTGATTTATTAAAAAGAACCTCAACATGTTTAAATTATTTCGTTTTGCCTTAGGACAGTGTTCGATAATATAGTCCAATACGAAATCAAACTGTTCCGTTGAAACATAGACCTGATTTTGAGTGGATCTTGTGTTCAAAAAAATGGTCTTGCGATTTCTGTTAGATTTAAATGCTTCTTACCGAATAAAATTTGCTGTACATACGTCGTTTCGACCCTGCTATCAGATTCGCTCAACAGCAGACAAATTATCCGCGGCTGCACCGACAACGATGCCAAGCGCAGTGATTAACAGCACATTCGACTTTTTTGCATCTCAATATGGTTGACACCATTTTCATCCATTTCAAAGACGACGCAATACTTACCTCAATTTACGAGGGTGATAACTATATAAGCAAGAATTCCCAGAACGAGAAAAATTGGACTTACAAAAAAGAAGAAGTGCCCTAATACTGCGAACTGCAAACCTCAGAATATCTCTGCTCAAGATCAACACAACGAAAATGAGGTCTGCGCAAATTAGAATTGCCAATCCCATCACCTTATAAATAGTAATCAAGATCGTCGGATTTTCCAGGGAGTTCATCTCGTAAAGCCAACGCATTTTTCGCCGATCCCTTCAGCCGGTTCTACCTTCTGTGGTATCTCAAAATCAACAGGCGGAACAATCCTGAATTCATTTTCCGAACCGCATTCCTGGCAGAATGACATGGTTTCATCGATTTTCATTCCGCAATTAGGACAAAAGATGGCTTGACCTGTTGAGCTCCTTCATTCATTTTTTAAATTCCTTCCTCATGGCTCCAAATGGATTTACCGATGACTTGAGACAGGTGAAATGGTTTCTTCAGACCCTTTCAGTAACGGACAACCGCACGCCTGACAGTAATTTGCCCAATGTCCATAAGGTGAGGAAAAGGTGACAAGAAGCGCAAAAGACAATCTCATCGTACGATTTATCAAATTTTTCCAGACATCTGGTGGCCATTATCATGTCTTCTGACAATATCCCCTAGCAAAATAGTCATATCGAATTTTGCTGTTCTCGCTCTTTGATTTCGATATTGTTGTCTGCAGTCCGAAAACACAGGAAATACTTATCTGTATCATTATCATGTTCGATATATTTGTATACAACAGTTCAAACCCACTCTTTCCCCTTTCTTCTTACTGATACAGCTGAAAACACGCCAATTCAAGAAACATGAACGCAAGAATCAAGGCCACCCAACTATCCTCTTTGGATATTCTTCGAGTGAAAAGGAGGGTTCCGGGAATAATGCATGCCAGTGCAAGTGCCCAGACAAGAATGATTGTGACATGGTTTCTTCGAAATTGTTTGAAGCGATGGTCATGAATTGACGACGACCATCCTATTCTTCCTGTCATCTCTGCACACTGTTCGTAAGGTTTTTTTCTGTTCTCATTGAAACCACAATGAGTGCAGACAGGATTCCCAGTATTGTATTTCCTCCCGCAATTAGGACAATAGAAACGTTTTTCGAACAAAGTAAACACCTATCAAACCTCAATATTTTGTTGGTTTAGTGCTTCTCTAACGAACAATTTTCCAGTATTAAAGAAACATCCATATAAGAATTCAACTTGATCCTCAAAAATCAAGCATTACTTGCTGATAACCTGTCACTTTTGAATCGGTCATCGGCTAGCAGGAGGCCCATTGTTGCAAAACATATTTCCATTACTGCGATCGTATATGTTACCGGTCTTTTTCGTTGGCAGGTTTCTCGAGTAACCTGCACAAATCATCGCAATCAAAACCGAAACGATCTCGAAAAAAGTGATGTGCGTTGACATAGTTGCTGGCAGCAAGTTTCATTTTGTTGATAAAGTATAAATCAGATAAGGCTTTTAAGTGCCCTTTATAGTTCAATGGCAAGATCAGCTCATTGTCCTGATATTCAATCAGCAGAGGCTGCCCATGGCCAGGTGCTTCAATCCAGACCAACCATCCTATAGGGATTTTTCGATCGAATAGAAAACTCTTTCGAGGCGTGCTGATGACCAGCTTCTGATCTGCGATCGCTAACATTCTGCCTTTGAAGAAAAGCATGTTTTCCGTTCAGGATCAATTAAGTGTGATTTGTTGTTGAATTTGTTCTTTAAACCATATTGATAAACCTCATTTTCAAGCATTACTGCAGACATTTCCCAGAACCAAAGATAACGATCTTCATCAAACCTTTTATAACCTGACTGAGCAACGTGGAAAAGTTCATGAATTAATGTCAACTGTAAGTCATCGATCTTTTCACGATATAGGTGTGTAAAACTTGGAGCGCTCAATTCTTTTATTTTGGTCGGAAGACCTGAAGATGTGCTGGCATTGATATGGATGTTTGGAATTGGTGAGACAGTTTTTTATTCTGGCTTTTTCGATGGGGGTTTGATTTCTTTATATCACTTTTTTCGGGGACGACTGAGTTGAGGAACCCTCGTAATCAATCTTCCGCAAATTTTTCGAGGAAGCTTTTTTTTGAAGATGGGCTCTTCTTGCTTTTTATTTCTGTATCAGTTTTAGGTGTTTTGTTTATTTGGAGGTCAGCGTTTTCAGAAGGCTCAACAGGAAGTGTTTTTTTGGCAATAAGTTTTTTCCCTTGCCGGCATCCGCTTGGAATTTTTGATGTTTGAATTGTAGTTTTATTCCTTCTCACTTTTTAGTGTTTTTACTTTCCCTAACCATTCACAGAGGTGCTCTAATTGCGATGTTATGCCAACCCATTCTTGATTTAGATCGAGGGTTTTTAGACTGATCTGGTTCCCACCGATAACCATTTCAGCATCCGGGGTTATCTCCTCATCCGTTTTTGCATATAATAATATGCCCGCAACTTTACCCGTGCCACCCTTGTCCCAGTTTTTTACATATGCGTAAATCTGATAGAGATGGCTAGAGTTAAAAGTCCAATAGTTATACATTGGGTTTCGCTGCATCGTTCTGCGATAATACTTTGTATCAATGATAAGCGTCCTTTGCCCATTTTGAAGGGTAATATCAGATTTCATTGCTGGCAAATATGGACTGTGATCAGCATTATCAACATCCCAATTGATGTAGGCTGCTTTTGGAAGATACTCTGGATGGTGTCGCAAAAAGTATCGGAGTACAAACTTTTCATAAAGCCTATGCATCGCTTCATCTTGTAACCAAGTGGATAATTTATGGACACCACTCTCGCTCAACATTAGCAATCCTTTGACCGTGAGCCAACTTATTCCCATTAGCATTCGATATGAGGCATTATTGCGATGATACTTCAAAAGAGGCCCAACGAATGCCCGGCTCTACTTCGGATACATCTGCAAAGTGCGGTAGCAACCTGCGGATCGCTTTTCTATTTTCAGCTTTGATATCACCATGCTTCAATAGCAGCATCATTACACTCTTTAGTACTTGATTATGGTCTGTGTCCGGAGAAAATTCGTCAAAAGAACACACCAGTCTTCCTTGTGGAATTGTTTGTTGCTTGATTGTTTCAGAAACAAGCATTTGCCCACGTAGTCCTGCCAGAGCTGCTTGCCTTTCGATGTAATCTCTGTGCAATCCTTGCTTCACCTGTGCGCTGATGCCATGGACTAGAATTGCTGCAAACAAGTCGTGGATGTTATCAAATTCACCAGTTGCAAGGTTATCAAACCCAACTTCCCGAAGGCTCTGGTACGCATAGGAAAGCATCCAGTAAATATTCTTTATCCTGATCTTGGCCTTAGCCATTCAGCGCACCTTTCAGATGTGCAATCCAATACTCTACCTTGGAGGGTTCATCAAACCAATACTCCTTCAGCAACGGTATCAACTCATAATCTACGATGGAATGCAACCAGGCATCATCCACAACATCATTTGTGCAAAAATAGCTGTGTCCAATGCAAAACCCATGACCAAGGGAAGCGTCTTCATGTATCTCTTTATTTAACGCTTCCACCTCTAAAACAAGCGCATCGAACTTAGGATTTTGAATAGTTGCCTGACGAGACTTGAACCCTTCTGATTGAAATGCTGTCTCTATATCAAAGAATGCAAAACGTCTTCGCAGTGCATAGTCAATCATTGCCAGGCTTCTGTCCGCCGTGTTCATCATGCCTACGATGTGTAAATTAGCTGGTACTGAAAACTGTTCATTTTTGTATAGCAGTTGAAGTGCGTTATTCTCTCCACGTTTGTCACTCTCAATCAACACCAGTAGTTCACCAAAGATCTTGCTAAGATTACTCGATTGATCTCGTCTATAATGAAAAAGTACGGTCGCTCCTCATCTTTTTCAGCATGTTTACAAAACTTATAAAAAGGACCCTCTACCAAACGAAACCCGACCGCATCAGGGCGATAACCCATGATGAAATCTTCGTAACTGTAGCTTTGGTGAAACTGAATTCGCTTTACCCGGCTGGTGTCCTTCTCTCCCATGATTGCAAAGGCCAATCTTTGGGCAACAAAGGTTTTTCCAACACCCGGCGCGCCTTGTAATATAACGTTCTTCTTTCGAAGCACCAAACCCCTGAGTGTATCGTACTTCGCCCGGCTGATATACACTTCATTCAAAAAATCTGCCTCACTATATACAGGGTAGAGTGATTCAGGGGCATCATCGATCTCTAGCTCTGCTGAGTCGCCCAAGATAAGCGTCTCAATTTTCTCAACATATTCTGTATAAGGCGTAACATCAGTTAACGTTTTCACGTGAGCATTTCCAGGATGCTCCCATTCTCCTTTGTGTGTCCATCTAACTTTGCGCGTATTTTTATACTCATTACGAGTAGAATCAAATATATAACCCGACTCAACAATTCCCCGCCCAATAAGTGCCCACTTTCCGCGTTTGGCAAAAATAATGTCTCCGACCTCGACATCTTGGACGAATTGCCAAATAGCAAGACTGATGTTCATATAAGAATTATTGTTATCATGCGCTTGTTTTAGGGCAGTAATCACGCTTGATCTGCTTTCATATTTGGAGAAGTCACCGAGCTCATCCCAGCCAATCGCCATGATACTCTGGCGATAAAATTCATCCATAGTCGCGCTTGTTCACCAGGTGAGAATAACCAGTACCTGCGCTATTAATCTTTTCGAAGCCCGAGTCTTCAACGATTTTCACCTGTTCGTAGGCCCCATTGATGATGCTTTCAATCATTCTTCTTTGCAGTTTTCGTCACTCGAAAGTTTGTCGCGCCTGGAAAAGTCAATACTTCAAGTTGCTTTGTGCGTTCTATCCGCTAGCAATTTGTTGCGGGGAATTTTGGCATCCCCGAATTTCTTTTCGAGGCGAATATCCACACGGTGCTGTGGCTTACTTTTTAGACTTTTATCACGATAGTAGGTGTCTCTCGCACTTGACGTATTTCTGGATCACATAGAATTTGCCCTGAGGCGATGATTCCCCCATCTGCACCCGACACCCAAATGTAAGCTTTATCCCCCTTTTTAATCTGCTTAGAATATTGATTTACTGTCCACTCCACTATATCAAAAGACTCAACTGCCCCTATGACATCGTAATACTTTAGGGTTCCCTAAAAATATCCAGCGATGGTTCCCGAGTTCCTTTAGGAAACGAGCGTATAGTACTATACCGTCTGAAAGCCCATCCCTGCAGCTGCATCAACCTCCTTGAAGTTTGGGGCAGCTAGGATCATCTTATGCACAGCTTTGAACTCCTCAGCACTCGCGTAATAGAACAAGTTCTCAAAAACAGCCTCTCCCAAGCCTAATTTAGCAGTTTCGACCTTCAACGCTGATGAATAAGTGTTGATTGTCGCTTGGCTGTAATTTTTCTCCGCTGGCTTTCTTTTGCCTTTTCATCCATGCCTTGAACTCTGATTGCAGGTTTACATTGCTAACTGTTTTACCACTCCATTCAGTAGCCAAGGTTGGATGTTTGGCATCAAAGAAACCTTCAAATGTTTCAAAGACGAAAGATAACCCTTAGCTCGTTGGTCGGCATTTTGTGAGCCTTTTGTGCTAATCAGATAATCACGGATTTTTTGGCTCACCTCAAGCAGCGCATCTTCACTGGTTAGGCTCGCCCAAAAATCGACCCCGACATTGTTATTCAGTGCAAAGAAAGCATCCGAGCCTATTGTGGAAACTGAGGTTTCATCCCATTGAGGGTTGATCTCTGTCAGGTATGATCTGAATTCGCTTTTCAGTTTGTTTAATTGTTCAATTCCGATAGAATCACTCATGTTTTCTTTACTCCTCAATTCTGCCCACTATCTAGATCAGTGAGTTCTAACTGGTTAGTGCACTGACCAGTTGATTTTCCTGTAGTTCACCTTGGCAAATATAAAAGTCGTGCAATTCTGTCTCGTTTGATGATTGTCCCCTTTCAGGTCGACCCAAATCGCGCGGACTTCTTGGTCATCGAAAAATCGAATGGATACCTTTTGTATTTTCTTTCTCCATTGACGACAGGTTGTGCGATTCTGCTGTCTGCGTCCCATAATCCAGCCGAGGAGAAGCCCTTGCCCTCACTTTCGGTTGCTCCGACAATTTCAAACTGTTCCGGATTGTACTTATCAAGAAATATAATCGGTACACCCATGACGCATTGTAGTCGTAAGGTATCTCAGCGGTTTTTATAACTTCTTTGGCGTTATAGTTGTCAGAGTTCGGATATTTTTCAGAGTTGTACTGTTTGTAAAGAATTAATCGTTCATGGCGTTTAGGTAAGTCAGGTTTGTGAACCATCCAACATTGCGAAACTTTACTAACCAGTCTCCTGATTATAATACACCAGATGCCCATTCATGAGACTGTTTTTCAGGAATTTAAAGAATGCATTTCCGTTTGGAAATCCATTTCCAAGCCGCATTTTATTTTCTTTTATCGGGAATATTTCTTTATAGGTTATTGCATTTTTGCTACCGATAATAATGAACTTTTCCATACTCAACCAATTGTACGACATACTCTCGAAATAGCGAAAAGGGCGGGTTGTGACAACAATATCCGCTTCTTTGAGCAATTCTATACATTCAGCCGAACCAAAATCGCCATCTCCAAGCAATGTCAACACGTGCTTTCTGTTCTTCAGAAGAATTTCCATATCTGTAAAGTCATTTGCGCCATCTTGGTTTTCATCCGTAACTTCTACGATCCCAATCTTGTAGGGGTGCTTATTGTCAGTAACTGTATCCTGTATCCCTACAACATGAAACAATGGCAACTGCTCTCCAGCACCAGGCGCCCCAGTATAACAAGTGGTAATCAGTTTTTTCAAGCGCAAGTAGTTAAAATTCATTGCAAAATACTTAAAAAATTACTTTCAAAAGGGTCGTCACAATTGCAGAATATCACCTTGCCTTCAAAGTGTTCTTTATAATGAAGCATTTCCGGTTCAATATCCGGTAGTTGTGTATAAAATTCGTCCTTCTTTCTTTTTTGCTTTATCCAACGCTGTGTTTGCCATCGTATTGGCCTTTAATAAGCGATTATTTTCAAATCGTACAGATGGATTAATTCACTATTGATTCTAACGCCTCCTCTACCTATTGTCCATCGGGCTGGCATGCACCGCGAAGTTCTGATCATCCTCTGAGGGTAAATCTAAATAGCGTTTTGTGATTTCGACTGAGCTATGTCTCAATTGCCACGAAATAAATATAGCTTCTGAACCATTTTGGCGAAGCTATAAAGCAAGAGACCGCCTAAAATCATGCCACAATTAAAGTTCTTCCGTTCCATTTTTTGTAACTGTCGGAGGCTTTTTGTGCCGTCATCAACTTATATACACTTACAAAGATTTTATTTTTCTTGATTAACAGCAACTTATTTTATAAAAATTCTCCAGTTTTCCTGTATTGTCCGAATCAAGAACTGTTTTTTATATGAGGTTTTCGTTTCCGCATGATTATTTTGCATAATCTTGTCTATATTCTTCTCCCAATACTTTTTCATTACTCCTTGGAAAAATGAAGAAATAAAAAACGTCGTATGCATGCGAAAATCTCTCCAACTGTAGATAACAACATCATCATACAAGGAGCGATAGGATTCTAATTGACGGTTTATCGCAAAGTTTTATCAAAGATGTGCTGTCTTAGGGAAGGCAGCACGGTCAACTGCGAATAATTATTTTCGCCGAACAATCATGGAGTCAAAATGGCACTTGGCTTCTTCTCCGTTTTCAAGAAGAAATAAGCCGATAAACCATGTGAAGCGACTATCAAAACCATCAACATGTTCAAACATAAATTCGCCATCAAGATAAACATATGTCGTTCCGTTTAGACGTATGATATCAACGGCATACATTTTGCCGATTTCATGATGTTCGGATATATCCAAAAGTTTTTCTTCAAAAGTCTCATCTTGGACCTTAGCATATTTACTAATATCATATCCAAGTAAAACTTGAAAAGCATGGCTGTTTTCTTTCCCTACAACGAACCGGTCTGAATATTGTATAAAGCATCCTCCGGTTCCTTCAGGGTATTCGTCTGTGATGCTGGCGTCTATATGAAATGCAAAATCAGAAAGGCTCCCTAAATCCAAGTCTGTATAAAAAAGATACCAACTATCATATCTTTTTTCAACCGGTGGTGAGGATAGATATGTCACACCAAATTTGCCGTTATTTTGGTACCGACTTATCAAAGTTTTTTCATCCATATCAAAGCTTTCTTCCTCCCAATAATCATCAAAAGTATCTTGATAAAGGATTCTTGGAAAATGCTTATCAATATCACGTAAAAATTCTTCTCGATTGGCTTTTGTATACTGGTCGATAGTGGAATCAGCTAAAACCGTTGAAGGGATCAAAAGCCCTATCAAGATAAAAACTATCAAAAATTTCTTCATCTTATGCACCCTTTCAATTATCGCTTTGTTTGAGAAAGTGTTAAGAACTTTGATAACATCCTTTGTAATTGTTGCAAATGAGCCATAAAAATAAAAGTTCATCATGGAACACAAAAAAAGGGTCTATTTTGTATTTATAAGCCTCCTTGTAAAAGATCAAGCATTTTTTTGAACACTCTGGTAATAATTCAGTTTTTATTGGAGCATAATCCAAAGGCTTTCATGGGATAAATCAATGGTGATTCAACAAAATTTGGTTTCAGAAATAACTATCTTTTTGATAGAATAATTTTATCATAATGTTGATTGAGAAATATGGTTTTAACTACTGTAAAAGAAGGAATAGAATATCGCTTTATCCCGTTCAGGAAATTTGCCTTGATCTGCGGACTTGATCAAATGTTTGACATCCTGTAAAGTGATTCCTGGAATTGGTTCAGGTTTTCGATTGGAACATTTAACTTTGCTGATCGGATTACTTAATTCAGGCTCGTACATTTCCCATACCCAATTGCAATAGGCTTTGATAGCGCGAAAGTATGCATGCGCGCCTCCTTGTTTGTGCCCGTCGGCTTTTAGTTGGTTGAAGTAAGCATAAATCACACCAGGATTCAAGTCTTGCCAGGCGACGATGCCATTTGTTTGTAGATACTTAATAAACAAGGCGAGCGAAGTTCGATAATATGAGATTGTTTCAGGAGCACGGTCCTGAGCTTTTTTGGAATTTAAGAATGATTCAATAAAATTCGATATGTTCCCTTGGCGAAAAGCCGTCGTAAAGGTGTTACTCCGCAATTTTCGAGGCATAACAAATCCTTCCTTAATAATTCAGAAAGGCTTGGAAGGTAGATGCATGTCTCAATATTAAAGGGTGACAAACCTTTTAGTGACCCATCTGGGACTCGAACCCAGAACACATTGATTAAGAGTCAATTGCTCTGCCAAATTGAGCTAATGGGCCTCATTCGCAAACGCATTGATATTCTGCATTAAGCACTCGAGGATTATACCATAAGTTTTTGAGGATTCAGAGCAGTCTTTTGGGAACAGATTTCGAATTTCAGCTCGCGATATTATCTGATGCCATGCATGATGAACCCATACAAACACTTTACGATTCCGTTCTTTCTTGGTAGAATACTAAGCGCTTTACTATTGGGGACTCGTCTAATGGTAGGACAGCAGACTCTGAATTTGTATGTAGAGGTTCGAATCCTTTGTCCCCAACAACAAACCGTCTTTAGGCGGTTTTGTTTGTTAAAATGTTTTGTTGAGCCGAGCTGATTGGAACGCTGATAGCCGGAGGTCTTTCTTAAACAGTGTCATTTTCAACATAGCTCCCAAGCAAGCACCCCAATAATGGCTGTTCTGCTATAATTAATAGAGTAGTTGTTGCTAGTACATTCTTTATAATGCACAATATACAAGTAAAACAGGCGGTGCAAACTACGGTTGCCCCTGTTTTTATTGCTATTTTAGCCATATTATGGTATATTCTATTGGATTTTAGCCGGAAAATCCGACAATGCTGCCGGCAAATGGAAGGAGTAATTATCAGTACACAAGATTTTCGTGTCAATGAGCTCATCAGAGTTCCAGAAGTTCGCGTAATTGATCACCAGGGAAATAATATCGGGGTTATCTCTACCCGTGATGCATTGCAACAGGCTCACGATGTAGATCTTGATTTGGTCGAAGTATCTCCCAATGCCAATCCGCCGGTTTGCCGTATTATGGATTTTGGTAAATTTCTCTACGAGCGCACCAAGAAGGAGAAAGAAGCCAAAAAGGCTCAAACCAAGATCGAGATCAAGGAAATTCGTCTGCGGCCAAAAACGAATGAACATCATCGTTCGTTCAAAACGCGTGATGCCCGGCGCTGGCTCAATGACGGGATGAAAGTGCGCGTAACCATTCGGTTTCGTGGACGAGAGATCACTTATCCTGAACTGGCGCTCGAGGATCTGCGAGAAATTGCAGAAGAATTGAGCGATGTTGCCTTGATTGAGCAGGCTCCGAATATTGAAGGCCGGGTGATGAGTATGCTGTTGACACCGAACCTGAAAAAAGCAGTTAAGAAGAAAGATGATTCTGCGCCCCCCGCCCAAAAGGATGCTTCTATGGCAGAAGCGGACATTGCAGGTGAGAACGCGGATAAAGACGAAAATAACGCCTGAAATATTAAGATAATCAGACGCATCTGAAAAAATAAAATCGAGGTATAATAGTCTGGCTAATCGGATGGCGTAACCGAGATGAACAACATCGAATTTTTTGTAAGGAGTTTTTTGTGCCACGCAAAAAGACAGCAGGAAAAATTAAATTAAAGACCCATAAGGCAACTTCAAAACGATTTCGCCTGACAGGGTCTGGCGTTTTAGTCCGGACGAAAGGCGGAAAAAGCCACCTTCGCCGAAGGACATCTGACCGGACAAAAGCGTTATTGTCTGAGATGATCACCGTTGAAGGAAAATCAATCATTCGACGTGTGAAACTTCTCGTTCCGTATATGGAAAAATAAACAGTCATTTTTTTTAGTGCGGCTGTCGGGTGTTTACAACGGGTCTGACAAGACCGACGCCCGGGGGTTTGCAAAGGAGTAATTTATGGCACGTGTAAAGGGAGGTCCTTACGGACATCGCCGTCACAAAAGATTGTTGAAAATGAGCGAGGGGTATTACCTGACTCGCAGAAAATTGTATCGCCGCGCGAATGAAACGCTGCTCACAGGAATGTGGTATGCATTTCGTGACCGCCGGGTACGAAAACGAGAGTTGCGTAAACTCTGGATCACCAGAATTAATGCTGCTGCACGGATGAATGGTCTCTCCTACAGCCGTTTGATTTCTGCCTTACGAAAAGCCGAAATTAATCTGAACCGGAAGATGCTTGCGGATGTTGCGGTGCGCGATCCCCAAACGTTCAGCAAAATTGTGGAACAGGCAAAGGCTGCCTGAAGCCCATAGCTCAGCCAACGAATAGCATGGAGGACGCCTGTAAAGGCGTCCTTTTATTTTAATGATGGTTGGTATATGAAAATTTACAGTTCGAGCACGATATCTCCCGAATCTGTCTCTGGCTCGGGCGGTATTTCTTCCCAGTCAGAAAAAGCTGGCTCTGGAGCAGGATCAGGAGTTGTGCCGCGGTTACAGCGTGTCTGGAATTTGCAGCGCATGCAGACCCGCTCATCCGTCACCTGTGGAAAGCAAGCAGCGTCGCGCGTTGAAAACTCGGCTGCCAACCGGATCAGCTTTGTTTTGTCCGCATGAAAGCTATTTTGTGAATATGGAAAACGGAGCGGCGCTGTCGGGAAATTTGGATTCCAGTAAATTAATTCCACCTGATCTGCGCTGAAACCGGCGCTTGTCCCGGCGGTCTGTAGCCGCTCCAGGTTGCGGCAAAGCAAAAATGGATACAGCCAGGTCTGCGGGTTTTGCCGCAGCCAGACTGAATTTAGAGCCTTTTCTGAGGTTTTCCAATCAAAAATCATGATTTTGTCTGAGGTAAGAGCTGTACAATCGAACTCACCCAGCCATAACGTTCCTTCCAAAAGGGTGGAGAACGGCGTTTCAACAAAAAAATGCGCTTCACTAGGCAGTGGGTTGAATTGAATGAAATTTTCAATCCAGCGAGCCAGAATGAGATCCGTATCTGTATTGAGGTGCGCCGGGGGCAGAACACCCTGCAGATACCGCTGTACAAAGCGGTGGAATCTTTTTCCTGCTGACAAATCAGCTTCCTGTTTCTTGAAGAAGCTGGTTACTGGAGTTGGCCAAGAAATTTTCAGAACATTGGTCAAGTAGTATTTCCATGGGCAGGTCTGATAGACCTGGATTTGCGAAGCACTGAATTGGTTCATATCAATTGGATTGGTACCTTTCCCGCAGAATTTTTACCGCGAGGGCTTCGGAATATTTTTCGAACCTGCCGCTGTTCCAGGATATATGCAGTCCTTTTTTTGCACGGGTGATCCCCACAAATAGGAGCCGTAGCCGTTCTGAAACATAAGCATTGTAAGCGTCCTGTGTGCCTTTGCCTTCCCGATAAGGCCCACTTGGATTATCTGATAAAAGGATCCGAAGCTGTTCAAGCGCTTCGGATTGGATGTCCAGCTGGTCGCGGATATAATAGATCAACGCCCGGTAATTCTCAAAGTAGCCTTTCTCCTCAAACTCGCTGCCTGCGGGAAAGTCATAGCTGTTGCAGCTGGTAAGGTAAACCTGATCCCATTCCAGTCCTTTGGCTTTATGAAAGGTGGTCACGACGATCTTGCCGCGGTAGAGGCTTGGATCGAACTGAGATTCAACTTTGTCCAATCCAACATATAGGTTGGTTGTTTCAGCCGCCAGCTGCAAATGTTGGCCGATTGCATTCAACGATCCTTCCGGATCTTCCCGCATTTTCTGCAGCGCGATTCTTGCAAGCTGGTTGGCGATACTGAGATCATCTGCTTGCGTAAAAAGATCCTGCGCGATCAGAAGAATGAGTTGATCAATTCGCAGCGTCCGGTTTTCCAGCCATTTTTTCAGAAAGTAGCGGAATGAGTTGAGTGTCTGAACAGCCATGCTTGAGATGTTCTGTTCTGGCTGGAATGCAAGCTGTTCGCTTGTTTCGGGGAAAAAGAAATCTTCCAGGTTTTCGAACTGATTCAATACAGCCAGAGCCGCCTGGCTGTCATTTTCTGCAAGGTAAAAGTCGCCATTGGCGTTTGGATGGTATAGCGAAACGAAAAGCTCCTGGCACAGTGTTGTTCGCATTGGCATTGATAACCAGCTCAACACGCCGGAAATCTGTTTTGCGGTTAATTTTGTGTCGCGGCTGCCCTTGAGCAGTTCGACAACATCAACCGCTTGATGAGCCAGTTTATCAGCGAATTTCCCGCCATGCGCGTTGTTTGGCGCAAGAATCGCAATCGTTTCTTTCGGATATTGCCTGACATGCCGTACTGCAAGATCGCAAACCAGATTGACTTCACTTTCGGAGGTGAGCCGCCGCGGTTCAAAGACAATCCGGCGCGGAGCATCCTTAGGATTACGCTGCGGATCGTTTTCGGGTGTGGTCATGATATAGGGCTTGACCAGCGCCTGACGGCACGAGTGCGTCGGATGTTCATTGGAAGTCCATTCGATGAGAAGATTTGCTAATTTCAGAATACTGGCAGTGGATCTGCCGGAGTTATCCAAATCGACTTGATGATCCGCTTCGCTGAGAAAGTCAATCAGGAATTTAGGGTCAGCCGTTGTAAAGGTTTCATAAATCGCCTGATTTGGGTCACCCACCCGAACCCAGTTCGGTTGCTTTCCGGTGAGAAGACGCAGTACTTTTTCCTGAATCAGGGAGCTGTCCTGCGCTTCGTCTTCAAGAATGACCGGCCACCTTCTTTGCAAGTTTTCCAGATATTCGGTGTCCTTCTCCAAAATATCCAGCGCTTTACACATCAGGTCTGAAAAATCCATCGCCGGATAAGCCATGAGCAGTGACTGATAATCGGCATAAATCTGGCTGACCATTTTTAACAGGACGAAATCAGACGGATCGCTTCGCTTTTCGATTGTCGCAGCAAGCGTCTGTGGGGAAAGCTGATAGTCTTTTGCTTTTGAGATCACATTGCGCGCAAGCGGTGACATCATCAGCCCAACGCGCCTGAACCCTTTCATTCTCGCAGAAATCCGCCTGGCAATAACGATCAAATAATCTCAAATTATCCTGTGTTAACCAGCGTTCAACAGCCTCTCGGAGCAGTGCGTCCGCCTGATTTTCATCCAGAATTACAAAATCAGGATCGATTCCAAAGGCTTCAGCCCTGCCGCGGATGATATCGGTCGCCATCCCGTGCAGCGTGCGAATTCGATATCCGATGCCCGGGATTAATCCCCTGTCTGCCAGAAAACCCGCAATTCTGGATGAAAAATTGGAGACGGCAGAGTTGGAGAGTGTGACGATCAGAATTTCTGGCAGTTCTCCATCAAAATCCGCCGCTTTGAGTCCTGAAAGATGATTAACCAGATTCGCTGCCAGCGCAGACAGGGTGTGTGTTTTTCCACTGCCGGGGACGGCTGAAACACCCATGGTTCCGCCAGCGTATTGTAATATTTTTGCCTGAGCAGGGCGGGGGGTAAAACTCATCAGCGCACCCCTCCAGAATTATCGGCAAGTTCGGCAGCACCTGATATAACGGAGCTGGCTGGCTTGTCTCTTTCTGGCGCTGTCTGGCCAACTTCGGCTGCCTGTCCATGAGTTGGCTGATCTGCCAGGTCAACCTCCGAAGATTGTGCCTTGAGCCGGCTGACCTTCCAAAAAAGATCCGAGAGTGCATAAAGCAGCTTGGATTTTTGATCCTGGCCTGTCTCGTTTAATTCGCTGGCGTAGATCCGGATTTGTTTGCGGCAACGGGCAAAAAGGGCCAAAATTAACCGATTCATGTTCTCGTCGTTTGCTTTATATAACCTTTCAACATCCCATTTTTCTCCGTTTTTCCAATCGCGGGAAAGGACATAGTCGTTCGTCAGCTGTCCGTAGATCCGCTCCCACCAGCGCGGTGAACCGGCGTTGAGCCAGATCTGATGGGAGACAGGGCGATTTGTCAGTGCAAATGTGGAGGAGAGCGTAATAAGGACGGCGTCATCAGGTTGGGCGAACCATTCTTCAAAATAGTAAGCTGCAACCATCCCCTCATTAACCAACGCGATGTAATCTTTCCAGCTCACGATGCCCGCCTGTTGGCTGTTCAAAACCATATTGAACTTTTTCATAGATTCGCTGACTTTCAGCACGGCGTAATTCATTTTCTCGTCCGAACCGCTCATGGCAGAAAACCCTGACTGGGTCAAAATCTCGTGGAAAAACCGAATTATCGTTTCACCCGGAAGCTCTGAACATGACTGGTTCCGCTGGAGCCAGTCGCGGAGGGTCTCATAGCGCAGTTTGATAGAATCGGGAATTCTGCGGCGGATGGATGGTGGAAGTTTTGAGGCAGGGAGCACATTATATTTTGGTTGTGTGCCTTCTTCTCCCGAAACCATCACAAAACTGCGCGAAACAAGAAGCTGTGCGCGGATTGGGTCAAGATCCGGGATAAACATCAGCAACATGTCGCAGACATCCATCAGTTTTGGCAAGGTCTCCCATTCCGGATGGAGCAACTTTATCAGCGTCAAAAAACTGCGGGTCTCCCGTTCCTGAATCAAAGCCCGGGAAGGCCGGTGGATATAGCATTTGACGTTTTGAGTGCGAAGTTCGCGTTCGAGCGATGTGTAGAGCACGTCTGAAAGCAATGGCGCGATGATGACGATATCTTTGGGATCCACATTTTTACGGTGAATCAATTCAGCGACATCGTGAGCCGCTTGTTTGATCATTTGTGGGTACTGATGAAATGGCTGGAAGACAAACGTCTGTTGTATTTCTCTGACCATCATTGGATCGAACGGCGGCGTGCCTGGCGGCAGTCCACCCTGATCAAAAATAACGGAGAGCGCGTGGATCGGAGGCGGATTTACGAAGGATTGTGCAAAATGGATTGTCTCAGCGCAATGACTGGCAAAACGGACGGCGGATTGCGGATCACTGCTCATAAAGTTTCTGAATCCGCCGAGATGGTCAAAAATGAACAGCGCTGATTGCAAGCCGTCAAGTAATCTTTCAGCAAAATCGTGGGCTGCGGGGATGTCCTCTTCCACATTGTCATAAACCAGCGTGTCATATTGCAGTTTAAACCAAGATGTGAACAATTCTGAAGGTAGCAGATACTTTTGGAAGACCTCCAATTGGATGGCGTAATCCAGAAAGTTGTTGGCGTAACAGATTTCTTTGAAAGCGATACCGCATTCCTGAACATGATTGAAAACATGCGAAATGGCGGAATCTCCGGTCCAGCTTTGAGTCATTCTTTGGGCATAGCCATCAAACGGGAGCGATGCTGAGGCGGATTTGTGCAGAGCGATTAAAACCTGATTGTAGATCCGGCTAGTTGGAAGCTGAAGCGCACTGAAATACCCTTCGTCAATTTTTTTCTGAATCAATCGAGCCATCAAGATCTGAGATGATTCAATTGTCAAAAAAATCGGCAGGGCACTGGGATTGCCAAATCCGGCTTTCCCTGCAATTAATGGCCAAAACAAATCGATGGACCGTTTGACAATGCTGTTGAAGGTGCTGATCGTTGCCCTGGCACCGTTGGAACTGACGGCTCCTTGATAAACCACGGTATTCGTCCGGGAAGGTGTCAACACCAGAACGCGGGCGGGTACCCGCTGATTTTCGAGCAGGCGTTGTAAACGGAAGATCGCGGCGGTCGTCTTGCCAGTGCCGGCTTTCCCTTCCAGGAATATGCGGGAGTTTAATGGCAGCTGCACCAAAGCTAGCTGGCTTTCGGTCAGATTTAATTTTGGTTTCATTCTCTCAAAGTATACCGTAAGCCTCTCTTTTTCTCGATTGGGACAGGCTTCCCTTCATATTTTTATTTCTGGAAACATTTTCTGTCTTCAGACGTTTTATCTTACAGAAGATGTTCCCTTTTCCTGATTCTCGATCAGCGGTATTTTGTCAGGTAAAATTGGGAATATATCAATATACGTTTTTTAATTTAATCATATGGGTCTGAACGGTAAGAAGGTGGAGAATATGGAAAAAAGAAACCGAATCAAAATACTAATATGGCTTGCATTTTGTTGCGGTCTGTTGATGGTTGTAAGTATTGCCGGCGCTTTTAATCAGGAGCCACCAGTTTCCTCTTTTAGTGGGATTAATGAGGCTGATTTGGCTGCGCTGCAAAAAATCTATTACCAAATGACACCTTTTGGACAAACCAGTTCAGGTTGGTTTGCGGATGGGTCGCCATGTGATACTCCGTGGGCGGGTGTCACGTGTGAGAATGGGTCGGTTGTCCGGCTTGTTTTTGAGAACAACGATTTCTTTTGTTCTATTCCGGATGGCATTCTTGACCTGCAGCAGCTGCGTGAATTAAGCATGATAAACATGGGATTGCGCGGCATTATACCCAACGACCTGTTCTCGCTGCCAAATCTACAATCCGTCACCTTTTCACACAACCTGCTGACCGGCCCGCTGCCACAGAGCACATCACAAACATTGCATGTACTGATTGTTGAGGATAATAAGTGGACGGATCAAAAACGGAATGAGTTAAATGATCGTCCGAACCTATCTCTGTGTGAGAGCGCGGTTCAATATGATCCGAACTTGCAGATCAATATGGAACCAGGACTGGACGGAACAATTCCTGCTTCGTTTATGCATTTCCCCTCGCTTCAAAAACTTGACCTTTCAGGGAACATGCTGGAGGGTATTGTTCCTGCGGAATTGGTGAACTTATATTCACTTTATTCATTGGATTTGAGTGACAATAATCCGTTAGCAGTTCAAGATCAGGCATTGGCAGACAAATTGAACAATCTGCCTGAACACAACCTTGATGGCGTGCAGATGCCGCAGCCAGCGGCGGAGTACCGGTGGAAGAACCGCCGGTGGAAAGCCCGCCGGAGATGCCTATAGAACAACCTCCTGCTCCAATCGTGGAAATTCCGACTGAAGAGCCATATATTGCACCGGAGCCGCCCGTGGAGCAGCCGCCTGTTCCCGTTATCGAGGTGCCGACGGAGGAGCCATATATCCCCCCAACCGAGGAGCCCTATATACCGCCGACAGAGGTGCCAACGGAAATCCCCACAGAAATCCCTACCGAAGAGCCGTCGCCAGTTCCATCTTTCACTGGGATCAGTGAACATGAGGTGAATGTACTGTATGCGATCTTCAACCAAATGACTCCTACCGGTCAAGCAGTATCTGGCTGGTTTACTACCTATGAGCCCTGCTCCTGGACTGGGATTACATGCGAAAATGGCACAGTTGCCAAAATAACGTTAAATGGACATGAGTTTTTCTGCACAATTCCAACAGAATTTGTTCTACTTACGAATTTGAAGGAATTGATGCTGAGTAATGCGCTCACCCGTGGCGCCCTGCCGGCAGGAATTTTGGAAATGCCATATCTTGAGCGCCTTGATTTGTCTGGCAACATGCTGACAGGACCGCTGCCCGCGAACATGTCATCTGCTAATTTGATGGCACTGAATTTATCAGACAATTTGGTGACTGAGGAGAAACAACAAGCACTTTTCAATAGTCAAAACACTGAAAGATGCTGGAATGTCGACCAAAATCTGATTATGCTGGGTATCGATCCACAGCCTGGGCTGGATGGCGAGATTCCGCCAGCGATAGGGAATCTAAGTTCGTTATCTTATCTCAATTTATCCGGAAATAATTTAGGCGGAAATGTTCCCAATGAGTTTCTGTATCTATACGGGTTGACGGACTTGAATCTGAGCAATAACAGTCAGACCAACCCATTGACGATCGCAAACCTTTCGCTGGCAGAGCGGCTTTTGGGTATAACAAACCATGATCTGAATGGCGTTGTCTTGCCAGCGCCACCAACTGACACTCCGGTGCCACCGACCGATACGCCAGTACCGCCGACTGAAACACCGGTGCCACCGACTGAAACGCCGGTGCCGCCGACCGAAACACCGGTGCCACCGACTGATACGCCAGTACCACCGACCGAAACACCGGTGCCGCCGACTGATACGCCAGTACCACCGACCGAAACACCGATGCCGCCGACTGATACGCCAGTACCACCGACTGAAACATCGGTGCCACCGACTGAAACACCGGTACCGCCAACTGACACTCCAGTGCTACCGACCGAGACAAGCGTGCCTGCTACACAAACTTCGCAGCCACCTACATCGACGGTTGTTCCTCCGACAGCGACTTTTACAGCGATTCCGAGCGCCACTCAGATCCCTGCTTCGCCGACACCTTATTCGGTCATCATCGTGGTCATGACAGCAACGCCGCAGCCCGTCTGAGCAACTTCGACGCCGATCCGCTGGGTGACTGCAACGCCAATCCGTTGGTATACGGCGACACCCTATTGGGTATATAACCAACCGACGCCTCTGCCATATAGCCCGCCGGTATGGTATCCATCAGCGACGCCAATTCCTTACAATCAGCCGGTCTGGGTTTATCCGACCAGCAGCGTCCGACAACCAACCAGCGGCGGTAACACCTATCCAAATTGGACGCCTTATGTGCCGCAGGCGACGCGAACATTACAGCCGACCGTCAATCCAGCAGCTCAATTCCAATTCAGTTATATCTCTGAACGGATGACGGCAGATAATATCCCGCTGACCTGGAAATTTACCGGTATGAAAGAATATCTGATCAATTATTTGAATGCCAATCGTGGGTTGTATCCGGGTTTTGCGATGGAATGGACGCAAGCTTCAAAAATCTGTACGGCGTCTGATTGTAAGTTTGATATTAAGAGCATTCCTGACCAATTGTTGAAGGGCGGATCATTCTATGTCCAACTGCAGGCAAAAGACCTGACTGGCAAGATTTACCAGAGCGACCCGATTGGCTTGCAGGTTTCAGGACAGCTGGCACAGACCGAAACGGTCACTGCGACCGTCATGCCGGAAAAGTTGGAGAAGAAACCCTCGTTCATCGCTCGCTTCTTCCGCTGGCTGTTTGGCCCGATTATTCGTTTGTTTGGTGGTAAATAAGCCAAATGTCCGTATTCGTCTATTTGTCGAAGTTTTTGCCGACACTCGTATATCCGGCGGGGCTCATCTTTTTTACTCTGATCGCCGCGCTGGCTGCATCAAAAAAAAGAAAACTGCAGAAGGGACTGATTCTTTTTGCACTGATTATCTTGTTTATCAGCGGAAATCAGTACCCTTCCGCTTTTGTGATTCGTAGTTTGGAAAGTCGTTACCCGCCTTACAGCGGCACCGATCGTGCGCCGATAATCGTCGTGATGGGAGGCGGAACAGATTCAAATGAATATCCGCGCCAGATGGTCGAATTGAGTGGTGCGGCGGATCGGATTTATTATGGCGCCAAGCTCTGGAAAGAAGGACGCGGCGATTATTTGTTGTTTGGCGGCGCATATTATGAATTGCTTAGCGGAGAGAAAGGGTCAATCGCAGCAGACATGAAAACGATCGCTCTTTCGCTTGGCGTTCCGGAAGAAAAAATTCTCTTGCAGGAAAAATCACTCAATTCTTATGAAGAAGCGATTGAGGATGCTCTTATTTTGAAAGAAAAAGGAGTGGATGAAATCATTCTGGTGACTTCTGCTACCCATATGGCCCGTGCGGTTGGCGTTTTTGAAAAACAGAATATCCGAGTGATTCCAGCCCCGACAGATTACAGCTATTCGGATCAGGATTGGAAAAATTTGTTGAAACTTGATTGGAAAAGATTTTATACATACATTATTCCGGAGGCTTCTAACATGCGTTCACTTGAAACCGGGTTGAAGGAATATATCGGCATTCTGGTTTACCGGCTGCGCGGTTGGATGGATTGACCTTTGTACATAAAAAAAAGACCCCGCTGATTGATCGGCGGGGTCTTTCATATTTATACACGAAGCCGCGGATTTATTCCTTGATGAGCGGTACGTATACCAACGGTCGGTTCGATTTCAGTTCAACGAGACCGCGGTTGCTGAGGTGCAATTCTTCGATTACGATCAGCCCGAGCAGACTCAACGTCATTTCCAATGACGGATGCATTGAACCTGCTTTACGCAGCGCGTGTTCAATTGATTCAATCTTTTTGGCTGTGATCTCGATGGACTCCAATGACATCAATCCTGCAAGCGGCAGCGCAATTTTTGCGGCGATTTCACCGTCTACAACCACGGCGATGCCGCCGTTTGAACGAATCACTTCATTCGCTGCCAGCGCCATTGCTTCGTCGCTGGTTCCGATAATGAGCAGGTTGTGGCAGTCATGCGATACTGTCGATGCATAGGCGCAGTTGACATTAAATTTTGTTCCGGCAATAAAACCGAAACCTTTGGATCCGGTTGCACCTTCTTTCAAATGGTGGCGATAGAAGATGAACCCTTTTGCCAGATCGCGCGAAGCGTCCGCAGCCAGCTCGCCGTTCAGAGGATGCATTTTCTCCATCTTTTCGATCGTATGAACCATTCCAGGGACAATTTCAATTGCGCGGATATTCACCGGTTCATCGGTTTCAATGGAGATTTTGAAATCTTCTGCGGTTAACGGTTTGAGATGCATCGTATTCAACGCAGCGTCCGGATAGATATATCGGTCCCCTAAATTTACGGTCAAAATCCCATCTTTGGCAGTCTGGACGCCATCGCAGTAAACTTCATCAACTACAAATTCAGCAAGGTTGCTAACGATGAGAATATCCGCTGCCCTGCCGGGAGAAATTGACCCGATCCAACGTGCTTTTTCAATCAGTTGGGCGGCGTTGAGCGTAGCCATCTGAATTGCAATGACTGGAGGCACGCCGTTCTTAATCGCGATGCGAACCGCCCGATCCATCTGTCCTTCACGCGCGATGGTCGCAGCGTTGACATCATCAGTACAGATTGTCATAAAACGGGTATCAAGCCCCGGATTATCCGTATATGCTTTAATTGTATTGGGCAGATCTAGCCAGGCAGAACCATAACGCAGTTGACTGTAAAAACCCAGTTCCGAGCGTTTTAGTACCGCTTCCGCTGTCGTTACCTCATGGCAGCAGTTGATGCCGGTCGCAGCAAAGGCATTCAACCCCTGATCCAGTTCCAGACTGGAGTAATGTCCTGTCAGAACCACGCCAGCGTCATGGGATGCCTTGATGATGGAATGAACATGTTCGTCTCCATGGATCACACCGATAAAGTTCATCTGTTCGCCCTGCAGCTGTGCCCAGCCGTTGGCATAGGCGGTGCTGACATCCGCAGCGTTGATTTCAGCACCGGCATCTTCCATCCCCTTCACAGCAGGAACACAGACCGGCATCGCCAATAGAAACTTGATTGGCAGTCCGACAGCGGCTTCATGAAACAATTTGACTGCGTCCAGCCCAAGAACATTGGTAATCTCGTGATTATCAGGGCAGATGGTGGTTGTTCCGTGGGGCAGGATTCCGGCGGCAAAGTGGCGCGGATCCACCATCGAACTTTCGATATGCACATGGCTGTCGATCAGACCGGGAACCAGATACCGACCATTTGCTTCGACGATGCGGGTATTCTGGTCTGTCTTAATTTTGATTCAGTATCTTTACCGACATAGACGATCCATCCATGTTTAACGACAACATCCATATCGTTTTGAATCGCGCCGATGTTGACGTTTACCAATTTGCCGTTGCGGATGATGAGATCTGCGGCGAGGTTACCCATCGCAACTGCAGCGAGGTCTCTGGTAACTTCCGAAAGTCTTTTCGGTTGATGAATGTAATGCTCCATATGCAAAAGCTCCTTTCCGTTCAGGTGAAAGGGGCGGTGTTAACGCTCCTCTCGGAAATATGGCAAACCAAGTGCTTTTGGCGGCTGGTTCTCCGGTTTATGTTGGAAAGCGACGATTACCAGTACGATAACGGTTACGACATATGGCAGCATTTTGAAGATTTCCTGTGAACTGCGCGTAAGTCCCGGGATATAGAAATATGCCCGGAAAGCATTCCAAACAAATAAGAGCCCCAAATGGCACGCGGAGCATTCCATGAGGCGAAAATCACTAGCGCGACTGCCAGCCAGCCCAGTCCTTCAATTGAACCGTCACTGTCCCAGGTGCCTTTCATGTAATCCATCACATAATAAAGTCCGCCCAGACCCGAGATGGCTGCGCCGACACAGATTGAAAGGTATTTATATCTGGTCACATTAATTCCCGCAGCATCTGCAGTAGCCGGATTTTCGCCAACCGAGCGCAGGTTCAGCCCAACACAGGTGCGGTAGAGGAAATGGTGCAGCACGAATGCACATAAAATTGCCAGATAGACCAGAAAACCGTATGATAAAAACATTTGGAAAATCGGGTTGGACTGGTTTGTGATGCCAGGAATTTTGGTTCGGAACGCTGCGCTGGTTGCCAGCACGTTGATCTGTCCAACGCCGCCTGCCAGTTTGTTCAGCGAACCGCCGAAGAAATTTGCGAAACCGCCGGCGAAGATATTGAACGCAAGCCCCATCACGTTTTGGTTACAACGCAGCGTGATGGTCATAAAGCTGAACAGCAGCCCGCCCAGCATGGAAACGATGATGGAACAGACCATGGCGATCAGAATACAGACGATGGGGAGCGGATCAGCAGCATATCTTTCATAGAAGAAAACGCCGATCAGACTGGCAATCCCGCCAAGATACATGATTCCTGGAACACCAAGGTTGAGACTACCTGATTTTTCGGTCAGAATTTCACCGACCGCTCCAAACAGAATCACCGTTCCAAAGACGATGGACGCTTGAAAAAGAGAAATTGCCTGTGTCATTTGGACACCTCCGGAGGGCAGGGTCGGCGGAAATGGACGTTGAAACGGATAAAGAATTCACTTCCCAGAATGAAGAACAGTATGATGCCGGTAACCATGCTTGAGACATAGTCCGAGAGTTGAAAGCGTGAGGCAATTTCCATCGCGCCTTTTTCGAGAAAAACAATCAGGGCGGAAATCACCACCATGATAAAAGAATTGAATTTTGCCAACCAGGCAACAATAATGGTCGTGAATCCGCGTCCGCCGGCAGTACTGACTGAGATGGTATGTCCGGCGCCCGCAACAGCAGAAAACCGGCAATTCCACAGATCGCACCGGATATGATCATGGTACGAACGATCACCCGTTTGACGTTGATCGCGCTGTAGCGTGCGGTGTTTTCGCTGTCTCCGACGACAGCAATTTCAAACCCCTGCTTGCTGTACTTAAGATAAAGATACATTCCGATTACTAAAACAACCACAATGATTACATTCAATGCATACATTTGTCCAAAAATAGGCGGGAACCAGCCGAAACGGCTGCGCGAATTAATAATCCCGACTGAGTTTGACCCATAAGGTTTTTCCCAAAGCGCTACGAAGTATGAGGTAAGCTGGATCGCGATGTAGTTCATCATCAGCGTGAAAAGTGTTTCATTCGTTCCATATTTCGCTTTAAAATAACCGGGAAAGAAGCCCCAGATGCCGCCGGCGATGATACTACTGATCATCATGATGGGCAACACTGCGATGGGAGATACCTTGTCTGGAAGGTAAATCATGCAGGCTGCTGAGGCAATTCCACCAACCAGAACCTGACCTTCGGCGCCGATATTCCAAAGCGCATTTTGAATGCTGGCGCCAGCCCGATACCGATACAAAGGAGCATCATTGTGTCGCGGATGGTAACCCACATGCGTTTATTGGTGCCGAACGCCCCTGAAACATCGCAGCATACACTTCCAACGGATTCAATTTGACAATTGAATAGATGATGACGGCGCAGATCGCAAGTGCGATCAGCAGCGCAGTGATCCGGATAAGTAAGGCTTTGTGCCATGGCACATGACCGCTTTTGAAATGCGGAAAAGAGGTTCTCTGTGTTCAAGGGTTGTCATGCCGGCTCCTCATTCAATAGAGACATTAAAAGACCAACTTCTTCTTTTTTTGCTGTTCGTCCATCAACAACCCCACTGACCCTTCCAGCACACAGTACCAGAATGCGGTCGCAGAGTTCCAACAGCACATCCAAGTCTTCACCGACATAAATGACCGCTGTTCCTTTTTTCTTTTCTTCATTCAGCAGACGGTAAATGGTATAGGACGTGTTGATATCCAGTCCACGCACTGCGTAAGCGGTCATCAACAATGAGGGTTCCGCCGCTATCTCCCGCCCAACCAGCACTTTTTGAATATTGCCTCCGGAAAGCAACCGGATAGGCGTTTTTAATCCCGGCGTGACGACCTCCAATTCCTTAATGACCCGGTTTGCCATCTCTCGCGGGCTTTTGCGGTCTGTGAAAAATGATTTTCCACGGGTATAACTCTTTAACATTATATTTTCCGGGATGTTCATATTTCCTACGAGGCCCATTCCCAGGCGATCTTCCGGAACAAAAGCCATGCTTATCCCCTTTTGTTTAATGTCGATGGGGGACATACCTGCCAGTTGCATCCATTTATCTTCTTCGCCAGTTGGATAAAATTGGATATCGCTGCCCGGTTCAGTTTTGGAGGCCGGCTATCGCTTCGAGCAGCTCTTTTTGACCGCTGCCTGAGATTCCGGCTACACCCAGGATTTCACCGCGATAAGCTTCAAAAGATACGTCATTTAATTTAACAATCCCGTTTTCATCTTTGACTGTCAGGTTCTTGACAGAAAGACAGCGTCTGCGATTGATGGGTTCTGGACGGTCAATGTTCAGCTCGACACTCCGGCCAACCATCATATCTGTCAGCTTTTGCGGGTCAGTTTCTGAGGTGGCGACATCACCGATGTAAAATCCTTTGCGTAATACGGCAACGCGATCCGATATATCCATCACCTCGTGCAGCTTGTGGGTGATGATAACAATGGCTTTTCCATCGGCTTTCATATTGCGCATAACGTCAAAAAGTTTGTTCGTCTCCTGCGGAGTTAACACCGCGGTCGGTTCATCTAAAATCAGGAAATCAGCACCGCGATAAAGGACCTTTACGATTTCAAGCTGCTGTTTTTCTGAAACAGACATATCATAGACTTTTTTATCAGGGTCAACGACAAAGCCGTATCGGCTACAAATCTTTGTCACCTGCTCATGGACATTTTTCAAATCCAGCAGCCTGGATTCATTTAGTCCCAGCACGATATTTTCTGCGGCAGTCAACACATCAACCAGTTTAAAATGTTGATGGATCATACCAATGTGCAAATTGAGTGCGTCGTGTGGGTCGTTGATTGTCACCGGATGGCCGTTGACAAAAATCTGGCCGCAGTCCTGCTTGTAAATGCCTGACAATATATTCATCAGCGTGGTCTTTCCGCTGCCATTCTCACCAAGCAAAGACAGAATTTCACCAGCATAAATATCGAGGCTGATATTGTTGTTCGCAATTACATCCGCGAACTGTTTTGTAATATCAATCATTTGGATTGCTTTTTTTTGTTCCAAGGAAAAACCCTTTCCCGCCGCAATGTCATATAGACAATTGCGAATTCGAACAACCATATCCGTGGAGCCGTTTATATATTCGCCAAGAAATAACAGATCAATTAAACGAATATAGATTTCTTAATCGGGTGGCATCCATGGGTTACATGTTCCAATTTTTTCATGGGGCGACTTTATAGAATGGCGGGAGCTGGTTATTAACCAGCTCCCTATTTTGCTCATGTCAGATTTATTTTTCAGTCAGTTCGGTAATACCGTCGATGCGCAGTGAGAAATATGGTGCGCTGATCAGCACTGATTCTTCGAAAATGCCGTCAACAATCGCTTCGCCAGTATCGCCAGCCCAGTCGCCATCGCTGTCTAACCCGAGGAAGGTGGTGATGGTTTCGCCATTGACAGTGTAGTTCTTGGTATCAAAAATTTTCAGACTGCCGTCTTTGATGGCTGCGATGACTTCGTCAACTTTTTCAGCTGTTCCAGCGGCAACTTCAGGGCCGAGTTCTGAAATCTGAACAGCTTCATCAGTGTATCCAATTGAATAATCGGTGGGCATCTGTTCACCTTTGATCGCCAGATCAATCAGGTGAGTATACAAGGCACCCCAGCGGTTCTGTGCACTGGTCAGAGCCGCGGTCGGAGCGACAGAGAGCATACTGATGTTATAGCCCACGCTGTAAACGACCTTGCCACTGTTCTTGGCGGCTTGGATCGCTGATGGAGCACCGGTCGAGTCTGCATGCTGGCCGACGATGACACAGCCTCTTGCCATCAATGCATTGGCGGCTTCGCCTTCAGCCTTCGGATCATACCAGGAATTGGTATAGAGCACATCCATGTGAGCTTCCGGGACGATTGAGCGAATACCAAGGAAGAAGCCAGTGTAACCGCTTACCACTTCAGCGTAAGGATAGGCACCAACGTAGCCGATGTATGGATCGGTCACTTTACCCTCATCCATGAGTTCCTTCAGTTTCATTCCGGCAACAACGCCTGAAACGTATCGGGATTCATAGGTGTGCGGGAAGAAGTTGCCGAAGTTTGGCAGCTCGTCTTTCCAGTGCGGTGTCTCCGGTTGCGGCAAGGAAGTGGACATCAGGATATTCTGAAGCAGCCTGAGACATGTAGGACTGGTGCCCAAATGAGTCAGAGATGATCAAGGTGCAGCCCTGTTCTGCCAAGTCAACGGCATTGTCATAACAGGCTTCGGTTTCAGGAACATTGTACTTATAGATAATCTGGTCGTCAGTAAGGCCCAGTGCCGCCTGCGCTTCTTTGACGCCGTCAATATGAGCCATGTCATAACCGGAGTTCTCATCGTGTACCAGAATGACACCCAATTTGAAATCTGCGGCTTCGGCTGAAAACGCAGCCAAGGATAAAACTACTATCAGGGTAAATAGAATCGCAAAAATCTTTTTCATGTTGTATTACCTGCCTCCTAATTGGAATGAATGTTGTTCTCTCAATTTCTAGCCCGGAAATCAGACTAAAAACTGAGTTTGCCGATAAGATGAATATCTGCTGAAACAAAATGTAAAACGCGATAGATATTAAGAAATATCCGCAGTTTAACATCAATTATTTAATCACTCATCTTGCCCGGTAGATATCATCCTTCCTAAACGGGTTTGGGAGCAAGCGCGTGTTATTTCAATGGCAGCAATGCGAAGGGAGCAATTTTCTTTTCGGCAAATTAATAACCGGAGAAAATGACTTGATTCGAATTGCTGGATCATTCTGATTCAGCTCTCAAGGTTCACCAAATACGAAGGTTGGTTTCTTCGTGTAGACAATGCTTTTTAATATCTTTATCTGTATGACATTATGATCTATTTTTCCTCATTGTCAATGGTATTCTGCCAGCGGAAACGTGTTGCTGCTGCGTAAATCGATTGCCTGATTTCTCTGATTTAGGAAAGGCGTTTTTGAAAGGAATTTATCTTTTGTTCACAAATAACTTAGTGGAATCCATATCCATGATCTTTTCCGGATTGAACCCAGCCAGCAATATGAGGAGGGTTAAAAATAAAAAGAAGTGATATGCGTTTAAAACATGATGAAGAAGGTATTTTCTCATTCAGTTTTTCGTTCACAAACGCTCCCGAATGAAAAACGCCCTCCTGAATTCTGAAGTTTTATGATACGAATCGATTAACATTATTATTCAATTGGTTTGCCCGCCTGAGTTATGGAAACTAAAATAAAAGGAAAGTTGCTGTTTATGCAAGTTACTCAATTCTACTCGTGCAAGCCTGGAAATTGATTTGGGAGCTGTTCGCCGAAATTGTGCAGTAAGCGTTGAAACGGCAGGTGTTCCGGTGATGGCGGTGATCAAAGCGAACGCTTATGGTTTTGGTGCCGTGCCGATTGCTGAGGCGTGCCTGCGAGGTGGGGCTGCGTCATTTGCAGTTGCAAGGTTGGCAGAAGGGATTGAGCTGCGAGAGGGTGGTATTTGCGAGGACGTCCTGGTATTCACTCTGATGAATGAGGAAGAACTTGAAACAGCCGCCGCATATAGCTTGAGTATTCCGCTGAACCGGTTTTGGCAGATCGAAGCCTTGAATAACATTGCGCTGAAGAATGGCTGTTCCCCAAAAATCCATTTAAAAATTGACAGTGGAATGAGCCGTTTTGGTTTTCTGCCCTCCGAAGTGCCTGCGCTCATCGCAGCTCTTAAGAATGCACCGGCATTAGAGCTGGAAGGTGTTTTCAGCCATTATGCTAACATCGATGATGATTCGGCAGATCCCATGAACACTCTCCAAAAGCATCGTTTTGATGACGCACTGGCGCAGCTTGCAGCCGCCGGTATTAGCCCTCGCTGGGTTCATTTCACCAATTCGGCTGCCTTGTTTAACGCTCCTGATTCACGCTATTCGCTGGCGCGGATTGGTAATGGATTGCTGGGGGTTAATCCCTTTTACTATGAGGATTTTCCTCCTTTTTTAGAAAAAACGCTGGTTTGGAAAACCAAACTGGTGTCAGTTCGAAAAATTCCTGCAGGTGCGGGAGTCGGTTATGCTCAGCATGAACAAATGGATACGGACAGTTGGATTGGTGTCGTGCCGGTCGGTTATGGAGATGGCTATCGGCGCACGCCGGCCAATGAAGTACTGATCCATGGTGCGCGGGTGCCGGTAATCGGCTCGGTTTGTACGGACGTGATGATGGTGATACTGCCCGATGAAACGTATGAGACAGGGGATGAAGTGGTGCTGATAGGGAAGCAAGGCGCTGCTGAGATTACGATTGAGGAATTGGCAGTGCGTTGGCATACCGCACGGGCGGACGTAACTGCCGGCATCTCAGCCCGTGTGCAGCGTGTCTATTTGAATCAATAACGACATTTCCTGAACAGTTACATTAAAGATTTAGCCATTTTTGGGCTTCGCGGGGTAAATCACGCACACTGGAGACCATTTGCGTGCATTTTGGTACTGAATTAATGAATTCCCTTCCATAGCGTTTGGTCAATATCCTTGTATCCAGAATGACCACAATGCCGCGATCGGAACGGGAGCGAATCAAGCGCCCGAACCCCTGACGAAACTTCAGGATAGCCTCTGGAAGACTATATTGCGCGAAAGGATTTTCAAAACATTCTGAACGGGCGGCAATGATTGGATCTGATGGAACGTCAAACGGAAGTTTGACGATCACGACAACCGACAGTTTCTCCCCTTGAATGTCGACCCCTTCCCAAAAGCTGCGCGTACCAAGAAGGATCGCCTGATCTGTCTCACGGAATGTATCCAAGAGCGCGGAAGCAGAAGCCCCTTCACCCTGCTCGAAAACGCTGATCCCAGCTCTTGCCAGTTCGGGCGCAATCCCCATTGAGGTTCGTTTCAATTGTGCATAGGATGTGAATAAGGCCAGTGTTCTTCCGCCGGTCGCTTTGCAAAGCCGTGTCAATGTCATCTCAACCATTCGCTGCGCTGAGCCCTGGTTGGGATCTGGAATATCGTTCGGCAGGTAAAGGAGAACCGATTCTTCATAATCGAAAGGCGAACCGACTGCCAGTTCATCCGCATCGTGACCGGAGAGACGTTCCCGGATATAGTCAAAGCTGTTATCGGTTGTCAGTGTGGCAGAAGTCAGGATGACACTTTCTTTTTCATGCCAGAGCATTTTTTCAATCAGATTGCCGATCATCAGTGGAGCAGAATTGAGCGAAAGGCGGTTGTTGATTGCCGAAATGTCTATCCAATAAACCGTATTGCCAATTGGTTCAAGGATCAACCCGTCAATTATCATTCGGTCTTCATTCATAGCCCTGAGCAGCCCTTGCAATGCATCAAGCTGTTCCATTCCCTCTTCATTCAGATCATCGATGTTCAAAATTGCACGCAGGACTTCATCCGTTTTTTCCAAGAGTCCTTGAAAATCTTGGTTGGTGTTGTCCCAAATAATTTCAACGTCACTCCAGCCGGATGCAGTCCGGACGGCTTGGATAATTCGCAATTGTTGTCCGTAAACCGTCAGTGGGCTGCCTTCACGCATTTCTTCCATAAAATAGCCAATCGCGCTGAAAAAGCGATGGATTTGTGGTTCAATTTCTGCGGAAAGTTCACCGATTTCTGAGCACATAGCAGCCAATTTTTCCATGTCTTCTGCTGTCAACTGGTCTGATAGCGCTGATTGCAATCTTCCCAAAATACCTTTGGAACTTCCGCCCAGCTCCTGGATCATACGGTTGAGGTCAAATTCAGAAATACGGGCGCTTAGCGCACTGGTTGCTGCAGATTCGAGATGGTGAGCTTCATCAATCACCAAATATTTATATGGCGGCAGCACTTCAGCGCCATAAGCGAGGTCAGAAAGCAGCAGCGCATGATTGATGATGATCACATGAGAGCGCAGTGCGCGATCGCGTGCGGCGTAGAAAGCGCAGGTGCCTTTATGGAAATGAGGGCATTGGCTGGGATGACAGCCTTCATATTCAGCGCTCAGGCGGTTCCAAATTTCTCGCTCAATGGGTCCGTTCAGATTAAGCTGACCGCGGTCCCCTTTTCCTCCCTGAATCAGCCAAACCATAATTTTTGCCATGACGCGCAATTCTTCTGCGCTATCCGCTCCGCGGCTGTGCATCATTTGGAATCGGCGTGGGCATAGATAATTGCCGCGTCCTTTCAGAACAGATGCGCGTAAGTCCGCTTCCAGCGTTTCTGCCAGTTCAGGGATATCTTTTGACATCAGCTGATCTTGCAGATTGATGGTGTTGGTCGAGATAATGACACGTTCACTATTATGGATTGCCCAATGGAAAGCGGGAATCAGATAAGCGTAGGATTTACCAGTGCCGGTGCCGGCTTCAATGAAGACATGTTTCCCGTTGGAAAAAGCGTCGGATACAGTGCGCAACATCTCAAGCTGCTGAGGCCGCTGTTCATAATTTGCGAATCGTTTACTGAAGGCGCCGCCATACTCCAGAATGGCTGAAAGCTCATCTGAATCAAGCGGTTGAAAGGTGTCAGCTGGTTTCAGTTCTTCCCATTCGAGATTTGTATCGTTTTTCAGATGTGGGAACGGGATGTTGAAAACCGGAACCGCTTTTTCACCCGCATCGACTCTGCGGCGGACGACTTGCCTTAAGATATCGGATTCGCTCCAGGAAATTCGTGTAGTCAAAGACAGAATGTCGATCAACAATTCAAGCGGCAATTCAAATAACTTTTGAACTAATACTGAATATAGTTGACGGGTCGTATGACAGTCCGCCAGTGCGCGATGTTGATCGTTTACTGTAATGCCCAGATGACTGGCAAGGACGCCAAGATTATAGCGCGGCGCGGTTGGCAGGATGACGGCTGCCAGTTCGTAAGTATCCAGCGCCCGGTTTTCTTTTAAGATACCAATCTGACGCAAAAACGCCAGATCAAAACCGACGTTATGTCCTATGACAGTCTCTTTCCCGATGAAAGCATCAAATTGAAGAATGACGTCTTTCAACTGGGGCGCATTGCGGACCATCTCATTTGTTATATGAGTGAGTGCGGTGATGTTTGATGGAATGGGACGATTGGGGTAAACCAATGTCTGAAAGGTGTCTTCCACCTGCCCGCCATTAAAACGAACTGCTGCCAGTTCGATGATGGCGTCCTGTTTCGGATCAAGCCCGGTTGTTTCAATGTCAATTGCAATCATGCGGCGGAACTTTCTACGGACGGCAACGCGTCCGGACAGTGACGAGATTCACGGATCAGCGGATGTCGATGATCTGAGTGACTAATGGCCCAATCTCTTGTTTCAGCAGATATTTTTCGATGCCGCTCAGCTTTAGTGTGACGATCCGAAATCCTTTTTCATCCGCGCAATATGTTGAAAAAGTTGAAATGTTGCCGTTCAGTTCGTTTATTTTATCAAAGATTGCGACAATTTTTCCGGGAAAGTCTTCAACCTGGATCGTCAGGCGAATCCCCTGTGTGCGTGCGCCGGTCAGTTCAAAAAGATTCGGATCAACGATGCGGCAGTGATGATCCCGACCACAAAATTACCGCGGACGACTGGCAGCGCCTTGACGTCATAGTCGCAGATAATCTGGCTGCTTCCTCAATCGGCGTATTTTCGGTAACGGTCAGTACTTGCTTGACCATGATATCTTCAACCAATGGCTGCGCCTCACCGGCTGGTGCATTTTGTGATTGGCAGAGCGCCTCTTCAATTTGTCTTTGGTGATCAGACCGATCAGGCGACCTTGACGATCAACAACCGGTAGTGAGTGAAATGCTTCAGGTCAAAGATCTCTTTGGCTGAATCCAGCGTTGCTTTCAGTCCGACAGTAACCACCGGATAACTCATTCGAGCACTGACTAACATCGTTTCTCACTCCTTTTATGGACAAGGTGTAAATGTCTGTTCAGTTTGGACGCCTTGTGATAAAATCACCACAACGGCAAGACATTACAAAAGTCATAAGGATTATATGACGTTTAACTATTTTAGCACGGGATGTTTCTGTCCTTTGAACCTTATGACAGTCAATGATTTTAGTTTGCGTTGGAGATTGCAACGCATTTTTTTATTCAAAAACACTTACTCATCCCAGAGGATACCCATATGTATTTTGAGATGCTGGAGAAATTTCCGGCTGAGATTCATACCGAGCGCCTGCTCTTGCGGCGGATCACCAGAAATGATGAAGATGACATTTTCGAATATGCTTCCAATCCGGAAGTTGCGCGGTATATGTCCTGGTCAGCGCACCGGACGATTGAGGATACCCGAGATTTCCTGAACTATCTCGATGATGTGGAATCCGAACGGTTGCAGATTGACCGCGGGATAGTCTTGAAAGAAACCAACAAGTTGGTGGGGACAATCGCTTTTGTCACGCTTGACTTTTCATTGTGTATCGCTGAATTGGGGTATTGCCTTTCGAATCAATATTGGGGAAAAGGCATTATCGTAGAGGCGGCAAACGCAATGATTCAGGCAACTGTAAAATATCTGAATATCCATCGGATTGAAGCTGAATGTGAAATTGACAATTTTAAGTCTGAGCGAGTGATGCAAAAGCTGGGCAGCAGCAGGAGGCGTTTTGCGTCAACGCCTCCCTGTGCATGGTGTGTTCACGGATGCAAAGCTTTATGCAAAAATCGTAGGGTGATAACGCTTAGAACAGCGTCCCAAATTGACGGTCGCCGGCATCGCCGAGTCCCGGAACAATATAACCACGTTCGTTCAGATGATCATCCACTGCCGCGAGATGAATATCCATGTCAGGATGTGCATCCTGCAGCGCTTTAATACCTTCCGGTGCGCCGATCAGCCCAACAAACTTGATCTTTTTCGCCCCCCATTTTTTTAAAATGTTGGTTGTAGCAATTGCCGATCCTCCGGTGGCAAGCATCGGATCCAACAGCAGACAGATGTTGATGGGGTGGTCCTTTGGCAACTTGTTGTAGTATTCGATCGGTTGCAATGTTTCCTCATTCCGATAGAATCCGATATGGAACACATGCGCATTGGGGATCAAGTCCCAGATGCCGTCTACCATTCCCAACCCGGCGCGCAGGATGGGGACCAGCGCGATTTCTTCTTCAATTTCATTTGCGGTCATCGCGGTCAATGGAGTTTGAACTTCGACAGGCCGGACAGGCAAGTCGCGCGTTGCTTCATAACAGAGAAGCGCTCCCAGTTCTTTTACCAGATGACGGAAGACGGTGGGGTCTGTGTTGACATTCCGCAAAATAGAAAGTTTATGTTCGATCAATGGGTGGTTCGTGATGATGACGTTGGACATGCATGCCTCCGTTGGTTTTAATCGTGTTCAATTATAACAAGGGAAGGTATGATGCGACGCAGATATCAGATATTTGAAAGCAGCAGCACTGAAAGTATTGAAATTTTGATGATAAAAGATGTTACAGATGTAATTTTTATTGATGATTTTAAAGTTATTTTCTGTACCTTGCGTTGGATAGACAGCTTCGTTATTATCCCATATAAGAAAATATCTTTTGATTCTGAATACTAATCAACCGATAACATGATGAAATAAAGGGGCAATTCAATGCAGCTAAATTTGAAGAAAAATCAATACCCAATGGCGAAAACATTGCGTTTTGAATTGAGGCCAATGGGAATGTCGGAAGAAAATGTTGAAGCTTTTAAAAAGCAGGTTGAAGAAATCCTGCAGGCGGATTATCAGCGGGCAGATGCCTATCCGCGTGTGAAGGAAATCATGGATGACTATTATCGTTAT
>JAXGRI010000012.1:0-52846 GCA_040766005.1 Flexilinea sp. | reverse complement strand
TGACATTTTGGGTTCCCGCCTTTCTGCCGAATTTTTGCGAAACAAGCGCCAGCGTCAATAACAACGCCATCAGGATTTTGAGATAACTTGGTGGCAGCCCGAGTGACAAAGCAAGCTGAAGGCAGGCTTTATAGAGAATTGCGCCCAGAATTGCCATGGTCGTTCCACGGGTGACTCCCAAACGTTTGAACAGGCTGGCGCCGATGATGACCGCTGCCAATGCCATGACGACCATTCCCTTACCGGAATTGATATCGGCGTTTTCACTCACCTGCGCCAGAATGCAGCCGGAAAGAGCGGTGCAGCCGTTGCCGATCATTAGTCCAAAAATTTTTACCATTCCGGGATCTTTCCCAAGGTTGACGACATATTGGCTGTTGTCGCCCCCTGCGCGGAGCAGCAAGCCCGAACGGGTTGTCAGGAACCAGTCGATCGCCAGTTTGACAACGATCGCCAAAAGGAAAACAACGATCAATTTCCGGTAGTCGTAAAGGGATTGCGGGATCAATTGTACGGCTCCAGAACTGAATATTGTCGGTTTGTTGAAAAACTGGAAAATCGCTTTACCACCGGTGATGACCAGATTCACAGACCAGAGCGCTGTCATCACGAGAATACCTGATAACAGATTGGTGATCTTCAGTTTCACGTGCAGCAAACCAGTTATAGACCCAGCGATGGCTCCACCGGCGAAGGCGATCAGGAGTGTCAGCCAGGGGTCAACGCCCAAGTTGATCATCGCCGCTGCGATGCACCCTCCCAACGGGAAAGATCCATCAACCGTTAAATCTGGGAAGTCCAAGATTTTATATGTGATAAAAACACCCATTGCCATGATGGCATAGATGAATCCTTCACGTAACACCGTTTCAATCAATCCAATTGCTATTGGCATTCGGGCACATCCTTTTTTAGCGAATCAACGGAGCGTCATGCTCAAAACAGCATGCGCTCCGTTGCAACTGTCTCGATTTCTTATTGTTCGTATACGTCCCGTGCAGTCGCATAAGCTTCTGGCAGGGTGATGTTAAATTTCTTCATGTTTGCTGAGGAGTAAACCGGTTCTGAATCTTTTACAACAGGCCGCCATAGACATAATATCTGCGCCATTCTGAATATCGGCAGCCATCTTGCCTGTTGTAACGCCAAGAGCGATGTAATCGAGCGATTCTGACGCGACACAGCCATATTGGGCGACTTGTCTTCTTCCGAACCGAAGGCAGGAATACCAGCTGCATCGGTCGCGCGTTGGTGACCACAGAAAAGTTGTTTACCGCATTGTTGTCCGTCAGATTATTGATGCAATCAACCCGGTCTGCCACCAATTTCTTTATGCCGACTTCTGAACTGTCGGTGATTCCAGCTTCATCAATTTCAGAATAAAATCTTTGGCTGCTTCCTTCAACGATTCAAGCTGTGCAGCAATTCGCTTCGCTGGTGGTATAGAGGACGCCAATTTTTTTGCGTCTGGCAGGAACGCACGGATCATCTTTAGTTGACCTTCGAAGTTCAGGCTGTCACTAGTGCCCGTTGCGCCGGTTTGCGGGTTGTCTAATGACTTGACAAGCCCGGCAGCAACCGGGTCGCAAACAACAGAGAACACTACCGGATACCGGCATCCCGGAGCTGCATGAGCGGACATGGCTGAAGGCGTCGCAATCGCAATGATAATATCATAGCCTTTTGAGACGAAATTTGCAGCCGCCAGGTTGTTCATTTCAATTTCACCTGCCCATCTACATATTCGATTATGCAGTTCACCCCATCTTCAAACCCAGCCTCTTTCAAGCCTTCCAGAATCCCGACATAACAGTTATGCAAACTTGCGCTAAACTGAAGAATACCTATTTTGACATCTTCTTCCGCTGCGCTGACTGGATTCATACGGTGCGCAGAAAACCAGTACCAGAGACAACACACCCAACAACATTTTTTCAAAGCCTTTCATGATGTTCCTCCAATTTTGGTTTTCTGGGTGTGATGGCAGACCGTGCCAAGGTCTCTTCCGAGCTGATTAGATTTATAAAAAAAAACTCCTGTCCCACATGGGACAAGAGTTCAGCTCCTGCGATACCACCCAAATTGACGTAAAGATGTACGTCCTCTCGCTTCACGCACCATCATGCGTGTACCCTTGATAACGGTGGGAAAACCGTCAAAACCTACTAAGCTGTTTAGCCGTTCAATTTGCCCTCAGAAGACCATTCGCCTGCTGCTGCCTGTCCTGTTCGCACCCTCAAGGACTCTCTGCGAAGCAGTTTTGTGCAAGTTACTTTTCTTCGTCACAGGTTTCTCGAATCAATTGTTATTTTTAATGTTATTCTGTTTTTTTCCCTTGTCAAGTCGGTATTTCAAAAAAAAGTGACTTTCCTTGAAAATGGAAGGAATAAAAAAGCGAGAATGATGGGAATTCCTGCACCAGCTCTCTTCCCTTCTTTCTGCATACTTTGAATTGACATTTTCTGAGGCTTATAGTATTATTGGTGACGCTTGACGGCGAGGTAGCTCAGTGGCAGAGCAGGGGACTCATAAGCCCTTTGTCGTGGGTTCAACTCCCACCCTCGCCACTAACAGATGGGGAATCTGTTAAGTCAGCACTTGCAAACCTCTAATTTTTCAACCGTCATATGCTTGATAAACGCAAGCAAAGCCTTGTATGAAATTCTGTAAATGCCACCTTTCTCTGCTGTGTTGATCGCTTCCAACGAGCCAGATTTGATGTACTTCTTGACAGTCACATCTGATAGCTGCAAGTACTTGCAAACCTGCTCAAGCGTCAGAAACGTAACCTCTGTATTCGTTGCCCTTGCCAGATCGCTTTCCAGCTGTGCGGTCAAAACACGCTGATGCAGTACGGTATTCTCATCACGCAGCTTGTATATTTCGTGACGCAACTCCTTGCACCGTTCGCACATCACGCCGCCTCTTCCTTCTCTGGTTCGTGAAGCGCAATGTCATTCCCTGCATCGCGCGGAATGTCAGATTCGTTGGAATCTGACCCGAAAAGCTCATCTATCGTGCAGCCATATATTTCTGAAAGTTTTTTAAGCGTTGAAATCCGTGGGAATGATTTGCCTAACTCCCATTTGCCTACGGTTGTTTGATCTAATCCAAGCAAATCGGCAAGTCCATTCTGACTGATTTCTTTTTGTTTTCTGTAGAATTTGAATTTATTCATATTCCCTTCCTAACCCGAGTAAGTATATTCCTATTATATTCAAATATAGGAACTTGTCAAGACCCTATTTCCTATTAGGAATTAGAATAAGACAATATTAGGAATTCGGTTCTTGAGGTGTTGATCAGTAGGAATATATGTACTAATATTATGAAAGGTGATTTAAATGAATGCTATAAAATTTTTACGGAAAAAATATCGTTTTTCTCAAAAAGAGCTTGCAGATCAATTAAATGTAGATCAAACTCTCGTGTCTAAATGGGAACTTGGGAAAAGTTACCCTAATAGAGAGACTGAGGTAATGCTTGCTGAAATATTTAATGTAACCGTAAACCAACTATCTGGGAAAGAAAAAATAGTTCTTGACATAAAAGGGGATATTATACGTCCCAATAATATTTTCAACTTTCCCAATATTCACCCAATAGAAGTAATAAAAATGCCCATGCTCGGGCCAATAGCAGCCGGTGAAGCAATCGAAATGTTTGAAGAAAGAGACATTTATGTCCTCGCTGGTTCGAAGATAAAAGCCGACTTCTGCCTGACCGTGCAAGGTGACAGCATGATTGGCGCCAGAATCTTTGATGGAGATATCGTGTTTGTCAGAAAACAACCAGATGTGCTTAATGGTCAAATTGCAGCCGTCAGGATTGACAACGAAGCAACACTCAAACGGGTTTACAAGCATAACGGCAGCTTGTCCCTGATTGCAGAGAACCCGGCTTATCCACCGATAATCATCAATGGCAACGACGGCAAAGATGTCAGCATTCTTGGTTTGGCAGTTGCCTTTCAGAGTGTAGTGAGGTGAGATGAAGAAAAAGTCCCTATCCTTTTATTTCGCAGTTTTTATTTTTTTAACTATCTTTTCAACTGTTTCTGCATATAGAAATATAAAATATACACGTCTTGGCGGCGAATCTAACACGTATTTAGACGAAATAATCAAAAATATTAAAAAAAGCAGTGGCGATATTGTTACGCCGAGATCTTATTTTTATAATGATGATCCACAGGAAATTGGGTACAAAATGTTTCAAAACACATACTTGCACTTCATTTATGATGACGATTGGCAAGTTAGAGCGGTAGGTATCATAGTGGATGATCCAAACGATTATGAAAATTCTAAAAACTTTGGCAAACTATTTTATTCTACGCTTTATTACTTATTCCCAGAAAAGGACTTCAAAGATTGGCAAAATATCGTGCATTCCCTGACTGGAAATATGGTTGTTTCAGTCGATACTTTATTAATTTCTTCAGCTGTATTTGAAGATAGTGGAGAACCTTTTGTGAAATTAACTTTTTCCGAAGCAACAGATAATTGGAGTGATTTGCAACCATAAAATGCCAACCGGGAGGAAATAAGTACAATGCTCAAAATCTTATCTATTGTGATTGCTTCTATTCTTGATGTAACGAAGTACAAGAATGTAAATAAATGGAAAAGATTAGGATTGTTTTTTCTCAACATCTTTTTGGCATATTTAGGGTTGATGGTACTGTTAGCAATAGTTGGATTTGTTATTTCGAGTTTTCATTCTTAGAAATAGGATAGAGTCCTGCTAATGACGCAGAATAACAAACAATCAATCTTAAATGATCCAACGGGCAACGGATTTCATCATTTGAAAGATTTACATATTTTGTATAAATGGCATAAAACGACATATGAAATATCAGATGAAAAGCAAGAAAACAGTGCGTTTATGGCGTGGGGACTCATAAGCCCTTTGTCGTGGGTTCAACTCCCACCCTCGCCACTTTCAGTTTAAATGGCTTGTTATAATCTTATAGCAGTATGTTAAACCCTCTCGCAATCATCTTGTCTCCTTTTTTAATTGTTGTTTTATCAATCGGAATCTATTATGCTATTTGCCTTTTGCGAAACAATTTAACAAATGGAGAATCTCTTCATCCTCGTTCGGTTATCAATCTGATAATTACCGGGATATTGCCAATGTTGCTGTTCACAGCTATTTTTACTGCCAGCTACTACCTGCTACCAATAAATAAACAACTCTTGCCATTCGGCGCTTTATACTTCTTTGCGATCTGTGCCAACGTGGATATCCTTTCCGGATTTTTACCATTTGAACTAACTGGATTACTCCTTTTGCAATTTTTCATCGCTCGTGGAATCTTTCAATATAATTTGCCATTGTTTGGTTTTAAAATTAGTGTTGGCTGTATGCTAAGTATTTATCTGCTCGGAAAAAATTTTTTCCTGCTGACCCAACTCCGTTTGGGCTCGGAGATGTATGGTTCGGCAGCGTCATTGGATTGTATTTCGGATTTCCAATCGGTTTGAAAATGATCGCCGCCGGATTAATCATTAACGGCTTTTTCGCACTGATTTTGCGTCTTCTATTGAAAAACCGGATAAAAAGCTTGCCGCTCATACCCGGGTTCGTATTGGCTATTTTAGCAATAAGCGCCGGAAATTTCGTGTAGATATGCCAGAAAAATTGGAGACTGTAAAAAGATGACCTATATTCAGGTCATCTCATTTATTAGTGGGACCCATATTTCGAACGTGATCAATCACCGAGCATGATATCCAGAATTTCTGGTCCGTTGATTCCATCCCGTCTTTTGCCAGCCTCCCTACATTACGAATTGTGGCTTCGAGTGAATTTCCAAGGATCCCTTCACCTGCTTGAAACGAAAGCCCCTGCGCTGCCATTTCAACCCCCATCTGAGCATTTTTTACAGCGATTGCAATCTTTCCTGCACATGAAGGTTTAGCTCCATCACAAATAATGCCGCTGGATACAGCCAGTGTGTTGATAATCGCCTTTTCCACCTGATCCCAGGGCATATCCTTCAAAAATGCCATTCCTGCGGACGCTGCTGCAGCGGCACTGACAGCGCCGCAATACGCTGAAAGACTACCAATGTAGACCTTTTCATGAATGGCGGTTAAATTTGCCGAGATCAGCGCCTGATATAATTTTTCTCGCGGGGTTTCAAGTTGCTGGGCAAGGCGAATGAGCGGGTTTGACAAAGTCATTCCTTGATTGCCACTACCTGAATTGATTACAACCGGCAAAGCGCAGCCGCTCATCCTGGCATCTGATCCGGCAGCGGCAAGCTGCCAGTTCATCAATGCCATGACTGGCGTTATGGTGCAGGATCACTTTTCCGGCCTGCTGCCCCCAATCCCCGCTCAAACCTTCCTTCGCGATAGCACTGTTGTAAAAGACCTGGCGCTCAATCAAATTGCACAGTTCCGGTAAGTCAGTACATTTGAATGCGCGCGCAAAATCATAAATATCTTTTACGTTCAACTGCGATTTCAACTGCTGAATTTCTTCGTCTGTCTTACTGCCTATCAAATTTGCAGCATCCAAAATAATTTCATCGTTCTTCCTCAACAGAGTAAACCGCGAATGCTTCCCTGAAATTGTTGCCTCAGCATAGTCTTTTCCGCAGCTTAAATCGACAATGAATATAAAGGCTGTTAACATTTTTCGCAAGTTTTTGTGATCTTCTCTTGATCAACCATTGCCTGTGCTGCCAAAATATCTTTTGAACACTGGCTAGAACTTCGAGATTGCGTGAGGCGTCACCACCGCAAATGCCTAAAGCTGCTGCGAAAGGAATCCCTTTTTTCCGCCTGAGTTTGGCACCGTGACGCTGTGAGTGTTCTTGATTACATTAGCGCTACAAAAAACCTCGGCTTTTTCAGGCATTTTACCAAGAATTTCACGTCCCTTAGCTGCACACAACGCAATTGCAATGGGTTCCGTACAGCCAAGTGCTAAGAGAAGCTCGGATTCAAGAATCGTCAGGTACTCTCTTGCTTGCAATAACACATTTTTCCTCTCCATATCCGGCAGTGTCTTACTCGTCTGACCTCCTTTAAAAATAAGGCGTTCAAAAAAAGACGTTATCAGTGTTAGGACAAAGATCATTCTACCCGGCATTTGACCGGATAAAGGTTCCGATTTCGTGAATCCTCGCGATTATCACTATTCTAAAGAACTTTTATTAACACATCGCTTAATGGACGGTGCGTTCCATTTCCTTTCGGATTCCAAGAGACTACCAAGATATCCATAAAGCGTACCTGTTGAATATAAAAGTCTTCCGTTTCATTCTAATCATTTTGCTGTCGCATATTTAGCTCTGATTGCTACATAGAAAATACATAATTTAAGTTGATTTTTATAAAAATCAATCTTAAATTATGACATTCATCAGAACGCTAAATTTTTCTTAAATCATATCACTGAGAGGGCAGAAATCGGAAATTGTGGCAATATTCTCTAGAATCCAGTTGGAGAACATTTTTAGATTTTAACGCTTGTTGACGTTTGGTTCGGTAACTCAGAAAGTTGCATGGGTACAGATGATTTTATGCATGGAAAGAACAAGAAACAAAAAATGCCGGAAAAGTCGCGCATTTTTTGTTTCTTGTGTCAGTTTTTATGCTGCTTTAGGACCAGCATCAATGATCTGTTTTGAAGTTTTTTCTTCATACTTCTTGAAGTTCTTTACGAATGCTGCTGCCAACTTCTTTGCGGCTTCGTCATAAGCTGCTTTATCAGCCCATGTATCACGCGGATTGAGAACTTCTGAAGGAACACCTGGGCAGCTCTTCGGGATGTTCAAGCCAAAGATTGGGTGCCAACAAATTCAACTTGATTCAGATCGCCATTCAACGCTGCTGTGACAAATGCGCGCGTATAAGGCAGGCTGAAGCGCTTGCCAACGCCATAAGGACCGCCAGACCAGCCAGTATTCAGCAGCCAAACATGCGCATCGTGTTCGATAATTTTCTTTCCAAGCAATTCAGCATAGACCGATGGATGGAGCGGTAGGAACGGTGCGCCGAAGCAGGTAGAGAAGTTAGGCTGCGGTTCGGTGATGCCGCGTTCTGTTCCAGCCAGTTTTGAGGTATAACCAGACATGAAGTAATACATTGCCTGATTCTTATCCAACTTTGACAAAGGAGGAAGAACACCGGACGCATCCGCTGTCAGCATGAAGATATCGGTCGGGTGAGCGCCGATTCCATTTTCAACAATACCATCGATATGATAGATTGGATAGGCGCCGCGGGTATTTTCAGTCTTTTTATCGCTGTCAAAACCAGAAGCGGGTTTCCGGATCATAATCCATATTTTCAAGCAAAGCGCCAAAGCGATGGGCCGCGTTCCAAATCAGAGGCTCGTGTTCCTGGCTGAGTCTGATCATCTTTGCGTAACAGCCGCCTTCAAAGTTGAAGATGCCGGTATCGCTCCATCCATGCTCATCGTCACCAATAAGCAGGCGGTCCGGGTCTGATGATAAGGTGGTTTTCCCGGTGCCAGACAGGCCAAAGAACAGTGCGGAGTTGCCAGATTTCTTGCCAACGTTAGCCGAACAGTGCATCGTCATAACGCCTTTAAGCGGAAGGATGAAATTCATCACTGAGAAAATCGACTTCTTAATTTCTCCACCATATTGTGATCCGCCGATTAATATGATCTTTTTGGTAAAGTTAACAACGATGAAAGCGCCGGGTACTCCGTCATCTTCAGGAATCGCTTCCAATCCAGGTACGCAGATCATTGTAAATCCAGGGATTTGGTCAACGCGATCTTCCAGCGAAGGGCGGATGAACATGTTCGTTGCGAAGAGGTTGGACCAGGCAAATTCGCTGATAATACGAATCGGCAGACGGTAAACAGGATCAGCGCCTGCAACCAGGTCGGCGACAAACAGATCGCGGTTTTGCACATACCCCAGCATTTTGCTGTAAAGTCGGTCGAATTTTTCTGATGAAATCTTTACATTGACTTTTCCCCAGTCAATTTCTTTTTCTTCTTCGGTGCCATTATCAACGACGAATTTGTCGTTTGGGGAACGTCCGGTGTACTTGCCAGTATCAACCATCAAAGCACCATCCGGGGAAAGAATGCCTTCACCTCGGCAGACAGCTTCTTCTACGAGCACAGACGGAACTGCGTTCCAATAAACGAGTCCGGCATTGTGAATGCCATAATTATCCAGCCCATATTTACCCGGAACACCAATGTTTTCCATACAATTCCTCCAAATATATTTTTTTAATTGTATCTGTCGATAGATTTTGTTCTACTAACACTTGTTCAGACTTAACATCATTCCACTTAATGCAGGAATCGCAGCTTTTATTATACAACGGCATTCCTATTTAAGAGTCCTTTTTTCGCAGAATGGATACAAGAAAGATAAACTCCAATTTCCCCTTTGATTAAAAAGGATTTTGAGCGGTAGGAAAGTACCATAAAGTCCGGTTTGTTAGATTTATCTTCATGGCAATAATACTACCATACGAAGCCTTCTTGTTCATACAATAAATGAAACACCCATGATTTTTTTATCACGGTTGTTTATATACAACGGGATGCAGGTTCAGAGCAAGATGTTCATATGCAACTTCAGCCTGTGTCGGCCGCTATATTCCACTAATTGAGGTAGAGAAAAATCATGAAGTTAAGTGTGTTTTGTTCGAACGGTAGCTAATTCCCTGCATATCTTAAAGAATATAGAAGCAGTTAACTCTGTATTGGGTGGAAATTGTTTCGCATAGGTATCTTAAAAGTTTTCTGCTAAATTATTTCTCGATATGCCTCGTTGGTCAGTTAATTATGTCGTTGATTTCGTCAATGTGTTCAGCTACACTCCCTAATACGCCATTGACAAAACGAGGTGAACTTTCCGAGCCAAACATCTTTGCAAGCTCTACAGACTCATTAATCGCGACCCGGAGCGGTGTGATTCCGCTGATTGCAAACTCCCAAATTGCAATTCGAACGATGTTCCGGTCAATGACTGCAATCTGGTCAATCGGCCATTCCGGTGCATATTTTGTCAAGGAGATGTCAATTTTCGAGAAATGCTTGCGGACGCCAATCACGATTTTTTCAATAAAGTTCCTTTGCTCATCAGATAAGTCTACTGAATCAAAGCGTTCCTTAACGATTTGATTCAGTGGATGGTTGGACATATCAACTTCATAGAGCACCTGCAACGCAACGCCGCGAGCACGGGTTCGATCATCGATCTCTACATCGTCTGTTGGTAACAATTCGTAAATTGGTTCATCCTCTGACGGCTCAGGATGTGAATCGTCAATTGGTTCTCGCTGTGTTAGATCGTCAAAATTCATTTCTTCAGAATTCATTTTCTTGCACTGACGGGAAGTCGATATCATCAACATGGATATTGATTTTACCTGGAAGCATCCCAATCGTCTCTGAGATAGCTCTGGATATATTGTGTTGCAACTTTACTCCGACCGACGCAATGTTCTGCTGGTGTTCCAAAATAACATAAACGTCAGCGTCAACGATTTTCCCTTCAACATGTGTTTTTACACTTTGTTTTGAAGAAAAGACTGGAACGCGACTGACGCCCTGTGTTTCCGAAGCAGTCATCCGAATGATTGTTTCAATCACTTCAGGCGCAATGGTCGTGCTGCCTGCAACGCGTTGTTCTTGATTCATTTCTATCTCCTTTTTCCAATTGCCCTCTATTATAAAGGATTCCCAGAAAAAATCCTTACGGATGATTATTATAGAGTTGCATTTTTTGCGGAATTTGTGTAGGTTGGTCCACTACGATGTCCACAGCGAAAAAAATTTGTAAGCCTGACGGATTTGCGTATAGACATACCTTTCTGTCAATATAACACGTCGTCAGATCCATAGTGCGGTTTGCATCAAATCTAAAATGCCGTCACCTTATTAACGGTATGTCAGACTCCTTTTATTGTTTAACAATCTTCCGCAAGTATAAATCCCAAACCATAAACGGTAATCTATTCTCTAGTTTGACGGATTGTTTAAAAAAAATAAGTATCTGATTTTTGTTTTGCGGTTTTTATAGTAACCTCTATATCAAACAAAAATCTGGCACTTTGCAGGATACAGATTTCGTGGGCCATCGTAATTTAGTGATAAGAAATGTTTTATAAAATATGAAGTGATTTCAGTTCATCAATTAACAACAGAAAGTTTTAGTGTAAATAATTTGTGATTACTGAGTGGAGCAGATTGAACCATCCGGTATAATTGAATGGGTTTGATAAGTACTCTTATCGCACGCAATGATTGTCAGGAGGAATAATGGCAGAAACAACAACGATACACCAAGCTATTGACCGTTTTATAGAAAATGTCGCTTTGTCAAGAAGTGAAAATACTGCGCGTACCTATCAAAATGGTTTGAACACGTTTCTCGAAATGCTTGAAGAAATGGAAATCGATTCTTACGGCAGCATCTCTTTAATAAATGAGAATTTCGTTTCTTTATACGCGCGTTATTTGAAATCGTATTCGCCTGCGACAGAAAACCTTTATATCAATATATTTAAAAATTTTCTTGAGTATTTAATTGCAGAAAAAATCCTTCAGCTAAATATGTATCAGATCAAATTATTGATTCATCAGCGAATTCGAAAACCAGGAATTCGCTTGCCACAATTCCCACTGGAAGCAATTGGAAAAGTCATCCTATATGCTCAAGAAACGTTGCCAACTTTGCCGTGCAAAGACTCTGCAGAACGTTTGATCAATCTACGAGATTCCGCTTTTTTGCTTACACTTGCTGATACCGGACTGCGGATTCATGAAATATGCGCATTGCGGCGAGGGGATGTAGATTGGTTCAAAAAAAAAGCTATTATTATTGGAAAAGGGAACAAAGAAGCGATTATACGGTTTTCTGAGCGATCTATAATGTCTATGCGAAATTATTTGAACGAAAGAGGGGCGCTAGACGGCGCCGGCTCGAGCCATTTGTCTTCTTTCCCGATATTTGCCAGACATGACAAGGGAGCCGGTAAAAAAACGCTCCCGATAACCACAAAAACTGGTCGGCTGATCGTCTCCAGAAGGGTCGCGGAATGCCTGGGAGAAGCGCATCCGGCACCATCACACCGCACTCTTTCCGTCATTATTTCGTGACAACGGTGCTGCATGAAACTGGAAATTTAAAAATTGCCCAGGAATTTGCTCGACATACAAATATAGCTGTCACTCAACGCTATTCTCACCTGGCAAATGATGAATTGGATGATACATATACGCGTATTTTCGACAAGTGATTTTCACGTATTACAATTCTCCGCGTAGCAATTGTGAAGCGTTTGAATAATCGGCCATAATCATTCTCGTAATCGGTTCCATTTTTTTGTTCGCAGGGTTCCGACAGTTATCTAGTGATATCTATCCGGAATACGCCATTGAAGCAGGGGACTTCCTTTCCGTAGTCGCTGCCCGTTTTCAGACTACGGTCGAAGAAGATTATTTCGCTCAATCATATATCAAACCCCGATAATATTGCCGTTGGGGACATCATTAAAAATTCCGTCATTAAAAAGGATACTTTGGAAAGCTCAGACCAGTCAGTCTGAACGTTGGAATACGATTACGAGTATTAGTATTGTTGCATGGAATGCCTGTTACAGACCTGTTACGAATCAACCAGATCACCAGTTATGAGCTTTATATTGGCAGTACGCTTTTACTGATTGAAAGTCCGAACATCAAAACCTACACTGTAACAGACGTGATTGAAACAGGTGAGACTTATCTCGAAAAAGCAGTAAAAATCAGGTCAATCCACAGGTGCTGACGAAGGTCAATCAGGTTCAGGGCAGCTGGGATATCACAGAAAAGCAAGCCGTTTATTCGCCTCTGGTGAAACTAGCAATGCCAAAGCTCTCTTATTTCACCATTACTGGATAGCATTGAAATCGGTAAAATGCCTTTTGATGCAGGGAGAAACGGGAATTGTTCATGTTGTATCGTCTCTGCCTCTTGAACTGTCTGGCAATGTACTGGGGCAATCACTGATTTTCCATCAGGAGTCTGATAATACACAAGACCGGTATGCACTTTTCGCAATAGACGCCGAACAGGAAATCGGAGCAACGGATTTCACCATACACGGCACCGCACCCGATCATGGATCCTTTGAAATTAATCAAAAAATTGTGATTCAACCTGGAATCTTCACTTACGAGATCGTCAGCGGGGTTGATCCTTCAACTATAGAAGACCATTCAATGTCCCACGACCAGCAGGCGCTCGCTGGAATCAACCAATCATCGTCCGTCAGAACCTGGGGGATCGGATGTCTTATCCAGTTGATGAACCCTGTATCGTATCTGCTTTTGGGAATCGTCGGACATATAATGGAATTGAATACAAAAACTTCCATTCTGGCGTTGATTTTGGGTTGCTATGCGAACAACGTCAACATTTATGCAGCTGCGGATGGGACAGTCCTCTTTGCAGGAGATCTGCCTATCCACGAGATGCATACGATCATTGATCATGGCTGGGGCGTTTATTCGACTTATTCGCATCAATCACAGATTTTGATTAATTCTGGTCAGGAAGTAAAACGAGGTGACCTGATCGGATTGATTGGAAATACCGGCAGGTCTGTCGGCCCGCACCTTCATTGGGAAATTAAGGTCAACGGCATCTATGTAAATCCTATGTCATGGCTAAATAACAAGTATCCCTGATGTTTTGTGGTATGCTCAAGAAAGTAAAATAAGGGAATTAATGGTGACTCAACAAGAAAATAAACCGAATACGCTTGATTGGAAACAACTCCACTTAGATCAATCTGATTTAGATTTCATTTATAATCACCTGCTGGAAAAAGAAGTTCCAATGACATCAAAAGAACTTGCACGGGCAATTATTGTTGAAAAAATCAGACTCTTCAAAAAATCTCTTGAAAAACAACAAAAGAAACTTGGGAAGTTATATCGCCCGGCAGAAGCATATCAGGCCGGTGAAACTGTCACCTTTCCACTGTTAAGTAATCTAAAAGCAATCGCAGCAGAGACAAGAAAAGGGAATAATCCAGACATATCGGATTTTACCGTGACAGAATTCGAATTTGAAGACGGGAAGAAATTAGCGTTTGCGACCAATCTGCAAGAACATTCGCTGAATACACTGGATTATGCAATCGCAGAACACAAGGCATTGTTGGATGAAGCCAAAGTCGTATCCACATATGGGCCCGCGATCGCGCGCCAGATTCATAAACTCCTTTCAGAATCACAAGAGCTTTTTGATCTCGCAGATTTTTGGTTTCCTAAAGCTTTATTAGCAGACGTCAACCCCGGATATTTAAACCTGGCAGAAGCTGCTCTTGAAATGGAGGAGGGAAATCCAGTCCCAACAAAAAACATCTTGGATGCGATCGAATACCCAATGGACAGTAATGAGAAATTAACTGAATTCTCATTCAATTATGCGCTGAAGCAGGACGATCGATTTGATGAAGTGGGTCCGGTTGGGAATGTGCTTTGGACTTTGAAACTGCTTGAACCGGAAGATGTTCGCAAGAAACCGCTCACGCTTCATAACTATACAAAAGATGTAGAATTGCCCGAGAATGTATGTTTTCCATTCGAAGATTTGGCTATCCATGATGAATTAGATCAGGATTGTTTAAAAACAAGCGATGAAAACGAGGACTGTTTTGATCTTTGCATCAATTATCCACATTGGAAAGCGGGCACGTTACCGCTCATTCGAAAAGACTCATTATTCCCAACAGCGTTGGAAACTGATAAAGTGGTATTTGATTTCGTTGATACCGGACAAACACTACCTTTGGCAAGGATGGGTAATTATTCCGGAAAACTATGTTTGCGGGTTAAAGTTGGTATCGTGAAAACCATACTTCCCGGCAGCAAGATCAGGATTTCTAAAAACGAGAACCACTCCAAAGTAAATATCTCACTGATTCCCCCGCGTTCCTCAAAGGACTGGATTCGCACAGCATTATTCGACTCCAAAGGCAAGCTGTATTTTGAAACACGTCAACAACCAGATTTCAACAGAGTTTGACGACAGAATGTGTATTTTTGTAGAAAACTCGCAAGCTTGACGTCATTTGGAACAGCTATAACAAAGCAGATGTCAATTTTTCCCGGTTAGTTGAAATGGTTTTCAAGGATCTGCTGCGGGAAACCCACAGGGAATCGTTCATTTTATGGAGCTTTATGCCGCGATTAACGTAATGCACCGTTGTCCTCCAAAACGACTCTTGTTTCATCTCTTATCAGAAGAGCAGTTTTTACCTCTGGATGATATGAACTTTAACTAAATATCAAACAGATTGTTGAGGAAATTAATGTCTGAAACCAATAGAAATCCCTTCTCCCATTTTCATTAAAACGATTGTTACAACAAAATTTCACATTGATTTCTGCATGGTGGCACGAGAACGATCATAGCTGGCGTTCAAGCCTAATAAACTACCTATGCGAAGAACATAAAGCTTTCTATGCAGATAACGAATTGAACCAGATGGTTGATTCAGTTGATGTAAGAACGGGACAAGTTACGCAAAAAGATCAGCTTCAGGACACGATTATTCAACATTGCGCCAGAAAAGATGATTTTATCCTGCCTAACACAGCGCTCACTGATGCTGTATTCCGTGTTTTTCTTTCAAACGGGAACACCCCGCTTGACTGCAAAGAACTTGGAGCAATTATCAGTAAGCAGCCTGAAATAATTCTCAAAACGATCAGTGGCCCCAGGATTTATCGGGGAATCCGCCCAGTAAATTAATTGATTAGCAGTTGAAGACATGACAATCCTTAAAGATTTGCGGTTCACGCTTTCCGTTGACCATATTCTCAGCGCACAAGATTCGAATCCTGATGTTGTTCGCAAACGCACACCGCAATTGATAAAAATTGCGGAAAAAGCGTTAGCAGAAGCCATGGAATTAATCTCACCAATTGTAATTTATCAAATTCTGAATGTTGTTTCTTTTAGTAATCAGGCAGTACACCTTGAGGATGGCAATGAACTTCAGGGAGAATTTGTCAATTCTCATTTAGCCCGTGCAGAAAAAATTGCGGTTGTTGCAGTTACAATTTCAGACCCGTTAGAAAAAAGAGTATCTGAACTGCTTTATTCAGATCCAGTTTATGCACACTCCTTAAACGCTGCCGGATTTTCTGCTGTTGAACGCCTTTCAGTCTCTTCGGAAAAATATATCAAAATGCATGTCATTCCACGAGATAAAAAAGCAACGATGTCGTTGAGTCCTGGCATGATCGGTTGGCCTCTCGCAAATGGGCAACGGCAAATATTTAATACGATTTCCAAGATTTCCAATTTGATCAGATTATCTGAGACACAGGCGATGGTCCCCGCCTTTTCGTTATCGTACGTAATGGGCATTGGCAGTCACGTTAATATCGAAGGCAATACCTGCGAGTTTTGCAGCCGGAAAGAATCGTGTTTCTATCAGAACACAAAAAGCGACTTTGAAACCGAACTCGTATAGTCAATAGTGCTTTTAATCACATTTTTCAATAATCATTCTTCCATAAGTTATTCAATCACGGGTAAAATATAAACAAATTGACAGTAACGTTGTCTGACATTTTGATTGATTGATCATGATTGAATATAGTACCTCCTTGCAAAAACGTGGAATTTCAGGGTGCAGGCAGGAGATTTTTGATAATTTCTACTGAATAACCTTGGTCATTTTTGTTTCAAACACAAACACCGTAAAGGAGCTTATCAGATGAGTGAGATAAAGGAAAGAATTATTGATAAAGCTTGATCCTGCAGAAAAATACGGAAAAGTTCCTGGAGTGCCGTTTGCAGGTGTCCATGCTGGTAAGTTAAAGGATACCGCCATAGAATTCTTGACTGATGAAGAAAAAATGTGTAGATCTCTCGTAGCGGTAAATGAAATTTACGACCCGGATGGGCAAAACCTACTTTGTTTGATCTGCAATTGGAAGCCGAGAATTTTGGGATGCGAATTAATGTGGCTCGAAAACGCTCCGCCTTCTGTCACAACCCATCCATTGAGCACAAACCCGATTATTCAGAAAAATATCCCGAAGCAGGTGATGGCCGGTTGCCGATCACACTAAATGTAATGCGCCGTCTAAAAAAAGCCGTTGGCGAAAAAACAGCTCTTTACGGCCTGATCTGCGGCCCACTTACGCGCACTCTCACCTTCGCGGCACGGAAATTTTCATGGACGCGCATTATTATTAACAAAGAATACGTCATTAAAATTGCTCAAATATTGCACTGAGGTCAATATCCGAATGGCAGATCTCTACATCGAAGCGGGAATGGACATAATTGGAATCGTTGATCCGTTGGTCTCTCAAGATCTCACCGCGTCACTTCAAACAGTTCCTGGCTGATGACTTTACAGCAATCTTTGACCATATCCGGAGTAAAAGGCGCGATCTCATCGTTCTTTGTCTGCGGAAATGCGACAAAGTCGATCGAAGTCATGTGCGGGACAAAACCCGAACAATATTTCTGTTGATGAAAACGTTGACCTAATCAAAGCAAAAGAAATAACAGATCGGCATAACATTTCAATTGGAGGCAATATTCCATTGACTACGCGCATGCTTTTGGGAACGCAACAGGATAACATGAAATTCGCATTGGACATGCTGGATACGATTGAACATCACAATTGGGTGATGTCACCTGGTTGCGATATGCCATATGATACACCGATCGAAAACACGGTCGGCGTGCTCCAGGCGATTCGGCAGCCGGAACAAACGCGGTCTATTCTAGCAAACTATCAGGAAGCTGAATATGATCTTGACGCTGTCATCCTTCCAGATTATGCAAATCTCAAGAAACCGCTGGTTGAAGTGTTCACGCTGGATTCCGAAACCTGTGCGGCCTGCACGTATATGTGGAACGCAGCCAAGCGGGTTGTTAGTGAATTGGACGGCGCAGCGGACATCGTTGAATATCGTTTCACAAAAAAGGAAAATGTTGCCCGCGTGATGAAAATGGGACTGAAAAATTTGCCGAGCATTGTAATCAATGGAGAATTGAAATACTCTTCAATTATCCCGAGCCTGAGCGAATTACGTGATGAGATCACCAAGCATATAAAATAGAATGCAGCCTATTGGCAATTAGCAGCTGTCTGTCGTTTAGTCGACAGACAGCTGCTAATAAAATCTTCTGTGACCAAAATCCAAAAGTAGACTGTATCTTTGTCTAAAATCTGGTTGAAATCGGCACAGAGGGAATTATTCGAATAAGCAAAAAAAGATGAATGAGCAAATTTTTTCTTACTGAAACACGAATAGATAAAAAATGATCACCCGGGTATACGAAAATGCCAGTATTGTATGATCTTGAGATTGAGTTGAATGTTGACGATGCTTCGCGGACAGGGCGCTGATCCGGATATCATTAAGCAACGTTCTCGCACCTGTTACCAACAGCAGAAAAAGCTTTTAGAAGAAGCAAAAACACTGATTAAACCCGATTGTGATTTATAAGGTTCTTGAAGTCAAAAATACCGACGTAAATCAGATTTTTCTTGAAGGCGATTTTGTATTGTCAGGCGAATATATTGAAAGTTTTCTCAGCGGCGCTTCAAAATTGGTGATAGTTGCCTGTTCTATTTCAGCTGCGCTTCGGCAAAGAGTATCTGATATCGGTATCAACGACATCGTATATGCGCTTGCACTCGACGGCGCCGGTTCTGCAGCAGTTTCGGAAGTAGCAACAAAGCCTATAAAATGTTCAAGCAAAACGCCGAAAGGAAGGGTTGAAAGCCACAATTCCATTAAATCCGGGGATGATCGGCTGGCCGGTAAAGCAGGGTCAAGAACAGATTTTTAAAATTCTGGAGAGCGAATCAAAAGATATCGTGATCAGCGAAAGCGGAATTATATGAACCCTTTCAAATCCTTTCATTTGTGATCAAGGTTCAGCTTTGCAGAAATTTCTAACACAAAAACGACTTGCGATGTTTGTGCTTATCGAAAAATCTTGTGTTTATAAAAACATTAGAAAAGAATCGAGTTTTTGCAATTCAAAAAAATGCAGCTTTTAACCAGTATCTTTTCATTGGTCTTGTTTTTTTGCCCAATGAAAGATTCTTTTTTGAACCATTTGTCAATCAGCATAGGTAAAAATCAGTGTAACTAATATGCCATATAAATTGTCTGACAATTTGTCTGAGCAACAATTATTTTATGTTTTCAAAGAAAATATCCGCGTATCTACTCAAGAAGAAGTTCGCACATCACAGTTGGCAGGACAGGAGCCTATACGGTGCAAAAGCTAATCCGCATAGTTAATCGCTGGAGCTCAATATCCACGCGCAGAGGGCCTTCTGCCTGTTTTAGAATTGGCCAGAACGAGAGAATCCATTTCCCTTGTCGCCATTGGTATCGAACACCAAAAAGGTATCCAGTGTTGCACCAGCAGCTATCGGGTCGGCAAGAGTCATCAGGGACCATCGATCGCTGACCGGGCATGTGAGAACGTAGCAAGAGGAAAGTTTGGCGCGCACCATCGATCTCATGGCTGAGTTTAAAAGAATGAACAGGCAAAGTAGCAATATTTCTATCTGTGAGATTGTTGATTAGCACCCGCATAGAAGATTTCCCCGTTGCGGTTTTTCCGCCGATCGATTTACCCATGGTCGGTTGGTAATAGATCGTAAATTGAAAAGCGTTACCACAATTGATTTTCTGGCCAAGGCGAGAGTTTGGAATAATCTCCGGAATTATTGCCGTCTTGACTGGAGTATCAGTCGGTTGCGGTAATAATTCTGTTATAGGACTTCGTCTGACACCTCCACCTGTTTCACTAATGGGTGGTTCGTCATCAGGCTTTGTTGTTTCCGCTTCAATTTGAAAAGGGGGTTTCGAAATTGGATCAGGCATTGCGACAGGGGATTTCGTCACAGTTGTCAGGCTTTCGGACTGTTCTGTTAAAGATGAGGAGTCCGATACGAGTTCAGGTGGAACAGCAACCGTTTCAGGTTCACTCAGTCCTGAGGGGATGATATCTTCCGGTATATGGGTCGGCTCAGGCAAGACTATACTTGTAGGGATTGGTTCAGGATCTTTAGCCGCCGGTTGTGTTTCTGGTGGCAAAACAGCGACCGAATCACTATTCTGCGAAATCGGGGATTGCACCATCTGCATATCATCCCCCGTTATGCGAAATTCGGTCAAATCAATCTTTGCGTAATTGTTGCCATAAGTCTGTGCGATGACTCCGGCAATCCCCTCCGAGAAGGTTGTGTCTTCAATCTTCCCATTCCGGTATTGAGTTTGCGCTTTGTCGTTGATAAATATTTTAAATTTATTACCTTCGCAGTTCAGTCCAATTTTATTTTTTACATTTAAACCAAGTTTAATATCATGTGTAAACAGATTATCTATACCGGCATGAATCGGGATATAAGGCGTCTTATACTGTGCTTTAAGCGCAGCTTCATAACGGAAAAGAGTATAGGAGCCTGCGCGCGGACCAGAAACATAAATGCGCAATTCGTACCAACCATCGTCAGAATAGCGGCAGATCACACCGTAAGACGCCTCCATCGAAAGTATATTTTCGAAGGTTGCTTCGACATGACTGTCTTCGCTCCAGGTATACTCATTGAGCAGCATCGTATAGGTTTCTTTACCGGGCAAATCAAAAGTAACCCTTTTTTCTGAGTTTTGTAAAAATTTCCGTCAGGGTTGCCAACTAACACCCTCTTGTACCATCCATCTTGCCAAAAATCATCATCAAAGTTGGTTTGATAAGTTCCAATCTGCTGAGCCGCCGCATGTTCCGAAACACAGATGAATACTGCGATCAGGACAACCGGCAAAACAACCGCATTCAATATATTTGATAGCATACTCTTTTTCATCATGTTCCTCACTTTCGGCGCAACCATAAATTATCATACGTGCATTGCGATTGCTCACCACCGACCTTTGTTCCCGCCCCAATCATCCAGGTCAGATTGGTCTGGATACCATCTTCAACAGCTGTCAAAAAGTTGCCGTCTACAAAAAGATAGCCAACACCGTTGACCCGGATCAAATCCACGTTAAAGGTACGGTTGAGTTGATGATCAGCACTGAGATCGGCCAAAATTGTATACTTTCGGCTGCCGGAAAAAGTTGTATACATGCCAGCCTGGAATCCGACATCAAGAAAAACGGTTTCTCGCGTCTCTTCTCCGGCAATTGGCGCGTTGGTGTATTGGATAAAACAATAACCTGATCCTTCAGGAAATTCGGCGGTCTGCGTCAGTTCAGCATGTAGATGAAATTCAGTAAGCGTGCCATAATACGTACCGGCATAGAAAGCTGATCTGCCAGCTTCGGTTGAAATGTCCTTTGGGAAATAAGTCGACGTCAATTTCCCGCCTTTTTGTCGGACAACACTAACAGATGATTCATTGTCGCCCACATAGAGTTCCTCATTTTGGTTGAATTTCTCGTCAATCAGCAACCGCGGAAAATAAGTTTGTGAATTTTTCAGCAGGTCATATGCCGTTTGCTCATCAGTTTGAGCCCACACTACACGTACCGGACAAAACAATGCGAGTCCTGGCAGCAGCAAGAAAACAAAAAACAAAAAGATTTTTCTCATCAGTAGATTCCTTTTATGCAGGTAAGCTCGGACCATCAAGGCGACGCACTTTTTTTTACAATTCGATCTTGAAAAACTCACGATTGATACAGTTTGATGTAACTTATTGTACATCAAATCATAGAATAAATAAACATTTTTAGGGCACATTTAAATCGGATCCTTGGCAATATACTTTTGAATTATCACTAAAGAAATCTGATTGATGGTGTTGATGTTTTCAACCTGCCAGATATTAGCAGAAACTTTTCAGATAAAGCTTATTAAGTTCGATAATTTCTTTCGGGGCCATTTCTGACTTTTAGAAACAATAAATGATTCAACCGGCATATCATGGAAAATCATTATCAGCAGGCGAATACCCTGTTTGGGGTCTCTTATAAAAAAAACGCTCATGTTTGAGCGTATTTTTGCCGTTTAGAGCGGGAGACCGGATTCGAACCGGCGCGTGTTAGCTTGGGAAGCTAATGCCTTACCACTTGGCGACTCCCGCGTTTTATGACAGCGGAATTTTACCACATCTTCATGAATGTAAGGGATTAAAAACCGTTTAGCCCTTTCTGATCTGTCAGGATGCCACGAACAGCATGATCATTCAACAATGGGTGAACGTCTGATTTCACGACAACTCGCGGAGCATTTCGCACGTCCGCAAATAATCCAATGATTTTTTTATAGTTTATTCCCTCATCGTTCAATACATAAAAAAGATCGCAATCATTATAAAATGCTTCTTGTCCCGCTTGTAAATGGCTGATATCAGGGAGTTTTACCACATGCGGCTGTTGATAGATTCCCACCTGCCCATCGGACATAACGAATCCAACTCGAATCAGATCAATAGGTTCAGTACCGTTGTTTCTCACATAAAGATCAAACGACACAAACCCTTTTTCTTGGAAATATCTCATGTCGGACATCTTCAATTTTGAAACTGACTGATGGATTTTCTGAATGAGGGAACAATTTCAAGACTGCTTTAATCAAATAAAACAGCAAATGCAAGACAATAAAAATAAAGCTTACTACACCCATTTTTTCTGCAAGATTCAAAGAAACAAACCAAGAAACAATCTCATTAAAACTGAAAACCAATTGATCCATTTTTCACCTCGCAGTCATCAATTCAAAACATCGGTTTTTTATAATTGTAAATGACTTCCTGGAATCTTCCGAAATGCTATAATCCTGCATATGATAAATCTTGAAAATTATCTCGACCATGCAGCAACTACGCCGATTCATCCAAACGTTCTTGAGCGGATGAGGCCTTTTTTTCTGACACATTCGGAAATCCTTCATCTGCACACACGCTTGGTCAACAGGCCTATCGGGCAGTTGAAAATGGAAGGGAACAAATTGCCGCTCATTTTGGCTTGCCAAATTCTGATCTTTTGGTTTTTACCGGTTCATCGACTGAAGCCTGCAACCTCGTCCTGTTCAGTGCGATCATGAACAAGTGGTGCAAATCTAACGAACCTGGTCATGTTCTGATTTCCGCTTTGGAACACAGCGCAGTAAGAGAAACTGTGTTTTCTCTACAGTCGTTTGGTTTCTGTACAGTTGAGATCGTGCCGACAGACAACACCGGAATAACGGATCCTCAAGAGATCGCCAAGCGAATTAAAAAAAACACCGTGATCGTCTCAATCATTTTCGGGAATAACGAAATTGGGACGATTAATCCAATTTCTGAAATCGGTGCTGTCTGCCGTGAAAATGGCGTTCTTTTCCATAGCGATGCTACTCAGTACGCGGCCCACGCACAATTCAAGCTCACAGAAATTCCGGTTGATTATATAACAATCGCTGCTCATAAATGCTATGGACCAAAAGGAGTCGGAGCTGTTTTAATCCACCCAGACGCAAAATTAATTCCAATTACCCCAGTAATAAGCGGCGGAAAACAAGAGAAAGGAAGGCGGGCAGGAACACATAATGTCCCATACATTGTCGGAATGGCTGAAGCTTATGCGCTTTTGAGGGAAACAGCAAGTGAGCGTTTCGCGCATGAATCAATGCTTCGAAATCTGCTCATCCGGGAAGTGCTCAATTCAATTCCTGACACTATTCTGACCGGTGCGCCAGGCCATCGCTTGGCAAACCATGCCAGCTTTTCTTTCAAAAATGTGGACAGTCTTTTGCTGCAATCCATTTTAGACCAGCGTGGATATGCTGTATCAATCGGCTCAGCCTGTCGCTCCAATCTGCGTCATGGTCAGCAACAGTTGATCGAACTGGGGCTAAGCGATGAATGGATCAACGGCGGACTGCGGATCACTACCGGTTTATCCAACACTGAATCCTCAATCATGGATTTCTGTGAAGTTCTGTCCGAAACCGTCACTGAAATGAGGAACAGCCATCGCTATGGGTAACAAGGAAAAAGTGATCGTGGGGATGAGCGGCGGCGTGGATAGTTCCGTTGCAGCGCTATTATTACAGCAAAGCGGTTATGAGGTAGTTGGTGTGATGCTGCGCCTATGGTCTGAGGCTGGTTTTGAGCGTGAAAACCAATGTTGTTCGTTGGAATCCGCCGATCAGGCCCGCAGCATAGCGGCAAAAATCGGCATCCCGTTTTACCTCCTGGATGCTTCTGAAGCCTTTTACAAAAAAGTGGTTGAGCCGTTTTCGATGAGTTATTTGGCAGGCGATACTCCAAACCCTTGTGCTCTATGCAATCCGCTCCTACGCTGGCATGACCTGTTACAGTTCGCTAATCATGCGCAGGCGAAGTTCGTTGCGACGGGGCACTACGTTCGTCTCAAACATGACGATACCGGGAATGCCCGACTCTTTCGCGGAAAAGATCGCAAAAAAGACCAGTCTTATTTCATCAGCCGTCTTTCATGCAACCAGCTACAACGCTCGTTATTCCCGCTGGGAGAATTTGAAAAAACGGAGATTCGCCAAATCGCCCGTGATTTTGGCTTATCCTGTTCTGAAAAACCAGAAAGCCAGGATATTTGTTTTGTTGGGGACGGCGATTATCGTGGGTTCCTTAGTAGAAACTATTTGGACAAAATTCGTCCTGGATTAATCTTGGATACTGCCGGAAATATTCTGGGGCAACATACAGGACTTCCTTTTTATACGATAGGGCAACGCAAAAAACTCGGGATTGCCGCCAGGCATCCCTTGTACGTCATCGAAAAAAGGGCATCAACCAATGAACTGATTGTGGGTGAAAAAGATGATTTTGCCGTCGAAGCGATCCACTTGAATGATTTGAACTGGATTGGTGCGAAAAGTCAACAATCTCGCTTTAGCGCTTTTGGACAATTCCGTTATCGTTCAACCGTGATTCCCGTACAAGCAGAAGTAATCACAGAAAATAGGATGCGTGTTTATCCGGGAATAGAGAAACTTGCGGTTTCGACCGGACAAATCGGTGTTCTTTATTCAGCCGAAGACGAGGTTTTGGTGAGTGGTACAATATTCGAAACGGAGCGACCTTTAATGACTTTGCCGGCAATTTTATTCAGTTTGATCATGGCAGTTTTATATGCCAGTATTTATCATCTGATCCGCGGCGGAAACCTGATTTCATATCTGATTTACTTGGTTGTCTCAATTATTGGTTTCTTTGGCGGACAATATCTCGCCAATCTCGTCGGAATTAAGTTTATTACGTTGGGAACTATTAATTTCGGCATCGGATCACTCAGCAGTATCGGGCTGCTCCTGATTGGAAGTTGGATCAGCCGGCCAATCGAATAATCTTCTTCCAACTGATTTGTATAAATATCGAGGAAAAATGCAAGAAAAAGTACAGGGAATTGTCAAAATGGTTTAACACCACAAAAGGTTTTGGATTTATTACCGTTCCTGACAAAGGTGATATTTTCGTCCATTACCAGGATGTAATTGGAGATGGTTTCAAAAACCTGACCGAAGGACAGCACGTCTCATTCGAAATTAGTGAAAGCGCAAAAGGATTGCGAGCTTCCAACGTCGAAGTGACATCCTGATTATTTTCTGCTTTTTCTTTTTTATGGTACAGTTATTTAGATTATTATCTAACTCTAAGAGAGGTTACGGAGCCTAATTGAACAATAAAGTCTGGGACGCATTAAGTGATCCCACCCGCAGGAAAATTTTGATGCTGTTAAAGGATGGCGAATTGACAGCCGGTGAAATTTCGACTGAATTTGAGATATCGAAACCATCGATCAGTCATCATCTTAACGTGCTCAAAAATGCCAATCTGATCCGTTCCTGTCGTTCAGGACAGAATATTATTTATATTCTGAGCACGAGCGTTCTTGAAGACGTCCTCTTGTTGATTAACCAGTTGATGAAAGGGAAAGGTAAATGATATGATTCGAAAATTTTCGTTCGCCGGCATGTTGATAAATCTATTTTTAATGGTTGTTATTCTCATAAATACTCAGCAGGACATAATCCCGATACATTTTGATTATATGGGCAATGTGGACGGGTGGGGCAGTAAATGGATCTATCTGTTATGTGCGGTCATACCATTCTGTGTGATGGCTGGTGCGGAAATTTATTGGCACAAAAATTCAGCCGCGAGTGACGAGATCGAAAAAAAATCTTTTTATCAGCAACTGATTCCAATTTTTTGCTGGCTCTTCATTTTATTGGATTGGGTTTTCCTGATAATCGCACTTAATCCAAGAACAAACGATGTTCGGCAAAAAGCGCTTCTAATGATTTCGACCGGGATTGCCGCCATCGTCCTAAGCAATTATATGGGGAAAGTCCGCAGAAACGCCTGGTATGGCATACGAGTCCCCTGGACACTGATGGACGACGTTGTTTGGGACAAAACACACCGTCTTGGTGGTTATCTCGGGGTTGTTTCTGGATTACTTCTGGTTGTCGGCGGGATCCTTGAAGTGATTTTCCATTTCAAGTGGGTATTCAAGGTTACTATGCCAATTGCCGCGATATTATTTATCGTAGTCCCAATCGGGTATTCGATCTTTCTTTATTATTGGCGACGACAAACAGAAGCATGACAATCGGCTCATGAACCAAAAAAGGATCCATTCATCCATTTACCAAATGTTTCAAGCGACCGCTCTGCATGCTGACGGGCGCGCTCAGTTTTCGTTTTTGCCGGATTTGGCAGCGGCGGCAATATTCCGAAATTAGCCTTTACAGGCTGGAATCGATCAGGGTCACCCAATGTCGTAATCGCGGCGATCAGCGCGCCGGTCATCGTTGTTCCAGGCAAATCCAACGCTTGCCTGCCAGACAATGCCGCAGCCGCATTGTACCCGGCGACCAGTCCAGTCGCGATGTTTCCCAAGTAACCCTCGATGCCCGCCAATTGACCTGCAATATATATCCCCGAATCGCTACGCAAATTCAACTTCGAAGTCAATAATGAAGGAGCGCAAAGATAGGTGTTGCGATGCATCTCCCCATAACGTTCAAAAACAGCATTTTCCAGCCCGGGAATCATTCGAAAAACACGGGCTTGCTCAGAATATTTAAGGTTTGTCTGAAAACCAACCATGTTGTAACGAGTCCCATCCGCATCTTCTTTTCTCAATTGCAGTGCTGCCCATGGGCGTTTCCCACTGCGGGGATCTTTCAGTCCAACAGGTCGCATGGGGCCGAAAGCAAGAGAATCTTTGCCTCGCGCGGCAAGGACTTCTATAGGTAAACATCCTTCAAAAAACTTTCCCTTTCCCGCTTTCACGCCATGGTTGATCGCTTCTTCGAAAGATTTTAATGGGATCCGTTCCGCTTGTGTCAGCGCTTCAACAAAAAACTCATATTCGTTTTTTGAAAACGGACAATTCAAATAATCTCCTTCAGCTGTTTCATCTTTTTGATAACGCGATGCTTTGAAAACTATATCCCGATTAATAGTATCCGAAAGAATCACAGGGGCAATTGCATCAAAGAAAAACAGGTTGTCAGTGCCAGTTAACTCGGATAATGAATTACTTAAGGATGGCGATGTGAGAGGCCCGCTGGCAACCACCAATGGGCGGCCGGGCGGAATTTGCTGACCTCCTGTCGTATCACCCGGATACGTGGATGAGATTGAATGCGGGATTCACACCCGAAGCAAACAACGCCCTGTCCACTGCCAGTGCATTTCCGGCAGGAACACTTGTTTTCCCGGCAACTTCCACCAGCATTGACTTCAAGAGCATCAATTCATGATTCAACAAGCCCGTAGCACGGTCAATCAGTTTTGAGCCGAGCGAGTTCGAGCCATTATTAATTTCAAAGCATCGCCGTCCGATGCGCTTCAGTCATTTTATGAGGACGCATCATACAGGTCAACATGAACCCGAGCCTCGCCGCTGTCCAGGCAGCTTCACATCCCGCCAAACCACCGCCAATGATAGTTAATTTGTTTTCGGTCATGAGAATATTTTATCCAATTCCGATTATTCCGGATGAGCTGCCCGTTTTTCGAGCAGATCAGGTACAATTCAGAACTGTGGTATGAAACTTGCACTCTATAGCTTATTGTGACAATAAACCTTATTGGACCATCTGCAAAAAGGACGATTTCATGTATCAATCACAAAAACAGGAACTGAGACCAGTAACATCAGCGCACTTAGCTCAGACGATGACCATTCTGAGCTTGTCCGCGGATGAAATTCGCGAGAAAATCGAAAGCGAACTCTCAATTAATCCGGCATTAGAGCTTGTTGAGGAGCGCGTTTGCCCTAACTGCCGCAAACCTTTAACTGAAAAAGGGATCTGTTCAAACTGCTACGTGTCAAAAACGGACGACAACAGCAGCATTGTTTTTGTCAGCCCGCGCGACGACTTTATAACCGACCATTATTCGAGGAACCCTGATTCTTCGGGTATTGAACCGGATTTAGATTCTATACAGCAAGAATCGCTTGCAACTTATGTTTTGAGACAAATTGGGCCGGACCTTGAAGATGACGAAAAAATGATTGCGGCGCACTTGTTGACAGGGCTTGATGAAGATGGCTTTATCACAACCTCGGTGTTGGAAATCTCGCAATACTATCATGTACTGCCTTCAAAAGTTTATGATGTAATTGAATTAATTCAGCATGCTGATCCAATTGGCGTTGGTTCCAGAGATCCGCGTGAAGCGTTGATGATCCAAATCAAGCATTTATCAAAGCTTGTATCAATCCCCCAGGGCACATATGAAGTGGTACAGAGTTCATATGACGATCTGATCCATGGACGCTATCGAGATATTGGTAAGCTCCACAATCTCACTGCTAAGCAAATCCAATCTATCGAACGATTTGTGGGGGAAAATCTGAACCCTTATCCCGGCAGAGCATTTTGGGGAGAAAAAGGGCTTGCAGGTGACACCCAACTAGAAACTTACCACTACCCGGATATTTTGATCTATTATTTAAATGATAACCCCGCAAACCAGCTGGTAGTCGAAGTGATCATGCCTGTCAGCGGCTATCTGCGGGTGAATGATTTTTTCAAAAAAGAATTTAAAAACGCGCCTCAGGAAAAAGCGGATGAATGGAAAAATGACATAGACCGCGCTTCTTTATTGGTTAAATGTCTCCACCAACGAAATAACACGATGGTGCGCTTGATGGAAATTTTGGTTGATTTGCAAGAAGATTTTATTCGGTATGGCGACAGCAGCATTAAACCGATCACTCGTGCGCAAATTTCAAAAGAACTTGACGTGCATGAATCGACAATTTCCCGTGCTGTTTCTAATAAGACGGTGATGTTGCCGAATCGGAAAGTTATCCCGATGTCATCCTTTTTTGACAGGAGTCTGAATGTTCGAACAATCATCAAAGACCTTGTCAAAGAGGAGCGCAAGCCACTAACGGACGCAAAGATTGTAGAAGTTCTGACAGGAATGGGATTTGACATCGCTCGCCGGACAGTGGCGAAATATCGTGCTATGGAAGGGATTCTCCCCGCCCATATGCGAAACTCATTTGATATACGATAACCGGACATGAATAACACGGCAGCTCTTCAAACCAATGAGCTTTCAGAAACAATTGAAGCTTTTCTGTTTTCCTGCATTACACCGGCTTTCGTTTGGTCCGTTCGCAGCGGAAAACTGATTAAAGCAAACGCAATGGGATATGAGCTGTTTCATGTGACGTCGGATCATCCAAATCCAGTTTCCGTTTTTGATTTTATTAGCAATTGGAACGAAATTCCTGAGAAAAAAACGCACTCAATCTGGCTTGAATATAACCGATTGGATGAACCGCTCCAATACATTCAGGTGCGCAATTCTTTCTTGTCTGATGATTTCGACCTGTTGCTTACCGTCATCGTTAATCCGCGCTGGCGTGCGGACTCAGGCGGTGATCGTTCGCTGGAGGCGTTTAGTCAGATTGTTCGCGGCGCATTTGAAACGTTCTGTTCCAGAACAGACTTTTTAGAGAAGTTTGAAGGGTATCTGGATGCGATCACCGTTGAATTGCAACTGTCGGATCTGTTGTTTTTGCCGGGCCTTGGATTCAAGCAATACGATCTATATGACAAGCTGCAAACAATCATCGCCAACAAGCCGCTATTCCACTTTGTGGATTCGAAACGCGGTTCGCTCAAAAGTTTTCCGCGAAATAAACTTAGTCCGTTAAGCGATATTTTTCCAGACGCGCCATCTCACTGGCAGATCTATCCGCTTTTCGGCACTGAAGAATTAATTGGTTATTTCCTAATGGAATTTCGTGATAATGTTTTCCTTAAAATGGATTATTATCAGCTGCTGTTGGATATGATCGCGGTTAATTTTCAAAGCCTGTTCGAAAATATGGAAATGACAAAAGCGCTATATCAAAGCGAATTTGAGAATTCGTTGAACTCTCAAATTATCGATCACATTTCAGAAGGCGTAATCATCACCAATAGTGATTATCTGATTGTTTATATCAATCAAATATCTTCTACCATGTTCGGTTTTTCGCCTGCAGACGTAATTGGTCACCAATTGGATGACCTGTTTGTCACAACGGATGGCATCCGAAAATTGATTGAATCCCTCGCGAGCGCAGATGGCAGCAATGACGATCTGCCACCGGTCCAATATTTTCACAGACGCAGTGGCGAAACATTCCCTTGTCATTTGCAGGTTTCGAACTTGAATTTCGATGAAAAAAATAAATACACGATTTTTGTGTTGACAGATATCAGCGAAAGTGAAGAAAGCCGACTGAAAACCGAACAGCTGGCGCAACGCGCATTTTTAGGCGATTTCGCCTCCCTTTTGGCTCACGAAATCCGAAATCCGATCAACAACATGAACATTTGGATTCAGAATATCAAAGGATTATGTCAGGAGGGTGACGAGATTTTCGACGCTGCCAGCAGGATCGAAGACGATTGCTCGCGTGTTTCACATCTGATAAGCAATATACTCGCGTTTTCCAAGCCGTTGAAGCTCAACCTGGAATCAGTTGATCTGGCACAATTTCTTTCTGATCTTCTCGAACGCTGGAAATTGAATTTCGCCCGGTCAAATATCAAATCCTACTATGCGCCTCCGGCTTCGTTTCCAAATATAATGATGACTCCCCGCACCATGGAACAGGTTTTTAACAATCTTATCGGGAACGCGGTTGATGCGCTGGACAACAAAGGTGGAGTCATACCATTGAAGGTCAGTCTGAACGAAACAGAAATCGGCAGAAAACAGGCGTTGATCTCGATCTCAGATAACGGGCCGGGGATCCCGGATGAAATGATTGACCATATCTTTGAACCGTTTGTAACCTCAAAGAAAAAAGGAAATGGGTGGGGATTAGCGCTCAGCAAGCGTATTATCACCTCGCATAAAGGCACGATTCAGGTAAAATCGTATCCTGGCGGAACCGTATTCGAAATCTTATTGCCGATTCTGTCCGGAGGATAAAGTATGAACTTTGCGATACTTGTTGTTGATGATGAAGATAATTTCCGTGAAGGTATTAAACAGTATCTAATTAAAAAAGATTATGAAGTTCTTGACGCCGCAAACCTGAGTGAAGCAAGGAAGATTCTGTCAGAACAACCCGTGGATATCATCATGCTGGATGTCCAAATCAAGAAGGAATATGGTCCAGATTTGCTATACGACATTAATCGTATGCGCCCCACGCCCAAGACAATCCTCATTACCGCTTATGGTGAGGTTGAAATGGCAGTTGACGCGATGCGTAACGGTGCATTCGACTTCTTGTCCAAGCCCATTAATTTCCCCTTGTTAGAGGCGACACTGCAGCGTGCGGAGGATATGATCCGCATGCAACGCGAATTAGAAAATTTACGCAATGCCTCCAAGAAAAATCTCTCCTTCGTGATGGGGCAGGATGAAAAGATGAAACGCGTTTTCAAAGACGCTCAAATGGCATCCCTCGCACAAGTGTCGATCCTGATCAATGGCGAAACGGGGACTGGAAAAGAAATTGTCACAAATTTCATTCACCAATCTGGTCCGCGCGCCTCAAAACCACTAATGCCAATCAATTGCGCAGCAATTCAACCAACCATCCTGGAATCAGAACTTTTTGGGCATGAAGCCGGCGCTTTTACCGGTGCCGAGCGGCGCCGTGAGGGACTCTTTGAAGCAGCGGACGGCGGAATCTTGTTTTTGGATGAAATCTCGTCAATGAGCATGGACATGCAATCCAAACTGTTGCGCGCAATTGAGGATAAAAAAATCCGGCGTGTCGGCAGCACAAAAGAAATCCCGGTTGATGTTCAAATCATTGCAGCCTCAAACCGCAATCTGCCTAAGATGATCGAAGAGGGAAAGTTTCGTGAAGATCTTTTTTATCGGCTCAGAATTGTAGATATTAACATTCCGCCCTTACGGGAGCGAAAAGGGGATATTCCTGAGTTTGTCGGATATATGGTAAAAAAGATCAGTCTGGAACAAGGTAAAAATATAACTGGTGTATCAGAACAGGCACTAAACGCATTAATCAATTATCCTTGGCCGGGAAATGTCCGCGAATTAAAAAACGCAATTGAACGCGCAATTCTTTTTTGCGATGAGGATACGATCAATATCTGCCATTTGTCGCCGGATATTACAAATTATTCAGAAAAAGGGGGGGCGGTATGACGTCTGGATCAGCAAATACGCTTACCATTGTCGGAACGATTCTAATTTTTGCAGGATGCTTCGCTGTCATCGCCGGAATTGTCGTTCTAATTTCGAGTGTTTTTCAAAACAGACACAAGAATTCGAAACAGGCTGCGCGCCTGTCAGCCAAAGGATTCACGGATGAGATCAGCGGCGCGCTTGGCAACGCCAGTTTTGATCAAAGAATTAAATACGATGATAATGACGGGCAGAGGAATCGGAATGGCATTGGTCTTGGTCGGCATCTTTTGACGATCGGAAGCTATATCTTGCTGACCCAAATTCCGTAAAAGTAAAGGGACTCAATGAATAATACATCGATAAACGGAACCAACTGATTGAACTTTCCAATGCCGCTTATCAAATTGGCAATCTTGATTTTGCCAGAAAGCTGTTGATCAGCTGGTTGAAAGAATATCCGCATGATCTTTGGATTCGTTACCGTCTGGCCATTGTCCTTTATAAGAGTGAGGAAAATTAACGAATCGATTCGATTGAGTGAAATCATTGTCCGGTATGATCCTGAATTTATTGAAGTCTGGGCTTTGTTAGCCGTTTTATATCCTGATGGCAGCGAAGACAAAAAAACTGCCGCAAACCGCGTAAAAACGCTTCGGTCATTCGAAAAATCTGATAAAAACAGTATAAAACAAGGTATCTCCAACCTTCTCGGCGGAAAAACTTCGGCAAAATCATTTGAAGATATTGAGGATATTGACGATTTTGACATCATATCTGCGATAAGAGTAGCGCGCAGCGTCAGCCAGCAAGAAGATACCAACTCTTATTTTCGCCTGATGAAAATTTATACTCGCCGGTGGCCAAAGGTACTTCAATTCAAACTATTGATGGGGGATGTACTAAATCAGACCGGAAGCGTTGAGGAAGGTACAAAGCTAATTCACAGCACCCTGGAAAACGATTTAATGGCTCAGGTTGCGAACAGAATTTGGAAAAACCGAAATCCTTATCAGAACTTATGGCTGGATCCTGAATCTTTTTCGATTGATTTATCCCGCTTGTCGGTTCCGCAAAAAGTTGCGAAAAAAGCACGCCTGGACAAATCGATCAACTTTACTTATGAAGAAAAGCCAAAAAGCGCGGTCGAAAGCACTATTGAAAACGACCAACAGATTTATGACGGCAACATTCAACCGATCGCAGGTCCGGCAGTGATTTTGCCAACTATCCAAGAGGTAGAAATTCCATCGGAGCTCCCAGATCCACTTCAGGAAAATGAGAATTTAGATCCCTCTCCTCAGGAGAGTAAACAAGCCATCAACCCAGGCTGTTCTTCTGGCTTCTTCAATTTTTTTGGAAAATTGTTTGGAAAACAGTTTGGCAGCCGCGATACGCTCGATACAATCCATGAATTTGTCTATAAATTGGATGTAAACGATGCGGATGATCGCTTTCCGATCTATGTGGTTTGTTCTACAATTGCCGGATTGACTGCAAAATATGGAAAAAACAATAAAGATTTTATCGACCAAGAGATGCGCTCAGTCGCTGATGCGATTGAAAATCGCGAAGGCTGGAATGCCATGGTGTTTTATCCGGATGAATTTCAATCAAGCGGAAAATCGTTGCTTGATCCACAGGCGATCCGCAACGCGCTCATAAAACTGGATCAGTCCCTCGCCCAGAAAGGTTCGATGATTGGCGCACTCTTGCTTGTAGGCGGGCATGATGTTGTTCCATTTTTTACTCTTTCCAACCCTGCGATGGATGACGACCTGACAATTCATTCGGATGCACCCTACGGTAGCCACGAACCTTCCCGATTTTTTGATCAACAATGGCAGGTTGGCCGAATACCCGGCGATAATACCAATGATCCGGGTTTATTACTCAGCCAGCTACGCGCAATCCAAAACTATCACATTGCAAAACTGGATCAGGAACGATCGGGAATAAAAAAGAAAAGCCTCAAACAAAACCTGAGGGATCAACCTTGCGAACACAAGGGTGTACAATAAATCTTTTGGTTATTGCGCTGCTGTCTGGCAGCGTCCATCCGTTGCTGTTTACCGGAACTTGAGCGACGTTTCAGATCTTTTGACTTCACCAGCGATAATGTGCTTCAACTTCCCATCATCCAGGCTGGAAGCACAGGACTATGGATACTTCAATTTGCATGGAATTAAAGGGGCAGCCCAACTGGTACGGACAAAAGGATTCACGCGATACCTCACCGATTCCAACAATTCCCATTGCGCTCGAAATGCGAAATGTACAGCGGGTAAACCATACACCGAAAGTGGTCTTTGCTGAAAACTGTTATGGTGCAGAGATTATCAATCGTTCTGAATCCAATGCATTGTCCTTGCATATGCTGGGAAAAGGTACGCGAGTCTTTATCAGGTCGACTGCAATCGCCTATGGTGCGATGAATCTGCCACTGACAGCTGCGGATTTGTTCGGCTATCTGTACTGGAAACATCTGATGACCGGCATCAGCTGTGGTGAAGCCTTCCGCCGCGCCAGGAAAATTTGGCAGCAGAAACGGAAGCAGGAAGCGGAGCGCTCGACGGTGAAATCAAAAGACACTGATTTCATTTGTTTTTTTTGAGGTGATCCACTTTATGCGGTCATGGATAATGCAGACATCACAGATCGGATGCAGCGAGCCAAAACACCAAAAAGTTATGGCATCATTCAAAAGAACGGATGGATAGTAAAGTAGCGATTGATACCGACCTCGCCAAACGTATCTACAAAGAAGTTAAAGAAATGTATGAATTGCAGGGAGTCAGTGACGAATATTCAACATATGTGATCCAGAAACAAATTCCATCATGAAAAACAGTGAAAATGCAGAAAAAAATGGCCGCGAATCGGGGAACTACGTCATCGTCTATACCAAAGATACAAAAATGGGGAATCTGCTCGACCGGCTGATCACGCGAATCACTGTCGGTAAAGATGGGAAGATCAAAAAAGTGTCATTCAGCCGATAACCTAGGTTCACGGACTAGTAATCCGGCTGATTTTATGGTATAAAAGTTAAACAACCCTGTTGTACAGGTGATGCTGTAACAATCCGTTTTGGGCCAACACCAACCAAATAGGGTTTTCTAGTAAACACAAAAAAAGCGATAGGCCCGAGCCAAGGCTGCTTTGTGGATCAGAAGACCGGCCTGCTACCTGCGGGTTCAAAACTCGACAGCACACGGTATGACGGGGGTAATTTTATGCCTATTAACCCTTCACAAATAATTTAGGCGATCCATCTTCAAGATCCTCTGTCATTTATTGAAAGTTTCTCGTATAATTAAACCACTATACTCATACCGAATTGGAGGAATTACTGAATGGCAAGCGTAACTTATAACCACGTTTGGAAACGATGGCGATGTTGAAGTTCTGAAAGACATTCAATTGGCAATCCACGACAAAGAAGTTTTTAGTTTTGGTCGGACCTTCAGGATGTGGTAAGTCAACTGCGCTGCGCTGTCTTGCTGGACTTGAAGAATCACGTCTGGAGAAATCCTGATCGGTGACCGCGTCGTCAATGACGTATCACCGAAAGATAGAATATCGCGATGGTTTTTCAGTCATACGCTCTTTATCCGCACATGACCGTTTTTGACAATATGGCATTCGGGTTAAACTGCGAAAAACACCAAAGGATGAAATTACGAGGCGCGTCAATGAAGCCGCGAGCACATTGGGGCTTGAACGATTGTTGCAACGTAAGCCGCGGGAACTTCCAGCTGGTGGACGGCAGCGTTGCTCTTGGACGGGCAATTGTCCGAGAAATCCTCCAGTATTCCTCTTTGATGAACCCTTGTCGAACTTAGATGCAAAATTGCGCGTTCAGACCCGCTCTGAAATCAGCAAACTTCACCTGCGGCTGCAGACGACATTCATTTATGTTACCCACGACCCGGGTTAAGAAGCGATGACCATGCGCGGGCGAATCGCCGTTATGCATAAAGGAATCATTCAGCAGCTGGATACCCCCCAAACACTTTATAACACACCTGCCAATCTGTTCGTGGCTGGATTTATCGGATCACCTTCAATGAACTTCTTTAATGGCAAAATCCGGGTGAATGAAGGGCACGCCTACTTCACCAACGATGCATTCACGGTTCGTCCCTGATGACAAAAAAGACACCTATGTGCATCTTGATGGCAGGGAAGTAATTTTGGAATCCGTCCGGAAAACATCCATAATCCGGAGTATTGTCCGGTAGGGATCGAGTCGCCGAAGGTGGAAGCAAAAGTTGACGTCACAGAATTGATGGGGAACGAGATTTTCGTTTATTGCATGGCTGGCACAACTCAGTTCGTCGCACGCTGTAGATCCCCGCAGCCGCTATACCGTTGGTGAGTCAGTCAAACTGGTGTTCGATATGGAAAACTTCCACATTTTCGATCCGGCAACAGACAAGGAAAACCCGCCTGCGATCCGATAACCTAAGCAAAAAAGAATCAAACAAATCGCCAGTTTTCAGGCGATTTGTTTGATTCTGGAGACCTCGTCAGCAGATGGAAAATGGACTTCTTATTTCGATAATCTCTTTCTTCTCAAGATCTGCGAATTAATGAAGTATATTTGTATCATTGATCAGAGTATTTTATATGATTTTTTGTCTCATAACCAACAAACACAATCTGTAATTTTTTCTTTTCTGATTAGTTGACAAATGATTCAAAATAACGCCGAAAATGAGGTTGTACAAAATACATGCGAATCTCCCGATCGATATTGTAAAAGGCAAAACCACTCATCGGCCGCGATTATTTTGAATCGTTAAAAACAAACAAGTTATAGGAGAAAAAAATGGTAAAAAAGAAAAGTTTCTTGGTTTTGTTGATCCTCGTCGCGTTGATTTTTACAGCCTGTAAACCGAAAGAAACTGCACAGAAGGACACAATCATGATTGGCGGTGCTCTGTGTCAAACAGGAAATTCAAGCACCAATTGATGAACCTGCACTGCGAGGGGGCACAATTGGCGGTTGACGTCATTAATAAAAATGGCGGAATTTTAGGAAAGCAGGTTGTGTTAAAGAACATGGATGGGAAAAGCGATCCTGTAACAGTAGGGAACGCAGCAAAAGCAACTTATCCAGGAAGGTGCAACCGCTGTTATCGCACCGAGCGATTTCGATTTTGGCGAGCCGGCGAGTCGGGAAGCGCAAACTGCTGGGTTGGTAAGCTTCACCCACAGCTTCTTCACCGCTCTATGGTTCTAACACACTTGGCGATAAAGCTTTCACCGTTATCAATGTGGAACACCACTATGGGTGCAACAACTGCAGAATTCGCCTATAATGACAAAGGCTGGCGAAAGGGCTATGTCGTAACAGATGACTTCATTGACTACACGAAGAGTCTAAGCCGTTATTTCATCGTAAGATTTGAGAAATGGGCGGGAAAATCTTTTGAAGACACATACACTCAAGGACAACAGGATTTTCTGCTCAATTGGCAAGAATCAAAGCGCTTGAAGAAAAACCTGATTTCATTTCATCTCATCCTATATGCCAGATCTGGCTCTTATGATTCGAACACTGCGTGAAAATGGCATTGACGTCCCCGTTCTCGGCGGTGATGCATATGACGTCCTTCTCTTTTTGCCGCATTGGGTGAACAGTATGGTAACGAAATCTACTTCGACACCCACGCTTATCTGTCTGCAGACGCAAATCCGAACTACACTGAATTTGCAAAACTGTATCAGGAAAAATTCGGAAAAGAACCAAACGAAACCTGGGTGATGCCCGGTTATGACGTAGTGATGGTGCTTGCTCAGGCAATGGAAAAAGCCGGATCAACAGACGGCGCCAAAGTTGCAAAGCCATGGAAGAGATGGAATTCGATGTAACTTCACTGGAAAACTTGCGTGGTCTGATGCAGCATCCGGACACGAACCGAACAAATCGGCAGCTATGGTTCACTCACCGCAGGAAAACCGACCTTCCTGGGATGGGTACGTCCAAGAAAGATACCAGCACCGTAAGCGATTCCTCTGATATTCTTGGGGGTTGTCACATACAAACAAGACAACCCCCGGTTTTTTGTTCAAGAAATCCTTACCTATACGCTGGAGAACCAATTTATGGGAAATATCAAGCACCTGCTACAAGTCAGGAACTTGTGCAAGTACTTTGCTGGGCTAAAAGCCGTTGATCAGGTCAACTTTCAACTGGAGACGGGTGAAATCCTTGGGTTAATCGGTCCGAACGGATCGGGTAAATCCACCACGATCAACGTCATAACCGGTTTGCTTCCGTGCATCTGGAAAGATATTCGTTGATCATATCGATATTACATCAAGCAAACCTTATTTATTTGCAAAATCAGGATTAGCGAGAACCTTTCAGACCATCCGGCTGTTTTAAATTAAACTGTGATTGAAAATATAGAAGTTGCAGCTGTCAGTACTGGGAAAAAACAGGCGAAGCATCGCAGCTGGCCTGTCAGCTACTGGAGGAAATCGGTCTTATTTCTGACCGGGGATCGCGCTTTCCAGCGAATTATCTATGGAAATCAACGAAAAGTTAGAAATTGCGCGAGCATTAGCGATCAATCCTAGTTTCTTATTGTTGGACGAACCAGCCGCTGGATTGAACGAGGATGAAAGTGATCAAATGCTTGAACTGTTAAAGAGATTCCACATAACCGACAGATTGGAATCCTGATTGTCGACCATGATATGCGTCTGATCATGCGTCTTTGCAATCGCTTGCATGTGCTCAATTACGGAAAAACGATCGCTGAAGGCTCACCGGAAGAAATCCGCAACGATTCTGCTGTAATCACAGCCTATCTGGGAAGCAGCAAGCAGAAAGGGAGCAAATGGATTAATGCTCTCAGTACAATCACTTCAGACTGCATACGGAGGAATTACAGCGCTCCGCATGACGTATCGTTAGAAGTCCGCCAAGGCGAACTGGTTGCACTCCTTGGTGTGAATGGAGCAGGAAAATCGACTACATTAAAATCGATTGCTGGTATTTTACGACCAGCCAAGAGCAGTATCCAACTTCAAAACAAAGAAATCACCAATCAAACGCCTGAAGCAATCCTTCGCAAAGGAATCTCGTTGGTGCCAGAAGGACGTGAAATTTTTACTGGACTAACCGTTGAAGAATCTGAGAATCGGTGCTTTCACAAAATTACACTCGTAAAGGTTTTAGCCAAGACTTAGAGCGCATGTTCGCATTGTTCCCGATCTTAAAGCGCTTCCCACCAACCTGGCGGATTACTTTCCGGAGGAGAACAGCAACAACTGGCTATCGCCAGAGCGCTCATGAGCCGACCCAAACTATTAATGCTGGACGAGCCTTCTCTTGGACTCGCCCCTGTACTGGTAGATCAGATTTTTGAACTGATTCAGGAGTTGCATTCAGATGGAACAACGATTCTGCTTGTCGAACAGAATGTCGATCGATCGCTTGAAATTGTAGATCGCGTTTATCTGCTACAGACCGGCAGGATTGAATTTGCTGGAACCGCAGCGGAACTCAGAAAGAATGATGAGATGATTTCGTCGGTGTATTTCGGTGGAGAGGAAGACGAAAGAGAGAAAACAGCATGATAAACATAGAGTTTCTGATCAATACGTTCAGTCTAGGCAGCTTATATGCTTTAATTTCATTGGGGCTGGTAATTATTTATGGGATTTTAAAGCTGGTTAACTTTGCCTACGGCGAACTGATCATGGTTTCCGGTTATGCATTGTTTGTTCTCGCAACGTTCACTTCTCTTCCCTGGTTTTTGATTATTGCACTCTCCATCGCGATGGCTGCACTGGTAAAGTACGCTTACCGAAATGGTCGCATTCCGTCCTGTCCGAACTAAATCATTGGTTGCCATACTTACGACAAGTTTCGCTGTCAGTATGCTGCTTCAGAACGCAGCTTTATTGATCGTCTCTCCGCGCGCTCGAGCAGTACCACTGCCAGGTCTTTTCTATCAATCGGTTACCATTTTCGGCGTCATCACACCACTTAGGAACATTTTGACAATCGGAACAACAATCGCTCTGCTGATCTTGTTATCCTTGCTAATGAAATACACTGTGCTTGGAATTGCATTGCGGGCTGCCGCAGATAAATTCACAACAACTCGTCTGATGGGCGTTCCAGCAAATTTGATCATCACCACCGCTTTTTTAATCAGCGGGATTCTCGCCGGTGTTGTTTCAATTTTTTGGGTCGGCAGATCCGCATCTGTTGACCCGCTCACAGGCGCCGCACCGCTTCAGATTGCATTTATCGCGACTGTTATTGGCGGGATGAACAGTCTTGTCGGAGCCGTAGTAGGTGGTTATGTCTATGGGTTTCTGTTCAATTTATTGTCGATTCTTCTTCCTGCCTCGCTCATCAATTATCGAGATGCGTTTATGTTTGTCATCGTGATCCTTTTCTTGTTGTATAAGCCAGAAGGCATCATAAGAGGAAATTACGTTGAGGAGCGTGTTGGATGAAAAGTTCACAGATAAACGAGAACTGGATTTCCCGTTATTCTACATTATGGCTTCTTCTCTTACCAATCATTATCGGCGGCGCTATTGTTAATTTGTTCTTCTCTCCATTGATTGTCAGCATTTATACCTATTTCTGCATCAATCTGGTTATGGTAGTCAGTCTGCAGATTTTCATGGGGAATTCAGGAATTCTTGCCTGGACACATGTCGGGTTTATCGGGATCGGAGCATATGCGTCCTCTATTTGTTCAGTAGCGCCAAGCATAAAACAGATGGGAGTACCCAACATGTACCCCTTCCTGGTTCAGATACAACTTCCGGTCACTCTGTCAATTCTCATTGGCGCGATCGTCGCTGCCTTGGTAGCAGCGCTGATCGCCTGGCCGCTGATGCATCTTTCCGATGCCGTCGGCATCATCACAATTTACGCGACATTGATCGTTATGCACGTTGTGATGACCCAATGGGATAACGTGACCAACGGCCCGCGTACATTCTTCGGTGTCCAACCATATACCACGCTCTGGGTCGCAATTTTTGGAGCAGTTCTGACCATTTTGATCGCTTTTCTCTTCCGAGAATCATCCCTCGGCATAAAACTAAGAGCATCCCGCGATGATCGAATTGCCGCAACGGCGATTGGAATCAACGTCGTTAAGGTACGTTACTTCTCATTTATCCTGAGTGCCCTGCTTGCTGGTTTTGCCGGCGGATTATGGGCTCATTTTATTACCTCATTCTCACCAAAATCGTTTTACGTCGCCCAGATTTTCCTTTTGTTAACGATGTTGGTGATCGGAGGTTCAGGAAGCGTTTCAGGCGCTGTTGCAGGCACAGCGATTGTCACGATCATCCGCGAATTTTTACGCCAGTTTGAAAATTATCTGAATAACGCGTCTTTCACCAATATGGAATTCTTTGGAATTACAGAAATCATCCTGGCAATTGCAATGATAGGCATTCTTGCATTGCGCCCAATGGGAATCGTCGGAGGAAAAGAACTCACGTTGTCAAGAATCTCCAATCTTATCGCGCGAAAACCCCGACACCCGCAGCAGAACAACGAAGAAAATGAGAGAACTGAAAAGGAGGAATTATGACAGTTAAAGTAAGCCGAAATCATCTCTTTTATGCTTTCGCCGCTGAAAACCAGCCAGCAATTCGAGTGCAACAAGGAGAAACAGTTTTACTTGAAACGCATGACTGTTTCGAAGGTCAAATACAGAAGGAGTCGGATCTGCTGGATAAACTCGATTGGGAGAGAGTAAACCCTGCAACCGGGCCAGTCTATATCGAAGATGCGAAACCGGGAGACATCCTTTGTGTTGATATTCTTGAAGTTAATCCTGGCATGCAATCAGTCGTTTGCGCAGTTCCAGATGCCGGCATACTTGGCGAGTACGTCACCCAGTTTGAAACCGCAGTTCTGGAACATGAAGGAGACCAAGCCATCTTCAAAAATCGAATTCGAATCCCGATGAAGCCGATGATAGGGGTTATCGGTGTCACACCTGCTCATGGATCCATCAACAACGGGACTCCAGGAGAACACGGCGGGAACATGGATTGTACAATCATCATTGGTGCTGGAGCCAAGTTATATCTTACTGTTGAAGTAGACGGAGCCCTCTTTGGCGCCGGCGATCTTCATTCGGTCATGGGAGATGGCGAAATCGTTGTGACTGGTGCTGAAACGCCCGGAGAAATAAAAGTGAATCTGAAAACTATGCGAATGACTGGGCTGCCAACGCCCTTTAATATTGAAACCGATGAAGTCGTCGCTGTGATTGTTTCAGCAAAAACTGTTGATGAAGCAGCAAAACTGGCGACCGCCCGGATGAGCGATTTTCTTCAGAGTTTTGCCGGATTGAGCCTAAATGACGCGGGCATGTTGATGAGCCTGGGCTGGAATCTCAGATTTTGCCAGATTGTCGATCCGCTGATGACTGTCCGCTTTGAATTTCCGAAAGCCATTTTAAAACAGATCGGTTTTGAAATGCCGCGCTGAGAATCCCTTATCCCGGCAAGTGGACTTATTTGAGCGCAACAACTCAAAGAGGAATCTTCCAAATGAATCCTCTCCGAATTTTGAATGACACCCCCAAAAAGGGTGTCATTTTGTCTGCAACTGAATATAAAAGGCCGACGGCTTAATCGATACTGATTTCGATCTTTCCTTTCAATAAACTCTTTATACGCCTGTTGAACAATGATGTTGGGAGCAACGCTTTCCATACCTTCGCCAGAAGCAATCGCCATAATCCCTGACTACTCCGCCGCCGCCATCACACCCAATGAAGTCTGGTCTGCCATTCGGAGAAATAACGTCAACACCCTATCCAATCATTGCCAGTGAAAATTCTTGCTTTATTGACATCTTTTCCGCAGCTTGCGATATTTGTAATTACTTTCGCTTCAGCATCGATATATTTCACACCTCGTTCAAAGCACTTTCTTGCCATTGGTAATCAGCGTGATATTCATTACGCCAACAAATTCAACTATTTTTTTAGCGATTTCACTCAATTCGGTTATAAAATGGCGGTAAATTATTTTCTATGCGTGAATTGATTATAATAAACTACGAATTAATATTTCATTCTTTACAAGTAAGGCAAAAAATATGTCTGATTCAATAGATCTATATTTAATTTCTGGTTTCATGGGCGCTGGGAAAAACCACGCTTCTACAAACATTTTTAAACGGATATATTGGGGAACGCGTTGGAGTTTCAAGCAGCTAATGAATTCGGAGCAATCAGCGTTGATGGAAAAAAACGCTTGAAAAAGAGGGATTGAAATTGTTGAAATCTCATCAAATGGATCTATATTCTGCGCCTGTTTGAAAAGCGGTTTTGTGAAAACATTGGTCGCTTTTTCAGAACAGCCAATCGATACACTCTTCATAGAGAACTCTGGCTTGGGCGATCCGTCAAACTTTCTCAAACTATTGAGTGAAGTAGACGAATTTACAAAAAGAAAATATCAGTTCAAAGGAGCGATTTGTGTCGTGGATGCTGAATTTTTCATGGATTATTATGAGATTTTCACGCCGATCCAAAACCAGATCGCGGCGAGTCACTTTATCTTGCAAATAAAATCGACTTGGTTGATAAATTGCAAATAGAAGAAATTCATTGCGCCATAAAAGAAATCAACTCTTGTGGAAGTTTTTATTTATGACACCAGCTATGGACAGCTACCTGAAGAGATAGCCTAAAAACGCAACTGGTGCCAATGGATTACATTGGCGAAACAAGCAACCACGACTGGAACCGTCCGGCATCCTTTATATGTTGTCCAGCAATCAAGCTCATTCTGAAAAAGATCTCATTAAGTTTCTAGATTCAATAAAGGATAAAGTTTTGCGGTTGAAAGGCTTTTTGCCAGCGCCAAATGGGCTTTGGCATATTGACATGGTTGGCGATCATTACCAGATAAAAGAGTCTGATGTTGCTTTCCAAGTTGAAAAAGAGCTTGTTATAATCGGAAAAGACAGTCAGGATTTTCAGGAACAAATCATTCATAACTGGAAAAAAATCTTTTCTGAAGTGCCAAACATCTCTGTGCATTAATTATTCTTTGACTTTTTATTGACATTGGAGGCGCATAATGCGAAGTTCAAAGGTCTATTTTAGCAACTTTCACGATTACCATGGTAAATAACCGGCAAATCAAGCTTGAAAAAATGATTCATTACGGAATTGATCAAATTGATTTCTCAAGAAAATTTGCCGCAATCAAAATCCATTTCGGAGAACCGGGTAACCTCGCATTTTTACGCCCAAATTATGCAAAGACAGTTGTGGACATTGTGAAAAGTCTGGGTGGAAAACCATTCCTAACTGACTGCAACACAATTTTTGGCGGTGTCGGACGCAGAAAGAATGCACTTGACTAAAGGGTTCGAATCAGCATACGAAAACGGCTATTCGCCTTTCTTCAGCACTGGCTGCCATATCCTGATCGCTACGATTAAAAGGCAGTGATGGTACGCTGGTTCCGATCGAGGGACATGTAAAGCCTGCAAATCGGTACGCAGATTATGGACGCAGACATTATCATTTCTCTAAATCATTTAAAGGGCATGAAAACACAGATTTGGCGGCGCCTCTAAAGAACCTCTGAAGTGGCAGCGGTTCTCGAGCCGGAAAAATGGAAATGCACAGTAGCGGGAAACCTTCCGTCATAACAGAAAATGTGTATTGGTTGCGGAAAATGCGGTTAAAATCCGTGCCGTTGCCGCTCCCCCAAATCGTTAACAAAAAATCTTCCATCGATCACGCCAGGTGCGCGTCGGCTGCGGGCGTTGCATTGCTGTTTGTCCTGGTAGATGCAGTCATCCCCGCCTCTTCACATTCGAACGATATACTGAACCGGAAAACGTGGAATATGCGTTAGCGGTTGTAAAAGACAGGCCGAATTTTCATATCAGCCTAGTGATTGACGCGTTTCACCTAACTGTGATTGTCATGATGAAAATGATGTCGCGATCGTGCCAGATGTTGAACAAAGCCGCATTCATATGATCCAGGCCGGATTCAGGCGTGTGCTGATGCCGTCAACCGACAGCCAATCAATAGCGGTCATCGTTAGGACGAATCAGCGCGCTTGGGAAAGATCACTTCGCTGACATTCACCCGGATACCAACTGGAGAAGCTGCCTGGCGCATGCCGAAAGGCTGGAATTGGCACAAGGAATTATGAGCTAATTGAAATTACATAAATAAATCTGTCAGCGCCCTCAGCAGGACTCGAACCTGCAGCCTACGGAAATTCACATTTACGCCTCAAATCACCGCATTTTGTGTTTTTTTCGGTTTTGATAATTTCAGAAGCATTTACTAAAATATTGCTCAAAAGTGTTAGAACATTAATTCCAAACTGCGAGTATAATTAGAGAAACAATTAAATAAAAAGCCGCGTTGAGTGGCGCGGCTGACACAAGATAAAATCAGTAGGCGGCGATTTATCAGTGTTAAGCCGATAAATTTTATCATACATCATTAAGATAATCGACCATAATAATAAAAACTACAAGATAAGACACTGGTAGTAGTACTGCACTCCTTCTGATGATTCTCTTTAGACGATTGGAAGGAGTGTTTTTTTGGTGGCAAGGCAAAAGAAAAATATCAAAACAGAAAGTTCTGGCTCTCAGGATATCACCGCAGGAAAAGCCGCCATGATCAGGCGGATGTCTGCTCAGTATGGTTGGGGGCGGGATGTCAAAGGCGGTCAGGAAGCTGATCCTTCAGGAGGTCGCACGGCTGGAAATGGCGCAGCGTGTGGAAGGCGGCTGTAATGGCTAAGAAACCGAATACAAAACAGCAGCAGCAGGCAACCGGACAGCAAACTAACACGCAGCAGCAGGCAACCGGACAATCAGTACACGCAAATTCTCAAACGAATGGGATAAATTGGAATACCTTTGATCCTCAGAAAGTTTATGAGAATTGCGCAAAAATGGTATCGTTTCCGGATGAAAGTAAGGCTAAAGAAATTTGTCAAAAGTATCAAGATTGCATGACTTATAAAGATACCGGCGATGCTCAGAGACTATCCGAACTATTCAATGGACAATATAAATTCGATTGGGCTTCCGGAACATGGTATCTGTATTCTCAGCACTATTGGAATGAGGATAAAAAGAATGAAATCTTAAATGTTGCGTTTGATAAATTGAAAGATGATTACAAAAGTGCATTCTTTTTAATTCAATTGTTATTAGGCACTTACCCACAGCTAAACTCAGAGTACTGTACATTAAAAGATGAAATTAGGAAAAGCAATCTCTCAGATTGGCGGAACTCTGAAAAAATCAAATATCGTTCGTTCGACTGCAACACTGCCAACAGTTGCCATCACTTCTGAAGATTGGAACAAAAATAACCACTTGATCGCTGTTGGCAATGGCGTTCTTGATCTGAGAACAGCGGAATTGGTACAAGACACCAAACCAGACGATTATATTAAAGGCTGCATTCCAACGATTTATCGCGGTAAAGATATAAAATGCCCGATGTTTGACTCCTTTATGAATGATATGTTCTGCGGAGATGAAGAGATTATCCGCTGCATTCAGCGGTTTTTGGGCTATGGTTTAATGGGAAATCCTAAAGAGCAGAAATTCTTGATTCTACATGGTCGAAAAGGGCGAAACGGGAAAGGCACGTTATACCGCACAATTACGCATGTATTAGGAACGGACATAGTCGCTAATCCCAGAGCGGAAATTTTGTTGACCTATTCGCAAAAAGGCGATGCCACAAGTCCGACATTGATGTCACTGGAAGGTAAACGCTTGGCTTTGATTGGCGAAAGTCAACACAGGGATATTGTGAACCTCGCATTAGTCAAAAATATCACTGGTAATGACCCGATATCAGGGCATAGAAAGTATAAAGACCCTACAGAGTATATTCCTATTTTTGTTCCCATTCTTGCAACCAACCATTTACCAATTGTAGAAGAGGATGACAACGCATTTTGGCAGCGGTTAGTTCTAATACCATTGCGCGGATACTTTGGTGATGACGCTGATCCGTCTAATCTTTTTGAAAAATTACAGGACAGCGATTTGACGGAGAAACTCAAAACAGAAAGTTCCGGTATCCTTGCATGGCTGGTTCGCGGTTGTTTGGATTATCAGAAAAATGGTTTAATGATCCCGCAATCCGTTAGGGACAATTTGAATAATTACCGTGATGATGAAAAAGGCCCGGTTTTCAAGTTCATTGAGGATAAATGTGTTCTTGATCCGCAGGCTTCTACGCCGGGCGCGGATTTACATAATTCATATGTCCAGTGGTGCGGTATTCCACAAATAACCACCGGTTATACATTTGACGAAGCCTACATGAGTCAAAAAACCTTCTATCGTAAATTAGACCTCATGCCGTTTTTAACAAAAGGAAAAGGTAGAACAGGTGTATTTTTTGCAGGAATCAAGATTAAATAAGGTTATTGAAATGAAATTAATTTGTTGCGTTACGCCTAAAGTGTGACGAAGGTGACGATAGGGTGACGGAAATTTTGCCGTTGCGTCACTACATAACGTAGGTGATTTAGGGCATAGAGTGACGAAGGTGACGGTAATTTTGACTAACTTTGTTAAATAAAAAAGAAAGAAATATATTAAAGAGTTACTCGATTTTTGCGTCACCTTCGTCACCAATTGCGGTTTTTTTTCAGTACTTAGCCCTAAAACACCTAGATTTGCCTAAAAAAAGGGTGACGGTAGGGTGACGCAAACATGAAAAAGGTGACGGAAATGATGAAAAGGTGACGCAAAGTGCATTTTACGAGTAAATACGCATCTTGCTCAGTATCGAGGCGCGATTATAACGATAACTTTTTAACAGAATAGTGTGAAACCATGCCGGATACTGAGCAATCTGCGGAACCTGTTCAAATTTGACCGCTTTCAGATGGACTGCTCAGGATGGATGACGAACTAAACACCTTGTAACTAACTTGTAACTTTTGAGGTGGAGGCGCGCAGGATACTGAGCAAAACATGCCAATGCTAATCGGTTGCACAAAAAAAGCCGGACGATTAATCCGGCTTAGTAAATCATCTGGCTGGGCCACCACTTCCAGCATCTTCCGGGACTGGTCATTTCTGAACTCAGTGCGTGAGCGGTGGACTTTCTCACCTCAGACAGTAGTATCATAATCCATTTTTTTATAAATGAGATTTTCCAGAAGAATCACAAAGCATTTATTTTCCCGCAGCTGCAGCGCGGTTTATCTGTTGAATTTTGCATTACTGGTTTGAAATGACTATAAGTGCCTGTTTAGGATTCTCGTTGAAATTCGGCTGTATTTGCACGTGTACAGCGCCGGAAATGGATTGCTCAGTATGGCAGGCGCGTTCGCAGCGGCAATTTGCGAAGATAACGCGTTTGATACTTTGGTTATTTTGAAACGCCAAATCGCACAGTGAGCTTCTACGCGGCTTTTGCAGAGGTTTACAGTTTTTTTGCGTTCGCATACTGAGCAAGGAAACATCAGCTCAAAAACTGAGCGGCCATCTGAATGATTACATCAATCCAAAGCCTGGGGACACTTTGCCTTTGAACTTGTACAAATTTTCCATATAAATCGGCCGCGAATGGTTTCTCGAACTTTCACCAGAAGAACAGCGCGGATAATGGAGCGACGGCGTTTGATTTATGGAAATCTGGGCAGGTCGAAGATTTACGGTCAATGGTGGGATGAAGCCGAATCAGATTTGGGGCCTGCGCCGGCGATTAGGACGATAGATGAAATTAAACTAAGTTTGTATAATAAGTCATGCAATTCCGGAGAATATTATTATTAATGCTGAGGGCGAAAAAGTGATTTTGAATTCTGCTAAAGTAGTAATTCAGAAAGAGAAATTTACTGAATATGCTTTTAAATCCTGATAAAGATCAGAATAAAGCGGTCGCATTTTTATAAAGCTTTAGGTTATGATTTATCCAACGTTGAGTTGCTAATAGAGAATATTCTCAAGCAATGTAGATAAAGTCTATTATTACGGAGAAGCCCAATAATAAATTCTGGCAGAAGATATGAGGTTATAATTAGATTGATCGGAGTGAACGGTAAAGAAGCTAACGTATTAACAGCATGGTTTGAAGATTATGAAACTTTCCATAGCCGCCGTTTAGTAACAGCTTATGTAACGAAAGAAGAAGAAAAGTGAGGATTATTATGATTGCGTTATATGACAAAGATGTCTCAAAACAGGCGAAAAAGCAGTAATTGTCCACAAATATACAAGCAAGTGGCTTATGAGGCGGATATCGAAGCAGGGGATGACTACAAAACAGATACAATCGTGCAGGAAGATATTCTTGCGATTGTAAGCTCAAGCAAAAGAATCCTTGTTCGAGTTGGATAGATATCTGATTCGCTATTGACAAGGAATTTATGCTATAAATTATTGAAAAACAACCGAATAAATAACTAACCCGATTGGGCCCCGGCAAGGCGGAAAGCCAAGAAAGACCGCAACAGGTCTTTTTCGCTGCCTACCAACTTAGCAGATCAATCATGAACAGATATATTTTGCTCAGTAGCCGGGTCTGACGCAGAGAAAATAGAACATATTTCCCATATCACTTCTTTTGAAACCGTGAACCGCTTTTCAATGTTTCACTCAGATGATCATGCAGCGTCTGATCCAGGCATTCAAGCGAACAGATGCTCAACACAATGCAGATCCGCTAAGCCGGTTTCAGATTCCAGTTCATAGTACATGATTCCGTTGGATCTCACTGTCAAACGCTTCACAGATGACCTCGCAGCAGTCACAGGTATATTTTTCAGTGAATTCAGGCTTTGATTCGTGCTTTGGGTTTGGATTGGTGATCATTCTGTTTCCATTTCTTCAATTACAAGAAGTTCAGAAAGCAAACAAGGTATAAAATCACAGAGTTTTAACAATATCAGCATCAAACCTTGTTACTGAATCTTGCATATATGCTGCAATTGCAGAAACGGAAATTCCCGTTTCTTTTGATAATGTAGAAAACGATAATCGTCTACCTTCTTATACTCTTTCTTGCAATAAGCAACTTCAATCTACTGCGTATTTTTTCAAGCGTTCCTTTTGTTGTTTTGACTATTATATCAAACATGATGGTTAGTCATAATTTTATGATGTTTATCGCATTATTAAGTGTCATTAGTCATGCTGTTTACCTTTGTTAATATACCGACTATGCACTACAATATAGTTACTAAGAAGCACACAAGGAGCCACAAATATTAACGCAAACTACAGCACAATGACCTACACCAAATCAGAGCTAATGACAGCTTACAACCGGATCAAGACCATCGCACGCATGAGCAACAACGCAGTAGACGAAAAACGGATCACAATGCTTTCGGCATCCTACTGAGCAAGAACAAAACCGCTGCCATGTTTGCTGATTACACCAAACCGCAGCTTCTGCCATTGCAAAGATACCAAATTCTTCTATGCACGGCAGCGTAAGGATATCAATCGTGATCGGTATCGCGGAATTTGCGCGCTGGCAGCGATCCTGATTCTGGACGAAATCCTGCCGCAAAGATCAGTAAGTAAAACAGCCTGCAGCATCAGCATGACCATCTAATCAACAGTTTATCAAATCGCCAGCCGGAGCGGACAAATCCGGCAAAATCTAATCTCAAAGGAGCGAACATCATCATGAAGCAAACTCTTATCCATCCGCATGACGCAGAAGATTATCAGCATTTGTAAAGACCGCTAACCATTTAGGCGTATCGATCGAATACATCGCCACAATATTTTTGAATATGGCATTTACATTGCCAGCAATCAGGAAATCAACGGAACCACTTTGACCGTCAGGAACATTGACTTTCAAATGCCGGCAGCGGTTCAGTTCATCAAAGGAGTTCAGGCATGACAAAAAGATCAATCAAAATCAGCATTCCGGAGCCGATCTATTACGCTCTTGCGTGAATCCGGCAAAGAGCCTGGAAGAAGCGTTGAGCAAATGGCGGAAGGTGTCCTAGTGAATGCTGTTCCTGAAATCTACAAAGACGCGATCAAAAGAGCTGCCACAGCGCAGCCGGACTTTCAACTTTGGAGCAAAGAACATGAGAATTAATCCGCTTTTCAAAATCCGAACCGCAGCATGCAGAAGCTGTCGAATCATCAGAATTACTGTTTTAGGTTCTATCTTTGAATTGGTGCTTTATCGCACAGGCACGGTAACCAATGGGTAGATTGCTCAGTATCCGCACGGAGTACTATCCAGACGCAAGGCAAAGGATTGTTTCACTCAGGTTCTTTCATTTTGAAATCCTGACCATGTTCATCAACAAGAAAAAGCGGAAAGAAGACAGCCAATGAATCATACAACTGTACCAAAACTCAAGCGCAGCCTCATTATCAAACGTTCCAGGCTGCTGGACATGGACTATAAGCCGGATGAAATCGCCGAAGTGTTAGGCGTAAGCGCGGACTACATCCGCAAACAGATCATTGAAACGCTGCAGGCACCGCACAGGCGCTGCGAGAACGGACGTATTCTCATCAATGGCAAACGGTTCAATGAATGGCTGAAACAGCAGCAGGCAGCGCGCAAAGCCGCACAGGCAAAACCGAAACTGGCAGCAGATGAATTCTATTGTGTTGGCTGCCGGAAGCCTGTAATGCCATCTGACTTTCAATCAGTCATCATCAAAGGCATCCTGTCAAAAAAGGCTGCATGTCCAACCTGTAAGCGGACGATTTACAAGTTTATTTGTAAAGCAGAAGCATAAAGGAACCATCCGGAAAAGACGCAATGATCAACCGCAGCAATCACCAATTCGCCAAAGCTTTCCTGCAATTTCAGAAGGAAGTCAAACGCAATACACGCGGAACGCTTGACCTCTACAGTCTGCACCTGCGAACGCTGCTCATCTGGCTGGATGAAACACCGCTGACGCAATCACAGACGATCAAACCGCCTTTTCCGGTCTATCTGGATAACACCTCGAATACTGAGCAAACCAACGCCAAAACCTGCCGAGCCGCCAGAGCCTTTTACAGCTGGCTGAAATCCGAATATCCAATGAGATTCAGCGCGATCAAGCCTAACTGGATTTTGGGACTTAAACCAATTGCCAAACCGGCAACCGTCAACGAAGTAAAGTACTATACACTCGATGAAATGAAACGGCTGGCAGGCGTTCAACCGAAAACCATGATTATGACACGGGCACAGGCTGCAGCAGCCTTTCTGTATTTGTCCG
>JAXGRI010000011.1:0-80011 GCA_040766005.1 Flexilinea sp. | reverse complement strand
CGCTATTGCCGATTCACGTTATCAGTTTATTACCAGAGTCAGCGCAAAAAACCTGAATCGTAAACGCCGGATCGGCGAACAATCGATCTCTGACAAAATTGACCGAGTCTTAACCGGCAAAGTGGCAGCGCTCCCGATTTTTCTGCTGATCATGCTGTTCGTATTTTGGTTGACGTTCGGCCCAATTGGCAGTTGGATCGGCGCGCAGTTCTCAGCTCTGATTGAATTCGGCATCAGTTGGGCTGATCAGGCGCTCAGCGCTGCCGGCGTTTCTGAGTGGCTGCACAGCCTGGTCATCGATGGGATCCTGACCGGAGTCGGCAGCGTACTGAATTTCCTGCCGATTATCCTTATCCTGTTCACCGGCTTGTCCGTTCTTGAAGACTGCGGGTATATGGCACGCGCCGCATTCATTATGGACCGCGCGCTGCGCCGCATCGGACTTTCCGGACGCTCCTTCATCGTCTTTCTGATTGGTTTCGGTTGCACCGTCCCAGCCGTTATGGGCGCGCGCACGCTTGAGAATAAGAGAATCCGCTATATGACGGTTTTGCTGACTCCCTTTATGTCCTGCGGCGCCAAAGTACCGGTTTATACATTGTTTATCGCTGCTTTTTTCAGCCGCAGTAAAACGCTGATTATGTTTGGGATCTATTTACTTGGCATCCTGACAGCGGTTTTGCTGGGGTGGATTATGAAAAAAACCCTTTTTCGCGGAATGCCATCGCCATTTATCATCGAATTGCCGCCTTATCGGCTACCGACTTTACGAAACGTCACGCTGCATGTTTGGGAAAAGGCAAGTGATTTTATCGAACGCGCCATGACAGTGATTCTGGTTGGCACAATCGTTATTTGGTTCCTCGGCTCTTTTGACATCCGCTTCTTCTGGGTGAGCGATTCTACACAAAGCATTTTGGCTGCGATCGGCAATTTGGCAGCGCCGTTGTTCGCTCCTTTGGGTTTTGGCAACTGGCAGGCTGTCACCTCGCTGATTTCCGGGCTGCTTGCAAAAGAAAGCGTGGTCAGCGCTATGGCGGTTGTATACAAAGCGTCTGATATTGGGCTTTCAAACGCTCTTTCAACCGTTTTTTCAGCGGCGTCAGCTTTCAGCTTCCTGGTGTTCGTGCTGCTCTATCCGCCCTGTTTCGCAGCAATCGCCACCATGAAACGCGAAATTGGAATGCGCTGGGTATTGTTGTCCGTTGTGCTGCAACTAACAATCGCCTGGCTCGTCGCTTTCCTCTCTTATCGAGCAGCGCTTTTGATTTTGTAAAAGGATACGTTTTATGATCGAATGGATAATTATCGGCGTTGTGGCGATACTGGTTGTGTTGGCTGTGATCCGGCTGATCCGCAAACGGAATGATCCTTGTTCCGCTTGTGAGCACGCCCACCAGATTTATGGGATACCGCAATCCGAAATGCCAGACTGCTGTCAAGCCTGCCGAAAAACCGGCAATCCTGGCACTGATGGATCTACAGCGGAGTAACGACTTTTTAGCCAAATTGCAGCAGCCCAGCCCGAAAGAATCAACAATATCAACATGTTGTCCGCGGATCGCGATCATCGTACAAACTTCATCCGGCCGTTTGTCCCGCGGTATTCGTCTGCTTCATTCACCGGCAGCTTCACCATAATCTGGTGTTTCAGACTGAGGTTCGTGTAAACGATCCCGCCGGCATAAAGCCCGATGGAAAAGAATACTTTTTCTTTAGATTTGATAAACTTAACCGTGTTGCAATCGTGAACAGCATACCCGGTTCTAAGGTCGAACGCCTCGAGACATCAGCGGGCAGCGCCATACAGACTGCTATAAAGAATGATGCTGTTCTTTGGAGGTTCTCCATTGTCCTTTTTATTTATGATCCAGAATCCGACAAGCTTTAAAGCAGTAGTTCAGGTCATTTTTTGCGGATATATTCATCCAGTTCCGTAAAATCGACATCCAACAGCCGCGGCTGATCCAGATGGAATGATTTGACAGCGCCAGATGCGTTCAACTGGAAAGTGATCATGCCATCAGGAATATAGCGATCGCGCCAATGTAATTGAAATGTGTCGTAATGCCGTCGGGAGAGATCCGCAGTAAAAGCCGGGGTATGGCTAAACCGGAGCATCAGCGCGCCATCATTATTTTCAACGAGAATATCCCCATAAACTGAATCCTGATAAACACCCGAATATTCGCCGGCATCAGAGACGGATGCGTCCCTGAAATCCGGCTCCGAGATATTGATGTCCTGCGGCGCGTCAACATCATTCTCAAGCGTTTCCGCCCAGTCAACCGGTTCAAGACCGCACAACATGTCTAACACCGAGTAGAGCACGGAGCGTACACGCGGCGATCTTCAAAATTTGTTTGCACTTTCACCGCTCCAGCGTTCAATTCCAGCATTTCCATCCGACAACGTATGCCGTCAACACCGCCAGAATGCCCGATTCTCCTCCAACCGTCATAGTCTTGCACTGTCCAACCCAGACCATAGGCGCTAAGACGGGTGTACAGGCGCGGATGTGAATGCTTCTCTAACGGTTCCTGCGGCACCAAAATGTGCGGTTGATGCAGAAAGTTGATCGACTCCGCTGAAAGCAAGCGAGCCGAACCTGCCATCCCACCGCTCAGAAACAGATGGAGATAGCGCGCCAGATCAGCAGCAGTTGAATGAACGGACGCAGCCAGTCTGACGCGTTGTCATGGTTTGATATGGAATTTGTGTCAGCTTCCCCTTCGATCTTCCGAGCATAAGGAGCAGCGATATTGTCGACCGGGCAGCGTCGCGGCTGCACATGGTCGGGAACGTGCGTGTCATCCCCAAGGGCGAAAAAATCTGCTCCTGCACAAAGTCACTTCCAGCTCATCCCGCAAATTTTTTCAACGGCCATCCCGGCGACAAGGTAACAGACGTTCTGATAGGCATACTGGCTGCGAAACTGTTAAGCGGGCGCAAAAAACGCAAGCGCCGGACAAATTTTTTCACGCGCGTATAATCTGAACCATACCAGATCGTTCCCCCACTCTCACTATGGAGTCCTGAGTTATGCATCAGGAGGTCAATCACGCGTATTTCAGTGCTGGCAAACGGATCATAAAAGCGAAAATCGGGCAAAAAGCGGGTCACACGATCATCCCAATCGAACAATTTCTGCTCATGCAGCATCGCCAGCGCAGTAGAAACGGTCGATTTAGACATCGATGCGATTGCGTAGGATGTGTTCGCGTCAACTGTTTCTTCCTTTCCCATCTCCCGAGTACCATAACCGCGCTGCAATGTGGTTTTCCCCTGTTCAATGACTGCAATGGACAAAGCCGGACATCGATATTTCCGCATCGTGCGTTCAATGATTTCATTCAATTTGTCATGATCCAGTTTTCCCATAATCCACCCCATCGAATTTATTTGCCAGCGCTTACGATTTTATCTCAACCGGATATCCTAAGCAGACTGACTTGCTTTACCTTATGATTCATTGATCTTTCTTATTGATGATATCGGACGGCAAAACCTGTGAAAAAGATCCGAAACCGAAGACAGCAGAAAACACACTTCACGTCATCAGACTTTTTCCAAAAACTTGTGGCAAAATAGAACTAAAGATACCCGCCAGGAACGGAATAATCCATATGAACCAAAATCGAATGGACAACTTTACGATTCGTTTTGCCTCGCCAGGCGACACACCGCTGATCCTATATTTCATCAAGGCACTGGCTGAATATGAAAAAATGGCTGATCAGGTGATCGCCACGGAATCGATCCTCCTAAGAGAGTGGCTGTTCGAGAAAAAAGCGGCTGAAGTGCTGATCGGCGAATTAGACGGGAATCCGATTGGTTTCGCACTTTTTTTCCATAATTTTTCAACATTTCTGTCGTGCCGGCATCTATCTGGAAGATCTATTCGTTTTGCCTGAATATCGCAACAAAAAATTCGGCAGCCGCTTTTTCAGCGGCTGGCAAAAATCGCTCTTGAACGAGAATGCGGGCGTGCTCGAATGGTGGTGCCTGGACTGAACGAAACCAGCATTGCTTTCATCGCTCGCTGGGGGCAGAGCCGATGGATGCTTTGACAGTCTACCGTATCAGCGGCGATGCTTTGACCCGCCTGGTAAATCCGCGCAACCTATATAGAAAAGTGACGGGGATTATCGGCAACGTCCGGAATCCAGGGCTTCCAGATCGTCTAAATCGTCGAAACCGTCCATCCTCATCCTCCGGATTTTCAATAACCAGCGGCTCCAGTCAATTTCTTCAATTTTTCCAAACCGAGATGATTGTGTCGCCTTTTTCGTTTTACGGTAACCATCACGGTCGTCGGCTTCATCGTCATCGTCATCGTCGTCGTCATCACTGCATCATCTTCTGATTCCCGATACGGCAACGCATCAATTTTATCGCGCAGCTGTTGGATATAATCCAGTTCTTCCTGATCCGCAAAATCTGCATCCTCATCGATATCTTGCGGGAAAAAACGCGCTTAATCGGGTCCTTTGCCATCGTTGCTCGAAACTGCGCCAATTCCAGATTGGCTTGTGCTTCTTCGAACAAGTCTCGCCGATCACTATCATCCAGCGCATCCGAAAGAAGGGCCCATCATTTTCTCAACTGGGTTGCCTCCGATTTGCGATGCTGCAAGAATTACAGCTTCGAGCGTATCATCATCCAACTCATCAAAATCGACCAGCAGCCGCTGCAAAGAAGGCAACGCCTTTTTGAGTTGCAGTTGTCCAGCAGCCCGAATCGCTTCCAGACGAATATCCGGATTGTCCTCATCCAGATTGTCCAATACATCCGCCGCCCATTTCCGATTCAGCGAATTTTGGATCGCCCGCAGCCCTGCGCAAACTTCCCGCGAATGTCGCCCGATCAGGCAAGCGCGTACCTGCTCATCAATCGAACCCGGATCAACGAACGCCAGCGATTCCATCGCAGCGAGGGCGACCGTTTCGTTGTCCGATGTGCGCAGTTGCTCAAGAGCGGTTCTGATTCGTTCAGCCCGTTTCTGGTGTCTTTCCGATAAGTCACAATCGACTAAAAATCGTCCGAGGCCTTTGACTGCTTCTTCCCGCACAGCGGTGTCCGGATCTGCATCAGCCAGACGAATCATTTCCTCCAACAAGGCGCTTTTCCGCACATCCTCTAACAATCGCAGCGCGACCCAGCGAATACCGGCTTGGGGACTTCTCAGCCCGTGGAAAGCGATGACAGTGAAGTCCAGCAGGTTATCCTCCGCGGCAGCAAACGCCAGCCGATGGAAAAATGTTTCCTGAAACGCTGGCGTAAGACCCTGCCAGACTGTCAAAAAACGCTGTTCCATTTTGTCCGTAAGGTCTGAAAAAGCGCCGATCATCGTCGCTATGCGAACATCATCCGCTTTTTCCAGTGCCTCCAGCGCTAAATCAAACGTATGTTCCTGTTTCTGGGAATGAGACTTTTTTTTCATATGATTAACCATTTGAAAGCATAAAGATATCTTTAAACATGATAAAAGCCATCAGCAGCAGCAGGCAAACCATGCCCACCGCGTTGTAATAATATTCCACCTTTGCCGGCAGCTTTTTTTTGAAGAGCAGTTCCGGGAGCAAGAACAGAATTCTGCCGCCATCCAATGCCGGAATTGGGAACAGGTTGGTAATGCCAAGCGCAATCGAAATAACAGCAAAAAACAACAGACGGTTCATCCATCCCATAGAAATATCGCTTTGAGTACGTTGTCCTTCAATTAGCGGCTTTTTTTTCTGATTTTCAACTTCCTGAGTCATGTCCAGCGTGGCAGCTTCCTCATAAAAACTGTACATTCCAACAGGGCCGACGATCGATTCCAGACCCATCTCCATCTTTCCGCTGATCAACTGTCCGATTCCAACCAGATATTGGCGAATCATATGACCGGTATTCGAGAAGGCTGTTGCAATTCCAGAGAAAACGGATAACTTTTCATCGGATAGGTGATGACAATTCCCATCGCCCTCTGCCTTCAGGCGGATTTTTCAACGGCGTAACTTGAAGATCCAGCGTTTCACCATTCCGCACAACTTCCAGCGGAATGGTTTTTTCAAGGTTTTTATCTACCGTTTGAATCACCACCGAGAAATCATCGACTTTGTTCCCCTGAATCGAGAGAATATGGTCGCCGCGCTGGATCCCGGCAATTTCAGCCGGGGAATTGGGCTCAACCCGTTCAATCAGCACAGTTTGATGATCTGGGTAGCCAATATTCAAGATGATAACTGCGTAAATTACAAAGGCTGTTAGCAGGTTCATCAATGGGCCGCCGATGTAAATCAAAAGCTGCTGCCAGGGTTTGGCGCTTTTAAAACCGCCTTCAGAGGTGTCATCGCCAAACTCACCCTTCGGTTTCACAAACGCACCAAAAGGAAGCCAGTTCAACGAAAAAAGGGTGTTGTCCCAGGTGAACAACTTGAGCATGCGCGGTGGCAGACCGATGCCGAATTCTTCGACCTCGACCTTGAACAATTTTGACATGATAAAATGTCCCAATTCATGGAGAAATACCATGATTCCAAAAGCCAGAATAAATTGCAATATGATCCAAATTGTGTTCATGTTTACTCCAACGGATTGGTCACAATCCGCTCTGTTATTTCATTTCTATACACACCCATCCGGGCTGCCTTTTTATTTTACCGTGAAAATATTAGAGATCCGTAAATCATCTGTCGGGAGAACCTGCCGAAGACTACAAGATTATCGCTGGGACAAATTACAGTTGTTGCCGGATTTGCAGGATTTCCTCCTGGATCTTTTCCAGATCGTTATGGACACCGGCGATTTTTTGTAAGGCGTTTTGAACATACTGCCTGAAAGGAGCAACAGCCTGTTCAAACTGACGCGCCTGATTTGAAACTTCTGAACGCAACTCTTTTTCCAAAGCATGCACCAACTTTTCTTCAACACTGCTGATTTGTGTCTCAAACTCCTTTTGGCTTTTTTTACGGTAATAGGGCATCACCAGAAAACCGGCAATCCCGATCCAAAAAGCGGCGACAATCCCAAGGATGTCAGTTGCAACCGTCGTAGCGATAATCGTCAGCGCTGCACCAATTCCAATCGCGGAGACTTCAATCGCCAACCCTGTGGCAACTGCCGATCGAACGTGTTTCTGCCCAATCTCTTCCGCCATTTCATGTTTTAATTTATCAAGAATGTCATCAATAGAGCGCTGCATCTTCTGCAACAGCTCTTTGCGTTGGGTCTGTTCACTGGCTGAAATGCCTGATCCGGGAAAATGGGTTTTACGCTTTTCGATCTGCAAAGTCGCAAACTGGGTCATCTGCTGCTGTTGAAAATAGATAGACTCCACCATTTCGTTCGTCTTTCGTTCGATTTCGGTCGGCAGCGTCTTTAGCACTTTATCTTGGAAATCCAGCTGGTTTTTCTCCTTTTTCAGGATATTCGGAATATTCTTTACCCTGAAAAGCTCTTCAAAATAATCGTTTCCGCGTTTTTTGATCTCAGCAAAAATGCTGCGAATTTCCCGGATGGAACGATTGATTTCCTTATCCAGCTCAGTCTGATAAGATACCGCCTGATTTTGGATCAATTCCGTCAGTTCAAGATCTTCCTGATAAAACGCCTGTTCTTCAACCAGCAACGATTCAGTTTCGGCTGCTAATTTTTCGGCAACACCCAGCGCAGATTCCATCTTGATTTTAAGCGGAGCTTTCATTCAGCCGATCCTGCAGGAATTGTTCAAGGCGGCGGAAACCGCTCTCCTCCCACAGCTCCGGCGCCTGGTTTTTTCGGGCAGTATCAGCTGTACGGGAACTGACCGCCAAAACCGGAATGTCTGTCTTCAACTCCCGTTGAGCATTCTCCTGAATAAAACGGACAATATCTTCGAGTTCTTTTTTCCCTTCGACCTGATCGGTTTTATTCAGAATGATGATCAGTTTTTTCCCCCATTGCCGAATCTCCTGTAAAAAGTGGCTTTCGCTTTCGGAATAAGGACGGTCAGCTGAGGTAACAAAAATCACCAGATCTGCGCGTGGGAAAAACCAATTTGTCAGGATCGCATGATCCGCAAAAACCGAGTTGGTGCCCGGCGTGTCCACCAGACTGACCGATTCCAGCAGCGGTGAGGGCAGCGTCACCAGCAACCCCCAGTCCTCAACCGATGTGATGGTCTGTGTTTCACCATGCCGGATCAGATGAATCAAGGCCGTAGTTGGTGTAACGCCGGTCTGCAACAGGTCAGTGTTCAGTAGCGCATTAATAAAAGTTGATTTTCCGGAATTGAATTCGCCAACAATCACGATCAGGAAGCGGTCTTCCAGCGTTTTCAGCGTATCGCGCAGCGTTTCAGTTTCAGCTTGCTGAAGGTTTGTACGGGAAACGGACGCAAGCAGCTCCGTCAATGTGTTACGAACCTGGCTGAAAATCTCTTGCTGCTCCGAAGACAATCGAACTGTCATATGGTCTTTCTTTTTATCTTCCATCAAAGATGAATTATAGTGGATTTTCTAATCCACCAGAAGAAAAATAACCTGCCTTAATACTTACAATGAATTGCCTGGCACTAAGACAAAATTCTTTCATCATTCATTGATTGCACACATAAACAGTATATTGTGCTTCCTCAATTTTTGAAGAGAGTACACACTGATTCTCGAAAACAGCAGATTGAAGTCCTTTCGATTGATCCGACCAATTGGTTTGAATGAGCCAATAAGGCGCTTTTGATGAAATTTGTTCCTGAGATAATGGCCCAGTCGCATCATAAAAGCAGACCTCACCAAAGCATTCACATATCGCTTCGAGATAATATTCTTTGGGGTCAGAAAAAAGAATTGGATGTTTTTGCACATTGACCGCCGCTAAAGTTTTCAACGTATCATTGATCTTGAAATTGTCAGAAACAAAATATGGCTTTGCCAAGTTCGACAAATCCGACAACCCCAAAGCAGGTTTCATCTCTGATAATTGCTTTGCTTGAAAAATCAGGGAAAACTGAGATACGACAATCATGATCAGAATAAAAGATTTTTTCAGAAAGTTATTTGTTAATACATCCGAAATACAGCTGATCAAAACGGCAGCTAAAAAAGCGTACACGGGTATCAGTGGCAGATAGTTCCTCGGATAAGGGACATACTGGGTGATACCGAAAAGAAATACCGGCAATAATATGACCAGCAACATTGACCGAACAGAAAACGAGAAGATCGGGTCTTTCTTTCGCTTTTGAACAATATAAAGTATTGCACCGATCAGACCAACGATTACAAACCATTCATTATTAGCTATAAAAGGACTTTGCAGCATGGACGCTGTTCTGCAAAAGTTTAGTTATCGACATAATAGCTGATTGCAACGAAAAATTGCGTTGGGCGCCGTCAGAAGATACGCATCAAAACCTGATCAAGAATTGGAAAGTAAAGGAACAACGACAGTAAACCTCCAAACAAAAACGATCGTAGCAGTTTGTATTCAAAACAATCCTTTAAACTTTTACAAAACTGGAATTTCCAATCAAACGGCGGTTTCAAAGCAGAACAGTTTCTGATTGTCTCAATAAATTCAACAATCATCAATGCAATTATAAAAATCGCATTAGATGGCATTATATAGATCAGTAAGGCCGCGATAATGGTAATAATAGACAGATGATATTTTTTCTTTGACAGATGATAGTCAAAATAATGGTACAGTAACAGGCTCATGCACATAATGCTCAAACCATATCCACGAATTTGTGTTGTCCATGTATAAAAAGGGATTGTGGACGTTAAAAATAAGGGAGCAATGATACCTGCTAATCGATTTATTTTCCTCGCCGTCAACGATGTAAAAATGATTGTGACCGCAGCAAACAAAAGATGAATGGATCTGATTTTCCAGGGCTGTATAACTGCCTCACAGAAAGAAGTTATTCCGAACAATCTCGTATAAAGCGAGAGAATCAATGAGTAAAAGACATGGTTATTGGGATAGTTATAATAGGTCGCCGGGTAAAACCAGTTGGAAGAAAAAACATAATTCTTTAAAGTAAATAACTCATCGCCCCAGAAAGGCAACCGGAGAAGGTATTTTGAACCAAGAACAACAAAGCTGATAGCGATTCCGACCAGTAGAGAAAAATAGGTTATATTTTCTTTGCAAAAAAACAAAAAGGTTTCTAACTTTGACGACATCTTTTTTCGATTTGATATGATTTCAACAAATAGCATTATTAGAAGGGAAAGTAAGGTTATTACATAAACATATCGTGCTAACCGATTCCCTAACATCTTTGGGTAAACAAATTTGTAGGTTCTGTTATTGACATTTGGATCTGTATTATCCGATGTTGAAAAACATATCGTTCCATTATTCCAGACGACAAACCTACCTTTTCCTATTTCACGGACATCGGCTGTCGTCCAAGATTCATCAAGAAAGTACCTGGTTTCATCTTCATAAAAAGAAATCGGCAAATCGTAACCATACGCAATTTTTGGATCATCTATATCTGCAATCCATGCATATCCTGTGTCAGGCTGAAAACTATTTAATTCTTTCTGATTGAAGAAAATTGACAATTTCCCGAGACGATTCAAGAATATTAGATATGATATGATTATTAGGAAGATTGTACCGAATAGAATTGTTTTTTTGAGTTTTTTCATTTTATGCCCTTGACCAGAAGCATCACATCCAATAATTATAAAAAGAATTTTTTCATGAAAACGTTACTAACGCAAGATAAAGGAAAATTGTTGCTTCTAGGAATCACAATAGGCATCCGAATCCTTTTCTTCTATTTCTTAGTTGGCCCAATGAATTTCTCTACTGAAATCAGCACGGGTTTTTATCCGGATTCAGAAACATATATTCATCCCGCAAACTCGATTGCAACAATCGGACAATTCCTGAACAATGAAGGGATTCCGGAAATTATCAGGACCCCAGGGTATCCATTGTTTTTAGCCCTTTTCATTTCCATCTCGCTGTCATATTGGGTTGAAATAGTCATTATCATCCAAGTATTACTAAATATTCTATCAGTACTTTTACTCTATAATTTGATCCTTGATTTGACTGAAAACAGAAAGGCAGCGTTGATTGGCGGGCTACTCGCTTCTGTAAATTTACATGATGTTTATTTCTCAGGATTTATTCTAAGTGATTCACTTTTCCAATCACTGTTATGGATCGCATCTTTCTTTTTTGTCGCCTTTTTAAAGAAAGGAAGTTTTACCAATCTGTTCGTTGCAGCGATTTTGTTTGCATTTGGCTTTTTCGTACGTCCTGTCAGCTTGTATTTACCGGTATGTCTCGCGATTGGTGTCTTTATTCATTTATCGTTCCAAAAAAAATACCGCAAAAGTTTTTACGCCATTGGCATTCTACTTTTCACGTGCTATCTTCCAGCATCTTTATGGCAGATCAGAAATCAAAACTTAACCGGCTTTCGAGGTTTTTCTGCAATTAGTTCGCATAATCTTTATTATTATCATACCGCTGGAATTAATGCGATTAATAATGGAACCGACTTCTATACTGAACAGGATAATTTAAAAAAGGATCAAGCATTACAAGATCTGACTAAGGTAATGTCCTTGCAAGAAGCTGAATTTTCGCTTGCAAAAGATACTATTTTAAGTAATTTGCCCTTATTTGCGCTTCTAACAATAAAAGGAACAACTCTCATACTTTTCTATCCAAGCATATTTGATATTATAAGATTAAGCCCGGATGGATTAAATTTTATCGATATTGTCAAAAACTCATTCCTTAATTCTGGTTTCAAAGGTGCAATTCAATCATTTGTAACAAATCCAGCTGGCATTTTGACAGTATTAAATATTATCCTTCTGGGAATCATATTTATTTGTATGTGCTTTGGAATTTTCGGTTCGATTAAAAAAATCAGTCCACCAATTGTTTTTGTCGCAATGGCAGGAATCTTTCTTTATTTTCTTCTAATCAGTTCCGGCCCCAATGGGTATGGCACTTATCCCAGATTTCGTCTCACTGTCTCTTTTTATCAGGCATTCTTCGCAGGATTATTTTTTGTTCTGTATCCACTAAAAAAGAAGACCTGAGCATTTCTGATACATTTCACAAAAGATTACTGTTTGATCCACGCAGCCAAAACCTGCGCCACCGCAGCCAGACTCTCCGCAGACACATTGTGCAAATCGTCTTCCAGCGTGTGCCAGGCAGGGTAATCGAAATCGATCAGATCAACAGCAGGGATCCCGATTTTCAAAAATGGAATATGATCGTCATAAATGCTGTACTTCGGCTTGTCAATGAACACGTCTTGATAACCCAGGTCGGCGGCAAGCGCCCAAATTTCATTGGTAAGGTTCGGGTCCGAATTGTTCTCGCGATAAATCTGCAGGTCGCTATCTCCGATCATATCCGCAATTACGACCGCATCCGGTTTATGCCCTTTTGCGTCGAATTCTTTCGCCATCAGCGTTGATCCCAGGCACCAGTGATCCCATCCGGGAATATCGCCCTGATCCTCTGCATCAAACAAGACCAGCCACACTTTTTTATCCAAATCCCGCGGGAGCGTATTAGCCAGTTCCATCAGCACCGCAACACCGGAAGCGCCATCGTTAGCGCCCGGCACCGGCATTTTTTGTTTTTCCGGATCCGCTTCGGACGTAGCAAACGTCCTTGTGTCATAATGCGCACCAATCAGCAGCCATGGCTGGTCATCGGAACCCGTGCCGTCACGAGACGCGATGATATTGATGATTTCCTTGTCTTGATATTTTCCTTTCTGATGGGTAACATTCCATTGATTTTCTGCAAATTCCCCACTCGCCCAGTTAACAAAATCCGCGTGTCCCGCTGTCATCGGGATACGCGGACCGAACTCCATCTGTTTTTTAAGATAAGAAAAGATTCGCTGTTGATCAATTTCTGCGGTCGTCAAATCCGGGAACAACCAAAACGCTGCCAGAATCACCAGAACAGAACTGATAAAAAGCAATACAGATAAATTAATTTTCCGTTTGTTCATAAAAAACTTACGATTTCAGGTCAGGCTTCCAAATAATTCGGTGTCGAGGATCGTTTTTCAGTCGGAGGCGGGAAAATCGCCTCAAAATCTTCTTTGGAAAGCGTTTCAACTTCAATCAGTTTAGTGGCGACTTCAATCAACGCGCTTTTATATTCGTTCAAAATTGATTTTGCCTTATCGTAGCACTCTTCCACAATCCGGCGAACTTCCTGATCAATCTTTTCTGCAATCGACTCAGAGTAATCGCGCTGTTCGGAGATTTCACGTCCCAGGAAAATCATTTCATCTTTCTTTCCATAAACGATCGGGCCCATAGAATCGCTCATTCCAAGCCGAGTTACCATACTGCGCGCCAGATTCGTCACGCGTTCGATATCATTCGATGCACCGGAGGTAATATCATCAAACATCAGATCTTCCGCCGCCCTGCCGCCAAGCAAACTGACCATTTCTGCATAAATTTGCCTGCGCGACATCAGCACACGGTCTTCCTCAGGCAGATGCATGGTATACCCGCCAGCGGATCCGCGACCGATAATTGTCACTTTATGAACCGGATCCGCTTCCGGAATAACCGTCATTATCATCGCATGTCCAGCTTCATGGTAAGCAATAATCATCTTTTCTTTTTCAGAAAGAAGGCGGCTTTTCTTTTGCGGTCCGGCAATCACCCGCTCAACAGCCTCTTCCATCTCGGATTTACTGATGCTGGATTTGTTGCGGCGCGCTGCAAGAATTGCTGCTTCGTTCATCAGATTTTCAAGATCAGCGCCAACAAACCCGGGCGTAAAGCGGGCAAGCGCTTTTAAGTCAACGTCCGGATCCAGCGGTTTCCCCTTGGAGTGAACTTTCAGGATTGCTTCCCGCCCGTTCACGTCCGGGCGATCCAGAACGACCTGACGATCAAACCGACCCGGTCGAAGCAGCGCCGGATCCAAAATATCCGGACGGTTGGTCGCCGCGATAATGATAATATTTGTGTCCGTTTCAAAACCATCCATCTCCACCAGCATCTGGTTGAGGGTTTGTTCGCGCTCATCATGGCTGCCGCCCAAGCCGGCGCCGCGCTGCCTGCCGACAGCATCGATTTCATCAATAAAGATAATGCACGGGCTGTTTTTCTTCGCCTGATCAAACAAGTCACGGACGCGGCTGGCGCCAACGCCAACGAACATTTCAACAAATTCGGATCCGCTGATCGAGAAAAAAGGTACGCCAGCTTCGCCGGAAACAGCTTTGGCAAGAAGCGTCTTCCCGGTACCCGGAGCCCCCACCAGCAAGACGCCCTTGGGAATGCGCGCGCCCAGACTGGTAAACTTCTGCGGCTCTTTCAGGAATTCAACAATTTCCTGCAGCTCCTCCTTGGATTCATCCACTCCAGCCACATCAGAAAACGTGACGGTCGGATGATCCCCTTCAAACATTTTTGCCCGTGATTTCCCAAATGAAAGCGCGGAATTTCCACCGCCCTGTGTTTGGCGAAAGATGAAATACATCGCCGCACCGAGGAAAAGCACTGGCAGCAAATAACTCAAGATGGAGAAAATTCCATTCCAACTGGAATCCGCCTTGATCTTGATATCAATTTTTTCAGAGGAAAGCTGTTCCGGAGTCACGCCCAAAAGCGTCAATTGTTCCAACAGTGAACTCTTCTGTTCAATCGTCGACTTCGCCGTTGAGCGGTCTTTATACAGGACATCAACGTTCGTCGAATTGACTCGATGGGCAACTGTTCCATTTTTAATCTGATCCGCTAATTGATTAACTGAGATCAGGCTGCTTGACGAACGGTTTTCCGTGAATGAATACAAAAGCAGGGAGATAATCCCTACCATTAATAGCATATAAACGATGTTGATTTGGCCGCGTTGTTTCACGTAATGTCCCTCCTGTAATACACAGTAAGATTATACCAGTGGAAGGTTTTTGATTTCCTGCAAACAGATATATTAATAAATTTCTACGATTCAAGCGCCAACCGCCCGAATCACATCCCTGGACAAGCCAGCCCTAATGAACAACCAGTCAATGAAGATTGTCATACAATTAAAAGTACAACGACTTTACTAAAAATAGTAGATAATAAACATCACTTAGTGTACAATACTGGCAGATCAATTTTTAATTGTAAGACAACTTCTTTTTTGTGATAAAACCATAAAGAATGATGATCGGAATACTCGGAGGAAAAGAATGAGCATTGATTTTACGGCCATTAAGGCAAAAGCAGAAAGCTACGCCGAAGATATGACCAAGTTTATGTGTGACCTGATCGCACTCCCTAGCGAATCCTGTAATGAGAAAGAAGTGATTTACCGATTAAAGAAGAGATGGAAAAGTCGGCTTTGATAAAGTTGAAATTGATCCAATGGGCAACATCATCGGTACAATCGGACACGGCAAACATCTGATCGCCATGGACGCCCATATCGACAATGTCGGTGTCGGCGAGATTAAAAACTGGACGGTTACCGGTCCTTATGAACCCAAAGTTATTGGCGATGAAATCTACGGCCGTGGCGGTTCAGACCAGGAAGGCGGAATGGTCTCCATGGTTTACGCCGGTAAGATCATCAAAGACCTCGGGCTGGAAGATGATTACACCCTGTTGGTCGTTGGCTCTGTTCAGGAAGAAGATTGCGACGGCCTCTGCTGGCAATACATCATCGAAGAAAGCAAGATCCGCCCTGAATTTGTGCTGATCACCGAACCGACATCCCTGCGCATTTATCGCGGCCACCGCGGCCGGATGGAAATCAAAGTTCATACGCATGGTATCAGCTGCCACGGTTCCGCACCAGAACGCGGCGACAACGCGATCTACAAAATGGCTCAAATCATCGAAGAAGTACGCACTGAACGAAAAATCTGCATTATGATCCATTCTTGGGTAAAGGTACTGTTACTATTTCCGAAATTTTCTGCACGACACCCTCCCGTTGTGCTGTCGCTGACGGCTGCACTATCTCACTCGACCGCCGCCTAACCGATGGAGAAACCTGGGAATCTGCAATTCAGGAAATCAAAAATCTGCCCGGCGTCAAGGCTGCCAATGCTGACGTATCTCTCTATACCTACGAACGGCCGTCATGGACCGGTTTGGAATATCCCACCGAATGCTATTTCCCGACCTGGGTTATTCCTGAAGATCATGAAGCAACCAAAACACTGGTTGACGCTCTGTGAGGGGTTTTCGCAGAAACCGCTGGTCGGACAAATGACCTTCTCAACCAATGGCGTTTCAATCATGGGTCGCTATGGCATCCCCAAGCCGTTTCTGGACCAAGCGCTGAAGAAGAAGCACATGCTCCCAACGAAAAAACCTGGATCAGTCACCTGGTCAAAGCTGCTGCAATGTACGCCGCAGTTCTAAAATTTATACGCCAGCAAGTACGCGAAATAACATCAACAATATAACGGAGGATCGATGTCTGCTAATGAATCAAAAATACTTGAGACGAAAAATCTGAATTTCTCCAATATGTATGACGACGATTTCCTGCTTACCTGGGAAAAATCGGACGATGAAGTGATGGCAACCTTCTTATGGCGGATCTGCCGGTGCAGCCTGCGTGAAGATAACATTTCACCCGCCTGTTTGCCAGCGGACTGGCTGTTTCGCTGTTCCGCGACAATTCTACCCGCACCCGCTTCAGCTTCGCCAGCGCGGCGAACATGTTGGGGTTGGAAGTGCAGGATCTGGATGAGGGTAAATCACAAATTGCTCATGGTGAAACCGTACGTGAAAAACCGCAAAACATGATCTCTTTTATGGCGGATATTATCGGAATCCGCGACGATATACATCGGCAAGGGCAATACCTATATGCGCCGAAGTCAGCAAAGCTCGCCGTACGCGATGGACATAAAGAAGGTGTTCTTGAACAGCGCCCAACGCTGGTGAACTTCGTAACGCGATATTGATCATCCGACTCAGAGCATGTCTGACATGCTGCACATCATCAACACATTCGGCGGCGTTGAGAACTGAAGGGGAAGAAAATCGGGCGGTGACCTGGGCGTACTTCCCAGCGCGGCAGCCGCTTTCCGTTCCGCAAGGCGTAATTGGCTTGATGACCTGTTTCGGCATGGACGTCGTCCTGGCACACCTGAAGGATACGAAGAGATGCCTGAAGTGGAAGAAGTTTCCGTGAAGAACGCACAAAAACAGGTGGAAAATTCACAAAGACCAACTCAATGGTAGCAGAGGCATTCGAAAACGCCGATATCGTCTATCCGAAGGAGCTGGGCGCCATTTGCAGCGATGGAAAAACGAACCGACCTCTATGGAATGCCGCAGGATTGATGCGTACTCTCTGCGCTTGAACGCGAACTGCTCTTCCACAGAATGCCAACCATTATGATTGGGAATGCACCGAACAACTGATTAAATCCAGCAAAAAACGGCAAAGCGTATATGCACTGGCTTCGCCGACATCACCGGTGTTTCCTGCAAAAAAAGGCGAAGTTGAAGCATCCGTTTTTTGACCGCTATCGTGCCGCTTTATAAAGAAGCCGGCTACAAGCCGTATATCATCGCTGCAATGATGGTTTTGAGCAAGGTGAAAGATCCGATCGCCGTATTTGAACGGTTGTTAGCGGAAAAGCCGAAGCGGTTCCTCGGTTAATCGCTCAACAGGTTTGATAAAAAAGCGCTGAACTTATTCAGCGCTTTTTTAATCAGAATTTTATATCAGAAAATCAGACGCGAGTTAGATACTCGCCTGTCGAGGTGTTTACCCGAATGGTATCACCTTCGCTGACAAAGTTGGGGACGCTGATGCGCGCACCGGTTTCCACAGTAACCTGCTTGACACGCCGGTAGCGGTGTCACCGCGAACCGCGACGTCTGCCTGAACCACTTTTAGATCCACCGTCAACGGCAATTCATAATCGATGATTTCATTTCATAGCGTCAGCCGATCTTCAGTTTCAGATAAGGTCACATCCTTCATAACGCCGACGCATAACCGGCTGTCGTGTTGCAACGCTACCGTAATCGCCAACAAAGGATACAGATATTGGCGACAAAATCCAGCCGGACATCCTGAACCCGGTTCCCCGAATTGAAAGTGCGCTCTCATTAATCGAGCCCAGCAGGTTGCGGGCTTTGACTTTATATTCGCGTTTCCACGCCCTGTCTTATTATGTTCGTATTCCAGAACCTTCAGCAGTTCCTCTCGTCCAATTCAAACGTCACCTTTCTTTAATTCATTTACATCGATCATAAAGATTTGCTTCCCTTATTCAAAATCGCGAGTTTGCCGGAATCTTCCGGTTCAAATGACAGTATAATCAAAGAAGTGTCTTTCTACCGAAACATCCGCCATGAATGCTGCTTGATTAATCCGGCTTCCAAATGCCAAAAACCGCGGATTATCAAATATCGGACTAAAGCTCGTACTGAGTAGCAGCAATACCTTGCGCCGCCCCTGATCAGCTTGTCATTTCCAGCAACATAGCTATCCCCGCTGCCGGAATATCCAGATTCACGTGATCCATCATTTTATACTTCGGCATATTCACGATACCGCAACGTACATTTTCCGGATAACCGAAGCTGAATTTTGCGTCGTCGCCTGAGCTGCGCAACACCTTCGTACGCAGTGGTCGCATTGGATCAAACCCGCAGAAACTGACCTTCACAAGTGCCCGTTTCCGCGGATGACGGTTCATTACCAGTAAAAATAATTTGTCCGCGCTGGCTGAACGCGAGGCAAAAACATCCGTCATCGGAATTGTCTGCGCTTCTACGACGGCAGGGATACCACCTTAACCATCATCGGGATCTGCTTTTGAAAAGATACGGGTGTTCCAAGCACAAATTCCTGAGTATCCTGATAAAGCTGCAACAGCGAAAACAGTGCGGAAGGGAAGAACGTTTTTTCGGAGCTCTGTATGATGCCGCCTTCGCCCATCAACGGCCCAAGCAGCGCCAACGCCACCTTGCCCGAATTCCGTAAAATAGCATTAATCACGCCTGCATAATAAAACGCATCAATTTTCGATGGATTCATCCGGTATTTTTCAGCTGGCAAATCGGGCGAACGAAAATAGGACAATGGCGCAACAGCCAACGGTTTAGAAGACCGCAACTCGCCCACACCAACCGCATTTGCACGAATAGCCCGTTCAAACTTGACAGGCAGCGCGGACGCCAGTTCTCTTTGCGCGTTGGCATGCCGGTAATCCAGCTCTGCCGTCCCGGGCGAAACCCAGAAATCCCGGCGAAATCAGCATCCTCCGCTGAATCTGCTGGTCGTTCCGCGGTATCCGGCTGCCTGTTCTGCCAATCACCTTACAACGGATTCCCCGCTCCCGCAGCTGCGCCAGAAGCCGGTCGCACGCAATGCAATCCTGGCTGAAAGCGCCTCCGGCCATGAAAAATCAAGATATTATCTTCAGTATGCCACCAGCTTTTCTCTGCCGCAAGCTGAGAAAAGAGCTCTATTGCCTCTAAAACCCATATCGAAACGCGATCAATCTGCTGAAACTTGAAATAAGGCTCCGCTTTCCAACCCGGCGCAGGCGCGCGCAAACGCGATCAACCGCTCTGGTTTATCAGACTCATGTACCCGTGCGCCCAACAACTGAGGCGATAAATCTTTCACCATCCGCAGCACAGCCGGCTTCATCTCGCCCGCCACAGGGTCAAACCACTGACGCGTCCTCTGTTTTCTCAAAAGGGAAAAGGGCAAAACCCAGTTTCAATTCGCTGCGTTTACCGACCACCTGCCGCGAATCGACAATCACGTCAACTGTGTACTCGCGCTGAAAAACATCCAGCAAAGACTGTTTATAATGTGAAACTGGCGTTTCAGGCCGTGCAGGTTGGCTGCTGAAAAAAGCGTTCCCGCTTCATCTGTGCTCACCATCACATGTATATTTTGCTGTCGACTGACAGGTTCACTGATTGATAAGCGCAGCGGGGCGCCCATTCTCCAAAGGAACGGAAGCGATTGTCCATCTTGCGGAAACCGCCATTCAGCCCGCCTGCCATTCAGCCAAACTTCAATTCGGCGAATATAGAGGTCAAAAAAATGATTGCGGATTTCTATCCCTCCGACATCATCAGCCGAGAACAAAATCTGCATCCAATCCGGAAGTTCAGGCAATGATTCCTGAAAAAGAGAAAGATTTCATATACATGATTTTACCTGATTGCAACCAGCAATTTTCTTTATATTTCCTGAAAACGCCGAATTCCCCAATAGCGCAAAATCAGTCCAGCCGCTTGCAAACAGCAGGAAGAATACGCCTGAAACCACAATCAATCCAGTTCGCAAGGGCAAGCGTAAACCCCATAACGCCATCGGTGCCAAAACCAAGCATCATCCCGCCCATTACTCCGAAAAATGATGCCATGCTCTGCTTCACCACGATCGTTTCATTCTCCCAGTCAAATTTTGGAAACAGCAGGTTAACCAGCAAACCGTACAACGGAATGAACAATGCATAGGAAATCCCCAATGCAAAACATATCGCCAGATCAACCGTAGAAAGTGAAAAATTTGCGGCGAACAACGGCAGATTAATCAGCAATGCTGCCAGGCTGAAACTGAAAGGAAGCGCGGCTTTCGCCGAAAAAATTGCGTTGATTGGTACCGGATAATTCTTCAGCAACGGAAATGATTTCCCCTCCAAAGAAATCGAAAACGCTGTGATATCCGTCATGCCAATCATGATCGTGATCATCAAAGCCGGAATCAGCAGCGAGTCCGGGCGCACTCCCGCCGGAATCATATTCAATGTTTCCAATATCTCGGGCTTGAACAACAGGGCAACGTTGAACAATGTGATAAGAATCAATCCCGGGATCGAATTGATGACAACTATACCGGAAGAAAAATAACGGGTGATCTCCCTCCTGAACAACGCCATGAATGGCGCAGACTTTTTGAAGCTGAAGACGCCCGTTCTTTTTTGAATGCCAACCGCATTCTGATCCTCATAGATACGGCGAAAATGTTTTCCGAACCACCAGCGATAGATCAGGAAAGCAACAAGTGAAACCGATACTATCAGAAGAAATGAGGAAATCTTTCCATAAACGACAACGTCCGCAAACAGATTTGCAAACCAATTGACCCGAGCGAACATTTTCAAAATCCCAAAAACCGCCTGGCGGAACAATTCATTTGGCATCAAAAAGATGAAAACGAAGATAAACACCATCAAAACGACCATAAAAGCTATTTGAAATGTCTTACTGCGCTGCGTAATTGCTCTCCGTCCAAAAAGCCGGTTCATCCCAAGGCTCAGAAGCAACCCGATGATTGTCGGAACAACAGGGAGAAAAAGGATAAAAACAATCGTCAAGACAAGGTTCAACGGTGTAAGTCCGCCTATCCGGGCATATTGGATCAGAAAGATCGGGAAAAGAAACACCTCGACCGCCAACGTCCACAAGTAAAGGATGAGCGTCCTGCCTGTCAGAATCGATTCCGTCTTTACCGGCAGGGAAAACCACTGCGGCAAATCTTTGCCATTAAACACGATGCCGCTGCCGCCAAAAAAATTGATCGTCAGCCCGATCATCCATGCGCCAGCACCCAGCGCGGTAAAAATGAAATGGGCCAAAGCGGGTATGCGCAGCATCAACGCCAGATTTCTGATCAATTCATAAAAACTGACCAGTTGCATCCCAACGCTCAACAAAATGATCAGCGGAATGCCAATGGAACGAAGTTTTTCCGAGCTGTTTTTACTGTAGCGGAGTTTATTGATGCCCAGATTTCCCAGCCCGTACAATTTTATGATCTGCTTAATTACGCTCATCGTCCGTCATCTCCAGAAAAATGGATTCGAGACTTTGGTTTCCGCGGACTTCGGACATTGTCCCGCTGTAGATCAACCTTCCCTGCTGAATAATCGCAATATGTTCACAAATTTTTTCAACAACATCTAAAATATGGCTGGAAAAAAACACGGATGAACCGCTTTCGCACAGACGGTTCATCAGCTCTTTCAGAATGTGAAATGATTTGGGATCAAGTCCAACAAACGGTTCATCCAAAATCAACAAGCGCGGCTGATGCACAAAAGCCCCGATCAGCGCCAGTTTCTGCTTCATGCCATGGGAGTAAGAACCGATCAAATCCTGAAGATCCTGGTTTAAACCAAACGCTTCGGCATATTCCATGATGTTTTGCCGGCGCATTTCCTGACTGACTTCATAAATATCACTGATAAAGTTCAGATACTGGATTCCGGTCAGATAATCGTAGAGATCAGGGTTATCCGGCACATACGCCATAATCCGTTTGGCTGCAACCAGGTCATCTTTCAATGAAATTCCTTCAACAAAGATCTCCCCCTGATCAAAGTTGAGGATTCCGGTACAACACTTGATTGTGGTTGTCTTACCGGCGCCGTTGGGTCCAATAAATCCATAAATTTTGCCCGGAGCGACTTCCAGCGAAAAATTGTCAACTGCCTTCTTCCCGCCTGGGTAGATTTTCGTCAGGTTTTGAATTTTCAGCATTCTTATTCCTTTTGATATATGAGTATCCGTCATCCGCTGCCTGCGGCGGATTTAACGTAGAAAGCCAAAGCATGACTTCCTCTACGACTGATAAATTAAGACTGTAATAGATGTAGTTCTTGAATCGGCTTTCATAAATGAGGTTCGCTTTTTTCAGAATCGACAGATGGTAGGACATGGTCGCAGCGCTCAGATCAAACCGCGCCGCAATATCACCGGCGGTTTTTCTGTCGTCCCGCAGCAGGAACAGGATGTCCCGGCGGACCGGATCAGCGAGCGCTTTGAAAATTTCCTGGTAGTTCACCTACACACCTATTTCGATTTTTTTCTAAATAGATTGTACTGCTTTTTCGCTGCCCCGTCAACCAGCGCCGCGTTCGTCTGTCCGTCCCGGCTCCAGCGGCATGAAAGTCGGCAAACAGCTCATTGACAAAAAGACAAGAGAAAAAATATCCCGCATCAGGTTAATTTTTGGTAAGATATTTATAGTCGTAATGAACTGGACAATAGCTATTATCAATTAGAAAAGGATGCATTATGACATCGTACAAACTCTACGACACCCCAATTGGCAATATTGGAATTGCCGCGAATGAAGAGGCAATCATTGGGCTGACTTTCGGCATGCAGGGGATTTCACCGGACTGGAAAATCGATGAAACCCCGCTAATCAAGAAAGCTCACGCACAACTCTCAGAATATTTTGAAAAACGCCGCAAAACATTTGACCTGCCGCTGTCGCCCGCTGGAACAGCGTTTCAGCAGCGCGTGTGGCAGGCATTACAGCAGATACCTTATGGAGAGACCCGCAGCTATGGACAAATTGCGGCAGCTGTCGGCAACCCCAAAGCCAGCCGCGCCGTCGGACTGGCAAATAACCGCAACCCGATCGCGATCATCATCCCTTGTCATCGGGTAATCGGGGCAAACGGCTCTCTTACCGGCTATGGCGGCGGACTGGATATCAAAGATTTTCTGCTGAGGTTGGAAAAGGAAAAATAATGACATCTCCAACGCAACACCTTGGGACTAAAACACTTTCCACAAACCGCTTGACCTTGCGTCGTTTTCGCCTTGAGGACGCCGAAGCCATGTGGCGCAATTGGGCTCTTGATCCGGATGTCACCCGCTTCCTTACCTGGCAGCCGCACACCTCAGTGGATGAGACCCGTTCCATCATTAAAGGATGGATCAAAGGATATCAACAGCCGGATAATTATCAGTGGGCGATCACACTGAAAAAACAACCGGATGAACCGATCGGCAGTATCAGCGTGGTCGAAAAAGATGACAGGATCAGAATGGTTCACATCGGATATTGCATCGGCAAAAATTGGTGGCACCAGGGGATCACATCCGAGGCGTTGGAAGAAATAATCCGTTGTTTCTTTGAAGAAGTCGGCATCAATCGGATCGAGTCTCGCCATGACCCTGCTAATCCTTACTCCGGAAAGGTAATGATCAAATGCGGATTGAAACTGGAAGGCGTGAAAAAACAGGGTGACTGGAACAATCAAGGAATTTGCGATTGTTTATGTTACGGCTTGGTACGGGAGGATTACCGAAAAACACAATGATCGGAGCGCGTGCAGACACCGCCTGAAAGGGGAGCAAAATGCAAAACGAAGTCACAGTTCTCCAGCCATTATTGGATGAAACAGGATCGCTAAGCGAACCCGGCTGGGCGAAAAAGCCCGTTTTTCGTTATGAGCGCAGCGCGATCAGAGCTAACCGTCTGCGAATCAAAGAGTGGGATTATTACCTGATCGCCAATGATCGTGACGCGATCGCGCTGACCATCGCGGACAACAGTTATATGGGATTGATTTCAGCTTCGGTGCTGAATTTTGAAAACGGTTTCCAACACACTGAATCGGTGATCATACCATTCCCGCTTGGTCGCTTCCAGATGCCGCAAGAGGCTGATGAAGGCATTACCCAGTTTGAGAATAAGCGCGTCCGGATCCGCTTCCACAGCCGGGACGGGGCGCGGGAACTGCGCTGTCATTTCAATCGATTTTATCAAAACCAGAATTTAGAAGCGGAATTTCTGATCGCACAACCGTTTGATGACCGCATGGTCATCGCTACGCATATGGGCAAATGACAAGAAGGCTTTTTATTACAACCAAAAAATCAACTGCATGCCCGCCGCAGGTTCTTATCACCTTGGAGAAAAACAGGTGGATTTTGACCGCACAGAAACATTCGCGACTTTTGACTGGGGCAGGGGCGTCTGGACACGCAAAAACACCTGGTACTGGGGTTCCGGCAGTTCCTGGGAAGAAGGAATACGGTTTGGCTTTAACCTGGATATGGTTTTGGAGATCCCTCTGCTGCCAGCGAGAATATGCTCTTTTATGATGGAGCTGCCAGTAAACTGAATGCGGTCACGTTCAAGCCGCAGGATCCAGATAATTTGATGCGTCCCTGGAAAATTCTGTCCGATGATCAGCGGGTGAACTGCGAATTTCATCCGTTCCTCGACCGGGCAGCCAAGCTGAACGTCCTCATACTTTCATCCCCGATCAGCATCAGGTTTTTGGCAAACTGTCCGGAAAAATTATCCTTGACAGCGGGAAAACAATTCATCTTCAGGGAATGACCTGCTTCTTTGAGCGGGTCAGCAATATCTGTAAGTCGCTCAACACCAAAAAGTAAACGCGGCAGCCAATTGTCGAAATAAGAGCGGGTTGATCTGCTGGAAACCAGTTGCCTTCTCCGCTGAGTGACAGCGCTGTGAACAGCGCCAGCCCTCCCATCACACTGACTAAAATTCGGTTTCTATCAGGCGGGTTATCTCCCGTTCTGCCGCGGCTTCCCAAGCGCAAAAAAGGCAGCTGCCGCTGAGAACGCAAACAGCCAGATAAAATCTACCGAATAACGCAGCGATACCGAAAACTGACAGCCGATCAGGCAAACTACAACCGCTATTGTCAGGCTGATTGCAACATACGCAGTAATTATCTTCTCTCGCAGCCGCTTCCAAAAAACCGGAACCAGTGTTAAAACCAGAAGAACGGGAAGGCGAAAATTCCCATCATTGGATTGTCATGGTACAAAATTCCATTGTAGGGCAGGCTGATTTCACTCAAATGAATGAAAGGGAAGTTCAAATCGGTCGTTATCGGGGTGAACAGATAATGAAAGAAAGCCAGCAGAACGCCGCTGATCCCGGTGCGCAGGATGCCCAACGACTGGTTGGCATCATTCAACTGATAGCGGATCCGGAACTCCAGCGGATTGCCGAAGCGCAGCCAGTTATAGCGCGCCAACAGCAGCCCAATCAAGAGATATGGCGCCAGAAAGCAGGCGCCCATCAGAAATATTTGTTTCCTGTCGCCGCGTAAACGCCAAGAGCTGAACAACCCGGAACGAACAGCAACAGGGGAGATCAGCAACAGATTCGGTCGGCAGCCGACGGCCAACGCCGCCGCACTGCCGCTGCAAAACGCCAGCAGCAACTTCATACAAAAGTCTAAGATGCCGATCAGCAGCCAGCCATAACAGGAAAACCGCCCACAGACTGAAACACAAACCGGAAACTATCGCCAATTCATAATCCTGCGGACGGCGCAGACACAGGTTAGATTTAAAGAAGCAGCAATCAGTAGAAAACCGGACAGATACAATAAAAAGGGAAGGCGTGGAAACGCGACCCTGACCATTCGCGCATAAATGCCGTATGCTGCCACCAACCCCAGACAGGCGAAGAGCAGCACTGCCATACCCATCTGCAAGAAGTTGCCGCTGATCAGATACCAGGGAAGCAACAGCGTTAAAGCAGGTACAACGCCAAAATATACATAATACCGTCCGTTATAAAAGACGGCGTCCCACTGATAATTCAACCGATAGTGCTGTCGGTACGTCGTATCATACGGGCGTTCAGCCGTCAGAATGTCATTTTGGGAGGTGAAGCAACCAAATTTGTCCTGCCGCTAATGCTTCAGTCAATTGATGATATTGAGATGCTCCAGCTTTTTGCGGTTCTCGCTGGTTCGGATAGTGAAGCTCTGAACGGCTGATATTGCTCCATAAAACCCAAACAGATAAGCAGGATGACGCCCATGGTAAACGGCACGACTATTTTTTGTTTCAACGATTTCAGATTAAGCGGAATCGAATAAAACCATGAGCCCGGAAAAAGAATGATGATTAGAAAAGCAAACGCAAAAACGAAACCGGCACGCCACGGCACGATCCGCAGTGGAAGCTGCCGGTTCAGTTCAACTGATCCAACGCGACCAAGGTGATTTCGCGCTTTTCATATCCGGAAACTGGATTTCCATCAGGTCGATCTGCCAGTCGTGTGCAGCGGATATTATAACTCTCCGGGAATCTCCGGCATCAAAAGCTGTTCTGCAAGCACTCGCGGGAACTCATATGCCTCGTCTGCCACAGCAATCCGGATACGCGTTTCCGCGGCATCGTTCAGCAGGGGAAGCTGAATATTGCGGATTTTCAGAGCAGCCAGATTAACAGCGATCCTAAATACGCCGTCATAGGCATATGAGGTATAACGCTGAGACGCCCGATTAAAATACATCCCATAGGGTTGGAAGTCACCGCGTTCCGCCGTTATGTGCGGCTTGCGCTCGCCCATCAACTCGTAATGACGCAAATTGAAGATGAAAAATTCCATGAACGATGCAATGAACAGGCTGAAAACAACCAAACGTACAAGCTGCACGCCTGCAGTTAGTCGAACATTCCCAAGGCAAGATTGGTAAAACAGAAGCAGCGAAAAAGCACAGCGCTGCCGGCCCGCTACCAGCTGCAAATAATTTTACGGACACCCATCCCAGCGGGTAGTGTGATAATAAAACGTTGGCCGGCCAGCTTTCAAAATGGCGTCTAGAACAACTGTGCCGGCAAGACTTATTAAAGATTCCAAGAAAAAACAACGCGGCTTCACGCTGTTTGGTGAGCTGCTCCCGCAAACAGAAACGTAGTCCGCCGACAACGCCGGTTACAAACACTGTGGAAGTATGATCAAAAAAGGAGCTGCATTCAATAAAGCTGTCAATCTCTATGGAAAGATAGCTGCCTAACACCCGGATCCGGGAGCATGGTAGTTTTCCAGTTCATCCACAGCTTCTTTGACTTTTGTATCTGACATCGGGCCGGCAATATCCGCGTAAAACATGTACTCATATGGATCGTCTGGGATCGGGCGCGACTCAATTTTCGTCAGATCGAGGTCCCGCTCCGCAAAAACCCGCATAGCGTTAAGCAGCGCACCAGGTTTATGATGCGTCGAAAATACGATCGTCGTTTTCCCTCCAGGTCCGGGGTTGATGGGTTCACGCGAAAAAACGTTATAGCGCGTAACATTGTTGGGAGTATCCTCAATATCTTCGTCCAGAACCGCCAATTGATGAAAATCAGCAATTGATTTAGAGCCGATCATGGCAGTCTCAGGGTTGGCGAAATTCATCAGCATCGCAACGCTGCCGGCGGTATCATATACAGTTTCGATCTGTGGTTTGCCCGGCAGGGATTTCAGATATCCCATGCAGACTTCAAGCGCTCCCGGATGGGCGATAACCAGTGAAACATCCTCTACTTTCGCATCCGGCAGCCCGATCAGCGAATAATGAATCGGGACGTAGACTTCGTTGACAATATACAGAAATTTCCGTGCCAGCAGATAATAGTTGGAATGGATGCTCCCCTGCAATGAATTTTCCATCGGAATAACCGCATAATCACAATCTTTTTTCTCGACTGCTTCAAACGCCTGCTCGTAGGTGGGGAACAGCACCGATTCAACTTCTTTACCGGGGAATGCCTTGTCAACCGCAATTGAAGTATGAGCTCCCTGTACACCCTGAAACGCTACCCGGATTTTTTGCATGATGTCGCTCCTCAGTAAGTTGGTTTTCGGATTGGGCTTGCGCCTCAACTGTTGTGCCTGAATTATAACAAACACAACCGGATAAAACGAAGCGGCAATTTATCGATCAAAAATCAAAACGTCAAATGGGTCAGACAGATGGTCTGACCCATTTCTTTCACCCCTTTCCCGATTAAGTCTGATAATTTGCTGTCTCAACCGACACTTCAAATATTCAAGGAAAAGCAAGGGAAAAGCTTTTTCTAGTTTAAAATCATCGATAATTGAAACAATAGGCCGTCAGCATCAATGCCCACGCCTAACTTAAATAGATTCCTCGGATGATCACCTGCGGGTAAAAGTCAGATATCAGGTAAAATATGGGATATGGACAGAGATATCCTAATTTTTGGCGGCGGCGGACATGCAAAAACGATCATTGATCTGATCCGCAGCCTAAACACGTGGACAATTAAAGGCATCATTGACGACGGACTGGAGCCCGGTGACGCAATACTCGGGGTTCCCGTCATTGGAAAATCTGAACGGCTTGCAGAGTTGCGCGCTGAAGGTGTTGATTATGCTGTCAACACCGTCGGCGGTATTGGGAATTATCACGTCCGCCAACAGGTTTTTAAAAAACTCGAATCCGCCGGCTACAAATTTCCGGCGCTCATCCATCCGGCTGCTTTGGTTGAACCCAGCGCAGTCATCGCGGATGGCGTCCAGATACTGGCGCATGCCTACATCAGCAGCGCTTCGACCGTCGCTTTTGGCACATTGATCAACGCCGGCGTGATCCTTTCGCATGATTGTCAGATCGGCAGATGCGTGAACCTTTCGCCTGGTGCGCTGCTCGCAGGTGAAGTCTGTGTGGATGATTTCGCCCAAATCGGAATGGGAGCAACTATCAACCTGCAGGTGAGAATCGGCAGGGCTGCCCGCATTGGCAACAGCGCAGTCGTTAAAGCGGACGTGCCGGAAAACGGCAGAGTTTATGCCGGGAGTGTCTGGCCATATTCACCAACAGTCCATGAAAAAGAAATGAAACCGATGCGAAAGATTGCGTAACGCACATGTTCAAGAAAAATCCGCCAGCCAACCAGCAGCCGCAAATCCCGGCGATCGAACGGGTAACCTCCATCCTTGGACCGGGGATCAACTGGCATGGCAACCTGCGCGGCAGCGGCGGCATTCGCATCGAAGGCACGTTTGAAGGAGAGATTCAGGTTCAGGGGTTGATTGTAGTCGGAGAGACGGGGCGGGTAACCTGTATGAATCTGCGGGCGAACACAGTCGTTGTCGCTGGGACGGTGCGCGGTAACATCACGGCAGAGAAGCTGGAAATCCGCAGCACCGGGCGAATCTGGGGCGACGTCACCGTCGTTGGCTTCGCGACTGAAGAAGGTGCTTTTTCTGCGTGGACAGGTGCGCATGGAGGACCGCATCAATGTCAATCAGCAGATCGCATTCAACCCCAACACGCCGCATCCCAACTTTTAGGAGTTTCACTTGGACTATATGAAAAAATTAAGCGTGCCGATGCCACAACCGGATCTGACCGATGCGGAACGTGAAGCGATCGCCACTGTTCTGAATACCAACGCATTAAGCATGTACCTGGCTGTCGAGATTTGAGACTATCTATTCGGGATTTCAGCGGCTGTAAACATGCCGTCGCCGTCAATTCAGGCACTTCCGGGCTGCACTTATGCGTACGGGCAGCCGGTTGGACTGCCGGCGATCTGGTGATCACCACGCCATTCTCGTTTGTAGCCTCCACAAACGCTTTGTTGTATGAAGGTGTTACTCCGATTTTCGTCGATGTTGACCCGCTCACCGGAAACATTGACCCGGAAATGGCAGCTGAAGCCGCTCGGGACTTGGCAGGGGCTGAAACAGCCCGCCAGCGTTGGCTGCCGCCTCATGGGTGCTCCCAAGCGGAATCCTGAAAGGGATGCTGCCAATTGACGTATTCGGACAGCCGGCTGATTATGACGCGTTGCAGTTGACCGCCGATCAATACGGATTGCGAATCATCGAAGATTCATGTGAAGCGCTTGGGCCTGAATATAAAGGACCAAGGCAGGCAGTCTGGGCGATTTCGGTGTGTTCGCATTTTATCCCAACAAGCAGATCACGACCGGAGAAGGCGGGATGATTGTCACCAGCGACAGCAGCGCAGCCGATATGATGCGCGCGCTGCGTAATCAGGGACGGGCGCCTGGTGATACCTGGCTGGATCACACATACCTCGGTTATAACTACCGGATGGACGAGATGAGCGCCGCTCTGGGAGCAGTACAAATGAGCCGGCTGCCAACGTTGCTCAAAAACCGTCAGCAAGTTGCCGACTGGTACGATAAGGAATTAGAAGGCATCGCAGGACTGACAATCCCGCGGGTAGCGTCTACCACCACACTCAGCAGTTGGTTCGTCTATGTAATCCGGCTGGATGCCGGACTCGACCGGGAAAAGGTCATCCGCCAATTGGACGGATTGGGAATACCGGTACGTCCGTATTTTGCACCGATCCACTATCAGCCATATATGCAGGAACGATTCGGTTATGAGAAAGGGCGCTTCCCGGTCACCGAAGACCTCGGCAGTCGTGGTCTGGCAATTCCTTTTTCCGGAAAAACAACCCGGGAACAGGTCGAGGAAGTCGCTTTTGCGCTCAGGCAGGTTCTCTGACGGCGGTATGATGACTGAACCGTTCATCGAATCGAGTGAATATACCTTCAAACCCAGCCTTTTCCCGGGATTGTTGCTGCTCATTCCGCTGACGGGTATTCTCACCGCACTCACCATTTTTCTTTTTCTCTTCTTCTCAAGGCAGCAACCGGGATTACTGTTTTTCCTGTCATTCATCTTTTCAGTCGCTCTGTTGCTTCCAATCGGCATGATGGCTTACCGTACTTATGCGCTGATAACCGCCAACTACCAGCTGGCGCGCGGTTCCCTGCGGATCAAATGGGGGCTGCGTCATGAGACGATTCCGCTTTCTGAGATTGACTGGATCCGCACACCGGCGGAAATGCGGCAGGAAATTCCCTGGCCGTTCCTGCCGATGCCCGGGGCTTATCTCGGCAAAGTACAGACATCAAACAGCGATCCGCTTGAATTCATGGCATCCAGTGTGAAAAACATGCTGTTTGTCGGCACTTCGCAGGCAGTTTTTGGAATCTCACCAGCGAAACCGCAGCAGTTTCTGAGCGCTTTTGAACGCGTAATGCAGATGGGAACGCTGCATGAAATACCGCATGAAACGGTTCGTCCTGCGGACTGGATCGCTTCATCCTGGGGAAACCGCACGGCGCGCGGCTCCATCATCCTCTCTGTTGGATTGCTGATGATCCTTTCCCTTTGGATTGGTTTCAGACTGTCTGGGCTGCTCACCGTGCCTTTAACAAATACTATTGACGAAAACATTTCATCCGGCAGCAGACTGCCGGCGCGAAATGTCATTTTGTTACCGGCATTGGCAGCAATTTTGTGGTTAGTAAATCTGGCAGCCGGTGTCCAAATTTACAAAACGCCCTCTCTGCGAAAGATGGCGGAATTGGTTTGGGGCGCCAGCCCGATTATGATCCTGTTGTTTCTGATCGCAGGCTTTTTTGTTATTTAGCGAGGACAATGCAAAGAATTCTGCTTTCATCAACCTTGAAAATTATCCTGTTGGCAACGCTTTTCGGGCTGATCGGGGTTGTCTTATTCCTCGGATACGCTCAGATTGCAATGAATTCCGATTTTGCCAGCCTGTTGTTGGAAGCAGATGAAATCCTGCATGGGAACCCATTCCTGAAAGGTTGGAATCTGACCGGCGCAACATTCATCTTTTCAGAAATTCCATATTACATAGTTGCCAATCTGATTTTTGGGGTTTCTACAAAAGCATATCTGCTGGCTTCCGCCACGATGTATCTTGGAATGATCATATTCGGCTTCCTGCTGCTTCCCAACCCGCGTAAATGGCATCATATGCTGTTGTATTTCGCCATGACTGCGTTGCCGCCGGTCTTCCAGCTGCAAAGCGCTCGTGCGCATGTCGGCATTTTCGTTATTTCGCTGGCAGCTTTCTGGTGCTTAAAAAGGCTGATTGAACCGCAGTACCTGCCATCTGAAAAGAGGACGCTCTTCACGTCGCTTTATGCGCTGCTGATTGCTGCCGGAACGGCCAGTGACAGTTTCATTTTACCTATCGTGATCGTCCCTGTCGTGCTATATTCGCTGCGAGAAATTCTCTCCAATCAGAATCACCCCAAAAAACCATGGATTCGGCTGCTGTTGGTGTCAGTGGCGGCTGTGATCACGGGAATTTTACTGGAACGAGCCTTCCTGGCGCTGGGTGGCGCGGAACTGAACAGCCGGACAGAATTAACCAAATTCAATTCGATTGATTCGCTCTTCGCCTCAGTACTACTTTTTGTAAAAAGTTTCCTGAAGATGTCCGTTGCGGATCTCAGCGGCACCAAGGTTTTTTCCGTTCAGACTGTCTTCATCGGATTGCGCTTGTTGGTTCTGTTATACGGGTTCTGGATTGTCTTTCGCATGATCATCGCCTTCTTTCAAGGAAAAAAGGATGACACGTTGAGCACGCTGCTTAGTCTTAGTATCGCTGTGCTGACGATCTTCCTGCTCCTTGTGCCATTCCTGTTTAGTGAGCAGGGGGGACGTTACTATGCCCATTTTCCAATCGCATTCACAGTTCTGATCATTCGCAGGCTGACACGCACCAATTTGGCGAACCACCGGATGGCAGGAGGCAGGTATTCTTTCAGATCGCTTATCGTTCTAACTGCCGTGATCTTGATCGCCGGAGGCATCCGTCCGCTGAAGCTGAACCGGATTGTAACCCCGCAAGACAGACTGGCGACATGGCTGCTGGAACACAACCTGACGGATGGATATGCGGATTTCTGGCAGGCAAATCATACAACCGTTGCCTCAAACAACCGACTGCGGGTGAGCGCCATCAACTGCCTTGAACAGGATGGCATTGCCGGTGCTTATCCGTATTATTGGTTCAGCAAGACAGAATGGTACAACAACCTGAGATCCAACTTCGTGATTGTGGCAGATGACGATTATCAAGACGTCACGGTAGACAACATCATCCGATACGCTGGGTCCACCGCGTGAAATCCTGCGTTTTGAGAATTATCGAATCATGGTTTATCGCCTTGGAATTGAAGAGATGCTGTCTGGAAAGCGCCCCCTCCCATGAAAAAACTATTACACCGTATTGAAAACGGGTATTGTCCGCTGCCGGTTGCACTGGCTTTGCTGATGATCCTCGGATATGGATTGGTCGTCCGCCGGCTCGGAATTTACTGGGACGACTGGGCGTATTTGTGGACCAAATTTGAATTGGGCGCCGCGGGCATGGAACGCCATTTCAGTTTCAGCCGTCCGCTGGCAGGCCAAATTCAAAATATTGTGATGACATTCACCGGGAAAAATCCGCTGACAATCCAGCTTTATGGATTGCTGATGAGAACCGGCTGTGCGACACTGGTCGGTTGGCTGGTGTTTCGAATATGGAATACAGACAAGCTAAACGCTGCGCTGGCAGCCACTTTCTTTATTGTTTATCCCGGTTTTACCATGCAGCCGATCGCATTGAATTTCGGCTTTTCCTATCTGCTTCTCAGTCTGCTATTGATCTCATTCTCGTTGACGCTGCGAGTCATTCGCACGGGGAGATACCGTTTGCCGCTGACTATCGGCGCGTTGTCGTTGAGCGCGGTGAATCTGTTTGCCTCGGAATATTTCTTCCTGCTGGAACTGCTGCGCCCGCTGCTCATCTGTCTTAAAGTGCGCCATCAAGCCGATGAAGAAAAAGCGGTTATAAAAAGAACTACCCAATATAGCGCGCCTTATCTGTTGTTGTTTATGGCTGGCGTCCTCTACCGTGCTTTCTTCAACCGCACCCAAACGCTTCATTATGATTTTTCTCTGCTCAGCCAGCTGAAACAAGCGCCATTGCAAACAACAGTTGATTATTTTGCAGCCATTGCCCGCGACTTGTTCGCTGTAACCGTTCAGGCGTGGGGAAAAGCGCTGCAACTACCCAGCCAGTCGCAGTTGGGCAGCCAGACGTTCGCCGTTTATCTGGCGGTGATCGGTCTGGCATTGGGAATCACAACCGCACTGTTCTTCATTTATTCCAGCCGCCGAAAAGAAAAACCGTCCCCTGATTCAGTACAGATGATGCTGACTGGGCTGATAGCGATGCTACTCGGCGGTCAGCCGTTCTGGCTGACACAATCTTGGCTCTCATTTGTCTTTCCCAACAGCCGCTATACATTGCCTTTCCTGCTTGGCATGGCGTTGTTTATGACCGGTCTGTTCAGGTTCTTCATGCGCACTGAACGCTGACACGCCTGATCCTGCTGGGCTGCGCTGCCCTTGTTGCGTTTGGCACCGGCGATCAGTTTGTGACCGCTAACGCCTACCGTCGCGACTGGACAACCACGCGTGATTTTTTCTATCAGCTAAAGTGGCGCATCCCTGCGCTGGAAGCCAACACCGTTTTGATTACCAACGTCATGCCCATCCGTTTCAGCAGTGATAACCGCTGACAGCGCCCCTCAACTGGATCTATGCGCCGGAATATTCCGGCGGAAACATGCCTTATATGCTATATACAAATACCAAGCGCGAAGAAACGCTAAGCCGCTTTGAAGTGGGGAAACGCATTGTCCAGGAATATCTTTCCGCCCGCTTTGAAGGGAACACCAGGACGCGATCAGTGTGTATTACAAAGCTCCCGGCTGCGTTCATGTGCTTGATCCTGAGGTGGATGGTTTTAACCAGACAATCCCGATCATCGACCGGGAAGCCGCCTTGCTGACAAACAAAGCGCGTATTCTTCCGCAATCCGGTGATCTGACTGGCTTGGACAACACACTTTTTGGTGCTGAGCCGGGGAAAAACTGGTGCTGGTATTATGAACATGCTGACCTCGCCCGGCAGCAGAGAGACTGGAAGACTGTTGCGCATTTGGGTGACGAGGCGTTTGCGCTGAGCGATCATCCCAACGATCCGATGGAGCGCATTCCCTTTATTGAAGGGTATGCCCATCAATCCGAATGGGAAAAGGCATTAAGATTAACTCACGAAATGCTTGAGGTGACACCTATGATGAATAATCCGCTTTGCGCCCTCTGGCAGCGCATTGAACGGGAGATTGCTCCCGGAGCAGCGAATAAAACTGCGGTGGCGGAAGCTTCCGCACTCTTGGATTGCACCTTTCTGCCAAATAAAACGGAATAATAATACGCTCAATGAAAACCGATGAAACCACCCCGAAAATTTTGATTATCTGCCTGACAAGAAGAGGCGGGCTGCTGCATTTTAATGATTGTCTGGTACGTGAACTGCAGCACCTCTGCGATCTGCGCGTGATCAGTATTGCAGGCGCAGAACACATTGCCGGCTATGATTTGCCGCCACAGAATCAAATTGAACTTTTAACTGGTAAAGGTGCACGCGGCACGTTTACTGGTCTGTTCCGCCCTGCAATCTGGAAGAAAATTACCGGTGTGTTCAATTCATTCGATCCGGACATTGTGCATATTACTGCTGCACAAGAATGGAATCCGATACTCGGCGCTTATATTCGGCAGATTCGCCGAAAACCGTTAATATACACGCTTCACGATGTGATCCATCATGAAGGTGTTCCGTTCCATTTCCGCGTCACCGAAGGAATTTTCCGCCATCAGCCGGATGGTTTTGTCGTACTGACGGAAAAAGGGAAAGAAATTTTGGTGTCAGAAGGAAAAAAGAAAGAGGATATCCTCGTTGTCCCTCATGGCGTTTATGATTTTTTCAGCAGCACACTGGATACGCCACTGGCTCCCAAGAAAGAAATCCTCTTCTTTGGAAGAATTGAACCGTACAAGGGGATTGACGTACTACTGAAAGCTTCAAAACGTGTGCTACGCCGTCATCCTGACTGGACTCTTCATATCGCCGGCGGCGGCAACCTTCAGCCTTACGAATCGTTCTACCGCAAAGAAACGCAAATCCGCATCACAAATCGTTTCCTGAGTGATGAGGAGGTTGCGGAAGTGATGCAGCAGTCCGCAATTGTCGCGCTGCCGTACCTGTCCGCAACGCAATCAGGCGTTATTCCAACCGCCTTCGCTTTCCGCAAACCGGTCATCGCCACGAATGTTGGTGGGATTCCAGACATGATCCGCGATTATGAAACGGGTCTGTTAGTCCCGCCGAACGATGTGTACGCGCTGGAACAGGCATTGGAAAAACTGATCGAAAATAAGACACTGCGGAACATCCTGGGCATGCATGGCTGGAAATTTGCTCAAGAATCGCTCGGCTGGCGCTCAATTGCAAAAAAACATATCACTTTTTATCGCAACAGGTTTGGAAGTGGCAACTTAACGGACGAAAGCAGGTGAAATTGGAACAGATGACAAATTGGGTCAGCCTCTGGCAGGAGCTGGTGACGTTACGAGACAAGAGCTTCAATTGTGAGAACGGCCAGCCTTTTGATTATTGGAAAGAAAACGCACAAAAGTTTGCTGAGCGTGTCCGCGAACGTTGGCGTCAACCGGATACAACCCGTGATTTTCTGGTGAAAATTTTCAAAGAAAACCCCGGTTCCACGCTACTCGACATCGGCGCCGGCACAGGCAACTGGGCTTTTTTTCTGGCGCCATACCTGCGCAGTGTGACCGCCATCGAACCATCTGCCGGGATGCGTGCCGTTTTCTTAGCACAGCAAAAGGAACTCGGAACCAAAAATGTCCGGCTGATCGCCGGTGCATGGCCTGAAACACAAGCAGAAAAACATGATTTCGTCCTCTGCTCGCACGCGATGTACGCCATGCCTGACCTTGTAACAGTGATCCGTCAGATGCAGGAATGCGCTGGCAAGGTCTGTTTTCTGCTGATCCGCGCACCATTGGCATCAGATCCTCTGGCAATCCTTTCACAAAGGATCTGGGGACAGCCGCACGACAGCCCAAATTTCACAGTGTTGTATAACGCATTGTTGACGATGGGGATTCATGCGAACGTGCTATTCGAGGAACGCCAGCATCCGCACCCAAAGGTGTTTGATTCGCTGGAAGTGGCGTTTCAGAGTATCCGTGAACGATTCCGTCTCCCAGAATCAGATACGCGCTTTGACCGGGAGATCCGTGAAATGCTGGCAGAAAACCTGTTCCCTGAGGAGGACCATTTCCGGCTGAATATGCGGGTGAAAGTCGCGCTGGTATATTGGAAGCCGATAATGAACCATTTTTTGCTTTCCTGATTGATAAAAATGGATAAACCCTGCTGCGGGCTTATTGCTTCAATATAAAAAAGATCTCCCTGTTTTTGAAAACAGGGAGATCTTTTTTATTTAAATTGCCAGGCAGTTACGGTACCAACGCCGGTTCTGCGTGATAGGCGGCAATCAGATTTTCTTCAATCACTTCATCGCTCAGCCCAAACCAGCGGTAAAACTTGAGCATTTCCTGGTCCAGATCGATATCTTCACCAAGTTCCGGATAAACGGTTTTAAGCGTCCACAACAGTCCCAGTCCCCAGCGCGGTGACGCTGAATCCCAGCTGAGCGTATCCTTCCCAAACGGGAACACCTGCTCCTCTTTTGCAGCGCGCAGTTGCGCCCAGCCCGGTTCGCCCAACAGTTTCTGAACACTGGCCTTCGGATCCGCAAAGTAGTTCACAACCAGCACGACATCAGGATCCCAGGCAGCGATCTGTTCAAAGTTCACGTCGATCCATGAATTCGCGTTCATTCCAACTTCAGTGCCAACCGGTTCGCCGCCGGCAAGTTCAACAATTTGAGTCTGAAGCCAGCTCACCGGCGCAACTTTCAAGGTATATGCACCATCTGTTTCTGCATATTGCAGCAAGAGCACGCGCTTTTTCTCGGCCAGATCCTTCGTCTTCTCTGCCACCCGCGCAACAATTTCATCATAATAGGCAAGGATCTCACTGGCACGTTCTTCCTCTTCCATGACCTTACCCACATTCATGATGTCAACTTGATAATCATCAAACGTTTCCAAACTCAGATATACCACCGGAATTCCGGTCTCTTCAAATGCCATCCCGGCATCTTCACGCGTATAGCTTTTCAGGAAAATCAGATCCGGTTTCATCGCTGCAATGGCTTCGACACTTGAGTCTTCCATCGCTGGCGCATCATTTTCGATCAGAGCCATGAACTTCCCTTTATCTTGTCCGCCCTTAAAAGCGCCGATATGTCCGGATGCATGTTTGAACATGAATGGAACTTCACTGATCGTGCCGGTTTTCTTTCCCGCAACAACCGCCAATTCCGGCGGAACGTTGATGGTAACTTCTCTGCCAAGAACGTCAGTGATTGTGATCTCTTCAGCAAATGCCGTGCCCAGAAAGACACAAAACACTGCAATAAATACCAACAAAAATGAAAACGACGAATGTTTTCTCAAGGAATCCTCCGATAATAATTCTTTAAATATTTATTAAAAGTGTATTGTTTTTCCGCTGGATCGTCAAGAAACAAAAACAAACGTTCAGCATCGCTGAACCCAGATCGGGAAGATTCCGTCAAAAAGAATGGTAAAAAGTCCCATTCTCATTTCTTTACGCGGCGTGAGCTCATCACCGGCAGGAACAATCCGGCACCGACAAAGGATGTCACAACCCCCAAAGGAATTTCTACCGGGAACATCACCCGCGCCAGGTCATCGCAAACAATCATCAGAATACCACCGATCAACAGGCTGGCAGGAATCGTATAGGCTGTATTCGCCCCAAACAGCTTCCGCGCAATATGCGGCACAATCATCCCGATCCAGCCGATAATCCCGCAAAGAGAGATGCAAATTGCGGTAATTACTACAGAGCAGAACATAAAAAGCAATCGCTCCGCTTTCACGTTGACGCTGATGGAAAGCGCCGTTTCATCATCAAGCGAAAGCAGGTTCAACCGCCAACGCAATAGAAAAATGATTGTCAGCACAAATCCAAAAACAGGCAGGATCGGCAACAATGTCGTCCAGGTAACTCGCCCGGTGCTGCCCAACAGCCAAAAACTCAGCAGCGGCAACCGTTCATAACGATCCGCAAAGTATTTCAGAATTCCCAATCCGGCAGAAAATAGGGCCGATACGGCGATTCCGGCAAGCACCACACGCATCACCCATGAACCGAATTTGAATCGGTTGGCAAGCAGGATCGACAATCCCAAACCGCACATGCCAAAAAAAACTGCAAAGAGTTGGATTTCTTCATTTCGCCCGTTAAGAAACACGATAGCCAAACCGGCGCCAAACGAGGCCCCCTGAGACACACCCAGAAAACCCGGCTCAACCATCGGGTTGTTAAAGATTGTTTGGAGGATCAGCCCCGCCGTTGAAAGTGAAATTCCTAAAATCAGCGAAATCAGAACCCGCGGCAGACGGAGGTGAATCAGAATACTGCGATGCATTTCCGAGGCAAGGATCGTTTGCGGCGATTGAATTCCCGGCAGCGGGAATCTCCCTGCCAGCACCGAAAGAATAAAAACGACTGCCAGCAACAACAACAGCAACGCAATCTTCAAAGCCGCAGAAGCGCCTCTTTTTCTTAGGGTGTCCAAAGGACGACCTTTCTGCCGTTAATTTCAACCAAATCAATCGGCGTTTCGTAAACGTCACGCAAAATATCACGGGTGAAAACTTGTGACATTGGTCCGGCAACCGCGACATGTCCGTTTTTCATCAACACCGCTTTTTCCGCAATTGCCGCCGCCACATCCGGTTCATGAGTCGACAGGATAATCGACTTTCCTTCGGACGCCAGCCGCTTGATAATATCCAAAAACCTTCGTTTGTTCGCCAAATCCAGCTGAGACGAAGCTTCATCCAACAGCAGCACCTGTGTCTCCTGCGTCAAGGCACGCGCCAACAATACCAACTGCTGTTGCCCGCCGCTAAGGCGGGTCACAATATGGTCAATATACCCATCCATACCGACATTGCGCAGCGCCTCCGCGGAAATTTCAAGGTCGCGATCAGAAGGTTGCTCCAGTGGTCCCAGCCAGGGCGTCCGTCCCATGCAGACATATTCCAGGACCGTATATTCAAAGGCAATCCGTTCAGACTGCGGCACAAAACTGATCGTTTGCCCAATTTCCCGCCGGGAAAACTGCCGCAATGGTTTGTCGCCATAAAGAACTTCGCCAGTTTCAGGTTCAAGCCTGCCATTGGCGATCTTCAGCATGGTTGTTTTTCCGGATCCGTTTGGCCCCAGAACTGCGATGATTTGCCCGGTTAAGCGTAAGGTTAACCCCGATCAGGCTGAAATCTTCATCGCTTTCATAGGCAAAACAGACATCTTTCAATGCGAACAATTTGTTTTGTATCGTGGTCATCGTCTTCTCATGCCCATTATGATGATAAAAATGATCACTCCAACAAAAGAAGTGACAATCCCAAGCGGAACGTCCAGTGGTTGAATCGTCCGCAGTCCATTATCGCTAACCAAAACCAGAATACCGCCAATCAGGACGCTTGCCGGAAAGGAATAGCGGGTATCAGCGCCAAACATCTTACGCGCCAGGTGTGGCACAATCAACCCTACCCAACCGACGATACCGCTCAGAGAGGTAGCCGTAGAAACCGCAATAACCGCAGCAGTCAGCAGTAGTAACCGTTCCCTGACGACAGACACGCCCAACGATCCGGCAGTTTCGGAATTTAACGCCAGCAGATTAATCCGCCAGCGCAATTTCCAAAGGATGATCAGCGAAATCGTCACCAGCAGGATCACGGCAGGTAATCCACGCCAGGTCGTAAAATTCAGCCCGCCCATCAGCCAAAATTCAATCGCGTGTAACTGGTTGCGCGAATCCGCCAGATATTTAAGCAGCGAAAGCCCCGCTCCAAATAGGGCGGACACCACGCTGCCGGACAGGATTAGGCGCAGCGTCCAGCCGCCATAGTGAATCCGTCGAGCGGAAAACACAGAGAACACCAAGCCGGCAGACCCCAGTCCGATAGCCAGCAGCTGCACCACCCAGGATTTCCCCTGGAAAAAGATGATACCGATAGCGGCGCCGAAAGCAGCGCCCTGCGTAACGCCCAACATGCCGGAACCCACCAGCGGATTGTTAAAAACTGTCTGAAAAACCAGCCCGGAAGCCCCCAAAGCCATCCCCAGAAGCAGTCCAAGAATGACTCTCGGCACGCGCAGATTATAAAAAATGTTCCAGCCAATCGCATCTTGATTAAGCTTCCAGAGATCAATCAATCCTGGCTGCGGATATCTGCCGACCAGGAACGAAAACAACAAGCTCAGTAATAGAACCCCCAACAACAAAAACAGTTTCTTGTGTTTTTTCGCCTTTATCATTCTCAATACTCAAACAATGACCATTAGAACTCCCGTATTATCTCACAGAATAAAAAAGCCGTATAATACATTTGTTGATAATCTCTTTTTTGTTAGGAGCGTTGTTTGGGCGAGAAGAAAATCACTGTTGTCAGCGGCGGGCGCGGCAGCGGAAAAACCAGCACTTGCAAGGAAATTGCGGAAGAATATGCCATTCAAGGAAAACGAGTTGCCGGAGTGCTCTCACCAGCGATTTATCAAAATGGCAAAAAGATCGGTTTCTACGCTCTGAATCTCGAAACCGGCGAACAGAAACTGGCGGGATCTAATCAAACAGGACAATTGGCAGGCGAGCCGTTCCGGCATTGGGTCATTGATCCACAAGTAGTTAACTGGGTTAACGATTTTTTGAATAGTGTCCAAACCTGCGAACTCCTCATCATTGATGAACTGGGTCCGCTCGAATTTCAGGATCAAAAAGGTTATGCTGCAGCCTTCAACTGCCTCAGAAACGCTGAATATCAGCGGGCATTGGTCGTGATCCGCCCGGAATGCGTCGCGGATTTTGAGAGCGCCGGATTCAAATTTGATATGATTACCATAGCATGAAATTTTTTTCACCGTTTTTCGAAGCATTGGGCTTTATAACCAATTTTCCGATACCCAAAACAGGTCACAGCCAGCCGGATTCATTTGGCCGTGCGATGATCTGGCATCCGGTCGCCGGCATGCTGGTTGGATTGTTGACAGCTTTCCTTTTCTGGTTGGCAGCGGCTTTATTCCCTTCTCCGATTCCAGCGGTACTGACGGTGATCGCCTGGATCTTGCTCACAGGCGCACTTCACTGGGATGGCTTCAGCGATACCTGTGACGGCTTCTTTTATGCGGGGGATCCTGAAAAACGGCTGAGAATCATGAAGGACATTCAGCACGGAACCTTCTCTCAGCTGGGCGTTTTGTGCCTGATTCTTTTGAAAGTTGCTGCAATCGGGAACCTTGGCCCTAAACAAGTATTCTATCTGTTCCCGCTCATCGCCGCACTGGCGCGGCTCGGGACTGTTTTCCTGCTGCAATTGCCCGTTGTCAACCCAAACGGATTGGCAGCCGGGATGAAAGCTTCCCTCCCCAAATATGCGCTGCTTCTTTCGTCCATCGCACCGTTTTTCCTGGCACTTTTCGGTTTAGCAACCGGAATGGTACTGATGGCTACAGCAGCCCTTTGCTGGTTTCTGATTGGCAGGCTCGCGCTATATAAAATCGGTGGAATTACTGGGGATGTGCTGGGATTCTCTATCGAAGTTACCGAGACCATTCTATTAATAGCCTGTACGCTCATCAAAACATTACAGCCAACCATATGAGATCCGCCGCCTTCGAGAATGCGCCGTTCCGACTAGGTACCAGCTCTTACATCATCCCGGATGAAATCATTCCAAACGTCCGCTTCCTGGCTGACAAAGTAGACGATATTGAATTGGTTTTATTTGAGACCGGGCAGGAGGGAAATATCCCTTCAGTGGCGCAGGTTGCCGAGCTCAACGCTCTGGCGTTGGATCATGCTTTGAGCTACACCGTTCACCTTCCGTTGGATTTGAAACTTAGCGGAAGTCAAGCTGAGCAGGCTGTTGACCTCATTCTGATGACTGTTGCAGCCACTCAGGCGCTCAACCCGTATGCTTATGTGCTCCATTTGGACAGTCATCAAGTTTCACTGGATTTGTCTGCGGAAGAACATAAGCAATGGCAGGCAAACAGCATGATGGCGCTTTACCGTCTGCTGCCCAGTTTCGACTCCCCAAAACAGTTGGCTATCGAAAATCTGGAAAGTTATCCGGCGGAGTGGAATCAGCCGATTTTGGATGAACTTTCGATCAGCGAATGTATCGACATCGGTCATCTCTGGCTCCAGCAGCGCGATGCCACAGAATATTTGAAACAACGCCTGTCGCACACGCGTGTGATTCACTTACACGGGATCGGTACCCGTGACCACCAATCTCTGAAACATCAACCCCCGGAAACCGTAGCTGGGGTTATAAATGTTATCAATCAGATGAACTATCCGCATGTCGTCACGCTGGAAGTTTTTTCTGAAGACGATTTCAATTCTTCAATCGCAACTCTGGAGGCATTGCAATGAACCAGCCAAACCTGCTATCTTCACTAACTTTTATCCTCGGGGGCGCCCGCAGCGGAAAAAGCACACTTGCCGAAAACTTCGCGCTGGAATCCGGCGGAACAGTATTGTATGTTGCAACAGCCAGAATATTGGATGAGGAAATGCGACAGCGGATCCGTATTCATCAATCCCGCCGTCCAAAGGAATGGGACACGCTGGAAGCGCCAGAAAACATCGCCCAGCAGATCCGCGAGCATCTCCAAAATCACACTTATGACATAATCTTGCTGGATTGTCTGGCCGTTTATGTATCGAACAACCTGATGAAACTGCCAGACAACACAACAGAAGACAACGCCTGGCGCAGCTTCTCCGGTGAATTGGACCAACTGATCGCCTGTGTAAACCATTTTTCATCGTCAAAATGGCTGATTGTCTCCAATGAAGTCGGGCATGGCGTTGTGCCGGCATATCCGCTTGGCAGACTGTTCCGTGACGTGCTGGGCCGAACGAATCAACTGATCGCGCAACAAGCGCAAACGGTTTACTATATGATTGCCGGTATCCCGATGAAAATCAAACCGCAGGGACTGGATCTCGCCTGAACCTTACCCGTTCTCTGATAAAAGAAAGATGTAGACAGTTATGAAACGCTCTTTATTAAAAAAAATACCGATTGCTTTATTTGCCCTGATGGCGGTCTTTTCCCCAATTCAAACAGCAAATGCCCAGATCAATCCGATCCAGTGCGCACCGGATTCGCTCTTTCCGGAAGCCGGCAACTGCGAATACGATGTACAACACTATGACATACTGTATGAATGGGATGAAAGCGCCAATCTGCTCAAAGGCGATGTCACACTGAGACTGGCCAGCCTCACATCTGCCAGTAAACTCTCGCTCGATTTTGCTGACCATATGATCGCCAGCGAAGCGTTGGTCAACGGTGAGATTGTGCCTTTTGAGCAACAGCCACAGAACCTGCTTCTCTATTTTGATTTTCAAAAAGAGACCAATTACCAAATCCGAGTTATCTATTCGGGCATAGCGGAAGAACACATGATCCTGCAATCCGGTTCTGTCCCTCTGAAGAACCAAACAGAGCCGTTTTGCATCGTCTCCGAGCCAGATCTCGCTTCTCGCTGGTTCCCCTGCAATGACACGCCAAAAGACAAAGCATCTTTCAGCGTCCAGATCACAGTCCCGGCAAAGTATGCGCTGCCAGTAACGGACGGCTTGAAGAAATCCGTTACTCAGATGGCACTGTCCATTACCTGCAGGAAAAATTCAGTCACTCCGTTTCTAAAGATGCTGTCGGGACAGTCACTTATCAATACCAGGCGGACTCACTGATGACTCCCTATCTATTTACTGTCTGTATCAGCGATTTTGATATAAAGCAGCAACTGCTGCGCCCTGGATTGTTGCAGCTCGATTTTTATCAGCAGACGCTCCAAAACAGAGAAGCCTTTCAGAACTGGGCAGAACTGATGCCCGACATGCTAAAATGTTTCGAGCCAGCTTTCGGCACTTATCCATTCCGGGATACCGGCAGTATCGTCATCGAAAAGTCGTTTGGTGGCGCCTTGGAAACACAAACCCGTTCCGTTTATGGATCAGACATGATTTACACCGGCGTAAACGGTTTTTCTCACGAACTGGCTCACCAATGGATTGGCAATCTGGTCAGTATCGCCGACTGGAGCGACCTTTGGATTAAAGAAGGCTTCGCAACCTTTGCTGAATCTTTTTGGATGAAATGCGCACAAGGCGAAAACGCATTTCGCGAAGCCGCGTATCAGAATTATCTGGACATGGGGAACTTGCTGATCCAAATTGAGAACACCGCAAAAATCGCCCGCCAATACCTTGAGCACGACGCGGTACGCAGCGCAACATTCAATCAAGAGCAAATAATTCGTGAAGGAATCAACCTGATTTGCGATATCAGCTCAGATGCCGGGGACAGCCTGGCAGTGCCTTTACCAGAAACACCCGTCAGCGGTGAAACGCTCTGGCAGCTGGCGCAAACGCGCTGCCGAACCATGCTGATGGAACCGCTGAAACGGCAGAAGCTGAACGAATTTTTCGGAATCGACCTTGATTTCGGTCAGGTTCTTTATGGGCCGACAAGAATCACCGCAGATTATGATTCCATGTACAGTCAGAATCCCTACGCCGGCGGTGCACTGGTTTACCTGGCACTCTATCAAAAAATGGGAGAGGAAAAGTTCTTCGAAGCAGTACGATTAATGTCAGAACGCTATGCATACGATGTGATCAACAGAGATGCGTTCATTGCCCTTTTCAGCGAAGTAAGTGGTGAGGATCTTTCTCTAATCATTCAGGAGTGGCTGGAATATAGTGTGCTGCCGGATTATCCGCTGACCGAAGACGGGACACCGGGCAAAACTTACAGCGATCTATTGAGTACTTGGCGCTGAGTTGTCAATCCACCGTCCGCGGACGATATTGGATCGCCTCCGCCAGATGATGCGAATGGATTGATTCAACTCCTTCAAGATCAGCAATCGTCCGCGCCAGTTTCAACAGGCGGTGGAATGCCCTTCCGGAAAGCTGAAAACGTTCCATCGCCGCGCGCATCAGCTGATCCCCTTCACCATCCAGCGCGCAATGCTTCCGAATTTCTGCCGGACGCATATCTGCGTTTGTGAAGATCGCAAGATTTTTCGCAAAGCGTTGAAGCTGCACGTCCCGGGCGCGCTCAACCCGTTCCCGAATATCTTCAGAACGTTCCTGTCCCGTCCTGGCCGACAATTTTTGATAATCGATCCGCGGAACATCAACATGAATATCAATCCGATCCATCAAAGGCCCGGAAATCCTTTTGCGATAACGGCTGATCGTCACGGAAGAGCAAGTGCAGGCACGCACCGGATCTCCATAAAAACCACAAGGGCAGGGATTCATCGCTGCCACCAGCATAAAATTCGCCGGAAAAGAAACGGAACCAGATGCGCGTGAGATTGTAACAACTTTGTCCTCAAGCGGCTGGCGCAGCACTTCCAAAACCCGTTGGCCGAATTCAGGGAATTCATCCAAAAACAGAACACCGCGGTGAGCCATCGAAATTTCGCCTGGTCTGGGATGGTTGCCGCCGCCGACCAACCCAACGTTGCTGATGGTATGATGCGGTGAACGGAATGGACGAGTTTGAACCAGCGGACGATCAGGTGGCAGCATGTCAGCAATCGAATAGATTCGGGTGACGTCCAGGGCTTCCTCCACACTCATTTTTGGCAGAATGGACGGCAGCGCCCGCGCCATCAACGTTTTCCCGGTGCCCGGAGGGCCGCTCATCAGGAGGTTGTGGGCTCCGGCCGCAGCGATTTCAAGCGCCCGCTTAACATGCTCCTGCCCCTGAATATCGCTAAAATCGGTCATCACCTCTGGCAGAATCGCGTTAATTTCCATCGGTTCAGCCGCTTGAATGATTTTCTGACCGGTAAAATGCTGGTAGATTTCAGTAAGCGACGCCACTGGAATCACTTCGATACCGGGAACCAGCGAAGCTTCCTTTGCATCGCAAGCCGGCACAAAAATTGTCTTAAAGCCGGATTGCTGCGCCTTGGCTGTGATCGGAAGAATACCGCGGACATGCCGGGCAGATCCATCAAGCGACAATTCGCCGATAATCAAACTTTCCGCAAGCGGATGCTCCGGAATAATCCGAGCTGCAGCCAGAATGCCTACAGCTATTGGCAGGTCAAAAAAAGGACCTTCTTTCCGCAAATCTGCCGGAGCAAGGTTGATAGTGATCTTCTTGCGCGGATAATCCAACCCGGTATTGCGGATCGCAGAGCGCACCCGCTCACGGCTTTCCTGAACCGCGGCATCCGGCAAACCGACGATGATCGTTCCCGGAAGTCCCTCTGAAACGGTGTCCACTTCGACTTCAATGATGTCACCGTCCAGATCAGTGACCGTGCAGGAGAATACTTTGGCTAACATGTGCTTTTTCCTCTTCCTAATTCTACAACACCTGCTTGGCTTAAGATTCATTTGAAAGCGCGCACTTTCACATTTTGAAAAAGGGAGACAATTTCGCCAAAATATCAGCTCAGCAGACCTGCCGGATCTTCTGCAGCTTGATATTTACCGCTTATAATCATTGGGAGGCAGCCGGTTCAATGCCAATTCAGGGCTGCCGGAAAATGCAACCGGGAATCAGGATGAGCAAAAAACTTATCGTAATGTTGGCAATTGGGACAAGACCGGAAGCCATTAAAATGGCGCCCATCTACCAGAAATTAATTGAAAATCCAATGATTGAAACCCGTTTATGCCTGACAGCTCAGCACCGGGAAATGTTGGATCAGGTACTCTCAATCTTCAATATCAAAGCGGATATTGATCTGAACCTGATGACAGAAAACCAATCCCTGGTTCAGATCAGCAGCGCGATTTTAACACAGATGAGTCAGGTTTTTCGCGATACGAAACCGGATTGGGTGCTGGTGCAGGGAGACACAACAACCGTTATGACATCCGCGCTCGCTGCGTTTTATAATAATGTTCGGATTGGGCATGTTGAAGCTGGTTTGCGCAGCAATCGCAAAAACGAACCTTTCCCAGAGGAAATCAACCGCCGAATCGCGTCTGTCCTGGCAGATCTACATTTTGCGCCGACCGAATTGGCTCGTCAAAACCTGCTGCGGGAAGGAATCCCGGCAAAACAGATCGTCGTGACCGGCAACCCGGTGATTGACGCGCTGCAGCAAATTTCTGCAATGCCGTTCAGCATAAAAGGCTCAATGCTGGAAAACATCCCTTTCGAAGAAAAACGGATTCTAACCGTGACCGCGCACCGGCGTGAAAATCACGGGGAACCGCTCGAACAAATCTGCCAGGCCCTTTCTGATCTGAGTGAGAAATATAGTGACTGTCTGCACATTGTTTTTCCGGTCCACCTAAACCCGATCGTAAGAAACACGGTCACCGCCGCGCTCTCGAATCTGCCCAACGTCAGCCTGTTGCCGCCGTTGGAGTACCGAACATTCATTCATCTGCTAAAACGAACCCGAATTCTGCTGACTGATTCCGGCGGGCTGCAGGAAGAAGCGCCCGGGCTTGGCGTGCCGGTTCTGGTGTTGCGCGAGGTCACCGAGAGACCTGAAGGGGTCGATTCCGGAAATTTGCGGCTAATCGGGACAGAACGGAACGATATCGTTTGCCATGTTTCGGAATTGATGGACAACCAACAGATGTGGCAAAAAATGTCTGAGGCGAAGAATCCATATGGCGATGGGAAAGCCGCCGAAAGAATTGTCGCTGCGTTGTTGCATGCCGCCAGATAACCGCCGTCGTTCTGGCAATGAACGATTTGTCAAATGGAACCAGTATAATTAAAAAAACGTGTTTACTACATCAGTGCGTTAATCATTAGAGGAGGAAATATGTTAAAAAAATCAATCTTGACCGCCTTGTTATTTTGCATCATCTTCGTTGCGGGTGTCAGCGCCCAAAGTCAGACCCTGACCCTTGAAGATCTTTCCGCAAAAATCATTGAACTTGAGAACAGAATTGCCACGCTTGAAGGGATGCTTTCAGCTGAGCTGCCAGCCGGGCAGGGTTCAAAAGTCGGAGACTCATATTCGTTCCCGATTTACCGTATCGGTGATACGGTGCAAGGCACGAATCAAACGATTGTTTTTAAAACGCAGCTGAATTAAAATGGGGGAATATCTGGAGCTTTCTTTCACCATCACCAATACCAGCAAAGAAAAAGTTGATCTGAACGGCTATTACGCCTTCAATGCCAAAAACGACGATGGCGTTTTACTGGAAACCGATTATTACAACTGCAATTCTTCCAGTCTTGACACGGTCCTGATCCCAGGAGACAAAGTAAAAGGGTCGGTATGTTTCACCTATGTTGATCCTGCTCCAATCAAGATTTATTACGAACCGGACTATTCATCCGATGAACTTTTTGTCTGGCAAATTGACAGGTGATTCTTATAATGTACTAATTGAGCTGGGGCCTAACCCGGCAGTTTACCGTTCTGATATACAACCGTCATGATTTGATTCATGGCGGTTTTTATTGACACATAATTAAGGGAAATAAGGAATTTATCAATAAAAAGTTGGGGGATAAAGTTTCCTGCGGTTCGTTGCATGACTGTTTGCAGGCTTCTTGTTTAATTCGTGTATACTCTTATCTTGAGCATTGAGGTTATATTGGGGGAGGGGAAAAAATAAGTTTATTTGCTCTCATAAATACACATTATTTGATCATATTACACAATATACGAGAGGTAATTTTGTTTATAAAAAACAACTACAACAAATTATTTGGGAGTCTTGCTCTCTACATGCTGATTTTTACGCTTCTGCCGATGTTCTTAGTCTTGTGGATTAAGGATAGCAACATCGTTTTGACCATAACTGTGTTGGCAGCTTTTTCATCAATTTACTTTAGTGTAGATAGGAAGAAGTTTGTAGAAAAGCTTACTGAAAAAAGAGAGCGTCCTAGTTTATTCATGTTGCTGTTCCTTATCCTTGCACCGATGGGCACCAACATCATCGGCGGTGTGTTTTCCGAAGGGCTAAACCGGCTTCTCGTTCTTGGAGGACTGGGATTCGAAAATGTTGGAGCTGAGATGGCCAAGGAAATTGCCACTTCGCCGTCTTTTTTTCTGGCATTCTACACATGTTTGCTGGCACCACTAATTGAAGAGCTGGTCTTTAGAAATCATCTGTTGCGTGGCATAGAAAAACCGAGGCCCTGGCTTGCAATCCTCATTTCGGCAATTATGTTTGCTGTGATGCATACGAATCTGGAACAGAGCACCAGCCTGATCGTAACGGCAATCTATTTTTCCTATCTTGGAATACGTTATTCAATGTGGGGTCCCGATTTTGGTCCATGTGGCGAATAATACCATCTTCTATCTTGCCAGCTTGTTCCCTAGTACACCTGATTCTCTGATGGAAAAGGTAATGATCTCCCTGACCTTATTTGGAGTTTTCTCTTTTATTGTTGCCCTTGTTTCCGGAGTGAAGTATTTTTAAAGAAAACATGGGATACAGGAAAAGGGGAAAAGTTGGAATATGCAAAGAGTCCCTTCTTATGGATCTATTTTCTCCTTTGCGGAGTTCTTATCGTACTTAACGATTTTGTTCTTTAAATTGTTTTGCTTTAATTGCGCTGGAAATCAAACCATAGGTTCTACATTCCAACACACAATCGCCATGATGCGTGATAACAATCCAATCATGGCGTTTTTTATTTCATATCTCCGTTCAGCGTTATGTCTGTTCTGGTTAAACACCAACTCCCAACCACAGAAGTTGGGAGTTTAGGCAGGCGCCCTCGGAGGAGCTCGAATCCCCAACCTTTTGCTCCGCAAGCAAACGCTCTATCCAATTGAGCTACGAGGGCATCGCCAGATAACCAGCGGTATTAATATACCTCGCTACTCGAAAAACGTCAAGATTATCATGTAAAATAGTACCCATACAATTACAACAGGATTCAACATGTCCATCACAATCATAGAAATTGTGCCGATGAACCATCAATCAATCTGGAGCTCGGTGAACGAATGAGCTTCCTGATTGGTATTGATTTGGGAACCAGCGCAACCAAAACTGTCCTGTTCGATGAGAAAGGGACGGTTCTAAGCTCGGAAACGATCGAATATCCGCTTTATCAGGAGCAGAACGGCTGGGGCGAACAGGAACCGGAAGACTGGTGGCAGGCAGCCAAAAAACAGTATCCGCGCTGTCCTGACCTACAGCGGTGCTGATCCGGAGAACATCCGCGGGATCGGGATTTCCGGCCAGATGCATGGGCTGGTCATGCTGGACAAAAAGGGACAGCCATTGCGCCGGGCAATCTTGTGGCTGGATCAACGTACCGCAAAAGAGTGCGAACAGATCACGGATGCTGTCGGGGCAGAGCGGTTGATTCAGATCACCGCCAATCCGGCGCTCACTGGCTTCACCGCCTCAAAAATCTTGTGGGTACGCAATCACCAGCCCGACGTTTATGAGCGCTGCGCCCATATCCTGCTGCCAAAAGATTATGTCCGCTACCGGCTGACTGGTGAATTTGCCACCGAAGTCTCGGACGCCTCGGGCATGCAGCTGTTAGATGTCCCGGCACGTCGCTGGTCAGATGAGATTTTGAATAAACTGCAGATTGATCGTTCGCTGCTGGCGGAAGTCCATGAATCGCCGAAAATCAGTGGGACGATCCATGCAATAGCAGCCCGTGAAACCGGACTGAAAGCCGGCACGCCGGTCGTTGGAGGCGCAGGCGATAACGCCGCAGCAGCAGTTGGAACCGGCGTCGTAAAAGACGGGCTGGCGTTTACCACAATCGGTTCATCTGGCGTTGTCTACGCGCATAGTTCTACCGTTCGGATTGACCCCAAAGGTCGGGTCCACACTTTTTGCAGTGCGGTTCCGGGAGCCTGGCACGTGATGGGCGTCCATCAGGCAGCCGGTTTTTCGCTGCGCTGGCTGCGGGATCAGGTATGCCAAGCTGAGAAAGAGGAAGCGCACAGGCGTCAGATTGACCCTTACGAGGTAATGAGCGAAGAGGCTGCGAAAATTGCCGTCGGAGCTGAGCATCTGCTCTACCTGCCCTATCTGAATGGAGAACGCACCCCGCATCTCGATCCATTCTGCCGTGGCGTTTTCTTCGGGCTTTCGGGAATTCACACCCGCGCTCATTTGATCCGGGCTGTAATGGAGGGCGTCAGCTACTCGTTGCGCGACAGCATCAGCATCCTTCACGAAATGGAGATCAAAACCAATGATATGACGGTGACCGGCGGCGGCGGCAGAAGCCCGCTTTGGCGTCAGATGCTGGCAGACAATTATCATTGCCGGGTGAAGACCATTGACGCAAAAGAAGGCCCGGCATTGGGCGTTGCCATTCTGGCAGGCGTCGGGACTGGCTTATACAGCTCTATTCCGGACGCTTGCGCAGCGCTGATCCAAACCCGTTCCATGCAGGAGCCGAAAGCGGAAAACATGGCGGTTTACGACCGCTTTTATCCGCTCTACCGGCAGTTGTACGCGGATCTGAAAAGCTCCTTTTACAAGTTGGCGAGACTGTAAAATGTATCGTCATCGGTTGTCATCCGTTTTTCGCCATCACATTTGTCATGTTGTCCAGACAATTCAGGTAATTTTGTTATAATCTTGTCTATACAGTCATTAAAATGACAACCCATCAAATCAAAGGAGAAGTACTTATGAAGAAGTTCCTCGTTATTATGTCGCTCATTTTCGTGTTAATCTGTTTTGGAACCGTTGCCGCAGAAGACGCGCCAACGCAAGCCCCAATCCTGATTCAGGGCGCCATGGACGTTGAAACCACAGCGATGATGGAAGCGCTGGAAGACGCCGAAAGGATCACCATCGGCGGTTATATTTTCGTTTCCGGGAAACTGGACGGTTATCCTGTGATCATTTCCAAAACCCAAGTGGGTATGGTCAATGCTGCCGCTTCAACTGCAATCGCGATCATGAACTTCAACCCGCTTTGCATCATCAATCAGGGAACCGCCGGCGGGCATGACCCGGCCTTACATGCCGGCGATATCGTTCTCGGTGAAACGATTGTTCCGATCAATGCCTACAAGTCGGACCATCTGGACGAGGGAATGGGTACCAAACCGGAAACATGGCACAGAATGACGTTTGAAATGACCGTCGATGATGAATGGGGTGAGTTGGAAAGTCTTCAAAGCGATCCGGAACTTTTAGCGTTGGCTGATTCAGTTAAAGACACCTATACGAACGGCAATGTGGTCAATGGCACCATCGGTTCCGGAGATGCCTGGAATAAAGAAATCGACCGAATCAAACAAATTCATGAGGTGTTCAACACATCCGCTGAAGAGATGGAAACGTTCGCAACCGCTCAGGTCTGCCATCAGTTTGACGTTGCGTTCCTTGGGATCCGCGTACTCTCCAACAGCGAACTGCATATGGAAAACTTTGATCCTGCCACCGCCATCAACTGTCAGCATTATGTTCTGGAAGTTGCGAAAGCGATTATTGCAGAACAGACAAAATAATCTTTCCTGTCAAAAAAAGATGATCCGCGCCTGACTGGGCGCGGATCATCTTTTTCACAAGCTCAAAAATTGTCACAGCAGCTTATCCATAACAAACTTGTTGTTGTAATATTTATTCCTGCAACGCGCGCCAAACTTTTTCCGGTACAATCGGCAGCGAACTGATACGCTTGCCAATCGCGTTTGCAACCGCATTGGCAACCGCCGGGGCAACACCATCGGTCGGGATCTCCGCCAGCGCCTTTGCACCAAACGGCCCGGTCACCTCATCTTCCGGAATAATATAAGATTCCATTTCCGGCATCTCATCAGCCTGCAAGATGTGATAATCACCGAAGCGCACATTCACCATGTCGCCCCGTTCGTCATAACACATCCTTCGCACACGGCGTAACCGAGCGCAGTTGCCTGACCGCCTTCCAGCTGTCCAATAGCTGTGGTCGGGTTGATGACCATTCCGGGGTTGACTGCCATCACCAGCTTCACTACTGTCACCTGTCCCGTTTCAATGTCCACTTCAACCTCCGCGAACTGGGTGGCAAACACCGGCGGACATTCCGGCGAAACGTAAGAAGCGTGCGCAGCAATCTGCCGTTGATCTTTCCGATGCAAGCTGTGCAGGGCGATATCTTCCATCGTAACCGATTCCCCATTCGGCGCACTGACTTTCTGATCTTCCAGTGTCAGCTGTTCGCGCGGTACGTTGAGCATTAGTTCAGCCCGTTCCAGCACCTGATCACGAATTTTCTCTGCGCATTTCTTTAACCGCCATCCCGGAAATATAAGTTGTACTCGAAGCATAAGCGCCGACGTCAAATGGTGTAAAATCGGTGTCTGACGAGTAAACGATGATTTTTGATACCGGCACCTTGAGCACTTCCGCTGCAATCTGCGCCAAAATCGTATCCGATCCGGTTCCCAGATCCGTCGCGCCCATCTGCAAATTGAATGAGCCGTCATCGTTAATTTTCATTGACGCCGCGCCCATATCAATGCCGGCGATGGCAGTACCATGCATCATGATCGCCATCCCGACCCCTTTTCGGATATTCGGTCGGGCAGGGTCAAGGTGATCTTTCTGCCGACGATAGCGGTTCCAGCCAATCGCTTCCATCCCTTTCTCTATACAGCGGGTCAGTCCATAGCTGTTGACTGATTGCGGAATGGGATCGAACTCTGCCAGCTGTTCCATAATCTTGATATTTTCGCCCGGGCGAACCACGTTCTTCAATCTGAGTTTGATCGGGTCCATCTTCAGCGCTTCTGCCAGTTCATCGATAATGCACTCTACTCCATAAATTCCCTGCGGGCCGCCATAACCGCGGAAAGCGCCCGGCACCGGAAGATTGGTGTAAACGATGTCAGCGTGAAAGCGCTGTGCATTTGCCCGATAGGTAGACAGCCCACGTGTACCCGTCACATTACAAACCGTAAATCCGTGCACACCATAAGCGCCCGCATTTTCGATCATGTCCATTTCAATAGCCCGGATTTTACCCGTTTTGCTCGCGCCAACTTTGAAGCGGATGAGATCCGAATGGCGCGAACGAGACGAACGGAATTCATCTTTCCGGCTGAAGTAAAAACGTACCGGTCTGCCCGTACGCAACGTCAGCAGCGCGCAAAGATCTTCCAGCAGCACCTCTTGTTTTACACCAAAACCGCCGCCAATCCGGGGTTTAATTACCCGGATATTTTTTACCGGAACATCAATCACCGGTGAGATAATGCGGCGGACATGGAATGGACCTGCGTACTGGTGCGGATGACCAAGCGATCGTCCTCATCCAACCAGCTGATCACAATATGCGGTTCCAGCGGGTCTGTTGGACCTGCGCCGTATAGAAGACGCGTTCAACTACCACATCTGAAGCCGCAAACTCTTCCGCCAAATCGCCGTATGCTGCATCGATCACAAAAGCTTTATTTCGTTTTGCATCCGCGACGTCCACACAATCCGGTTCATCATGAATGACCGGAGCGCCGTCTTTCATCGCGGCTTCCATATCAAAAACCGCCGGGAGGATTTCCCAATCGACCTTGATCAGGCTGATCGCCTTTTCACAAAGCTCAACGGTTTCAGCCGCGACCACAGCGACCCGATCTCCAACAAAACGCACCTTATTATCCAGACACACCTGATCCCACGGCTTGGGATTTGGCCAGGTTTGGCTGCCGCTGGCGTATACATGGCGTTTCACGTTTTTATACGTCAACACAGCATGAACACCCGGCAACGCCTCAGCGGCGGAGGTATCGATATCCTTAATACGGGCATGAGCGTGCGGGCTGGTCATCAGCATCCCGTGTAACATGCCGGGCAGTTCGATATCATCGGTATAAACCGGTTTGCCTTTCGCCATTTTTGCCGCGTCAACTTTAATTTCCGATTTGCCGATCGCATAAAAAGACTTCCGTTTTTCTTCATCCATAATGACCAAAGAGTCGGGCCGCGTATACGGCGGGACTTCCTCGCCGCGCAAATAAGCCGCGGCTCTCATGACGGATTCAAGCGGTTGATAGTAACCGGTACAGCGGCAAAGAATTGCGCCCAACGCATCTTTTGCATCATCGAGTGATGGATATTTTGTTTTATCCAGCAGCGCTTTCGTTGCCAAGATCATCCCCGGCGTGCAAAAACCGCACTGAACTGCGCCAGTCTCAACAAACGCTTTCTGAATTGGGTAGGTCGCGGCCTTCCGAAAGCCCCTCGACCGTCAAAATCTCATGTCCTTCAGCTTGCGGCGCCGGCATCACGCAGGAAGGCAGCAAGACGCCGTCCATCAATATCGCGCAGTTGCCACATTCACCGGTATAACAGGCGCGCTTCACGCTGTAACAACCCTGATAACGCAACAGATCCAGCAAGGTATCCGATGGTTCACCTTCACAGACGATCGGTTTTCCGTTTAAAATAAAATTGATCTCCATTGTCTCCTCTGCGTTCCTATTGACGAATCTGTTTTTTCAAGGTATTGAGCGCCCGTTTCGTCAATGTGACTGCCATTGCCGTTCGATATTCCGCGCTGCCAAGATAATCGCTGACCGCTTCCGTCTCTGCTGCGATCATGCTGACGCAATGTTCGATGGATGCAGCAGTCAGCGCATCATCCAGCAGCCCTTTTTCAGCCTCATAAAAGCGTTTCGGAGCGGGAGAAGCGCCATAAACCGCAATCCTCAGATTACGTGCCTTCTTTTGTCCCAGTTGAGCGCTGACAACAAGTGAGACGATGCTACCGCTGCTTTTCGTCCGCGCCACCCGTTCCAATGCACAGCGCGTTTTTGCATGAAGCGGAATCGCAACCGCTGAAATCAGCTGTCCGTTTGCCAGCAACGGTTTGCCATTGCTCAGAAATTCATCCAAAGGAATGCGTTTCTCATTTGTATCCGAACTAACCAGAACCACCTCTGCATTCAGCGCAAGCAGCGTCAAAATCACTTCCGCCGGAACAGCGGGTTGAGCAGCGCGCCGCCAAGCGTAGCCAGGTTGCGCAGCGCCATAGTTGCGCTCATCCGTGCTGACTCACTCAAAACGCCGCTCCAAAGGCTTTTGATTTCCTCAGACTTAGCAAGCGTCTCAAAAGAGACCAGTGCACCGATCAGCACTTCTTTGCGCTTGAATTTCAATGTATCCAGTCCCGTTTCAGACAGATCGATCAGATCTCCAGTCTGCCATTCCATAATATGCTTGCCGCGTGGTGAAAAATAAAGCAGGGCATAGCTGCCCTCTAATGAATCCATCAGCTTCAGCGCTTTTTTTATGGATTTCGGGCGATAATATTGGGTCATTTGTACCTCCGGGGAATTGTGCGAGAGGGTATTTCACTCTAAATTGAAAAGCAAAACGGAAAAATTTCCGTTTTGCCTTTCAATTGTAACAAGATTTGGTATAAACGATAATTATTTATTGATTATTCCACGAACTGATAGAGATGATTTTCAGTAAAAGCACAAGAGATTCCTGTCTCAAAATTTGTCCCGGACCAGACCGTAAACCCAGCGTCACCGGAGGCAATCCAGGTTGCATCCGTCACTGTTCCCAGCAATTGGTTGTTATACAAAACAGATAGTTTGGCATCGCTGGCAACCAAGGTCAGCGTTCCTTTGCCTTCCAGGCTCCAATTTCCATAATTGTAGGCGATCAGCGGGACTTCTACTCCATTTCGGACGCCCTTCAGATAGATGTTCCCGTCCAGCGCAATATACACTTGCATGAACGAGTCGTTATTCTGCGCCCGGAAGGTAAACCCACAGCCGGAATTCTTATAATCCGGGCGGTTATAAGCGGATTTCCATTCGATGTTGGATTGCAGCAGCAGATTTTTATGATTCAATCCCGACATATTGCTCTGAAAATAGCCCATTTTCGCCAGCGACTGGTTGTTATCCTTCGCCAATGCATAATCACCGGAAACGCCGCCAGGAAGACGGTCTTTTTTCTCCAGCAGACGGATTGTGCGGGCAATCTCATCCGGCACAGAATCGCCGAACGGATTACTATCTCCATCCGCGGTTGCGGTGGAGACAACCAGCTTACTGAAGGTAAAAACGGTCGGCTGCGGTTGAATTGGCTGAGCAAACAGCGCCAGATAGGCCGGCACAAGCCCGAGCTCGCTGGTATCCAGCAATTTCTCGCCAAGATACAGATCAGCCCAACCTTTGTTCAGCACGACCCTGATTTCAAGCAGCTTTTCAGGCTCAAAATCAGCTTTGGCAAAATCAATCGTCGGGGTCCACTGCCCACCCTGATTGCGATAAATAGCATAGGTTGAATCATTGCACAAAAGAAACGTCTGGAATGTTTGTTCTGCGTTCCCAAGCGCAAAACCGGCACAACCGGTTTTCGCGACATCCGGGAGTTGAAGTGTCAGGCGGATCTCATATTGAAATTCCGACGGAAACACAAGATTGCTGATTGGCAAAGTCACATATTGACCGCCAGAGGAAACGATCTCCCAATGGTATCCTTTTTCATCGAGCGATCGATTGACACTGGTAGTGCCAGCCGTCTCGCTGCCAACATCCGGACGGTTTTCCACTGGCTGGTCCGCCGCACTAAAATCCTGTTGAAAAACCGGCACCCAAAAGGGTTCCGCGATCTGCTGATACGCCGCCTGCACAGCGCCAACCGATTCGATTAGAAACGCCGTCAGAATGACCAGCATAATTATAAAAATCTTACTCCTCTTGTTCATCGATAAAAACTCCTTCACAAAATGTTCGGTGGGTCAACCTCTACCCGATATTGTTTCAGATCAATTTCCATCAGCAAATCCATCGGCGACCTGCCGCGCAAGATCACATGCCAACGGTATTTTCCACGGATGCGCGGAAAAAAACAGGGTGCCGGACCGATCAGAGCGATTCCTTTGCGCCGCTGCCGGCGGATCAAGGCGGTCAGATGCTGATACAACGCTTCCGCTGCCTGCTGTGCTTTCACTTGACTTTCATCCTGGACCAAAATGCGGATGATCCGGGAGAATGGCGGGTATCCGATCGTCTTGCGGAACTGAATCTCACGTTGATAAAATGTTTCGTATTCACAGCTCGCAGCCGCCTGAATAGAATAGCGTTCCGGCTGGAACGTTTGCAAAATCGCCAGCCCCTGAGTCTCCTGTCTGCCGGCTCTGCCGGCAACTTGTGTCAGCAGCTGATAAGTCTGTTCATCCACACGATAATCGTGAAATCCGGTACCGACGTCCGCCAGAATCACGCCAGCCAGCCGCACGTCAGGAAAATCCAATCCCTTCGCCACCATTTTTGTACCCAACAGAATGTCCGCTTCCCGGTTGAGGAAGCGCGAAAGGATTTTGTCATAGGCGCCCTGGCGTGATGTCGTTTCCGCATCCATTCGGATCAAGCGCGCTTGCGGGAACAGCGTACTGAGCTGCGATTCAACTTGTTCAATACCGGCGCTGAACTGCCGGATTTCACTCTCTCCGCATGTCGGACAAGCGGCTGGCAGCGCTTCCGTAAATCCACAGAAATGGCACTGCAACCGTTTCAACGACTGGTGCCAGGTAAGCGGCACCTCACATCTGGGGCAGCGGAAATCATGTCCGCAGGCATGGCAAAAGGTATAACCGGCGGATCCTCTGCGGTTCATCAGCAAAATTGTCTGCTTCTTCTGCGCCAGAGTGGTTTTCATTTCTTCAATTAGTTTTCTGCTGAACAACGACCGATTTCCCGCTTTCAGTTCCTGACGCATGTCAATCAACAGCGTAAGGGGTTGCGGGACTCCTGATGCCCTTCTGGTCAGCTGATGGATATTCCAGCCGCTCTTTTCCGCTTTGTAGCGCTGCGCGATCGTCGGCGTAGCGCTTCCCAGCACAAGCTGTGCATTCAGCAGCCGGGCATAGTCTGCAGCACACTGGACAGCAGAAAAATAAGGCTGAGCTTCAGTCTGGAAAAATGAATCATCGTGGCATTCGTCAACAATGATGAGTTGTAAATTCGGCAAAGGAACCGCCAGTGCACTGCGCGGGCCAATGACCACGCTTAAATCGCCTTTTCGCCCGCGGAACCAGGTATCAAAACGCTGTCCAGCACTAAGCCTCGAATGATAAACGCCCGTTTTACCGGGGAAGCGATTCTCAAAACGGGCGGTAATCTGCGGTGTGAGCGCAATTTCCGGCACCAGCAGCAGCACCTGCCCGCCTCTGGATACAACATCTGCCGCAAGATTAAGATAGATTTCCGTTTTGCCGGAGCCGGTAACCCCCTGAATCAGCGCAGGTGTTTTCTCTCCGGCAGACTGCATGGAAGAGAGAACTGATTCCAGCACAACCGTCTGTTCAGCCGTCAACATTGGCGCTTCAGCCGGGTATGGATCGCCGCTCAATATCTCGGGTTCACGCCAGTCTGGCACCTGACGTTGTTCTGCTAATCCGTGTGCTTCAAACAATTTCAGGTCTGAAGCAGTCAGCCCAAATTCCGACCGCAGTCTCTCCAGCAAAATCCCCTGCGGATGTCCCTCTAACGCATCCAGGATGCGGATTCTGCGTTCCCGGGTGCTTTTCACCCTGGATAATCCGGTTATCGCTATCATCTCTCTCCACTGACGATCTGCCGGCAAAATAAGTTTCTTCATCTTGAGGGAAGGCGCTGTAATTGTAAAATCTTTTTCCTGCTGAATCATTCCTTCCTGCCGGAGATTCATCATGGCCTGTTTCCATGGCATTTTCCCTAAAGCGCGTTTGATCTCAGTTTCTTTAATCGCCCGTGGCTGTCCTTCGAATAACGCTAAAATCCGATCGCGCGGAGCAGACGATTTATCACTGGACAGACACCTCTGTTGTTCCGCTGCTTTCACCAGGCGATACCGGATCTGCGAGATGTTGCATTTTCCGTGAGAAAAACATTAACACATGTATTAAATGGGGCAAGACAACGCTCTGCCAATATCTCTGCCAGTTTCAGCTGCAATCGGCGTAATCACCGGTGATGCATCAACCAGTTCTTTAATCGACCGATAATTAACTCAGGATAATCAGCAAAACTGGTAACGACCCCTTGCATAAAATCATTCTTGAATGGGACAACGACCATGCTGTCTAACCGCATCATCGGCGCCAAGTGATCCGGGATCTCATAAGAAAAACTCCGTCTGACCCCGCGGCGGTGACAGCGACGTTAGCATACCGTTTTGTAACTTTTTTATCAGTGTCATATCCTTTCTTATTTTAACGCTTGAAACGGTTCAAAAAGCAGGAATCGGCAGCGGATCGGCAAATGGCAGATTTTACAAAAGGAAAAGGATCAGGTTCGATCAGATACCACCAATAGATCGAAAAAAGAAATTAATCAGGAATCCTATGAGCGTGAGCACTTTGAAGATTCGTCCCGGCTTTTCGCCAACGCCATTCGCAATTAGCAGCATGATCGGGATGATCGCATCCATTAAATAGCGGTATCCAACCTGTTCAGCGCCGGTATTGTGATAAAGCAACAATAATGCCAATGTCAGCAGAATGGAAAGCCAGGCAGAAACGATCCACCAGTTGCGCCGCTGCCTGCGGAAAGCGTAGACCAGCGCTGGTGTCATAGCAAAGATGCTATAACCGGCGAATCCGGGCTGGAAGAAGAAGCCTTGCCCTGAAAAATCAAATTTCGGCAGTTTGAAAAGCATAATATTCAGGTTGGCGCGGATAAAATAGGGATGGAACATGCCATATTTTTGCACAGCCTCCACGATCCCCGGTGCGCCATGAATCGTCACATAACCGAAATCCAGCCAATCTTCAAAGCGAATCCAGTTGTACCACAGCAACCCAAAGACGCATGCCAGTGCCAGAAACGCAAACTGAACCATCCAGACAATATTTTCCGCCAGTCAGGCACATCAAGCCGTTCCGGCGAGATTTTCAAGGTTGGATCCCCAGAAGAAACAACCCCAACGGAAAAATATTCGGCCGCGCCAGCAGTGCCAATCCAAAACATCCGCCCACTCCAGCCGGAACGGAAGCGCATAACAGCTCCCAACAAGCCAGCCCGCAGAACAAAACCGTAGTCAGCTGGCTCACAAACCACATTTGCCCCAATGTCGCCAACCAGTAATGACAAGTGCTGAAAGCGAACAAAACGTCGCCCACAAGCGAGTTGACAAACTGGTTTTTATCATCCCCGTTGAATCAGCCTGTTCGAGAATCAGAAAGAGGATCATCGCGCGTTCAATCCGGCCAGAACAGCTGAGATCAGCGTCATGTTGATAGCGCCCTGACCGAAAAGCCAAACCAGCGGCACCAGCAGCAACGCCGGCAACGGTGGGTTCGGTACATACCAGTTACCGTTATAAAACGTCAGATCGTGATTGGTAGAAGGATTAATCAGCCAGGCCCCTCCTGAAGAAATGCCTCAGCCAACAGATCCCAATAACTCCTTGCCGGATTATTCAGACGATACATCAGATAGCCAGTCAGCCGGACTATACTGAATGTCAACGCCGCAATGAACAATGCCAGCACCAGCCGCTGCACCGTCTGCGCGGACGGCGTATTCTTTCTCCATTCATAAAGACGCGTCCCGAGCACCGCTATCAGCGCAGGAAATAAGAACACTGCGAATTTTCCGTGCAGTTCGCGTCTCCAGTCCATTTGGTCATAATAGCTGAAGCACAACATCATTGTCAGACTCGAAGATCAGGAAAAGCAGCACTTGGAAAAACACGGTTGTGAAGAAAGCGCAAAATGGAACCGGTCGGCGTATGCAGAGATCAGAATCAGCACCCAAATTTTTATGCAGATAGCGGCGCTCCATAAGATCAGCCCACCCGAGCGTTCGAACAAAGAAGCGATGAAAGTTGAAAAAGTATCCAGATTACTGATCTGTAAAAAGATAAGCCCAAGACAACAACAAAAAACAATAAAGCTGATCAATGCGGCGAGGAAAACCCTGCTCTCATCTTCCAACAACCCGCTGCCGGGTGAGGATTGTTGAATGGGTTTGGCCTTGCTCACAATGGTTAATAAAACCAACAGGCAAGCCATTAAAAGCAGAGAAATTCCCAACACCAGAAGTCTCGCTTTTTGAAAATCCGAACAAAAAAACCGCATTTTGCGGTTCGAAGGGATCCAAAAAGGCTTGGATAACGCAAAAATTCCTTCCAGGATCCAACTCAAAAAATTCAGCGCCCATTTGCGTTGAAAAAAGTAATTTTTATATTTCCCTCACAGTTTTAGCCATTATGATCATAATTATCCTACATTTTTTTGGGGTGACAAATTTCTTTTTGCTCAAATTGTGACAGCACTGCGATCCACAACCGTCATAATAACGGAGCCGCACATCATTTAAAAAGGCGGCCCGCAGACCGCTTCTCGAAACCCCACAACTGATGACCCTGTTATTTTTTATGCTGAAGACGCGCCTGCTCATGTCCAAATGCCCGTTAAGCTCCATAAAATAACGCTCATGGCTGAATAAAGCAGCAAAAAGCGAATAGAAAAGGAATAGCCGGGGGATGAACTTCCTGATCTTTAGAGAACTTCTAAACAAAAGCGATCCCGCGAAAAAGGGACAAGATCTCAATTTACGGGATCGGCTGTTCGTTTATTTCGCTTTTACCTGCGACTTTATCACCTCGTATCCAAGCGCAGTAATCGCTCTTTCCACATCTTCCACCGCTAATTTCTTCTTCATCAAAGTCAAATTGACTTTACCAATTAAACAGAAACTTGACGCTTCTTTTGTTGACGTTCTCAAAAGACTTCACGGCATTTTCAATCTTTTGAACACACGCCGTTGGCAGACCAACGCTTCCAGTTAATGTAGCTTTTGCATTTCTACACCCTTCCCCTGCTGATCAATATAATAGATACTTCCATCTTTTCATCTAGCTATAACGAGAAGCCGCATACCATTCAAATTACACGTAGCGATACTGGCCTCGTGTACCAGCATTCCGATCGACATATCATCCATTCGCTGAAGAATACGCCGGCAAGCAGAAAGAACCACACTCCACGCAATAAGTATGTTCTGCTTCATATTCCTGGAAGTGGCTTTCGTCAAACCCAGAGCATGGGGCAGGCGGCTGAAGTCTGAATTCATTAGTACAACATCGGATGTCTCAATTGCCACATCGGTTCCACTTCCCATCGCGATACCGATGTTTGCTAACGCCAGTGACGGACTGTCGTTCACACCATCGCCGATAAAAGCTACGATTTGACTTTTTACAATCAGCTTTGACAAAAGCCGATTTGTCTTCAGGCAGCATATTTATGCGCTTTGCTAGCCGAGTTCCCGGCTGACCACATCCACTGTCCTCTGGTTATCGCCTGACAGCATCACAAGATTTTGACGCCCAAATTCTTCAACTTTTGCAGATCTTCTTCACGCCGGGGCGAATCTGATCGAACTCCCATCAAAATTTTCAGCTCGCCGTCAACCAGGTTAAAAACAAGCGAGTTGCCCTTTTTTCAAAACGCGCGATGTCAGCTTGCGCTTGTTACTGAGCCGACGCTCTTCTTTCCATCAGGGCAACGTTACCAACCGCAATTCTGTAGCGTTAACGGTCGCCATAATTCCGCCGCCTTTTACAACTTCCGTATTTTCGACTGAAGAGAATGTTGTCTCACCGATTTCTTCTAATATCGCTTTAGCCAGCGGATGATCTGATTCGCGCTCAACACTCGCCAAATAACCGGAAACTTCCTCAATCCTGTCGCCATAATATTCTTTTTCAACAACCGCAGGATTCCCAACTGTCAGCGTACCTGTCTTGTCAAATATCATCGTATCCACTCGACTAAAATCACCGATGACTTCACTGCCTTTGAGCAGTACGCCATGACGTGCTCCGTTTCCAATGCCGGCAACGTTTGAAACGGGAACGCCGATCACCAGCGCCCCGGGGCAACCCAGAACCAGAATGGTGATGGCCAGTTCTAGATCACGCGAAAACATCCAAACGAAGATCCCCAGTACAAGAACAGCCAGCGTATAGTATTTTGAGAAGCGGTCTATGAAACGCTCAGCCTCTGATTTTGAGTCTTGTGCTTCCTCAACCAACTCGATAATTTTTCCGAAGGTGGTGTCCTCTCCCACCCGGTCTGCAACAATTTGAATAGTACCGTTATCCAAAATAGTTCCGGCGAACACAGTAGACCCCTTTTCTTTTGCAACAGGCAGGGATTCTCCCGTAATACTGGCTTCATTGACACTTCCTTCACCGGAGAGAACGGTGCCGTCAACCGGTATTTTTGCGCCCGTTTTTACCAGAAGAATGTCACCTCTATCAACTTCATCGACATCAACTTCTTCAAACTCACCGTCTTCCATCTGCTTTAAGGCACTCTCCGGAGCCATTTCTGTCAATTCTTTAATCGCCGACCGCGTTTTATTTAAGGTGCGTTGCTCCAAATAAGCGCCAAACAGGAACAGAAAAGTAACAATGGCAGACTCCTCGAAATTCTTGATGATGAAGGCGCCAATGACCGCAATTGTCACCAAGACATCAATGCTGACCACCTTAACTTTTAAGGCCTGATACGCTTGGATGGCTATCGGTGCGACGCCCAGGATGGACGCTATGACAAGCGCCGTAACAGCCACCGGTTCATTTTTTAAAACCAGTTCACTGGTAAAGCCAACAACAATTAAAATGGCGCTAATAAGCGTAATTTGATTTTTCTTACTGAGGATGAAACGCTGCATGAAAGGGTGTTCCTGTCTTCGTTATTTACAGCAGATCAAGCCTGATATGCTTTGTCCAGTTCCGCGATCATTTTATAAACTGCCTCATAACTTTCGCAAACATCAGCCGGAACCGTGTAATTATTTGTAATTTCACGTAGTCTGGCAAACTCTTCGCTCAATGCAGGCGTTTGCTGTTCTGATTCCTGAATTTTTTTGCTGAGGGATTCAAACACATTCCGCAAATCAAGAAACTCCGGATGCGTCTTTCCATGTACCTTCGCCACAATTGGTACGTATTGTTTGAGTGTCTGAAAATATTCAGCCTTGACTTTGTTAAATGTTCTTTTATTCACCATATCCGCTCACTTCTTCTGATATTTTGAGATTCGATGATAATGGCTTACCTGAAAAAATTTTTTCAATGGTTCCCAGGTTATTAAAGCAGATTGTCAATGAATATAAAAATCCGCTTTTTTTCAATTCTATTTCCGCGTGCTGAAATTGTACTCTTGATGTGCATTATAATGACAAAAACAGGAGGGTGCAATGACGAAATGGGAAAACAATTTTCGAATCAATGTGGGTTTCCTGATCAATCAATCCGTCGGGGCTTATCGCGAATTTGAAGCGAGCGCGCCTTTTCTTCAGATCGAGGACAGTGAACGCTTTGAAAATGTCCAAAGCATCATCCGCTTCAGCCGCGTCCAGCAGGGCATTCTGACAAGCGTCAAAGCCAGCGCGGAAGTAACTGCTGAATGCGTCCGTTGTTTGATTACTTTTCCGCAAAAAGTAACCTGCTCATTCGACGAACTATATGCCTTTCATCTGCGCCAAAACGTAGATGCGGATGCCTATCTGCCAGAATCAGGATTCATCGATCTGGCGCCGATTTTAATCGAATTTCTTACCCTTGAAGTTCCGATCAGTCCGATTTGCAGCACTGATTGCAAAGGGCTTTGCATCGAATGCGGTAAAAACCTCAATCAAGGACCCTGTGAACATATGCAGCAAACTGTGAGGGAACATGAGTAACAGCATTTATATGAACAACTTTACCTTCAGCATTCAGAACTTTACCTGTATTCTGAATGCCAAGTCAATCGCACCAGATATCGAACGTTCGAACTTTGGTCCGGTACTGGATGAGAAAAAGACGGTGGATGAATCCTATATCTTCATGCCGATTGAAGCGGCAAAAGAATTAGCGCTTTCAATTTTGCAAATGGTGGATGCACGCGAAAAACGGTCGCGGCTGAAGATCAATCTGGAACCTGAAAAGCAGGCGTTGTGGGACCGCTACATTCAAGCCGGAGAAGATTTTCAGCGGGAAAAAGAGGCAAAAAAGCCGGTTGAAGATAATCACGAGTAACCCCTGCATCCAGTGACCAATAAGTGCTCCCAAAACGAATTCGTTTTGGGAGCACTTATATTCCGATTCCTGTAAAACCCATTCGAAGGAAAATAATCACTATAATCTTGATTTTTTATAATTTAATACGCGACGCGATGGATTTTTGCGCCTTTCCCTGTTAAGATTGTTAACAAATGAGGAAATCGATCTGAAAGGAATAAGATCAAACCATTATGAAAACAATTTATTGCGATTGTTACTCAGGCATCAGCGGGGATATGTTTCTGGCAGCCATGCTGGACGCCGGTCTACCTTTGGAAGTGCTTGAAGATGTGTTTCAAAAGATCCACTTACCGGAGTACAAAAGTTTTTCCTTCCAAAAAGTTATGAAAGGCGCAATCGTCTCCGGTTCAATTGATTTTGATCTCATTCCGGAGGATCATCATCACCGCACCTTTTCATCCATCCGGGATCTGATTAATCAGTCCGATTTAACTGCGGGTATAAAAGAAAAAGCGGTCAGAATCTTTCAAAAAATCGCTGAGGCAGAGGCAGAAGTACATCAGACGACGATTGACAACGTTCATTTTCATGAAGTTGGTGCCGTTGACTCAATTTTGGATATCGTCGGCGCAGCTGCTGCCCTCGATTACTTTGAAATTGACAAGTTTTACAGTTCGCCGCTCCCGCTCGGAACCGGGGAAGTGATGACGCAGCATGGCAAGCTGCCGATCCCGGCGCCCGCGACAGCCGCGATGATCCGGGATATGAATGCCAAAATCCGCCCATCATCGGTTGCCAGAGAACTGGTGACCCCCACCGGCGCCGGGATTTTGGCAGCATTTGCCAAATTCGAACAGCCTTCGATGACGATGTTTGCCAGCGGGGTTGGCGCCGGCAAGGCAGATCTCGAACACCCAAACATCCTGCGCGTCTTTATTGGGGAAACAGAGGAACAGGCGGAAGATTGTGTCGTTTTAGAAACAAACCTGGATGATATGACGTCCGAAGCACTCGGGGCGGCGCTGCAGCGCATGCTGGAAGCCGGTGCGCTGGACGCCTGGTTTACGCCTATCCAGATGAAGAAAAACCGACCGGCAGTAAAATTCAGCGTGCTAGCCGCGCTCTCCGAAGAGAAGAAAATTGCGGATTTAATTCTGCGGCACACCAGCACACTCGGTGTCCGCTCATTCGTAGTCCAAAGGCATATGGCAGATCGAAAAATGATCACGCTTGATACGGATTATGGACCAGTCCGAGCAAAGGCAAAACTCCTGAAGGGCGAAACGATTTCGGCACATCCGGAATATGATGACTGCGAACGCATATCACGAGAAACAGGGCTGCCGTTTCTCGAAGTATTTCATCATATTTCAAAAGCGATTCGATAGCGGCAGTTCCTGATAAATGGATAAAAAATAATGGGAAAAATTGTGGCAATCGGTGGCGGGAGATGGATTTCATTGATGAATCAATCGTTCATCTTGCGCAAATAAAGAATTTGAAACTACCCTTTCTTCCGAGAGCCAGCCAGGGCGCACCGTGATCAGCGTCGGAACCCATCAACAACATGAGCTGCCCGAAGGTCTGATCAATATAGCTGCAATAGATGCTTCGGCTTGCGGATAAGATTGACAAACAAGCGTTGAAAAGAATAAAATACACTCAAAAGACCAGCGATTTTGCTGGCAGAGGATAGGGGGATACATGAGACCATTTTCGCCCAAAGAACGCGGTCAGGGAATCATTGAATATGTTCTGATCCTGATATTGGTGGGGGTTATCATCTATGTATTGCTGACGTTGCTTGGCCCCGCAATCACCAAATTCATTCAAGACCTGATCGCGCCGGTTTAGACTGAGGCAAAAACCGTTGACCAGCAATGGTTCCCGCCGCAGACAACCCGTAATCTGGAAAATCATCGACTGGATCTTTCCGCCGTACTGCGCGGGCTGTGGCAAAAAAGGTTTTTCCTTCTGTCCGACATGTGAGGAACACTGGAAAGTCCGTCGCATGCCTGTCACCGATGCGGCAAACCGCTGAATCACAAGAATCATTGCCAGACATGCCTTGATGATCCAATATATTTTATGCGCGCCAGAGCTCCTGGCTCTACCATGGGTCCGATCCGCTCCGCAATCCATCAATTGAAATATTCTGATAATTTGGGGCTTGCTTCCTGTTCTCAAATTTCCTGTTTTTCGGTATATTAAGCGAACACGGAAACAGATCTGGTAGCAGCAGTTCCGCTATCATCAAAAAATGAATGTGCGCGGGTTTAATCAATCTGAATGGATTGCCAGACCGCTCGCCAAAGCCATCGGTATCCCGTTCCGGAAAAGAGCGCTTTGGAAAACAGCAGACACTCGGACGCAGGTAGGGCTCTCACGCAAAGCCTGAAGAGAAAACTTGAGACGCTTTTTGGCTGAACCAGTGCTGGTAAAAAGCAAAACTGTTCTGCTGGTGGACGATGTGATGACAACCGGCGCAACCTTCAATGAATGTTCAAAAGCCTTGATAAACCGCCGGGGCAAAAGCTGTTTTTTGCCTCAGTGTCGCAACAACAAACAAAATAAATGACGAATTCGAAGAAAAAATAAACAGGAGGATTGAATCATGGAAGTAAAAGCTCAAATCTTCGCAAAAAATATGGATGTTTCCGACCGGGTAGAGGAATATATCACTAAAAAGACAGCAAGACTCGGTAAATTTCTAAGTGATATCGAAGACAACCGGATTGATATCGCTTACATCAAATCCGCCAGAAGTGCCGCTGACCGTTATGTGGCGCCAGATAACAATTCGCGGAAAAGGATACATACTTCGGACTGAGGAACGTGCAGATGACCTGTTTACCGCCTTTGATACGTCGCTGGATAAGATGATTCGCCAAATTGAACGCTTCAAAGGAAGCGCAGCCGAACCCGAATAGAAAGTCGAAATTCCTGCTGTTGAATCAGTAGCGGAAGAGATGACGACCAACCGGTTATCGTCCGCCGAAAGAAGTTTGATCTGGTCTCGATGAATGAAGCTGAAGCGTTGGATCAAATGCAGCTACTGGGACATGAAGAATTCTTTATCTTCTTTAACGGTGAAACTTCTGCCGTCAACGTGCTTTACAAGCGGAATGATGGAACGTATGGCTTGATCGAAACCGAAATTGCCTGACGCAGGCATTTGTAGTCGGACAGGTAACCGGTGCCCCCGTTAAAACGGGGGCACCGGTTTTTGTTTCTCAAAACCATTTGACTCAATATCTCACAACGTCATCTGAAACAAAATGCGGATCTTAACAAAACTTCTTATAAAGGGCAAAACGGGTTCAGAACCATTTTTCCGAAGAAGTGTATCGGGTTATCCTGCCCTTTACTCTGTTGGATTTTCTCAAAAGCCAGAAAGACACGCTGATGAATCAAACACAGCGGCTACAATAATCAACTCAAATTCAATCACCTTCCTTCATAAAAAATGAGAATGGGCTAAATAAAAAATCTCTTGTCATATTGTTTTATTTCGTTTATGATTTCTGTTATAGTTAGTCATGACTAACTAATGTCTAGCAGCATCTGCTTAAGATGCAAAAAATGAAAGTAGTAATACAATGTTGAAAAGACGTTTTCGTCTGGTAACACTCATGCTTACGCTTGTATTTGCGTTCGCATCATTTGGTTTTTCGGTTTTTGCTGAGGCTGAATCAGCGCAATCCGATGAAATGCTGCCTCTTTCTGATTGGAACGGAGATTGGCCTGGCTATGCATCACTCTTTGATCTGGAAGAACTCCAGCCGTTTTTCACTCGGCTGGCTGAGCTGGAATTCAAAGACCCTGTTGCCGCGATTGAGGAACAAAAGGCTGCTTACATGCTTGAATTTGACCATTTTATCGTTGAAAACGATACGATCAAATTGACCAAGGATGGTGCCGAAATTTCCAACGCCGTTTATACACCAGTAGGCATTGAAAAATCAAAGTATGGCAAACACGATCTAACCTGGTACGTTTTCACTTCTGAAGATCCCAATGCAGCATATAAAAACTTTGTCCTGATGCCTGCGCATGGGGATGATTTCCAACATATCCACTTCCGCTTCGGCAACGAACCGGTAGCAGAATTAATGGCACGGGAAGACTGGTGGCCAACCGCTATCAGCTCAAATATGAGCGTTGATGACCTTGTCGAATACTATGAAAAAGCAGTAGAAGAAAAGGAAGAAGAAGTCCTGAAAAACAAAAAGGAACTTTCTGTCTGGGACGGGAAATGGAATAATGCGGCAAGTTTTGTCGATGCGCCTGAGCTCAAGGACGTCTACACCCAATTAGCTGAACTCGAAGGCAAAACCTATGAAGAGTTAATCGCCGGCATGAAAGACCGTTACGCCATTGATTTCGACCAAATGATTGTTGATGGCGAAAAAATCACATTTGTCAAAGGCGGCGAAGAGACAACAGGCTCTTATGTCAGTGCTGGTATTGTGAAACATCAAAACGGACGCAGAACTTCCAGTTGGAACGTATTTAAGGCGGTCGACGATTCAGCCCCATATGAAACGCTGATCATGTTTGAACCGCATGGCAGTAACGTCCACATTCATTTCCGTTATGGTGGCCCCGGAGAAACCGTACAGGAATTGGTTGAGAAAAAAGATTGGATGCCGACCATGTATCTGGACGAAGTGACCGTCGAGGATCTGCTGGAATCTCAGGAGAAGAAACTTGCGCGCGCAATTGAAAACGCCGAAGCAAAAGTTGAACTGAGCGAATGGGCAGGTGACTGGAACAATATGGGAGCTTATCTGGACGATGAAGAGCTGCAAGCTGCATTTGTCACCCTGGCAGAAAACGAGAAAGTTTCGCAAGAGGAAGCCAAGAACGCTTATGTTCTGAAGCGGCAAACCGATTTTGGCGCAATCCGTTTTGAAGGAGATGAAGTTATCTTCTTTGATGCGCCGTTTGATCGCAATGGCGTAGAGATTGCCCGCGGAAAATATGTTTACAGCAGCGTTGAAAAGACAAAAGAAGGCAAGCATGATTTGACATGGTACGCATACAAAACTTCGGATGTAGAGGCGCCATACACCAATCTGCTTCTCATGAAAGTTCATGGTGAGGATTTGGTTCATTATCATCTGCGTTATGGTGATGAATCAGTCAAAAAACTCCTTGAAAAAGACGGTTGGTTCCCCACCATGATTGCAACAGATTCAACAGTTGATGACCTGATTGCTGAAATTACCGAATAAGCAATCTCCCTTCCTTCTCCAGGCTTAGCCAGACTACCCTTTGGCTGTCCGGCTAAGCCATCCAAAATTATGCGCAGGGCAGGGGATAAGAATCCCATAATAAAAAAGTGTGTTAGTTGTCCGCTCCGCTGTTCATAAAAAAAGGTTTTTTGAACTGGCTAACAGAATCTAGCAACAAGTAGAAATCGAGGGAATAAACATGAAACTACATAAACAATGGATAATTTGGGCGCTTGCCTTCATTCTGAGTACTGGATACTTCGCTTTTTCACATTATCCTGCAATTTCATCTTCTGATTCAGGCAATAGGAAACCGATTGTATATACGACGTTCTATGCGCTGGAAGATTTGGTTCAACAGGTCGCTGGAGAGCAATTCGAGGTTCGAAGCTTTTTACCGCCAGATGCCGATCTGCATCATTGGATACCAACGGATGCAGACTATGCGAAGCTTTCGGAAGCGGATCTGTTTTTTGCGAATGGTGCCGGATTAGAACCATGGCTGGCAGAGCTGAAAGCAAAATTGCCCGATCTGGAGATTGCAGTCCTGAGCAAGGGGTTGGATCTGATCAAGTTAAAGTCAGAGAATGGCGAGAGTGATTATAAATACCGCGCGGCATATTCCTTCACCACCGAAACGCATCTATTGGATTTTGGACATACTCATGAACCATCTATGCAAATCGGATTCATGAAAAATGACGGACTTTCTGAAGAAGAAATTGATCGGAACGGCCGTTTAATCATGGCGCTGGATCCGCAAACAGTTGCCCAGGAAGAAACAGTTGCAATTACTGACAGGAGTTTCTACAACCTAGAAATGGGGCACGAATCGGGAAAAATCTATCTGTCTTTTTCGGAAGCGGGAGAATGGATTGTATTTGTTGATCGAACCAGTTCAGACAACTTACCGTATGTTTTCGTTGATCCAAGCGATGAATCTATGTCGCCATCTTTTGAGCACGAAAAAGAAGATGAGGATATGCAGATAACCTACGATCCGCATGTCTGGCTTTCTTTCTCCGGAGCTCGGCATTTTGCCAAATCCGCCGCCCGTGCTCTGACGTCATTGAACGCAGACGCTGGAGAGAGCATAAAGGAAAACCGCAGTATCTTGAACAAACGACTCAAAAATCTCGAAAAGGAATTTGATGAGAAGTTTGAGAACCTGGAAAAACGTGATTTTGCCGTTACAGATCCTGCATTCGGCTATCTGGCACGCGAGTTTCGATTAAAACAATTCGCACTTCCGGAACAACCAGATGCCGCAGCAAGCCTTTGTGGGGAACACAACACGACAGTGATTTTTTATACCGATGCATTATCGAGCCAATTTTCTGAAACAGTTGCCCAATTAGTAAATGGAACGGCTATACAACTTTCGACAGCAGAGAAAATGACGGAGAATAAAGAGACAGATTTTGTGGATTTGCTGGAAGAAAATGCGACAAAAATCTTCAGTGCGCTTGCAGGCATCTCGCAAACTGCTGCGCTGGAGCCGATACCCGCTTCCGGAGGAAGCGTATCAGTCAGACGGAATAGCTTCAAATACAAGAGGATGACAAAACAATTGATCAGAAACCCATCATGGAAGACGATATCTATCTGGAAGATTGGAGGTGCCTGGAATAGTCTGGGGGCTTATGTCGATTCGCCGGACTTGCAGGAATGGATCGAGAAGTTTGCCTCCGCCGAAAAATAAAACAGTAGAAGATGTAAAAGCTTCGTTTGAAGAAAAACGGAAATGCGATTTCGAAATTAGTGATTGACAGCGATACGGTTACTTTTTACGATAGCTTCAAGAGCCAAGACGCAAAGAACTTGGAAAAGCGATATTTGAATACGTCGGAACGTATCAGGTAAAGCACGGACGTTTTTAAAACTGACTGGTATGCCTTCCAGACCGATGACCCGGAAGCGCCATATCCTTTTTACTGATGATGCCGATCCATGGTGAAGAGAGTTTGACCCATTTCCATTTACGCTATGGAACAGAACTTAAACCACTATTAATAGCAGAAGGTTGGTTTCCGACATTTGTCAAACCAAATGCGACGCCGGAACAGCTGATTAAAGGATTCACAGAGTGAAAAAAATTCTTCAGTTTGTTTGCTTGGGAATGTTGACTGCATCTTTAATCATCGGATGCAGTCAACTGGGGCAGGCACAACAATCGAAACAAGAGCTCAAGCCAGTGGTCTACACTTCGTTCTATCCGATTTATAACTTAACCACTCAGATTGCCGGTGATACTCTGGACGTTCGCGCGTTTATGCCAACAGACAAAGATCCTCATTTATGGGAACCAACACCGAAAGATATCCGTCAGTTGTCAGAAGCCGAATTATTAATCGTGAATGGCGCCAATATGGAGCGTTGGTTAGATCAGGTGAAGCACGCCCTGCCTAGCCTGGAAATTCTGCTGCTTGCCGACTCAGTTGAGTTAATCACATACAAAGGTGCGGCTGCGATGGGTGATTTCCAATATATGATCAAAGCCAATCTCGAAGCAGGAAAGTATCGCATTGAATTCGGACACACCCACGAGGATATCATGCGAGTTGCCTTTTTCAAAAACGATCAAAGCCTGTCATTGAAAGAGCTGATTGACACAGGCAAAAAAATCATGGAACAGAAAGCGCCGGTCATCACACAGCACACCACGTTTGATGTCGCGAGCGGACAAGTTTATGGAATAGAAATGGGACATGAAAGCGGGGCTGTTGACTACGTCATTCCGGAAGCGGGAGAATGGATCTTTTATTCTGACCGCGTTTCTGAAGAAATTCTCTCATTTGAATTGCTGGCAGCCAACGGTGAGGATTTGCTGGAAAAAGAAGTGTTATTGTCCGGCTCCACATCCGGTTTGGACAAAGTCACCTACGACCCGCATTCATGGCTCTCGATAGTAAATGCAAAAAAATATCTGAATCAGATTCAGTTGACCTTCCTGGAACGCTGGCCTGACCATTCGCGCACCTATAAAAAGAATAAATTAAAAGCGGTTGACCAACTGACAGATCTCGAATTTGAATTCAAGGAAAAAATGAAAAATCTGACAGTACGCGAGTTCGTCGTCACTCACCATGCATATGCTTACCTGGCACGTGATTTCGAACTGAGACAATTTCCGCTTCAGGGGTTAATCAGTACGGAATCACCAAGTTTGAAGACAATTCGCAAAGCGCTTGAATTCTGTCAGTATTACCAAATCGACACCGTTTTCTATGAATATGGTGCTGAGAAAAAAGGTGCGGATACGCTGGCTGCAGAACTCCGCGGGCGAGTTATGCCTTTAGCCTCGATGGAATACATCACGCAACAGCAGGTTAATGAAAACGTTTCATATACAAGCCTGATGCGTATGAATCTGGAAAACATATTTGATTCTTTGAAGGATAAGACAAAGTGAACACAAAAGAAGTAATTAAAATCTCGAATCTCGCTTTTTCGTACGCTGAAGACCCGGTCATCCATAATCTGAATTTCAGCGTCAGAAAAGGAGAACTCGTATTAATCACCGGGGAAAACGGTTCTGGAAAATCAACCTTGTTAAAATTGATTCTTGGAGAATATAAACCGGTTGCCGGCTCAATTCATTTAATGGGTACTGAAGTTGGAACACAAACTGATTTCAGCTCTATTGGCTATGTACCGCAGTCTCAAACGGTTACCAGGATGGGATTCCCGATAACCTGTCTTGAATTGGTCGTGCTGAATCTCAGTCAAGATTTTGGCTGGATCAAGATTCCGCGTGCAGCTCACAAACGGCGCGGGCTGGAAATGCTGAAACGTCTTGGTTTGGAAGAGTATTGGAACACACCGATGAAGGAGCTTTCAGGCGGATTGCGACAGCGGGTGATGATTGCGCGTGCGCTGATCAACAACCCCAGCCTATTAATTTTGGATGAACCAACCTCAGGCATTGATCAAGGGAAAAAGGTTCATTTCTTGGGGCTGATTCAAAAGTTGAATCAGGAATTGCATATTCCGATCATTCTTGTAACCCACGAGTTGGGTTTTATCCAAGAAAACTTGAAATTTAATAAAATATACCGAATGGAGAACGGAGGGCTGAATCATGTTGCAATTTGAATTTATGAGACGAGTGCTATGCGCCGGAATGATGCTTTCGATCATGATTCCGATGATCGGTGTTGTAATGGTCAATCGAAAAACTGCTATGGTCGGAGACGCATTATCTCATACATCACTTGCTGGTGTCGGGTTGGGATTGATCTTAGGGTTTGACCCGGTGATTGGCGCAATCATAATATGCGTCATTTCAGCTTTTTCGATTGAGGCAATTCGCAAACATTTTCCTCATTTTGGCGATATGGCAACAGCAGTCATTATGAGCATCGGGCTTGGTTTCGCAGCTATATTATCGGATTTTGCACCCGGAGGAAATACCTTTGAGTCCTATCTGTTCGGCAGCATTTCATCCGTCACAGCAACCGATCTGCGCAACGTTGCAATTATTTTTGTGTTGGTGATCAGTGCAAGCATACTTAACTACAGCTCGCTTCTCGATATTGCAATTGATGAGAATTTAGCGCGGCTCGCTGGCGTAAAAGTCCGTCTGACAAACGGGATTTTCACTGTTCTTTCAGCACTTACAATTGCGCTTGCCTGCAAGATCGTTGGTGCGCTTTTGGTAGCCTCGTTGATTGTGCTGCCTGTTGCAACCGCACTAATTGTCAGCCGCAGTTATAAACAGACTTACTTGATCACCATCGCACTTGGAATGATCTACACAATGCTGGGGATCACATTCTCCTATTATTTCGACGTCAGGCCAGGTGGCACGATCGTTATTAACGCTGTCATCGGTATGGCTCTAATGTCACTATATAGCCGATTCCGCAAGATACATATCAAAGACCCCATAGAAATAAAAAGCGCTTTATAACCGAATCTCTCCTTGACATCCAAAGCACCATGAAGTCAACAAGCTCCTGTCATTTTGACGGGAGCTTGTTGACTTCATATGGCTCCATTTGCTGCTCAATTGATGGCAGGATTGTGTCATCTTACACTGTGTGCGTCTTTTCTTGTTAATAAGATTTTATATATAATCGTCTCAGTTATCTTTTTGCGCTAATAATCACAAACTAAATTTCTTAATAAATAAATCCGGATGTTTTCCAATCTGTTGGTTTCTCATAACCTCTGCTCGTTTGAGGATTATTCACCAAAGCAATTCTTGTGAAAATTTTCCCAATCATATCCTTTCCAACCTCCAATGCTTCCAATGCGATTCCGTTAGAATAGGATGTAAGAAATTTAATTGCCTTCGATTTATCCTGATCGAAATACTTCACCGCTGTTTTTTCGATTTCATCTTGAACATCGAATCTAAGCCGATCAAAATCACTCCATACGGGTTTAACCAGATCTACCGTACCATCAAAGAAAAGATTCATTATATTGCCAATATTTTCAAACAACCAATATGCTGAATCCGGCAAATAAACGCTATTATCTCCTGAATCACCTATCTGAAAAGCGCTTGGAGTATTCAAATGACATGAATAGAAAGGAATGTGGGGGCTGGTGGCTGTAGCTGCAAGTCCTGCCCAAATGATACCCCTATTTCATTCGGGAGCCATTTCCTTGACTGGGTGACCCAAGATGTAATCGTTTGAGGACATCCAATGATTCTTGATTTACACCAAGCAGGAGAATATCTGTAATGTCCAGTAACCGGATCCACAATACATCCATCTGGATTTTCTTTGCCTGAATATTCATCAAGATCAGTTCCGCAAAAATCATCTTTTAAAACGTTAAAGCAACATTTCAGGTGTAATCGGTTTTGATGGTTTTACAAATAACGGATACTCTTGAGTTGGCTCATATTGATCTAATTTCAAATTTTCATTTAGAAGGCTTATCCCTCTCCATATCCGATGAAGGCTGTAGTAAGGCTGTTGAAATTCACCTTTGCTACCCGCGGTCTATTTCTGTCATTAGTCCCATATATCCTTGATACATTAAATAGCTCGCCAGATTGAGGATTCAAAATCCATGTTTTATCGCAAACGGAATTAAATCTGGGTCGCAGAGGTAATTTTCTTTATCTTCAGGATAGAAATCAGCGATACGAAAGGAGTTTCCCTCAACAACGAAGCAATCGTCTGGCAACCGAACTGCTGCCCAATGATATCCCTGATATTCTTCATAAAACCAAACCTCATCAGGATCAGCAAAGATATAGTTGTCAGTTCTTGCACCATATTCGGCCACATGTTTTCCCAGCCATTCAATCGCCTCACGAGCCGTTTTGCAGCGTTCAAGAATCAACTGCATCCGATAATCGCCAGTCACGGTTTCCGGTATTGGTGATAAAGCTTCCACTTCGGATTTCAGCCATCCACCTGTACTAGCCCCAGCACTCAATTGATATTCATTGATACCACCAGCTACCATCCCTATGTCATCACCATCAATAAACCGTGTAATCGCGAGAAAAGCATAAGTTTCATCAACCTGAGGAACACAAACATCGTTAGAATCAGGTATACGAATCATTTCTCCGGCTTTATGTTTTTTCCGAGGATATGCAATAATTCGCTGTGCTTCAGTAGAATTCGAATCACAGTTCCTTGCCACCATCGTCGATCCATCTGCACTCGCCTTTTTACCAACCGCCATCATGAAACACATAAATCACCTCTTATCGAATTATATTTAACGTTTTTATGGCTTTGAAAATAATTTGATAGCCCACAGACAAGAACACTAATATTCAAATTAAATAATTTTTTACTTCTTAGCCATGGAAAGCAAATAGCTGTGGCTATTGTCATTGCAGATATATTATTATTTTTTCACATTTTCATCAAATAATGAAATTTTTCTTGTTTTTTATTGTATCATAACTGGTAATCATCACAACTCTTAGTTATCAGATCATCGATTCTTCACATGTGAATATTCAAAGGAGATGTTTTAATGAAAGTACTAGTTACCGGCGGCAGCGGTTTTATCGGGGTCAATATCGTTAGAAAGTTGTTATTAGAGAATAATGATGTTGTTTGTCTGACAAGAAGAAAATTAGACAATGCAACACACCAATATCTCCAAATAAACAATGGGAAGCTTTTTGTCGAATTAGCTGATATTGGGGATATCAATAAGCTCAAGAATCTATTAGAAAAGCACGAGATAACGCATGTGATACATGCAGCGGCAATCACACCTTCCGCTGAAGAAGAAAAAAATAACCCGGAGAGGGTTATGGAAATTAATTTTAACGGCACGATGAATATTTTGAATGCAGCAAGGAAAACAAACGTAAAAAAAATCATCTATATGAGTTCGAATGGGGTCTACGGAAATATTGCTTCCAATAAAGAAATCGTACAAGAGGATCATGCGTTAAGTCCAAACAGTTTATATTCTGTCGCCAAAATTGCCAGCGAAATGTATTGCAGAAAGATTCAAGATT
>JAXGRI010000010.1:0-83230 GCA_040766005.1 Flexilinea sp. | reverse complement strand
CCGATGGGTGCTGACTATGGTCTAAACCCTCTATAAAATTTCTACTTTCGTAGATAGTCCAGCTGGCGAATTAGTAAATGTGTCTAAACCCACTATAGAATTTCTACTTTTTAGATCCAAAACAACGATGAAGATCAGACCGGTTATTCTGGAAAACATACTAGATTCAAATAGATGGAGGTAAATATGAAGGCAGTAAAAACGAAACGCAAAATGGGTGCACCAACACTATTTGGCAAACGCATGAAACAAACAGCTTTTTTTCTGCCGGAAGAAATGGTGGAATGGATCGATCAGCAGGTTGACGATCAACGGTTTAACAGTCGATCTGATCTTGTTCGGTCACTGGTCATGGAAAAAATGCAGAGGCATGAATAAATGCCTCAATATCACATAATGATTCTATTATTTCGGAATCTGAAACTTGTAATCAACAGGGTCAAAAAAATAGCGGATGATTCCCGGATCATCCGCTATTTTTATAACTTATTATTCAATTTCTCTTTTTCTGAAAACCAGCCGGGTACCATCTGAAGATAAATCAGCAAGAATCGTATCTCCCGGCGTGAACTTGCTGGCCAGGATTTCGATTGCCAGCGGATCCTGCAACTCCTGCTGGATCGCCCGTTTCAGCGGACGCGCGCCATATTCGATATCTGTTCCGGCGTCTACCATGAACTTTCTGGCGGCGTCACTGATTTCGATCAGGAATCCTTTTGAAATCAGCAGGCTGCGGACACGCTGCAATTGAATTCCGACAATTTTTTCAAGGTCTTGCACTGTCAGCGGATGGAAGACGACAATCTCATCCAAGCGATTCAGGAATTCTGGTTTGAACGTCGATTGCAGAACGCGGTTGATTGCCTCCCGGTTCACATGCGCGTTACCCAGCCACAGTTCGGATCCGGCATTCGATGTCATGATGATGACTGTGTTACGGAAATCGACCGTTCGACCCTGTCCGTCTGTCAGCCGGCCATCATCCAGCACCTGCAGCAGTACGTTAAATACTTCGCTGTGTGCTTTTTCAATTTCATCGAACAAAACCACCGTGTAAGGGCGCCGGCGGACGGCTTCAGTCAGTTGACCGCCTTCCTCGTAGCCGACGTATCCTGGCGGGGCGCCGATCAACCGTGAGACGGTATGCTTCTCCTGATACTCGCTCATATCGATCCGCACCATTGCGCGTTCGTCATCGAATAGAAACTCTGCCAGTGCTCGTGCGAGTTCGGTTTTCCCTACGCCGGTTGGGCCAAGGAAGATGAACGAGCCGATCGGACGATTGGGATCCTGCAGCCCGGCGCGTGATCTGCGGACAGCGTTACTGACTGCGCGGACTGCTTCATCTTGACCGATCACGCGTTCATGCAGCCGGTCTTCCATGTGAACCAGTTTCTCCATTTCACCTTCCAGCAGGCGGGTGACTGGAATTCCTGTCCATTTACCGACCACCTGGGCGATTTCTTCCGGATCGACTTCTTCCTTTAGCAGCGCTCCCTGTTTTTGAATTTCTTTAAGAGCGTCCTCTGCGGATTTTCGCTCTTTCTCAAGCGCAGGCAAATCGCCATAGCGCAAGCGAGCTGCCAGTTCGAGGTTGTTGCTTCGTTCTGCTTGGTCGATCTGAATCTGAATTGATTCCAGCTTCGTCTTGACTGATTTCAGTTTTTCAATCGCTTCTTTTTCGGTATGCCAGCGGGCTGTAAGCTGATCCGCTCGTTCTTTCAGGTTGCTCAGGTCCTCTTCCAGCTTCATCAGCCGCTCCCTGGACGCATCGTCATGTTCCTTCTGCAGCGCCTGTTTTTCAATTTCGAGTTGCATGACGCTGCGGTCAACGTCGTCCAGAATTTGTGGTTTTGAATCGATTTCAGTGCGCAGGCGTGCGGCAGCCTCGTCAATCAGATCGATTGCCTTATCCGGCATATGCCGGTCTGTAATATAACGATTGGACAGCGTTGCTGCGGCGATAACCGCTGGGTCTGTGATACGGACGCCATGGTGTACCTCATAACGCGGTTTCAGTCCGCGTAAAATGCTGATGGTGTCTTCTACGGATGGTTCTCCGATCAAAACGGTTTGGAAACGGCGCTCCAGCGCGGCGTCTTTTTCGATGTACTTGCGGTATTCGTTTAAAGTCGTTGCGCCGATCAGATGCAATTCTCCGCGGGCAAGCATCGGCTTGATCATGTTGCCGGCATCCATTGCCCCTTCGGCAGCGCCTGCACCGACAATTGTATGCATTTCATCGATAAAAAGGATGATCTCGCCGTCCGCATCGGTCACTTCTTTCAGTGCTGCCTTAAGGCGCTCTTCAAACTCACCGCGGAATTTCGCCCCCGCAACCAAAGCGGACATGTCCAACTGAACGATGCGTTTGTTCTTCAGCCCCTCAGGCACGTCGCCTTTGACAATTCGTTGTGCGAGCCCCTCGACCACTGCGGTTTTCCCGACGCCAGGATCACCGATTAGGGCCGGGTTGTTCTTTGTCCGGCGCGAAAGAATTTGAATTGTACGGCGAATTTCATCGTCTCTGCCAATTACCGGATCCAGTTTTCCCTGGCGGGCGACTGCTGTCAGGTCGCGCCCGTATTTTTCCAGCGCCTGATAGGTATCCTCTGGATTTTGACTGGTGACGCGTTGGCTGCCGCGAATCGACATCAGCGCTTTCAGTACAGAATCTTTGGTCAGTCCATAGTTTGCCAGACGCCGCCCCTCTATGCTGTCGCAAAGCGCCAGTAATAAGTGTTCGGTGGAAACGTATTCGTCCTGCATACCTTTGGCAATTTTCTCCGCATTATCGAAGACGTCTGTCGCTGTACGTGTAAGAGAAAGGTTCTGGTTGCTACCGTATACTTTTGGCTGGTCTGCCAGCGATTTTTCTATGTCGGCGATCAAACCACTGATGCTGCCGGAAACGCGGGTCACGATTGCTGGTACGGTTCCGTCCGGCTGGCGCAGCAACGCGAGAAGAATATGAGCCGGTTCAATCGCCTGATGCGTATATTCAATTGCGATTTGTTGGGTTTGGTTGATCGCTTCCTGTGCTTTTTGTGTGTATTTGTCAAAATTCATATTTCCGCTCCTAAACCTTATATCAATAAGGGTAAATCCAAAAATTCGGACGTAATTCATACGACCTCTGTTAATATTATAGGAAAACCATGTTTGTTTTATATATGACAGATATTAACGGAGTGTAAAAACGATGACATCGGAAATTGAGTCACTTAATGCTTATCAACAGCTTTGTCTGCGGACGACAATCGGCACGATGGATGAGAAGATGACGCATTTAGCCTGGTCACTTGCGTTGGCGGGAGAGGCTGGCGAACTTGCAAACCGGACGAAGAAAGTGTTCATCCATGGGCACCCTATGAGCAAAATAAGGTTATTGAAGAATTGGGCGATATTCTCTGGTATGTGGCCGTGTATGCACATGATATTGGAGTCGATTTACAAGAGATTGCCGAGCGAACGTCGCCAAGTTGCAGACGCGCTATCCGGAGGGCTTTACCTCTGAGGCCAGTATCCAACGTTTGGATTGAAGGCCGAGACAGTATTTTCTTATTGTGAAATTGTCAGATTCCGTTGGATATCCAACGGAATTAATCCGTGGTTATGTTAAGCTAACAGTAAGGAGCCGGATTAAAAAAGGATAGATGATGGAAAACAAATATATCGAGATAAATCAATCAGTCAACGCGCTTTGTGCGCAGTATCCGGAACTGATCGAGATTCTGGCTGCTATCGGATTTAAAGATATCACTAGACCAGGCATGCTGACCAGTGTCGGGCGTTTTATGACGATCCCGAAAGGTGCGGCAATGAAGAAACTTGATCTGAACGAAATTATTCGGAAACTGGCTGAGAACGGATTCTCAGTCATTGAACAGGAGAAGAACCAATGAGTCAGGAAATTAACAATCGCGAATATCGCAAAAATGTAATCAAGGGTTTGCTGCGCAAACTGCACGAGGGCCAGACGGTAGATGATGTGAAACAGGAGTTTGACGACGCTTTCTCTGGTGTGTCCGCAATTGAAATCTCTGAAGCGGAACAGGCATTGATTGCGGAGGGATTGCCAGTGAGTGAGGTGCAGCGCTTGTGTGATGTCCATTCAGCTGTCTTCAAGGGCAGTATTGAAGAGATTCATGCGGCTGAAGATCCCTCACAATTTCCTGGACATCCCGCTCACACGCTGAAAGCAGAGAATCGGGCGATTGAGAAACTGATTGCCGAGCGCATCCGCCCAGCGCTGGCAGCTTTTTTGAATGGCACCCAGCCGGCTGCCCAATTAGCCAGTGCAATCGAAGCTTTAAACCAGATCGACCGCCATTATCTGCGAAAAGAGAACCTGTTCTTCCCATATATGGAACAGTATGGAATCAGCGCGCCGCCGAAAGTAATGTGGGGCGTGGATGATGAGATACGGGCGCTTATCAAAGAAGCTTCTGCGCTTGCAAATGTTGGTGATAAGCAAGTTGCAGGAAAACTTGAGGATGTGATTACACGTGTGGATGAGATGATCTTCAAGGAGGAAAATATCCTGCTGCCGATGCTTCAGGATACGTTAACTCAGGCGGAGTGGAAAAAAATTGCTGATGAAAGTGATGAACTGGGATATTGTCTGATTCAAAAACCGCCGGTCTGGATCCCGGTTGAAAGGAAAGAAGCTGAGGAACCCGCTCCTCAGGCTTCGGCTCTGAGAAGCGATGATATTGCTTTGCCGACAGGATTCTTATCACCTTATGAGTTGACACATTTGCTCAATACGCTGCCGGTTGACATCACCTTTGTCGGCAAAGACGATACCGTGCGTTATTTTTCGCAAGGAGCTGAGCGGGTGTTCCCACGCACCAAGGCAATTATTGGACGGCAGGTGTCGAACTGTCATCCGCCGGCAAGCGTCCATATCGTAGAAGGGATTGTGGCTGATTTCAAATCCGGCAAGAAAGATCACGAGCATTTCTGGATAAAAATGGGGGATAAATATATATTTATTCGCTATTTTGCCGTACGCGATGAAGCCGGCGAATATCTCGGTGTGCTGGAGGTTACCGAAGATATTGCTCCTATCCAACAGATCACGGGGGAAAAGCGTCTGGTTTCTGAATAATAGACGCAGATCACTTAATGCATTGTTTGAATCCGGCAACATTGTTGATCCGTTTGTCTCACTTCTAAGAAAAGCATCGTGGCTTTTTGCTCCTTCCTGAGTGTTTGCCTTGTGAGTCTGACGGTTGACTGCCGGATTCTTTTGTTTAAAATTTTATATTCGTTTCATCTATGAAGGTACTGAAAGGAAAAGTTTTCCCAGATTGCGGGAAGCAGCTTTTATAATTAGATAAAAATGAATCTTGTTTACTGAAAAAATAGGTGCTTTCTGTGAAAATTCCAATTTATAGAATTCAAAATAATGTCGATTCAAAGTCAATCAACCAGCCAGATGCATGGTTGCAGGAAATTGAAAAGGAGCTTGGAGAATCGTTCCAGGAAGTTGATTTGAAAACCTATTCGAAGACTTCCTTTGGTCTGATATTTGTTCCATCTGGTGGCAGGGAAGCGAAATTCCTTACGGATTTTGAACACCTCCCGGATCGTCCTTTTTATATTCTCTCCAGTGATCATAACAATTCTTTGGCTGCTTCGATGGAAATTCTCGCTTATATCCGCAATCATCATAGAAAAGGAGAAATTCTCCATGGCAGCGCCCACAGAATTGCAAAACGGATAAACGTTCTGAATCAGGTAGCAAAGGCTCGGAAAAAGCTGCAGTGTGGCCGTTTAGGTGTGGTCGGTGCGCCAAGCGATTGGCTTATCTCCAGCCAGGATGATGATGGTGTTTGTTATCAAGAGCAATTGGGCTTGACAGTGATTAATATCCCGATGGAGACCTTGTATGCCGAATATGAAAGAGGCGGTTATCAAAAGAACAAATGGACTGCCGATCTGCTTGGGAAACGGTATCCAGACGATGAAATGAAGAAAGCTTTAAACATTTACGGAGCGCTTTCACGCATTGTTGAACGGAATAATTTGTCAGGGATCAGTGTTCGTTGTTTTGATCTGCTGGATTCGGTTTGTACAACTGGCTGCCTGGGTTTGGCGATCCTTAATGCTCAGGGAATTTATGCCGGATGCGAAGGGGATATCCCCTCTTTGGTATCGATGGCAATCATGGGCGCTGTTTCCGGGCAACCTGTTTTCATGTGTAATCCAAGCCGGATTAACGAGGAAGAAGGAACAATGGTTTTGGCTCATTGCACGCTGCCTGTTAATATGCCGGATTCCTATCAGCTGACCACACATTACGAATCGGGTATTGGTGTAGCGATTGCCGGACATGTGCCGGAGGAAAGCTGTACGATCTTTAAGACAAGCCGGAAACTTGACCGCTATTTCGCGAAAGCCGGTCGAATTGTAGGCAATTTGCAAGAGGAAACGCTTTGTCGTACGCAAATAAAAATTACTCTTGATGATTATCGATATTTCTTAACGGATCCGATTGCGAATCATCACATTATTTGCTTGGGAAATCATACACAAGCGCTGCAGGAATTTTTTAGTCAATTAAATTGAACTTGCACAGGTAAAATGATGAACCGGCACATTCTAAACCGATTTTTTGAATCTGGCGTTGCAAATGACGATCGCAAGATAGATCCGTTCGAGAATTTGCCGGTTTAAAGTTTTAGCTTACCAGCTGGTCCTAATAAAAAAACGGCCTATTTTTGTTTTATTTCCCGATTTAGTTGTGTTGCAATTTCCAATATCTCATTTTGATATTCCAGCAGATTCCGGCGTACCTGATCAAAGTCGATGGTCAAGAGTTTGCGGTCTTTCATTAGCATTTGTCCGTTCACCATAGTCATGACGACATTGCTTGGATTCGCACTGTATACAATTGCCGAATAATAATCGTAAATTGGATTCATATTGACACTATTGGTTTCGATCATGATCAGATCGGCCTTTTTCCCAACTTCCAGCGATCCAGTCAACCGTTCCATTCCCAGTGCCGAGGCTCCGTTTATTGTCGCTAATTTGATAATTTCTTTCGATGGAAACACGCTGCGGTCATTGCGAAAAAGTTTTTGAATTTTTCCAACCAGAGGTAACTGTGTAAAGATGTCGATTGTGTTGCCGCTCATCGGACCGTCGGTTCCTAAACTGACGGTTATGCCACGGCTGATCATATCTGATATGGGAGCGAGCCCTTTGGCTCCTTTGGCGTTGGAGCCGGCATTGTAAGAAACCTTAACATTTCGCTTGGCAAGGATGTCCATATCCTCTGGCGTGACTTTGATCGTATGGGCGGAAAGAAACCGCTCGTCCAAAATACCCAAACTGTCAAGATATGCGACCGGGGTCATATTGTAATCCTCCCCGCATTGCCGCACCTCATAATCCATTTCGGCAACATGCATTGAAAAGAGCGCATTATATTCGCGGGCGATCGCGTGACTTTCTTTCAAATGTTGCCTGCCATTCGTATAGATAGCGTGGCAAAAAACAGCTGGGGTGACCAAGGGATGGCCAGCCCATTTTTTTAAAAAATCGCGGGTATACGCAATGCCCCCATACGGTTTGGCTGCGTTTGGAGAAGGAAAGTTTATGATTGTTTCGGCGAGTACCGAGCGAATCCCGGCAGATTGTGCAATTTCAGCTATTTCTGATTCAAAAAAATAGGCATCAAAAACGGTTGTTACCCCACCCATGATCAATTCGGCCATAGCATATTCTGCACCTGCACGAGCTATTTCTTGCTTCATGGAACGATTTTCCAACGGGAAAAGATACCTTTTTAACCGGTCTGGCATATCGTCCGCCAGGCTTCGATAGACGATCATCGGCATGTGGCAATGGGTGTTAATCATGCCCGGCAGAATGATCTTGCCGTGACAATTGATTTGCTCGTAATCCAAGAATAAACTGGATTGCTGAAGCTTTTCAATAGGACCCAATGCTTCAATTCTCTCTCCGTTGATAGCAATAAAACCATCTGAAAAGAAAGTTTCTTTCGGGTCGGAAGACAGAATTGCGGCGTGCTTGAAGAGATATTTAGGCAAAGTTCAATCTCCGAAAATAGGCTTCTCTGCCATCATTCTGGCAGAGAAGCTCGTTTGGATGTTTGTTATGAATTGATTGTTCGGTTCCAAAGGTCAACCCAGGCAGCCAGCAACTCATTGACAACGCGGAAATCAACAACGTTTGATTTCTCTGCAATTTCGATTGTCGTCAATTGGCTCGGGACGGTGTCAGGCAAAACAACCTGTGTATTTACGGTAGCTTCCGGGACATTGATCGCGGCTGAAAGCTGGTTTTCAACCGAAAGAACATGGTCGATAAACAGGTATGCCAGGTCTTTTTGATCGGAAGTTTTGACGATGTTAATTGTGTTGAAGTTCAGATATGCACCTTCAACCGGGTTGACGAAGACAAGATTGGCTTTCGCGTCTTCACTCATCGTCGTATAGGCGAAGTCAGCCGCCAGCGCCGCTGTAATTTCGCCGGAGACAAACATATTTTTTAAGTCTGATGAACGGGCGTAGGTTGTTACCAGATTCGGTTTCAATTGTTCCAGTGCTTCAAATGCGGCAGTTCCCTGGTCGTCTTTATAATCAACGCCGGCATAGTTGGCTGCGATCGTCACGGTAGCAGGTCCAAAGGTGGTGGATATTTCTGGGATTGCGATCTGATCCTTAAATTCCGGTTTCCACAAGTCTGCATAAGAGGTTAGCTCAGATACTTTCTCTTTGTTATAGATGATCCCCAACCGGTTCATGGTGGTCGCCGGGCCTTGTTTGCTTTCTTTCAAAAAGTTCGCTTTTTCTAAGAGAAATTCAGCATTTGGAATACGGGAATAATCGATTTCATCAAATAACCCTGCATCGAATCCATTTTGTGCAAACTGCTGCGCTAAATAAATCACATCAACATCCGAGTTTGGATCGTTCATTAATTTAGTCAGGCGTTCTGAATTTGTTCCGCCTTCATAAATTACGGTGCAATCATATTTTTCTTCGAAGGGTTTAATGACCGTTTCAATAATTTTTTCATCCGCCAACCCGAAATTCGAAACGATGAGGACAGGCTTATCCGCTGCAACAGCGGAAATTATGCCAACGCCTGCGATCAGGCTTACCAACAATATTGTTATGATCATTCTGCTTGAGGTTTTCATTTTGTTTTCTCCCAACTATTTAAATCCGCTGCCATTCAGGATGCGGCTTATACAATAACTATTTTTTCAGGCGGAAAATAAAGCTTGACTCGTCCGCCCTCCTCAGAGGATGTTATCTCGGGCCATCAATGACAAACTCTCCGATGGTTGTTTTAACTTTATATTGATAACTTTTCCCGAGGTAGGTCGGACAATGAGTGTACCTTCTATTACATTGTGTTCCGGTTGACTTTCCTGGAGGATGAGAATATCTTCAGGACGAATGGTTCCCTGAAGGTTCGCCATCTGTCGATCGGACTCATGGTCAACCACGAATCTGATCCCATTACAATGGTATCCTGTCTCATGTTTCGTCAGAGGCAGAAAATTTTCGAAACCCACGAATCGAGCAACAAACTCAGTGGCTGGTTTTTTATAAAGTGTTTCCGGACTGTCAAATTGTTCGATAATGCCTTGATTCATGACAGCCACTTTGTCAGATATCGAGAAACATTCTTCCTGGTCATGGGTTACAAAAATCGTGGTGATCCCCAATTTTTTTTGGATCTCTCTGATTTCAACCCGCATTCTGAGCCTGAGTTTCGCGTCCAGGTTCGACAGTGGTTCGTCCAGCAGAAGGATATCCGGGCTTATTACGAGCGCTCGGGCAAGCGCAACTCTTTGACGCTGACCGCCGGATAGCTCGTTTGGATAACGCTTTGATAAATCCTGTAAATCGACAATTTCTAACAGGTTGGATACTTTTTTAGAAATGTCCGCCTTGCCCTTTTTGCGCATTTGTAACCCAAATGCAACATTTTCTTCGACGGTCATATGCGGAAATAATGCGTAGCTTTGAAAGACGATTCCAAAATTTCGTTTATGAATCGGGATTTTTGTGTAATCATTGCCATTTAGCAGAAATTGTCCAGAAATAGGGTTGATGAATCCTGCCACGACTCTTAAAGTGGTTGTTTTTCCACAGCCGGAAGGTCCCAGTAAAGAAACGAGCTGCCCTTCTGAAATTTCAAGATTCAGGCTGTTTTAAGATCATTTTCTTTTTGTCGTACGAAACGCTAATGTTTTTAAGTTCGATATAGCTCATCAGAATTTCCTTCTATTTTCCGGCTCGGACAATTTTTTCAGTTGCAAACATGATGACCACGGACATCAACATTAATAAAACCGAGAGGGCAGACACCGTTGGGTCATAGTTGTATTCAATGTAATTCATCATCGAGATCGGCAGTGTGACTACCCCTGGCCCGGACAGGAAAACGGTCAGAGGAACATTGTTGAAAGCGTTAATAAATGCTAGCAAAAAGGCTGAGACGATTCCGGCAGAGATGTTTGGGAGAACGATCTTAAAGAAAACGGTTATCCGGCTCGCTCCCAAGCTCATGCCGGCTTCTTCAATTGCATAATCCAGCCCGTCAATACTGGCGCCTATGATCCGGAAAGTATATGTGATGATGGATACTGTCAATCCCAACAACAACGCGATGCGCACGTTTAACCCGAGAAGAACGATAACATATGAAAATAATGCAAAACCCAGGACAACCTGCGGAACCATGTTGGGCGAAAAGAATAAATCTTTAATGATCCGTTTTCCCTTAAAATTAAAACCGGCTGAGAGCATATGCGCCGGGGATCCCAATCAGCAGGGCTAATATTGTGGCGGAAATCGAAATTGTGAAACTTAATTTGAATGCGTTTATGAATGATTGCGTCTGAAACACTTTCACGTACCATTTCACACTGAATCCATTGGGCGGAAAGCTGATATAACTATCGCTTGTAAAGGACGTAATAGCGATCAACAGAAGCGGCGCAAAGATGAAACCGTAAACCAGAACTGTAATGAATAACAAAAACCTGTTTTTCCGCATCTTTGTATCCTAAGATTCGAACTTGTTCATTTTTGCCGCGACCTTGTTGAGGATGAAAATCACGAGGTATGAGGTTAGGATCATAATTGTTGCAACAACGGAAGCTGTTTTCCAATTGTTTAGCAACATTGCCTGCTGATAAATTAAGGTAGACATGACCATGTTTCGGTTTCCGCCAAGCATCATCGGCGTGCTGTAAGCGGAAGCCGCTCCTGCAAACACCAGAACACTGCCGACAATTAAACCGGGCATGCTCAAAGGAATGATGATACGGAGAAAGGTGGTCAACCGGTTGGCGCCCAGGCTTTGAGCCGCTTCCTGAATTTCATCCGTAATGTTTTCCATGACTGCGATCAGTGAGGTGATCATGATCGGGATAAACAAATAGACTGATCCGACAATAATGGCGCCTTCTGTATACAGTAACTTTAATGGTTCATCTATCATGTTGAACCGAATGAAAAGATTGTTTAAAATCCCACCCCTTCCCAGAATCGTGATCCAGGAAAAAGCGCGGACCACGGTATTGGTTAGCAACGGAAAAGTTGCCAGCGACATCATTAAACCTTTTTTTGCGGCGCCCATCCTGGAAATATAAAAAGCCACAGGAAGGGAAAAAATCGCACAGATAATGCAGGTCGTCAGCGCGATTCGAATTGTGCGCCAGAAGATGGTACGATAAAAACTGTCTGATACGAATTTTTGAAACAGTTCAAGGGAAAAACTGCCTTCCGGGAAAAAGGTTGGCAAAATGATTCGGATGATTGGGATGATCATGAAGAAAACAATCAAACCAACTCCGGGCAAAATTAATAGAAAAACCCATAAATTCCTGCGCACAATACGCTCCAGAAAAACATGGCACTTGATAAAAAAATCCGCCAAAATTTATTGTGAACAACTTATTTTCGTATTATATAACAACAAAAACGATAAGCCAAATTCATTTATCGTATAATTCTAATGTGAAAAAGTTATGGCTATAGGTTATGGATCTTAAAGAAATTAATTACCTCCTGAGAATTCAACAACACCGCAGTATTACAAAAGCGGCTGAAACCCTTTTTATTTCGCAGCCAGCGCTCAGTAAGTTTTTGAAATCCGTGGAAACTCAAGTAGGCACACCTTTATTCAACCGCATCGGAAATCAAATGGTGCCGACATTCGTAGGGAGACGCTATCTTTCATATGCGGCCGAGATCGCGGCGTTACAGGATGATTGGAACATTGAACGGTCGGACCTTTTGAATGAAGAAATAGGGTTACTCAGTATGACAATTCCACCCTTGCGCAGTTCCAGTATTCTTCCGGCTGTAATGCCCGCTTTCTTTTCCAGATACCCGCAGGTGAAGGTTAGTTTGACGGAAGAATCAAGCATGATTAAACAACATTGGCTGGAATCCAGTGAAATCGATTTTGTGATTTGCAGTGATGTACAGGCGCTTCCGACTCAAAATAATCGATTGTTGGGAAAGGAAGAGATTGTTCTGGTCGTTGCCACGGATCATCCATTAGCAAAAGGTCACCATTCTCGAAGCAAGGCCCCATATCCTGTGATTGACCCGAAGCTGCTTGGAGATCAATCTTTTATTCTGAATTCTTCGGATCAGACAACTGGAAAATTGGCATGTCAGCTCTTCGAAAAAAATGAAATCACTCCTCAGGTTCTAATGCGGACCCGCAACACGGAGACAGCCATTCGTTTAGCAGCGACGGGGACCTGTTTGGCTTTCGCTCCTGAAACGTACGTCCGGAATATTAACTTCGATAAACCACCGGTTCTTTTTTCCGTCGGGGAAGAGAAAATTGAAATCAATTTGTATGCTCGCTATCAAAGCGGTCGGTATTTGCCCGCATACGCAATTTATTTTTTGGATCTGGTTGAGAAATACATGGCGGGCGAGGACTTAACACGTCAAGTTTACGCCTATTAGCAAGAGTAACCGGAACATGTGATTCTGAAGACAGGGCATTCGCGAAAAATCATGATATAATTCACGGGCATTTAAGTTACAAAAGGGCGGTTAGCTCAGTTGGTTAGAGCACATCCCTTACAAGGATGGGGTCGCAGGTTCGAGTCCTGTTCCGCCCACTAAACACCGGTTTTACAAGTTAATCTTAACGAGAACCGTTTTTTTTATTAATTTAGGAACCTGAGATCGCATTCCTGTAAAAATTTATAATTTATCCTTTCTCCGGCTTTTTAGACCGGGATTTTATTAATTGCACCTTCTTCCAATTTTTCCTGGGTGACCCTTAAAAAATTTGTGCCGTCAATTCAGGGAAATGCTGTAATGTGCTATTGCAACACTAAAGCAACTTGTTCACAATTTACAGCATAGAAGACAGCACACTGGCGCGGGTCACGATGCCAAGCAGTCTTTGATCTCGATCTATTGCGGCAAGGGGAAATGGAGAAGCGATTGACAACGGGATGATGTCTGCCACATGATCATCAGGTGATACGGTTTCTATTTCTGAGAGCATTGCCTGTTGAATTGACAAACCTTCTTTGCGCGCTTTAATCGCATCACTAATTGTCAGTATTCCAACAATTTTAAGTTTTTCGTCAACAATATAGACCGTTGAATTCCCTTTTTTTCTCATCACGTGTATGGCAAGGTTAATGCTGTCTGTTACCCGCACAATCGTTGATGGCCTGACCATGATGTTTTTAACAAATAGGACTTTTGTTTTATCGGCACTGTCTATAAACTGTTTGACGTAATCATCGGCAGGATTTGTTGCCATTTCCTCAGGTGTAGCAATTTGTTTGATGATGCCGTCACGCATGATAGCAATGTTGTCCCCGAGTTTGAACGCTTCATCAATGTCATGCGTGATGAAGATAATCGTTTTCTCAAGTCTGCTGTTGATCTGCAGCAGCTCAAACTGCATATCCTGGCGGACGAGCGGGTCAAGTGCTGAGAAAGGTTCATCCATCAACAACACTTCTGGATCATTTGCCAAGGCTCTGGCGATTCCCACCCGTTGCCGCATTCCACCGGAGAGACTGGAAATCTGTTGATGTTCCCAGCCGTCCAAGCCTACCATAGAAATCACTTCTTTCGCTTTTTCTTCACAGACAGCTTTGGGCGTACCCCTCACTTCCAGACCATAGAGAACATTTTGCAGCACATTCCGATGGCTCATCAATCCAAACGATTGGAAAACCATGGAAATCTTGTTTCGGCGAAAATCCAGCAGTTCCTTCCTGGACATTAGACCAATGTCTTCTCCTTTGAAAAGGACATTTCCGGTTGTTGGAATATTCAGCCGGTTGAAACATCGAACCAGCGTAGATTTTCCTGATCCTGATAATCCAATGATTACGAAAACTTTCCCGCGTGGAATTTCCAGGTTGACGTCCCAGAGTGCAACGGTACATCCGGTTTCCTGATATACCTTGTTAGGATCATATCCTTCGTTGAGCATTTCTTTTGCTTTGACCTGGTTTGGGCCAAATAATTTTGAAACATTTTCTACTTTAAAATTGGATCGTTATATTTTTGCATCATGTATTTTTCCTGCGCGCTTCACTTGAGATGGTCTTCTTTAGGTAGATAAATTTGTGGTTGTGGTTTTAGAGGTTTCAACAGTTTTTTCCGGTTTAGCCCAGCCTTGGGTAATCCGATCCAAGATCACTGCGAGAGCAACCACCGATGATCCGGCGATGATGCCCCTACCAATTTCGATTCGGTTCACTGCGTTTAGCACCTCAATTCCAAGTCCGCGCGTACCGATCATGGAGCAAGTCACAACCATGGCCATTGCCATCATCAATGTTTGATTGACGCCAGTCATGATTGTCGGTTTTGCCTGCGGTATCAATACTTTGAATAATAGCTGGAAACGATTGGAACCAAAGGAGCGAGCAGCTTCTACAACCTCTTTATCAACTTGTTGAATGCCAAGGCTGGTCAGTCTGATTACAGGAACGACTGAATAAATTACAGTCGCGATCACTCCGGATGCATTGTTCATTCCAAAGAAGAGCATTGCTGGGATCAGATAAACAAATACTGGCATCGTCTGCATCGTATCCAAGATTGGCCGGACAATATTATTTGCTCGTTCAGAACCTGAGATTATGATCCCGATGGGGAATCCGATGATCAATGAAATAATTACACCGGTGATTACAATGGATAACGTCAAACACATCGCATTCCAATAACCAACTACGCCGATTAAAAAAGCATGAGCGCAAAAACAATTCCGTTCTTCATCCTTCCTGTTGATTTCCAACCAATAAAAAACAATGAAAATCAGTAAAAACCACGGAATATGGCTCAACACCCAATTAATGGTATTGATCATGCCAATCAAAAAACTGCTTATTGCACTCAAAAAACCATCCGCCCATACAGCAAAATTGCGGACGGCTCGGTCAATTGCTTTGACGTTGGGTTTTTGGACAAAAGGGAATTCAAACAAAAAATCTATCATAAAACTTCTCCTTCATAAATTTGGAGCCTGTAGATACAAAAACGGGCCACTACCGCACGTGGACACAAATTCAATAATGTGCAGTAGTGGCAAAAAACTATAGGGCTTCTTTTAATTTTTGGGATTGTTCAGGTGTTAACCATTGATCAATGAGTTCAGGATGCGCTTCTTTCAGGAACCAGAGGGCGGCATCCACGTAGGAAAGTTCTTCATTTTCCTGCATGTAAGCCAGTCCTTCGCTGGTCATCGCAGAAGAAGTTTGATACCTTTTCAGGAAAGAGACGTATGCTGGATTTGATTCTGCGAATTCGTTGCTGGTAACAATGTTTACCTTGACTGACGGGCATTCGCACCCCCCTTCGAAATAGATATTCTCATCAAAAGGACGATCTTCAAGAAGGACAAAATCATACATCCCTAACAGCCAGGTCGGTTCCCAGTAATATGCAACAATCGCTTCTTTTCGATCCAGTGCTGAAATCAAGGTTGCATTCATGGCTGCATCAGAGCCGGGAATGACGTAATTATATTGATTTTCCAGCTCATAATAACCAATTTTTTTCCGCATAATTTCGGTGATTTCCCATCCTGGTATTCCGCCAAAATACGAGCTTTTCCTGGTTCCTCTAGATCAGGAAACAGATGCGCATAGTCTTTCAAATCTTCCACGGATTTTAACCGGGGTTTTCATCCGCTACATATTGTGGAATATAGAAGCCTTGCTTATTATCATCAAAATTGACGCCAACTTCATTTAATCTGCCAGCCTGAACATCTTCATTGTAAGATGGGATGTTATCAGACCAGGCTTCCATTTCGATGTCGATCTCTCCTTTTTTGATGGCTTCAAATGTAATTGGTGTTGAACCCGGAACTTCGCTCCAGGAATATCCAAACACTTTTTCCGCTATGAGCCCTGCAATGGCATTATGGAACCGAATCGAATCCCAACCCACATCCGCGAAGGTTATGGAAGTTTTCTCTGGCAATGACTGCCTTGATCCATTAAATAGATTCTTTGTTTCAGCTGCTACAAATGAGTAATTGAACAACAGTACTGCAGCCGAAAGAAAGATATGGATTTTGTTTTTTAGTTTCATTGTCAAGTTCTCCTTTCTTGTTATTGATAATGAAAATGCTCCGTGTAACAATTTTCCGTAGGAGACTTATGGCCAATAAAATTGTAACAGACAAAAACATCGTTCCGAGAAATCGTTTTTCATTGATTACTGTCATATAATATGTCATAAATTAAGAAACTTATCTTGCATCTTGATAATTCTCGAATATAATGAAAACTTAATTAATCAGTTATTACCTGATTGACCCATTTTCGAATTCGCGTGGATTCTCAGATATATATTTAATCTTATATATTGAATGGATAATGAAGGATAAATTCATATTTTGACAGTGGATGAAAAAGAAAAGCATAAAAAGGACTACCGTAAAGGTTAGCGCACATCCCTTACAAGGATGGGATCGCAGGTTCGAGTCTTGTTCTGCCCACTAATTAGTAAATACTCACAAATTTGAATTTGTTACCATCCTCCTTTCTGTAAATTCATTTACATTATCCATATTGATAGAAATTTCCCATGAAAAATAAGAACCGAATACTAAATAAAAGTATAATAAATTAATAAATATTTTTTCTGACATAAAAAAGAATTTATCGAAAGGAAAACAATTAATGAAGCAAAAAAGGTTGTTGTTTAATGTCTGTTCTTCTTGTCCTGATCATGATTTTTCAAATTGGCCCAGTTCAATCTGTTTTAGCCACGCCGGTTAATCATCACCAGGACGATAAAACGAGAATTATTATCGATTATGAGAATGAAGAGGTTGCAATACCGGTAACGGTTAACCGAATTATCTCGTCGTTGCCTGCATTCGAGAATATTTGTCTGTTGTTAGGAGCGAAAGAAAAAGTCGTCGCTATTATGCCTTTCGAAGCATCAAATCTTTGGGTTAAGAAAATATTTCCAGAGGTAACCGACCTCCCCCAAGTATTTAAAACCCCAAATCTGGCTAATCTGGAAGAATTGATGAATCTACAGCCAGATGTAGTGCTGGTAGGAAACCCAGCCTTGAAGAAAGAATATGAGGTGGCGGAAATTGCTGCTCCGTACATTATGTTTACAACGGCTGAAGAACTGATGTGGGCAATTAGAACGATTGGGTCTATTTTGGGCGAAAAAGAATCTGAGAAAGCTGAAAAATTAGTTGAGCTGTACAATGGCAATATTGATTTTGTGGCTAACCGAATCCAAGATGTGCCTCTGGAAGAAAGACCGACAATTTATTATGCAGCAAACAGTTTGTTGAATACAGAGGGCGCTAATACCATCATCTCAACATGGATTGAAAATTCTGGGGCTACAAATGTTGCCGCAATTAATGGAGTAGAGGGATCATTTAAGGATATTTCCGCAGAAGATTTGGTTGCATGGGATCCAGACATTATTGTGCTCCGTGATTTCGCACATTTAGAACAAGTAAAATCTGATGAACGTTTTCAAACCCTTTCGGCAGTCGTTAACGATCGTGTTTATGTCAGCCCGAAAGGAATTTTTGTTTGGGCTACTGGAGCCGGTATCATCATGCAGACGATGTGGCAGGCAAAAGTAAATTATCCAGATCTTTTTACAGATATCAATGTCGAAGATCTTGCCAGAGAGTTTTATCATGAGTATTATGGCTATGATTTAAGCGATGAGGAAATTGATTTGATGCTTAATCCTACGGAATAGATCTTATTTCCATTGTGAGGAATTTGTTTCAGATCCGCTACAATTCAATCTGACAACTTTTTCTCAAAAATTGTTTTGCGAATTCAGAAACAGGTTTTGTTGCAAACTAGCTTTGACGAATAATGAATTTCATTGTCATCAAGGCTGGTTTCTGATTCGTTTTGCATTAGAAGGATGTACTAAAACGGATCAGAATCATAAAAAGCGATTGTTCGGCACTTAATTTTTAAAAGCGTCAAATCTTGTAAAGAACCCGGAACTTAACAATATACCTCAAAAATCTTTACATGCTGCTGGGAATTAGTAACAGCCCGCAGGGTTCAAAAGGATGGATTGCCCTTGACCGCGTGATAATCCATAAACTCCATACCATCCATAAACCAGCATTTGTGCATTTCCGACTGTTGCTTTCGCGCTGGGGTATTCGGTATACCCTCCACAATAGACTTCATTCGCCTTCCCATTGACAATAATGGTGGACTGATTGACAAAAGTCTCTCCGTAAATGGGTCCGTCCGCCAGCAAAAACGCGATCCACTTTCCCATTGACAATTACGAGCGCTCTGTCAACAGTGGATCCATGACCTTCGCGATCTGATTGTCCGCCGGCATAAATCCACCAAGCTGAGCCGTTGATTATGATGACACTCTGGGGAACTTGAACGTTATGCCTGGCATAAGTGTTTGCCCCGCCCATGATCATACTCTTTCCGGCGATTTCGACTTCCGGCTCAATGATCAATGGGACGCCATTGCAGAAGAGCCAAATGGATCTGCCCGCCGGCCAAACAGTTCTTGCCGATCCGGAATCGGAGGCAATCCTCAGCACTGTAATTCCTTTATCAAAAGGAATGCCAAATCCATCCGCTGGTTCTTCTGTGTCGCTGGTCAGGTAAAGGACTACCTCACCTGCTTTATTTGGAATGTTTTTCAATGCATCGGCTATATTCTGATAAGTTCCTGACTTGCCAACATAGAGTTCTGTTAATCGGTTTGTCTTTGGTTTGTCCCAGGTTGGTGGTGGCCCACTTGGAATGATCGGGCGCACCAATGCGGGAAAATTCTGCTGATTTACGGGTAATGGCTGGTTATTGGAAAATGGTGTTGGCGTCGGAACAAAAGCAGAATTTTGGCTTCCCCAATTCATCATTCCACCACTTGGATCTGAAGGCGGTTGAGATTGCTGAGAAATTTGATTTTCCAGGGCATTTTTTGTCGCCTGTAATTTTAAAATAGTCAGCTCCAGTTCCAAAGCTTGATTTGTTGCCTGGAAATCTTGTGCAGAGACGATATTGAACGCTGAAAGCGCGATGATAACAATAATTGCCAGTGATAATAGCTTTTTCATACGCTTCTTCCTTTGGGTACTCTTTTGTTTGACGGACATGCTTATTACCTGAATTCAACTGACTGAGTCCATTCAATATCATAGAATGGCGTGAATGATCATAAAAAAGATCATTGAGAAAAAAATCTGACATTAACAATAATTACATTCAGTTTCTCTGTGAAGCGTTGAAACTTGTTCAATCCGCGATAATACAGTTAGATGTGTACGTTTGTAATAATTATTATAACAAAACCTGGTAGGAACTGATAACAAACCGCGTGTTGGAATTTCCGATCCTTTGTAGGATTACCATACATATTGGACAGTGAATGAAAAAAAGAAAGCAGGAAAAGGACTATCATAAAAGTTGGAGCGCCACTTCGAACCAGAATGGGCAACGGAGGTCAGCCAGACGTTCTATTGTATAATTAGACGAGGGAAAATCAGAATGACACTGGAACAGCCATTATCTGAATGGGTTTCGCATAAATTGCTTTTTGAACTGAAAGAAGGACGATATAGCGACGCAGCGAAAATCCCTCCGGAAGTTGAGATTGCGGAAACACTTGGGGTGAGCCGAACGATCTTGCGGGATGCACTCTCTAAACTGGAACAGGAAGGGTTTATCAGTCGCAGACAGGGATTGGGAACACTTGTGAACCGACATGTTCTGACCGTTCCTACCCGTATGGACCTTGAGGAAGAGTTCCTTCCCATGATCAAGGCAGTCGGGAAAACACCCAAAACGGAAAGTTGTGTGGCTCAAAGGCTCCCCGCTTCGCGGGAAATAGCGAAGGCGCTCAGAATCAGGTCTGGAGATGATATCTATCAGGTCGCACGGCTGATCAGTGCTGATGGTGTCCCGGCAATTTATTGCATTGATAATTTTTCGGTCTCTCTGATAAAAAAAGCGAATTTTGATGAAGATGCTCTTGTCAGCGAACCGATCTTTAATTTTCTCGAACGATACTGTTCTACTACGATATATATGGATCTGACAGAAGTCCGCGCGATCGCCGCAAGCAGAAAAATTTCATCAATACTAGATATCACGCCTCGCAGTCCGGTCCTGTACATGAATGAAGTCGGCTATGATTTCAAGGGGAACCCTGTTCTGAACTCATTCGAATATTATCGAGACAGAATATTTCATCACACTGTATTGCGTAAAAAAATTTAGCTTTTGGGGACTTTCCCTACAGAATGACTTTCACTTTTCTGCGTCTCGTAAAGCTGCCATTTATATACTTTTGAAAGCCATATCCCGTTTAAACATATAATGATAAAAATCACCAATTTGGTGATTTTTATCATTCGTTCTAATTCTTGACCAAAATTTATTTAAACGTTATGATTGGTATTACCAATTCGGTATTTCCTTTGCGAATACCAGAGTCTTTGTTTCACTTAATAAGGAGAATAAATCATGAAAAAAGTGTTGGTATTACTTCTTGCAGTTGCGATGCTCCTCCCCTGCTTCGCTTCTGTAATGGCTGACGACGTATTAAAAGTCGCGTTGGTTCTGCCGGGTAAGAAAGATGACGTATCCTTCAACCAGGCAATGTATCGCGGAATGATGGATTACTTCGAAAACCATAAAGGCGAGATCGACCTGAAAGTGGTTGAAAATGTCTATGATGTTTCCGATATTGAACCGACCTTGATCGAATATGCTGAAGCCGGTTTTGATGTCATTATTGGTCATGGTTATCAGTTCTCCGAACCGGTAATTACTGTCGCCAATATGTACCCGGATATCGCTTTTCTTTTGGGTTGCGGTGTCGGCGATGCCATGAATGTCATGAAATATGATGTTCAGTTGGAGGCTGGCGGCTACCTGATGGGCGTTATTGCCGGACTCACCACGGAGACCAACAAAGTTGGCGTTATTGGAGGTGGGCAAGGTTCAGAAATTACTCGCGGTCACGAAGGGTACAAAGCTGGCGTAAAATTCATCAACCCGGATATCGAAATCCAGGAAGTCTATACCGGTGACTGGAATGATATGACTGGCGCGTATGAAGCCGCTGTGGGCATGTATGATTCCGGCGTTGATGTGATCTGGCACTCCGGCGATGGTATTGGTCTTGGCACTGTTCAGGCTGCTGTCGATAAAGATCAGTATGTACTTGGCAATGTCGAAGATCAGCTCGCTCTGGGCGAAAAGAACGTTCTCTCCGGCCTTCAATATGAATGGGGCAACGCTCTCGAAACGATCTTTACTTCGATCAGGGATGGCTCATTCTTTGCAGAAGGCTAAGAAACTGTCATGATCAATGTTGAGAACGGTGGTCTGTCCATGACCGACCTGAATGATGTCAAAGGCTTATTGAACGATGATGATCGCGCAGTCATCGTTGATGTCTACAAAAAACTGGGCGAAAACGCCATTGAACTGCCTGAGGTCTGATCTTCTTTTGTGAAACGATTTTTGCAAGCGCTTACTCTAACAGGTAAGCGCTTGTTAACTCCCCACCTGTTCAAGGAAGGAACATTATGGAAACATATGCGGTCGAGATGCTTGGCATCATTAAGGTTTTCAATGGCATCAAAGCCAATGATGCGATTGATTTTCGGCTGCGGACCGGTTCAATCCACGGATTGTTAGGTGAAAACGGCGCTGGCAAGACGACGTTAATGAATGTCCTGTATGGTCTGTACAAACAAGAAGAAGGCATCGTAAAAATCAACGGAAAGCAAGAAAACATTGATTCTCCGACAAAAGCCATCTCGCTTGGAATCGGAATGGTCCATCAACATTTTATGCTTGCCCGCCCGCTGAGCGTTGTCGAAAATGTTATGTTGGGGCATAAGTCTCGACGGGGAATCTTACTTGACACGAAAGAAACTGCGGCTGAATTAGCCGAGTTGTCTGAACGTTATCATATGGGTATTGATCCGTATACCAAAATCTGGCAATTATCTGTTGGAGAACAACAGCGTGTTGAAATTCTGACAGCAATTTATATGGGTGCAGAAATTCTGATTCTTGACGAGCCTACTGCCGTCCTGACACCTCAGGAAACGGAAGAATTCTTTCTTACGCTGAAAAAAATGCGTTCCGACGGCAAATCCATTGTCCTGATCACGCATAAACTCGAAGAAATCGCGGGACTTGTTGACGAAGTCACAGTTCTGCGTGATGGAAAAATGATTGGGACCTGCAGAGCGGAAGGCATGACCAAAGAAGAACTGACCCGGATGATGGTCGGCCGTGATGTGATGTTTAATTTCCCGCCGTTGCAGGAACTGGACCTTGGGATCAAATTATCGATCCAGACCGTGTCTGCCACAAATGACAAAGGTGTACCCGCGTTGGATCATTTTTCTCTGGAGCTTCGGGCGGGAGAGATTGTTGGCCTTGCGGGAGTTGATGGTAATGGACAGAATGAACTTTGCGAGGTGTTGACTGGCCTTCGGAAACAGACCTGCGGTACGATTACGCTGGATAACGAAGATGTTACCAATAAGACTCCGTGCTTCTATATTGATAAAAAGGTATCCTATATTCCGGAAGACCGTCACACGACCGGGCTAGCGATGAATTGGAATCTAAAAAAGAACATGATTCTCAAAGTGATCGGCAAAGAAGAATTCACAAAAAACGGGTTGATTCACGAAAAACTCATTGAGAGAAACTGGGACAAAGCTCAATGTGAATATCAGATCAAAGCAATTGATGGTGAAGAATCTGCCCGCTCGCTATCCGGCGGAAATCAGCAGAAGCTGATCCTTGCCCGTGAACTAAATGCCCAGCCGGAAGTTCTGATCGCTAACCAGCCGACGCGAGGTCTTGATATTGGTGCATCGGAGTATGTTCGTCAGAAATTGATCGAAGCCCGCAACAATGGTGCCGCGGTTTTGGTTGTTTCCGCAGATCTTGAGGAGATCATGCAGATATCTGACCGAATCGCCGTGATCTATGATGGGGAGCTGATGGGAATTCTGCCGCGAGGATCTGATATTTTTGAGATTGGCGCGCTCATGATGGGGAAAAAGCACGAGGTACAGGCGCATGAATAAGAAGCTCAAAAAAAGCCTCATTAATCTTGGTGAAGCACTCGCGATGCTGGTAATTGCGCTGCTGGTTGGCGCGTTGCTTGTCATCGTATCCGGGAATGACCCGCTGGAAGCTTATGAAGCGATGCTGACAGGGGCTTTCGGGCGTAACCCGCTGAAAAATCAGATGAAAATCTATGAGCTGTTGGTAAAAGTCATCCCGCTGATGCTCCTGGCATTTGCGATGTCGATCGCTTTCAAGGCCAAGCTTTGGAATATCGGCGCGGGCGGTCAATACGTCACAGGCGCAATCGCATCAACCGCGGTAGCGATTTATGTTCCAATACCCATTCCCGCACGCATTGTGCTCTCGTTGGTGGTGGCCATCGCAGCTGGCGCAGGGTGGGGCTGGCTCGCCGGATGGATGAAAGTCCGGTTTAATGCTAACGAAGTAATCACTACGCTCATGCTCAGCTATGTGGCAAATTGTATTCTTTTGTGGCTGATCAATGGCCCCATGCAGGATCCATATAGCGATCTCACCCAATCTGATGCTATTCCGGAAGGGATGTTCCTTCCTCGTTTAGTCGGGAATTACCGTTTACATTATGGAATCTTTATTCTGCTGATTATCGCAATCATCATGTGTTTTTTATGGAAAACACCCCTTGGATACCGGATCGATCTGGTTGGACAGGGTAGGAAGGTCGCGACCTATTCCGGTGTGAACGTTGACAGAACGATTCAGTTGGCGATGCTGATTTCTGGCGGAATTGCCGGGCTGGCAGGATGGGTTGAGATGTTTGGCATTTTGCATCGTCTTTTTCCTGATATTGCCTCAAACTATGGCGATATTTCTAATATTATTGCATTGTTGGGCGGGCTAAATCCTTATGGCATTATTGCGTCGTCATTTTTCTTTGCCGCTCTGATCAATGGCGGTTCCAGTATGAATCGAATGACCGATGTGCCGTACTCGATCGTGGACGTGATCCAGGGGCTTATCATCATTTTCGTGATCGCGAAAGTCATTCTGCATCGGAGAATCCATCCGCGACCGTCAAGAACGCGAAATAAAGGAGGAAGCGAATGCAAAGCAATATCTTTACACTAGATTTCTTTGTCAGCCTGGTTGCCAGCACGATTCGTCTGGCGACACCGATCCTGATTTCAGCTTTAGGCAGGTTTATACGCAGCGAGCCGGTATTCTGAAACTTAGGCGTGAAGGTACCCTGCGCGATGGGTGCTATTGCCGCATTTTCGGTTGCCGCCGGAACGGGCAGTCTATGGCTGGAATTTTAGCCGGTATTGTGGCTGGGGCTATTTTCAGCCTGATTTTTGCATGGCTCACAATCACTGTTCGGGCAAACCAGGTTATTTCCGGTATCGGCCTGAATATTTTGGCAACCGGGCTGGCGAGCTCCCTTCAGGAGACCGTGTCATTGGTATCTGCGCCTTGCCGGCGCAGGTTGAGCCATTTGTGCCATCAATTTCCATCAGCTCGGAAATTGCCCATTCTGGGCCGATCCTGTTCCAGCATAATTGGCTGGTCTATTTCGCATTTCTGATCGTGCCGCTGGAGCTGGTTTATCATGGAAAAGACCATATATGGATTGAAAATCAAAGCGGTGGGTGAAAATCCCCGCGCAGCCGATTCCAAGGGGATCAGCGTCGCGAAAATCTCGTTATTCCGCAGTGCTTTCCTGGTGGCGCGTATGCGGGGTTGGGCGGCGCTTTTGTGACGATCGCTTACCTGAATAAGTTCACCGAATCCGTGATCGGCGGCCGTGGTTATATTGCCGTTTCCGTCGTGATCTTTGCTCGCTTCCTGCCGTCTCGTGCGGCTTTGGGCGCTTTGATCTTCGGTTTCTTCACCGCATTGCAGTTGCGTATGCAGGCATTGGGAGTGAATATTCCCAGCCAGCTTCTTTTGGCGCTGCCTTATGTTGCGACGATCGTGGCGCTGATCCTCGCTTCGAAAAACGCTTCGATGCTCCAGCGCTTACACGATTCCTTATTCGAGGATGGAACGATGAGAAAAGATTTCTCGCGCTCGTTTTGGGTTTATTTCTGCCAACCAGTGGATTCATTTCGCAAAATACCATGCCGCCATTTGCGAGAGTGCTGTCTTGCAAACGGAAGCTGCAGCATTGGAACGTGCCAAGGACTATGCGGCAATCAATCATGAATTCGGAAACCCCCTGAAAAAGATTTATGCTTTTCTGCGCAAAGGATTTCAAAGAGATGACAGAGGAAGCGTTCTGTGCCGCCAGAAAAGAACGATCTATCCTTATATTACGCCTTATCCGGAGGTAACCTCACAGACGGAAGCGGCGGTTATATTGTCACGTTTCTTCAGGCTGCACGAATCGAAGGCATGAAATACGATATCGAAATGGTTTACGAGGATGGGAATCCGGTTCGTTGATGACTGGGGCGCAGTTCCGATGGGAGTTATCTCGAAAAGTTTGAAGATATACTCTACTCGCTCGATTGGTACTATGACTTCAGCGGGTTGACCAAGGAGGTGAATCAATGGAATACGACAAAATGCCACAAGAGTTGACGCGATCCAGAAAGTAACCGGTGAAGCTAAATATGTCGAGGACGGATCCTCGGCAGGTACAGAACGTGAAGATCGTACAGCACGATCGCGAACGGGTACGTGAAAAGCATCGATACCTCCGAAGCGCTGAAAGCTTCTCTCGGTGTGATGATGGTAATGGACTCGTTTTGATGTACCGACCCATGTTTACGCTACTGCCGGACATCCGCTTTCCCTGGATCCTGCGCACGCGGATGTGAAGGACAAGACGATCCTTTCTTCTCGTGTCCGTTTTTATGGCGATGACATCGCGGCAGTCGTGGCGGATACTCCGCTGCATGCGCAATTGGCAGAACTGGTGCATGTCGAATACGAAGAGCATGAGCCGATGCTGACCCCGGAAGCTGCAATCAACAACCCGGATATTCTACATGAATTTCGCCCGAATAATGAGCTTGCCCGCATGGATTTCACCATTTCACCTGACGGATACGCACATTTCGGAACTGCTGAATTCAGTACTGCGCCGGAGATTGACAATCGATATGGTCGGCGATCAATATCATTTTCGCGTTCCGCCGGTCAATGCCGTTCATCTTGAGAACAATGGCTGTTTTGCTCATATGGATGACGCAAGATCGTTGTTTATACCTGCAATCAGGCTTCACATACGGTTCGACGCAATACTGCAGATGCGCTCGGCATCCCATCGGCAATGTGCGAGTCATCAAGCCTGGTCTGGCGGCGGTTTTGGCAACAAACAGGACACCATGTGGACGAGCCGCTCGTTGCACTGTGCAGCCTGCGACTTGGCGGTCGCTGCGTTGCAATCATTCTGACGCGCTGAAGAAAACCCTTATCAATATTGCAGCACGTACACGGCATGCCTTCGACATGACCATTGTTTCGCAGGCAAATGAACAAGGTGAACTGATGAAAAAGGCTCTTCGCATCAACTCCAACGGCGGCGCATACGCGGCGCATGGCCCACGCGGCCGCGCTCATGCTATCACCAACTGTTTTCAGACATACATTGCAAAGAAGAGCAGATCGGGGAATCCTCGACTGCTTATACAAACATTCCGCCTGCGGCAGCCATGCGTGGATGAATCCCACAGCTCGCTTTTGGAAAGCCAGATGGACGATGTGGCATTGGCTCATGGCTGGGACCCGGTGGAATTCAGGCGTTGGAACATGCAGAAGGATGGGTTTCTCGATCCCTTTGACCGTTTCGAAGCCGTAAAAGCTATGGTCTCGAAGCCTGTATTGCGAAAGGCTGTGAATTGAGTGACTGGGACAGGAGACGAGCAGAATATGATGCGTTCAACAAGACCTCAAGGAATCTAAAAAAGGTCTGGGTATGGCGCTCTTCTCTCCTATAAAACCGTCTGGGCTGCAGATTGAAAACGCCGATGTCGGGATCATCATGAATGAAGACGGCACAGCCCAGGTTCAGGTTGGAGCGACCGAACTGGGACAGGAAAGGATACGATCTGTACGCGTGATCGTCGGAGATGCCAACGATTCCGGAAGATCGGATCTCACTGTTTCTTCACAGGATACCGATACGACGCCTATGATAACGGAGCTTATGCCTCCCGTCAGGCATATATCTCCGGCGGAGCGGTTAAAAATGATCTGCGGTTAGTTGCGCGATAAACTGCTGAATTCGGCGGCGCGGCGTTAAAAAATGTGCCGCCAGATTCCTCTGCTTGAAGGATGAGCATATCGTAAATAGAGAAACCGGAGTATCGTCTGCTCCATTGCAGAGGTCTGCGCTCATTACAATTTCTACAATGACGGGAAAAACGGACACCGAACATATTACTGCGGAAGCAACCTATAAAATACGGCTCATGACATCTGTTTTTCTTATGGAGTCAGTTTCATTGATCTGGAAGTGGACATAACCTGAAAAAGGTCTACAAGGCGGTGCATGACAGCGGAACTATCATCAACCCACAGCTTGCCGCTGCACAGCTGCACGGTGGGATCGTGATGGGATTGGGCTATGCATTGATGAGCAGATGCTCTTCGACAAAAACCGGTAAACCGCTTAATAATAACCTGCTGGATTACAAGATCCCAACAGCAATGGATACCTGAAATTGAAACATACTTTGTCGAAATCCTATGAACCTAGGCCTCTTTGGAAATAAAGGTCTGGCCGAACCGCCGCTGATTCCGCAGGCGCCCGCAATCCGCAACGCGATTCTGCATGCAACCGGTGTTCCGCTTTACGAACTGCCAATGACACCGCAACGGCTGGTGCATGCGTTTTGGAAAGCCGGTTTGATCACAGACTGAAAGCGAGGAGATGACCATGTATGATATTTGTGAATCTATCGCGCACGCACGGTTGAAGAAGCGCTTGAACTGTTATCCGTCCATGAAAAGATGCGATTCCGGCTGCGGGCGGTACAGATGTTCTGATCAAAGTGCGCGAACGAAAATTGAAACAAGCTTCGCTTGTCAGTATTCTTGGAATTGATGAGCTGAAAACAATCTCTGTAGATGTGGATGGAACAGTCTGCATTGGATCTGTCTGCAATTTCACGCAAATTACTCAAGATCCGACGATCCTTGAGAAATCCCGATGCTTGCATCGGCTTGTCGGCAGGTTGGCGTCCGCAGGGCCCGCAATGTTGCGACCATTGGTGGGAATATCTGCAATGGAGCGGTCAGTGCCGACAGCGTTATCCCGCTTTATGCGCTGGACTCGGAGCTGGTTCTGGTTTCCAGATTGGGTACTCGTGTAGTTCCGATCCGTGCATTTCATTCCAGCCCCGGAAAAACGATCCGCGAGCGGGATGAAATCCTTGTTCAGATACGTATTCCGCGGTGCAGCTATACGTCACACAGTGGAAGCTACATCAAGTTCGGGCAACGGAAAGCGATGGAGATCGCGACTCTAAGCTGTGCCGTGAATGTCTCTCTAACTGCTGACAAACGCCATCTGTATACTGTCGCCATTGCTTATGGCGTTGCAGCACCGACGCCGGTGCTGTTCAAAGACGGGTTGTTTCTGACCGGTGGCGGAGATCGTCCGGAACTTTTCCCGAAAAGGACGGGAAAAAATGTCCTGCGGGTGAATTACAACCGCGTGACAGCTGGCGCGCATCCAAAGAATTGCGTGTGCAACTCCATTAAAGAATTACTTCGTTCGCGCAATTTCAAAGAAGCGATTCGCTGCGCTGGAGGGGAGTTTGATTAATCATGCAAATCGTTCTATTTCTATGTTAATGGCAAACCGAAAGAAGTTGCTGTTCAGGAAGGCGAAGTATTGGCCGACACGCTGCGTGCGTGAGCAGCTGAAGGGACACCAGTGTGAAGAAAGGATGCGAGGTTGGCGAATGCGGAGCTTCGTACAGTCCTGATAGATGGTCATGCGCACAACAGCTGCATTTATCTGACAAATCTGGCAGAAGGCAAACATATCCTGACGGTCGAAGGAATCCGTTCGATACCGGGGAACTGCACCCGATCCACAGAAAGCCTTTATTGAAGAAGGCGTGCAGTGCGGATTCTGTACGCCGGGGATGATCATGCAAGGAGTTGAACTGGTCAATTCTGGGAAAAATATACGCGGGAAGAACTGCGGGAAGCCATTTCAGCTGCTCCCTGCCGGTGTACTGGTTATGAAAATATCCTGCTTGCATTAGAAAAAGTAGTCGGAAAAGATTCAAAGTAAGGACGATATTTTAGGAAGTCAGCTGTTTGAAAAAACCTGTTAAGACGAGAAAAACGATTTTCAGCATGAATATCGACAATTTTATTGTCGCTGGCCAGAAAATATCACGATCGAAGTACACTTTGGAGAAGTCGCAGAAGCGATCGTTGAGAGCTGTTGCGATTTCTGGAAAAATGAGGAATCAATGCGAACGTTTGAAGAAATAAAAGATACGATCCGCGCTGGATTGGGGAACTTTCTTGTGATCTAAAGCTGACGAATGTTAAACTGGTAAATGTCTGGCCCTGTGAGATCTACTCAACCAATATCTACATTCGTGCCGGCCGTATTGTATCGATTGACCCACACGCTGAACTGGAAGCCAATGAGACGATCGATTGTGGCGGTCAGTATGCGATTCCCGGCTTGATCGATACCCACATGCATTTTGAGACGACGATGCTTTCTCCGAAGCGCTGGCATCTGTTGTAGTTCCCGCCGGCTCAACAACGCTGTGTGCCGACCTGATGGAAATTGCCAATGTCGCCGGTGCGGCCGGTCTAAAAGCGATGCTGCGCTCGATCGATCATTTACCCTATCGTATGCTGATTGAGGTTTCTTCCCGCGTTCCGACTGCCCCGGGCATGGAGACGACAGGCGCTTATATTGGTGCGGAGGAAGTCGCCGAGATCATGGATTGGCCAGAATCGGTTAGTCTGGGGGAACTTGATCCGTCTAAGATTTTATTTGTCAAAGACGAATACATCCACAAAGTTGCCGATACGCTTGCCCGGCGCAAGGTCATCAACGGGCACGCGATCGGACGGCTAGATCAGGAGTTGAATGTTTACGCCTCTTCTGGCATTTCCGATGACCATGAATGTGTTACTGTGGAGGAAATGCTTGCCCGGCTGCGCGTCGGTATGAGCGTTTTGATCCGTGAAGGAAGCACAGAACGCAACGTAGAAGAGCTGATCCGCGGTGCTGTTGCAGAAGGGCTGCCGCTGGACAGCCTGATGTTCTGTACAGATGACAAACACGCGATCGAGATCAAAGAAGAAGGCCACATCAATTACAACGTTCGGCGTGCGATCGCGTTGGGCGTTCCGCCTGTTGAAGCGATCAAAATGGCAACACTGAATGCGGCGCGTCATTTCAGGCTAGAAGATGAGATCGGCTCTATCACCCCAGGTCGCAAGGCAGATATTCTGCTTGTCCCGGACCTGAATGAAATGAAACCATCTGTCGTCTTTTTTGAAGGGAAAGCTGTGGCGAAGGATAACAACCTCCTTGCAGACTGTCCCGTTTCCGCTTACCCGGACTGGATCAAACAAACGATTCAGCTGAAGAACCCAATCACTCCTGCCTCTTTCCGGAAGGAAACCGCTGCAAAAGTTTCCACGCGCGTGCGGGTTATTGATCTGATCGACCGACAGATCATCAATCACTGCCTGATCATGGAACTGCCGGTGGAAGATGGCGTAATCCTTACGGATGTCGCGCGTGATATCGCCAAACTAGCAGTTGTCGAACGCTATGGAAAGACCGGCGGCATTGGGATTGGTTTTGTTCGCGGCTTCGGACTCCGGGAAGGAGCGTTAGCCTATTCGACCTCCCATGATCACCACAATATTGTGACTGTTGGGGCAAATGATGCAGATATGGCTGCCGCTGTGAATGTCATCGCAGAGATGCAGGGCGGGCTTGCCGTGGTGCGAAATGGAGAAGTACTCGCTCGGATGCCATTGCTTATCGGAGGCTTGATGAGCGAAGAATCATGGATATTGTCATGTCAGAGCAGAACCGGATGAATAATGCAGCGCGGGAATCAAGAAGTCGGGTCTGCGCCTTTTTATGACGCTCAGCTTTATCTCCTGCCGACTGTCCCTGAACTAGGTCTGACTGATATGGGATTAGTCGATGTTCTTGCGCATAAACTGATCCCGCTTGAGGTATACGAAACAAAGATTGATTAGCAGGGAGCTGCTAAGAAAGACTTTCTTAGCAGCTCCTGCTTCTATTCAGCCTTATTTCTATTCTCCGATATGGCAAATTTGAAGGAAATGAGGACGACAAGATCCGTGAGAGAGATTTCGATCTGAAACCCGATGCCCTCCCGCTAAAAAAACATCGTTGGAACAAATGCAGAATTTTGGCTTCCCAAACCATCATCCCGCACTTGGATCCGAAGGCGGTTGAAATTGCTGAGAAATTTGATTTCCCAGGGCGTTTTTTGTCGCCTGTAGTTTTAAAATAGTTAGCTCCAGTTCCAAAGCCTGATTAGTCGCCTGGAAATCTTGAGCAGAGACGATATTGAACGCTGAAAGCGTGATGATAATAATAATTGCGAGCAATAGCCTTTTCATACGCTTCTTCCTTTTGGTACTCTTTGGTACTTTTTTGTTTGATAGACAACATTTTATCTAAATTCAACTGACTGAATCCATTCAATAGCATAGAATGGTGTGAATGATCATTAAGAAAAAATCTGACATTCATAGTGATTTCTTTCAGTTCCTCCGCTAAGCGTGTAAACTTGTCCAATCCGCGATAATACAGTTAGATGTATATGTTTGTAATAATTAGTACAACAAAACTTGGGAGGAACCGAAAACAAACAGAGTGTTGATTTTTTTGCCCCAGTAACACATTTTTGGTGCCCAATTTTTGCCTTGACAAAAAGATCGGATCACCTTAAACTAGAATTAGAATAATTCTAGTTTAAGGTGATTGAAACGGATAACGCGAAAAAGATTCAGGAAATTATTAATGGCAGTAATGAACATCTTACTGCTGAGGAGATATTCCTTGAATTTAAACGGCAGGGACAAAAGATTTCACTGGCGACGGTTTATAACAACTTGAATACCCTTTATGAACAAGGTTTAATTCAAAAGGTTTCCATTGCCGGTTATCCCGACCGCTACGATAAAACGGTTCGTCATGATCACCTTGTTTGCAAAGAATGCGGTCGATTATCAGATGTAACTCTGGAAGATCTGACAGAAAGACTCAAGAAACAAATCGATGTCGAAATCATCACTTATGATCTCAAAATCTGCTATATCTGTGCAGAATGTAAGGAAATTTCTGTGCAGCCACAAAGTCATCAATAACACTATAGCTCGTAAGCAATTTCAAGCTGTAAAAATAAAAGGAGAATTGTCATGCGTTCAATCACTAAGTTAAACATCCAATATGCTCACCGATTTTTGAATTTTGAAGGAGAAGCACAGTATTTACATGGGCATTCAGGTCAATTGACCATCGAAGTTGAAGGTGATGTTGACAAAAAGACAGGTTTTGTATATCCGTGTAACAGTATTAAGCGGATTGCATGGGAATATCTGTTGAACTTTGATCATGCTTTGATTCTGCAAGAAGAAGATCCCCTCCTTACGCCACTTTTGAAAGTGTATGAAGAGCAGGGAATTAGAAATGGAGCTCCTGACAATACTGCATTGGGAAAGCCTTTTGAAACGAAATTAGCAAAAGCATATCCAGAATGCCGTTTAGTTGTGGTCAAAAAAGTTGCCACTTGTGAAAACTTGCTTGAAATTTTTCACGACTTGTTGAAAGATAAGTACAATATCAAGAAAATGACATTTACTTCTGGAGACAATGCAGCATCAATTGAATTTTAAAAACCTAAGAAGGTTAATCCTTATTACGCTCTGTTTTGATGATGCTAACCGGCATCATCTTTTTTTTGAATTGTACGGCCATTATCGATAAGCAGGTAGACAACAAAAAAAGACGATAACAGATCGAATTTTTATTCTTGTGATTTTAAGCAATTTTTATTTTGTCTGATCAGCGGCTTAATATGAACTTTGTCATCGCCCTTCATGAAAAAACAGATTTTTTTCAGTTCCTTATAAACAAAAAAATGAAAATCAACATGTTGATGAATACAAATCCCCATTCCCGCCCTCGCCAGCCCAACCGGTATATGGTAGTAAGTTGTTAGCAATAACCATTACCATTGTCAGATGTACTTGGACTAAATTGTACGATGGAGGAATCGAACCTCCGAACTGTCCCTCGTTCACCATGCAATAGGTTGTAATTTTATACCCGCTTTGGATATGGCTACCTGCTTGTATTCATTGGTTTATTTAGAAATTCCAAATGTTGAACATGCCAAAATCTTATGATTTCGCTAAAGTTCAACGGTCCAGTTGACCGCTTGAATTTGCGTATCCAGCTCACGAAATTCGCGCGAAAGATCATCGATTCTTTTTTGTAATTCAGCAACTGGAAACGTCACAGTCATTTTGATTTCAGAACGAGTCAGCCTGTAATCACGTTCATTTGCTGCTTCTGCAATACTGGCAAGCAAACTGCGCTGTTTCAACAGAGATTCGCGTTCAGTGAGCGCCTCGGATAGTGTCTTTCCGTTGGGTAATGTGACTGTATTGTTACGCAGATTGATCTGTTTGATCAGGGTAGAAAGCTTTTTGTGCAACTCAAAAACTTCTTTTAATAGTTCGTTCGGATCTTCATGTGGAACATCCGATTCCTGCACCTTCAGATTTGCCATAATCCTGTTTAGCAGGTTGACAATTTTTTCTTGATACTCTGCCCTGAGTGAAAGAGCTTCTGCAATTTTCATGTCTTACCTCTTTCGATAATAATTTACATTGACAATAGGATCAATTAGATCATTCAATCTTGCTTATCGGTTCGATACATAAAAAGCTATGAAATTATACTCGGTAATTCTGAGTAGCGAATTGTCAGAAATACTTGCATTTTGCGAGAAGTTGTGTATTAATAAAGGAGTGATTTCAAAAGCAAATTGCAAGAGATTGCTCTAAATTATTACTATATACAGCACAATGATATAAGGACAAGAAACATATAAAGTTTTAATCCAATTTGTTTTAGGTATATAGTTAGAATTAAAAATGAGACGTCCGTCAGAATGAATAAATCTAAAGATAAATAATCTTGGGAGAGGAACAAAGTAAGCTATGGTTTCTACACTCCTATGTTTTTTGATGTAATAAAACTGAATTGATTTCAGTTTCATTTTGCCATGCATGGAAGAACGTTTTGGTAATCGGGTTTTTGGAGGATATTATGAAAAAGATAGTCCGGACTTGCTCTTTATTACTGTTGACCCTTTCATTTATTTTCGTCGTCAGCTATAACGTGTCCGCAACCTTAAGTGAAGTCGAATACGTCTCTTTGCGCAGTGATGGCACACTTGCCGGCGGCGTTGATGCATTACCTCCATCTATTACTGACGATGGCCGCTTTATCGTTTTCGCATCCCCAGCCAATGACCTCTTACAAGATGCAGACGGGAACACGATCATTGAGCCGGGCATTTTAGATCGGGATATTTTTATTAAAGATATGCAGACAGGTGCATTGTCCTTGCTTTCCGTATCAGTAAACGGCGGGTTTGCGAATGGCGAATCAGCTTGGCCGACTATTACGCCCGATGGTCGGTATGTCAGCTTTTATTCCACTGCTGCAGATTTGATTGCTGGTGATACGAATGGGAAGCAAGATGTGTTTTTGATCGATCGTGGTGATGATAATGATGAATCCAATAATTCCATTATACGTGTGTCACTAACACCGGATGGCGAGCAAATAACCGGACCAGGAGCAGGCTCAGCGGTAAGACGGGACAGCGTATCCGACGATGGCAATTTAGTGGTTTTCACTACCTTCAGCGTGTTTGATGGTATCACTGATAATAACTATAATGAGGATGTGTATCTTTGGAACCGGGCAACCGGCAAAACGACTTTGATTTCGCATATTCCTGGAAACCTCACGGAAGCATCAAACGGTGCCTGTGGACATGCTTCTATATCTGCTGATGGGAAGTTTATTGTGTTTGCTTCAACGGCGACAAATTTAACTCCTGATTCGAATCCAGATCCGGATGGCTTTATGTACGATGTTTTCTTGTACGATATTGCACAGCAAACGACAAAACTTATATCAAAATCATTAACGAATAGCCCCAACAGTTTTATTAATACTGAACCACGTATTTCTGCGGACAACAATATTATTATTTGGAATTCGAATGAGAGTTTATCGCCAGTGGATACGAATCTTATTTATGATGTTTATATGTATGACCGTAAAGCTGATAAGATCACTGTTGTTTCAACGTTCAACTATGGATTGTCTGCTCCGCAAGTGGACATGGGGTTACACCCAAGCTTTTCCAGTAATAATGCATCGATTTCAAGGGATGGCAGATTTATCGCCTTTCGGTCGAACTCAACCAACATGGTTCCGGGAATCAACAATCCAAATATTGGCGGTGTTTTTATTCATGACACGCTGAGTGGTGACAACATCAGGCTTTCTGTAAATCCAAATGGCATTGAAGCGCTGGCGGGATCTGCTTCTAACATTTTCACGGATATGACAAGGGATGGCAAATTTGTTGTTTTCACCGGGATGCACCAAGGTCTTGTGCCTGGGATTGATGATACCAATGGAAAACTGACGCTTTTTCTGGCACAGGCAGACTGGGTCAAGCCAACTGTAACAACGAATAGTCTGGTGCCGGTATACTATCCGACTGGACCAAACAATTTTGTTTTGACGTTTAGTGAACCCATGACAAAACAAGACAGCATATCCAGGTGGTCAATAATCAAAGATGTTGGTGCCGAGAGCAAAGCCAATTATGTTCTTGTTTCAGCCGGTGCTAATGATACGCTTGATACAGCTGCGTGCGGCGCTTCTACAGGTGATGATGTTGTGATCAGCACAGATTCTGTGGTTTATGATGTTGAAAACTGGACTTCAACGGTTTCTATCAATGGCGGTACACCCTTACCCGTTGGAAAATATCGATTATTTGCCTGCGGTCATGATCCTTATCCGCCAGCAGCCTTGCATGATGGCGTCGGGAATAAAATGGCGGCGGATTATATCTTCGATTTTGTGGTTGCTGCTGAGCCAACCTCAACGCTGACATCGACACCCACACAAACCTTGACACCGACACCAACGCCCACACAAACTTTGACTCCGACGCAGACCCCGTCACCAGATCCAACGATTGTTTTACCGGATACAGGGTTCCCGATCGGTCAGCTAACGCCAATTCCATAAATGGAGATGCAGAGATTCGTCAGTTATACTGAGAATTAAAAAACAATTCATTCTTAATTGTTCGTTATTGTATAGAGCATGATTGAATAACATATTACTCAAGATTGTTTTTCAATGGGTAGATTTCTCTGCAAAGAAAAAGGGAAATACCTTCTTTTGCAGAGAAATTTTCCGATCTATTATTGATTTGCGTTGGTAATACCAACTGTCATGCCTGGGAAGATTTGATATACTAACAACAAATCGTTTGTATCGTTTTTGTTATTTCAATAGGTAAGTGTAGAATAAGGATTCATAAAATGGCGAAAATTCCATCAGTTGCTGTGCAGGATTATGGGCAGAGTATTTGGTATGACAATATCAGCCGTGACCTTCTTCAGGAGGGAAAAATCAGGGAACTGGTTGAGACAAAAGGGGTGATGGGAATTACTTCTAATCCAGCGATCTTTATGAAGGCAATCAGTGACGGTCATACATATGATGAATGTATCGTGGCAAAACTGGATCAGGATGCTCCAACAATTTACGAGGATTTATCAATCGCGGATATTCAGTCAGCAGCAAACATTTTACGTCCGGTTTATGATCGAACTGACGGACTTGATGGCTATGTGAGCCTTGAAGTCTCTCCTTTGTTGGCGGACGACAAAGAGAGCACATTGAAAGAAGCGCGGAGATTGTTTAAGCTGCTGGATCGACCAAACGCTATGATCAAAATCCCCGGAACTGAATCTGGCGTCCGCGCCGCAGAGGATGCGATTGCTGAAGGGATTAATGTCAACTACACACTGATTTTTCTCTTGAGAATTATCGGGAAATTGCTGAAAGTTATATTCGCGGATTGGAACGACGTTTAAAAAAACGGACTTGATATCAAACGGATTGCCTCTGTTGCCAGTTTTTTCATCAGCCGCATTGATTCTGCTGTTGACAAGGAATTGGCTCGGGCTAATAATACCTCTCTGGCAGGAAAGACCGCAATTGCAAACGCACAAGCGACATACGCGGTGTTCAAAGAGGTTTTCTATGGCGAACGCTTCAAACCGCTTCGCGATGCAGGCGCAATGGTACAGCGTCCGCTTTGGGCGAGTACAGGTGTGAAAAACCCGGATTATCCGGATACACTGTATGTGGATTCATTGATTGCTGCGGACACAGTCAATACCGTTCCACCGGCGACATTAAGCGCCTTTATTGACCATGGAAAGGTTTCAAGCTTGCTTGAGTCAGCCATGCATGAAGCGCAAGCGACATTGGATGCTGTGGCGGCGGCAGGGATCAATCTGGAAGAAATAACCGATGTTTTGCAGAAAGACGGTGTCAAGTCATTTGTGGATTCTTTTGAGAAAATGATGGAAACGATTGAGGAAAAGAAGCGGAAATTAGGTTGATTGCGGACTTTTGCTATTTGTAAAGAAATAAAGACGGAAGATTGTTTTGTCTAAAAATCCATGTTGGTCTGAAAGCCAGCATGGATTGATTTTTAAGGGTCAAATGATGGAACTGTTTACTCTGCATAAAATATCGCCTCCATCAGGAATGATCCCAATATTTGCATGTTCCCCCATCATTCTGCGGGCTGCGATGACAGCGGAATCAAGATCGTCCGCTTTTTCAAAGCCAAGCAGAGCGGCATCTTCTCTGGATAGCCCATCGCTGACGAGGATTGTTTTGCAAATGCCCTCGGTCTGAATGCGGATAAATGCTTCGCCAACGCCTAACACGTCTGAGACGCTCCCGCTGTCTAACGTCTGACGAATTTCTTGCTCGGATTTATCGTAGTACTTACGCATAACGCACTGATGAGCAGGTGCGCTGCCGCAGAGTCCCTCCTCTGCGGAAAGCAGGAACACGATCGTTCCGCCTGGCTTGACTGATGAATGGGCGAAAATATACGGCTTTGCCCCTTGCCAAAAATCGGCGTTGGCCGGATTTGCGGAGATGATCAGGATATCGGCTTTGTCCGGAATTTCCGGACAAAGTACCTGCCTCGCGAATTCAATCCCTTTCTTGTGGGCGGAAATGAAATTCCCGGCAAAAACTCCTAAAATGTTTTTTTCCTGGTCAATCACTGTGTTTACGATAAACGACAGGCCCACTTTGGAAGCCAGAGATTCCATTGTGGCCCGGAACAAATTTTCAGTTGATCCGCTCGTTTCAAGGAGGTTTTGACGAAGAAAAGATAGCATATGGATCGCATCAGTGGTTGTTTTTGAGCAAACACCCGGCATGATAATTTTCGCGCCGCCACCCCAGCCGGCAGCAATGTGCGGTACAATGTTGCCGATTCCGATTAGAACATCGGAGTCAAGGATTTCCCGATAGATTTGAATGGGCGTTTGATCCGGCATCCAGCCGACTTGAACAAATCGCGATTCATCCCGATAATCAATATTAATAACCGGATATTTCAGCGCGAATTCGCCCAAATCCTGATGAATTTCCTCATCTGTCATCATCCTGTGAGTGCCAAGGGCGATGATGATGCATGTTTGTACATTGCTAATTTTGTTTATTCTCTGCATTAATGCTGCTATCAATTTTTTACGTGGCGTAGGACGGGTGATATCATCGACGAGAATCGCTACCTTGTTGCCCGGTTTGATCAGATTTTCGAGCGGCGGGCTTTCGATTGGATTATTTAATGCATCTGCGATCAGGGCATCGGCGTTCGGCAATTTTTCTGGACGGATTGGTTGAGCATAAAAAATCACACTTCCACCGGTGTCTTTAAATAAGACTTCTTTGTCTCCGAACGGAATCGGATAGATGCTATGTTTTTGGACGTTCATCCCTTTATCGCTCCGGCGGTCAGTCCGGCAATAATATATTTTTGGGCAAGCAAAGCAATCGCCAGGATGGGTAATGCGATGACGACCGCGGCAGCCATCATGGCGCCCCAATCAACGGCAGCATATGAGACAAAGCTTAGCAGTGCTAAAGGTACAGTTTTGGTGTTGCCGCCGGCTAAGATCAATGAGAACAGGAAATTATTCCAAGAGAAAATAGCGGAAAGGAGTGAGGTGGTTATCAACCCGGGACGGTAAGCGGCAGAATAATCAGGAAAAACGCGGAAAGCGTTCTGCACCCATCGACTTTTGCGGCTTCTTCCAATTCAGTGGGCAGGCTTTCAAAATAAGGAATCATCACCCAGACAATGAATGGAACGTTAATTAACAGGTGGCTGAGAATAAGTGCCAGATAGGTATCGGTGATACCTATTCTGCTGAAGATGATATACCAAGGCAGCATGAATGCAATTCCCGGAAAAAATCGAACTAACAAAATCAATGAACCGGTTTTTGTTTTGTTCCCCGTGCAATTGCGTAGGCTGCCGGGAGTCCCAAAATCAGGCCCAGCCCAGTAGAAGCAACAGCAACGATAAAACTGTTGATAATGGGCTTGATGAAGCTGTAGCGAGAAAAGACGGTTGAAAAGTTTCCGAAAAACGGTTTGAATATAAACAATTGCGAAGGATCCGTAATTTGTGTGTTTGTCTTAAAGCTGCTAGAATCATCCAGATAAATGGAAAGAGCGTGAAGAAAGGACGACTATTAAAAATAACCAAAAAAGCATTTCTTTTATCGCGCTCCAAATTCTTTTAGATCTTTTGGGTTGATGAACGATGGTTGCCTTGTTCATGCTTGACCTCCCTTTACTTTGCGCCGTAACAGCAGAATTAATGCACAGCACAAGCCAATTTCTGCCAGAAAACAAATGATTAGAGCCGCGCCTCTGCCCATTTTAAAATAGTTGAATATCGAGCGATATGCCAGCAAATTGACCGTTTCGGAAGCGCCCATTGGGCCTCCTTGAGTGGTTGCGAAGATAATATCGAAAGTCTTCAACGCATCGATGATTCTTAATAACATCGTTACAACCAGTGTTGGACGCAACAGCGGCAACGTAATTTTGGTCAGAATCTTGAACTGATTTGCCCCATCAACTTTTGCGGCTTCAAAAATCTCCGTTGGAAGTCCCGCCAGTGCAGCAAGAACGATCAGCATGACCATCGGTGTCCATTCCCAAACCTCAATGATGATGATGGAATTGATGACCATTTTTCGATTTACTAGCCATAAAACCGGGTCAACGCCGATTGCCTTTAGGAAATGATTCGCGACACCCATCGTCGGTTCGTAGATCAACTGCCAAACCATTCCAATTGCGATTGGGGTTGCGACCATCGGAAGCAGGAACAGCGTTTTTACCAGGTTTTTCCCCGGGAAAGGACGGTCAAGAATCAATGCAATCGCAGTTCCGATGATCATTTGAGCGATGACTGATCCGAAGGCGATATGAAGCGTGTTTTTTGTGGCAGCCCAAAATTTACTATCGGCAAGAATATCTTTATAATTTTCCAACCCGATAAATAAAGGGGTAATTGTCCCCATACTCCATTCCGTGAACGAAAGATAGACAATGTATCCCAATGGAAAAATTACCATTAGGATAAGAAAAATCATCAATGGCAACACCATAAGATCATAAATATGTTTCTCCGTCCACTTTAAGATCATTTACTGTCCCTCCACATGCCAGGCAAATCTGACTGGGCATATGGGGAGTGAAATCTCCCCATATGCAGTAATTATTCTTTTAGATTATTGCTTGTTTTCTTTGTCAATTAACGCCTGGAATTGATTGTGAGCGCTTACAAGTTCATCTGTCGGATCTTCTCCGAGTATAGCGGCCTGAACCGGGACGCTGATGATATCCCGTGCTTCACCAACGTTGATCACTGTCGGCCGGTCGCCGGCAATTGCCACGCTGCGTGAATCCAGCATCGCCTGCAACATTTCAGGAACAAATGCCGACATCACTTCGGAGTCTTCCCAGATTGATGAACGACAGCCGGCATTATTGACTTCCTTAGTCATTCTGACACCCATATCCCTTGACTCTGCCCATTTGATGAATTCAAGAGCAGCGGCCTTTTTCTCTGAGAATGCTGGAATTGACCAAGCGCCGATTGTCGAATAGAAGGGGGTTGATACGCCTTCGGTACCGGCTGGAATCACGGAGAATCCGATTTGATCATCAGTCAGAGCCAGGTTTTCATCACGGGAGATATTTCCAAAAATCGCATCGGAGTCAATAAAGATTCCGACTTTCCCCTGAGCAAACAAGGCTGCACCTTCGGTCCAAGTCATATTCGCTACTCCTGGAGGCGCGAAATTAAAGAGGATATCACCATAGTATTCGGTAGCAGCTTTGAATTCAGGCGTGTTTACCAGGCTTTCTGTTGCGGTGTTAAAGCGGCCGCCGAATGAGTAAAGAATACTGGAAAATTGAGTGACGAGCGCATTCGATTTTCCCCGCATGAAAAATCCGTAGAATCCGTTATCTTTGTCCGTGAGCGCTTCTGCTACATTCCGTAGATCCTCAAGCGTCTTCGGAACTTCAAGACCTTTTTCTTCCAATAGATCTTTCCTATAATACATAATCTGGCTTTCAGCCACGATCGGAATACCGTAGAGCACATTGTCATACGTGCAGCTTCCCAGCGAGCCCTGGAAATAATCGTTCAGATCGAAAGCTTCGTCTTGTCCGAGTTCTGACACATCCGCCAACCAGCCATTCTGGATATACTGCTTGAGATCTGTCAGTGGACGCAGGAAAATCACATCCAGATTCTTGTTTTGCCCGGCTAACTCGATAGCAGCTTTGTTCGCATAATCATCATTGCCCATAATTTCCATTTCAACAGTGATGCCGGTTAGCTCTTTAAATTCATCTAGATTGGGATAAATAACCTGTTCAATATTGGTTTGGTTAGCGGTCAGGACTCGGATCGTCATCCCGTCAAAGGGTTTTGCATTTTCCTGATGGGCTGAAACCAATGTCACGCTGAAAAGCATGATCAGGATCAAAGAAAATGCGAGACAGAAAGCAAAATTTCTATTTTTCATCAGATAAGTTCTCCTTTTCAATATTCGCAAACTTTTTAATTTTATGAGTTTAACAAGTTCGACGTGCGATTTTTTTGCAAAAACTATCCGTATAGTGACCTCCTTTGTATATACCAGTTTTTTTGTAAGCCTATTTTAGTGGATTGAACCTATTTCAACCCGGCTAGCTAATTTCTGAGAAAATTTTGTCCATCTTCTCCAACGCCATGTTAAGATCCTCCATGGTATGCTGGGTGCTGAAACCGCAATGAGGCGGTACTGGGCCATTGCCTGGATCCACAAAGTAAAGATGATTTTCCAACGCTTTTTTTACGAATGCTCGGCCTTGCGCCAAATTGTATTGTTTTTTGATTGCACGCCAATTCATGTCCGTTTCAGGATCCTCAATTCCAAAGAACATTCCAAAGCGTGCGCCATATCCGCGACAATGTCCGGGAATCTTATGTTTGGTGTAAAGATCATTGATCCCGTTATATAACAGTGCAGCCTTTTGATCAATGCCATCATAAAAATCATCTGCCATTGCCATCTTGAAGCATTCTATGGAAGCAAGCACAGGAATCAAGGCACCGGTATACGTTCCGCTCATGCCAACATTTCCTAAAGGTGCAAGACTTTCCATCACATCTTTTTTCCCGCATAAAGCTGCGAGAGGAAACGTTCCTGCAATCGATTTGGCAAACGTAGCCAGGTCGGGTGTTACGCCATAATATCCCTGTGCGGTTCCGGGACGCAGCCGTAAGCCGGTGATTACTTCGTCGAAAATTAAGACGATGCATTCACGGTCACAAAGTGCCCGAACTTTTTCCAGATAATCCTTCCGCGCTGGATAACAACCGCAGTTGAAGCTGATCGGTTCCATGATGATGCAGGCAATTTGATCTTTATAGCGTTCGCAGATCCGTTCAAGAGCTTCATAATCATTAAATTCAACATTTTTTATTACATCACTGAAACATCGCGGGAATCCGCCTGAATCAGGAATGTTCGATATTTCGCCGATCTCATTCATTTGTCCTTCGCTGTTATGGTTGTACCAGATCAGTTCATGCATTCCATGGAAATGACCTTCCATTCGCACACATAGTTCGCGGTTGGTATAACCGCGGGCGAGCCGGATCGCAGCCTGGGTCACTTCAGTTCCGGTATTTCCAAAACGTATTTTTTCGGCGCATGGAATGAACTTGGACATCATTCTGGCGAGTTCGATGTGATAGGAGGTGTTGTAATTCATAAAAGCCCCAAGCGAGATGGCTTTCTTTGCGGCTTCCATCAGGCGAGGATGGTTGTAGCCGAACAACGCCGCACCCGCTGAAGTATGAAAATCCAAATAATCATTCCCATCAACATCATACATATGACTGCCGTCTGCCCGTTCCAGATAGAGCGTACCGCCCATTAATGTATGGTAACGGTTTGCAGCATCAACGCCTCCGATAAAATATTCTTTTGCCTGTTGAAACAGCATTTCGTTTTTTGTCATTCTCTCTCCTTAAAAATAATTCACATTACATCAAGTGGATAAATTGGCCGTTCACATTGCTGGAACGACAATGTTTTAAATTTCGCGTTGAAAATCCAGGAGTATCAACATAAAGCCATGATTTCATCACACCTGCATAGCAAGAAAAAATGAATGCGTGGCTCGCATTGAAATAATTCCAATTTTGCAGGGTCCAGCCCCATAGTTAAAAGCATATTTTGGTCATGAGAGATGGAGACTTTTTCGCAGAGGATAATGTAAACTGTCCCTGCCTGGAGGAGCGCCCGCATACCTGGTTTCGAAATAAACCCTTTTGAGCTGGACCGAGATGGACAAATGGATCTGAATTCAGATAAAGCACTTTTGCTTCTACAGGATCCTCTCGTTGAATTCGCCTGGTTTGCCAAAGCCACCAATTGTAAAGGTTGCGGTATTTCCGATGCCGACGCTGACTGCCTCATAGGTACTTTCCTTGTCCGCAATTACGACAACGGAAGGGAAAGCTAGTTTTTCTTCGAGCAATGCCTTGAGAACGTATGTGCCATCGCCTGTACTACCGGCGTTTGGAACATCGCCATAATCTACCAGGATGATTGGCTTTTCCAGCGTTTTACATCTTTCGAGCGCTTGCCGAATGTTCAGCATGGACGGGTAAAAGGCTTCCCGATTTTCCCAAATATAGTCCATAATTGCATTGGCTTTTGGAAAAAGTCAATCTTACTTTTATCTGCAGCGTAGAGGGAGATGCTACAGCCTAATTCTTTGACATCCAGCCATGGTTGGGTCAAATATAATGAGCCGGAAAGCATCCCGTCCTCGGCGAGTAGTTCTTGCAGCATATTCATCGCAGGTACCATTGGGCTGTCAATTGTATTGGAGTTCTCGCAGGACATAATCAGCGGTATATGACGATAAATTTTATAAGGCTTTTGGTTGTTTTTTATCAATTGCAGCAGGTGAGCTGCTGCGCGATATCCGGTTTCGTAATGATCGACATGAGGATAAGTTTGATATCCAGACGCGCCATCAAGATTTTCTGCAAGAGAGCGAGTCATCAGTGCGTGAAGATCAAATGAAGAGCAAATTGGAACGGTTTTTCCAACAATTTCTCGCACCTGTTCTACGATGTACCCCTCACAGTCGTCGATTGACTCGCTGAGCATTGCACCGTGTTGAATGAGCAATACACCGTCCACTTTGCCGGCATCGCGAAGAGAAGATAACAGGCGATCTGACATGAATAAGAAATCATCGTCTTTGATCCGGCCGGAAGTACATGCTTGTGCGAAAAAACCCGGAATGATTTTTACATCGCTTTCCTTATCATAAAAAGCGAAGATGCCTCCCAACTCCAAGGAGGTTTCCCGCATTTTTTCTAGTTCAACACCTTCCAACCACGTTGTGAACGTGTTGCGGTTTGCCAATTGCGGATTGAAGGAATTTGTTTCCATATGGATTCCACCGATAAAAACCTTAAGCAATAAACCCTCCTTTTTCTAATCCGCTCAAACCCTTGCCTTCTGATGCGGAGGCGGTTTCGACTTCTTTTGTAAGATTGTCTGGACAATCTGTGCCCGGATAAAATCTGATCGCATTACTTAGTATACAAAATGTATACAATTTTGGCAACAAATAAAAAATTCTAAAGTTTCTCAAATTATTGAAAAATCCGTTTTCTGGCATTTGCAATGTGCTGCTGCATTGCCTGGAATGCCAGGTCAACTTCATTCCCTAACATATGTTGCAACACAATTCGATGCTCCGTCAACGATTCGATAGCACTATCCAGACGTTCTTTCGAGATCGTCCCATTTTTGTTCTCATCCATCAAAATAACTTGAAACCGATTATATTCATAAAGGTTATTCATGATTTTTACAAGTTGACGATTGTCAGTAAATTGAAGTAATTTGACATGGAAATAGTCATCTTCATCAAGCAACTGCCGGTAATGGTCTTTATCTTTTTCGATTTCGTCTATCCGGGAAATTAACCGTTGAATCACTTCTTTTGGCATGCGGACACTGGCGAGCTGTACTACATAAGGATCCAACAGATAACGAATATCAAAACCATTTAGTACATCTTGAAGCGTCAACTCACGGACAAATACACCGCGGTTCGGAAAAATTTGTACCAGGCTCTCCTCTGCCAATGCATGAACTGCCTCACGGAAAGGCGTGCGACTTATCTTGATCTCTTCAATAATTTCCCGTTCGTTAAGCGGCTGTCCCGGCTGATAATAGCCGCTGACGATTCGGTCTTTTATGATTTGATATGCTTTTTCACGTAAGATCATAGTAATAAAACCATAATAAAAAAATGATTGATATACGTAGTAAATATTCTATGTATTTTAAATGCGCTTGTCAATCGTGATACTTGTCATATCTTTGATTGCTTTGTCGGATTATCATACATATTGGACAGTGAATGAAAAGGAAAGCAGGAGAAGAACTACCATAAAAGTTGGAGTATCACCTCTAAACAGAATGGAGGAACCAGATCCTGCAATGAATACGATAACACAGGATATGAAATTTCGGGAATCCCTGATGAAGTTTGCTTTGGGACATGGGGTCACAAAAGCAAGTCGAAGGTACAACAAAAGTCGGTCCTATATTTATTTTGGCTGAATCGATCTGATAGAAGTATGGGGTTTTTGGCCTGTGCGCCTCGAAGACCACATTATCATCCAGATGAACACAGTAAAGCAGAACTTCAAATGAACCGTTGGTTATGGTACAAGAATCAAGAGACGGGGTGCTATGAGTTTTGGTACAAACTGCGGGAACGGTCATATACAAGAAGTGTGAGCAGTCTCTGCCGATTGTTAGAGAGAGAAAATCTTCGGAGAACGAAAAAGAAGTGCGCAAAGAGGCATGAAGCAAAACCTTATGAGGCGATGCAATATCCTGGTCAACGCGTACAGATCGATGTGAAGCGGGTTCCCACTTATTACAATCGAGATAAAGGCTCGAAGAACTACGATTAGTACACAGCGATCGATGAGTTTGGTCGTACAATAAGTTTACTCAATTCGGTGTGGCATTTTTTTAGTAACTCGTTCTCCATTTCCAGTTTCAGGATACAAGCTTCCTGACTGAGTGGCTGCTTTCGCGGTCGTCCACTTCCTTTCTTACCCAGCCTCGCTTCGCCTTCCGCTCTGTGTTGAACCGCCTATTTTCTTATTCGCTCTGGATCTTTTATTCCCAGCTTATCAGCTACCATCCGGTAGGATAAGCCCTCTTTCTAATGAAGTCTCAGAGTTTCAAGTTTTGTCGTCAAATCGTAATGAACCATTTTTTCTCTGACATAAAACACCTCACGCGACAATAAAGCATGGGGTGTTTTCTTTTTGTGTCTTGATCTAGGGGTTCAGTTCAGATGATGGTCCTGTTTTACATTAGAAGAGATAAAGTGAAACGCAATCGGGAAACCGACTCTGATTTTCAACGATTTTTGAACAAAGAAATGATCTGTGAATGCCTATCTTTTATTGGCAAATTTCATGGATTCTATTATAAACGAATGCCTGCTCTTCAGGTGTTTTACAATAAGTACACACGATCAATTTCATGTTCGGTCGCCAAAGTTGCCGGACCGTTTCGATGATCTCATCTGGTTTGCCGACAACACGAATATGCAACCAAATATTGTTTTCAGCAAAGGCTTCTGCAAAAGGCAAAGTGGGGTTCGGATCGGGATCTGTCTCTCCAGTGAAAGCCCCATCCACACAAACCAGGTTTCTGATTTTCAATACTGCAGGAATTTTCTTCTCCCAGTTTCCGCAGCTGTGAAAAGCGACACCTCCAAAAGGTTCGCCCAGTAACTCCCGGACAGGAACTTCATTTTTCTCAAAAATTCGATTGCTAACCATAACACTGTTGTCGTCTGATATGCCAATACCGCGGAGCTGGCGGCTGGATGCGAACCCGTGTCCGGGAAACACAAGCGTGTCTCCTAACAGATCCTTTTCCTTCTCCAGGAAAGAACTCGTCAAATTTGCAATCAGTTTAATAAAAACCTGATATTCGTCGGGATTGTCCACCATATCAAGAAACAGATTTGAGACCGGGACAATCAATGAGGCAGCATTGATTGGGGATTGTATGTCGCTAAATGACATCGGAATTTTCTTCTGTGTTTTATCCAGAAAATAATCGATATATTCAAGCGTCGTTCTTCCAATTTCTGTTTCTGAAACTGGACGAATATCGAAATTCAGAGCTTCTTTTATTGAATTGAAAGGCGGAATTACGGCAGGTGCCTGGCCTTCTTTCCAAACATATTCACCTCCAAAAGGTGCTGTAAAGGTTCCAATTCCATACCATGGTTCAAGAAAGTTTGCGAAATCTGCTTTGAAATTCATACTTTCATGAAGAGCGCCCAACTGCAGCGACCAAGAGTTTGCCATGTTTTTGCATCCAGATGAGTAAACTTCAGGAACCCGAAAACGACGGTAAACGAGGACACTTCCTGAAGAACTTCTCAACGCTTTTTTTACTTTTTCTTCCTGTTCCAAAGTATATTGAGCATATTTTTCGAGATCAAATAATTCCGGTGCGATTGGTATTACATCAGTCCCTTGTGAATCTCTGGACGAAGTATCAAACATGTTACTCTCCTCAGTAATAGGTTTTTATCATTCTTATCCTAATGATCAGGATTAATTTATTTTTTCTTGGGAATAGAAAATTCGCAATCCCTTTTCTTCGTAAGCCAATCCGCGGTGTATGCCTTCTTTCACCACATTTGGACTGGCACCTCCCGATAATATTTTGTCAGTGATCTTAATGTAGTCACTAATGATTGATTTTGGATAAACTTGTAGCGTACCATGACCGATTCCGACAGTTTTGAATTCTTTGTTCCGTGCCCAAAGGTGTTTCATGGAAGCGTTATATTGTGAAACAGTCGTTGAATGATCAAAGTTCAGTAAAAGACTTTCATGGTTACACATATCTCCAGTGAACAAAATTTTGCTTTTTGAATCCAGGAAGCAGACTGAGCCAACCGTATGTCCGGGCGTGAAAATCGTTTCAATGACACGTCCTCCTAAATCGAACAGCTGACCGTTTGAAAGAGGAGTAAATGTTTTCGGTAAGTTCTCCAAGACCATTTTTGCCAGAGCTTCTCCTTGCCCAGGATTTCTGACCTCTCCACGCGATAAAATGTAATCCTTGAGAATCTTGCTTCCTTGTCTCTCATAATCTCTTGAAACAGGCCAATCTGCTTCATTCATGTAGACTGAATCAAATAAACCGCCACCTGCGTCATGATCAAAATGCCCGTGTGTGATTGCAACGGCCAGATGCCGGTTTGTTAATGAATTGACTGTTTGCTGAATGTTTCCTGCACCACAGCCGGTATCAATTAACAATGCTTTTTTCTGTCCAACAATAAGATATGAGTTTACCAGTTTGAATGAGCTGATCAACCAGACGCCATCAGTAATTTGAACAACAGGGGATAAAAGCATGATTCTCCAAGCGTTCTTAAAAAATAGAAATGATGATTCCGTGCTCGAATATTATAATTGGGAAAAAGAAAATTGCAAAAAAAGTTGTATTAATGATACAAAAAAACCGCGAAGATTACATGGATTTGATATTCGTAACGTTTAATACCTGATTTATGTTTCTTGTTTTTTTTCTCTTCCAAAATATAGTTGATAGTGAAAATCTTATTAACGAAACCCAAAATAAAGGAGAATGCTTGTGAAAAAAATACTGAGTAAAGCGATGGTATTAATTTTGTTGGTTTGTATGTTGTCTGCTTTTGTGGTTGCTGAACAACCCTCCGGAGAAGAGAAGACGAAGTTGACTATCTGGAGTATGTCCCGTGCAGACTTAACTTTTATTGAACCGTACATCAAAAAATACAATGAAACGAATACGGACGGTGTAGAACTTATCTATGAGATTTACACAGATAATTTTTTTGCTGCAGTCGATGTAGCCGCAGCAACTGGCAGCCCCTGATATCATTGATTTCCCAAATACGCTTTCTGTTTTTACAAACTATGTCGGGCAAGGATATTACCTTCCTATTGACGATCTGATGTCAGATGACGATAAGGCACTGTGGGGCGATTTCGCAATCGAAGGGATTACCGCTTATGATGGCAAAATGTACATGTATCCCTCTTTTGCAACAACAGGACGCTTAATTTACAACCAAGACATTTTTGATCGGGTAGGAATTGAATCTCCGCCAAAGACTCTGTCTGAAATGGTAGAATATGCTACCCTGATTACAGAAAAATTGTCCGGCGAAGGTATCTACGGGTTTGCCGCGAATTTCAAGAGCCCTACTGGAGCGCTTCAACGCTCAATGAATTTTTTGATCGAGCTATCCGGTGGGCCAAACCAAGGTTTTAACTATAAAACCGGCAAATATGATTTTTCGACTCACTACGCTGATTTTATTGCAGCTTACAGACATATGTTCCAGGAAGGAATTTCATTCCCAGGTTGTGAATCGCTCGATATAGATCCATTGCGGACATTATTTGCGGCAGGAAAAATTGGCATGTATATATCGTGGACACATGCTGAACCAGGGGTTTATGCAACCCAATTCCCTACGGATCAGAACTGGAACGGCGCGATGCTGCCGATTATCGACGGGCATGAAATGGCGACACAAAACGTATTACCAATTCATGGATACTTGATTACCAGAGATTGTAAGAATCCTGAATTGGCTTGGAAAAGCAATCAAAGCGGTCTTTTATGATCCTGAATATCTGAGAGCTTATCAGGCAGCCGGGTTGGGAAGCATATTAAATTCAAAAGTTGCTGAGAATGCTGAACTGCCGGAAATGTTAATCGGTAAAGAAATTTTCCTGATGCAACCGACCGACGTAATTTGGCCAGCTGTCCCGCAAGAGAAAAACAGTCAGGCTGTCCTCGTCGAGGAGAAGATATGTATGCGACGATCTTTTCTCTGATTATGGGAAATCAAGATATCGAATCAACATTAAAAGGATTTGACAGACCGATACAATCAAGCTTATGAAAAGGGGATTTCTCAGGGAATTGGACACGAGTTGTTAATTGCAGAATGGGATCAAAAAATCCGATGTAATTTGAAGGAATCCCGTTACAATACAAGCAGTGTGATTTTATCAAATGCGGAGCGGTATTATTCCGCTCCGCATTTGATATCCTACCCTCTATACAAAAGGAGTAAACATCTGTGAAAAAAAGCAAAATCAGCTACTATTTGCAGATCTATGGCATGCTTGCCCCAAATTTAATTTTGTTCCTTCTGCTTTCCGTGTATCCGGTAATTTGGTGTCTGCGATTTATTTTTTATCAATATGGTGGATTGGCAAGCGGAGCCCCCATTTTTATCGGCTTGGATAATTTTAGACGCCTCTTTACAAAGGATCCGGTTTTTCTCATTGCTCTAAAGAACACTTTTATTTATGCAGCCGGGAAAGTTGGTTTCGTAATCGTTTTGGCTTTCTTTTCTGCTTTAATGCTTAACCAGAAAAAAATCAAAGGGATTGGATTTTTGCGCGCAACACTTTTTTTGCCGACAATTATGAGTGCTGCAGTAATGGGACTCGTTTTTTATCTTCTTTTCAATGTTTACAACGGTGAGATTAATAAATACCTGAAAATATTGGGGGTTGAAAAACCAATAAACTGGTTGGGGATGAAACATGCATTAACAACGGTCATAATCATTGGCGTATGGGGCGGATTAGGGAACTATATGATCTACTTTCTGGCTGGATTGCAGGGCATTCCTAATGACATCTATGAAAGTGCGGATCTTGATGGCGTGAACACTTGGCAAAAGATTTGGTATATTACACTTCCAATGCTTGGACCCGTCTTGAAAATGATCCTGATGCTCTCAATTGTGATTGCATTTCAGGATATGACCTCGATCATGGTTATTACGGAAGGCGGCCCCGCGAACGCGACGATGACACTGTTCTTGTATGCTTATCAATTCTTTTTCCCGATTTCCCCTGGATCAATTGTCACGACACAGTTTGGGTATGGCGCGACTGTAACTATCGTATCTTCAGCAATTGTTGGCATTGTAACCGTTTTATATCTGGCTTTGTCACGAAAACTAGGCGATATTTATTGAAAGCGAGGAAATATGCGGAAAAAACATTTTGATGCTGGATCTATATTGACGTTTATATCTTGGCTCGGTATCGCTATTTTAGTGATTTTCACAGTTTATCCCATTATATATGCCTTGTTAGGATCACTAAAGACAAATGCTGAGCTGACCTTAGGCGGAACAATTTTACCGAAAGATCCTCAATGGCAAAATTATAAACAGGCGTTTATTGATTCACATTTCGCTCTATATAGCTTAAACAGCCTTGTTATCAGCCTTGCAACGACTTTTCTGGCGGTTTTTACCTCCGCGTTAACAGGCTATGTCCTTGCCAGATATAATTTTCCAGGGAAAAAACTGATGATCCTCAGTTATGGCGCTCTGATGTTTGTTTCTATCGGTAGTGTTTCTCTGTACCCGATAAAATTGTTTTTAAGTAATTTTGGCTTGGAAAATTCACTAGTTGCACTTGTGCTTGTTTTGACCGGTAGTCAGATCACGAATGTTTTCTTAGTTATGGGATTTGTAAAAGGAGTCCCTAAAGAAATCGATGATGCGGCACGGATAGATGGGTGTGGACCTTTCATGACTTTTTGGCGAATTATTGTCCCGCTGATCCGTCCAATTTTGGGCGTTGTCGCACTTTTTACATTTCGAAACACTTGGAACGACTATATTACAACGTTGATTATGACGATGTCGAACAAAAAATTGACTACTTTAACGGTTGCTGTTGTTCAATTAAAATACTCCGTTTTCGCTGCTGCTGAATGGCATATTATGTTGGCTGGTGCGTCGCTGGCGATTATTCCTGTATTGATCCTTTATATCTTTACGAATAAACAGTTTATATCCGGACTGACATCCGGTTCTGTTAAAGGATAACTCGTCATTAAAATTCAACACAATGACAATCCGATATAATTGGCACTACTTAATAAAAATTGAGGAAAAGGTTGCTTCTTCTTAAAACATGATTTCAAAAGTAAAGAAACAACTGCTCATCGATTGGGAGCCGATTGGCTTGCGGACGAAGGCGAAAGAAAATCAGACGCTCTTGTCAGTTGCACAGAATGCCGGTATTAAGCTGGTTGCTTTTTGTGGGGGAACAGGAACTTGCGGTGCTTGTAAGATTATTCTTGCAGATGGTGAACTTAGCTCGGTTACATCAGTTGAGCTTGAACATTTGTCGAGGATGAATTGGCCGCAGGGTATCGGTTGGCGTGTCAATCGATCCCGTGTAACGGATTAAAATCAATATTCCGCCTGAATCTATGTCCTCCGTGCAGCGGCTTCAATTGGAAGGCGTACAAAAAGATTATCCGGTGGACAGTCGGTTGTTTGGTGTTGACGTGAAGATCCCTGAACCAACCATTCATGATGTTCGGGCGGATTCTATTCGTATTCACGATTCATTAGAGAAGTTGGGCAGCCGTTCAAGCTGTTCCACACGAATCTATTGAAAACTTTTTCAGATGAGGTTCGGACATTAGGTTGGAATGTTAGAAGCAATTTTAGATAGAACCACAGATCGCTTGATTGGATTCTTGCCCTATGATGCGAAAATGTATGGACTGGCTTTTGATATTGGTACGACAAAAGTCGCGGTCTATTTGCTTGATTTGGAGAGCGGTACGTGCGTTGCCAAAAAAGGGGCGATGAATCCACAGATTATTTACGGGGAGGATGTGGTCAATCGGATTGCTTACGCTGTGGCGGAACCAAACGGCAGAAACGTGCTGCAAAGGTGCCCTGGTTGACACGATTAACGATCTGGTCAATGATGTTACCTCTGAGGTCGGATGTAAAGCAGATCAAATCATGGAAGCGGTTGTAGTCTGTAATACTGCGATCCATCATTTCTTTCTCAATTTGCCGGTGAAACAACTTGGACTGTACCCGTTTGTTCCATGTGTTAGTGAAGCGATCTACATTGGAACGGGATTTCTTGGAATGAAAATCGCACAAGGTGCATCTGTTTACCTTCCGGAAAATATCGCCGGTTACGTTGGCGCGGACATGTGTCGATGTTGATCGGTACCGATTCGCAAGTGACCAGAAAGAACCGAATTGCGCTGGACATTGGCACCAATACAGAGATTACGTTCATAAACGATGATGGGCGAATGTTCTGCTGCTCTTGCGCATCCGGGCCGGCTTTTGAGGGAGCTCATATTCATAATGGCATGCGCGCTTCTTCAGGGGCCATCGAACGGGTGCAAATTCGCGATCGAAAGCTGCATTATCAGACGATAGGCGACAAACCTGCCGTCGGAATTTGCGGTTCTGGCATTCTTGACCTGGTTTCAGAGCTGAAAAGGTCTGGCGCTATCAATGACCGCGGGAATTTTGATCCGACGTTTCCGGGTGTTGAAAAAGCGCCGCAGAACTATAAATATGTTTTAGTTCCGGCGGAAGAATCGGTGACCGGGAATGATATCTCAATGGTGCGCAAAGATATCAATGAGATTATTTTGGCGAAGAGGCGCAATTCGTACCGGAATTGAGATCTTATTGATAGAGGCAGGAAAGACATATGAAGATATTGATGAATTTGTGGTAGCAGGCGCTTTTGGAACGTATCTGGATTTGAAAGCTGCAATTGAAATCGGCATGTTTCCAGACATTCCCGAATCTCGATTCGTTCAAGTCGGGAATGCAGCGGGAACCGGCGCACAGATGATGCTTCTTTCGGACAAAAAGCGAGCCGAATGTAAGGTAATGACTGAACGAATGGAATATGTAGAACTGACCACCCACCCGAAGTTTAAGGAGATTCTCATCAATTCCATGAATCTCAGAAAAATCTCCCCCGGAAATAAATTGATCTGAACAATAAAAAAGATCAGCCAGTTGGCTGATCTTTTTTTTATTGTTATAACTGGAAACGATTATTCTTCGTCGGGTTCGATGACGGTGATCAACTGTTTCACGCCATCTTTGTAACCAACGATGGTAACTGGTTTAATCGCATCGCCTTCTTCGTTGATTGTGATCATACCGGTCACACCGTCATAATCGACAGTCTTGAACAGTTCTGCGCGAATCGCTTCTGATTCGGCAACGCCGGCGCGTTCGATCGCATCCAACAGCATGTTGTAGCCATCCCAGGAAACTGCGGCAGTGGCATCTGGTTTGCGGTTGTATTCTTCTTCATACCATACACCGAAGTTGTTTGAAGCTTCGTTCTTGAAGGCTTCCGGGAACCAGTGTGTTGACATAAAGAAGTCGTCCTTGATTGCGTCGCCGGCAATTTCTTCAACTTCCGGCAGGTCAGTGGCATCGCCGCCGAGGAACGGCATTGTCATACCCAATTCGCGAGCCTGTTTCAGGATCAAACCAACTTCTGCGTAGTCATCAGGAATCACAACAACATCTGGATTCAGTTCTTTGATTGCGGTCAGCTGAGCAGTGAAGTCACGATCGCCAAGCATAATGGAGTAGTAACCGAGCAAGGTCTTCGGATCACCGGTCATCTCATTCCATGACTGGCGGAAGAAGTTCGCAACGCCAACGGGATAGTCCGTGGAGATATCAACAAGCAAAACAGATGTTTTTGCATTCAGATGTTCAATGGCGAATTTCGCGAGTGCCCATCCCTGATATGGGTCATGATGAAGCATGCGCGAACGCTGATGTTATTTCCCTGCGTTACGAGAGGATTGGTTGAGTAGTTCGTAACAGTTGGGATTCCCTTTTCGGCTGCAACTTCATTCATCGCAATTGTGAAACCGCTGGAGGCTGTTCCCAACAGTGCAACGGCACCGTCAGCAATGGCGCGTGAGGTTGCCAGTGCTGTTTCGGCTTTATCACTCTTTGTATCAACAACGATGAATTCAACTTTCTTGCCGAGAACGGTGTCACGGTGTTTGTGTGCGAGTTTGTAGCCATCCAATGATGCCAGACCATAAGCGGAGTGACCGCCAGTCAGTGAGTCAACAATACCGATTTTGACGACGTCCTCTTGCGGAGCGGGAACCATGGCAACGAGCATTGCCAAGACGATAAGTACTGATAATACTGAAAACAATTTTTTTGACATAAAAACATTTCTCCTTTTTACTTTTCTATAAGAAAATAATAGACAGCTATGGTGCGATAAACCTCAATTCGATTTTCACCTCCTGAATATTATCAATTGCAGATGTGAGTCATGCTGCATCATCACGAATACTTATCTATTTGTATTTTAGTGTCTATTGAAATTATAGCGGAATATTTTGAAAAAAGTTAAGAATTTTATCCTGTCATAAAAAAACAGGAAGAATATCTTAACTTATTCAGAAAATGCTTTTTCAAAACTTTCGCCTCTGTTGGACGAAAAACAAAAATTTATCCGTCCTGCTGTTTTCATTCGTGTCGATAACATGAGAAAAATCCGTCAAAAAGATCAGTCAGTTTGGCTGATCTTTTTGACGTCTCCGTGATGCATTAAATATCGGGTTCAATGACCTTGATGAGTTCTTTAACTCCATTTTTGAAGCCCATTACCACGACTGGTTTAATTGCATCTCCGTTCTCATCAATTGTGATTTTTCCGGTGACACCTTCATAACCACTGGTATTGTATAGCTCCTTCTTAATATTTGCCGGGTCGGTATCTCCGGCACGTTCAATTGCATCCAGCAGAATGTTGTAACCATCCCAGGCAGTCGCAGCGGCGGCATCCGGCTTGCGGTTGTACTTCTTTTCGTAATACTCGCCGAATTTAATGGAGACATCATTTTTAAATGCCTGCGGATTCCAATGTGAAGTCAGATAAAAGTCATTTTTGATAGCGTCTCCTGCAATCTCTTCAATCTCTGGCAAATCAGTGGCATCTCCTCCGATAAACGGCATTGTCAAACCGAGTTCGCGCGCTTGTTTAAGGATTAACCCAACTTCAGCGTAATCATCCGGCACAATGACCACATCCGGATTAAGTTGTTTAATGGCGGTAAGCTGTGCTGTAAAATCTCGATTCCCCAACATGATTGAGAAGTACCCCAATATGGACTTCGAATCTCCACTCATTTTATTCCATGACTCTCGGAAATAATTCGCAACGCCAACCGGATAGTCTGTTGAAATATCTACAAGCAGCACCGCGGTCTTCGCTTTAAGATCCTCAAATGCGAATTTTGCAATTGCCCATCCTTGATACGGGTCGACAAAACAAACGCGGACACAAATATCATTTCCTTGTGTGACCAGTGGGTTGGTAGAGAAGTTGGTAACTGTAGGGATGTTTTTTTCAATTGCGACGCTGTTCATGGAAAGCGTGAAGCCGCTGCCGGCAGTTCCAAGCAATGCAATGGCACCATCGGCGATAGCACGTGAGGTTGCCAATGTTGTTTCAGCTTTATCACTCTTTATGTCGACGATAACAAATTCCACCTTTTTCCCAAGTACTGAATCACGGTATTCATGAGCCAGTTAGTAACCATCCAAAGAAGCCAATCCGTAAGCGGAATTTGGGCCGGTCAGCGAATCAACGATCCCTATTTTAATCGTATCATCATGCGGTGACGGGGTCATTGCGATCAAGGAAAATAATGTGAAGACCAATAAAATTACAATGAGTCGATTTTTCATCATTTTTTCTCCATTCCTAAGTGGTTAGAAAATACTTGAAAATGAAATCTGAAAAGGCACTTTGTTTGAACGGTCTGTTATTAAATTGGACTGCGCAATTCTCTGAAAATATTTCTAAAATGATTATATAAAACATCATATATAAATGCAAGGATTGATAAGGGCGAAGATATAAAAGGATGAATGTAATTTAACAAAATTACATTCATCCAATATCATTGGGAAATAAAAAGAAGGGAATAACTCGGCGAATAAGTGGTTTTATCGCATACGTAGATATAATAAGAAAACACTGTTAAGCACAGGCTGCGCACCAGCTTTCGTCTGCTGGATTATCTCTGAAAGCCAGCAATTTGCTCACGTCCTCTTTTTGAATTACGCCATTTTCGACGGCAACTTCTATTAATGTGTCAAAATCAGAAAGCGAGATGTTAACGACATTTGCATTTGCCAGATTGGTGATTCCTTTTTTCATACCGTAAGTGAATATGGACGCGATTCCGAGGACTTCGCAGCCCGCCTCACGCAGAACCTCAACCACCCGGATTACGCTGCCTGCGGTTGAAATCAGGTCTTCTATCACAACAACCTTCCATCCTTTTTCCGCGCGTCCTTCAATTTGATTATTTCGCCCGTGATCTTTTGTGTCAGCACGGACATATCCCATTGGGAGTTCCAGCATTTCCGCTACGATTGCTGCATGTGGCGTTCCAGCGGTCGATGTGCCGAAAACAGCTTGACATTCTGGAAAATGGTCCCGGATCGTTTTTGCCAGTCCGGTTTCAATGGCGTGCCTTACTTCCGGGTGGGAGAGCGTCAGCCGATTGTCACAGTAAATTGGGCTTTTTATCCCGCTGACCCAGGTAAATGGCTGGTTTGGGCGTAGAAAAATTGCCTGAACGTCCAACAGTTGTTTTGCGATGAGTGCTTTCATGGTTCCCTCTTTTATCAAATCTATATGGCTGAATTATTTGTCTTCTCCAAGAAAATCAAGTGAGAATTTCTTATATGCTGCGACCGGATCGTCAGCACGGGTGATCGGCCGTCCGACAACGATATAATCTGATCCAATTTCCCGTGCCATCGCCGGAGTGGTGAACCTTGCCTGGTCATCCTTGGCGGCATCTGCCATTCGGATTCCAGGGGTGACCGTGATAAAATCTTTGCCGACCTTTGCTTTTACCATTGCAGCTTCCAACGGACTACAGACTATTCCAGCCAAACCGGCTTTTTTTGCGTTGTCCGCGTAATGGACGACTGTTTCTTCCATCGTGTTGGGAATCAGCAATTCGTTGTGCATTACGTCCTCACTGGTTGAAGTCAGTTGTGTTACTGCGATAACCATCGGGCGAGAACCGTCTGACCGAATAGCTCCTTCAAGTGCAGCTTGCATCATTCCAATTGTTCCGGCTGCGTGAAGATCGATGATGTCGGGGTCCAACTTGCAAAGGCTCTGCATAGCAGACCGGACGGTATTTGGAATATCATGCAATTTCAGATCGAGAAAGATTTTATGGCCGCGTGCTTTGATTTCACGGACAATTGACGGGCCTTCGATATAGAACAATTCCATGCCAATCTTCACAAATGGCTTTTTGTCTTGGAAATGGTCTAAAAAGCTTAATGTTGCGGCGGCATCTTTGAAATCACATGCGATAATTACGTCTCTCATTTTTTCTCCTAAAATTATTTCTTTACCTACCGGTCATCAGACAACAAAAAAGAGTCCCACGCGCGTGAGACCCTCAAGTGAATCAACCTGAAAAAAGCTTTATTGTTCAATCTTGCCGATCTCTCTGTATCGCGCTTAAAGATTTTTATCTACATCAGTTTACCACGATTATAAAATCACAGGGTATTTAATGTGTTCCTCTTTAAGTTGGATTCATGAGACGAGAAAACTCCAAATTAGAAAAACTTATCATTCAGCTAATGTCATTAGTGAATAGTGATCTTATGTTAAAATACGGAACACCAATGAATTAAGCTTTTTTATTCAAGAGGATATTATGAAGTATGTAGGAAAGGGATTTCCAATCCATGATGCTGAAAGCAAGGTCGCGGATTGGTCACATACGCTGGTGACCTTCGTTTAAGCCGAATGGTTCATATGGCGTTGATTACCAGTCCTCGACCGCATGCGATTGTTAAAGAGATTGATTGTACTGAAGCGCTGGCAACACCGGGTGTTCTCGCGGTATTTCATTGTTTTAATACGACCTCAAAAAAATTTAGCCGATATAAACGGACAAGAAAAATCAATGTTCCTGAACAAGAACGGATTTTTACTGATCATCCGCTTTTTGTGGGTGATCGAATTGGGGCTGTGGTTGCTGATGACCCGGCGACTGCCCATCTCGCAGTAAACAAAATAAAGCTGACTTTAGAAGCGTTACCAGCGGCTGAAACGCCAACGGAAGCGCTTCAGGGTGTGATTGATGGAATGCACCCCGAAGGCGTTGTTTATGAAACGGCGTTTCACTTTGGTGAACGACCGCCTGTTGAAGATTCAGATCTGACGCTGGAAACGAGCTTTCATATTGACCGAATCACGCACGTGGCGATGGAAAATCATGTGTGTGTGGCAGCGTATGATGAAGGGATGAACGAACTGACGATCTGGAGCCCCAACCAATCTGTATACGGAATGCGTTATGTGGTTGGTAATTTCCTCGGAATCCCATTTAATAAAATCCGGATGATTAAATCCACAATGGGCGGTTCTTTTGGTGGCAAGCAGGAATGCATTCTTGAACCTGTTGTCGCTTATGTCAGCAAGCTGCTGAAGCGTCCGGTCAGCTTGGTACTCACCCGGGCGGAAAGCATGACATCTGCGGTGTGCCGCTCACCGATTGACGCGAAGACGCGCATAACCTTTTCCGGGACGGGTAAACTGAAAGCGATTGAGATGGAAGCAGTTTTGGATGCAGGCGCGTATCTAGGCAGTTCCTTCGGTTATGTTCGCACACTGGGTGAGATGGCGGTCAGAAATTATTCTTATCCCCATCTTAAATATCGCGGACGAGCTGTGTTGACCAATATGCCTGTATCCGGTGGCTTTCGCGGTTGATCCTCTCCGGAATGCGCCTTGATTCTTGAATTTGCGATGGATCAGGCTGCCAGAAAACTGGCAATTGATCCGATCGATTTAAGATTGATGAACGTTATTTCTGAAAAAGACATCGATCCAGTGGTTCATGCGCCTTTTGATAAAACACGGATTCGGGAATGCTTGATTCAAGGTCGTGAAGCGTTTAGTTGGTACGAACGTCGGGTGCAATGTAGAGAAAATTCTGATGAGCGATTCAAAATTGGTGTCGGAATGGCTTGCGGCGGCCATGTCAATGGGCATTTTCCGGACGGAGAAGATTTTACAATTGTCAATATGCGTGTAGACGAAGATGGTACAGTAAGCGTTAGCGTTACGCTTCATGACCACGGCTGCGGTACGGTGCGGGTGATGCAGATTATCGCTGGGGAAGTGTTGGGGATTGCTCCTGAAAAAATAAACATAAAAGAAGGCGATACTTTCCAGACGCCAGAGGATGTTGGCTGTTATGCGAGCCGTACAACTCATGTGATTGGCGCGGGTGTTGCAAAATGCGCTGAGGCTTTGATTGAAACGATCCTCACGCAAGCAAGCCGTTGCATGGATATCCCTTCAGATCAGTTGCGATATGAAAATGGAGTGGTCTTTGTCAAATCTGATCCAGCCAAACGGATGGCTTTGAATGAAATTGCCAGCGAAACGCATTATCGTTTACAGACGTCTCTGGACGTGACGGTTCAGCATCAGAGCGCTGCGAATCCTGGTGTTCACGGTGCTCATTTCGCTCAGGTAAAAGTAGATACCATGACTGGGTTGGTGACAGTGCAGGATTATCTGGCAGTGCATGACATTGGGAGAGCGATCAACCCTGATATCGTCATCGGGCAAATCCAAGGTGCGATTCAGATGGGAGCTGGTACGGCGTTGACGGAATCTATGAATCCCAAAAACCCAAACACTGGACGAACGGTCAGCAGTCTGCGAGATTACCATGTTTTGAATGCGGTAGAATCACCGAATGTGGAAGTAATCCTGATTGAAGATCCCAGTAATTACGGACCGTTTGGGGCAAAGGGAGTAGGTGAGGTGTGTTTTGTCCCTGTCGCGCCAGCAATTGTGTCGGCTGTGAATAACGCGCTTGACAGCAATTTTAACTTTATTCCGATGACGCCGGACAAAATTTTAAGTCGGCTGAACAATGATGGAAGAAAATTATGAAATTGAATTTCTTTGTTAATGGAAAAAACGTATCTTTTGATAATGTTATGCCAACCAGGAGACTGATTGATATCTTGCGTGAAGATTTGCAGTTAAAAGGGACAAAAGAAGGCTGTGGAGAAGGAGAGTGCGGGGCGTGCACTGTAATCCTAGATGGAAAAGCGGTTGACAGCTGCCTGGTGCTCGCTTGTCAGCTTGAAGGAAAAGAGATTATTACCATTGAAGGATTGGTGCGGGATGTAGAGTTGGATGCGCTGCAGGAAGCTTTTGTCACATATGGCGCGGTCCAGTGCGGCTATTGTACTCCGGGGATGATCATGACTGCCAAAGCGTTGTTGATGGAAAACCCTGCACCGACGGAAAGCGAAATCCGAACCGCGATCGCCGGAAACATTTGCCGCTGTTCAGGATACAGCCAGATCGTTTCCGCAATTCGGTCTGTTGGTTCAAATTCGGAGGAAGAGGATTCGCAATGAGTGGTGCAATCGTTTACCGACCGGATTCGATTCCTGCTTTAGTCGAAGCTTTGCAGACAGCACCCGGCAACCCGGTGATTGTTGCCGGAGGGACTGATTTGGTTATCAAGCTGCAAAAAAGAAAATCTGAACCGGAGAGCATGATTATTTTGGGCAATGTTCCGGAAATGAGGCGGATCTCCCCATCTTCGGAAAGTTACATAATAGGCGCTTGTGTGTGCGTCAGTCAGTTGGAAAAATATAAATTCCCTCTGCAACTGATGGCACTTCAGGATGCTGCGCATGACATTGGGTCTGTACAGATTCGGAATATTGCGACTATCGGAGGTAATATAGCCAATGCTTCTCCTTCCGCTGACTTTCAGCCCGTCTTGATGAGTTTGGGTGCGACTGCTCAGGTATTACGCCCTGACGGTTCGGTCTACGAACTGGAGGTTTCCCGGCTGGTTCTGGGCTCAGCCAAGACGGCGTTGGCTGCGAGAGAAGTGATCCTTGGCTTCAGGATTCCGTTGAAAAACGATGTGAGCGGTGTTTCTGTTTATCAAAAACTCGGGTATCGTAAAAAGGTAAGCGTTACCCGCATTGGTTTGGCAATTTATGCGGAACTTGATGATGCATATGCGCTGATTCAGGAAGCACAAGTGTGGCTTTCGGCAGTGGCGCCTAAAGCGATTTACGCAGAAGAGGCCTCCCTGTTTCTCAATGGCAAAACAATTGATACCATTGAGGCGAATATGTTTGCTGAACTACTGTCGGTTTTTGTAGCTGCCAACAGCCCGAGAGTTTATAAAACGTATGCGGTAAGGGGGCTGGCGCTGGACGTACTCTCGATGTTGAATACGCGGTGTAATAATATTAATAATTATTAATAAAGGAGAAGATTGAAGATGAAAAAACATGTCGTTGTTCCGTTTGTGTTGTTCGTGTTAGTCGTGCTGTTCGCTGTAACAAGCGTGATGGCGGAAGATGTGCCTCCGATTAAAATCGGCGTGATCTATGCTCTGACCGGTCCGTCTGCTGCAAGGGCGTCGATCAAAAAGCAGCGCTTGAACTTGGCGTTGATCTTGTAAACAATTCGTATCCGGAGATTGATTTGCCGTTTGCCGCAACTGAAGGAATTCCCGGAAAAGGCGGAGCAAAAATCGAATTGATTTTTGCTAACAGTGAAGGCGACCCTGAAAAGGGAGCGACGGAAGCAGAACGGTTGATTCAGAAAGAAGGCGTTTCGATGTTAATGGGCTCATATCAGAGCTCTGTTGTAGCGACCGCCAGCCAAGTTGCAGAACGAGCGCGGGTGCCGTTTTTTGTCGTTGAATCCAGCTCGCCCAGCCTGACGGAACGCGGTTTCAAATATATCTTCAGACAGGGACCGCATGACGCAATGATTGGTATCAGCATCTTTGATTTTCTTGATTCAATCCGTGAGAAAAATAATATCAATACGCTTGCTTTTGTCTATGAAAACACTATTTTTGGTATTGATACGGCTGCAAGCTGGCAGAAAAATGCTGAAGAGCGCGGCTACAAAGTGCTTGAATCGCTGGCATATCCGTCCCATACGACGAACATGAATAGTGAGGTTCAACGGCTGATGAATGCAAAACCAGATCTGGTGATGGTCTCCTCCTATGTAAGTGATGCGGTATTGTTCATGAATACACTGAAAGAAATGAATTATATGCCCAATATCCTTGCAAACGCGGTCGGTTTCACCGAATCAACGTTCTTTAACATGCTTGGAAAGGATGCAGAACATATCATTTCCCGGATGGTTTACTGTTCAGACTACAACACTACCAATGAAAATGCCGCGAAAATCGAAAAGATGTTCACTGAACGGACAGGCATTCCACACTTGAACGACAATACCGTCCGTGCGGCACAAGCAGCGTTTGTGGTTGCTGATGTTTTTGAGCGGGCAAAATCACTGAATTCCGAAGATCTGAGACAGGCGTTTGTTGAAACGAATCTGCCGAACGAAAAACTGATCGTCCCCTGGCCAAGCGTTTCATTCAATGAACAAGGCCAGAATGAAAATGCAATTGCGTTGATGGCTCAGGTAAGAGACGGTGCTTATACCATTATTTGGCCGGATGAATTTGCAACGACTGATATGGTGTTCCCGATTCCTGGCTGGGACGAGCGCTAATAGCGACTCTCTTGTCTATTTATCTAAGATATTTGATGAGTGCGGCAAATCTAACCGCACTCATCATTAAAAATTGAAAAGGACACACTTAATGTCAACAATCCTTATTCAGGTGATATTAGGCGGTTTGTTAACAGGTTTTATTTATGTGTTGATCTCGCTGGGGCTGACTTTGATTTACGGTGTGATGGATATCTGTAATTTTGCCCACGGAGATTTTCTGACACTGGCGATGTATACCGCCTTCGTGCTTAGTATCTGGCTTGGATTTGACCCGATCGTTTCGTTACCGATTGTAATCATTCTTGTCGGTCTTTTTGGCGCGCTGGTTTATCGGTTGCTTATCCGGCAAGTGTTGAATTCTACCGGTATGGCACAAATATTTGTAACGTTCGGTTTGATGATTTTTATTCGCGGTGCAATGCAGGCGATTTTTTCTGCGAATTACCGTACGATAAGCAACCCACTAATTCAAGGATCGTTTTTTATTGGTCCGATTGCACTTAGCAAGCCGCAGCTTGTTGCCTCTTTAGGCGCCGTTATCGCTACAGTGCTAATTTATCTTTTTATTACGCGAACCCGAACAGGCTGGGCACTTCAGGCAGTTTCCGAGAACCGTCAGGCGGCTTCTCTGATGGGTATCCCCGTGCAAAAAATGTATATACTGGCATGGGCTTTGGGTGCGGGTTGTGTTGGCATCGCCGGGTCGTTAATGGCTGAATATTATTACATTTACCCGGAGGTTGGTGCCTTGTTCGGATCACTTTCGTTTGTGACGGTTGCACTGGGTGGCTTTGGCAGCATCTCCGGTGTATTTATAGCCGGACTTTTGATTGGACTGACAGAAGTCCTTGGCGGCTTTCTGCTGGCCCCGGCGTATAAATACCTGTTGGTGTACAGCCTTTATTTTGTCATTATTGTGATCCGCCCACAGGGAATCATGGGAAAGAAGGGCTGAAATGAGCGCTGAAAATAAAATGAAGGTCAAAAATAAAATTTCGGTTTCTTCGATCCTGTCTGTATTGTTCTTTGCTGGTCTATTCTTTCTTCCAAAAGTTGTGACGGGATATTATCTGCATTCTGTAATCATCATTTTGATGTACGCGACGTTGGATCCGCTTGGAACTGGCTGGGTGGTTTTGCTGGGCAGATTTCTCTGGCACACGCAGTTTTTTTCGGACTTGGCTCCTACGTAAACGGTTTATGTCAGATTTGGTTTGGTGTCAACCCATGGATCGCAATGATCATTGCGATGGTTATCGTTGGAACTTTTTCTGTCCTTATCGGAATCCCTTGTTTCCGCTTGAAAGGACACTACTTTGCGATTGCGACAATTGCCGTCGGTGAAATTGTAAAAATCATCTTTATCAATTGGAAAGAAGCAGGTGGCGCAGTTGGTTTGTATCTGCCGATTTTGGATGTTTCTCTGAAGAACTTCCAGTTTATTTCAAAAGAACCCTATTATTACATAATCCTGGTTATGCTGATTATTGCTACGCTGATCACAGTCTGGTTGAAAAACAGCCGGAACGGTTATTACTTCCGGGCAATCAAAGATGACCCTGAGGCTTCCAAAGCATTAGGGATTGATCTGGTTCGAACAAAACTGCTAGCAATGGGCTTGAGCGGTGTAATTTGTGCTATGGTTGGTTCGTTTTATGTGAATTATGTCCTGTTTATCGATCCAGAAAGTTCATTTCTATTCATGAACTCAGTGAAAATCGCCTTGATTGCAGTGATGGGAGGGATGGGAACCGTATTTGGTCCCATTGTCGGATCAGTGATCATCATTTTGTTATCTGAGAGTTCCCGTATTTACTTTGGCGGACTCGGCGCCGGAATTGATCTAATAATTTATGGATTGCTGATTATGGTAATCGCAATCTATCAGCCCGGTGGCATTGTGGGCGCGATTAACGATTTTATTGATAAACGAAAAAAGCAAACGACCACACCTGAGACGACGGAGGTGCAGAATGAATCCAATGCTTGAATTGAAGAACGTCACTAAACGATTTATGGGACTGGTGGCATTGGATCAGATTGACCTGATCGTTAACAAAAATGAAATAGTCGGCTTAATTGGGCCGAACGGTGCTGGAAAAACGACGCTCTTCGCAGTGATCTCTGGCTATTTGAAACCGGAAAAGGGACAAGTGTTCTTCAATGGAAAAGACATCACAGGTATGCCGACGCATGCCATTTCCAAGATGGGAATGTGCCGGACATTTCAGATCGTAAAACCATTTTCGGATATGAACGTACTGGAAAATGTGATGATTGGCGCTTTGCAACATACCAGAAATGTCAAACACGCACGCGAAAAAGCTTATGAAATTCTGGAATTTTGCGGCTTGGCGGGGAAAGCTGGCTTGCTTGGGCGTGAGTTGACGGTTGCCAATAAAAAACGGCTTGAAGTTGCCCGAGCGCTTGCGACAGATCCTCAGCTGCTGTTATTGGATGAAGTGATGGCAGGATTAAATCCGTCTGAGGTAAAACAAGCGGTTGAATTTATTCATCAAATTCATGAACGAGGGATTACGCTATTGGTTATTGAACACGTTATGGAGGTGATCATGCCGATTTCCCACCGGGTCGCGGTGCTGAACTATGGTAAAAAGGTTGCCGACAGTGATCCTGAAACAGCGGTAAATAATCCAGAGGTGATCAATGCATATTTCGGCGAGCCGATCAAGCCTCAGGAAAGGGGTGCATGATGCTAGAGGTTAAAAATCTGCATGTTTCATATGGTGGAGTCCCGGCTTTGTTCGGCGTTGATCTGATGGTTCAGCCTGGTGAGGTGGTTTCGGTAATCGGGTCAAATGGCGCCGGAAAAAGTACCCTGCTGCGAGCACTTTCTGGACTGTTGAAGCCGGACTCTGGTGAAGTGCTGTTTCGCGGTGAAATGATTGCCGGAAAGCCGGCGGAGGCAATTGTAAAAAAACGGATAGTGATGGTTCCGGAAGGCAGATTGCTTTTTGGCAAGTTGACTATCCATCAAAACCTGATCATGGGGGCATATCAGGTTCAGGAAAAAGAAAAGATTGCTGAACGGATGGATTACGTTTATTCAGTTTTCCCCAGGATTAAGGAGCGGGAAAAACAGCTGGCTGGGACGCTCTCTGGCGGTGAGCAGCAGATGGTTGCAATCGCACGTGGGTTGATGGCGCAGCCAGAGATCCTGATGCTGGATGAGCCGAGTCTCGGTTTGGCGCCAATTATGGTGCGCGAGATGTTCAAGTTAATCCGGTATATTAAAGAATTGAATATTACCATTTTACTGGTGGAGCAACGCTTGCAGGAAGCTCTTTCAATGTCGGACAGGGCGTATGTGCTTCAGACTGGCAGAATCGTTATGGAAGGCAGGGGAATAGATCTGATAGATTCTCAGGAAGTCAAGCAGGCTTATCTGGGTATGTAATCCGGAAGAAGATGGAAAGGCTTGGGGTTTTCAGGTTCCAAGCCTTTTATTTTATCGAAATGAAGCTATAATTCCCGGTTATAAATTGGCCGATTATCGGCGGAGGATGTATGGGAAAGAAAGTGTTGATTGTTGGCGGCGTTGCTGGCGGTGCGACTGCTGCGGCACGGTTGAGCAGAATTGATCCGGATGCTGAGATCATCCTCTTTGAACGAGGAAATTATGTGTCGTATGCTAATTGGGCTTACCCTACCACGTAGGAAATGTAATTCGCTCACGGACGCGCTGCTTTTGCAGCGCCCGGAAGACTTCAAAAACAAGTTCAACGTGGAAGTGCGTGTATCCAACGAAGTTCTCTCTATTGACCGAGATGCAAAGTCAATCAGTGTGCGCAACCTTCTCACAGATGAGATCTATTCCGAAAATTATGATACCTTAATTCTTTCTACGGGCTCGTCTCCGATAAAACCTCCGATTCCGGGGATAGATTTACCGGGGATTCTGACGCTTTGGACGGTGCCTGATACTGATAAGATCCGGAATTATATTGAAGAGCACCAGGTGCGGATGCCGTTGTAATCGGGTGCGGATTTATTGGACTTGAGATGGCAGAAAATCTGCATGGGCGCGGAATTACAGTCACTCAAGTTGAGATGTTGAATCAGGTAATGGCGCCGTTGGATTTTGAGATGGCGCAGCTGCTTCATGAGGAAATTGAACGAAATGGCGTGAAGCTGAACCTTGGAGATGGTGTTTCTTCTTTTGAATCACGCAATGACCGGATTGTGGTTACCCTTGCCAGCGGAAAGACGATAGAGACGAGCCTGGTAATCCTTTCGATCGGGGTTCGGCCGAACAGCGAATTGGCAAAAAACGCAGGGTTGGAAATTAACCGGCGTGGCGGGATTGTTGTGAATGATCGAATGCAAACCTCTGATCCAGCCATTTATGCAATAGGTGATGCGGCTGAAGTTGAAGATTTTATTTTACGCGAGCGTACGATGATCCCGCTGGCAGGCCCTGCCAATAAGCAAGCCAGGATCGTTGCGGGGTTGATCGCCGGAGAAGATGGCTTTTATGGTGGTACCCAGGGCAGCAGCATTGTAAAAGTTTTTAGTTTAACTGCAGCGTCTACTGGCTTAAATGAACGTACGTTGCAGGCGAAGGGTTTGAAGAAAGGATCGGATTATCACAGTCTGATCATTGTGCAAAATTCGCATGCGGGTTATTTTCCGGAGCGGTGCTTAATGACGATCAAATTGGTTTTTTCAGCGGATGGGAAGAAGATTTTCGGCGCACAGGTGGTTGGCAAAGATGGCGTTGATAAACGGATTGACACACTTGGTGTTGCGATCCGGCTAGGCGCTGATATCGCTGCATTGACCAGACTTGAATTTGCTTATGCTCCACCTTATTCATCGGCGAAGGGCCCGGTGAACATGGCGGGATTCGCTGCGGAAAATATCCTAACAGGAAAAGTGCGGTTTGCTGAATGGAATGAACTGGATGGGTTTGATCCTGAAAAAGTCACCTTGTTGGATGTTCGTGAAATGGCAGAATGTGACGTATTTGTGATTCCCGGGGCAACTGTTATACCGTTTGCAGAGCTTCGGCAGCGTTTGCAGGAACTTGATCCTGATAAACCAGTGATCACAATGTGTGCTGCCGGCATTCGCGGCTATAATGCTGCTCGAATTTTGATAAACCATGGTTTCAATGATGTGAAAGTTTATCCGGGCGGTATGCGTTTTTATCAATCAACTCATTATCAGGAATTAGAACCGGGGATCACAATGGAAACGATTTCAGATAGCGGTCATATTGAAAAATGTGAGGTGCCTGATGCCTCTTTCCGGCTGGACTGCAGTGGGATGCAGTGTCCGGGTCCAATTATGAAAGTATTTGAGACAATTAAGACGATGAAAGATGGGCAATTGGTTGAAGTGACTGCCTCCGACAGCGGTTTTTCTCGTGATATCGTTGCCTGGTGCAAACGAACCGGAAATACACTGATTTCCAACAGCGATCACAACGGTGAAACAGTTGTGGTGATCCGCAAAGGGGTTGAACGGGTGCCTAGAGTGTCTGAAACCAGGGCTATGGCAGAAGGAAAAACAATCATTGTCTTCAGCGGTGATCTGGACCGGGTTCTAGCTTCGTTCATTATTGCGAACGGTGCGGCTGCAATGGGCAGACCCGTAACGATGTTCTTTACATTCTGGGGGCTGAATGTGCTACGCAAACCGCAAAAACAATCGGTAAAAAAGACATTGATCGAATCTATGTTCGGCTGGATGATGCCGCGCGGCGCAGACAAACTAACGTTGTCCAAAATGAATATGGGCGGCATGGGTACCGTCATGATGAAAAAAGTGATGAAGGATAAAAACGTGGATTCACTTGAAGCACTGATGAAGCAGGCGATGAAGGCTGGCGTAAAGTTGGTTGCCTGCACGATGAGCATGGATGTGATGGGGATCAAGGCGGAAGAACTGATTGATGGTGTTGAGCTTGGCGGCGTAGGTGCTTATTTGGGAGATGCGGAAGAGTCTGATGTGAATCTCTTCATATAAAACTTGGAAAAGAGGTTGGGACGGGAACGCTCTGCTAAAACGGCTGTATACAACGTTATAATCATCCGAAAGACAAAAGAATGGAGGAAAATTCCATGGGTATTTCCCATCTATCCCCGCATATCGCCTGTACGCCTGAAGACTTTGCGAAAACGGTTCTCTTGCCGGGCGATCCGTTGCGGGCAAAAAAAATTGCCGAAACGTATTTGGAAGATGCGATACTGGTCAATAACGTGCGTGGCATTCATGGTTATACCGGATACTACCTTGGTAAACGTGTTTCAGTGATGGGAAGCGGTATGGGTATGCCATCGATTGGGATCTATTCTTACGAACTATTCAATTTTTTTGGCGTTTCTTCTATTATTCGGGTCGGCTCTGCGGGCGGGATTCATCCGGATCTGAAGCTGTATGATATTGTGCTGGCGCAGGGGGCATGTTTTCATTCCTGTTATTTCGAAACGTTTGGGATTCCCGGCACTTTTGCTCCAATTTCTGATTTTGAATTGCTTCGTGCGGCTGTAGAGAGCTGTGAGGCAAAAGGATACCGATATCAGGTGGGAAACGTTTTCTCGTCGGATGTTTTTTATCAGGATGGGGGCGTTCAGGCTACGTTGGCATGGCGGAAAATGGGCGTGTTGGCCGTTGAGATGGAAGCCGCTGCTTTGTATATGAATGCTGCCCGCGCCGGGAAAAAAGCGTTGGCAATTTGCACCATCTCTGATCTGCTTGAGAATGGAGAAGAGATCTCACAGGAAGCGCGCCAGAATTCATTTGATCAGATGATGCATGTCGCGCTTAGTATAGCGGAAGCATAAGTTTTTTAGCCGTTCTTCGATTTTTATAAGAGAATTACAACAATACAGGAGCTCTGGCACGCCAGAGCTCCTGTTCCAGTCTTTCCAGCAATTTATGAATGCGGGGCTGGTTGTAACGCTGCAAGATGATTAGGGTTATGTTGTTTATAAAGCGAATGCTACTATCCAGCAACCAATTACAAACGGATTTCCCCCAAAAAGAATCCGTGAGAAATATCATGATATGACAGAATTTTGCCCGGTAACTTTTTTGAATCCAAAGCAGGATGTTTTCAGTGCAGGAATCCAAAATTTATTTGATTTCGACTGTTCACTTATAGGGCGCGGTACTTTATGGGTTGAAGCTCTTCCATGATTTCACTCTGAATAATTTCTGATCAATTTCACCATCTTGTTCCTATTTTCTCAGGCAGAAAGTCCAATTTTTTGGTTAATACATTCATTAACAAAAGCTGTCAACAGCGGCTCAGCGCGTCTTTCTTGAAGAAATTAGAATCCCGATTATCAGAAAAATGAATCCGGAGATGAGAAGGTAGGTGACGCTGAACCATGGAGAGATCATCTGCTCGTTCCAGTAAAGGTCAATGCCGAAAAAGCGGCGTGTTTCAGCTGCAACTCTGGCAGGAGCACCCTGGAAAACAATCTGCATCGGTTTTTCCATAAATATCTTACGGAAGATTGACGCGGAATGCGCCGGAGGGAAGATGCTGATGATCTTCTGTACGCTAGTCGGCAAAGCACCGATCGGCATGTAAATCCCGGTCAAAAAACCGATCAAAGTACCGATGATTGTGCTGGCTGTGCCAAAAGCACTTTGTGTAGAGAGCAGATTAACGATCATGGAAACCAGAGCGACGCCGTTGAAAGCCGAAATAATCATCATGCCAGATACTTTGAGTATTTGAGGAAGCTGGAGAAATTCTCCGCCAAATGATTTAATATAAATTTCTGTCATAATTAGCATGATGATAGACATCATCATGCCTACGCTGAAGGTGCTCAGTAGATAACCGCTGATCAGGCTGCTGCGGCGGATCGGTGTTGAGAAGAAGTCCTTTCGGATTTTTAATGCTTTGTCGTCAATGATCTGCGCGGCGGATCCCATAGAGGTTGTGACGGCTGTAACAGCCAACAGCCCCGCCACGATCCAGCTGTCCATCATGATTTGGGCTTCCGGCATTCCCTTGAAATCACTTGTCCAGGCGTCGCGCAGGAATAATGCATAAAGTCCGATGATGAGAAATACCGCCAGAAAGGAAAAGAAAACACTGGTACGGTCTCTAAGATAAATGATAATATTGCGCTTTGCAAAGTTGATCATTGCCGGATTTCCTTCCCTGTTATTTCGATAAACACATCATCCATTGACCCCTTCAGCACTTCAAATCCTTCCAGGATAGATTGAGAAGCCGTCAGGATTTCGATGCTGGAACGTGTATCTGTCAGCCGGATCAGAAATTGATCGGCGATCTGTGAATATTCGACCTTATTTTCCATTAAAAATCGTTTTCCCTGGTTGATGTCGGCGAAAGTCAAGATCATCTTATCTTTGGCGTAGCGGTTCTTCAATTCTGAGGGTGTCCCGGCAGCGGCAATCATACCGTCATCAATCACAACGACATAATCGGCATCTGCCGCTTCTTCCATGTAATGCGTTGTGAGGAAGATCGTCATCCCTGTGTCTCTCTGTAGTTTTCGGATGATTTCCCAGACATTTTTCCGTGTCTGGGGATCAAGACCGGTAGTCGGTTCATCCAGAAAAAGAATCGCCGGGGTGTTCACCAATGAACGGGCAATATCACTGCGACGGCGTTGTCCACCGGATAACTTCCCATATGGGCGTTTGCGGAACTCGTTCACTCCGGCTGCGTCTATTGCAGCAGAAACGTTTTTATCGATTGTTTTTTTGTCAAACCCATAGAAGCCGGCACGGATTTTCAAGTTCTCTTCAACGGTCAGCAGTTTATCAAGCAAGCTGTCCTGAAAAACGGCACCGATAGACGCTCGGATTTTTTCATCGGATTGACCCAACTCCCAATTATTTACCAAGACACGCCCGCTGTCCGGCTGTAGCAGCGTGCATATGATATCGATCGTGGTCGATTTTCCAGCACCGTTTGGGCCTAAAAAGGCAAACAGATCCCCTTTCTCTACATAAAAACTGAGGTTCTGGACCGCTTTCACTGTTCCATAGGATTTCGTTAGATTAGATACCTCGATAATTTTGCTCATCGTTCACTTCCAAAAAGGACTCGCCTAGGAGATCAATTTTAATGACAATCAAGATTATAGTATTATTTTGCATAAGAAAACCATATTTTACGAATGTTTTACAAAATAATCGTAAAAGACCGCAAACTACCCGCATATGATAAACAAGTTCCTCTGCCTATGAAAAACTGGTGAACGAACACAAAATGAGTATACTTATGAGAATGAACAGTCAGGATAACTTTCAGAATTTGACCGTCTTACGCGCTTCAGACTGGAAGGATTACACGTTGCTTGACAGTGGCAATGGACGGAAACTCGAACGGTTTGGAGATCGAACGTTGATTCGGCCAGAGGCAGAAGCGATTTGGCAGCCCTTGCTGCCGGCACGAGAATGGGCGAAAGCACAGGCTGAGTTTGTCCCAAGTGCGGAGGAAAACGGCGGGCATTGGGTTTCCCCTAAAAAAAACATCTTGGATTGGACGCTGGGATATAAGTACCTTAAATTTAAATGCCAGCTTTCCAATTCCAAACAGGTTGGCGTTTTCCCGGAACAATCATGCCAATGGGACTGGGTACGCGCGCAAATTGCCGCAGCAAAGCGCCCGGTCAGGGTTTTGAACCTGTTCGGATATACGGGAGCGATCAGTATGGCGGCAGCGAAATCCGGCGCGCAGGTGACTCATTTGGACGCAAGCCGCAAAGCCATCCAATGGGCGAAAGAAAACAGAACGCTCAATCAATTATCCGAATCGTCCATACGCTGGATGGTTGACGATGGGTTAAAGTTTGTACAACGTGAAATCCGGCGTGATTCCTTTTATGAAGGAATCATTATGGATCCGCCTAAATTCGGTAGAGGACCAAAAGGTGAAGTTTGGGAGTTTTACCGTGGCTTTCCAGATCTGCTGCGGGCTGCGATCAATCTGCTTTCAGCAGACGCGCGTTTCTTATTGGTGACTGCCTATGCTATTAAAGCCTCATCCATTACACTGGATAATGCCATGCGGGAAGGAATGCGAGGACGCGGCGGGAAGATCACCAGCGGCGAAGTTTGCCTGGTGGATCAATCGGGCAATAGAACACTATCAATGGCAATATTCAGTCGCTGGCAGCGGGAAGGAATAGAGGGAACACAATGAATGAAAAACTGGCAATTATCGGAACAGGTATGATGGGCAGCGCGATTTTGAGCGGAATTTTGCGCCAAAATAGTTTCAAGCCTGAGGATATTCTCATTTATGATCTGGATGAGAAAAAAATACAAGCGCTCCACGAAAAAACAGGTGTTGTTTGTGCTGAGTCAAACATTGCCGCGGCGAAAGACGCGGATTATATCTTGATTGCGGTCAAACCGCAGTATCTGAACGAGGTGGTAGACGATCTGCATGGACGGCTGAATTCACAGGCGTTGGTGATTTCGATTGTTGTGGGGGTTCAGATTCAGGAACTTCAGGAAAAGCTGGAACATAAGCGGATCCTGCGTGTGATGCCCAATACCCCGGCGGCTATTGGCGAAGGTGTGTCAGGCTGGTACGCTTCTGAATTTGCGGAGCCGGAACAGGTTGAAAAAGCAGCTGAGATCTTGAGCGGGATCGGTACTACGATTCGGGTTCGTAAGGAATCTGACTTGGATATTGTTACGGCAGTTTCCGGATCTGGGCCTGCTTACGTTTTTCTGTTTATGGAAGCTATGATTGATTGCGCGTCCGGCTTGGGCTGCCGCGACCAGATGCGACAGAGTTGGTGATTCAAACTGTGAAAGGATCGGCGCTTTACCTTGCCGAACGAAACACACACCCGGCAATTTTGAAAAGTGAAGTGACATCACCTGGCGGAACGACGGCGAGGCACTTTATGCGATGGAAAAAAGCGGTCTGCGTTCGTCGATTGCGGATGGCATGCAGGCTTGTTATGACAAAACGATTGAACTGGGCGCTTGCGCAAAAATGACAAAAAGGACGAAGTAACCCGGTTTGAAAGTGTTCCTTGACACAATTGGCTGCCGCCTGAATCAGGCGGAAATCGAGCGGTATGCTGCTAAATTTCACCAGATGGGACATGAAATTGTAGCGGAAGTTTCGCAAGCGGATTTGGTGGTAATTAACACCTGCTCCGTGACGGCGGCGGCTGCTTCCGATTCACGCGGCAAGATCCGCCGGGCGCATACAAACGGTTCACAGATAATCGTTACCGGGTGTTGGGCTGATTTAGAAAAGATCGCTGCTGCCGGTTTCCCTGGCGTAAGCCGGGTAATTCCCAATCATGAAAAAGACAGGCTGGTTGAAACTGTGCTTGGGATCAGCAACCGGGAACCGGATATCCCGATTCCAATACGTGTAACGGCGGGCGGTTTGAGAAGTCGGACACGCGCTTTTATCAAAGCTCAGGATGGCTGTGATAATTTTTGTGCATTTTGTCTGACACGGCTGGCACGCGGCCAGTCACGCAGTATACCAGCAGAAGAAATCATCTCGGATATTATTGCTGCGGAAGCTGCAGCCGGAAAAGAAATTGTGCTGAGTGGCGTGAACCTGGGCGCCTGGGGAAAAGATCTTCACGAGAAAAATAACTTGGTTGGACTGATCCGAATGATCTTGAAAGAAACTGATGTCCCTCGTGTTCGTCTGTCCTCATTGGAGCCATGGGATCTGACGCATGGGTTTCTTTCGCTGTGGCAGGATGAACGCATGTGCCCCCACCTTCACCTTCCGATCCAGTCTGGTTCAAAAACGGTGTTGAAACGGATGGTGCGGCGCACGAAATTAGACGAGCTGCGAGGGTTGATGGAAGCTGCGCGGACGCTCAACCCGCACTTTTCCTTTACAACGGATCTGATAACCGGTTATCCAGGAGAAACGGATGCTGAGTTTGAAGAAACACGTCAATTCATGAAGGAATCACTTTTCAACGGGGGCCACGTTTTTGTCTTTTCAGAGCGGCCGGGTACTGCGGCTGCAAGATTGGAACAAAAGATCTCTAAAACCATTGCCCGAGAACGCTCAGAAATTTTGAGGGCAATTTTGGCTGAAAAGACTGCGGATTTTTTGAACCAGCAGATAGATTCAAAAAAACTGGTTTTATGGGAGAACGCAAAGAAAATCGGCAGTACGGCCTGGCAGCTTTCGGGGTACAGCGAGAATTATCTCCCAGTGAAAATGGAAGTGAGGAAACCTGTTCACAATGAAATTGAACTGGTCGCGATAACGGGTATAGCGGGAACAGCGTTAGTCGGTTCCCTTGCGTAGCTGTGATCAGCATCTGTCTCCTGCTTCCGGGGCAGTTTTGCTGGAACAGGTGTTTCAGATATAACAGACTGTCTTTATTGCGAATTTATCCAGTATTAAAATCGAAAATTCAAAAATAGAAACAACAGACGACATAAAGCAATATTACGATAAGCACATAACGCATGGCTAGTCGATAAGCAGCGCTGTCATCAACTGACGGCTCAGCAGGTTTATGACGGGAAGAACCTGCAGATTAACTGTCCCGTCTTGGACTCACCGCAGCTCAATGCAGGCCATGATCGCTTTTCCGTTCAATCTTTATGTCAGAATTGCAACCTTGAATGGTTTATTTTTTTATGCTATTTGCCCGTATACGAACGGTATTAATTTTCCAAACAAGGACATCCAGCCCGGCGCGGGCAGTCGCTGGAATTTCACGTACGTGCCACCATAAGACATCCAATGGATGATGCGTCTGGTGCTGAGCCGGATAACCGGACGCATTCATGCCGATTTGATGCGCAATCCAGATGACACGAGCCAGATGAAAAGGCTGGGTGATCAGAAAAGCACTGTCGTTCCCAATGTGCTTGTTAGCGTTCAGGCAGGTCCGGAGGGAGCGCTGCCCGTCCGGGTCTAGCGTAATGATTTCAACCGGAATTCCTTTTCCGTCAGCGAGAATTTCATAGCCAGCGGTTCGTTATAGTAAATATTGCGGTTGTCGCCAGAGAGAATTATTTTTTCAATTTGATTTGTTTTATAAAGAATTACAGCCGCATCCAGCCGCTCTTCCAGCACTTTTGAAGGAGAGCTGTCCTTTTCGAGTCCTGCGCCGAACACGATTCCAAAGATGGCGGTTTGCGGCGCTTTTTTTTTGTGGAGAAAAACACATAATGCCCATATCAGAACGTAGACTCTGAATAAGAGCGCCAGGAGAATCAAGACCGTAAAAAAATAGATTAAAACGCGTAAAAAATTCACGAAATACACCGCCTGACAATAAAAAAAGTTGGTTTTTTACCCATTCTGGCATATAATCAACAAGAATGAGGTGTGTGAATGCAACAAAAGGTTCGTTTTGTAAAAGCTATGAATATTATACAGGCAGAATTGCCTGACGGCAGAGTTTTAGAAGGCCCGCGCTGCGGAACGGTTGAACAGTTCTTGCAACCGCTTTTGCCTGAGTTGTCACATCAATTAATCGCTGCGATTGTCAACAAGGAATTGCGGGAACTGACTTATCAATTGGATAGTAATGCCAGTATTGCTCCGGTGACCACTAAGGACTCATCCGGCAAAAATATCTATCGTCGCTCGCTGGTCTATCTTTTATCAGCTACTTTTGAAAAATTACTTCCTAAAAATGAACTGACGGTGGATCATTCAATTCATTCCGGTGGTCTCTTTTGTAAGATAACCGGTCCAAAAATAAAAGCCGGTGCAGCGTTTTATGCTCAACTTGAAAACGAAATGCGACGCACGGTTGAAAAGAACTTGCCGATTATTCGAGAAACAGTGTCGCTTGATGAAGCACGCAAGATCTTTATTAAGAAGAAACAATATGAAAAAGTTCATTTGCTGAAATATCGGCGGAAGAACTACATGACGATCTATCGGCTTGAAGATTTTGTAGATTATCATTATGGCTACATGGTGCCGTCAACCGGATACTTGAATTACTTCGCAATTGAACCGGCCAAAAATCAAAATGAATTTTTCCTGCGTTTCCCTGAGAACGGTGACTCAAAAACGATTACCAAACTTTATGAAGCGCCGAAGATGATGTCGGAGTTCCGCCTTTATGGGGATTGGCTGAAGCGGCTTGGAATTGACTCGATCGCTGCGCTGAATCAGGCGATTGAATCGGATCGGATTCAGGAAGTGATTTTAGTCAGCGAAGCGTTGCACGACCAAAAGTTCGTGCAGATTGCGCGGGATATCGCCCGTCGGAAGCCCGCGGTTCGTGTTGTTCTGATTGCCGGATCCATCCTCATCTGGAAAAACCACCTTTTCCAAACGGCTTTCTATTGAGCTGCTTGCATTGGGGATTTCTCCGGTTCCGATAGAAATGGATGATTTTTTCGTTGACCGGGTATTAAACCCAAAAGCTCCGGATGGCAGCTATGATTTCGAAGCGCTCGAAAACTTGAATTTATCATTGATGGATGATTGCATTCATCGGCTGATCGCCGGCGATGAGGTCCAATTGCCCCATTATGATTTTATGGATGGGAAAAGTAAACCGGGTAAGTTTACAAAAATTCAGAAAGACCAGTTGATTATCCTTGAAGGGATTCATGGAATGAATCCCAAGCTGTTACCGGGAATTGAGAAGGAACTGAAGTATCAGATCTATGCTTCACCGCTGACGCAGGTGAACGTTGATCGTTATAACCGCGTTTCAACCGTCGACACGCGTCTGATTCGACGGACCGTGCGTGATTTCCGTGAACGCGGATATAGTGCACAGGATACGATTGCCCGTTGGGGTTCGGTCCGGGCTGGCGAAGAAAAGAATATCATTCCATATCAGCGTTATGCTGATCACTATTGCAACACTTCATTGGTTTATGAACTTTCCGCCCTAAAACTGTCAGCAGAGACAGCGTTGCGCCAAGTTCCCTGGGGATGTAAAGAGCATATCGAATCTAAACGCTTATTGTCGTTTCTGGAATGGGTGTTGCCGCTCCCGCCGGACCTGATCCCGGCAAATTCTATCCTGGCAGAGTTCATAGGCGGTTCTAATTTGAAGAATTTTTATGTTTGGAAGAACCACTCCTGATATACGAGACATTGATATCAATGGACTGACAATCCGTTGAGAGTATTCCATTCGTCAGGACAAAGATCACTGAGAAACGTTCTGAGCTCGAATGCGCGTAGAGAGAACCGATGCAAGACGGCTGTCCGCCGTTTTTTAACAGAGCAGCCGACAGAATTAATAAGAAGGAAAAGAAGGGCGTCTGTGCAAGACGCCCTTCTTTTTGATTGTCTTATAACCTTTATGAAATCAGCTGGCCTTTTTTGGCGGACGTGGATAACGGCTGATTATGAGCGCGCTTCCCGGAAGTGTTACCCGTTCTCCTTTAGAAAGGCTGGCTGGGCTTTTCAGCGTTACTTTACCACTGTTCTGGTAGATGAAAATCGGAGTTCCTTCTGCAGCTGTATTACGCTCTATCATGGCTTGTCCGGTGATCCAGCCGTCTCTGTCAATCGAACAGGAGGTTACCATACCGAGAACCTTGCCTTTCACGTCCAGTACCGGGTCACCTGGATGCGCCATCCGAATGGCTTTATCCACGAAGCGGAAGCGAACGATTTCACGATTCTGCTCCTTTTCATCTCTCATGTAGGCATCTCTACCGATAAACCACGGTTTGTAAGTTTTTACAAAATGGGCAAATCCGGCTTCATTTACGCGGAAATTCTGTGGCCCGGCCATTTCGTGTCCATATAAAGGCAGACCGGCTTCAATTCGCAACGAATCGCGTGCTCCCAGCCCGCATGGCTTCAGACCAAAGGGCTTTCCAATTTCCAGCAATCGGTCCCAGAGCGCCGGCAGCCGATCAGGGTGAACAAACAGTTCAAATGCATTTTTTTCGCCAGTATAACCGGTTCGGGCGGCATAAATATCAAAATCGTCCAGCACAACATGACAAATATTTGATTTGGACAGCTTTTCGAGTTTTTCCCGATCTGCCGGCGTACAGTTCATACTTTCAAGGATGACTTTGGAAGCTGGGCCTTGGAGGGCGAGATCAATCCGCATCCGTTCTCCCGCCTGGCTGTCTTTCAAGTTTTCAAGGATTACATTTCTGCCGAAAGCCCGGGCGTTTGGATTGGTACGGTCTATCAGCACTTTATCATTTTTTACTGCGTTGAGCCATGCCCAGTCTTTTTCATCATTGGCGGCATTGACTACGATCAGATATTTTTCTGGCTCCAGAAAATATACGATCAGATCGTCAATCACCTCTCCGTCTGGGCTTAGGAAATGCGTGTAGCAAGTGTTCCCGGGTTTTAGCGCACTGATGTCATTGCCGCAGACGCTATCCAAAAACGCCATTGCTTCTTTTCCCGATGCCTGATAGACGCCCATATGCGAAACGTCGAATAACCCTGCGTTCAACCTTACTGCCTGATGTTCCTCTTTGATTGATGTGTACCAAAGAGGCATATCCCAGCCTGCGAAAGGAGCCATTTTTGCCCCGAGCGCAACGTGAGCCGTGTGCAACGGTGTTTTTTTCAGATCTGATTCTAAATTTTCATAATGCTGAAAATCAAAATCTGGTAACTGCGCGCTGGATGACTGGTGTGTCATCCCAATTGCATAAGGTTTCTCGAAATCTTGCGTAAGACATTCTGTGCCTGAAATCGGTTCGCATTCATCAACGAATATTGGGCCGGGTAATTTCTTTCTCAAATCTTCATCAAAAAGGATAAAGCCGTCAGATAAATCTCGCAGCCAGGCGGCAGCCAACCCCATTCTATCGGCAGGGCAGCCAAACTGATAACCTTCTTCCCGGAGCATCAGTGAACCTTCGATGATCCGGTTGTTCACTGAAAGGACCGCTTTTTGATATTCGTTCAGCTCGAGCGCTTCCGCGTCATTTTGGAATGCGTAATTCACGAATTCCTGTGCTTTATCACCGTGAATCAATACGTAACCGATCCCGTCGTATGATTTGAAGTTGTCATCAGTGTAATAGAAATGGGGGTATCCGTATTCTGGCGAGCGATTTAATTCGAGATGGGCGGCGCAGAGATCACGGACGCGGATTTTGCAGTCCTCGAAAACGGCAAAATCGACTTTCGCTCTTGGAAGCAGACTTCTTGCTCCCGGCGTTGAATAAGGCTGAATAGCAAATAACAGATCAGCAATGATGTCGGCCACCTCTGTCATCTCATTTTCTTTAAGGCCGATCTGTGTGACGCAAGGGGTTCCCAACCGAATTCCACTCGCACGCAGCGCGGAGCGGTCGCCGGGTATGGTATTGCGGTTGAGTACGATGCCGGCGTTATCAAGAATGCGGGCGGCCATATCTCCTGAAAGCGGCGTGCCGTCTTTTCCCTTAATTTTTTTACAGTCAATCAGCAGCATGTGGCTGTCAGATCCATCATAGGAAATCTTGAGTCCGCGGGCTTTCAGCTGTCGAATCAGCGCCTTTGTGTTGTCTAAAATTTGCTGTTGGTAGCGTTTGAACTCCGGTGTTTTTGCGATCTTTAAGATTGTAGCCAGGGCTGCGAATACCTGCGTATGCGGGCCGCCCTGTTCTCCGGGAAAGACAGCCTTATCGATGATTTTTGCCAGAGTAGGGTTGGTTGTAATGATTACAGCGCCACGCGGCCCGCTCAGCGTCTTGTGCGAAGTGAAGGTCACGACATCAGCGATCCCAACCGGCGATGAAACGACCCCGGCTGCGACTAATCCGGCTATGTGCGCAATGTCAGCCATCAAATAAGCTCCAACGCTATCACAAATTTGGCGGTACCGTTCCCAATTGGGGATATAAGGATATGAGGTGTAGCCGGCGATGATCATTTTTGGTTTATGTTCGTTGGCGAGGCGTTGGATTTCGTCATAATCCAACATCTCTGTTTCAGGATCGACCGTGTAATGGACGATGTTGTATAGCATCCCAGTTCGGTTTACCGGACTCCCATGGGTCAGGTGACCGCCATGCAGCAGGTCCATCGTCAGCACAGTATCACCTGGTTTGATCAGATGATAAGCGGCGTTGTTAGCAGGCGCCCCGGAAAGCGGTTGTACGTTGACCTGTATTTCGTCAACTGAAGCATTCTGGTTGGCAAAAACTTCAGCACATCGTCTTCTGGCAAGCGCTTCAAGGACGTCCACATATTCTACGCCTTTGTAGTATCTCGGATCAGAATTTCGGCGATAATCTCCCAACCGGGCATGATAGTCAAATATTTCGTCTTCTGTCAGCCGGCGCGTTTCTTCTGCCGGATAACCTTCAGCATAGACATTTTGAAAAACAGAACTGAGGGATTGACGGACAACTGCCGGAGCGAATGATTCGCTTGGAATCATGATCAACTTTCTTTTTTGGCGTTCCGTTTCCAGTTTTGTCAACCAGGCAAGATTCGGATCATATTCTTCCAGGT
>JAXGRI010000001.1:0-529003 GCA_040766005.1 Flexilinea sp. | reverse complement strand
ACCTCAGCATCTTCCATAAACGCCAAATATTTTTTTCCGGCTTCCGACCAGGGGTTTTCTGACAGATATTCCAACCGATACTGATAACTGTTTGATTCGCCTTTCTCAAAAAAATAAGTAAGCAGCCTGACTTTTCCAAGATTCCAGCCTTCAGCAGCTCGCTGATTCAGCCAGTCCTCCTCTTTTTGATAATCCCAGACAAAATATAAGCGATGTTCTTTGCGTTGCATCGGTTATGCCTCCTTCAATAGTCGTTTACCGTTCATCAGTAATTCTTCCAGGCGGAAAATTTCACCTTTTAAAACGCCAAGCCCGTCCTGTGTAATTTGATAGGCGCGCCGTCGGCTGTCCGGATCCGCCGGCAGTTCATAGATCCAGCCTCTCTTCATCAGCGTTCCCAATGCACCATAAAGCGTCCCGGCTGCCAGCTGCACCCTGCCATTGCTGACTTTGTTCACCTGTTGCATGATTCCATAACCGTGCAACGGATCCAAGAGCGAAAGCAGAATGTAATAAACCGCTTCGGTCAGCACAATATTTCTTGCCGCAATGTCCGCCATGGTATATCATCCTCCTCTACAACGGATCACGTTATATCGAACTCCGTCATATTATACGTCGATTATCAGTGTTATGCAAATACCTTCAGCGATGCAAAATGTCACTTCTTTTAGAAAATCGCAGGAAATTCGGATAAGATACTGTCTAACAATTTCACAAATCAGTGAAAATTGAATATCCTGTCAATTTCAAGCGCAAGTGCGCTTTGAAATCATATTATCCATTGGAGGATATCATGAGAAAGCAATTGATCCAACTGTTCGTCTTTAGCCTTTTTATAGGAATTTTCGCGGTTCGTTCGGCATCAGCCGTCAACGACCGCTACTTGAAAGTTTCTTATTCCGGGACGAGCATTTCGACGATCGATCAAGCACTGGTGATGGACAACAGCGAGCTCGTCGACGAAATGGCAGTTGGGGTTCTGAATCAGAACGAGATGACAGGAAATTTAGAACTGGGTATGGCGTTGGACCAGTCCGTATCGGATGACGGGACCGTTTATACATTCAACCTCCGTCAAGACGTCCCCTGGGTGCGTTTCAACCCGGAAAGCGGAGAAGTTGAGCAAGTGCTGGATTGCGACGGCAACGTCCGTTATGTCAACGCACATGACTTTGTCTATGGTGCTGAACGTTCATTACGCCCGTCCACAGCGTCCGATTATGCATTTGCCCTCTACTTCCTGCAGGGCGGGGAAGAATACAACACCAGTGATGAAGGTACCGTCAGCTTTGATATTGTCGGCGCCAAGGCGCTTAGCGATTTTACAATCGAATATACCTTCCGCGACCCAGGCGCATACAACATTAACGTCCTATCGATGTGGATATCCTATGCGCAGCCATCCTGGATCATTGAAGGGGACGCCTGTAACGAAAAACTGGGGGATCTTTGGATTGAAAGCGGAAATTATCAGGGGTACGGCCCCTTCACACTTGAGGAATGGATCCATGATGCATCCTTATCAATGATCCGCAACCCATTTTGGCCAGGAATTGAATCCATCCCGCAAGCAATGATCCCCGGAGTTCGAATCGCCATGCTGGAGGAGTCCGCAGCACTGGCTGAATATGAAGCAAACAATATGGATATCGCCAACATCCCGGCAGCCGACTACGATCGCTTACACGCAGATCCGGTATTGTCACAGGAGATTGTTGAAATGCCGGGCGATGTCGCCACCAATTTTGTTTTGTTCAATCCGAATCTTGCACCCACTGATGATGTCCGCGTCCGGCTCGCGCTCAGTAAATCAATTGACAAAGAAGCTATTGTCACCACGCTGCGCAGCGGTCGTGTCGCTCAGATCTTCCTCAATCCGGCTTTAACCGGTGCTCCGCATACAGACGAATATCCAAACCTTGGTATCCCATATGACGCTGAGGGCGCCAGAGAACTCATTGAGTCCTATTGCGCTGATCAAGGAATTTCCCCGGCAGATGTTGAAATCAGCTTCCTGTTCCCAGCGGAAGATGAAATCAGGGTCCATGCCGAAATGCTGCAATTTATGTGGGAATCGGCATTGGGTATCAAAGTGAATCTGAAGAGCGTTGAATGGAGTGTATTCGTGGATTTGCGCAAGGAAAGCAGCGAGAATGTCTATCGTGCCCAATGGTCAAAAGATTACATGGATGCCAATAATTTCAGCGCCGATATGTTCCTTTGCGGCGCAACCTATCAAAAAGTGCCGGATTGGCCGACAAAGGATTGCACAGACGTATCTGATCCGCAGTATTCAGAATACGCGGAAACGGTGATCGCGGCCGGACAAGAACAAGACCCTGAGAAACGGGTGGCATTATACGCCCGGACTGAGGAAATCATTGTTTCGGAAGCGGTGATCGTCGCGCCAATCTTCTGGCCCAGCAGTGAAGAATTGCGTAAGCCGTATATTGAAGCTCCAATTTCACTCATCGGCAACAATCGTTTTGAAAAATGGCAGATTCTGGAATAATCGACAATCGATACTTAGAGATAAAAAATCACACCAATGGTGTGATTTTTTATCTCTAAGATGGAAACTTTCAAAAGATCAGGGAATCTTTTATTTCGTATCAGATGAACTGTACTGCCCAATTAAACTTCAGCAGGATCTCGCCAGATCAGATCGGCATATTCCTCATTCCCATCAAGAAAGCTGACCGCAAACTTGCAAACCGGCTTCACTTTCACCCCAGCTGCCCGAGCTTGTGCCAGCAACTCTCTGGTCATCTTTTCTGCGATTCCTTTTCCACGATATTCTGGAAAAACAAAGGTGTGATCAATCGACCAATAACCCTTATACGGTTTAAAAATCACTTTGCCCGCTTCCTTACCATCTTCAACAAAAGCGGTTACACGGCGTTTCTTTTCATCAAAATGATAATTGAACATTGCGATCTCCTTTTATTCTCCGCATATTACCTGCCATTAGTCCGCGGCAAACAGCAGAATCCGGGAACAACCTATTGGCGGGAATGATAGGTACCTTCAATCACCCATTTATAGGTTGTCAGCTCGCGCAGCGCCATCGACCGCGCGCATGCAACGGCTGGGTAGAAATGGCAATTTCCGCGCCTAACCCCAATTCCGAACCATCGGTGAAACGTGTACTGGCATTGACATAAACACAAGAAGAATTGACCTGGCTGGCAAACTGCTGCGCGTTCAGCTCTGTTTCTGTCAGAATGCTGTCTGAATGTCCAGTTCCATGATCGCGAATATGATCAATTGCTTCAGCGACATCCTGAACCACTTTGATTCCCAGCACCAAAGACAACCATTCTTTATCAAAATCACCATCTCCCGCCATCTCAAAATGAACGGAAGAATCACCCAGTCGGGTAAGTATTTCAAATGACGCACGATCTGTTCGAAACTGGACGTTCTCCTTCGCCAATTGCCGGCAAACCTCGGGCAATAAGGCCTCAGCGATTTCCTGATGCACCAGCAGCGTCTCAAGGGCATTGCAGACAGTCGGCCGCTGCACTTTGGCATTTCGGATCACAGGTAAAGCTTTTATCAGATCGGCACTCGCATCTACAAACATGTGGCATACGCCGATTCCTCCGGTAATTACCGGAATACGGCTATTCTTGCGGCAAAAATCATGCAGTCCGGCTCCGCCGCGCGGAATTACCAGATCGATATATTGATCCATATGCAATAGATCCATCACCAGATTCCGGTCTGACGAATCAATGAAAGAGATACTATCAGCCGGCAGCCCGGCTCCTTCTTCCAACGCCATCCGAATCAGCTTCATAAATGCCATATTCGTTGCCAGCGTCTCTTTCCCTCCGCGCAAAATTGCCGCATTGCCGGATTTGATCATCAGGCAGGCGGTATCCACTGTGACATTCGGCCGTGATTCATAAATCACGGCGACCACGCCCATCGGAACCCGCGCTTTATGAATTTTCAAGCTGTTCGGATGCAGCGATTCTTCAAATATCTCACCCCACCGGGTCTGCCAAGCCGGCAACGTTGCGCACATCGCGGGCAATCCCGGCAATCCTTTTTCATCCAACATCAGCCTATCAACCATCGCCTCGGTTAATACACCGGTAGCAGCTGCGACTTCTTTGCGGTTTTCGGCAAGAATCGCAGGCGTTTCTTGAAGCAGCAGGTCACTCAGTTTCAACAAAAATTGATTCTTCTGCTCTGTCGCAGCAAGGCAAAGCCGGCGAGAAGCTTTTTGCGCCGCTTTTCCCATCTCGATTAAATTTTGGTTCATGAAACACCCCGTCTGATCATATTGTCCTGATGAATCACTTCATCAGCGAAGCTATACCCCAAGATAGCTTCAACTTCGTTCGCTTTCGCGCCGCAGACTTTTTGGACTTCTTCTGCAGAATAGTTCGTCATTCCAATTGCAACTTCATCCCCATGCATTCCCAGCATCCTTATCGTATCACCCCGATCAAACTCGCCGCTGACCGCAATAATCCCGGCAGGAAGCAGGCTCTTACCGCGTAAAACAGCCTTCTCTGCACCTTCATCCAATTGGATAAAGGCCTGGTTCGAGCGAAAGCCAGTCAGCAGATAGCGCTTGCGACTCTCCAAAATTGTATTGGTCGGGCGGAAAACGGTACCAAAGCGTTCGCCTGCCGCAATCCGGATTAACACATCCTCAATCGAGCCATTGGCGATCATGATCGTTGTTCCCATCCGCCGCGCGATATCCGCCGCCCGCACTTTGGTCAGCATTCCGCCGGTCCCCATTCCGGTATGGCTGCCGCCGGCAGCCTCCCACACGATCGCAGGAATTTCCGCCGCATCGATGGTTTCGAAAATCCGCGCATCGTTGTTAGTCTCAGGGTTCATATCGAACAAACCCTCCTGATCTGTCAACAAAATCAGCAGATCCGCTCCCACCAGACCAGAGACAAAAGCAGACATCGTGTCATTGTCACCCAGGCGAATTTCTTCTGTCGAAATTGCATCGTTCTCGTTAATGATTGGCATCACGCCTTGATCCAGCAGTCCTTCCAGCGTGTTACGCGCATTCAGATAACTTTTTCGCTGAACGAAATCATTGCGGGTCAGAAGAATCTGGGCAGCAACATGTCCGTACATATGGAACAGTTCGGAATAGATCGACATCAGGCGCGGCTGTCCGATTGCGGACAACATCTGTTTGCCTGGAATATGCTTTGAAAGATGGGGGTAGTTCAACAATTCGCGGCCGGCCGCAACAGCACCGGAAGAAACCAAAGAAACTTGAATCTTGCGCGATTTCATCCAGCTTATCTGGCGCACAAGATCGATGATTCGCGGCATATCCAAATGATTAGACCCGCCGGTCAGCGTCGAAGTGCCGATTTTTACAACAATACGATGGTACGACATGCCTTATCCTCAAATTGTGATACATAATTTTATCGTATTATCAATTGAATACTGTGAAAGCGTGCAGCGATCAGGACAAAACTCAGCCGTTAAAGCTGGTGATCACATCTTTTCATTCGAGGGTTGCTTCCGGGTATTACTTATCGTAGGAACAGTCGCATATAACCAGTTATAAAATAACGCGTATCAGTATATAAAAAACGATCAACTGACAGGCTCACCCGCCAGTTGATCGTTTTATTCGTCAACAATCCATCAACTGAGCTTCAGTTGCAGATCAAAGAATCAGACAGTGACGACTTACCGTCGATTATCAGACGGCACTCCAATCTCATGCAGAGCCTGCACGCATCTGCTCAGCGGCACAGTCTGCTGAGTGCGATTGCGCAGATCTTTGACAGTTACCTTCCCGACAGCAACCTCATCCGGACCTGAAATCAGCACAGCCAAAGCGCCAATCCGGTCAGCATATTTCAGCTGCTTATTCAATTTAGCCGGCTCCGGATAACAGATTGCATTGATTCCTGCATTCCGGATTAAAGCCGCCAGCTCATGGGACGACTTTTTAATTGATCCGCGTCAAAACAGGTGACAACCACTTTAGCCGGTTGAACATCCACCTGCGGCATCATTCCATATTTTTCCAAAAAGAACCTGCATCATCACATCGCCCATGGCAAAACCAACGCCGGACAACGGTGAACCACCCACGTCCGCTACCAGATTTTCATAACGGCCACCGCCGAGCACTGCGCGTCCGCCTGGTGCTGCATCCCAGGCTTCAAAAACGGGCCCGGTGTAGTACAGCAAGCCGCGGATCACTTGCGGATCATAGGCCAGATAATCACCATGCCTGCCGCATTCACCAGCTCAACAATTGACCTCAATTCTTCAGACTCCCGCCAAAGTTCATGGTTTTCCAATAGCCCGATCAGCGCCTTTAGCACTGCGTCACTCAATCCGTTTTCAAGCGCAAAGCTGCGCCAGGCATCTGGCTTCATCTTGTCGCGCCTGTCTATCAAACGGTATACCAAAGCTTTCTGGTCATCCCTTGCGCCAATTTCTCTCAGCGCTGCATCCATCAGTCGGCGATTATTAAAACGGACTTTTACCTGATCAGAAGTAAATCCCAGTGCCTTCAGGAAAGATGCGCTGACCGTCAGCAGTTCTGCATCTGATAACGGATTGTCCGAACCGATCATGTCGATATTCCATTGAAAAAATTCACGCGTCCGGCCTTTTTGCGGTTGTTCATACCGCCAGAAAGGACCATAGGACCACAGGCGCAGCGGATAGACTAATTCCATCTGGCGTTGAGCGACCATGCGCGCCAGTGTCGGTGTCAACTCCGGGCGCAGCGCAATATCTCCGCCGCCGCGGTCGGTAAACACATAAGCCTGTTCGCGTACTAGCTCCTCACCAGATTTCGCGGCATAAAGCTCCAGCTTCTCCAAAATCGGACCTTCATATTCCTGATAACCGAACAAATTGGAAATTTTGCGGATCTGATGATGGAGCCATGTCCGAAAAGCCATTTCTTCCGGATAAAAATCGCGCGTTCCCTTTACTTTTTGAATGATATCTGCCATATGATCCACTCCCTTTCATCAGATTTGCCGTTTGGTGTTTCCAGCGGAATATTGGGTTTAAAAGAAATACCCACATAATTGTACTCGTGATTGCAGTATAATTTCGCTTATGCATGAGTTATCTGCGACAGAAAGTATTCTTCGCACCGTGATGGATCATGCAAAGCGGAATGATGCCCGTCAGGTGACCGCCATTTATCTGATTGTCGGCGATTTTTCTAATATTATCCCTGAGTGCGTCACCCATTACTGGAATATCCTGACCGAAGGAACGCTTTGCAGCCAGGCAGAACTCTATTTTGACCGTCGTCCTGCTGTCTTTCAATGCGATGACTGCGGAACATGCTTCGAGATCCGAAGGGAATTGAGCGCCTGCCCTTCCTGCGGCGGGATGCGCATCAGCTTTCTTTCGGGCGATGAAATGCTGGTAGACAGCATCGAAATTATTAAAGATGATGAGGAACCATGAAAACTACCCGTGTACCATTAGTAGAAAAAATACTGAACGCCAATGATTTCGTAGCAGAAGAAAACCGCAAAATCTTCTCCGATCATGGGATCTTTTGTATCAATATCATGGCGGCTCCCGGCGCCGGAAAAACGGCACTGATTGTGAAAACAATCGAACAATTGAAAGATCAACTGCGAATTGGGGTCATTGAAGGAGACACTGCTGCCGTCACGATTGATGCGGACAAAGTGATGCTCGCCGGTGCGCCTGCGGTGCAGGTGACCACCATGGGAGAATGCCACATGGATGCCATGATGGTCCGTAAAGGTATGGAACAGTTACCGCTGGATGCGCTGGACCTGGTCATTATTGAGAACATCGGTAACCTGATTTGCCCGGCTGAGTGGGATTTGGGCCCGCATGCAAATGCGCTCATCGCCAGCGTTACCGAAGGCGATGACAAGCCCTGGAAATATCCGAATATTTATCGCAATTTGGACGTTTTGCTTGTCACCAAAACAGATCTGATGCCTTATCTGGACTTTAATTTAGACCATTTCCGCGCCGGCGTTGAGATGTTGAACCGGGAAGTGATCACCTTTGCAACCTCAGCAAAAACCGGCGATGGGGTTGACGCATGGGCAGAGTGGCTAGTTCAAAAGTGTGCCGAAACTTCCCAGTCAAAAGCGGCATAACAGCCGGCTGGCGATTTCCGTGCTTGCGGACTATTCAGAAAACATATCTTCTGTGGCCGCGTCGCATATGCAAATAGGACAACGCTACCGGATCAACGGCATCGTTCAAGGGGTCGGATTCCGTCCTTTTGTCTATCATATTGCCGTTGACAACAGACTCACGGGCGATGTCTGCAACGCAGAAGAGGGCGTTCTCATCAATGTATACGGCAGACGCGAGGACATCGAAAACTTCGACAGAACGCTGCGAAGTCATTCGCCGACGTTTGCCGTAATCGACCAGATTGATTGCGTAACTGTCCCATACATTTCAAAAACCAATTCGAAATTCTGGACAGTATTCGAGATGCCAATAAAGACGCTTTTCTTCCGATTTCTCCCGATCTTGCAATTTGTCCAGAATGCCGGCGCGAGATAACCGATCCGGCGGACCGTCATTTTCATTATCCATTCACCAATTGCACCAATTGCAGGGTCCGCGTTTTTCAATTGTGGAAGATATCCCTTATGACCGTTCGGCAACCAGCATGCGCGCTTTCGACCTGTGTGCCGAGTGTGCCGCTGAATACCACCATCCAGCCGACCGCCGCTTTCATGCACAACCAACCGCCTGTCCGCGCTGCGGTCCATGGCTAAGCTTTCTAACAAATAGCAGCGGCAACTGGGAGCAGAAAAATGTCTCAGCGGAGCTTTCAGGGCAACGTGCCATGCAAGCAGCTGCCGAAATGATCAATGAGAGTGCTGTCATCGCGATCAAGGGTATCGGCGGATATCACCTTGCCTGTAACGCTCAAGATGCGGCGGCACTGGTAAAGCTGCGCAGTCGCAAACTACGCAGCGATAAACCGTTTGCATTGATGGCCCGCGATATGGATGCGATCAAAAAGCAGGTAATTTTATGTCCGGAAGAAGCGGCGCTGTTGCGCTGTGCGGCGGCACCGATTGTACTGCTCAAAAAGCGGGCGGACTGCCTGCTGCCGGAACAAATTGCGCCGCGCCAGGAGGCTCTTGGAATGATGCTGCCTTATACGCCGCTTCATCCGCTGCTTTTCAATTATCTGCAGACTGACCTGCTGGTCATGACCAGCGCGAACCTGTCCGAAGAGCCGTTAATCTTCAGGGATAACCCTACTGACATAAAACACCTTTTCAGCCTTTGCGATGGTATTTTGACCCACAATCGCCCCATTGTCACTCGTATGGATGACAGTGTCTTGCGCTGGAGTCCCATTGCCCGCCAGCCGCTGGTAATTCGGCGCGCGCGCGGTTATGCACCGCAGCCGATCATTTCAAACGGGACGCTTTCCCCCCCTTTGTTAGCTGTCGGGGCTCATTTGAAAAACACTTTCTGTCTGGCGCGTGAAGGATCCCTGATTCTCAGCCACCACATCGGTGATATGGAAAATTATGAGACGGAAAATGCTTTTCAGAATACCGTCGACCACTATGAAAAAATCTTTCGCTTTCATCCGCACGCGCTTGCATGCGATCTGCATCCGGATTACGCAACCACTCGTTACGCTGAAAGGCGAGCAGCGCAGACTAACCTGCCGTTACTGCGAATACAGCACCACTATGCTCATATCGCTTCGGTCATGGCGGAACATCAGCGTTTCAGTCAATCGCCTTTGATCGGGCTGGCGTTCGACGGCACCGGTTATGGGGATGACGGCACAATCTGGGGCGGGGAAATCCTTGCCTGCAACTGCGACGGCTTCGAGAGGCTGTGCCATCTGCGTACATTCCCGTTGCCGGGAGGTGATCAGGCGATCCGTCAGCCAGCGCTTCAGGCGCTCGCATTATTGTGGTCGTTAGGAATTGACTGGACAGATGATATTCCCGCCGTCCGCTTTCTCAACACTCAGCACCCGCAGCGCCTGCGAATACTGCGCTATCAGCTGGAAAACAAAGTGCAAACAAGCGAAACCAGTTCAATGGGCAGGTTATTCGATGCAGTTTCCGCGCTCATCGGCGTCTGTCAGGAGATCACTTATGAAGGGCAGGCAGCAATTGAGCTGGAAAATATTGCATCTGGAGACCCCGCCCAACCTTATCATTTTGAAACGAACGGGGAAATGATCAACTCCGAACCGCTCATCCACGCCATTCTGTCTGATTTTCGCGCCGGGGTAGCTCCCGCCGCCATCTCCGGCAGATTTCATCAAGCGCTGATCCATTTAGCGCTTGAAATCTGCATTAGAATCAGGGAAGGACAACTGCGCTGCCGGAACCCGCGTTTTCAACCGTCAGTAGGCGCTTTCCCGCCAATCGTTCTCTCGGGAGGCGTCTGGCAGAACCGTATCCTGTTCGAAGGAACTTATTCTTTGCTGCGGGAAAATGGATTTGAAGTGCTCGTCCCTCAGAAGATACCGCTAAACGATGGCTGCATCGCCATTGGACAAGCGGTAATCGCTGGTGCATTATTAAAGGAGTAAACCGATGTGTTTAGGTATTCCGGGGAAAATCATTGATATTTACGATAAAGAAGGGCTGCCAATGGGCATGTTGGATTTCAACGGGGTCCGCCGCGAAACCTGCCTGACTGCCGTTTCTGGAGCGAAAGCCGGGGATTTTGTGCTGGTGCACGCCGGGTTCGCCCTCAGCATCATTAACCCGCAAGATGCGATAGAGACGCAACGTCTGCTAGATGAGATTGATTCCCTTGAATGACCCCAACGCCCCATTCCGTGATCCGCAGCTGGTTCAGGCAGTTTTGAAACGGATTAAAAACCGTCTCTCTCGTCATTGGGTAATCATGGAAATGTGCGGTGGCCAAACCAACGCCATTCTGAAACACGGTATTGACCAACTGCTTGAACCGGAGATCGAATTTGTACATGGCCCCGGCTGCCCGGTTTGCGTCACTCCGGTTTCTTTGGTCGATCAGGCAATTGCACTGGCAGCCGAAAAGGATGTTATTCTTGCCAGCTATGGCGATATGCTGCGCGTCCCCGGTTCCCGCGGAAGCCTGGCTGGTTGTCGTGCAGCAGGGGCTGACGTCCGCGTTGTTTACGCTGCGCTTGATGCACTGGCGCTGGCACGTGCAAACCCAAACCGCGAAGTCGTTTTTTTCGGCATCGGTTTTGAAACCACCGCGCCAGCGAACGGGATCAGCATCCTTGAGGCAGCTCGGCTATCTGTATTTAACTTTACGGTAATCGTCTCACAGTTTTGTGTCCCGCCAGCTCTGGAAATGATTCTAAATGCACCAGATAACCATGTGCAAGGATTTTTGGCTGCCGGGCACGTCTGCGCTGTCATGGGATTGGACGAATACCGCCCGCTTTGCCAGCGCTTCCGCGTCCCGATCAGCGTTACCGGCTTTGAACCGCTGGATTTATTGTTGGGTGTAGAACAGATTGTTCGTGATTTGGAAGCCGATACGCCGCAGGTTTCAAATGCCTATCCCCGCAGCGTCGCGGATAAAGGCAACCCGCAAGCTCAAAAGATCATCACGCAGTTATTTGAACCGGCTGACCGTGAATGGCGCGGAATCGGCACGATTCCTAATAGTGGCTGGAAATTGAAGGATACCTATGCGCAGTTCGATGCTTCCGTACGTTTCGGCCTGACCTGTCAGGTTCCCGAGCAGCCTGATGTCTGTATGGCCGGGATGATCCTGCAAGGGAAAAAAACACCGCCGGATTGCCCAGCTTTTGCGCGGCAGTGCACGCCAGATTACCCGCTTGGAGCAACCATGGTATCAGGAGAAGGCGCCTGCGCTGCCTGGTACCGCTATCGCAGGAGTGCGAAATATGACCTGTCAGCCTGAAATTTTATCGTTCAACTGCCCGTTGCCATCAGAACCCACCGAAAGAATTCAGTTGGCGCATGGCAGCGGCGGCAAACAGACTGAAATGCTGATCCGTAATGTCTTTTTTCGATATTTAAAAAGCGAGGGACTTGCCCAAGGAAACGATGCTGCAACGCTGTCCCCTATGCCCGGCGCAGCCAAGTTGATCTTGACAACCGATGCACACGCTGTCTCCCCAATCTTTTACCCCGGTGGAGATATCGGTCGGCTTGCCGTTTCCGGCACAGTAAACGACCTCCTGACCGCCGGTGCAACTGTCAACGCGGACTATCCGCTATTGATCACAACCGGGTTCATCCTTGAAGAAGGGCTGCTGATCGCTGATCTGGAACGCGTCCTGGCTTCCATGCGTGATTGCGCGCGGGAAGCAGGCGCCAAAATTGTCGCCGGAGACACTAAGGTAGTAGAGCATGGTAAAGGGGACAGCCTGTTTATTACGACCAGTGGTTTAGGCTGGCGGCTTCCAGGCCCCTTCGCGCCTGACGGTGCGCGGGCACGTCCAGGAGATCATATCCTGATCAGCGGTGAGATCGCCAGTCATGGCATGGCGGTGCTTTGCGCCCGCAATGAGCTGGGGTTCAGCTCGCAAATTCGCTCAGACAACGCACCTTTAAGCGAAATTGTCAGTGCACTACGAAGCGCTGCTCCCGGTACCCACGTCCTGCGTGACCCGACCCGCGGCGGTCTGGCAACGACGCTCAACGAGATTGCCATCCAAAGTCAGGTATCAATCGAGATCGATGAGACGGCAATCCCGCTGGATCCGCAGGCAGCTGTCTTGTGTGAGATGTTAGGATTTGATCCGTTGTACGTTGCCAACGAAGGAAAAATGGTCGTCGTTGTCCCGCCAGAGGAGAGCCCGGCTGCCCTTCAAGCCATCCGCGCCAGTCGTTATGGGGAGAAAGCTGTTAAAATTGGTGAAGTCTTGGAGCGTCAAACTGCCGCTGTTCTGTTGAAAACTGCTTACGGGACCCGCCGTCGACTGGAGCCGCTTTCTGGAGAGATGCTGCCGCGTATTTGTTAAAATGACATTGGTTCTCTCATAGAAACAAGATTTCAGAACGAATTTACAAAAAGAGGCTGTCCAACAACCTCATCTTCAGTCAAAAATTCCAAGGAATAAATTATAAGCAGGCAGAACGATCAATCGGGAGTGAATACGTGAAGCGGCGAAGGTTCGAATTTTTATTGTCGACAATCCGCATCACCATAATGCTCATATCGTTCTGCGGGCTCCCCTGATCCAACTGGATTGCCTGGCTCATAATAAAATCGGCAATTGCCTGGGAGTTGGTGGTGTTCTGATCGTCCACCATCGCCAGAATCAGCATCGGAATATCAATCTCATGACCATATTGGGCGCCCGCAGAAAAAACGCCATCTGAAGCGATAACCAGAATTGATCCGCATTGAATTGGGATTTCAGTGATGGACGGCTGAATATGTTTGGACGTGCCGATCGCCCTGCTGTCATTGCTCCACTCAGTAAACTGACCATGACTATAATAATAAACAGGATTGGGGTTGTTCCGGCTGACAACCACCGTATCGGTATTGAGATCAACCGATACGATATTCATCAGGGACTGAGCAGAACCGCCATAGATGGTGAAAAGCTGGTCCGAGGTAGCCCGGATCGCAGTGCTGTCGCGCACACCTTCCGAAATCAACGCCGAAATTTTGTTTGCAACAAAAAAAGAAATCGACTTGGAATTTTTCCCTGCGATCAAACCGTCGCATACGATAACAGAATATCCGCCGCCCGATGGTCGTTCAACCACATCTGCGGTTTCTGCACTATCTTCCGCGCCGCTTTTGGCTGTTTTGGCCATGCCGATTTGCAATTCCATGGCTTCGATTTTATCACAGTTCACATTTTTATCCTATTTGCATCCATTGAACACATCGGCTTCCAAATGGAAATTCTCATTTCAGCGAAAGGAAAATATGGGAAATTCATGTAATTACAGCACAATTCGCGGTTGACGAACCCGAAGCAATTGAATATAATTAGTGAGCCTAAAAAACGGGCAGATTAATTGGTGGATAAGAACAGGAGTTAAAAAAATGACACCGCTTCCAAAACGAAAAACATCCAGTGCACGCAGAAACCGGCGGCGGGCGAATGATTTTCTGACTGCAAACAACCTCACCCAATGTTCCAATTGCGGGGAAATGCGCTTACCGCACACGGTTTGTCCCAGCTGTGGTTTTTATAAAGGCCGTGAAGTGGTTCAGGTTGGCAAAGAAGAGAAAAAAGAGTCGTAGAGTTTTTGTACAGCAAAAATAAATGGCTTCCTATCAAAGGGAAGCCATTTTTCATTTCATCATTTCAGATAAGATATTCCTGATAACGCATCAACAGCCTGCCGGGAATGGAGCCCTTCAGCACAACGCCGCCACGTTCAGATTCGGACATTTCAACAATTCCCTGATCGTGAAATTGGGCAATCAGCGATCCCTGCTGAAAAGGCAGCCGAACTTGAACAGCGACCATCTTTTCAAACAGATGCTCCATAATTCCGCGTTTCAGGTCTTCCATCCCATCACCTGTTTTCGCCGAAATCAAAAACGCCTCCGGGTCCGTCTCTGCCAGCAGGTGACGGGCTTCTCCCGGGTCGTCCAAAAGATCAGACTTGTTGAATACATTGATCACTGGAATACTGTCCGCTTTGATTTCAGCCAGCGTCTCCTTAACACTTTCAAATTGTGCGGATGCATTATCGTGTGAGATGTCAATCACATGAAGCAACAGATCTGCCTCATTGATCTCCTCCAACGTGGAGCGAAAAGCGGCAATAAGCTGGGTCGGAAGTTTCTGAATAAAACCGACTGTATCCGTGAACAGACCAACATGGTTTCCCGGCAACCTCACCCGCCGGGTCGTTGGGTCAAGCGTAGCAAAAAGTTGATCTGCCGTGTAGATAGTAGAATCAGAGAGCGCGTTAAACGGCGTCGATTTACCGGCATTCGTGTAACCGACGATCGAAATAACCGGAATCTGGGTCCGTTTCCGTTGCGAGCGGTGGCGAGTTCGATGTTGCGAAACTTTTTCAATCTGTTTCTTTAAAACAGCAATTCTCTTTCGAATCTCGCGTTTGTCAACTTCCAGCTGGGTTTCTCCGGGCCCGCGCAAACCGACGCCGCCAACGGCCCCAGTTCTGCCAGAAGCGCCAGCGCCCTGACGCTCAAGATGCCCCCAGGCATGGGAAAGTCGCGGCAGGCGATACTCGTGCTGCGCCAACTCAACCTGCAATCTGCCTTCGTGCGTATGTGCATGTTGAGCAAAAATATCAAGAATCAGGGCAGTACGATCGATCACCCGCAGGTTGGCGCCAAGCGCCTTGCTCAATTCGCGCAAGTGGCGCGGGCTGAGTTCATTATCGAAAATGATCACATCAGACAACGTCTCCTCTGCCAACGCTTTAACTTCTTGTACTTTTCCGCTGCCAATGTAAGTGCTGACATGGGGCTTCTCAAGTTTCTGGCTTGTTTCACCCATAACGCGCAAACCAGCAGTTTCAGCCAGCAATGCCAGCTCCTCCAATGAATCAGCCGTTGGAAGCAAACCAGGTTCGCTTTTTACGTCCATTCCAACCAGAAATGCCCGTTCAATTGGTTTTTGAGTTGTTCGCAATTCAATGTCTGTCATATAAGTCGATTATATCGAAAATCAGGGAAAATATGGGAGTTTTCGCGTTGGAGTAGCAGAAGCTGTCGAAAAAAGGGGTTTCATTATTCAGAGGATAAAAAAATAAGAGACCACACAAGCAGCAGCAACTGTTGTCCAGATCCAGAGAGATGGGTGCTAAAACGTATCGCAAGTGACCGGTTAATCAAAACCACCCGCTATGCGGGTGGTTTGCTGCTTCGCTCGTTTCACGAGCTCATCTCACTTATAGGCGTAACAAAAACGGACGCCGCTTAAGCGGCGTCCGTTTTTAGATCACAATTTCATTTGATTGGCGGATCAATTTCCAACTGTAAGACAGCGGGATTGGTCGAGCATCAAATCATCCTTTATTGGGCAAGTTTGCCGACAACTGGCAAGCCATCCAGCTTCACTACCCCGTGGGGTGATTTTTCTTTAATTTCAGCAGTCAAATCTTTGCCAGCTTCAAAACCGTTGTGCATTCCGGCTTTCCAGTTCGCGTCTTCAGAGACGTCGTAGAACACCGTCTACTGCAATATAAGCCTTGGCGCCGTCTTTCCCATTAAATTTCGCCAGTTCTTCAACTGTAAAAGTTGTTTCTGCGGCGGCTTCAGTTTCAACAGTCGGTTCAGCTGGGGTACGACAGTTGGCTTGCTACCGCATCCGGTAATGAGCACTGCAGCCAAGACCAGAATTAATAAAGAAAACAGGCAATACTTTTTTCATTTTTAGATACTCCTATTCATTATGCAAGGCGGACAACGATCCGTCTTTTCTGCGATTAATTATATTTTCATTAATTCATTTTTACAAAAAACAATCGAAACTTATGACCATGTTCAGCAAATGCATACTTTTCCCAACAGTGGGATGTGATCCAGCAAGTTATGCTCACCTGCTGGGCTGAATCACGCCAGAAGCCAAAATACCGGATAAGTTCTTGTGGGTCTTTAATAAAAATTACCAGGATCATGGCGTTTTCACGCTTAACAGTGACCATTACCAGAAGAATGTCCGCAAACATGATCGGAGTTTTGCCAATCACAATCTGTGCATGCAGCACTTTCGTACGGTCTTTTTCGGCTAATAATAAACATCGGATCCGGGGCCTTCTCCCATACGTCTAAAAACATCGGTTCGCTGCCAAAACACATGGGTAGCAGGTCAGAAAATATCGGATATTCTCCGAAAAATTCAAATAAGGGCTTACAAGCATAAACAGGTCTATCTTTTTAGAATTATGGCAAATTAAAAGAAAACCGGAGATCAAAGCAAAGGTTAGAAGTTGATCAGGTTGTTTTGCATAAACTCAGTTCTCTTTATGAAAAAAAACGGGGGAAAACCCCTCGTTTTTTTATTGCTTTAGAAACAGTTGGGATTATTTCTTTTCTTTAAGGATAACCCGCGCATCCACCAGCTTCAAACCCTGTCCCTGTTCATAAACCATCACTGGATTAGCGTCAGACTCTTTGATTTCGTCCACTAAATCCAAAATCATATGAGAGTATCTCGTAATGGTCTTTGCAAGTGCTTTCTGGTCTCTGGGGGATTCACCGCGTGCACCTTCAAGAATCTTCGCACCGCGAATATCGCTCTGCATCTTGCGTGCCTGATTCAATGAAACCGGCGTTACCGCAAAGGTGACGTCTTTCAGCACCTCGACAAAAATGCCGCCCAAGCCGAACATCACAGTCGGACCAAACGCTGCATCATTCACTGATCCCAGAATCACTTCCGTTCCCAGAGGCGCCATTTCCTGAATAGCAATACCATGGATATTGGCATCAGCTTTATATGCTTTCGCATTTGCCATGATCTTCTTGAACCATTCACGGGTTCCTGCTTCATCTTTAATGTTTACTTTCACACCGCCAGCGTCAGATTTATGCAAAATGTCGGGAGAAACGATCTTCATAACAATCGGATATCCGATCTCTTTTGCCAGCCGAACCGCATCGTCTTCTGTTTTTGCCAGTTTGGTCGACGTAACATCTAACCCATAGATCGCAAACAATTCTTTCGCCTCAACTTCAGTCAACGAATCACGGCCATCCTTCCGGGCGCCTTCGATCAGAGCTAAAGCTTTTTTCTTGTCAGCGCTGAATTCCGCCTCACCGTTATCGGTGCTGCGAGATTCCTGCAAACGGGCATATTGGCGCAATCCTGCCAAAACATTGACTGCCCGGTCAGGATCATCAAACGTCGGAATACCATTGTTGATCAGCCAGCGCATCGCCTCAGCACTGCGTTCGCCACCCACGAATGCGACTGCAACAGGTTTGGTCTTTGTTACCTCACCAGCGCTCTGTATCGCTTCATAAATTCCCTGGGCTATTTCCATCGGATTGGTCACTGCCGTCTCGCAATATAATACTGCCAAGCCGTGGACCCAGTCCTGCTGCAACCCAAACGCGATACTCTTGCGATAACCGTCGAGTCCGGCTCCACCGGTGATATCAACCGGGTTCTTTGCTGAACCGAATTCCGGCATGTAATTTTTCATTTCTTCTTGCAGTTCAGGCGGGCAGAATTCCAGAGGAATGCCATAACGTTCTGCAGAATCGGTCGCTAATACGCCGACGCCGCCGCCATTGGTGACGATCAGTAGATGATCGCCCAGCATCGGCGGCTGTAATTCAAACCCCATGGAAAGATCAAACAGGTTATTCAAATTTTCAGCCTGAATAATCCCCGCCTGCTCAAACGCAGCACCATAGATTTTTGCCGCACCAGCCAGCGAACCAGTGTGCGAGGCAGCTGCAGCTGCGCCGTGTGCTGAAACACCGGACTTCAATGCGATAATCGGTTTGGAAGCCTTTTTGGACACTTCCATAAACCGGCGGCCGTCTTTCATTCCTTCGATATAAAGTGAAATGCATTTTGTCGCTTCATCCTGGTCAAGCCATTCGATGATGTCGGCAAAATCAACATCTGCCATGTTCCCAAGTGAGAAAAGCTTATCAAAACCAACGCCGCGCAAATGTGTGCCGGCATCAAGCGCGATCAAAAGCGCTCCAGATTGCGAAATCAAAGAAGCATCACCAGGAAGCGGCAGCATCGGCGCAAAAGACGCATTCAACTTATCCGAATTTGAGAGTGTGCCGATAATATTGGGGCCGATCATGCGCATGCCGTGGCGATGCACGATTTCAACCAATTTGCGTTCCGTTTCGTGATTGCCAATCTCTCCAAAACCGGAGGTGATCACGCTGACTCCTTTTACACCGACTCGACCGCATTCGTCAACAGCATCCAAAACGAATTTCGCCGGAATAGTGACGACTGCCAGATCAATTTTTCCCGGGACATCAGAAACAGTGGGATACGCCTTGTGTCCGAGTATCTCATCTGCTTTCGGATTGATCGGATAGATATTCCCTTCGTATCCACCATTGTTCAAGGCTTCGACGACCGAATATCCAATCTTTCCGGGGGTAGCTGACGCTCCGATTACTGCGACACTCTTTGGCCTGAAAAGACCGTCCAACACTTCTTTATTCACTTTTGACCTCTCTGGATTCTTGATTTATAAAAATCAATTGTTTTTTGTAAAAAAACCGTCAGACAGAGCAAATTTTACCATAAAATCATGATTTCCGATTGATAAAACGGGAATATCATGGATTATTTTCTTGTATGAATCAATAAAACCCAAAATATTCTAAAATACCCGGAGAGAAATAAGGGATGGTTCTCTATAACAATCTCGAATCAAATCAGACTATTTCATACCGCCAAACAACGATAGATATCCGAGCACACTGAGAAAACCAGAAAGAAGAAAATATCCTTTTATCCAGCAATCTTCACGCAGTCTGTGTTGATCGATGAACAGCACAGCAATCACAATCAACATCGCCAGATACATAAACAGGGCTGTCCTATTGTGCGATACCAGCACGGTCGGTGAGAAACCCATAACCATGCGCGAACCGAACCCAAGAATCAGGACGGCCAGCAACGACATAGTTTTTAAACCAGAACCGTAGGTCAGATAAATTGACAACAGCATGCAAAAAAGGGACACGCATATGATGAAAAATAGTCCGAAACCAATAAAATTGCTGTTGACATACAACAGCCCGTATCTCGAAATCTCATAATAAACTTTTTCAAATCCTGGGAACATCACAGAAAGCGAAGATGGAAAGTAAGCGAAAGCAATGTGCACGGCAAGCGGAAATAATGAAATCGATCGATAAAGCCAATCCTCCCGTATTGAGAAAACCCGGATGCAGATGATCAGACATAGCAACAAGAAAAAAACGTTCGGCTGAATCATAAACTTCAAGGTGTGTGAAATGCCGATATCTACTTTTTGAAAAATATTTAGTTGACTGAAATCAGGGAAAAACCGTTGAATCTCCGCAGCATACCGGTTTTGGTTTCCGGGGTTTGCAAGGACAAACCCAAGACTAAGAATCACAATCAGCAACATGACAATTGCCTGCGGATGAATTTGCTTCCTCTTCCAGAGGAAATAAAATCCGGCAACGATCAGAACAAGAAGAATCACCGTCATCAGTTCGTGATTAGCTGCAAATATTAATGCGGGGATGTAAAAGAAGTTTTCTTGCCAACGGATTCGTTCTCCTGCAATCATCTTTTTCAGAGGGTAAACTGCGATCGTGGCAAATGCAGCCGGCCAGGCATAGTTCAAGGTGGTGCTGATCCACCCCGCTGAACTAATATCATAGGTGCAAAGCAAAATGATCAGGAAAGTAATCATCCACGAACCAATATGACTTTTTATCAAAATCGTTTTAGAAACCATGACGCCCATCATCGTAAAGAAGAAAGCTGTCAAAATGCGCCATAGGAAAGGCGCTCTGGCGGCAAAAAACATTAACAATATTTCAATAATCACACGGGATGACCAACCTGAAAACCGCGATTTGAGTACCTCAAAGTGATTTTTATACATTTTCTGAAATACGACATCGTCCACTGTCAGAATCTCAGCTGTAAAAAAAACATAAAACAACAGCAAAAAAAGAATTGCAAAAGGATAATATTTTTTTAGCGCTTTGAGAAAACAAGTAGGATTAGTCATTTTCAAATGGAATCCTTTTATCAGTATCAATCAAATAAATCTTTCCATGATCACGATAACCGATATATATCTGGTAAGAGTTTTGGTGTAACTGCAACATTTTCATCACGGTTTTTCCACCAAATCCGGAATTGATGAAAGACTTATCAATTCCATATAAATCAGGAACATCCCATCTTATATCAAAATAAGTTGATAATTGATAATAAACTCCTGTTTCAAGATTCTTCAATAAAACAGAAAATGAAGGGGATACCGGGGATTCATTTTTGTTAAAAGCAAAGCCCTCAATCGTCAGATACCAACGTTCCTGAATTATGCTCTTCACGCGCCAATCCAAATGTTCATTAACTGGAATTCCAGATACATCAATTTTGTGAGGAAGATAATTATAAAAAGAAAGCCCCGCTTCAAAACAGAAAAGCAGTATAAAAAAAATAAATAACAGAACTTTGACCGTTTTGCGGCTTGGATTTTTCACTTCTGATGAACCTAATCCATCATTGCTTATTATCATCTGCGAATTCTTTGTCTAATATTTCAATCCATTATACCAATGACAAAAAAACCTTGTTATTAAGCACTAACAGGCGCAATCCATTCCATTCATCCTTCCAACCACACCAAAACCAGCTCCGGCGGATTGAAAAGGCGCGGGAAACCAAACGAATCCTGTGTCAACCCGCGACTGACAATCAAGCTCCCATGCCTCAACGGATAGAGCCCTCCGGAATATCTGGGAAAGAGCCCCTGCCCGGGCGCATACAAACCGTTGAACAGCCCCGGGATCCGCCATTGGCCGCCATGCGTATGTCCGGAAAGAATCAGCTCAAACTGGTTTGCCTCAAACTGCTGAATGATTTCCGGATCTGGCCGATGTGAGAGCAAAACCGAAAACTCAGAAACCGCGCCCTCAGCGACAATCCGCCGCACCTGATCCATATACCCGGAATAGACGCGCGGATCATCCGTACCGCAAACTTGGAGTCGTTGACCGGACAGCTCCGGAAAAACACAGTCTCCTTCCAACACCTGAATCCCATAAGAGCGGACCAACGCTTTAATTTCATAGACTTTTTCAGTCCAGATTTCGTGATTTCCAGTCACAAAAAAAGTCGGCGCAAGGTCAGCAATTCCATCTAACAAAGCGACAAAATCTGACCAACTGGAGCGCCGATCCAATAAATCTCCCAGCAGAACAATCCCATCCGGATCAAGACTGCGGATTTTTTCGATCAAATCCGTCTGACCGGTTCCATAATTACTGCCATGTAGCTCAGATAGAATCACCAGATCAAGCGGCGCTTTAATCTTTTGAGACCGAATCCGGTATTCACGCACAACAAGGTTTTTATCAAATGCATTGACTACAAACAGCACAGAAACAATCACAAGAATCGTTGCCCCCGCCCACAGCAGCCATCTTTGCTTTTTCTTTAGGTGTCTTATCAAACTATTTCTTTTTCTGATCCCGTCCGTTTCAGTTCAAAGATCAATTCCATCCTGATCCTTTACGGATAATTAGCGATCAGACGCAGTCCAATATTCCTGTTTCAGCCCTAACGTACTGAGGAAGAATCCGGAAAAAACAGTTGTCAATCCGAAGTAAATTGCCATTAACCAAATGATTGTCGTCCGGATTGAAGCCACTGTATCCAGATTTCCCGCACCCTGTCCCGACCATTTAATAAAGAAAGCCGTTATTCCGATCAATCCAATTATAAAAATAATCGTTCCGATCATAATCATTGTTTCCAGTCTGAAATGCTTCAATGCATTCAAAAATTTTTCATCTTTCGGCAGATAACCTTCGTTGATGCCAAAGATCTTTGAATAAACTGAAAACAACAATAATTGGATCCCCGTTATTATAATAAACGCAAAAATCAATAGACTATTCGATTCCAAAACAACTTTTCCAACTTGTTTTGGACCTGTCGCCAGCCAGATAAAGCCTAAAACACCAGCCAGGAGGAAAGCAAAACCAGGATAAAGAAACAGCCAACGGGGTGAGTACAAAAGCATAAACCGCAAGTGTCTCCAACCGTCACTCCAGCTTCTTAAATGAGGCGGACGACTTCTTCCATCTGGATATAGTTTTATCGGAACTTCGGCGATTTTCATTTTCAGCAACGTCGCTTTAATCACCATCTCGCTCGCAAATTCCATCCCAGGCGTTCGTAAATCCATTTTCAATGCAGCTTCCTTCCTGAAACCACGCAAACCGCAATGAAAGTCAGAACAGTCCGTATGAAAAAACAATTTTCCGATGCCGGATAAAATTGGATTTCCCAGATATTGATGAAGCGGCGGCATTGCTCCTTGCATTATGCCGCCCTTAAACCGATTTCCCATCACCAGATCATAACCTTCCCGAAGTTTTTCAATGAATGGCGTTAAATATGAGAAATCATAAGAATCATCTGAATCACCCATGATAATATAATTTCCCGCGGCTTCCTTAATTCCACAAATTAAAGCGGCGCCATACCCTCGGGAGGGGACATCCACAACTCTGGCGCCTAATTTCCGGGAAATCTCTTGAGAACCGTCCGTACTGCCATTATCCGCAATCAGAACTTCTCCAGAAACATTATTCTCCTTGAGCCAATTTTGTCCCTTTTTGATACATGTTTCCAAAGTTTCCGCTTCGTTGAGACAAGGCATTAAAATGGTCAGTTCATATTGGCTCATAAATCACCTTTCATCCTGTTTTTTCTGAAGTTAATTAAATAGACAAAGTGGGAGAAAAATCGATTGGACCAAGCATGATCGTTCTTTTTTTCGTCAATTTTATAGTGTATTTTTTATGTATTCAAAACTGACTTAAGTATACACTCGATTTTTTTTGCAGAGCGGGTAGTCAATCATCTTTATTGTTGGCAAACTAATATAGTAATTATTTTTCTTCTTCCAACCGCACCAAAACCAGCTCTGGCGGATTGAAAAGGCGCGGGAAACCAAACGAATCCTGTGTCAACCCACGGCTGACAATCAAGCTCCCATACCTCAAGGGATAAAGTCCGCCAGAATATCTGGGAAAAGAGTCCCTGTCCGGGCGCATACAAACCGTTGAACAGCCCGGATCCGCCATTGGCCGCCATGCGTATGTCCGGAAAGAATCAGCTCAAACTGGTTTGCCTCAAACTGCTGAATGATTTCCGGATCTGGCCGATGCGAGAGCAGAACCGAAAACTCAGAAACCGCGCCTTCAGTGACAATCTGCCGCACCTGATCCATATACCCGGAATAGACGCGCGGATCATCCGTACCGCAAACTTGGAGTCGTTGACCGGACAGCTCCGGAAAAACACAGTCTCCTTCCAACACCTGAATCCCATAAGAGCGGGCCAACGCTTTAATTTCATAGACTTTTTCAGTCCAGATTTCGTGATTTCCAGTCACAAAAAAGTCGGCGCAAGGTCAGCAATTCCATCTAACAAAGCGACAAAATCTGACCAACTGGAGCGCCGATCCAATAAATCTCCCAGCAGAACGATACCATCCGGATCAAGACCGCGGATTTGTTTGATCAAATCCGTCTGACCGATTCCATAATTACTGCCATGCAGATCAGATAAAATCACCAGATCAAGCGGTGCCTTAATCTTTTGTGACCGAACCCGGTATTCACGCACAACAAGGTTTTTATCAAATGCATTGGCTGCAAATAGCACGGAAACAATCACAAGAATCGTTGCCCCTGCCCACAGCAGCCTTCTTTGCTTTGTCTTTAGATTTCTTACCAAACTATTTCTTTTTCTGATCCCGTCCGCTTCAGTTCAAAGACCAATTTCATCCTGATCCTGATTTTGCTCATAATCCGGAATATTTGCCAGAAACTGCTCGACTTGTTCAATCGAGCGGCCAATATAATTATCCGGATTCATTACCGAACGGACATCTTCCGCAGACAAGTTAAATGCCGGGTCGCTCCCAAGCTGATCAAGCAAATCCGCCGCCTCGCCAGCTTTCATCCGATCTGCAGCTTCAAGGGAATGACGCCGAATGATCTCGTGGGATTGCTGCCGGTCGCCACCGCGTTCAACAGATTCCATCAGCAAATTCTCGGTCGTAATGAACGGCAGAAACTGCTGTACATCGCGCTTTAATCACTTTTTCATTCACCCGTATCCCAGCGCTCACATTTTGCACCAAGCGCAGGATCGCATCCGTCGTCAGAAAACCTTCCGGCATACTGATTCGCCGATTGGCTGAATCGTCCAATGTGCGCTCAAACCACTGCAACGCAGCCGTCTCGAGAAGCGTTCAATGCGTCAGAAATTACATAGCGCGCCAGAGAACAGATCCGTTCACAGCGCATCGGGTTGCGTTTATACGCCATCGCTGAGGATCCCACCTGCGCACGCTCACTGGGTTCCTCCAGCTGCTGATCATGCTGCAACAGACGCATGTCATTTGCAAATTTATGGCTGCTCTGAGCGATTGCGCTCAAAACGTTCAGGATCGCCGCATCCAATTTGCGCGGATATGTCTGGCCGCAAACCGGGAAAATCTGCTGGAATCCAAACGCCAGCGCGATTTTACGATTCATCTCATCGATTTTCGCTGTATCGCCATCGAAAAGTTCCACAAAACTCGCTTCCGTACCTGTTGTCCCGCGGCATCCGAGGAAGGACATCCGTTCAATAACAAAATCCAACTCCCGCAAATCCATCATGAAATCCTGCAGCCATAGACAAGCTCGTTTACCAACCGTCACCAGCTGCGCCGGTTGGTAATGCGTGTAACCCAGCGTTGGTAACGCTTTATAATCATTTGCAAAGGCTTTCAGGTTACGGATAACGCCCAATAATCCGCCGCGAATCAGATGCAACGCCTCGCGGTAGAGGATCAGATCAGCATTGTCGGTCACGTAACAACTGGTTGCACCAAGGTGAATGATCCCGGCGGCTTCCGGCGCAGCCTGCCCAAAGGCATAGATATGCGCCATTACGTCATGCCGGATTTCTTTTTCCTTCGCAGCAATCACCGCGAAATCGATATTGTTGATTTGAGCCTCGAGCGCGGCGACTTGTTCCCGGCTGACGGGCAAGCCCAATTCACTCTGCGCGCGTGCCAGCTCAACCCATAATTTGCGCCAAAGCGTTGCCCGTTGTAATGGAGAAAAGAGCGTCAGCATACGCTTTGATGCATATCGCCCGCTTAAGGGGCTTTCATAGATTTCACTCATTTTAATCATCTCAAAATGATCGCGTCTCGTTCCGGCCCAACAGAGATATACTTCATCGGGCAGCCGATCTCACGTTCAATATATTCTATATAATTACGCGCTTCCTCAGGCAGTTTGGCATATTCGCGAATGGCGCTGATATCTGTTTTCCAGCCTGGCATACTGCTGAAAACCGGCTTTGCCTTGCCCAGCAATACGTGGAACGGAAAATCTTTGGTTTCTTTACCATCAATTTCATAAGCGGTGCAAATCGGGATTTCTTCCATATATGAAAGAACATCCATCTTTGTCAAAGCAATTTCGGTCGCTCCCTGCACTTTTACCCCATAACGAGTCGCTGGCAGATCAATCGGTCCAACACGCCTGGACCGCCCTGTCGCCGCGCCATATTCGCCACCTTCCTCACGCAATCTTTCCGCATCCTCACCAAACCATTCTACGATGAATGGCCCTTCACCGACACAGGAAGAATATGCTTTCACCACACCAACAACCCGATCAATACGGATATCCGGCGCCCCGGAACCGATTGGCGCATATGCCGCCAGGGTTGTGGATGAGGACGTATAAGGGTAAATTCCGAAATCAATATCCCGTAACGCACCCAATTGTGCTTCATAAATGATCTTTTTCCGGCGGCGCGTGCCTTACGTAAAACTCCCGGTATCTGTGATGAATGGACGCAGCACCGATCCGAACTCATTTGCCCATTTTAGTAACACATCAAGTTTAAAAGAATCCGCCTTGTAAACGCCCGTGAGCGTCAGATTTTTCCACTCGAGCACGTCGCTGAGATGTGCAGTGAAAGCTTCAGGATAGTTCAATTCGCCGACGTGGATCGCTTTTTTCAGATATTTATCACCATAAACCGGCGCAATCCCGCGTTTTGTTGACCCGTATTTTCTGTCAGCCAGACGCTTCTTCCAAGCCGTCCTGCTCAACATGATAGGGAAAAACGATGACCGCTCGATCGCTGATTTTCAGATTATCCGGAGAAATGGCAATTCCAGCTTCTCGAAGTTTTGAGATCTCACCGCATAAATGTTCCAGATTGACAACAGTACCGTTACCAAGCACATTAACGACGCCTTTTCGAAAAATTCCGGAAGGGATCAGGTTGAGAGCAAATTTACCATATTCGTTCACAACTGTATGTCCGGCATTATTACCACCCTGATAACGAACGACAACATCATAATCCTGTGCGATCAGATCTACCATCCGTCCTTTGCCTTCATCTCCCCAATTAATGCCGACAATCGCGCATGTACCCATCTGCCCCTCCTGAAAAGTTGTTTTCCTTTGAATCATTTGCACTTCTATTATAAAGTCTAATGAGATTAAGGAACCGCGGAACATGGCAGATCGTCATTTTGTGCCAGTTGACACGGGCAGTGACAATCAGAACGTGAAACGAATTAGGATGATCAATCACCTCCAAAAAGCCTGTCCGTCTGCTAATAGTGCCATAGCGCTTCTTTATTGGTCAGTCAGTAATGCCAGCGACTCCATCGCAAAAGACAGCGAGCTGATCGAAAAAAGCAATATCATCCCTAGATCGGGATAATATTGCTTCCTTAATTTTGATAACTAGCGGCCTGCGACAACAAGCAAATCGCAATCCGCAGCAATCTTCAGTCCTGTTCGCCGATAATTTTTGTAGCTTTTTCTATAATTTCCAGTGAGAATTCATAACCGACCGCTTTTGAATAATTAATATTCAGAACAATCTCCGTATCGACCAAAGATTCAACGGGCATCGCAGCCGGCTGCGCCTCTCCCGTAAGCACCCTCACAGCCATTTCTCCGGTCTGATACCCCAGTTTGTAATAATCAATTCCGACAGTCGCCAAACCGCCTGCTTCAACCATACCCGGCTCACCAGCAATGACGGGAAGTTTTTTCTCCTCAGCAACTTTCGCCAGATTCGGCATGGCAGAGGCAATGGTGTTATCGGTAGGAGCATAAAACGCGTCTACTTTGTTGGCCAACGAATTCGCAACCTGTTCGATATCATTTACGTTGGTGATCGTCCCCATTTTGACTTCCCAACCTAATGCCTTGGCAATTTCTTCCGCTTGGGTCGCCTGCACTTCCGAGTTTACCTCCGATGAATTGTAAATAATTCCGAGCGTTTTCACATCCGGATACAGTTCATGCAGCAATTCAAGCTGTTTGTCGATCGGGCCGGCATCCGTTGTTCCGGTGACGTTCATCCCCGGGACTTCCATTGACTCGACCAGTCTGGCGGCGACCGGATCTGTCACCGCAGTAATCAGAATCGGAATCTCCGTCGTGGCAGCTGCAACAGCCTGGGCTGCCGGGGTGGCGATCGCCAAAATCAGGTCCACCTTGTTTTTAACAAATCGTTCGCTGATAGTCACCAGATTCGCTTGGTCCGCCTGTGCGTTTTGATAATCAATCTCAATATTTTTTCCATCCTCATAACCGGCGGCTTTCAGCGCATCGACGAAACCCTGATATGCGGCATCCAGTGCAGCATGTTCCACCAACTGTAAAACACCGATATGAATCACTTCATCCTGTGCTGAGACGGCTCCGACAGACAACAACATTGTCAATGACATCACGACTGCTAACAAAACTGATAATTTCTTCATTGCGTAACTCCCGAGGTATCTAATAAAATGAAAGACCTCCTTGTGCAGGAGGTCTTTTTTGCCAGATTCTTGTTTATGCAAAAAATTACACGCTGCACATTTTGCGCGGCTTGCTAAAAAAGAAACCAAAAAAGAAACGGTTGTGATGTTTTTGCATAAGCCCTTTATATCATGCTTTTAGATTTGGTAAAGTACGGTTTTCCCAAAACATGACAATGTAATTTTCTATGTGCCTGATAACAGCCCTGAAATCTTTGGTCTTGATGGTTCAGATGCTTGAAAAAAGATTGGCCAAATGCGTCATACCGTCACGATCCGCTAATGCAATCACTTCATCATTTTCCATGAAGACCGTATCACCGTGCGGCGGGATCACTTCTCCATCCCGCAAAATCGCCGCAATAACGCATTGTAGATCCAAATCTTTCAACGCGGAGCCGATTGCCTTCGCTCCGGATGGAATCACTTCCCGAACAAACGAGAAATTTCCTTTCCCAAGCTTGAGCAGCACATCCATTTCTTTGATTCCTGCTTTTTCAAGCGTGGCAACGTTTAGAACATCTCCTTCGAAAATCACTTCGGTCGACAGTTCTTTATGCACAAAATGAAGAACCACAAGATGCGGATACAACTCCGGAAATACTGAGGTGAACTGCGCAACCCCGGAGGAAATCGAAACAGCTACAGTAAGAATATAGTCTGTCAGCAGCGCCGCAGCAGCGGTCATCGCCGGACCGTCCCCCAGGTTATCGCGCGCAACGATATACGCTCCGCCGCCGCCTGGATAAGCATGGATCGTCTGTTCATAAGACAGGGTCAGAATAACCAGCAAAAGGACAATTGCAATCGTGATTGGTACAATGTAGCTGAAGGCAGTTGTCCCGGCTACCGCCAACACCAACATCATTTCCTGTGTACTGTAAGCCATTGAGGACAAAGCATCGGAGGCAAAAACAGCCAGCCCAATCCCTTTGCTGATCGTTTGGTGAGCCATTTCAGAAGTTTGCAGCGGTTTTCCCAGCAATACACTCGTAAATAAACGAGAGGGTTTGTAATCGGACTTTTTATAGAATTAAGACTCTTGTTGATCAAGCTCGGGACTACTCATTGAATCCACCTGTTAATAATCCTCATGCGAACATTCATCGCGCAGCGAATTATACAGCAAATTTTTTCAAAAAATAATTTGATGTGTTAGCTGTCAATTCCACGGTCATGGACCGGGCAGCATATTATTTCATCAGAAGAAACAACGTCAACATAAACAGAACGATGACAACGATGTAAATCACCGTTTTCAGCCAAATTTGAGGTGGCTCTCCCGACATTCCGTTCGCATCCATCATTCGGGTCGCAGTGCTTTTTTCGCTTATATCGCTGAATTCAGCAAGCACGGCTGAAGCGACCGATAATTCCCGAACAGGTTCGCCAAAAGCAAGTATCATCTCATCCATTTTTTCGAACCGATCTTCAATATCCAGCGCCAATGCTTTCATAATTGCCTTGTCAGCCGCTTCCGGGAGGTTAATTCCCAACTTTCCCGGTGAAACAATCCTATCCTCTCGAACTCGAATAATGGATTCTGGCGGGATCTTGCCTGTCAGTGCACGGTAATAAACCGCTCCAAGCTGGTATATATCTGTCCAGGGACCTTGGCGAGATAACTCAAAATATTGTTCAACTGGAGCATATCCCGGCTTGATCGTCAATGCCGACCCGATCACACTTTGGCTCATCGTCAATCTTGCAGAGCCAAAATCTAACAGAACCGGACGTCCCTCGTCCGTTAAAAAGATATTATCCGGAGCCAGATCGCGATGCAGCAAACCGGCATGATGCAGATCACGCAGAGCAGACATCACCGGCAGCAAAATCCGATGTATTTCGTTGTAAGACACGCGTTCCTGCGTCTCTGCCAGCCGTTTCTTCAGGGTCTTGCCAGACAGGTAATCCATCACAAAATATGCAGTTTGATTTTCAAAAAAATAATCAGAGATCCGAATGATATTCGGATGCTGATTGAATTCCATTAACACCTTTACCTCGTCAAAGAAGTATTCCAATCCGCGGATTACCTGATCCTCCGCCTCTGCGCTGGCAGACCACATATCCTTCCCTTGCCGAAATGCAACATCCGATGGGAAATATTCTTTTATGGCAACTCGCTGTCCCGTCTGTTGATCCAGACAGAGATATGTCATACCGAACGCTCCCTGCCCCAACAGCTTGCCGACTCGATAACGATTGTTCAGCAACACGCCCCATGGCAATTGCTGAGCGAGAAACTGTGCGCCGCATTGCAAACAAAAGCCTGAGCTTTCCAGTGGTAAAAAACAACCGGAACAGGTGGGAAGATTACCAGTCATGATTCTCTGGTTGACCCCATCTGTTGATCAAACAACGGCAGTGCACAGTTTTTCCTTTCATCTGTCGAATTAGACAGCAAAGATCTTTAATCCTAGATTGCAATTTTAAACGCAGCTGCATGGATTTAGCCTGACCTTCAAAAACCTCTCCTTGGATTTAAATTTCGATTTTTAGCACCTATCACAGACGAAATAAATAACTATTTTCAATGAGCCATTGTCATTCGTTCTGCAGAGGTTGAACATGCCATCAGATAGTAGTCATTGTCATTATATTGAAAAGTTCCCACCTGTGTCATACCCGCTTTCTTTGCATGAGCCGCATAAGAGCGACCATTAATCTGATTGATGAAAGTCGCCATAATCGGATAGCGCCCTTTCATACTGGCGAGCGATGCGAAAAAGACCTGCTCAAAAAGACCGGTACCCCGCACAGTTTTATCAAGGCAGATCGGTCCATATTGATAGGAATTCCGGGTAGTGATTATCTGCCCTGCGAAAGTATATGCGGGTAATTTTTCGATCATGTAAGCGAAAAACGGCCATTCCGCCCAAAAATTCCACGAAGCCGCAAAGGCAAAAGCAAAAATCCTTCCGTTTTCACTGGCTACGGTGACTCCTCGTTCTTTAACGATCAACCGTTCCAGCTGTTCATCCGTCAGGTTCGTTGTCACAAAGCCATCTGCTTTATCTTCCTCACGAATATAACTGACATGATACGTTTTCAACAAAGAGAGAATTCCGTTAAAATCGTCCATCGTAGCCAGTGAAATGATCATGTTTATGCCTCCGATTACAGAATGATTAGCAGTCGGATGAGCCAAATCATCAGCACTGCCAGAAGCAGAATTAATAGAATAAAAACCCAACTCGGGACGTCATCCGCTTCATCTTCAGCAGCTTCAGTATCATTGCCAGCATATTTCCGTACTTCACTTGACGGTTCTTTGAAAATTGGATTCTGAACAGACGGATGAACAGGCAACGCTCCGTCCGGCAGCGTCAACGCTTGAATAAAGTCATTCATAGCCCGAAAACGAAAAACGATTTGCGGAGCCATCGCCCGCATAATGGCATAATCAGCGTTAGTCGGCAAGACAAAGCCCATTTGCAACGGCGATTGCATCTCATCACGCATCGCCCGGGTCGGTGCATCTGGTGGCACGGCCCCGGTCAACGTCCGATAAATCGTCGCTCCCATAGCGTATACATCCGTCCAAGGACCCTGCGCAGACTGACTGGCATACTGTTCCATCGGCGCATAACCCGGCTTCACAATGGTTCTGACGCTCTGTGTCTCCTGGAATGTATGGAATCGGGCAGCACCAAAATCCATCAACTTCGTCTGCCCTTCCTTGGTAATATAGATGTTGTCGGGCGCAATATCGCGATGAAGCATACCGGCATGATGTACCGCCTGCAAAATGTGCATCACCGGCAAAAGCAGCGCCAGCGTTTCTTGAAAATCGATTCTCCCGCCGCGGCTTGTCAAATAATCTTTCAGCGACATGCCGTCAATAAATTCCATCACAAAGTAGCCTGTTCCGTTTTCAAAAAAGAAGGTGTGGATATTGACAATGTTTGGATAATTACTCAGTTCAGAAAGGATACGGGCTTCCTTATTAAAGGAATCAATCCCACGCTTGAAAATCGATTTATTCTCGATACTTGATGACTGGACTTCGCCGTTCTGGCGGACCACAATTCCCGCCGGAAAATACTCTTTGATCGCCAACCGTTGATGAGAAGCGAGATCGTACCCCAGATAGGTGATGCCAAAACCGCCCTGACCCAGCACTCGTCCGATCAGATACCCTTCGTGCAGGATCGTCCCTGCAGGGAGATGATGCGGTTTTTGCTCAATTGAATTGTTTTCAAATCCGCAAACGGGACAGGGATCTGTCCCGTTTGTTCCTGAAAAACAGTTGAAGCAGATTTGATTCGCGGTCAAAATGGATTTCTTTCTAAACGCACAGGTGTTTCCCTTAAATCTTTTATCCTTTCAATTTTATCATTCGGAAAACATTTATTCAGAATTCGTGTCTGCGTTTTTCGCTTAACCATATTCGGACTATTTATTGAAACACTAATAGGCCTTTTTTCTTAAATGCTATTCAATTAGGTGAAATGTTTCGTGACAAATATCACTTGAACATTAAATTAATTACTGTAAAGTTTACTTATATTAAGATATCAAATATTTATATAGGTTATTTATTTTATTTATAATAGAGAGCTTTTGCTTTCCGTTTATATTTTTAAGGGAGTCTAAATATGGAAAAAGTCATTATTATGGAATGGCCAGAATTAGGCAAAAAAGTCCGAATAGAACCTATATCACACAACAAAGAAGTATATGATTGGTTTTTATCAAATCTTCCAACAGAGTGTTTACAGACTGTAACCGTTGTCTCTGGTTATTCTTTGTTAATGCTCAACTTGCCACTAAAACAAAGCTTTCCTTGGAAACAAAAAGAACTCATTTGTGAAAATATTGTCGACATGCCAAAAGGAAGGTTTACTTTTTTTAACACCGTGGGGAAAACTGCAAATCTGATTTGTAAATTTGGGCTTGTGACTGAACCAATGAGCTATGTAACTTGGGCAGAAGTAGTTGAAGAAGACAAAAAGGTTTTAGTTGAAGTTGGTAAAAAACTAGGGTCTATTGCAATGGGTGTAAATAAGGAAGTAGTAACCGTAAAATTTTACCAATAAGTGAGGTGAGGAAAATGAATTGGAATGAATTGAATTCAAAGATAGTAGCAGAATCGGAAAAAACTTTACTGACTCCTCCGGAAGAAGTTGTTAGAGCTCTTCATTATCAATTTCATGATCAGCAAGCTGGAACTGACAACTTGGCTTTTGGAACATGGTATTACGCGGTGAATGATGTCCGCTATGTGAGTATTTATCTGCACCACATACTTGAATTAAGTATGAATGACACATATAATACCGAACATTTAAAAACATTGTTTTTACAAATGATACCGTCGGTTGCAGAATTTACCGGATTTTGTGGTTTTCGAACCTTATGGCAATTTGTTGACGAAACTTCAAAAGTTTTAAAAAAACTGGAAGACCGTAATGATGTTCTCGAATTACTGAATTCGTTATTTCAGTATTCTTCAAATCTGAATGCGTGGACGCATCACTATATGCCATGGCGGATTGGTTTTTTGTTCCCAAATCAGACAAAAGAAGAAATTAGAGAAATGACCCGTTTTGCCAATAAAGAAACGAATGAATAGGAGTTTTTTATGTCTAACTCATTTTATGTGAAATTTCCTGGTCTTAATAAAGAAATCGTGTTTGACCGGATAACTCATAATCAGTTTATCTTCGACTGGATTTTAGAACAATTACCTCTTAAGGTTTTCTTTTATGCACCAGTTGTTAGTGGCTGGAGTATCTGTACTACGCTTTCGACAAAAACGCCAATTACTTGGAAACCAGGAACTGAAGTTATAGAAAATTTAGTCGAAATTCCAGTCGGGCGCGTAAACATTTTTATGCCAAACGGACATTGTGTTAACTGGGGCTGTAAGTTTGGAAAAAACACCAAACCAATGTCATATCCCACAATAGCAAATGTTAGACAAGAGTGTATTAATTCCTTGATTTCTGTGGGGATAGATATTTGGTATGCTTTAGCTTGGTATAAAAATATTATAAGGGCTGAGTTTACCTTGAATTAGAAAACGAGGAAAATAATGGAATCAATTAAAGAACGAATTTCAAGATTGCGTGAGTTATCAAATAAATCAGCAGAACAACCTTCTGATGATATCAAAAGAGTTGTTTACTATCGATTAAGCCCAAATAATGCTGGCAATGACCCAATCGGAAGAGGGGAAAAAGGGCAGTGTTTTACAACATGGTTTTTTGCTGGAGGAGACATTCGTCACATTGCATCACTGAGTGCCCATGTCATGAGTTTGGCAAAGCATGATCCAAGTTTCACACTTTCCCAACTCAAAGATATGGTCGAGATCTTTATTAAACAGGCCGGAGAATTTATTGATTATTGTGGTTTTTTTGAATATGGCAAATTTGTGAATGAAGTGATTGAGTGCACTCATTTGATAGACAACAAAGAAGACTTGGCAGACTTAATGGACACCTTATGGGTATATGGTTCGAATATTGGAGCATGGATTTATCAATCAATACCATGGGCAATAGGCATTCTGTTCCCTAATCGGGATCAAGATTTTTACCAAAAAGGATTGGACCTCGTATCTAAAGAATGGGAGCCAAGGTAGCAATTATTTGTACAACCAACTGTCTTGTCTGACACTTTACAATAGAAATAATGAGGTAAAAAAGACAGACAAATGTACCCCAAAAGATCCGGCGCAAAAATTAGCCGGGCAACGATTCAGCATTCTGTAGACGGCAGAGGAACCCAGAAATGTCAGTAAAGCCTGCCGACGCGGGGGGATGGATCGGACCAGTTTCTACGAATAGAAGCGACGTTTCCAAATCCATCGCAGGGCTAGTCGATTTCCTCCCATACCCTAGCATCAACCGAATAGTACCCCGCTAGAGACAGAAGTAAAGGTGATCAAAGCAAATCAGGAACATCCATCCTGAGGTTGTGTCAAACTGGCAGATCATCTTCGGAATCGAGGGGTTTGGATCAGGTCACCCTCCGTACAAAAGCTGCTGATCCGCAACGAGATAGGCAACGTCTACGACCGCTGGATGTTGCTTGAACAAAAACATCTGGAAGAAGGGCATCGAACTCAACGTTGAGCAAGGGCTGGAGATTAATGCGGTGCTTTAAACCGGAATTCTGTGGCACGTCTCAACATCCTTTTGAAATGTATCTGGTATTGAATGAAATCGCGCATCGTCATACGAAGATTCGCACTCCTAGAACGAATGGTTTCATAGAACGAGTCAACCGCACAGTATTGGCCGAGTTCTTTCCGGTTAAGTTCAGAGAAAAGTTCTATGAAAGCGTGGCAACCCTGCAAATCGACCTGGATGAATGGCTTGTTCATTACAACACAGAAAGACCACACAGAAAATATCGCAATCAAGGGTATACCCCTTTGCTATTTCTTCAGAAGTATCTCAATTATGTTAGACAAGAGAATTAGTTGTACAGCGGGTGAATGAACAAGCTTCATTTACATTGCAATAATTCTAACATCATGCTTTGAATACGTTATTTTCAAACGCTTCAATCATTATTCAAAAGTGCACACCGCCAGTTTAAGATCCTCTATCTGATATAATTATCATTGCAAATTAAGGGATTTTTCCAGCCAGTAAAGATTCAATGGGAATTTCCTTCATCAAAAGTAACTAAAAAGGATACAGATATGGAAACTATTATTGAACAAGTCTACGGGCGTGAAATTCTGGATAGCCGCGGGAACCCCACCGTTGAAGTTGAAGTTGTCTTGATGGACGGCAATTATGGCCGGGCAGCCGTACCATCCGGCGCCTCTACCGGTGTGCACGAAGCACTTGAAATGCGCGATGGCGACAAAAAACGCTACCTCGGCAAGGGTACGGAAAACGCGGTTGAAAACGTAAACGACCTGATCGCGGATGAGCTGATTGGGATGGACGCGGTTGAACAGATGGAAATCGACCAGACCATGATCGATCTTGATGGCACCCCCAACAAATCCAAGCTGGGTGCCAATGCCATTTTGGGAACTTCTCTTGCAGTTGCAAAAGCTGCCGCGAACTCTCTCGGACTGCCTCTCTACCGCTACATTGGCGGCGTCTATGCGCACACGCTGCCCGTACCCATGCTGAACATCCTTAACGGCGGCGCACACACTGGCTGGCAATCAACTGATGCGCAGGAATTTATGGTGATGCCGTTCGGCGCCGAATCATTCCGGGAAGGTCTGCGCTGGGGAGCAGAAATTTATCATTCACTGAAATCCGTATTGAAAGCCCGCGGTTATGCCACTCTCGTCGGCGACGAAGGCGGATATGCCCCCGCGTTGAAAGCCAATGTGGAAGCTGTCGAAGTCATCTTGGAAGCGATTGAAAAAGCCGGCTATAAAGCTGGCGTCGACGTCGCAATTGCGCTTGATCCGGCAGCATCTGAATTATATGAAGAAGACACCAAGAAATATAACCTTCGCAAAGAAGGCAAAAAACTCTCCAGCGAAGAAATGGTCGCTTTCTGGAAATCCTGGGTCGATCAGTTCCCGATCGTATCAATTGAAGACGGTTTAGCACAGGATGACTGGGAAGGTTGGAAACTGATGGTTTCTGAATTGGGCGACCGACTGCAGATCGTTGGTGATGACCTGTTGGTTACCAATCCGGAACGCGTCCGCCGCGGCATCAAAGAGAATGCTGCTAACGCGCTGCTGGTCAAACTGAACCAGATCGGATCACTGACGGAAACAATCGAAGCTGTTGAAGCCTGCCATCGCCATGGTTGGCGCGCTGTAACTTCTCACCGCTCCGGCGAAACGGAAGACAGCACCATCGCCGATCTGGCTGTTGCGCTGAACATGGGTCAGATCAAAACCGGCGCACCGGCACGTTCTGACCGCGTTGCAAAATACAACCAATTACTGCGTATTGAAGAAGAACTTGGCGATACAGCTCGCTATGCCGGTTAGTCCGCTCTGAAATTCCGCGAATAATCCGACAAGAAATCAGACAAAAAATCCTCAGCGATGCTGAGGATTTTTATTATGTGAATCATTCGGGGGAGTTTTTTTATGAGCCCTCGTTTTCCTTTTTTCGAATCCGCACTGCTTCATGCAATAGATATTCAATTTGTCCGTTGATCGAACGAAAATCATCCGCCGCCCAACTTGCCAACTCTGCCCAAAGGGATGGGGAAAGCCTCAGCAGGACCTGCTTCCGGCTTTCCATTTTTTTCTTATCGTCAAATTCAGATTTCGCCATTTCAATAAATACTGCCGCTGTTCACAATCGGCTGAGGGTCTCTGTTTCCGCATAAGACGACCAACAGATTACTGACCATCTGCGCTTTGCGTTCGTCATCTAACTCCACAATTTTCCCTTCAGCAAGCATATTAAGCGCCATATCAACTATCCCGACCGGGCCTTCAACGATCATCTGACGCGCATCAATGATCGCCGATGCTTGTTGGCGCTGCAGCATCGCAGCCGCAATTTCCGGCGCATAGGCAAGATGAGTAATTCGCGCTTCGACCACTGTCAATCCGGCATCGTCCACTTTTTCCTGAATTTGTTCCTTCAACCTTTGCGCAATTTCCATGCTGGAACCACGCAGCGTTTTCTCGTTATCGTCGCCTGAAACATCATAGGGATACATGCGAACAATATCCCGCAGCGCTGAATCAGCCTGAATCGAAAGATAATCACGGTAATCATCTACACTAAAAACAGCCTTATATGTATTTTCCACTTGCCAGATGACGACAATTCCAATTTCTATTGGATTTCCCATTTCGTCATTAATTTTCTGTTTACCGTTATCGAGCGTCTGCTTTTTCAAAGAAATCCGTTTTATCTTTTTCGTCATTTGCGCTGCCGATTCTGCATCCGAACCTGTGCTTTTCTTCTTCTTGATTTCATCAGGGCTTAGAGGAACCTCGTATGAAATCGTGGAGGCGAACGGATTGATCCAAAAGATGCCCGGATTCTTTAATACCCCGAGATATTTTCCGAAAAGAGTGTACACCGCCGCTTCATTCGGCTTCACAACTTTTATTCCAATGTTGACCAGAATAGCCACGATCAGCGTTACTGGCGACAGAATAAAATAAGCTGCAATAGCAGCCGATGTCTCCTGATTTTCAGCCGCAATCACCCCGAGAACAAAAAATATGATCGGAAGAATATAGAGAGCAATTGTTAAAAACAGCATCGGCATCCCGGGAACTGCTTTGATCAAGATCTCGCCTGGTTGCTCTGCCAACTGTTTGGTTTTTTCGGTCATGATTCCTCCTGCTGTCTCCTTTTTGTTTTTATATCTTATCGATATCATTTTGCTTTCATTTTACAAGAATAAATTTCGAAAGTCAAGTGTTATTTAAAAAACTTCTTTTTCTTATGCTAAACACCCTATAGAAGTGGCTGCTTACTAACAACTGAACAGCATCATTGCAACTTGCAGAAAAAAAATCATCCATAATAAAGAGTAAACAAATAGTACAAAAGTATTCTTTATTCTGCAATTTTCAAAGCCTCCGCTCAACTGATGTTTTTTCATCATTAGGTCATCTCCTCATACTGCCAATACTTAACATAAAAAACATGACTTAACAATTTATTATTCATTTTTGTGACATTTGAATTCAACAGGATAACCAAGCAAAACACATTGCGGGTTTGGTAGAATTAGGTTGATTAAAAAAACAAAAGGGGGCATTGCAATGAAGCATTACAGTCTCAAGCTGAATCAATGCATTGCTGTTATACCTGATATTCGCAGTATCTCCGGAAACTATCCTGACATCACCTTTCATGATATCCATTTCGATTCCCGCAAAATTGAACCGGGAATGATTTACGTTGCTTTAAAAGGTATCAACACGGATGGGCATAGTTTTATACAAAGTGCGATCCAGAACGGAGCCTGCGCAGTGATCGGCACCGATGAAATCGCGACCGAACTTTCTGTTCCCTATATCCGTGTGTTGGATGCCCGCTTGGCAATGGCATGGGCAGCCGCGGCTTTGTATAAATTTCCATCAAACCAGATGACAGTAATCGGCGTTACCGGTACGGATGGAAAGACCACCACCGCAACCCTTCTCTATCACATATTGCGTCATGCCGGCTTGAAAACCAGCTTGATTTCAACCGTCTCAGCGATCATTAACGATCATGAAATTGACACCGGGTTTCACGTAACAACACCAGAAAGCCCGGATATTCAACGCTATCTGGCAGCGATGCGGGATGAAGGCGTTACTCACGTAATATGTGAAACAACCTCCCATGGGCTGGCACAGAAACGGGTAGCGGCGATTGATTTCGATATTGGCGTGGTCACGAACATCACTCATGAACATCTGGATTATCACAAATCCCGTGAAAGTTATTTTGAAGCGAAAGGAATCTTGTTTCAATCGCTTGGCACACACAAAAAGGCAGTCAAACCATTGGCTGTTCTGAATCATGATGACAACGAATCTTACCGTTTTCTGACAGGTTTGACCAATGTGAGAGCTGTCAGCTACTCTGCTACCGGCGAGATGCAGGATTCAGTTTGCAATCTGCAGAAAATGTTTACCGATACCAAAGGCATCCGAGCAACGATCTCGTTTCGCCACCCGCAGAACGGTTCGCAAGAGCAAAGCGTCTCGCTATCCTCTCATTTACTCGGCTCCTATAACATCTCAAATATCCTTGCAGCCATGACTGCTGCGGTTTTCGGACTGAATATCGCGCCAGATATTGCAGCCGCCGGCATCGAAGAAGCCTCCGCAATCCCCGGACGGATGGAAGTGATTGATCTCGGTCAGAATTTTACAGCGATTGTAGACTTCGCCCACACACCCAATGCGCTGGCGGTTGCACTGGATTCCGTGCGAGAAATGTTGCCGGAACCGAACGATGAACAACAGGAGTCCCCTGCGCGTGTTATTGCGATTTACGGATCTGCCGGTTTGCGAGATCGGGAAAAAAGGCGGATGATGCCGGAAGTTTCGGTCAAAAAAGCAGACATTACCATCATCACCGCAGAAGACCCCCGCACCGAACCGCTGGATCAGATCCTGCAGGAAATGGCAGCCGAGGCGCTCAAACATGGCGGCGTACTGGGTGATACAGTATTCACAGTACCGGACAGGGGAGATGCTATAAGATTGGGTTTGTCTCTGGCGAAACCCGGGGATGTTGTGATCGCCTGTGGCAAAGGACATGAACAATCGATGTGTTTTGAAACGACTGAATACGACTGGGATGACCGCACTGCCATGCGCGCCGCATTGAGTGAATATCTTAAGATTCCCGGCCCAGAAATGCCTAAATTACCGACAAGCCGCGGTTAATTGAAAGATATCAGCTTATTGAAAAGACCGGGTACCCGGTCTTTTTTTTAGATTTATTGGGCAGCTTCTTCCATGGAAACGCCTGCCATCATCAACCCCAGTTGACTGGTCGTCGCTTTTGGGCCATCCACAATTCCGACAATTTTCCCTTCAAAAATGACAGCAATCCGATCCGAAAGCGCACGAATCTCATCCAAATCTTCCGATATTAACAAAGTGGCAGTTCCCAAATCCCGTTGGCGCAACAACCGTTGATGAATATATTCTGACGCACCAATATCAACGCCGCGGGTTGGCTGTGCCGCAATCAGAACGACGGGATCCCGGCTTAGCTCCCGAGCAAGAATCAGCTTCTGCACATTACCGCCCGACAAGTTTTTTACCAATGTCTTCAGAGTCGGAGTCTTGACTGCAAAATCGATGACCGCACGCTGGGTTGCCCTTTCGATAATTGGAAAGTTGAAAAAGGTGTGTTTCGAATACGGCACTTTGTCATGGTCTTCAAGAATAAAATTCTCTGAAATATTAAAATCTTTGACAATTCCTTCTTTGTTACGTTCCTCTGGGATGTAAGACTGTCCAGCGAGGTTACGTTGGTAAGGCGTAGCATTGGTGACGTCCACGCCATCTAAATAAATCTTCCCGCTGCGAGGCGCTCGCAACCCGCCCAACGCTTGCGCCAATTCGCGCTGTCCGTTCCCGGAGACGCCTGCCAACCCAAGAATCTCACCCCCGCGTATCTCCAATGACACACCGCAAATTTTGTCCTCGTTCCAATCGTTTGGCACCCAAAGATCCTCGATTTTCAGACGCACATCACGCGGCTTCATCGGTTTTCGGTCATATTGAAGCACGACCGGCCTCCCGACCATTTTTTCCGCCAGTTCAGACTTCGTAAGATTCTCATTCTTGACCGTCGAAACGCTGCGCCCATCACGCAACACAGTGATTTGATCACTGATCCGAATCACCTCATGCAGCTTGTGAGAGATAAATATCAGCGAGTGTTTTTCGCGCGCCATTTTCTCAAGAATCAGGAAAAATTCATCCACCTCCTGAGGGGTCAAAACCGCGGTCGGTTCATCAAGGATCAGCAAATCTGCGCCGCGATAAAGCGCTTTCACGATCTCGACACGTTGTTGTTCTCCGACCGCCAGCTGCCAGATATATGCCTTTGGGTTCAGCTTAAGTCCATAAGTCTCACAGATTTCCAACACCCTTTTTTCGACCACTGGCAGATCCAAAAACGGTCCGCGACTGGATTTCAATCCCAACGCAATATTCTCAACGACCGTGAGATTGGATACCAACATAAAATGCTGGTGAATCATGCCAATTCCAGCGTTTATTGCGTCTGTCGGCGAGGCAAAGACTTGTTCAATGCCATTGATTTTGATCTGACCACAATCCGGTTTGTAAAGGCCGTAGAGCTGCTTCATCAAGGTCGATTTTCCTGCGCCATTTTCGCCTAAAAGTGCCAGAATTTCCCCTTCGTTGACTTCAAGGTTGACTTCATCGTTCGCCAGAACGCCTGGGAAGCGTTTGGTAATGTCAATCATCTCCAATTTTTCAATATGCTTGGTTCTTAGAGGAATTTTCCTGTTTTCGCTCATCTCTTTTTTCCTTATCTGTTGGGCGATCCCTACGCGCTGGCGCTTAGTCTGATTTGACAATGACACATACTCATTTCAATATGATCAGGTTTCATTGTCCTACCAGCTTAAGTCTTTTTAGAAAAGATCTTTTGGGAATGGCTGCGGGAAAGAGGTTCTTTCCCGCAGCTATTAGCTTTTATTTCAAAAAAAGGAAGTACCGAATCATTCTGCCGGAAGAGGTGAGAGCTCACCCTTTACGATTTTCTGAGACAGTTCGCTTGCCAGTTCGATCAACTTCGGATCAATCGTGAGGCTTTCTGTGTTCCATAAGATCTTCAGTCCGTCATCCTTGAAAGTCAGGTCATAAGCTTTTCCACCATACACGCCTTCTTTCATGTTGCCGACAATATCGTGCAAAATAGATGACCAGTCATATACCAGACTTGCGATCACGTTTTCCGGAGCAAGCGGAATCGTATCCCATTGAACACCCAACCAGTTACCATTGCGTTCTTTGACCACGCTGACTGCACCTGGGATGGATTGTGAAGTTCCGGTCAGCAGCATCGCGCCTTCATCCATATGGGTCTTGGCAGCTGCCGCCATCAATGATACGTCCGAGAAAGAAGAGGTGTAGGTGACAGAGACTTCTGAGCCGCCTTCCTTAGCTCCATTTTTGAAACCGTCGATATATGTTTTCGCGTCACCGGATTCAACCGGACCGCAGACACCGAGTTTTCCTTTGTTGGTGAATTCAGCAGCAATTCTTCCAAACACATAACCGCCCTCTTCAGCGCGCGCCTGATAAACAGAAATATTGGGTTGGCCATAAAAATCAGTGCCATTCCCCCAGGCAAAAGCGGTTTCAGGATAGTCCGGAGCAATTTCTTGCAGCGAAGTTCCGTACTGGGAACCGTGGGCAATAACCAGGTTGTATCCCATATCTGCATAGTCCCGAATTGCTTCCCGGGCGTCAGCGACGTTGAACATATCTTCCGAATAAACCAGTTCAAAACCACCCTCAGGATAGGTTTCGCCCAGTTTCTTCAACGCTTCATACATGGACTGACTGAATGAATAATCATTAATTTTCGAAGGCATCACCATTGCCACGCGAAAGGGTTCATCCGCCGCAAACGCCGGGGAAAATAAAAACGAAAAGCATTATGCCAGTCAATAAAACAACAAACAAATTCTTTTTCATCACATTTACTCCTTATAATAGTTCAAAATATTATTTTCGATTCGGAGATCAGTTACCTGATCTCCCACTGGAAAATCAGTTTTTCACTCCGTTCAAATGGAACAGCCAAAGCTGCCGGAGCGTCACGGCTTTCAACAAACACCAGCGCGACGATCGTCAACAAATAGGGCAACATCATCGCGATATCCGAAGGAATCTCAATTCCAAGAACCTGTAGACGCAGCTGCAACGCATTCACAAAGCTGAATAAAAGCGCCCCCAGCAGCACGCCCTTGGGTTTCCAACCGCTGAAATATACTAACGCAACCGCGATAAAACCTGTTCCGTTCGTCATCTTCTCCTGAAACATATTGATGTTCGCAATTGAGAAAGTTGCCCCTGCTATTCCGGAAAGAACGCCGCCAATACAGATACACAGGTAGCGGATTTTTGTCACCGAAACGCCCAGCGTATCCGCCGCACTGGGGTTTTGTCCGACCGATCGATTTAAGCCCGGAGGTAGTCTTATAAAGGGCCAGCGAGGCAGTTGGAACCAGCAAATAAGCGATGTAAACCATCAAATTATGGTTGAAAAAGGCATTCCCAATATAAGGGATATCGCTCAGAAAAGGAATTTTTATACTGGGGAAGCCATTCACTGATTTTACGGTGCCTTCAAGCAATGTTTTAGACAAAAGCGAGGACAACCCCACCCCAAACATGGTCAGCCCAATACCGCTTATCCCCTGTGCAGCCTTGAACGTGACACTGATCAACGCCATGATCAGCCCCATCAACAGCCCTACCAGTGCCGCCATAACAATTCCCAAAAGGAGGTTGCCAGTCTGATAAACCGTATAGAAGGCGGAAAACGCCCCCATCATCATGATTCCTTCTGTACCGAGATTGAAACATCCCGCGGTCTGATCAAACAATTCACCAATCGCAGCGTACAGGTAAGGCATTGCCAGATGGATCGCCATCCCAACAATTCCGAAAATCGTTGCGGCAGAAAACAGATTATCCATTGATTGCTCTCCTCTTCGAACGTCTTACCGCAATTATTTTAGCCGCTACAACGAACAGGACAACCAGCCCCAGCAGCGTATCGATAAACGCGGAATGAACCTGTACCGTTCGCTGTAACTTGTTTCCGCCAACCATTAATCCGCCAAAAAGGAATGCGGCAGGAATGGTTCCCAATGGATGCAAGTTGCCGAACAAAGCGGTTACAATCCCGTTGAATCCATAATTAGCGGAAATGTTTTCCAGTACCCGATGCTGAACGCCGAGAACCTCAACCGCCCCCGCCAATCCTGCCATCGCACCGCCAAGCGTCAACGCCAACGACTGGAAAAAGGGCACGTTGATCCCACCATAACGGGAGGCATGCGGGCTCATCCCAACCGCCCGTATCCGGTATCCAATTGTAGTCTTCCAAAGCAGAATATATGCCATCCCAGCAAGGATAACGGCCAGAATTGTTCCAGTGTTCAATTGGGTCGGCGGAACCAAACGTGTCAGGAATGTATGCTCAGGCAACAATGCCGTCTGCGCAGCGCGGGTACCCATTTCAATTTCACGTGGATCAATCATCGGGCCGCGCAACAAGAAATTCGAAAGATAAACCGCAATCGAATTCATCATGACTGTCGTCAGAATTTCATTCACGCCAAGCCGTGCCTTCAGCACGCCGGGAATCCCTCCCCAGATTGCACCAGCAGCAACCCCGCCCAACAAGCAAAATGGGATCATAATCCAGCGTGAATTGATAGGGACATAAAGCGCAATCGCCGCAGAGAACAGTGCTCCGACAATGAATTGTCCCTCACCTCCGATATTGATCACACCGCCGCGAAATGCGATGCAGACGCCGATCCCAACCAACAGAAGCGGTGTTGCCTTGATCGTTGTCTGAATGACAGCACGCAGACTGCCAAAGGCGCCGTCAAACAACGCCGCGTAAGCGGCAATCGGATCTTTCCCGAGCGACTTCAACACCACCACACCAATGATCAATGCCAGAATAGTAGCAAAGAGAGGTATGATTGCGTCAAAAATCTTTCCTAACAGACTTCTGATCTTTCCGGTTTTCAACAGGCAGCCTCCATCAAACAAAATATCTGACGGTTGTCATAATAAGTCATTCGAAATATACTGATACCGACATATATATTATATGTGGATTATGAACAGTTTGTTTCTTTTTTTGTAATATTAAAAGCATGGATATTGTCTGACAATTGTAAGGTAATCTAGACAAGATCCATATAAACAGGTTGGCTCTTCATGAATTCAGAAATCAAATCAGAGAACAAAAACCAGCAGAACGAAGATATCCTGACCTTTGGTCAGAAAAAAATCCCGCATTTTTGGCGGGAAAAAATCCGCGGCGCCATATTCGGTCTTTGCACAGCTGATGCGCTTGGCGTCCCAGTAGAATTCATTTCCAGGGATGAGTTGCGGCAAGATCCGGTCGACGATATGCGTGGTTTTGGCACGTATGATCTGCCTCCTGGCTTTTGGTCAGATGATTCCAGTATGACTTTTTGCCTGATGGACAGTTTATCCAAAGAGCTGAACTATCAAGATATCCTGCAAAAATTCTCACAATGGGCGTTGGCAGGCGCTTATACACCGGCAGGCTTGATGTTTGATATCGGTAACACTACTCGTGCTGCAATCAACCGCTTCAACCAAGGTGTCCCCCCGCTTGAGTGTGGAGGGAAGTTGGGCAGGGACAACGGCAACGGTTCTTTAATGCGCATCTTGCCCGCGCTGTTCCACCTGATACTGAAAGTGCAAAACGGATTTGAAATCCAAAATGAGCACTGTTTTCAGATTATTCACAACCTTTCACAGCTGACCCACGCCAATCCACGCAGTATGATGGCTTGCGGAATCTATCTATCAATCGCGGCTGAAATTTTGCAATTTTCCCCAAAACCGCTGCCTGATCTGATCCAAACCGGCGCCAAAAAAGCACTCAGCTGGTATCAGATACAGCCCAATTTTATTGCGGAAATCCCTCATTATTCCTGGCTGGCTGATATTAAAGCGCTCGCTGAAAAACCGGAAACCGAGATTGTCAGCTCCGGCTATGTCGTGACCACGTTGGAAGCAGCGTTGTGGTGCCTGAGTAAAAGTGATTCCTATCGGGATTGCGCTTTAAAAGCGGTCAACCTCGGAGAAGACAGCGATACGATCGCTGCCGTCGCGGGCGGATTGGCGGGGCTGCGCTATGGGTTTGCCGCTATCCCGGCTGATTGGATTGCCGTACTCGCCCGCCGAGACTGGATTGAGGAACTCTGCGATCGATTCTGCGTGGCGCAGCTCAACATTTGATTCATAAGCTCGTCAACGACTGCTTTCTGAGGATCGCTATCAAGCCCATAATCAGCCCAATCAATTCAAAAAGGATAATTTTCAGCCATCTGACTCGATTCCGGACGATCGGAGAGGGATTTCTCTTATCCGGTATAGCAGTTGTCGCAACGGCGGCTGGCGTAACGATCAAAACAGGTATCGGCGAAACAGTAGGAGTCACCGGGACAAACAGTTTCCAGCCGATACTGATCGTTGAAGTTTCTTTAAGTCCATAGACTGCCAGCAGCGTTCGCAAATCCACCTTCCAAAGCTCTGCAATAGACCAAAGATTTTCTCCGCTTTGAAGAAATTTGCCATCCGCGCTTATGGTAGCAAGCTGTGTTAGCTACTGTGTTGGAGCAGTGACAACCGCGCCTTTCGGGAGAATTTGCAGCTTTTCACCAACCTGGAGCATATCCGTTGTTTTCATCTGGTTCCATTCCGCAAGCGCTTCAATGTCCGTTCCATAAGCATCAGCAATGTGCCAGAGCGCCTGACCCTGCCGGATGACATGATATACAGCACCTTGTTCATCAGGCATCGCCGTCTGCACCGCAATGATCAGATTCGAACTATCAAATACACCACCTGAAGATTTTGGGATTTTCTTGAGATAATTCGCTTCCGCAACTTTCCGATCAATATAACCGCTGCCAGGTTTATAGACAGGATACGCCGCTTACAGCACAAAACAGATCGTCCCGTCGCTTGTTTCCGCCACGCCGGCGCCAATATGACAATAGAGCGGGTTTTCCGCAGCCGTATTCGCCGGAAACACTTTTATAAAGATTAAAAGATCACAGTCGATTACGAATCCAAGAAACGTTGTGGAATTCATCCCATTCCAGATCACTACACCAATCCGGCGGCAGCAATTAGCGAATAATCATTTTTCGCCCTGACGCGACCGCCAAACAAACAAATCGCTACTGACAAAGCTGACAATTCGATCCGATTTTTTTCTTTTACTTCCTTTTTTTAGTTAGCAATGACTTCCTTCCTTTTCTATACTACGAAATTACAGGAATCAAAAGTTAGTGCCAATATTCTTTTTTTTTATCAAAATCGAAAACAAATATATATGATATTTCAGTCGAAATTAATGACATTTGTAAATAATGGAAACGCCTTGAAGGTCTTGCTGCCTGCTGCCAGCATAATGATTGATCCGCTTAAAATATGATATACTGTTTTTATAGGCATGGTTTTTTATACCGAGAGCCGGGAAATCAGCCTATCTCATATACTAACCGGCACTCAAAGCAGGATTTATGACACCTAAAGACAATCAGAACAGCAACATCCGAAGGATGGAATCTGAACGCGCCTGCGTTTCTTATGATATTTCCATCTTCAATCAACTCTATGAAAAAAGCTGCGAAATTAAGCGCCGCAATTGGTGCGAGATATTTCAGCGATACGCGTTTTATTACACCTGAACCACAACATCCATAGATACCCGGTAATTTTTCGTCTTCATTGACGGGTTCATGAGAACCACGGACGTCTTTTGGTTTACCAGACGATCCGGTTTCTTGTTATGAACTCAGCGGATATCAACATCCGTTCGATATTTTTTTTGCATATCCGCTCATAACGCAGAAACAGCCGGTTCTCTTCGCATGGTTCAGGATTTTTATATGATTCAAAAAAACAACTGGAAATTTAACTTCGCACTTCTTTGGTCTGGACAGGTTTTTGGCCTGATCAGTACTTCTATAATTCAATTCTCGCTCATCTGGTGGTTGACGGAAAAAACCGGCTCAGCCATAACACTTTCCCTGGCGACACTTGCTACTTTTCTGCCAGAAATAATAATTGGGCCATTGTTTGGACCTCTGGTTGACCGCAGCTGCCGCAAAAAGATTCTCATCTTTTCCGCAGGCGGTATCGCCGCTGTTTCACTTCTGCTGCGGGCAGCGTTTCAGGCACACTGGACTTGGACAGGGATCGTCCTCGCTGCTATGCTCGCTCGTTCCATCTTCAACGTGGTTCGCTGGCCAACGTTGGAAGCCGCCGCTGCTCAGATTGTGCCAATGGGTCATCTGACCCGCATCAACGCGGTAGATTATATTATCCGCGGAACACCCAACATCATCGGTCCACTCTTCGGCGCCATCCTGATGCGCACCGTTGCTATCCATCACATCTTACTGGCTGATCTCTTTGCAGCATTGCTTGTGATTGTTCCGCTGGCATTGGTACGACTGCCTAAAGTTCAAAAGCCGACGGTGGAACGCTTGCAACTACACGGCCAGATTTCCCATGTTTTCACTGACTTCCGTCATGGGCTCCAATACGTTCGCAAAACACCAGGGCTATTCACATTTCTCGGTTATGTATCATTGACAAATCTGTTACTGACCCCGACAGAAAGCCTGCTGCCGCTGATTGTTTCCAACAAATTTTTTGGCAACGAAACCAGTATGAGCATTATTGGCATCGCCTTTGGGTTCGGTACAGTATTGGGCGCTGTTTTACTGGGCTTGTGGGGCGGTTTTAAAAGCCGCACCGGCAGCAGCATCAGCGGTGATTTACTGTTTGGGGTTGGCGTTCTGCTAATAGGGCTTACCAGTGCAGATCAATTTCCTCTCGCTGTTTTTGGCTGGGGCATCGCAGGAATCGGCGAGTCATTTTGTTTCGTCAATATGAACGCCTTGATCCAGTCGCGCACCCGCCCGGAAATGCGCGGGCGGGTCTTCTCCATCGCCACCAGTATGATCAATTTTTCAATACCAATGGCCATGGTTATCTCCGGACCGGCAGCACAGATTTTCGGTGTGTCTACTTACTATATATTCTGTGGAATCAGCACGTTGCTGTTCTCCGGCAGTATGCTGTTCATACCGGCGATGTTCCGATTTGAACGCAGCATACCTAAAAAATCATTTGAACCACCGTATGAGAAAGCGTATTAAATTGATTACTCCAGAAGAAATAAAAAGGAGTCTCTTGTATAGAGACTCCTTTTTATAACCCAAGCCTTTGTCTTTATTTAAAAATAACGTTTGGTCTGTCGACCTTGCTACACAACCTCAAAAGACCATCGCAGCCTATCCAGATCCTGTTTATCTGGCAACCAGATAAAGCGCAAGATTCCCGGATTTACCGTCTGAATAAAAAGTTTCCTGCACTTTAAATCCAACGGAAAGCGCCAGGTCAATCAACTCGGCCTCCGTGAACAAATGAACATAACGCAATCCCAGCCGGCTACGATCCCCGGTCTGTTCTGCCCGCCAATCCAGCAGCAGATCACCTGTTTCCAGCGCCGCTTCATCAATCCCAACCCGTTCCCACGGAATCACACGATTCATCAGTTTCGGCGAATTCTGAAACTGCCATACGGAACAACAAAATAATCCATCTTGGCGTAGCAATTTTGCCGCCTGTTCAAGAATTCGTTTTCGATGATGCGCCCCGGGAATGTGATGCAACACTGCAAAGGCGCTGACGCCATGAAAACGACTGGATGAAAAAGCGGCATCCCAGTTTTCATCCAGCAAATCCGCCAGCGAATAAGAGATTTTAAAGGATGGGTTCCGAAATTCAGCAGTAATTTGGCGGGCTTCGGTTAACAACGCCTCACTGAAATCCGTACCATGATAAGATCCGCTGAAACCGCTGAGTGACCATTCGACTCCCAAAGCACCAGAACCGCAGCCGAGGTCCAACCAATCCCCATCCGCAGCGAATTCATTCAGAAAGCGGCGAACGCCGGGTTGAATCCGACGACGGGTTGCGGCAAAGGAAGTGCCGAAAGTTTCATAAAAATTGTGATTGACCGCAAGCAGATCACGGACAGTTTCCTCTTTCAAAACAACCTCCAGAAAAAACAGCTTATTTCGGGCGCTAAAACTTCGCCAGTCCGCCTTCACTCGTTTCGCGATAAAGGGGTGGCATATCAACGCCGGTATGCAGCATCACATCAATCACCTGATCATAACTGATCATATGAGAGCCATCTGTATAACTGACATATTCCGCCACATACAAAGAAGTTCCAGCAGCAAAGGCGTTCCGTTCAATACAAGGCACCTGAACCAGCCCATTTACCGGGTCGCAAGTCAAGCCCAGATGATGCTCCAGAGCCATTTCAGCGGCATACTCAATCTGACGGACAGAACAGGAATACAGCTGCGCTGCCGCAGCCGCAGCCATAGCAGCCGCAACCCCGACCTCACCCTGGCAGCCAACTTCAGCACCAGAGATCGATCCGTTGTGTTTTGCAATATTGCCGAAGACTCCGGCTGTCGCCAATGCTTTCAAAACGGTATCTTCGGAATGTGACAAATTCTCATGCAGATAACGCAGAATTCCCGGCACGACCCCGCAGGATCCGCAGGTCGGTGCAGTTACAACCAACCCACCGGTGGCGTTCTCTTCCGCCACTGCCAGCGTATATGCGGTCAGCCTGCCAATCGAAGCCATGGTCGTATTCATCAATTTCCCGCGCCGGAAAAAGATCGGTGCCTTGCGAGAGACTCCCAAACCGCCGGGAATCACACCTTCAGTCGCCAACCCACGGTTGATCGTATCGTACATCACTCGCAAAACTTCGCGCAGATAATCCCAGATCTCTCTCCCTTCGCATTCCTCAACATATTCCCAGTATGTTTTCCCGGTCTTGTCCAGATAGTCCAGAATCTCTTCCATACTCTGCAGCGGATATACATCCTCAAGTTCATCATCATCAGGACCTTCTGAAAGTGCACCACCCCCAACCGAATAAACCATCCAACTTCCAAGCTCTTTTTCGGCAGCATCCCAAGCTGAAAACTCCATTCCGTTTGGATGGAATTCCGGAGTTTTTTCCGGCTCCCACTGAATAAACGTTTTCTGCTCACCTAAAACCTCATACAACGCAACATCGGTGAAGTGTCCTTTACCGGTCGAAGCCAAAGCGCCATACAGTGTTACCCGGAAGTGATCGGCGTCAGGAAACCGTGACGTTTAAATTTTTCTGCGGCATGGCGCGGCGCCATTGTATGGCTGCTGCTAGAGCCCATGACCAATTCGATACAAATGGCGAAGCGTATCCATCTATCCGTCCTTTGCTCGTCTAATTAAGAAATCCCGAACTTTACGCATGGCGTCTTTCCGATGGCTGATTTGGTTCTTCTCGGTGTCGCTCATCTCCGCCAGCGTCTTGCCATACTTCGGGAAGTAAAAAAGCGCATCATACCCAAAGCCGTTGCTGCCCCGTTCTTCAGGCAGTACTTCCCCATTGCATTCCCCTTCCAATATCGTGACAGTTTCATTCTCTGGAAAGCAGATCGCAGCGGCACTGCGGAACTTTGCTTTCCATGGCTGCGGTTTCCCGTTCAGGTTTTTTAGCAGAAATGCACGGCGATCAGCATCCGTCGCACCCGGCAGCGGGCAGTAACGATGAGAATGGACGCCAGGAGCACCGCCCAGCAGATCCACTTCCAGGCCGGAATCGTCCGCCAGCGTAGTCAATCCGCTCGCTTTGCAGAAAGCATGCGCTTTCAACGCCGCATTCTCTGCAAACGTGCTGCCCGTTTCATCAACATCCAGTTGAATTCCCAACTCTGCAGGAGTCACAAACTCAAATTCGGGGATAATCGCCCGAATCTCGCTCATTTTATGTAAATTATTGGTGCCGATTAATATCTTATGGATCATTTTTCTTTATCTTTCATTGTTTATTTTATTCGCGAAAGCGGTTTCCGACAAATCAATTGACAAGTAATGACAAAACCGCGGTCAATAAATACCACATCCACCGAATACAATGATTTTTATGGAGATTGGGAAAAACCTGATAATGTTGCAAAAAATATTTAACCACAATCATATTAGAATTATGATTGAGTTTGTTATACTCATGTTTTCCCTATCATTGTATAATTGACTTATATGTTATTAATTTAGTATTTCCGTATTAGAAATGAATTTTATAATGATTATGAAATTATCCGAGAGACAACAACAATATCTGAAAAGCCTTCTGTTTGGATTGTCGCAGACATGGCTTCTTGTACTCGCCGCAGTTGCATTGATGCGGGGAGAAACAAATCTCGACATAACAATAGGGGCAATCATCGCGGCGGCAGCCTATATGATCGGGTTGATTGCCGGCGGTTTTTTTTACAAGAAGCAAATTTATACAAAGAAGATGTTGGTCGCCGCAAACATCAGCAGTATCTGTCTGACTTCTATTTATCTCTTTCCAAACGTCCCGCCAGCATTTGACATCTTGCTTGTGCTTTTACCCGGTTTGAGCGGAATAACTACCTCGCTCTGGGGTGTTTTTCTTTATCATGAAGACAATTCCCGCGCACTGCTGAAAATCATGACACTGGGGGTTTATTGTTATACGCTGATTCAAATTATTTCAAATTTGCAGATCATTGAAGCCAATCTTCCCGTTGCCATCCGTATCGGGATTGTTCTTTATGGACTCTCAATTTTCATCATTTTTCTGTTGCCTGTCAAAAATTTTTCGCCGGAAGATCGGCATCAGAGCTCAGAAATGGGAACGTTTAACTGGCAAGCTCATGGCAAAGAATTGCTGTTGGCAGCCCTTCTTCATATTGCTGTTTTCAATAGAGGTTGGTTTATTACACCTCATCCATCCCAAGTATGTACACTTGGGAAGTTGGCAGTTGATCTATTGGGCCCTGCTATACTTATTGATCGTTTTTTCTGTTTTTCGTTTTAAAATCAACCTCAAGAATCGCTTTATCATCATCGGAGGCATTGTGCTGACCAGTCTGGCAGGCCTTATCTTTGTGATCAGCGAACCAACATTCGTTGCATTTTTCTTCATCAGCACATTGCTTGCAATCCCCCTCATAATCAACATCTTTTTGTTTCTCGATATATTTATCAGAGCGCTGAAATTGTTTGATAACTTTCCGCTTTATTTAGGAACTTGTCTGGCATACCATTCTTTCGGCGTCATTATCGGATTGTTCCTCGGCTATCGCATAAATAACAGTGAGAATCCAAATTTCAATATGCTCATCCTGTTTTTCATTCTAATCCTGTGTGTGAATGTGTTGAGTCCGATCGCATTGTCGCTGCCCAGATACAAAAAACAAGTCGCTGAAACGATCAATGAAAACAACTTAAGGGGAAATCGCGCTTTTCAAAAGTACATGCTGTGGTCACCGTCTGATATTCCGGTTGAAATGCAGCTGACTTTCGAAAAACTTACGGAACGCGAAGAACAAATAGCCGAACTGCTGGCAGCCGGAAAGACTGTCAGGAAGATCGCACAAGAACTGCAGATATCCGATAACACGGTCAAATACCACGTAAAAAACCTCTATTTGAAGCTCCAGGCAAACAATCGGATTGAATTTTTTGACCATTATACGCAAATGAAACACCAAAAATCGTAATTCCCTCAAATTCAGAAATTGAAGCGCAGCTCTGTGCTTCAATCAAACAATAAAAAAGTTAAAAAGGTCACCCGGGCGGCAAGCAGGTGACCTTTTTTTGTTTTGTTCACATTCTTTATTCAAGCTGTCGGCGGAGGATCATAAAGAGGGTTTTCCTACCCGAACGGGTAATGCCGCAACATACTTTGCAGAGATCTAAATTTAAAAACACTACCCAAACAAGTGATCTCAAATGATTTCTTTTTGTGTATAAACCATACTGTGTAAAAAAACTGTATCGCAAAGAGATTTCTCATTTCCTAATTTTGAATGAAGTATCGTTTCTGAACCAGATTTCCACCAACGAAATTGAAACTATTAATGAGGAGATTTTATGAACAAGAACATCCGGGGAATTCTTCTTGCTTTAAATTTTAGGGAGCCTCCAAAGAACAAAACAAGTATCAAGGATTCAACGAATCCGCTTTCTCAGTGCATCCCTCATTTTCTGAACCTCCTTCTTTTCGTGATTTTCGGCTCACTGCTGATCTTCTCGCCGGCAATCGCGCAAACTGATGCCTCCGAAATTTTTGAGGACAACCCGGATCATTTGACCCAGCCGGTCTCAATTGATGCACCCGTCATTGTTTTCCCGGAAGCGGCAGCGGAACCGGGTATTTCACTGATGCGCAGCATCGACATCGGCACACGGGCAGTCACCAATCCCGGAGACGTCGACGTTGACAAAGTCGCCGAACCTGTGGAAGGGATGGTCAACACCTGGGATATTACACTGTCCATCCAAGCCAAAGATGAAATCCGCACTTCAGATACGGTGCTGGTGATCGACACTTCCGGCAGTATGGGAGACGAGGGTCGGATGGCCGCCGCCAAAACGGCCGCGACCTCATTCATCGACCAATTGCTGATTGATGGCAACACGACCAACCGCATCGCACTGGTAACTTTTGCAGGCAGCGTATCCACCTATCAAAACGGCGCTTTCATCGATTCAACTGGGCGCGGGGGATTAATCACCAGGATTAATAACCTGGTTGCAAATGGCGGAACTTTTACCCAGGCTGGCATGTATCAGGCACGCATATTGTTGGAGAATTCGAGCGCGGATTTCAAACAGATCGTCTTCCTTTCAGACGGCGAACCGACATATGGCTATTATGTCCGCTCTCCTTACAAGGATAACAACGCGAATCTTGTCCGCGGAAATGTAACCTGGTGGGGTTCGACAGTTGAAGTCTGGATGACAAGCCCAAATACACCGGAAGCTGAGTTCGACTATGAGGAAACCGTCGGAACCGGCTCCAGTATGTATCAGCGCTATTACGATACAAATGGGAACACGAACGACCGATATTACAACATGGGCAATCATGCCATTGCGGAAGCCGGTTTCGCCAAAGCGGACGGCTACACCGTTTATACCATCGCGCTGCAAGCCGGGACAACCGGGACCTCCGTGCTGAACAGCATGGCGTCGCCCGGAAAATCTTATACGGCAACGCCCGGCAACCTGCTCGAAATCTATAATCAAATCGCCGGTGATATCGTCGCAGCCGCGCGGTACGCCAGTGTGGCAGATCCGATGGGAACCGGTTTTACTGTTTATGACACAGCCACTCAGTTAACGCCATCACAGGGAACCGCGACTTTTGACCCGGAAACAAAAACGATCTCCTGGGATGTCGGAACGCTGAACCAACCCTGTCCGGCGCCCAATACAGATCCAACGTTAAGATGCGCCTCGCTGACTTACCGCATTGAAATTGACAATTCAGTTTTATCCGTCACACCTCCTCCTGAAAGCGGGCTCTATTCCACCAACGGGGAAGCAAGTTTTACCTACACGGATATCGAAGGAGATGAGCAGAAAATTTTCTTTCCCAACCCAAGCGTCAATCCAGTCTTGTATGTCATTGAGAAGAAACTTACGGATTACGCCGGTAATGTTATCGCAAGCGACCCGTTTGACCGCACGTTTACCTTTGAAGTAACGGCTGACCCAGCCGTTACTGGGTTCCCGAAGATCCTTTCCCTCAAAGCCGGCGAAAAGATCGTATTGACCAACCTGCGCTTTCAGTCGAATTATGCGATCACTGAAACCGGGGTTGGAGGGTACGCCGACGCTGCTCTCTCGGATTACGTCACAACCATTCAGGGAGAAACACCTTATTATATAAAAAATGATGAAACGCCTGATATGAACGTGGCATTCACCAATCAGGAAAAACCGTTGGGTGTTTTGAACATCGTTAAACGCTACTACGACTTAAACGGTACCGAAATTGAGGAGGCTGCTTTTAACTTCAATGTGACCTGTCCAGATTTTACCGATGACATCTGCCCAGCAGAAGCGGGGATCACAAATCCGATAACGGTTAATTCCGGCATAACAAACGCCATTGCAATCCAAAACTTGCCGTATCTGCGCTATCAGGTTAGCGAAGAAGTGCCGACTGGGATGAGCGCATCAGCAAACCCTGCTCCGGGCATTGTGACCCTGACCGTCGCTGACCGCGAACAGACCGTCACCTATAGCAACAACGAAAATACCAGCATCGGCAGCGGCCGTTTCTATAAAGCCTGGATTGGCGGCCCGACCGATCCGCATCCGGATATCTGTTTCAGGGCGATGCAACGGGATTATGACAGCACAGACGACTTTACGCCTACCGGATATGTTTACAAAATCGATTACGATCAGACGCCGGTTGTGAATGACGGTAAATCGTACTACACCTTTTATTGGCCAAACGTACCACTATCATATATGGGTCCGGACAACACAATCATTGATTACGAGTATATGGTGGAAGAAGGTACCTGCGATTGCGATCAGGAAGGAGTTTGTTCGAATTTTCTTCCATTCGAGAACAACGCCCCTGAAAATTACACATCGACATGGAAGAATGAACAAAATGATGGGAATTTGTGGAATACGCCAGAATATGACGTTACCATGGTCAACACCTATACAATTCCGACGAATGGCGTCTATTCGGCCGAAAAGATCTGGGTTAACGGACCCGAGCCCAAACCAAGCCTCTGGTTCCAGCTTTATCGTCAGACTGCTGCTATGACTGCAGCCGAGGCAGTCCCTGGCTTGGCGCCCGTCCAACTGGATGGTAACACTGATGCCACCTGCACTGAACTCCCTTGCGGTTACGAAGACGCCGCCTGGCAGGCGAGCTGGCGCGGACTGGAGGAGACGGACATCAACGGAAACGCTTACACGTATAGTTTTCAGGAAGGTTTCCTCGAAAACGGCACTTTTGCTCCCGGAGCAGTTCCAGGCTATGCGCAGCTTTATGACGATGCAGCGGAAACGCCCAACGTACCAATACCCACAAGAGCCTGACGGCTGACGTAACCGCCAAAAGGTCTGCGAATGGGCCGGCTGATCACACCGCGGTGACGCTGAACGTGTATCAGGACGGCACACTGGTCGCTCCGGCGGACTACACGATCGTTGTGGATCCATCATCTGGAACAGCTGGGACATTTACCTATACCATCAGCGGCCTGCCGCAATACAAGGACGATGGATCTACCGCTTATATCTACACCGTCGATGAAACAGCAGTGCCGATCAACTATGAAAAGACGTTGAGTGATGACAAGCTGACTGTCACCAACACCTACAAGAGCCCGACGGCTGACGTAACCGCCAAAAAGGTCTGGGTGAATGGGCCGGAAGCTGATCACACCGCGGTGACGCTGAATGTGTATCAGGACGGCACACTGGTCGCTCCGGCGGACTACACGATCGTTGTGGATCCATCATCTGGAACAGCTGGGACGTTTACCTATACCATCAGCGGCCTGCCGCAATACAAGGACGATGGATCTACCGCTTATATCTACACCGTCGGTGATGAAACAGCAGTGCCGATCACCGCGAAAGACGTTGAGTGATGACAAGCTGACTGTCACCAACACCTACAAGAGCCCGACGGCTGACGTGTCCGCCAAAAAGGTCTGGGTGAATGGGCTGGAAGCTGATCACACCGCGGTGACGCTGAATGTGTATCGACGCACACTGGTCGCTCCGGCGGGACTACACGATCGTTGTGGATCCATCATCTGAACAGCTGGGACGTTTACCTATACCATCAGCGGCCTACCGCAATACAAGGACGATGGATCTACCGCTTATGTCTACACTGTCGATGAAACGGCAGTGCCGACCAACTATGAAAAGACGTTGAGTGATGACAAACTGATCGTCACCAACACCTATAAGAGCCCAACGGCTGACGTAACCGCCAAAAGGTCTGGGTGAATGGGCCGGAAGCTGATTTCACACCGCGGTGACGCTGAATGTGTATCAGGACGGTACACTGGTCGCCCGGCGGACTACACGATCGCCAGGATCCACCATCTGGAACAGCTGACGTTTACCTATACCATCAGCGGCGCCGCAATACAAGGACGATGGATCTACCGCTTATCTACACCGTCGACAGAACAGCAGTGCCGGATCAACTATGAAAAAGACGTTGAGTGATGACAAGCTGACTGTCACCAACACCCACAAGAGCCCGACGGCTGACGTAACCGCCAAAAGGTCTGGGTGAATGGGCCGGAAGCTGATCACACCGCGGTGACGCTGAATGTATCAGACGGCACACTGGTCGCTCCGGCGGACTACACGATCGTTGTGGATCCATCATCTGGAACAGCTGGGACATTTACCTATACCATCAGCGGCCTGCCGCAATACAAGGACGATGGATCTACCGCGAAGGCGTCTACACTGTCGATGAAACGGCAGTGCCGACCAACTATGAAAAGACGTTGAGTGATGACAAGCTGACTGTCACCAACACCTACAAGAGCCCGACGGCTGACGTAACCGCCAAAAAAGGTCTGGGTGAATGGGCCGGAAGCTGATCACACCGCGGTGACGCTGAATGTGTATCAGGACGGCACACTGGTCGCTCCGGCGGACTACACGATCGTTGTGGATCCATCATCTGGAACAGCTGGGACATTTACCTATACCATCAGCGGCCTGCCGCAATACAAGGACGATGGATCACCGCTTATATCTACCGTCGATGAAACAGCAGTGCCGATCAACTATGAAAAGACGCTGAGTGATGACAAGCTGATCGTCACCAACACCTACAAGAGCCCGACGGCTGACGTAACCGCCAAAAAGGTGAATGGGCCGGAAGCTGATCACACCGCGGTGACGCCGAATGTGTATCAGACGGCACACCGGCTGCTCCGGCGGACTACACGATCGTTGTGGATCCATCATCTGGAACAGCTGGGACGTTTACCTATACCATCAGCGGCCTGCCGCGGCATATGACGATGGATCTACCGCTTATATCTACACCGTCGATGAAACAGCAGTTGATCAACTATGAAAAGACGCGAGTGATGACAAGCTGACTGTCACCAACACCTACAAGAGCCCGGACGGCTGACGTAACCGCCAAAAGGTCTGGGCGAATGGCCGGAAGCTGATCACACCGCGGTGACGCTGAATGTGTATCAGGACGGCACACTGGCCGCTCCGGCGGACTACACGATCGTTGTGATCCATCATCTGGAACAGCTGGGACGTTTACCTATACCATCAGCGGCCTACCGCAATACAAGGACGATGGATTCACGCTTGGCGTCTACACGTTGATGAAACGGCAGCGCCGACCAACTATGAAAAGACGTTGAGTGATGACAAACTGACTGTCACCAACACCTATAAGAGCCCAACGGCTGACGTAACCGCCAAAAAGGTTCGTCAACGGGCCGGAAGCCGATCACACCGCGGTGACGCTGAATGTGTATCAGGACGGCACAATGCTCCGGCGGACTACACGATCGTTGTGGATCCATCATCTGGAACAGCTGGGACGTTTACCTATACCATCAGCGGCCTGCCGCAATACAAGGACGATGGATCTACCGCTTATATCTACACCGTCGATGAAACAGCAGTGCCGATCAACTATGAAAAGACGTTGAGTGATGACAAGCTGACTGTCACCAACACCTACAAGAGCCCGACGGCTGACGTAACCGCCAAAAAGGTCTGGGTGACCGGAAGGAAGCTGGATCACACCGCGGTGACGCTGAATGTGTATCAGGACGGCACACTGGTCGCTCCGGCGGACTACACGATCGTTGTGGATCCATCATCTGGAACAGCTGGGACATTTACCTATACCATCAGCGGCCTGCCGCAATACAAGGACGATGGATCTACCGCTTATATCTACACCGTCGATGAAACAGCAGTGCCGATCAACTATGAAAAGACGTTGAGTGATGACAAGCTGACTGTCACCAACACCTACAAGAGCCCGACGGCTGACGTAACCGCCAAAAAGGTCTGGGTGAATGGGCCGAAGCTGATCACACCGCGGTGACGCTGAATGTGTATCAGGACGGCACACTGGCGTCACCCAGGACTACACGATCGTTGTGGATCCATCATCTGGAACAGCTGGGACGTTTACCTATACCATCAGCGGCCTACCGCAACAATACAAGGACGATGGATCTACCGCTTTGGCGTCTACACCGTCGATGAAACGGCAGTGCCGACCAACTATGAAAGACGTTGAGTGATGACAAACTGACTGTCACCAACACCTATAAGAGGCCTGAACGGCTGACGTAACCGCCAAAAGGTCTGGGTCAACGTGGCCGGAAGCTGATCACACCGCGGTGACGCTGAATGTGTATCAGGACGGCACACTGGTCGCTCCGGCGGACTACACGATCGTTGTGGATCCATCATCTGGAACAGCTGGGACGTTTACCTATACCATCAGCGCCTGCTGCAATACAAGGACGATGATCTACCGCTTATCTACACCGTCGATGAAACAGCAGTGCCGATCAACTATGAAAAGACGCTGAGTGATGACAAGCTGACTGTCACCAACACCTACAAGAGCCCGACGGCTGACGTAACCGCCAAAAGGTCTTCGGTGTAGGCCGGAAGTTGATCACACCGCGGTGACGCTGAATGCGTATCAGGACGGCACACTGGTCGCCCGGCGGACTACACGATCGTTGCGGATCCATCATCTGGAACAGCTGGGACATTTACCTATACCATCAAAGCGGCCTGCTGCACACAAGGACGATGGATCTACCGCCGGCGTTATCTACACCGTCGATGAAACAGCAGTGCCGATCAACTATGAAAAGACGTTGAGTGATGACAAGCTGACTGTCACCAACACCTACAAGAGCCCGACGGCTGACGTAACCGCCAAAAAGGTCTGGGTGAATGGGCCGGAAGCTGATCACACCGCGGTGACGCTGAATGTGTATCAGGACGGCACACTGGTCGCTCCGGCGGACTACACGATCGTTGTGGATCCATCATCTGGAACAGCTGGGACATTTACCTATACCATCAGCGGCCTGCTGCAATACAAGGACGATGGATCTACCGCTTATATCTACACCGTCGATGAACGGCAGTGCCGACCAACTATGAAAAAGACGTTGAGTGATGACAAGCTGGACTGCTGTCACCACCTACAAGAGCCTGACGGCTGACGTAACCGCCAAAAAGGTCTGGGTGAATGGGCCGGAAGCTGATCACACCAGACGCTGAATGTGTATCAGGACGGCACACTGGTCGCTCCGGCGGACTACACGATCGTTGTGATCCATCATCTGGAACAGCTGGGACATTTACCTATACCATCAAAGCGGCCTGCCGCAATATGACGATGGATCTACCGCTTATATCTACACCGTCGAGCGAAAACAGCAGTGCCGGATTACCAACTATAAAAAAGACGTTGAGTGATGACAAGCGATCGTCACCATCAACGGTACTCAGCTCCAGAAAATGGAACTATTACCGCCAAAAACTTGGGCAGACGAATTCGAAACACATGACACGGTTTGGTTCAAGCTCTATCGGAAAACAAGCGAGATGGACGAACCGAAGAAGTTCCGGGTGTCAATCTTTTGAAATCAATGACACCACGCCGCTTCCGGTTCAATGGACCGATCTCAATTAACCGATGATTTGGGGCAATCCTCTACGCATTCTCCGTAGAAGAGGTGGACGAAGAAGGGCAGCCGCTTTGAATCAATTTATTATTCGATTGAGGGAGTGAACCTGCAGCCTGGACGAGCTCTCTCCAAAGGCGCAATCGCCCTCCTTGTTTAATTTCATTTGTGCGGAGATCACAAACAGGTTCACAAACCGTTTGATCACACCGACTGTTAACAAAACCTGGAGCGGAGCTATCGGTAATCCGCCAGAAATCTGGTCTAAATTATTTGCAAAGATCGATGATGAACTGATTGAGGAAACCGATGCTGACGTTTTGTACTAACCAGGCGATTCAAACGCGCTGGAGTTGCCTGCCGGAAAATCTCTCTGGCAATTCGTGACAACTGATTCAATATATCGTTCTCGCGAAGCGCGCTTTATGACGGCGTGCACAACACTTCGTTTACTGAGAAAGCACCGGACGGCTATACGGCAATGGCCCAATTGCGAACGAACGAAAACAAACGGAAATATTACTTGTGGGATTGAAATGTTCGATGGCGGGGCTCACCACTATCCTCGACGCCAGACCGAACGCTACAGTCGTCTTCCAGTATCAACTGTCAAACCCGGAAACTGGTATGACGGATTTTGAACTTGATGATGATGGAATAGAAAACGTCGAAGGCCAGTTTAACAGCGTAAAAAACATTCGCTGACCTTACACCGGGTACTTACCAAATCGAGCAGATAAATCTGCCTGCTGGCTGGGTCTTGGAAGATTTGCATTGTGAAGCGGCAGATCTGCCAGCTACAGATTTGGTCTCCCCAATGCTGTCGAATAGCGGCAACGAAACGATTCAGCCCTTTGGGCTGTCCGAGCCCTTTACGATTGACCTGATCAACCGAGAGCGACAACAATTTAGAGTCCGCAAAAGCTGTCACCTGCACATTCGTCAACACAACATCCAGTCATGCGCATCTGATCGTGGATAAGGTCACCTTCCCGGCAGGATCGGCAGAAGAAATGCCGGAGTTCAGCTTTAACAAGCGGGAATGGGTATCTGCCGTTTAATTGACAGACAGCTCTCGCAGCCTAACGACCAGGCGCTGTTGCTCCGGGTTTTACAGCGTTGCTGAAGCAATTACAGAAGGATGGCATTTACTGGATGCGGTTTGCACTCATCGATTGCGAACAAAGTTCAGGCGCCGGGAAGCGTCAACTTGGAAATTGGAGAAGTCGTTTCTTGCACGTTTATTAATGTGCCACCAAATACAATTGCCGTCAAAAAAGTTGTTGACCCGGTATCTCAAGATAAATTTGAATTTTATGGCAGTCTGAACGGTACGATCGGACACAATCAATATATTGTCAAACCGCGCATTGAACCCAGCGGCGAATATCTGAGTGTTCGTGAAAAGCCAATAAATCATGGAAACTGGATTCAATTGTCTGCGAGGAATCCGGCACAGTCGGGTCGTTAGTCAGCAAGGCAAACTTGAAAGATCATGAAGCATTAATCGGGTTGGATCCCGGTGAAGTCGTACTGTGCACCTTTATAAACAAACATCTTGATCCGGAGCCGTTGATACAGGATCCCGAACAGACACTGACAGCCAACCCGAGATACCAAAAACCGGGTTCCCAATCGGGCATCTGACTGATCTTCCAAACCAGCCACTGCGCTGGCGTACGCATCAACTGACATCATCTTAAAGTTAACCTCATTGGGGATGGAATTGCCAGTTGTAGGAATCCTGGCCAAACGGATAATGAAATATGGGATGGCCGTGGCTCAACTTCATAATGTAGGCTACCTCGAGGGTTCAGCCTATCCAACCCGGTGGAAACATAGTCCTTATGTCTGGGATGCTCAAAAACCGACCCGGACCTTTCGCTCAGTTACATACCTTGAAACATGGCGACCAATTTGAGATTCAGGCGTTCGGCCAAACCTATGTTTACGAAGTTCGATCCAGTGAACGCATCCTGGCAAAAGAGATTGACAAAATGCTCAGGCATGAAGAAAAAGACTGGGTGACTTTGGTAACTTGTGAGGTATGACTCAACGAAGGAAGATTATCGCTATCGGCGGATCGTTCGGGCAATTCTGACCGATAAAAGATAGTTATCCGATTCACGTCGCTTTGAAAAAACAGGTAACGCGATAAAGCGTTACCTGTTTTACATTCTCCAAAAGGTAATAACCGGTCTCAGAGACCCGTATTCTTCGTTTTGTACCACCCTATTCACAGGCCGAAAACTGCATGAAAAAACTTGTTGGCTAAAGTAGACGGTCTTCACATAACAAATATTGTTCCCAGAAACGGAAAAGTTAAATATCAAATCGCGGATGAACATACCCATATTATTAATAGTTTATAATTGAGCATTATAAAGTTACTGGGTTAACGTCTTTTTTGTCAAGTAGACATCATCAAATTATTCTGGAGCAAACCATGACCCATCCCAAAAATGACAGCTAAGGAAGACGCGCTCGCGTTATTGTCTCCGAAACTGGTCAACTCCTGATCCAAACTGAAATGAACGCAGAGTCGAAACGCCTGCGGTCGAATTCTTGCAGAAAAACCAGTATTCAGAAATCACTCTTCCCTGTCTGGCTTCAGATGCTGATGGCGTTGCAGTTGTCGGGTCGCGGTTTGAGAACACCATGCCAGACACGCAAAGCTGGAAAATCGGAATCCGATTACGTCCGGCAGATACCGGGAGACGATTTCTGGACACCTTCGATACGGTCATCCCAATTGAACGCGTCTTTTTTGATGAGTTGGGACGAATCAGTTTTTCCGCTGATACAACGGTCAGACCCGGACAATGCGCCTTCAGTCAGCGCGGCAAAGTTATTTATCTGAAGGCGTTATTGATGAGAGCGAACCAGCCAACTGTCCAATGGATATCGGCGCATTCATTATGGGCGGGAAGAAACAGTTCCGGTTTACAAATTGCCCAGAGTCGCCTTTATACCAACCGATATTAATTGCCGGAACAGTCCGCAGCGCGGTGGAAAATATCGATGCGCAACAGTCTGAGCGACTGAAGCCATGTTGACCGAGATGGGAGCCGACACGATACTGCTTCCAATTGTTAAAGACAAGCTAAGCGATTTGGAACAGACGCTTGGATCGGGCGCTGGCGCAGGCGGATATTATCCTTGATTAATGGCGGCTCATCCAAAGGATCAGAAGACTACAATGTAGAACTTATGGAGCGCGCGGCAAGGTGCCCGTCCATCGGTATCTTTATTCCCGGAATGCCAATATGCATCAGTTATCAACACAAACCGGTTATTATCATTCCTGCACCACTGATCGAGCGATTAATTGCATGGATTGGTGTCCGTCCAATTCTTTCGCGATTTTGCCATGTTCCAGAGAAACCAGCGCAGCGAACAGGTGTCTTAACTGCTGAAATCCACTGTCCGCCGCATATGGAATTTCGGATCATGCCGATCATTCAAGCGAACCGAGGACGGATTCAAAATAACGCCAGTCAATTACCGCCGCAACCATCCCGGATTTACTGTCCGCCAACGCTTGGTTCGCCTAAAATCGGCGAAAGCTATTTTCCGGCAGACACAGTGATTGAAGCAGAATTGTTGCGCGGTGGCGAATTTTTAAACTGATTTTTGGGTTAATCGTCGGATTATCTTTGCTATAGCAGCTCCGACTGAAATTAGAAAAAGTGATCTTAATCAGCAACAAATCAGAAGTTTTTATTCGGCCAATTTTCTTCGTCAAATTATTTTCATTTCCAATCAGTATTATTATAGTTAGTATTCTGACAAAAGACATCGCATTACAAACAATGATCACGCAAATCTATCAGGAGACAATCAATGAAAATCAAATCTTCACGATCAACCGTTTTTTTGAAACCCATTCACAGTCCTGTTCCTTTTCGTCATGGTTGTGCTTGTTTTCACGCCGTTGTCCGTCATGGCACAGGCTGAGGCAAATGCCGCGGGCGTAATTCAGGTGACAGATTTTGAAAACAGGGAAATAACGCTCTCTCAGCCGCCGCAGCATATTGGCGCACTTGGGCAATTCATTTCCACAGATATTATTTTTGACGGGGCGGACAAAGTTGCCGCAATGATGGCGCTAGGTTATACGAAATGGTTTGATGAAATTATCCGAAGTCGCCTGGATGAATATTGCAAAACTGGAATAACGTGCGCGCGACCCAAACGTTGAGGAACTTGCAGAATTGGGCATCGATGTTGTTTTCATTGGAGCGGGCTGCCGGATCAGGTTCGCAAAATGAATGAAATTGGGATTCCGGTCATCGCGTCCAATCCTTCCGGCATTGATTTTGAGACCGCGCAAGAATTTCGCGATCTGGTCGCCCGGGAAATGAATCTGTATGCTGTCGTATTAGGCCAGCACGCAGAGGAAAAAGCCACCCGTTGGCTCGCCTATCTGGATGAAAAAATAGCGTATGTCAGCGAACGGGTGAAATCGTTGGCGCCAGACCAAATTAAAAAAGTCTACTATATTCGCAAAGCAGAGGATGGGCTGCAATGTTTCGCGAAAAGTTCATATCCATTAATTTTGGTCAACATTGCCGGCGGCGAACTGGTTTCGAAAGAGCTGGATACAAACCTGAGTGGTTTTACCGATGTAACGATGGAACAGATCATCGAATGGGATCCTGAGGTGATTTTCATGGGCTGGATGAACACAACCGATGCTCTGAAAGATGAGCGCTGGTCAGTCGTCAGTGCCGTCAAGAATGGCCAGGTTTATCTGACGCCAACTTCTACCAGCGCCTTATTTTGGGATTATGCCGCGGAAGCGCCGCTCGACCTCCTCTATATCGCCAAATCGTTGCATCCCGATCTTTTCACTGATCTAGATTTGATTCAGGAAATCCAAAATTTTTACAAGATGCTTGCTGACTACGATTTGTCAGCCGAAGGTGCGCAGCGCATGCTCAACAGATTACCACTGTTATAAAAGATTTCACGAAAGGACATGTACAGAATGGCAAATGAGTTAACCGATCCAGTTTCTCTTTCGCGTGAAACGGCAATTAAGGAAATGTTGCAACGCTGCTTCCTGCAGCCATTGATTGAAATGATTCATGTTGAGGAAGGCCTTGATCGAATTAGTGCGGAGAATGTGTATTCAAAAAACACGCTCCCCAATCAGCTGTCAAGTCAATGGGACGGCATTGCCGTCCATGGCGATGATTTCATACATGGCATGCCGGATACCGCTGCATGGCAGGAAGGAAAGGAATATGTTTTCTGCAACACCGGGATCGGCATCCAGGGGGATTACGACACATCCATTCGGATTGAAGAAGTCACATTCAATGAACAGGGTGGGATTATCTTGGAACAAATTCCTGAAAAAGGACAATTCACAATTCCGGTCGGCAGCAGATTGTGAAGGTGATTTGCTGGTTCCGCATGGTACCAGATTGACGCCAGTCCTGCTCGCGAACCTTGTCAGCGGTGGACACAATCAGAACAAGGTGTTCTTAAAAGCCAGTGGTTGCATTTATTCCTACCGGATCAGAGCTGGTTCCGCCTGGGATCTGGGCCCCTTTGGGAAAAAATGTAGATTCCAACAGCATCATGATCCATACAAAGATCCTGCAATGGGGCGCCGCCGAACTGTTAATTTATCCAATCATTCCCGATAAAAAGAAAACCATTGTGCTGGCACTTTCCGACGCCGTTTCCAAAGCGGATATTGTGGTGTTGAATGCCGGGTCTTCAAAAGGGACGGATGATTTTACCATTCCGGCATTGGCGGAGATCGGAGAGATTATCTGCCACACCATGGATCACGGTCCAGGATATCACACGTCTTATACCGTCGCAAAAAATGGTAAGCCGATCGTGGGATTGTCCGGTCCGCCGGGCGGGGCAGAATACACCGCCGACTGGTATGTCAAACCGTTGATTGACCATTACCTCGGTCAACAAGACCTACCGCCGCTCCTGCAAGCGACGCTGACTGAAAATGTTGCATCCGGAAAGAAAGTGAAACCCATCGTTCGCGTCTGTGTTTCACGTTCCGAAAATGGAGAATGGCTCGCAGCACCGATTTCGCCCTTCCGCGGGAAGGGACAAATGCTTGATATGAACCGCGCAAACGGCTTCCTGGCCATCCCTCCCTCAGGGGAATGGAAAGCGGGCGACCGGGTAACAATTGAACTGCGATATCCATATCAATGGATATCGTGAATAAAGAAAGAGGGAACATGAAAAAAACAACCAATTACCAAAAACTAGTCTCATGGATCATCTGTCTGGTCGTCCTTTTCAGTTTTGGAATTTCACATTCCGCTTACGCACAGGGAAACGCCGAAACACGCATATTTACCGATCTGCAAGGCGCCGAAGTTGAACTGCCAAAAGAGATTAATCGGGTCATTCACCTTTGGCCAGCCAGCACAGCCATGGAAGTTTTTCTCGGCAGTGGTGAAAAAATTATCGGAACATTGACTGCGGTTCAAAAAGGCTGGGTATGGTTGACGACGGTCAGCCCGCACCTGTTGGAAGATGCCGGGTTCGCTGGCAATGCAACTGCTGAAGAGCTTTTGGCGCTCGACCCGGATGTCGTCATCACACCCAACAAACAACTCGCTGAAGATTTGCGGGCAGCCGGCGTCCCAACAGTTTGCATGTTGGCAGGCGAAGATCTTGAATCACTCAAAATAATGATTACAAAAATGGGTGAATTGCTGGGAGAAGAAGAAACCGCCAAGGCAAACGAGTACCTCACATATCTTGATGAAGTATACAATACCGTCTCTGAGGCGACTGCCAACATCCCCGAAGAGCAGCGAATCCGAATTTACTATAACTCCGCGCAGCATGGCGATAGTCCGCTGCTAACCTGCGGTGATGGGTCGATCGTAGAAACCTGGATTGACGCTACCGGATGCAAAAACGTCGTAGCAGGCGTGATCGATGGAATGGATAAAGAAGTTGATATGGAAGTAATTGTCGAGGCAGATCCGGATCTGATCTTGGTTGGCGGATCCTCTCAGCAGAAAGCCTGGGACACAATCATGAGCGATCCGGCATGGCAGGGACTGACCGCCGTAAAGGACGGTAAAATAATCCGAAATCCGCAGGGCGTTATGAAGTGGGAAAAATTTGGCGTTGAGATTGCCCTCCAGATGTTATGGTTTACTGAACAGGTATATCCAGATGCGTTGGATATTGATATCAAGCAAACAGTCTTCGACTTTTATAAAAATTACTATCATTATGAACTGAATGATCAGACTTATCAGGATTTGATGGAAGGTCTGGCAGCTCCGAGTTCATGAAGCGTTGTATCCTCTCAACTAGTTACGTCAATCCGTTCAGAGTTTTGAACGGATTGACATTATAAAAGAAATAACTATTTTTGACAGAATGATCATAAAATGAATTTGAAAAAAAACGGGAATACAGACACTCATAATCGCAATGTGTTCTTTCTGTTGTGTGTATTGCTAGGATTGCTTTTTTTTGGCGCACTGATAATCGGTCGGTTCCAAATTTCCATAACCGATACGATTCGTATTCTGATAAGCCGGTTATTGCCGCTCCAATCAACCTGGAGCGAACGAATGGAAAATGTGATCTTGAACATTCGGCTGCCGCGTGTGATGGGAGCACTGATTGTCGGCAGTTCGCTCTCGCTTTCCGGCGCAGTTTATCAGGGAATGTTCCGTAATCCGCTGGTCTCGCCTGATCTGCTTGGGGTTTCTGCCGGTTGCTGCGTCGGTGCAGCATTTGCCATTCTATTACGGCTTGGTTCAATGGAGATCCAACTATTCGCGCTCATCGGCGGCCTGGCGGCTGTCAGCATGACAGTCTTCATTCCAACACTGTTCAAGAACAAATCTGCACTAATGTTGGTACTCTCCGGCATCATTGTTTCCGGCTTCATGAATGCAATCCTGGGAATCCTGAAGTATGTTGCGGATCCGGAAAGTACGCTCGCTTCAATTGTTTATTGGACATGGGCAGCCTTTCATCAGTTCGCCAAAGCGATATTCTGACAATAGCGCCTTTCATGGGCATTGCCACAGTCATCTTGCTGCTCCTTCGCTGGCGAATCAACATCCTGTCACTCGGCGATCATGAAGCGCGCTCGCTGGGGTTGAGTGTGCTCAAAATGCGCAGGATTGTCGTTTTGTGCGCAACAATCCTGACTGCCGCTTCCATTTGCATCAGCGGCGCAATTGGCTGGATCGGTTTGATCATTCCGCATCTTGGCAGGCTTCTTGTCGGGCATGACAATAAAATTCTGCTCCCCGTCACGGTTCTGTTGGGCGGATGCTTCATGATTTTCGTCGACACGCTCGCGCGGAACTTGACCGGCTCTGAAATTCCGTTGAGCATCCTCACTGGGCTCTTTGGGACGCCCCTCTTTATCTGGCTGTTAGTTCAACAGAAAACAAAGGTGGATTGAGATGAGTCATGAACCGCTCCTCTGCGTTAACGCGCTGCAATTTTCCTACGATCAGAAACGTACGATTTTTGATCAGGTCAGTTTTACACTCAATCCAGGAGACATTTTTTCCATTTTGGGAGCCAACGGATCTGGCAAAACAACGCTGTTAAACTGTCTCTCCGGTCAATTGACGCCCGCACGTGGCGATGTATTATTGAAAAACGAGTCAATCCACAAGATTTCACCCGCAGAACTTGCGCGCTCCGTCGGTTATGTCTCACAACTTCAACCACTGCCGTTTAACTTTTGCGTTCGCGATTATCTCGTTCTTGGTCGCGCGCCACATATCGGCCTGCTGCGTTCACCCGGAAAAAAAAAGTACCGTTTAGTGGATCAGGTTATGGACGACATGAAGATCAGTTTTCTTGCAAATAAATCGATGCAAGAGATCAGCGGCGGAGAAAGGCAACAAGTCCAAATTGCGCGTGTTCTGGTTCAGCAGCCGCGTCTGATATTGATGGATGAGCCCACCAACCACCTGGATTACGGTAATCAAATCAAGATTCTGAAGCTGATCGTAAACTTGGCGCAGAAAGAAAATATGGCGGTTATCCTGACAACACATATGCCGGATCATGCCATGCTGCTCGGAAGCAAAACCGGCATGTTAAAAAATGACGGATCCCTGATCTGTGGAACTGCTTGTAAAATTTTGACGGAAGAAAATCTGAAAGAAATTTATCAGACGGATCTGCATATGATATACGTGCCGGAGCTCAGCCGAACAGCCTGCCTGCCCGGAAATCTGATTGATTGATTAATAAAACTCTCCGGGTTGAAAAGAGATCGCTATTCTGCTCCCGAGGCGCCGCAAGCGCGCCTTCATTCCATAAATACTCCCCGTTACCTCAGCAGATTTGCAGGTTTTTTCGCATACTCCTGGAATGTCGGGAAAGCTTTTCCCCACCAGCATTCCCCCCTTAGAACCAAAAAGGTCATGTTGGCAATGACCTACTCTCCCCGAGGAGGTCGCCCTCCAAGTACCATCGGCGTTGACGTGCTTGACTTCCGGGTTCGAGATGTTGCCGGGTATACCCACGTCCCTCTGGTCACCAACATGACCTTTCCTTTACCTCATACAGTATGTAGTTCGTTTCCTCTTCAGAAGACGAATCTGTTCCTTACATCACGTCCTAAGCCTTCGATCATTAGTACTGGTTTGCTCAATACATCGCTGCACTTTCACCTCCAGCCTATCTAGCACGTAGTCTCCGTGCGATCTTATTCTTGCGATGAGAGAATTTATCTTGAAGCAAGTTTCCCACTTAGATGCTTTCAGCGGTTATCTCTGCCAAACGTGGCTACTCAGCGTTGCAATCGGCATCACAACTGACACACCAGAGGTTTGTCCACCCCGGTCCTCTCGTACTAGGGGCAGGCTCTTCTCCAATTCTCTTACGCCCACAGCGGATAGAGACCGACCTGTCTCACGACGGTCTGAACCCAGCTCGCGTACCGCTTAACCGGCGAACAGCCGGGCCCTTGGGGACCTGATTCAGCCCAGGATGCGATGAGCCGACATCGAGGTGCCGAGCGAAATCGTCGATATGAACTCTTGGATTTCACCAGCCTGTTATCCCCGGGGTAGCTTTTATCCGGTAAGCCACGGCCATTCCACTCTGTACCGTGGGATCACTAAGCCCTACTTTCGTACCTGCTCGACGCGTTGGTCTTGCAGTTAAGCTCCCTTGTGCCTTTACACTCTCCGACAGGTTTCCATTCTGTCTGAGGGAACCTTTGGGCGCCTCCGTTACCTTTTTGGAGGCGACCGCCCCAGTCAAACTGCCCGCCTGACACGGTCCCTTCTCCAGTTCATGGACCAAGGTTAGAGCCCAAATATGATCAGGGTGGTATTTCAATTGTTGACTCCAACAAGGCTGGCGCCCTATCTTCTCAGTCTCCCACCTATCCTACACAAATCATACCTAAACTCAATGCCAGGTTACAGTAAAGCTCCACGGGGTCTTTTTTGTCCTGCTGCGGTAGGCCGCATCTTCACAGCCATTTCAATTTCACCGGGTCTATCGTTGAGACAGTGCTCTAGTTGTTACGCCGTTCGTGCGGGTCGGAACTTACCCGACAAGGAATTTCGCTACCTTAGGACCGTTATAGTTACGGCCGCCGTTCACCGGGGCTTCGGTTCTTAGCTTCGAGGTTTCCCTCTAACCTTTCCCCTTAACAACTTCCGGCACTGGCGAACGGGCGTCAGCCCCTATACTTCGTCTTTCGACTTCGCAGAGACCTGTGGTTTGATAACCAGTCACTAGAGCCCTTTCACTGCGACTCTCTCACCCTATTGATCAAGTAAGAGAGCACCCCTTCTCCCTAAGTTACGGGGCTATTTTGCCTAGTTCCTTAACGATAGTTCTCCCGTTCGTCTTAGTATGCTCTACTCATCCACCAGTGTCGGTTTACGGTACGGGCAATGAAGTTTCTTCGCTTAGAGGCTTTTCTTGACAGTAAGGTCTGTCTCAGTTCCAGCTTGCGCCTCCTGATTTCCCTCAGCTCAGCCGTGTCTTTTAGCCCACAGCCTCAACGCCTGACGTTCATCCACTCTGAATCCACTAACAGGCTGGACTCCCTCTTTGTGTCCCCTTCACTCCACTCCATCGGTACTGGATTATTAACCAGTTGTCCATCGACTACGCCTTCCGGCCTCGCCTTAGGTCCCGACTAACCCGACGCAGATTGACTTGACGTCGGAATCCTTGGATTTTCAACGAACATGGTTCTCACATGTTTTACGCTACTCATGCCTGCATTCTCACTTCTGGTCGCTCCAACGCTCCTTCCGGTACGCCTTCGCCGCTCCCAGAACGCTCCCCTACCGCACCACATCTAATGTGGTACCCATGGCTTCGGTATTATGCTTAGCCCCGTTACATTTTCCGCGCAGAATCACTTGACCAGTGAGCTGTTACGCACTCTTTAAAGGATTGCTGCTTCTGAGCGAACCTCCTGGTTGTCTTTGTAACTCCACATCGTTTCCCACTTAGCATATATTTGGGGACCTTAGCCGATGATCTGGGCTGTTTCCCTTTCGACTACGAATCTCATCACCCGCAGTCCGACTGCAGGGCTTCTCCCTTATGGCATTCGGAGTTTGTCTGGGTTCGGTAAGTCTTTGACCCCTTACCCAATCAGTGCTCTACCTCCATAAGTCATCACCCCACGCTAGTCCTAAAACTATTTCGGGGAGAACAAGCTATCTCTGAATTCGTTTGGCATATCACCCCTAACCACAGGTCATCCCTCAATTTTGCAGCATTGAAAGGTTCAGGGACTCCACGAGGTTTTCAATCTCGCTTCATCCTGCCCATGGTTAGCTCATCCAGTTTCGTGTCTAATCAATGCGACTATCGCGCCCTATTCAGACTCGCTTTCGCTTCGGCTCCAGGTTTCTCTCCCTTAACCTCGCCACATCAATTAACTCGCAGGCTCATTCTCCAAGAGGCACGCCGTCAGGCCCACACTTGCGTGTATCGCCCTCCGACTGCTTGTAAGCTCACGGTTTCAGGTTCTCTTTCACTCCCCTGTTCGGGGTACTTTTCACCTTTCCCTCACGGTACTTGTCCTCTATCGGTCGCTGAATGTGTTTAGCCTTGGGAAGTGGTCTCCCCAGCTTCATGCCGTATTAGCGTGCACGGCACTACTCAGGTGTCAGCTTGTGCCCTTCCTATTTCGTGTACGGGGGTCTCACCCTCTCTGCCGGACCTTCCCAGATCCTTCCACTATATTCAGGCTTTTTCCACAGTTGTTGCTGATCCTACAACCCCGCTTGAGTTCAACCTCAAACGGTTTGGGCTTCTCCCATTTCGCTCGCCACTACTTTGGGAATATTCTCTTTTCCTCCGGATACTTAGATGTTTCAGTTCTCCAGGTTCCCTTCCATACACTATTTTGTTCATGTATGGATGACAGAGGTTCTCTCTGCCGGGTTTCCCCATTCGGATATCCCGGGATCGGCGCTCGTTCACAGCTCCCCCGGGCTTTTCGCAGTGTCCCACGTCCTTCTTCGGCATTCAGCGCCAAGGCATCCCCCATGAGCTCTTAGTAGCTTTTTACGTGATGCAAGGAGCAGATCCTTCTTCTTGATCTACTCCGCCTTGACTTTTCGTTCTTTTCTTTTCGGTTACTTTTCAAATCGCTCGGCTTTCGCCGTTCGATTTGGCCTACATACTGTATTCGGTTGTTAAGGTGCTCGCGGTCTTCCTCTTCCTTGAGAATGACCTTTCCGCTTTGAATCTCTTCTCCGATTCACCCCGGAAAGCTCTCTCTCAACTCCCCCGCTCTTCTTTTTACTCCCTGTGGAGATGAGGGGACTCGAACCCCTGGCATCTGCCTTGCAAAGGCAGCGCTCTCCCAGCTGAGCTACATCCCCTTCCTTTGCTTACCTGCTTTGTGGGCCTTTCAGGACTCGAACCTGAGACCTCGCCCTTATCAGAGGCGCGCTCTAACCAGCTGAGCTAAAAGCCCCCCTTGACAATTCAGAACCAGCAGAAACTTTCTTCTTCCCTTCACAATCCCTGCCTGCGGTCACTTCCGCTTCCCTGCAGGTCTTTCTTCTTGTTGAGTCTCTTCGAGTCCCTTCCACTTCCACTTTCGCTTCCGCTTCCAGTTCTCTTCTTCTCGTTAGAAAGGAGGTGATCCAGGGCCACCTTCCGGTAGCCCTACCTTGTTACGACTTCGTCCCAGTTATCAACCCCACCTTTGACGGCTCCCCCCTTTCGGTTAGGATACCGGCTTCAGGTGTTGCCAACTCCCATGACGTGACGGGCGGTGTGTACAAGGCCCGGGAACGTATTCACCGCAGTATCGCTGACCTGCGGTTACTAGCAACTCCATCTTCATGCAGGCGAGTTGCAGCCTGCAATCTGCACTGAGACCGGCTTTTTAGGATTGGCTCCGCCTCGCGGCTTCGCGACCCATTGTACCGATCATTGTAGCGTGTGTGTAGCCCAGGATATATAGGCCATGCTGACTTGACGTCATCCCTACCTTCCTCCGGCTTTCTACCGGCGGTCTCGTGTGATACGTGTAACACACAACAAGGGTTGCGCTCGTTAGCGGACTTAACCGAACATCTCACGACACGAGCTGACGACAGCCATGCAGCACCTGTTCAAGCTCCCCGAAGGGTCGTTCCAAGTTCTCTTCACGACCACTTGTATGTCAAACCCTGGTAAGGTTCTTCGTGTATCATCGAATTAAACCACACGCTCCGCTGCTTGTGCGGGCCCCCGTCAATTCCTTTGAGTTTTAATCTTGCGACCGTACTCCCCAGGCGGCAGACTTATCGCGTTTGCTTCGGCACTCACGGGTTTTACCCCATAAACGCCTAGTCTGCATCGTTTACGGCCAGGACTACCGGGGTCTCTAATCCCGTTTGCTACCCTGGCTTTCGCGTCTCAGTGTCAGTTGATGCCCAGTAGACCGCTTTCGCCTCTGGTGTTCTTCCGGATATCTACGCATTTCACCACTACCCGGAGTTCCGTCTCCCTTACATCACTCTAGCTGCACAGTCTTGAACGACCTCTCCCAGTTAAGCCGGGAGCTTTCACATCCAACTTGTACCGCCTCCTACACGCTCTTTACGCCCAGTAAATCCGGATAACGCTCGTCTCCTACGTTTTACCGCGGCTGCTGGCACGTAGTTAGCCGAGACTTATTCATATGCTACTGTCCTTCCTCATCACATATAAAAGAACTTTACGACCCGAAGGCCTTCTTCGTTCACGCGGCGTTGCTGCTTCAGGCTTTCGCCCATTAAGCAATATTCCCTACTGCTGCCACCCGCAGGTGTATGGACCGTGTTTCAGTTCCATTGTGGGGGATCACCCTCTCAGGTCCCCTACCCGTCTTTGCCTTGGTGAGCCGTTACCTTCACCAACTAGCTGATGGGCCGCAGGCCCCTCCCAAAGTAGCTTGCGCTTTTCCTTGGACTTCTCTAACTCGTCCAAGCTTACGCGGTTTTGTCACTCCTTTCGAAGTGGTATTCCCCGCTTTGGGGCAGGTCACCAACGTGTTACTCACCCGTTCGCCACTAGTGTATTGCTACACCCGTTCGACTTGCATGTATTAGGCACGCCGCCAGCGTTCATCCTGAGCCAGGATCAAACTCTCCGCTAATTTCTTTTCCACCCCTTCTTCAAGGATGGTTAGCTTCGTTGTCTCTTCTTTCCGGAATTGTTCTGGTTTGTTTCTTGTTTCTGCTGCTTCTCAATTGTCAAGGTTCTTGTTACTCGCCCGCTTGCTATCCCGCAGGCAGCAAAAAGTAATTATATGGATTCAAGACGATTTGTCAAGGGGGCAATTTCAGAAATGTTAAACTCCGTTCGGGGGCTGCCATTCCATTTTACAAACCGCAGGGAATGAGCGGTTGCAAGCGGTTCTTTTCAAGATACGTCGCAGGCAACAAATCAGCAAAACGGCAAAAGCTTCACTAAATCGCTAACAGCCGATTCGCCCGCAAGCATCTCTTTACAGCGCAATGTATCGGCTTTGCTGTTTTGAGGGATAATTCCAAATAAAGACGATTGCGGGTTTCTCGCAATCGTCTTTATTCTCATTTTGATTGTAACTTTATCGATCGCCAGTGCTAGCAGCCAGACTCACGGTTTTGTGGGAAATCCGGTATCCGGAATATCCGGAATTTTTTCATATCTGTTCGTAAACACACAGGTCACAATTTCATTTTCTTCCAGGGAGATTCCTGTGTTCAGTTGTGATTTCCCATCAATATTAGAAGCGCATTCGACGGAGGCCTGTTTCCAGTTTTCTTTTTTAATTTCAATAACCGAGTATTTCCCTTCCGGCAAAGTCAGCGAGGCAGGATCTTGCTCACTGGTCAATTCGGCGTCGTAAGTTACTTCAGTCCCAATTTTAGTCACTGTAAATTGAAAAATCTCTTCGGCATTTCCAAATAGAACAACTTTATCGATCAGGATTTTTCCTTCTTTTATTGTATTGGTTACAAAGAGCCCTTCTTCGACTTTACTATAATGTTCCGGTGTAAAATCATCGCCGTTTTCATCAACTTCTCTCACTCGGAAAGTATATATGTTGTCCTGCGCATCCGTACCTTCAATATCTTGCCAGGTCACCTCTGTAGTGCCGTCATCAAGGCGCTTAATCGGAGCTTGAGCCAATGGGACCGGCTCTTCGATACCGCCTTCGACCATTCGGAATAACGCCCTGAACCATATAGTTGGCCGCGGCCCGGAACCGCCTACCCAATTTTTATTCGCACTGACAGTTCTCAGCTCAATCCGCTGATTCCCCAGTGGAGCAAGGTTGGCTTCACTGCCTGTGCCTCCCATAGTACCGGCAGCAATTGATATCTTGTCAAAGACCGATGCCGCTACATCAACATTCCAAATGAACGGGATTCTCAGATAGCCATTGGCAGGATCGCCGATCTCCCGCAGCCGGTATATCCTCTGGAGCAATTTATCGAACATGATTGTCCCGTTATTATCCGTAACGGTTCCACATCGATTTCCGTTTCATTTTCAACGCGCGAAAGCAAATCTAATGTTCGCAAGCGGATTGCCCGTTTCTTGATCGATTTTTCGAATATAAAAGCCATACAGGCTGATTCGGTTATATACCGGATCCGTCTCCTTCGATTAACTGTGACACACAAATGCTGCTATATTCCATGCTGTCAAACTTTATTTCGACCCGGAGCCTGTGGCGAGCGGCTCTTTAGGCATATCAGGAAGGTAGGCAAGGCTTTCGCCGTGAACGCGGCTAACCTTCATTGGAATAACAAAATCAACAGAGAGTTTGCAGCAACAGACTGGTTTTCTGTTCCTTGATCCGGAATGCCGTCCTGCGCTGAAGTCTGCCATTCAGTTCTGCTAAAGTTTTCCAGCCGGCTGCCGCAGGAGCAGTTTCCGGTGCATACTCTGGCGTTCCCGTCCAATACAGCACGTCAAAACCGGTGGGAGGTATGATTTCAGCGCGCAAATAATCGATGAACTGGGAGTTGCGTGGAATGGACAGATCCAGATAGTGGGCGTCGCCGGGATCGCTTTCCGCATATCCGTTATTTGGCAAAACGTCGTATAAAACCACACCTTTCAATGCCAGCGGGGAATTATTGACCACCCTTTAAATATAATCATACTCATCATTAAATCCCATCGAAAAGCCAGTAACCGATAAATCGCTTTGAGCATAACGGATGTATTTCACCGCATTAGAGCTGACTGGCATAATAGCAGCATAGTTGACAACAGCGTGCAGTACCTTTTCTTCATAATTGCCGTTCTGATTAACATCATAAATGTCCGCTGTCGTCCCTAATAGCCTTACAGGAGCAAGATTTCCCAATTGACCGAGATTGTTCGAAGTGGCAAAAACTTTATTCTCATTATTTCCTGTCAACGAATGTTCATTAATGCGCACCTTGAATTTTGGCAATTCCAGCTTACTGAATTTACCCTTCAGCTTGGTTTGCAAAAAGCTCGGTTTCAGCTTAATGACCAGCGCCTGTTTCCCACTGTTTAAATAATTGTCAAAAACCTTTGCGCTTTCCAAGTTTTCAGCACCTTCCGTCGGGGTTACTTCCTCTCCAGCCGGTACAAGTTCTCCCGTGTTCGGATTGATTACGTTAATCCCTGCAGGCAGAAAGTCAATTAAGACTAAATCGCTCAAATCCCGAAAAGAGCTGATCGTTCCGCTGATTTGAAAACCGATTCTCAATGTATCGCCCAGAAAATGGTTGGTACTGTTGTCCAGAACGGTCTTATAAATGCGCAATTCTTCAACAATGGGTTTGAGCTCAAATTTTTCGATAGATTCCGCCGAGAAATCTTTTCCGTTAATTGTTGCTGAAAACGCTGCAGTGTTACGAAATAAATTGTTTTCTGGAACGGTCGGATCAAAAACGGTTCCAACGGGATCAATAAATGTACCAAATAACGATAAACGCACACCTTCACCGGGATTTAGCACAGCGCCTGGCTTGAAAACAAATTCGAGCCGGCGATAGTTCACACTTTCTGAAACAGGAAAGTCTGGAATCCTGAAAGTCAGATGTGTTTCAGCGAAATTCATCTGATCTCTCGTATAAGTTGCGACTTGATTTCCACCGCTGTTCGCATCGTAAATATTGATCGCTTGTATATTGTCCCAAAACCAGGTTAAACCAATATCGTTGCCATATAAGATGGATGTAGCCAAAAGTACGGCATGATACAGTCCCAGTCGATAACCCTTACAAATTAATTTGAGAATGAGATGCGTAATAAAAAACAATAATTTGTTTTTCAATAAGGAAAAGAAATAATTACAGAAAAGGTGGTACAAATGAGAAAGTTCACATTAGCTGAAGCAAATGATATTGCAGGTAAACTGGGAATGGATTTCAGCAAAGTAAAGTTTACACTTGACGAGTATTTGGAAGGCTTGAACATAGAACTTGAGCACGGCCTTGTTGATCCTGAAACCAATGTGACCAGCAATGACCCGCTTATGACGGGTAAGATTGCACTAGCTCATCTTAATGAAGTTCCTTTATACTATAATGAGGATATAGGACTAGAGGCGTGGGAACATGCGATAGAAGCCTTCAAAGGAGACCCAAAGGGTAAGAAAATCCAAATTGTATAGTGTACTTGGGACGAACAGTTTGAATGGCGAAGGAAATGGGCTTTCTTCGCCATTCAAACAACAACTAATCAAGGAAAAACTGTTTGTTAATATATTTTATGAGGTAAATCATGAGTATTGGCTATGCTTGCCTGACTGTCGGTGTTCCAAACACCGGCATAAAAGGTTGCCTGCTGAAAAATATCAACGAGGAAAAGTTGATTGAATTGATTCGGCACAATTTAACGTCACTTGAAAACATTATTAATTATAATGATACAAATGATGTCCGCCTTTTCCGGATCAGTTCTGATGTCATCCCCTTCGGTTCAAGTTCTGCCAATACGCTACAATGGAGAAGCCTATTTAAGAAGGAACTTTCTCATCTCGGAAACAGCATCAGAGAAGCCGGTATTCGAGTTTCGATGCATCCGGGTCAATATACCGTACTAAATTCACCAGACATACAGGTGGCAGAACGTGCGATTGAGGATCTCGCTTATCATTCAGCATTCATGGATAGTCTGGAAGTTGATTGCACCAACAAAATCATTCTACATGTCGGAGGCGTCTATGGAGACAAAAAAGCTGCCATAATTCGCTTTTCAGAGCGATATAAAGATCTGTACGATTCTATCAACGGCGCCTCGTAATAGAAAATGACGACAAGTCCTACCATATCGGCGATGTTCTGGAACTGGGTTCGTGCCTCGGAATTCCCGTCGTTTATGATAATCTTCACAATAAAGTCAATGCTACGATCCGTCAAAAGACGATTCCTATTGGATTACCCAATGCCTATCATCCTGGAGGAAGGAGGACGGCCCGCAAAAAGTTCACTATTCTCAGCAAGACTGTCTGAAAAGTACCGGTTCTCATTCCAAGAGTATTTCTGTGACTGAGTTTCTGGATTTTTTTACTGACCTTGGCGAGAAAAAACCGGATATCATGCTCGAAGTCAAAGATAAAAACCTTTCAGCAATAAAATGCATTAACTGTACGACACCTAATAAAAATATAAAAGCACTAGAGCTCGAGTGGAGTAGATATAAATATGCTGTACTCGAGAAATCGCCGAATTATTACAAAAAGATAAGGGATCTTTTAAAGGATAAATATTCATATCCGGCGATTGATTTTTATCGACTTATCGAAAATGCTTATGCGCAGGAGGTCATCCCGGGAAACTGCGTCAATGCCGCTTTACATATCTGGGGTTATTTCAAGGGCATGGCTAGTCTAGAAGAAAAGGAACGATTTTTTAACCTTTTACAGACCTGTCAAGGAAAAGGCTCCTCGATGAATCCTTTGAAGCGATTTTTATATAAACTTGCTGAGAAATATAAGCAGGAGTATTTGCACAATTCCTATTATTTTATTTGATGTATTTATTTGTCGATTGGTGCAACGGAAAATCGTTCCTATAGAATTATATGAGTAGCTGTGTTGATTTCTCGGCATCTCAATTATATATGTAGTAATGATTTTGTAGAAACAAGCTGAAAAAGCCGAAAAATTATCCGAGCAATAAAATATGATTGTAACTGTAAATAGTTTATAGTAAAATATAGCTATAAGGCTAACAAATATTAGTTAGCTTGGGAGGTACCAGATTTGGATAAAAAGCAGGAAATTCTTATGGCTGCATTTGATGTTTTTTGTGAAAAAGGCTACCAGCTATCGGTTGCCGAGCTAGCTGGGGCGGTGAAAATCAAAGCGCCTTCGCTTTACAGTCATTTTGCGAGCAAGGATGAAATCATTGAGTTGGTTGTTCGGGATGAAATCGAAAGATACTATGCCTATTTACATGAATGGATGTTAAAAATCGAAGGTTTATACTGCAAGGAAGCTATGAAGAATCTGTATAATTTTGTGATTGAATATTTTTCAAAAGACAAGCGTCTTCGATTCTGGCGTGCCATAACATTTATTCCTAACCAACAACTTAATAGTTTATTTGCTCAGCTGATCTCCGAAAAAGACGCAATATTCAAACAGAAGATGCAGAGATGCTTCTTAAAAGGCCAGTCTAATGGTGAAATAAGACCAGATGTGTCTCTAGGGTCTCTCAGGCTATACCTTTGCATGATTCAAGGTGTATTGGATGGTATGCTTTTATATCCTGAAGAACTTCGTTATAAAGATAATGCTGATGAATTGTTTGAAGCATACTGGGAGGGCATTTGCACTTCCGTGCCGATTAATATGGACAAGTTGAAAATCACTAATGATTTTTCTAAGGAGTAGATGATATGATCACAAATCAATAGTATGCAATACTTCCATCAAAAAAAGTCAAGTCTAACCAAATTGTAGGCGTAAAACGGCTAAATCTGGATTTAGCCCTATTTAGGAACAGTAAAGGTGAACTGGGTTGTGTTGTGGACCAGTGCACGCATCGTGGCGCTGCGCTCAGTTTAGGAAAGGTTAAGGGTGACTGCGTGCAATGTCCGTTCCACGGTCTTGAATTTAATAAAACCGGCCAATGCAATTTTATTCCTGCAAATGGAAAAGCCTCTGCTGCCGACATCAGCCGATACAATGTCAGACATTATCCGGTCAGAGAACTTAACGGTATTATCTACCTATGGTATGGTGATGAAGAAAAAATCACCGAGGATCTGCCTTTCTTTGATAAAGAAATCAATTCCTCTTACGTGTTCAGCGAGGTTGAAGATCACTGGAATTCCCACTATTCAAGGTGCATTGAAAACCAATTGGATGTGGTGCATCTTCCTTTTGTCCATAACAATACAATTGGTAGAGGAAATAAAACTCTGGTTAATGGCCCAAAGGTAGTTTGGGAAAACGATATTTTAACGACCAGTGCCAATAACGAGCTGGATCATGGACAAAAACCCAGTTCTCCTGAAGAATGTGTCATCAAGGACACCCATTTATGCTTCCGGTTTCCTAACGTCTGGATGAACCACATTAGTGACAAGATTAAAGTCATAATTTATTTTGCTCCTGTTGATGATGAAAACACTGTCCTTTATATCCGGTTTTATTGCAGACTGACGAGTTTCAAGCCGCTGAACAGCTTGATTGCATACATAGGTAAGTTTGGAAATAAAACTGTTGAAAGACAGGATAAGAGGGTTGTTATCACACAAAAGCCCAAAGCATCTGCATTAAGGTCCGGTGAAAAGCTTGTGCCGGGCGACGGTCCAATCATTATGTACCGTAAAATCAGAGAAGAGTTAAAAAACAGCACTACAATATGAAGTTGTAACTCTTTTCTTTAATAAAAGGATAATGAGGAATCAATCAATGAATTATGATGTAATTGTCGTAGGTGGCGGGCTTTCCGGACTCACTGCAGCCAGCTTGCTGGCCAAACGCCACTTGAAAGTTGCTGTTATTGATAAAAGCTACCAACCGGGGGGTTCATGTGGAATATTCAAACGCGATCACGTGACATTTGACCAGGGTTCGGCTATGCTATATGGATTTGGAGAAGCTGGGTTCAACGCTCATCGCTTCGTCTTTAATTGTATTGAGGAACCCATTGATATGATTCGTCATGATCTTCTGTATTGCGTGAATTTCAAAGGCAGAAGAATCAAATTCTGGGCAGATGTCGATCGGTTTTCAGAAGAGCTTGCCGGTCTTTTCCCCAACGAAAAGATAAATATTAAGCGCTTTTATCACGACATGCTGAAAATGTACCAGAATGTGATGGTAGATGTGCCGACCTACAACACGGCTGATGAAACAGATCCTAAAGTTGCACTGAAGAGCATGCTCAAACACCCGATATCTTACATGAGATTTCTGGGGTATTTGAATAAAAGCGCTAAAAGCTTGTTGGAGAAGTATTTTTCCGATCCAGAGATATTTAAATTCTTTGATAAGCTGACATCGACCTACTGCTATGCAACACTGGACGAAGCTCCTGCAGTACTTGCTGCCGTTATGTTTGTGGATAACCATGTTGGCGGCAGCTATTATCCTGCAGGCTCCACCCTCTTCCTTCCTGGCAAACTTGAAAAGGTCATTGAAGAGAACGGCGGGGAAATGCTGCTAGAAAAAGAAGTACTCTCATTGATCTTTAAAGACGGCAAGCCCGCTGGAGTAAAGCTTGATGATGGTAGCGAGCTCTTCGCTCCGGATATCATTTATTCGGGAACCGTTTGGAATCTTTATGGAAAGTTGATTGAGCCTACATTTAGCACACAGCAGAAAAGAAAATGGGCGCAAAAACAGGCTCCTACATATCCGAGTGTGGTTTTGTATGCCGTGGTTGACCGGAATGTCATACCGGAAGATACGGCTCCAATAGAAATGCTGGTAGGCAATCCTGACAAACTCGACGAAAGCGAAGTGACTGCCTATATACTCAGTATTGACGATAAGACACTGTGCAAAGAGGATGAGCACACCGTTGTGGCTATCGGCCCCACATTTGAAGCCTGGGATACGCAGGATCTTAGAGAGTATAAAAACAAAAAACAAAGCGAACAGGCACGTTTGATTGGCGTACTTGAAAAAAGGTTCCCCGGATTTGAACAGGCTGTTAGGTATGCCGAAGTTGCCACGCCTAAAACCATAGAACGCTACACGCTGAAAAACGGCGGCGCAGTAGCCGGACCTAAACAGATGCTGGGGCAGCACATGCTACACCGCCTGCACACGCGGACGGAATGGGACAACCTATTTTGCTGTGGCGAATCTACTGTGATGGGAACTGGGACTCCCACTGTAACAACCTCTGGGCTTTCGGCAGCCAACGCCCTACTTAAAAAACTCGGGAAAGAACCGTATGTCTATCAGGAGAACATGAAGAACTTCGTCCGTATTGTAGAAAAGCCCTTTACGGCAGACCAGCTTTACTATGGGTATGACGAAGAGGCTCGCACGGTAATGCTGAAAGCTATGCGGTGCAGGCTGTGCGAGCACCCTACCTGCTCGACGCAAGTCGATATACGCGGCATCATGCGACGGGTAGCTGTCGGGAATTTTGAAGGTGCAAAAAAGTGCTGGCTGCAGAAACCGGCTGATCAAGATTCGTTGGAAAAGTACGAGGCGACTTGTATCTGCGCAATAGAAAACAAATCTGCTGTGGAAATACAGGCGGTCATTGATTATTTACAGGAGGTGAACGCGTGAACAAAGAATTCGACGCAATCGTGGTAGGCGGAGGCCTTGCCGGTCTTACAAGTGCAGCCTATTTGTGCCGATATGGATACCGCACGCTACTCTGTGAAAAATCTCATAAGACTGGCGGTCTGGTAAATACGTTCCATTATCAGGGGTATGCTTTTGACGCGGGCATCCGCGCCTTTGAGAATTCCGGTATTTTATTACCTATGTTAAAAAGCCTGGGTCTGGAAATGGATTTAACACAAAACTCGGTATCTATTGGTATCGAAAATCAATGGACAAGGCTCGATTCGAGGGATAGCCTAAAAAGTTACGCAAAAATGCTTACTGGTATCTTTCCGGGTAATGAATCGGATATCGATAAAATCGCACAAGAGATCCAAAAAGTGATGGATTATATGGATGTGCTCTATGGCATCGATAATCCGCTGTTTATTGAGGACATGAAGGACCGCGATTATCTGTTGAAAACGCTGCTGCCATGGTTGTTCAAATATCAAGTTAATATACGTAAAGCCAGCCGCTTGAGCAAGCCGGTGGCCGATTATCTGAAGCAGTTTACAAGCAGTCAATCGCTCATTGATATGATTGTACAGCATTTTTTCAAAGATACTCCCGCCTTCTTTGCGCTAAGCTATTTTGGGTTGTACCTGGATTACCTTTATCCCAAGGGCGGCACAGGTGTGCTCGCTAAAACCGTAACCGACTATATCCGAAATGCTGGCGGCGAGATATTGACGAATACAGCAGTGACGCGAGTGGATACTCATCAAAAGCAGCTGCACACAGCAGGCGGAGATACCTATCGTTACAAAAAGTTGATTTGGGCTGCAGACCAGAAATCACTATATTCAGCTGCTGGCGCAACGCATACACCGCAGACAGACAACCAGCGTGATCTGGCCGAAAAGGGGCAAGGCGGCGATTCCATACTCTCTCTATTTATAGGCATTAACCTAAACCATGATTACTTCGAAAGCCGTTGCGGAGCATGCGTTCTATACACCATCGACGACAGGCCTGTCTTCACTGACAAATTGGAATGAGGCTGTAGCGACTGAAGATGGATTATATGAATGGATCGGACATTACTTGGAGCGCACAACCTACGAGATTTCTTGCCCAGCCTTGCGGGATGCTTCACTGGCACCAGAGGGAAAGACAGGCGTAATCGTTAGTACATTGATGGATTACCACCTTGTAAAGTATTTATCAGACACGGTCAGCTACGAGCGGTTTAAAGAGTTTTGCACAAGAAAAATTATAGAAGTGTTGGAGGCATCCGTGTTTCCCGGTATAACGGAAATGGTTGAATTTGCGCTTTGCGCCACGCCGCTGACAGTTGAGCGGGAAACCGGTAATGCGCACGGAGCCATCACGGGATGGTCGTTTACCAACAACAAGCTGCCTGCGGAGAGTCGTTTCAGAAAGATTACAAACTCCATTAAAACACCCATAGAAGATGTTTACCAATGCGGTCAGTGGACTTTCAGTCCTTCGGGGTTGCCGGTATCTATATTGACCGGGAAACTGGCGGCGGATGCAATTCATAAGACGCTGAAGGTGAATGGTTCATGACCTTAATTATTATTGAGTTTGTCATTGTATTGGTAGGGCTTGCGGTTACTGCGGTTCTTTTTTATCGAATTCCAACTTTGCCAGTGGTCAACGAAAATTTACCGAACTATCAGACCATATCGGTGATTATACCGGCACGTAACGAGGAACATAACCTTCCCTTGCTTTTAGCGGATTTGAGCGTACAGACGTTACCTAATTTAGAAATCATCTGTATAGACGACGAGTCAGAGGATTCAACAGGTCAAATTGCATTGGCAAACGGTGTTAAGCTGATAACCCTAAAATCCAAGCCCGTAGGATGGACAGGCAAGTCGTGGGCTTGCCAAAATGGTGCAGACGCAGCAACGGGTGAACTGCTATTGTTTCTTGATGCGGATGTGAGGTTTGGACCTGATGGGATAAAGCCGAAGCAGTCGCCAACGCACTGAAAGTACTTATGCGAAACAAGTCGGAACAGGAGAACATCGCTGCCGGATTACATGGAAAACTGGCTGCCGCCATTGAAAAATCCAATCATATTATGGCAGAGGATCTCATCCGTGAAGCAGGATATATGCTTCCGCAAAGTGATAACACTCAGGATTTTCTGCGGTCGCTTTTAGACCATAAGCAGCAGGAAGGATTTCCAAGAGAAGTTGTGAAAAAACTGATAGAAGCTTTTAATAAAAAAAAGGAGGACGAAAAAATGAGTGAGAACAAAACGCTTGATAATTTGATGGAGGCATTTGCCGGAGAATCTCAGGCGAACAGAAAATACCTGGCTTATTCCAAGAAAGCTGAAAAGGACGGGAAGATCAATGCAGCTAAGCTGTTTAAGGCTGCATCTGACGCTGAAACACTGCATGCTTTAAAACACTTTGAAGTTGCAGGAAAAATCCATTCAACAGCCGATAATCTCAAAGATGCTGTCGCTGGAGAAACACATGAGTATAAGGATATGTATCCCGGCTTCGTGAAGGAAGCCGAAGCGGATGGAAACAAAGCCGCGCTTATGTCCTTCACATTTGCAATGAAAGCGGAAGAGGTTCATGCGAAGCTTTATCAGGAAGCATTAGAAAACCTCGACGAGGCGGAAGAAGTCTTTTATTATCTTTGCCCGGTCTGCGGGAACATTGAAAAATCGCGGCCAGAAAAATGCAGTATCTGCGGGGTTGCGGGAGAGAAATTCATACAATACTAAGATTTTTAGCGTGAAATGTCGGTATTAAACAAATATAAATCTAATGAATAAAGGAGTGTTACTTATGGACAGAACAAAAAAGGCATGGATCAATGGACTTTTTCTAATCGTTACACTAGTAATCAATACCTTAGGTGCCGTCGGCTTAATCAACGGTTTGACTCAAAAGCAAATTTCTGATATGTATGTCACCTTAATAACACCAAGCCCAGCTACTTTCAGCATATGGAGTGTAATCTACTCGCTTCTATTGATCTCAATGATTGTAATGATTGTCAAGAAGGATGATCCTTATTATCAAAAAGCCATCGATCATATTTCTAATCTGTTCAGAATTTCTTGCATTCTGAACATTGTGTGGATCGTATCATTTTCTTTTGTTCTAGTTGAAATTTCTAGTCTATTCATACTTGGTTTTGTGGTTACTTTAGCCTTGATTGGTATAAAACTGCTTGAAATACGCGAAGGCAAGCGTTGGTTATTACCCTTGAGTTTTGGACTCTATTCAGGTTGGCTGTTTATCGCTACAGTCGTAAATATTGCTGCGGCGCTGACTAAACTTGGATGGAACGGCTTTGGTCTATCCCATGAAACCTGGGGAAGCATAATGCTGATTATCGCAATTGTTCTATTGATTGGAGTACTTTTGAAAGTCCGCAATGCCGCCTTCCCGCTTCCGGTCGCTTGGGCGTACTTTGGAATTTACCAGTTTTTGAAATCACCGACAGGATTTAAAGGGGAATTTGCTACCCTACAAATAATATCTCTTTTAGGCATGATCGTGCTTATTATCGTAGCCGTGGTTCAATTTTACCGTAATCATTTTTCTATACTCCCTGAATCAACAAAAAAGGTATAAGGGGCTATCAAAAAAATGATCATTGTTTACGAGTCAAAGACAGGTTTCACTAAGAGATATGCTGAGATGCTTGCCGCTAAAACTGGTATGAAGGTTTATCGTGTAAACGAGCTTTCAAAAATAGATAAAAAAGAAGAAATTGTTTTTCTGGGTTGGATGAAGGTCGGAAGGATTCAAGGCTTAAAAAAAGTAAGAAAATTTAACGTCAAAGCAGTATGCGGATCTGGTACGGGGCGTGCTGGAGAGCCCAATGCTGAAACCATAATCTCGGAAAATAAGCTTGAAAAGATACCGTTCTTCTATGCTCAGGGCGGCTGCTTACCTTTGAAAGACTTAAAAGGCACGGACCGATTTATGATGTCCATGTTTGCAAAGGTACTTAAAAAACGAAAGGATAAGGACGAAAAATTTAACGAAGCGATTGAGCACATCGAAAACGGCTTTGACGGCGTCAAGGAGAAAAATCTTATCCCGCTAATCGAATGGTTGAATTCAAGGTAAATCTTGCGATATAATTACATTATACAGAGATCTGCTCTCTTGAAGGCTGAACCATTCTCCCGGAATTAATGCACAATTCACCTGGTCAGCACCTACAGTTTTAATCGACGTATTCAGTTTTGTCCCTTTAGTCCTTTCTGTCCGCTATGCCAAAGGCAGAAGGTATCAAAAAAGGCACTTGAACGCGGGTGCATTCTATGTAAAACAGGTGCATTGTATCAATCGTTTAGTCATTTGCCAGATTATCCTGATCCATCCCTGGAATTTGGTTCGTATTGACATACTTGGTTAAAAACGGATCAAGGTATAAAGGGTGTAAATCAAGCTGATTTGATTCGGTTACGATAGGATCTCCTGATTCGGGCGTTTCAATCAGTTTTGTGCTTACTGGTAACGTGTAATCATTCGGAACAACCCTATCCAAAAAATCAAAAACCAATGGCACCATGAACGATTCTGTCTTATCAAACAGAGGAAAATGAATTTTGAAAACCAATTCATCGCCTTCTGTCACCGGTCCAGAAATTGTATGGGGTTGTTTTGATTCAAAATCCGAAATTTTACAGTTGCCCGTCTGAAGATATTCTTTTGGCACCCTGATTTCAAAATTAACATTGGTCAGATCTTCCGTTAGCTCGTTTGTGTCAACCTTCAGATAAACCGGCATAATCTGGTCCGTATAATAAGATTTTCCGTTTGGAAGCGTTTCTTCCCCACTTTCATAACGCATGGAAATGACTAACTTTCCATCAAAAGCCTCAGACGTATCGAAAGCTGGTGATGCTGTTACAGTAGAAACCAGAAAAAGTAATTGAATTAACAAAAAAAGAAAAGTGATTTTTAAAAAAGTGCGCAATGTTCTTTTCATGATAGTCCTTTCATGCATAATTTCTATCGACTATGCCAAAAGGAATGCAATTTTCGTGCCAATACTGTTTTATTGAATATGCGGAGCGGGTATAAGAGGACAGCTAAAAAACCAGCGAAACGGTTCAGCTGCTATTGTTCGTTGCGGATGATTTCATCTGCGGATTCTGATGAGGCGCGTTTTCAACTTGTCTCAATGTGTCTATCAGAAAGCTCCGCCAGCTTTCCTGATTAAAATTAACGCCAGTCAGCCAATAAGCGTTCTTGCCGCTGCGGATGCCAGCGCCGAGTTCCGGCAAACTGCGCGATTCAATCCCGGCGGGCAGCGGCGGATAACGCAGGACAATCGATCCGCCCTCACGCACCACTCTTTTCAATGCCTTTTGTGTTCTTCTTAGAGGCTTCATCTATCTCACAGGAACTGGGATTAAAAAACATAGATAAACAAGGGTCTCGAAAATAAAGCTGAAAATTACACGTGTCCTTGGAAACGGAATTTTCTCGTTTGCTTTTTTACATTTTCAAGAAACATCATGTAAAGGTATCTTCAAAAGGTTCAGCAACATTTTAAAACATAATGTCGTAAAATAGGGAATATAAATCAATGTTTGTTCAACACAAATCATCGACTTAATAGTTTTTTCTTGTAAAGCAGACAGCGCAAAACAATGAGATCAATTAAAAGAATTTTTTTGTTTATTTGGTTAATTCCATGTATTGTTTTTGTTTTTTATTACAGAATCCAATTCATATCTTTTCTGGATCCGATTTTCGATAATATTACGGATTATCCACTTGCAGTTAGAACTAATTTATCCAAATCTCTTGTTCTCATTTCAATGAGCATATTTTTATTACTGTCAATTGAATTGGTTTCACATTTTTCGAGAGATAATCATAAAACTATTTTATCTTTCTTGTTTATTTCATTAATTACTCTCATAAATTTGTTTATTTCATTTAGAACAGTATTGCGAAGAGATGATTATTGGGAAATAAACGACGCAAAAAAAATCGGTTTCTTTGGTTTTGTACCTTATGCCTTTATGAATCTTTCGGGAAGATTTTCAGACTTCTTCCTAAAAAGTTTCTATGCAATTTTAGATCCTCTCATCTTTATTAGAATTTCTATTTTTTCAGGTTTTGTCTTTATTTTTATAATTTCGAATTTGTTTGTAAACTGGTATTGCATAACTAATGCTGAAGTAATACCCAAAAGATCGACATTATATGCAATAGCAACCGTAATCACCAGCGGAGTTTATCTACCTCAAACAAAGATTTGGGAATCTTTCTATTGGGGATCCGGTTTTTTTGTTTATGGCATCGGAATCCCTTTTACACTCTCTTCTGTATTTTTTTTATTACGAGGCATATTAAATAAAGATGATTTGTCATTCATTATCTCTTTATTTTTGGGAGCATTTTCAACAGGTTTTGTTCAATTAACTAGTATTTCAATTTGTCTTTTCAGTGTTTCGATCGTCATTTATTTTCGTTTTTTTCATCGTCAAAAAAGTTGGTGCAAGAAGGGGATTCTTTTTTCGATTATCGTAATAGTCTTTACTTTAATCTCGTTTTTAGCACTGGAAATTTATCTCATGCAAAATATTATGTTGACATTTCGTCGAAGAAATATTTTTGGATTACTCAAAAGTAATTCAAAAATTTCCAATAATATTCCAAAATGCAACACATAGTCTTTGGTCACACGTGTCTGCAGAATCACTTTTACATATCTTCTTTAGTTTGCTATTTTTCATTATTGGGTTAAATTCAAAAGTGAAAAACCATCATTTTTTAACATCCTTATTTGTCTTAATGACATCAATTATCGCTTCTATTTTTTCTTTGATGTTAAATTTTTATATAGACTACGTTCCGACTAGAGTCGGAAGTATCCCAATCGTCTGGATATTTTTAAGTCTTGCCTTCTTTTCGTTTTCAATAGGAGTTATGGCCAAGAAACTGCTTGCTCCTTATTTAGCAAAAGAAATGTGATTACGCCAGCTATATTCCTCGTTACCTTTTGTTGGGTCATGTTTTTTCTAAAATATCAAGCTCAATTAAATCGTGTGTATGATGATTGGCATTATCGAGACAGGATGATAAAGTCTCTATATAGTACTGATTCTGAAAATGTAATTGGGGTTTGCGCTGTTGAAATCATGGGAACTTCGTTGATGGATTTTTCTGATAGACACGCAAAAACGATCATAGGGCAATACTATGGGTTCGATTGGATCTATTCAACAAAAAATTGTTCGATTTAGAATAAACTAACCAATTTTGCTTCATTATCGATTTTTATTTCATAAGGATCCAGTTTAACACCTTAAACAGCGTTTGCTTCCAGCTATCCCCGCCAAAATCAACGCCGGTCAGCCAATAAGCGTTCTTGCCGCTGCGGATGCCAGCGCCGAGTTCCGGCAAACTGCGCGATTCAATCCCGGCGGGCAGCGGCGGATAACGTAGGACAATCGATCCGCCTTCACGCAATACCCCAACCAGCCCAATTTTTTCCGCTAGGATTTTTAACTGAATCTGGAAAAAGAGGTTTTCCACCGATTCCGGAACCGGACCAAACCGCTCAGCAAACTCATCCATAAGCGCCTTCAGCTCCAATTCCGAGCGAACGGACGCCAACCGGCGGTAAAGCTTGATCCGTGTTTTCTGTTCTCTAATATAATCTTCCGGAATACCGACGTTCAGCGGCAGTTCAACAGTAACCGGATTGAACTGGAGCGCCATATCTTCCATTCCGTTTTCCTGCGGGAGATTTTCTTCCATGCCGCGGATTTGTCTGACATTTTTAACCGCCTGTGCCAGAAGTCGCGTATATAGATGGAAACCAACCGAAGCAATGGAGCCGTGCTGGCGGCTGCCCAAAATTTCTCCGGCGCCGCGCATCTCCAAATCACGCATTGCAATCGAATAGCCCGCACCAAGCTGCGTATTTTCAGCAATGACTTCCAGACGCTCCAATCCTTCATCTGTCGGTTTGTGGTTACGTTGTTGGAAAAAATAAGCATAGGCGCGCTGTGCGCTGCGTCCAACCCGTCCGCGAATCTGATAAAGCTGCGCCAACCCCAGCATGTCAGCACGGTCAGCGATCAGCGTATTGGCATTCGGCACATCTAACCCGGATTCAATGATTGAGGTGCTTAAAAGGACATCGATCTCATGGTTGTAAAAAGCATCCATCACTTTGGACAACTCTTTTTCCGGCAACTGCCCATGACCGATGCCAAAGCGAGCCTCCGGCACCAGCGCGCGCAGATGCTGCCCCATAGCATAGATCGACTGGACCCGGTTATGAACAAAAAACACCTGTCCATCCCTCTCCAGCTCGCGCAAGATCGCCTGGCGTACTAGCTTATCTGAATAAGGGCCAACATGGGTCACCACTGGCACCCGCTCATCCGGAGGCGTGTTAATGCTGGATATATCGCGCACACCGGTAAGCGCCATATAGAGCGTACGCGGGATCGGCGTGGCTGTCATTGTCAGCACATCCACTTCCGTACGCAACTTCTTGAGATATTCTTTCTGAGCGACGCCAAAACGTTGTTCTTCATCAATGATGATCAGTCCCAGATCTTTAAATTCCACGTCGCGCGATACCAGCCGATGAGTGCCAATAATGATATCGATGCTGCCATTCGCCAATTTTTTCAGGATTGCTTCCTGTTCTTTAGCCGTCCGGAAACGCGACAGCATTTCCACGCTCAGCGGGAATGCGGAAAATCGCTGCTTAAATGTCTCATAATGCTGCTGAGCAAGTACGGTCGTCGGCACCAGAATTGCGACCTGTTTGTTGTCGCATGAGGCTTTGAACGCGGCGCGCAGTGCAACCTCCGTTTTTCCAAAACCGACATCGCCGCATATCAACCGATCCATCGGCCGCGGACGTTCCATATCCGCCTTGACTTGGCTGATTGCCAGTTTTTGATCCTCCGTTTCAAAATATGGAAAAGAACCTTCCATATCCTGCTGCCAGACAGTATCAGCCGAAAATGCAAAACCTTGCGAAACCTGTCGTTTGGCGTATAAATCCAGCAGATCTTGTGCGATTTCAACCACTTTTTCACGCACGTGCTGTTTGACGTTCAGCCATTCCTGCGTGCCCAGGCGAGTCAGATCCGGATCCCGCCCGTCCGGTCCAATATAATTTGTGAGCCTGTCCGCCTGATGAACCGGGACAAACAACTGATCCCCTTTGTCATATTCGATGCACAAAAATTCGCGGGTCACATGCTCGATTGTGCGGCTGACCAGTCCAACATAACGACCGACGCCATAATCCACATGCACAACAAAATCTCCCGGTTTCAGATCAGCAAAGTATTTTTCGGGCACATCCGCCGCATGAACTTGCGGTTTGCGCGGAAGCGGCCGTTCCCAACCGAAAATCTCACTGTCGGTCAGGAGCCAGGCAGAATGTTGAGCCGAGCCCCGAACATGAAATCCTTCATGGATCGTTCCGGGGATAAAATCAGGCTCCGATTCCGCCTCTGTCATTGCTTCCAGATTCTTCCATAACAACTGAAGACGCTGATTTTGACGACTGACAACCGTCACTTTTCCCTGATTCAGATATTTATCCAGCAAAAAATCGAGGAGGTCATTGGTTTTTCCGCCAAAGCGTTCAGCCGGCTCAAAACATTCACCAAACGGATGGATGACGCCATTTTCAGACCGTCCCAGATTAACGCGCCGAAAAGATGTCAGACGATCTTCAATTTCCGAAAAGCTGAAATAAGGTTCAGGGAAACATGCCAGAATCCCTTCAGCCAGGCTTTGAGCGCGTAGTTTTTCCGCCTGTATTTCAATGTCCTCCGCATGTGTTTTCATCATTAGCCAATCATCGGTAACGACTAACGTATCTTCCAGGAAGATAATCCAATAACGACTGTGGTTCAAGGCGTACATAGTGGAATCAGATATTCGGATATTTTCTCATTCGAGATATTCAGCGATTTCGTCTGGGACAAGAAAATTTCCTTTGCAGGTGGGATCCGCAGCTTCTCAATCGCTTCAGATTCCGTTGGGTAGCAGGATCAAAAAAATGGATTATTAACCAATTTCATCCCCAAAGAAATCGATCCGCGCCGGCTGCATTTCTGAAAGCGGCCAAATATCCAGCAGCCCGCCGCGTTTGGAAAATTTTCCCGGTTCGACCACAATTTCTGTCGCCTCATAGCCGACTTCTACCCAATTTCTTATCAGATAATCCGGATTAACCTGCTGATTTACGCGTAATGTGCGAATAGACTTCAAAAAAGTACGCGCGTCAATTGTTTTCGCCATTAAAGCGCGGATCGGGACAATTAAAAAGGGATTTACGTGTTCCGCAGCCGTTCCCGGAATCCGGAGCCCAGCCAGCGTCGTCAGCACGTTAATTCGATTGGCACGGGTAGGCACTTCCCAATCACCCGGTTCATAAAACAAGGGATCCGGCGCCGGGAAAAGCTGAAAAGGACTCCCTGGCGTCCAGAAAGCTATTTCATCCATAGCGAGCGCAGCCAGCGAAGGCTTCTCCGTCAGATACAAAATCGGGCGGTTCAGCGCCTGCCGCAATGCGGCGACAACCGGAAAGCGGGCCGCCCGAACCAAACCCAGAGATTCCGTTTCAGCCTGAACCAGCGGAAGTTGGATTTCTCCCAAAAGAGAATTCCATTGTGAAAGTCCGGTGATGGTTTTCAGCATGGAGTTATCAATCCGCGATCACACCGTTATATCGTGTCATGGCATCCTGAATGCCTTTATCAACAAACGCCAGCGCCGCCGCCGCCGCTTTATCCAGCAGCTCCTGCAAACGCGATTCTTCGTCTTTCGAAAATCGGCTCAGAACGTAATCGGATACATCCATTTGTCCGGTGGGGTGGTCAATTCCGCAGCGCAAGCGGGCAAAATCCTGATGTCCCAGCTGATGAATGATCGAATTCAACCCTTTTTGACCGCCTGCCCCGCCACCAGGGCGCATGCGCAGCGCGCCGAAGGGCAAATCCAAATCATCGTGAATCACCAGCAAATGATCCACTGCAATTTTGTAATATTTCAATAAAGGAATCACCGCCTGACCTGACAGGTTCATAAACGTTTGCGGCTTGGCCAAGATCACTCTTTTCCCTTGATAGGAAGAGATGGCAATCAACGCTTTCGACTGACTTTTTTTGAATTCAATCCCCAGTTCCTGTGCAATCCGGTCAACCACCATGAAACCATAATTGTGGCGTGAGTCGCGATATTCTCGTCCAGGGTTGCCAAGGCCCGCCAGCAAATATGGGGTTGTGACGGAATCTGTTATCATTTCCGGCTTATTTTTTCTTCTGATTTGTGCAAAAAATTTTTCCATCGGTTCACTTTTAACGATAACGGTATTTTCGTAAATCCAGAATCAGTCGGATGATCGTAAAGATCAGCGCGATTGTTAATACGGAGAAAAAAATGACCAACAACAACTTCCCAGTGCTGATTGAAGCTGGATTTTCTATAGTTGCGACAACAGTTGGTATGATGGTTATTGTCATTTCTGATTTCATATTCCAATTCCTTTCATTTTTCCGATGATGAAAAGAGTGGTTGACAATCTTTAAATCTAACATGAATGTTAATTGAAGGGCTTTATTCATTACCCTGATAATTATTTGAACTCACATCCGGTGGCATTTATAATAATAAAGTAATTGCATTATAAATAGTAGGGATAGCAACATTAGTACGTTTATATGGAGGAACGAAATGAAGCATCATCGCATCATGTTTTTTACTGCTGTGCTGTCAATACTTGTTTTCGGTTCGGTTTCAATACGCACTGAGGCGCAAACAAACGCTGGCGGAATACCTTTATCCAAATCTGAGGTGCCATTTGTGCCTACGCCATCAACCCCGGATCTGGGAAACCTGATCCAAAATGGCTATTTTCTTGAAGATTATACAGGCTGGAAAAGGGAGTTGGTTGACGAAGGCGGCTCAAGTAAGATCAGCCTCGTCAGTTCACAAAACAGCCTTTTTGATCGTGCACTATGGATAGAGCAATCCGGTTTGGGTATGGTTTCACTTCAGCAAAATGTACCGATTTCAACAATAGACCTGACTTTTTCCGCAACTTTTTCTACTTCTGCCACCAGTGGCCCTATTTTCGGTTTCAGCGGTTCAGGGTATGCACTGATCGTGATTAATTATGAAGATCATAATCAGGAATCGTTAGGTTATTCCAGGATTTTAAATGTTAATGAAAGTTTGTTCGCAGGATCTGCGTTTGTCGGTGCTCCGGATAAGATTTCAGACACCAACTCAATACATAATATCAAAATCGAATCCGATAAAGTGTACAAAAATTTCGAATTGAATCTCGCAAAAGAGATCAATGAAAATCTACTTGGGATTGATCCCTCAAAAGTTCGTTCCATTACAATCGCCTTAGTCGTTGGTTCGGCAGATAAAGGAGCGTCTGGTTCGCTGACAATTTCGGACATTGTGCTGAAATAACGAAAATAACAATCCTTGATTCTCCTGTTATTTGATAACAGGAAAAGCCTTTCACTGAAAGGTTTTTTCTGTTGCTTTTTTATTGATATTGTCGCGAATTTTCAACTAATCCATTATGTTTTCCGCAAAGATTTAGGGATGAAAATCTTGTCCAATATGAATGGTAATCCTACATGTACCTCCCGACCTTTAAAATTGTCAGAGCAAAGTAGTAATGTCCTAATCAGGATTAGGAGCTATGACATGGACAATCACAATGAATGCTAAAGAAATAGCCCGGAAGACTGAACTGGACCGGGCACAGGAAGGACGGATCACGCAAAAAGAAACCTCCCTGCGGTTGAGTTTGAATGAACGGCAGGTAAGGCGCCTGATGCAGGCCTATCGGCGGGAAGGGGTGAGCGCACTCGTATCAAAAAAGCGTGGCAGACCGAGCAATTGCCAACTGGATAAATCAAAAAGAGAGGCTGTACTGACTTTTATCAAAGAGGATCAGACCCGGGGGGTTGGTCCGACCTTCATGGCGGAGAAGTTAGAGGTAATGAAGGGGATCAAGCTGTCCAAAGAGACGATTCGGAAATACATGATCGAAGCTGGGGTCTGGAAAGCAAGAACCAGGAAAAAAGTCGTTCCACATTATGCGCGCGAACGGAGGCATCAGCGCGGAGAACTGGTACAAATAGACGGGTCCTATCATGCCTGGCTGGAAGAACGCGGACCGAAAGCATGTTTGCTGGTCTTTGTGGATGATGCTACCAGTGAGATCCTGGCTGCGGAGTTTGTAACACAGGAAAGCTACTTTGCCTATGGGAACTTGTGCAAACGCTACTCCAGACAGATCGGACTGCCTCTGTGCTTTTACAGTGATCGCTTCAGCGTCTTTCGTGACAACCACAAAGAAAGGGTCGTTGATGAACCGGTGACTCAATTCCAGCGGGCTGTCAGCGGGCTGGACATTGAATTGATCTGTGCCAACTCTCCGCAGGCAAAAGGCCGGGTGGAACGGGCCAATCAGACCTTACAAGACCGTCTGATCAAAGAAATGCGTCTCCTGGGCATCTCGGACTATGAAGAAGCCAATCTTTACCTGCCGGAGTTTATTCAGGATTACAACGCCGGATTCGCTGTCAGACCCATCTCGGATCTGGATTGTCACTGCCCCTTAGACCCAGAGCTGGATTTGGACTTCTTCTTCTCTGTGCATGACTTCAGAATCATCTCAGCCACCCTTCTGATCCAGTTCAATAATAAGACTTATCAGGTCCTGACCAGTCACCCTCCCTATTTCTATGTTCTTGCTGACCATGGATAGCAAAGGTACTGGGTCTGCCTGGTTTCACGGGGACAAACTGGATCTAAAGCTTATCGAGAAACGACCTAAACAGGCTAAAGTGGTCTCATCGAAATCTGCCAGCCTTCCGCCTGCCTATAACCACCCTTGGAGAACCTATGAAAAGAAACTAAACGGCACACCGGTACTTTCTACTTTATCAAGTGATTAGGACATTTCTAACTTGCTGGCAATAGGACGTTTCTATTTAGCCTTGACAAAACAAATCCAACCCGAACATGACGAGAGCCCTCACACCCCTGCTAACGGATCAAGCGGTACACATCAAAGCAAGGGGGCTTTTGTCATAATTCGCAGCTATACGAAGGTACATAAGATAATAGCTGGCAATTATCAATATAACGCCATTTATTGTGTATTTTGGCATATCTGCGCAACCAAGAAGTACATCCAATCAATGTCTGAAAACATTATAAAAATCGTAAACAAAGAAATCTTGAGACAATTTCATCGTCCAACTTGCTGGGATCTAATTAAATGACGCTAAGATTCGAAACTATTTCTCAACGATAACGATAACTGCACAAGTCAAGGACCAGCTTTATCGTTGCAAAAATTAAAGCAACGATAAATACAGATAAAAAATGACCAAAGCGAGTTTTCCCGTGCTGATCGCAGCAGGATTTTCGATCAATGCCGCAGCGGTAGATGTGACGGTTATCATCATATTCCTCATCAAATACAGGTCTTTTCGCCTTCACAAAACCGAAAAGACCTTTTTACAAGTCTATCACGAGCGTTTAAAGACCAGACCTGTTAGTTTACCTTATCATACAGCTGGGATTTTTAATTGAAAAAAACAACATATCCGTGCTGCAGATTATTCACAGATTGATGTTTTTTTAATTTTCTAGCTCAAGGTTACTTTTTTCGTTTTCCCGTCCAACTCATTCATTACACTTTACTTGTCACCCGCATATCTAATATTTGGTCTCTTTGTGAAAGCTTATATGTGTTTTTTAACCGCTATCAAGAATAGAGTATTGACATAAAAGAATTCATCATGATATCATGATGTTACAATAAATAAACAGTTCTTTTGTTTTAAAAATTTCATAATCTACAAGCTGTAACGAGGGAAATAATGGCGAATATCCAAGTACAGGCATTTAAAGACCGTTCAGCGGGCACTGAAGTCCAATTAGTAAACTTGTCAAAAATCTATCAAAATGTAAAAGCAGTTGATAATGTCAATCTGATAATAGAAAAAGGCGAGTTTTTGACTTTACTGGGTCCGAGTGGCTCTGGAAAAACAACAACGCTCTCAATGATTGCTGGGTTCCAGTTTCCTACCAGCGGAGATATTTTGTTTAACGGAGAGCCAATCAATTATTTACCTCCCGAAAAACGAAATATTGGGATGGTATTTCAAAATTACGCATTATTTCCACATATGACTGTTGCGCAGAATATTGCATTTCCTTTGGAAATGCGTAAATTTGAGAAAAAATCAATAGCAAAAGAAGTTAACAAAGCGCTAAAAATCGTACGTCTTGAAGGTTACGGACAGCGATATATAAAACAAATCAGCGGTGGGCAGGCACAACGCGTCGCACTTGCCAGAGCGATTGTTTATAATCCGACGGTCTTATTGATGGATGAACCATTGGGAGCTTTGGATAAAAAGCTCAGAGAAGAAATGCAGATTGAAATCAAACATATCCATGAAGAACTAGGCCTTACTGTTATTTACGTTACACATGACCAGCAAGAAGCTTTAACGATGTCGGATCGCATAGCACTGATGAATAATGGACAAATCGTTCAATTAGGATCTCCAAGCGAACTATATCAAAAACCAAACAGTAAATTTGTCGGAACTTTCCTCGGCGAATCAAATTTATGGGAAGGAACGATTTCGTTAAAAAACGATGATTTATATGAAGTTACCGCATTGGATGGGGTAAAAGTCCGCACAATATCTACTGAAGATTTTCATCTAAATGAAAAGGTCAGCTTATTAATTCGCCCAGAATGGCCAACCATCAACGATGATCTGGTAGAAGGGCAAAACAATTTAACAGGGACAATTATTGAGACAATTTATATGGGAGATTTCAGTAAATACGAATTGCAATTAGGGCAGGAAACAACAATGGTAGTCAAAACGCCATTTGTTCCCGGACAATATGTTTGTTCAAAAGGAGATCAAGTTTCTGTTTCTTGGCAATATAAAGGGGGTGTAATTTTAAAAAACTTCGATCAATAGATGATTGTTTAAACCTTGCTTTTCATAAAAAGAAATTTATTTGTATTGGAGGAAAAATGATCAAAAAAATTATTTCTGTTGTGATTATTTCGTTATTTTGCTGTTTGTCCTTTGTCAATATTCTGGCAGTCACCGCAGCCGATGAAGTAATCGTATGTGCCTGGGGAGGGGAATCCCAGGATAAGATGCGAGAAACTATTTTTAAGGATTTTGAAGCTGCAACAGGTATCAAAGTGATCGATACGTCAGAGCCTGACACATCAAGAATTAAAGCGATGGTTCAATCAGGCAATGTGGAATGGGACGTAGTCGTAATGCCTATGGATTACTTCATGGATGTTGGACAGGAAAACTTTGTACCTATTGATTATAGTCTTTATTCTCAGGAACAATTAGATGGGCTTTATGATGCGTCGAAGCATGAGTATGGAGTTGGGGAATCATATTTTGCTCTGATCAACGCATATCGGACTGATAAATTTCCAGATGGAAATCATCCAAAGAACTGGACAGAATTTTGGGACGTGGAAACATTTTCCGGTCCACGCGCGATGCATGCTGTAGGCGGAGTGCCGAATGCAGCTTTGGAAGCCGCTTTGTTAGCGGATGGCGTAGCGCCGGAAGACCTTTATCCATTGGATATCGACAGAGCTTTTGCAAGTTTGGACAAAATTAAACCGTATGTGACAAAATGGTGGGGAAGCGGCGCTGAAGTGTCTCAGATGCTGACAGATGGTGAAGTTTATCTGGCACAAAGTTACAATTCTCGCTTGACAGGATTGAAAGAGCAGGGAGTGCCGGTTGAAATTGAGTGGACCCAGGGGATTCTCTATCAGGACTTCTGGATGATTCTAAAAGGATCACCGAATACAGAGAATGCGCAGAAGTTCATCCAATTTGCCACCCAAGCTGAAACCGAAGCAAAATATGCGTCTGTTTATGCTTATGGCCCAACCAACGAAGATGCCTTTAAATATATTTCTGAAGAACGTGCCGCAACGTCAGTAACAAACCCGGAACATGTCAAACAAATGATCTTTAATGACGATAACTGGTGGGCAGAACATCGCTCTGAAGTTGCCGAAAGATTTGCAGAATGGCTGCTTAAATAACAAAATAACGGGTGCCTGTTTTATCGATGTGTTTCAATACTTTGGATCCATAACGATTGAACGGGCACCTGGAAAATTTTTTTTGATAATCACGGATATAAGGATATACGAATGATTTCATCTTCTGCCCCTTCTAAAGACAGCGTACCTATGAGAGAAGCATCTCAATTTACCAACTTTTTACGTAAAAAGAGTTTGTTTTTCGGCTTGTTACCTGCTATCGTTTATTTGATTATCCTTTACATTATCCCGATAATTAGAACACTGCGATTAAGCCTTTTTGACCCATCTTTCACTTGGGAACATTACATCCATTTTTTTAAAAGCCCAATTTATTTAGATAGATTATTATTCTCTTTAAAGGTATCCTTATTTGTTACCGTATTATGTATTGTCTTGGGATATCCGATTGCATACTTACTTAGTTTTACTTCCCCAAAAGTAAAAGCCTTATTAATAGCGCTGATATTAATCCCTTTTTGGAGCAGTACACTTGTAAGAAACTACGCATGGATGTCCTTGTTAGGCCGAAATGGCTTCATAAATAATACGTTAATTTCACTCGGATTAATCAGTGAACCACTGAAACTTTTGCATACATTGTTTGCTGTACTGGTAGGTATGTGCAATGTATTATTGCCTTACACAATATTGCCGATGTTCAGTGTAATGAGTTCGATTGATAAAAATCTCCTCACGGCAGGAAGAAGTCTGGGAGGAAGCCCTATCAAAGTTTTCTTTAGAATCTTTTTTCCGTTAAGCCTTCCAGGCGTCGCTGGGGGCGGCTTGTTAGTTTTTATTATGGGTTTGGGATATTACATCACGCCTGCGCTATTGGGAGGAACATCAGAAATGATGATCTCAAATCTAATTGATACACAAATTTCGAGTTTGCTGAATTGGGGATTTGGATCAGCTTTATCCGGAATCCCTTCTCGCTGTCACGTTAGTGTTATTCTTTATATATAATAAATTTCTTGGAATCGACAGTCTCATGGGTGGAGTATATTAATGGAAACGAAAAAAATAAGCCTTGCATTGTTTGCCGGCAACTTTTTACTATATACGTTCACATTTCTGCTGGTACTCCTCCTAATTGCCCCAATTCTTGTCATCATTCCCATGTCTTTTAGCTCCGCGAAATTTCTCACTTTCCCTCCTCCGGGCTTGTCTCTGCAATGGTGGCAAGAGTATTTCTCACGACCGGATTGGATAAAAGCGACACTAAATAGTGTGAAAATTGGAATTACCAGTACACTTGTCGCGACTATCCTTGGGACGCTCGCTTCATTCCCATTGGTCAGATTGAAATTCCGTGGAAAGAATTTTATATATTCTTTGATTCTGGCGCCAATGATCATACCTGGAATCATCTGGGCAATTTCAGAATACTTCTTTTTCTCTGATTTACGGCTAGTGGGAAACTGGATTGTCATTGCGTTATGCCATGCTGTTGTTGCTTTGCCCTTTGTTGTGATTGTTGTATCCGCAAGTTTGAAGGGTTTTGACGAAAAACTGGAGCATGCTGCAGCAAGTCTCGGTGCAGACAAACTGACAACATTCCGCAGAATAACTTTCCCTTTAATCCGTCCAAGCATCTTAACTGCAAGCTTATTTTCGTTTATGATATCGTTTGATGAACTGCTGGTTGCAAAATTTCTCGGCAGTCAAAATGCAATAACGCTACCCAAGAGGATGTGGGACGGATTGAGATACGAAATTAACCCGACAATTCCTGTAGCTTCAACTTTGTTCTTATTTATGACATTCTTAATGCTGGTTCTAATCGTAATTGTAAAGAAAAAAAGTTCCAGATAGTAAGGTTTTATTCTTATAATGAAAATACAAATCGACAGAGAATCTCATTTACCACTTTATATTCAACTTAGCAATGGATTAAGGGAATTGATCCGTAATAATACCTATCGTGAAAATGATGTATTCCCTACCGAAAATCAATTAATTGAGGAATTAGGAGTCAGCCGGACAACAGTCCGTGAAGCCATCAAATCGCTTGAAAAACAAGGATATATTAAAGAAAATCCAAGGAAGCGGGACATTTGTTTCAAATCAAAAATTGCCGAAGTTCTCCCAAGATTATGTAGTTTCAGTAAGTTGATGAAAGATAACGGCTTCGATATACGAAGCGAGTTTTGGAAATCGATAGAATAACGGCAACGCAAGAAATCGCAGATAAAATGAATGCTCCAATTGGCGAGACCATATTAAAAGTCTACAGACGTCGTTATGTGAATGATGAACCTTTTGTTTTGTCCACCTCATTTCTTCGCGGAGATATTCTGCAAGAAGAAAATTTCCTGGGGTCAATCTATAATTTAATCGAGACAAAATATCATATATCGATTGCAAGTGGCAGAGCAGCTATTGAAGCAGTCGCTGCTGGTGAAAAAGAGAGTGATTTGTTAAATTATCGAGTAGGTAACCCGTTATTAAAAATCACATGGTTAACGCTGGATTCACATAACAATACCATCGAAATGTCTGAAAATTTTTATCGCGGGGATCGTTACCACTACGTAATAAACCTTGAATGTGAAAATGCGGGGAAGAATGAGAAATAATATAAAAGTAATCGATGCACATCTTCATTTTGGAACAGATCCAGTAATTTCAGACAGTCTAACCGTACCTTATTTGCTATATGACGATCCTGATTCGGTAATTCGATGTTTAGACCATTATGGTATTGAACAGACAGTATTATTGACGCCTGACAGAATATTGAATCCGCCATTTGATGTGGACTATAAAAAAGCGAATGACGCCGTTGCAAGGGCTGTTCATAAATATCCCGACCGGATATTTGGAGCTATCAGAATCAATCCAAATTTTGGCGAAGAATTTGTTTGGGATACTGTCCGACACTATGTCGAAACATATAACTTTCGTGGAATAAAAACGCTTGCGCGCGTTGATTTTTATAACCCAAGCAATTTAAAAGTTGTTGAGCCAATGATGCGAGCTGCCGCTCATTATGATATCCCGATACTGTTTCATTCAGGGCACCCCTCTCGTGATTTGCCATCCTTGCAGGCATATGCAGCAAAGAATTTTCCCGAAACGCGAATTATCATTGCACATATCGGCTTACATGATTACGTGAACGAAACAATCATCGCCTGTATGGAGCTGGACAACATCTTCGTCGACATGAGTCAAGCATGGCCTTATGATATCAAGGCTTTTATCAAGAAAATCGGTTGCGATCGGATAATGTACGGTTCAGACGGGCCGTTCCAATCGCCATTGGTAGAAATGGTAAAAGTTGAAGAGTGTGATTTGACCACTGAACAATTGGAGAAAATATTCCACAAAAATGCAGAAGAAATTTGGAATATTAAATAAAATATGATTTATAAAAGCATTTTCCCAGCGCAAAAAAATCTAATCGGCATGGTACACATGCCTCCATTGCCTGGCACCCCTCGTTTTTCTGGTTCAATGGATGAAATTATTGAAAGTGCATTGCACGATGCAACCACGTTGCACACAGCTGGTTTTGATGGAATGATCTTAGAAAATTTCAATGATGACCCTTTTTTACCAGGAAAAGGGTGTGTAGAAAGAATAATCGCTTTTTCTACTGTCGCATCTGAACTCAGAAAGAAAATCCATATCCCAATTGGGATCAATGTTCAATTTAATGATTTCGAATCAGAGTTGTTGATTGCTCATTATTTCCATGCGGAATTTATCCGGGTGGAAGTTTTTGTCGATAATGTCATGACGCCTGCCGGGCCATGTTATGGCTGTGCAGCAGAGCTGATGAGAATGAAGAAGTCGATTTCTAATTGTGATGTTTTGGTTTTTGCTGATGTCCACGTAAAGGAAACTGTTCCAATGTTCCCAATGTCCTTACAAGAATCAGCAAAAACAGCAGAAAAATTTGGAGCGAATGCAATTATCGTGACAGGGAGCTCTACCGGAACTCAAACCCCACTTGAAAGTATCCGGACCGTGAAAGAAACTGCGAGCGTCCCAGTTATTATTGGAAGCGGCTTTACTGCAGAAACTGCTAATAAATTATTATCAGTTGCAGATGGAGCAATTATCGGAACTGCTATAAAACGAGAACGAATTTCTTCGAATCCGGTTGATATGAATCTCGCGGCTGAATTGGTTCAAGCAGTAAAGGCTAACGCATGAATCATAAACAAAACAAAAAAAACTTTGATGTTGTCTCTGTCGGTTCATGGACTGTTTTTGACCACCTATACCGGGTAGAGAAGCTTCCCTTTCCTGGAGATACTGTAAAAATCACCGACCCAATAAGGAACTTAGAGAAGATTTATTGGGGTGGTTGTTCATTCAATAATATTGTAACGGCAGCAAAATTAGGAGCTAAAACTTCAATAATCAGTGTGGTGGGATCAGATTTTGAACAATCCGGTTACTGTGACCATCTTAAATCTTCAAATGTAAACCTTGAAGGATTAATCATTCGCAAAGATATCTTGTCAGGACATAGTTTTCTTTTTCAGAATCCAGCTGGAAATACAATCTGTTTGTCGAATCTGGGCGCCTCAATTTTCAGAATCAACATGTTCCCAATGAGTATCCTGTCATCCGCCAAAGTTGGAATTATCAACTATATTTTCGATGAATTTACGTTGCAGGCTGCATCAATCCTTGCAAAATCGGACGCTAAAGTGATCATCAGCGGCAGCCTCATTACTTCAGAAACGTATTGTAGAGAGTTTCTTGAATATGCGAATATATTAATCTGCAATGAACACGAAATAAATCAATTGTTGAAATTCCTTGGCAGCACTTCAATAAAAGATTTGTTCCGCATAGGTTTAGAAAAGATTATCGTAACAAGGGGAAGTAAAGGAAGTCGGCTATTCGACAGCAAAGGGAATAGCATTGAGATACCGATTATTCCCGCAAAAGAAATGATCGATCCAGTCGGTGCAGGCGACAGCTTTACAGGTGCTTTCGCTTTTGGACTGGCTTTCGGTTATGACACAATCGATGCTATTAAATTGGGTGCTGCTGTTGCAAGTTTTGTTGTTGAATCAATAGGCAGTCAAAGCACTGTTCCGGATTTGAGTGATGTAATTACGCGACAAAGAGAAACTTCCAGCAAAGGATAAATAAAATGAAAAGAATAAAAATTATCGCAAAAACGATTGTTGCCTTTCAAAATGGATCGCATAAAATTCTTGAAAATGGTTGCCTTGTCATCGAAGGAGAGAAAATTCTTTACGTTGGAAAAAATTTTGAAGGACATGTCGATGAAGTTTTAGATTATAAAGATTTCATCATTACCCCTGGATTCATCAATGTTCATACTCACATATCCGGCTCACCACTTGATAAAACGCTCATTGATGATCATGGCGACCGCCAATTTTATTTCTCGGGATTAGCAGATATTATTCCTGCCATTATTTCCGTTACGGATGATGACGCACGTAGCGCATCGGTTGATTTTTCGTTTGCGGAGTTGATTCGCACTGGAACCACAACCTTTATGGAAATGGGACCTTTTGGAGACTATATTTACGAAAAAACCGTCGATGTCGGATTGCGAGGATATATCTCCAATTGGTTCCAGGGTGCAACCTGGATTGCCAAAGATGGAAAATATTTGGAATACCATTGGAATGAAGAAAAAGCAATCCGAGAATTTAAAGATTCGCTGCGTTTCATTGAAAAAATTGACGGAGCAGGCGAAGGTAGATTAAAAGGGTTCATTTCCCCTTTGCATACAGATACTTCCACAGAAAAAATGCTTCGGATGTGCCGAAGTGCTTCAGATGATATGAAAGTTCCTTTAGCCTTACACGTCAGTCAATCGATAATGGAGTTCCAGGAAGTTCTGAAAAGAACAAAAATGACACCTGTCGAATGGCTGGAGTCGATCAATTTCTTGTCAGAGTGGAATATTTTAGGACACGTAATCTTCACTACCGGAAACAGCTGGGTGAATTTTCCAGGCCATGATTTAGAAATTTTAGGCGCACATAATGTTTCTGTTGCTCATTGTCCATGGGTTTTTGGTAAAAGGGGTATTACTTTAGAATCCTTTTCTAAATATCAAGAGGCTGGAATTAATATGTGTCTTGGCACAGATACAGTTCCTCAGTCAATGATTGAATCTATTCGGTTAGCAACGATCATCGGTAAAATGATGAGCCGTCATATAAAATATCCGCAGGCACATGAAACCTTCAATGCCGCTACGATTAATCCAGCAAAAATGCTTCATCGTGATGATTTAGGTCGAATCGCTCCTGGTGCATTGGCTGACTTATTATTTTGGGATTCAAAATCGTTATTCATGGTCCCAAATCGAGATCCGATCAAGGCAATCGTGTATTATGCCACACCGCTCGATTTGAAAAATGTAATGGTAAACGGCAAATGGATCATGGAAAATGGGAAATTACAAACTCTTGATGAACAAGCCGTATGTGACAGGATGCAGATGACAGCAGATCGTGTTTGGGGCAGCCTCGGAAATGGAAACTCGGAATTAAACATGCGCTCAATTTTGGATTATTCGCCTTTGAGCTACCCTTCTTTTGAAGGGTAATTTACAAGAAAGAATGAGTTTCCAACCCTTTTATCGATTTCGAAACCTTTTTTGAATGAAAGAAAAATCAAGTATATTAAAAATATTCTTTTGATTTATTTGATATACTAGTCCTATATTCAAAAAAAGACTGATATAGCTGATAGCAGTTGCCTATCATAAAAGGATGGTTCCTCATGAAACAGAATAGATCCCGCTCCTCAAACGCTGGAATCTGGTTTTGGCTTTTAATTGCGGTCTTCTGTCTGATCGGCATGGGGTTCATCCTCCAACCTCGCATTTTTCATTTTTCTGCTGACCAACTGCACGAGGAAAGTGAAAACGAGAGACCTGTCAAACTACATTGGCAGGTCTCCTTTTTTTCTTCCGATGTAACTATTCGATCTGATGATGACGTCTACCAAGTTCCGCCAAGCGGTACGCTGATCCTTTCTCCGAAAAAAACCACTTTCTATACCATTGAAGCGGCAAATTGGCTGAGCAGATTATTAAAAAGTTCTTCAAAAGAACAATTGCTTGTCACTGTGCCAGAAAAACTACCCGAGGCGCTGTTATCGTTGCGATCACAACGAATTAAGAAAAATGAATATGAGGTTCTCTGGACTGTGGATCAGCAGGCGCTGCGAGGATCGCTTCTGATCGGGGAAGAAAAAATCATCCTGACCCCTGATAATTTTTCCGGCAGCAGGGCAGTTTCGATCAACCAAGATACGCCGATCGCTTTAACCGTTGAGCGACCGGATGGCACTGATCGGCGGGACGCTTTCCTGACCTTTGAGCCAGAACAAATGGAGATTAAAAAATTTGCGCTCTGGGTCCAGCCACCTGACAGAAAAACGGGTAATGCAACAGACGAAGAGCGCTCTTTTTCAATTAAATATGCTGAGATTGTGAGCAATTCCGGTCAGCCGGCAGCTTTTCAGTTTAACCGAACTGCTCCGGATATCATGATCCACTCCGGTGACAAAGTATTGCTCGAGTGGGATGTGGTTGGCGCAGAAACTGTGATGATTGATCCTATTTCCAGAGCAATCCTGCCCGCCAAAGGCGCCAAAATTTTTTACCCTACCAAAACAACCAATTTTATCTTGAGCGCTTCTGCCGGAGCAGATGTTAAAACAGCTGCCATACCGCTGACATTGACAGATCCCATCCAAACAAAGACAACAAGCACCCCTGCTGTACGTTACTATGGTTCCTCCGGTATCGTTCGGACAACATCCACACCTCGCCCAATCGTAATAACGCAAAAGGCGCCGACCATCGAATTTCTCAATGTTAACCCAAGCACTTTACAGCTTCCGGGGAAAGTAATTATCTCTTGGTCTGTTAAAGGTGAATGGACGCGCATTCAACTCATCGCTGCGAGCGTGGATGAGCTCCTTTCCGGACACGCTCCTCGATTGCAGCAGGAACATAAGGAAACAGTAATAGCAGATTATCTTCCCCCAGCAGGATTTTTGACCGTTTCAATCACAGGCAATACTTCTTTTATTTTAAGGGCCTGGAATCAGTCGAAAACGGATGCGGCTTCCGCGAATATTCGTGTAAATGACGCCGATTCCCTGCGAAAAGAAGCATCTCTTAAAATAACAGATATCTATCCGAAAAAAGACCAGTATCAGGTTGGAGAAACGATCAACATCACGGCAACGCTCGAAGGAGCAATTCCTGCCGCGCCGCCAACGGGGCCCATCGTCCTCTCTGATGGGTTGTCTTATTGCCAATTTGCATTGCCGCGTACCTCCTGTGACCTGACAATCCGAGCAGCCGGCACACGGACATTAACCGCAAATTATTCTGGAAACGGCGATTACCAGCCAGCTAAAAACCATGTTGAGATTACATCTGTTCTACCGCAAAAGTCTGAGACACAGCTTCGCCTATCGATTTTTCCATTAAAACCAGACTATCTTCCCAATGATACAGTAACAATTACAGCTGATTTCATTGGAACTGCAGAACCGCCCAGTATGGCAGATATGAAAGGAACGCTGTATTTTTCAGATGGGCTTTCTAACTGTATTGTTACGCTCCCAAGAAATACCTGCGACATCAAATTGAGACGGCAGGGAACTAATACTATCCGGGTCAACTATTCAGGGGATAACCTTTATCAGGCATGCAACGCAGCTTTATCGGCTGAGACAATTCAAAAGAAATATCCAACTCAGCTCGAAATCAGCGGTATCTTTCCTCAAAAAACAACCTATTATGTCGGGGATCAGGTTGATGTATATTTGGATTTCGAGTATGACCACTCTTTATCCATAATGCCTGCGAACAAGATTAAAATCACTGATGGTTATGCCAATTGTCAAATTTCGCCTGCCGGCAATAACCACTGCTCGCTGCGTTTTATCGATCCAGATGCTGGATCGATTTCAGCAATTTATCTCGGCGATGAATTCTTTGAATCATCGCAATCAATACCCTTTAACATACAACTGGAAACAGCGCCAAAACTGACCACACGAACCACAATCAGCGAAATTCATCCATCTCAGGAAACGTTCAAAATCGGCGATAAAGTACTGGTTACGGTCGAAGTACAGCCAGAGAAAACAAGTGAACTCATTCCCGGCGGAATCGTAACCGTCAGCGATGGATTTTCTCAATGTGAAATCGATTTGAATCATGCAGACAGCTGCCAATTGCAGCTTACAAACGGTACCGCAAGCCAAATTACAGCGCTTTATGGCGGGGATGATACCTTTGCAATTTCCTCTGCAACGCCGTTGCCCATTCGGCTGATAATGGTCGAGCTTTCCGCCAGCATCCATGCAATGACCTACGATGATTGCGAACACTGGCGAATGGATCCGGATAACCCAATCGCAATGCAGACGGATTATTCAGTTACGCCTTCCGTCGAATATTTTGCACTGGATTCACGCTTTTCGCTCGGCAAGGGGTTTTATCTTCAGACCCAGATCCAATCATACAACGGACAGTTTGAGTCGGATGCCGGCACGATAACGGCTGAAGCGTGCAGCACGATCGACCCTGGCTATTGCGTTCAGACTGAAGTGACCTCTGTCTTTCCCGATGCTGCTGATCGGACCAAAGGCACCGCTTTACTTGAGTTCCCAGATCTCGAACGCGCCGGAAACTATCATCTACATCTGTCTTATTCAGGCGATCCACAGCGTTTCGGGCTGCTTGAGAAAAACTGGTCATTACGAAATGTCGGACGCGGAATATTGGTGCTCGCGCCTGCCAGCGAGTTTCAGCCCAATGAAAGCTATAACGCTTACGGTTGGACTGTTGCGGAGGCGTCCGATCTAGACGCTGTTGATTACCAATTTCGCGCATATTTTCTGAAAGGCGACCTGCCGGGCTGTCCGTCAGCCTTGAACGCAGAACGTTACCCTCAGCCAGCAGGAATCACACTGGATATCCGCGTCTTGGACACGCTGCCCGGTTCAGACAAGAGCGATTCAGAATGGCAGGAAGCTATGCTGGCAAACGGTTATGTATCCGGAGCGATCGAAAGACTGCAACCCAATCGAATGCAATGGGGATATCAAATTTGCCGCTGGGAAGCGGCAGACGCGAACTGGCAAATCCGCTGCAGCAACGTCGGCCTCAATGAACATTCAATTATCCGTTATGCATTGGAGCACAGCGATCCAAATTATCGTATCGCAGATGCGCTGGATTCTGATGGAATTTCAGATATTTCAATTCAAGCCGCGATCAGCCGCTTTTTGACATTGATTCACGCCCCGAATTTCAACAACAATCTGACTTTTGGTGATCCTTACTGGCTCAATTCTCCAAATACCGATTTCTTTTATTGGGCAGCAGAATATTGCCCCGAAATCGGGGAAACCGGTATCAAGCTTTCTCGAAACGGGATTCCAACTGACCACATACTGCTGGCTACGCCGTTCGCGCTAACCCGGCAGTATGCTGATCCGGATTTTCGGTTGCGGCGATTACCAGAGGCGGTCGATTTGGTGGATTCTTCCGGCGCTGTCCTGCAGATACAGCCCTTTTATACGGGCGTCTGTGAAAGCTGCGAAAACTTGCCAATGGTCACCATAGACTTCATCCGTAATAACGGCTGTTACTCCCCTGATCCCGGAAAAATCATTGTGACAGCAACCAATGGCAAATTGTTTGGCGGCAGGACTTGCGACTGGAATGAATACGCTCACACCAATATTCAATCAACTTTTTGTCAGGCGCAATTCTCGCGCAGCGGTGAAATCCAGCTCCAATATGCTGAAACCAGCGGACAGCTTCCGCAAACAGATTCGTACCATATTACCGGAACTGCGGGCAAGGGGCTATCCGAGAGAACGATAACCAACGCTGGTGAGAAAAGCAGCCAAGACTTTAAAAATCTCCGCCAGAATTTAACGCTGCGCCCGTCCTTTTTTGATCAGCGTGGCAACCAGGTCTATGAATATTTTGCAGGAGAGCCTTACACCGTTCGCCTACAGGCATCTGAAGCGCTGAATGATGATGATCTGTTACAGGCAAGCCTGCCTCAAATTTTGTCCGCTGACCACTTGGATCCGGTGCAAAGCAGCTGTTCTCCATATATCGATTTTGAGAAGATGACCATGCAGATCAGCGGCAGTGAGTTCTCCAATGAAAAACAAAATACATTCCAATGCACAATTGTTTTTGCAAACGTGACAGAAGAACTCGCTCCACAGACGGTCCACTTCGTTTTAACCGATGCCGGCGGTGAAAAAATGCCCTTTTTGACCCCATTCAGTTGGAGCGGACTACCAACAGCGATCCAAAAACGGCAACTGACTTATTATGCCGCGCTGTTAGCAGGAATGGAAACAGTCTGCGATTCCAATTCGCCTCAATGCAACGGTTTGTACGCGGATGAGATTTATCGGCTTCGGATTCAGCTTGATCACTTGCTTGCCAATAACAACAAAGCTGAAGCTGGTTTCGTGGTTGACTGGCCGCGCAACGCTGCCGGCAGCGGAGAATCACCCTGTCTGATTGACGACAGTAGCAGATCACATATCTCATTTGGGCAACGGGTGTTTGATGCCGGTTTCGCGTTTGAATGTGAATTCATTTTGTCAGACTCTTTTGAAGAGACTCCGACAGAAATCCGAATCAAAGGAGATGCGTCGGTCTATGAGTTTTCGCCTGTCGCCCTAAGTCTGCCAGCCGAATATACTGCAGCAGACATCCGGCTGGTTCCATCGTTGATGTTGCGCCTGAATCCGCAGGATGATGCCGGTCAGGAACAATTAAATGATGGAAAGCTGGCTGTTCTCTATCGAAGCTTGGAGTCCAGCGCAGCGTACACATTACAGGTAGCGGTTCAGGGTGTTCCCGCCTTCCGAAAAATTCAACCGGACGACGCAGTTTTAATCCGATGGAAACTGCTTGATAGATTGCACGATTCCGGATCGCTGTCAGATTGTTTTGTTCCGACCGAATCTGGGGAATATCGGATTTCAGAAATTCAACCCGACGGCATTGGTGGCTGGCAGACCCGATGCACTTTTTGGATACCTCCTGATTTTCCCATAGATCATTCGATTGGCAACATTCAATTATGGCTTGATTCAACGCCATCAGCGGAAAATCTGGAAATTCAGGTTGAGCCTCACCCATTTATACAACCGATTATCCAAGCCGCAGTCTCTGTCCCGACAGAAGTATATTATGGCACCGGCACCAGCATTCAAATTGCTCTTTCCGCTGAAAACCCGCAAACTAGCCGCTATGTTAAAGCGCTTCTCGATCAGGTAAAGGAACCGCTTTTCGGTTTCCAGTCAACGATGCCTGAACTAACCCATTGTGCCGGTGTCTTCAGCCCGCAATCATCTATTCTCCACACCTGCGATATTCAGATCATGGAACTGAGCGCAGCAGACACGGACAGAACTGTTGAAATCATTATCAATCCCACCCGGCTTAATGCGCTGCTGCAACTGAACGTGATCGATGCTGAAACTGGGCAGCCTCAGACAGTTTTCACAATTCCACCGGTAACACGCAATCCGGCTGCGCTGGAATTTTCAGGATTCTTTCTTGATTCAGCGCCTGAAGTTCGGACGGATCATATCCCCGCCGGAACCTCCGGTTTCGCAGAAATTTTCTTTACTGGAACCCCGGACAGTTTCCAGCCAGAGAACTTGATGATATGGCTGGACGGCAGAGCGCTGCAGAGTTGTTTGCTGGACATCCCGCATATTTATTGTCCGCTGCCGGATCCCTGCAGTTTTCCAGAAGAGCCAAACTGCAGCGGTGACCATGAGTTATCTTTCCAATACACTGGAGATTTGCTGAATGACAGTACCAGAATTTACAGTGAATCTTTCCGCAGCGACTCCTTCCAATTGACTTTCAATCCTGATCCGGTTGGCGGACTTTCAAAAATCGACCTGTTCAGCATCATGCGCGGGTCAAACGATGAATCTGCATGGGAGGAAGCCGCCATTGACATCGGCGGATACACGATCAAACAATACCTCTTGAGAAAGTCGCTTGGGAGCGATGGGCAGCTGACGAAAATGTCCTATCCGCTGATCGTCGCCTTTGACTTGCCCGATCAAGCAGTACCATTATTACAGCCGGATTTATTCCAGTTGGAAATTATAGTTTTGCAAAGCACCGCGGATGGCACAATTGAAAATTCGCTTCTTTTATATCCGATTGCGGTTGATCTGACGACCCGAACGCTGACGTTCGCGCTCGACTTTGCCGATTCGCTCCAGCAATCGGATGGGAGAACAACCGCAGACATATTGGCAAGCGCCAGCCATATCAACGAGTTTTTGATCCACTATGAAGGGAGTACCGGGATTCAAGCGGCAAGCCAACCGCTTGCGATGGAAAACCTTCCGCATCCGCTGCCAATATTGTCCGCTACCCACTTTGACCTGTTAATTGATCAGGAACATCTTATACTTCAATCCCCCTTGCCAGAAGTTGCAGATAATGCCAGCCTCGCCTTGTATTGCAGTCAACCCGGCGAAGCGCTGCGCTGCGGCAAGGTTCTAGCTGAAGATCCTGAAAACGAATCGTTTGAAAGTGATTGCTGGGGCGGGACGGAACTGGAATGGGAGGAATCCATCAGTCTGCCAGTCATTAATCCAAGATCACCCCGCTGTATTTGGGTTGGGGTGAATGGTATAACAGGGTTTGATCAACTTTGGATTGCCGATTCGTTCAATTCGGCATATTAATATTGAATATGGGCCAGCTTGCCATCTTTGAATGATTGCGTCGTTGCAAAGGCGATCTGAGTTACCTGGAGTTCCATCCGTTACGCTGATGGCCGGTTTGGTTCCGGTCAACACGCAAGTGATAAAATACTGCAGCTCTGCCAGATAAGCATCGGCAAACCGTTCAGGAAACGCCTCAACGCATTCGGTCACCACACCATGTTCGTTATATAGCAATGACAGGTTTTTCTGCGGCACAGGGCTGATCCGAATGGAACCTTTCGTTCCGACAATCTCGGTTTCGATATGATAACCATGCGCGGCAGTTCTGCCGCTGTGAATGGTCCCCATTCCGCCATTTTTAAATTGATACAATGCGCAGCCGGTTTCCGCATCTCCAAATTCACTGAACTGCGGAAATCCATAACTGCTCCGATCGCGTAAACGGCAGCCGGGTCATCGTTCAGATACCAGCGCATCAGGTCAATATCATGGATCGCCATATCGATGAACAAACCACCCGAAGTAGGCGCGAATTTCAACGCGCCTTCAATAAAGCGAAGCGGGTCAATTCCGGTGGCTTTTACCAGGTAGGGTTCACCGATTTCGCCGGCGTCAATTTTCTGCTTGCCATATCGATAGGACGCATCAAAGCGACGCATGAAACCCAGCAAGAAAATCTGCTCCGGGTGATTTTCAACCACTTTTTCAGCCTGCAAACACTCTTCGATGGTAACACCCAGCGGCTTTTCACAAAAAACATGCTTGCCTGCTTCCAACGCAACAGTTATCTGGCGGCAATGTTCTCCACTCGAGGTGACAATGGCGACTGCATCAATATCCGCTTTTGTAATCATCTCATCATAATTTTGATACAGATACTTCAATCCGAATGTGTTTTTGCATAATCCAGCTCAGCCGCCAATAAACTGCAAGCGGCAGTCAGTTCGCAATCGGGTATGCGAAACGCCAGGTTTTCGGCATGAAATTTTCCAGTCTTCCCAGACCGGCAATTCCGATCTTCAATCGATTCTTCATCATAAAAACTTGCTCCTGACCGTGATTTGGGCGGCTAATTATCTTCAAACGGAATGATACCAAAACACATCATAACCCGCCAAATTAATTATTAAGCCTTAAGTCATAAATTATTTAAACAAAATTATTACCAAATGATCTTTTCTAAATCGGCTTAGTTCCATATAATTTATTTATTGTAAACGTTTACGTTATTTTGATCGTTTATACTTGAGTCAAAATCTGCTTTTAATAAAAAATATAAGCTTTTATCTGGAGGAAAGATGAAAAAAATCGCATTGTTTTGCCCTGAGTGTAATCCTGATAGCGGGATTGTTGACAGGGTTGTCGCCGCTGAAGACAAATATAAAATCGGATATGCCTGCAATAACTTCAATGACACTTTTCAGACGGTGATCGAAGGGTATGCGAAAGCATTCGCTGCCGAAAATAACATTGATTACGTTTATTCTGATGCAGGTGAAGATATCCTCAAACAGCAGGATCAAATCAAAGCTTTCATCGCCGAAGGCGTTGACGCGGTCGTCGTTGTACCGGTCGATACCAGTGCAACCGAACCGATCATCGAGATGACCGCTGAAGCGAATATTCCGGTTGTGTTCGTAAACCGTAATCCGTTTGCAGATGTAAAACCGGAAGACATCCCGGCTAATGCCTATTATGTTGGTTCAGAATCGATTGACGCCGGAATCTTTCAGGCGGAATATCTGGTAAAACTGCTGGGCGAGAAAGATCCGATTGGGTATGCCATTCTGGTAGGTCTGCTCTCAAACGAAGCCGCTGTCGCCCGCACCGAAGGCAACAAACAGGTGCTGGATAAATATTCAAACTTCAAGCTGCTTGCAGAAAAGAATGGCGATTGGCAGCGCGATCAGGGCATGACCATCACCGAAAACTGGTTGACAGCCTACGGCCCCGAATTAAAAGCCATTCTCGCCAATAATGACGAAATGGCACTGGGGGCACTGGAAGCGCTGGAAGCCAACGGACGCGATGAGGTGATCATCATGGGCGTCGACCTGATTGATGATGCCAAGACCGCCATCACCGATGGTCGGCTGGATGCGTCAGTACTGCAAGATGGTAAAGGACAGGGCGAGGGATCGATGAAAATTGCCCTTGAAGTGCTGAAAGGCGAGAAGCCAGAAAAAATCACCATGATCCCATACGTTCTGGTGACCCCTGAGAACATCAAAGATTTCGAATAAGCTCCTCTTAAAATAATTAAACAAACAGGGAAAAGAAAACTTTTCCCTGTTTGTTGCAAAATATCCTGTCCGATCGCCGCATTTTTGTACTGAAAGGATGTGTTGTGGAAAATAAGGATTTCCTGCTACGCATGGTAAACATCGAAAAAACGTTTCCCGGTGTGCGGGCATTGAAAGGCGTCAAATTGGATGTCGGCTATGCTGAAGTTCATGCGCTGGTAGGGGAAAACGGCGCCGGGAAATCGACATTGATGAAATGCCTGCTGGGAATTCATCCCCAAAACAGCGGTGAAATCTATTTTGACGGGAAAAAAATCGAAAATTACGACACCGCCCAAGCGCTTAACATGGGAATCTCGATGATACACCAGGAATTATCGCCCGTCCTCTATCGTCCGATCATGGAAAATCTGTGGCTTGGCAGGGAGCCTGTTAACCGCTTGGGGCTGATTGACCATCAAAAGATGGTTGACCAGAGTATTGAGGTTTTGAAAGAAATTGATCTTCAGGAAGATCCGCGCACCTTAATGGTGAATCTGACGGTAGCAAAAATGCAGATGGTAGAAATTGCCAAGGCGATCTCCTATAATGCCAAACTGATCATCATGGACGAACCATCATCCGCGCTGACCGAACATGAGGAAGAACAGCTCTTCCGAATCATCCGTAAACTGAAGGAATCCGGCACCTCCATCATTTATATTTCTCATCGCCTCTCAGAAATAATCTCCATTGCCGATAAAGTGACTGTCATGCGCGACGGGCAATATATCGGAACGCGCAATATTGACGAAACGTCACTAGATGAGATCATCACGATGATGATCGGCCGTTCAATGGGCGAAATGTATCAAAAATCAAGGTGTTGATCGGTGAACAGCTGCTACAGGTGAAAAATCTTTCCCATGAGGTTTTTTTCAAAGATGTATCGTTTGAAGTTCGCCGTGGAGAGATTTTCGGGATTGCCGGATTGATCGGCGCCGGACGCACAGAAGTGATGGAAACGATTTTCGGCATCCGGCCCAAAACCGGCGGAGAAATTTTAATCGATGGAAAACCTGTGAAGATTGACAACCCGCGTGACGCGATTGCAAATCACATGAGTTTTTTGACGGAAGACCGGCGCGCAACCGGCATATTTGCCGTTTTGGGCGTAGATGCCAATATGGCAATTCCCAATTATGACCGTTTCCTGACGCGTCTGGGACTGGTAGACGATAAAGCAGTCGCCAATGGCTGTAAAGATTTTGTTGAAAAAATTCAGATCAAAACACCCAGCCTGAGCCAGAAAATTCAAAATCTCAGCGGAGGCAATCAACAAAAAGTATTGCTTGCCCGCTGGCTGATGACAGAACCGGACATCCTGTTCCTGGATGAACCGACCCGCGGAATTGATGTCGGTGCCAAGGCGGAGATTTATCGCCTGATCACCATGTTGGCGGCAGAGGGAAAATGTATCGTGATGGTGTCCTCTGAGCTGCCCGAAGTGCTGGGAATGAGCGACCGGATTATGGTGATGCACGAAGGTCGGGTGACAGGAATTCTTGAGAATGGCCCAAATGTGACACAGGAAATGGTGATGCGTTATGCGACTGGCACGGATAATGATTTTGCCAGAGCGCATTAGAGGAAAATTCATGGAAAAGAAACAATTAAACTTTCAATCAATTTTTGAAAAATACGGAATGGTGTTCATCTTGATCCTGATGATCGTCATTATGAGCATTATAAAACCCAGTTTTCGAACCATGCAAAACTTCCTGAATATTCTGACCCAAAGTTCCATTTATGGGATTCTGGCACTGGGAATGACGCTGGTGATCATTTCAAAAGGGATTGATCTGTCGGTTGGTTCGATATTGGCGTTGTCTGCGGTAGTTGCAGCCTCACTGGGGCAAAGTGCCGCCGCATCCAACAAATTTTTTCCCAATCTGGGAGAATTATCAATCCTCGTTCCAGTATTGGCGGCACTGCTGATCGGGGGCCTTTGCGGCGCAATCAACGGTGGTTTGATCGCTTTTACCGGCATCCCGGCTTTTATTGCGACGCTGGGGATGATGACCATCGCACGCGGCTTTGCCTATATTTACACCAGTGGCAAACCGATCAGCACGATGAGCGGCTCTTTCAAATTCATCGGGCAGGGAAAAGTGCTCGGGATTCCGATGCCGGTTGTTATTTATCTGCTGATGATCATCATCACCTGGATTCTTCTGAATAACACGCGCTTCGGGAAGCGCGTCTATGCCGTCGGCGGTAACATCCATGCCGCCGAAGTTTCCGGAGTCAATGTTAAGAGAATGCTGCTGCTGATTTATACATACATGGGCTTGCTGGCGGGAATCTCCGGCATCGTTTCAACCGGACGAATGGTCTCGGCACAACCAGGCTTGGCGGTCGGGTATGAGTTGACCGCCATCGCTTCCACCACGATCGGTGGTACCAGTCATTCCGGCGGGATCGGTACGATTTGGGGTGCGGTCGTCGGTGCGCTGGTGCTATCAGTAATGCGCAACGGGATGACGATCCTTGGCATCCATTCCTATTGGCAGCAAATTGTGGAAGGGCTTGTGATCATCATTGCGGTTATTCTTGACATGCGCAAAAACGCACGTAAAAAATGATACTTCTTACTCAAATCCGAAATAAACTGAACCGCCCAAAATTGGGCGGTTTTTTCTGCATAACGGCAAACCAATCCGCATATCTTTTAGCGATGATTGCGTTTTCTTTCATCAGCTTCAGGCACCAGATATTTTCGATTGATTGTATAACCTGCGGATGTTGTTCCAAGTCTCAGTCAGGCTCTCGTTTTGAACTTTGCGCACGTCAAAATGGAAAAAATTGAAGACCATCTGCAAAATAAAACTGATCCAAAAAACAGCAATCACGGTTCCGAGTCCGATTTTTGCGCCCATCAGCCAACCGAGAAACAAGACGGTACCTTCGATAATCCCGCGAATGACGCCCACCGGGATTTTGGGGAATCTCTTTTTCAACCCGATCATCAATGAGTCTCGAGGTCCGGCGCTGAAGGCGGAGCCGATATAAAAATAGGATGCCAGGCTGATGACAAACATGCCAAACAGCATGAACGCCACTCCTGTCCAATAATGGTTGATTTCAGGAATCAGGTTAGAGATCAGGATCAGATCACTGAACAGGCCAATAAAGATGACATTAACGACAGTCCCCAGCCCTACTTTTTCTTTCATCCACATTGACAAAACCATGACAACCAGGCCCACCAGTGTGACGATCTGACCGAACGAAATGCCGGTCCTTTTAGCCAGCCCGGAATGAAACGCTTCCCAGGAGACAATCCGACGTTCGCCTTGAGCGTGATCACAACGCCAACAGAATAAAGAGCAATGCCAAAAAAGAGTTTCAGAATTCGTAAAAGGTATGTGCGCATTTGATTGAGTGGGTTCTCCCTTTGGAATTGTACTTCCGAACCGTTTTAATTGAACATCTCATGATGAATGATATGCCTGTTGAATCATGCGGATGTTTCGCAGATATTCGTGAATTAATTGTGATCTGCTATGCATCCATTAAAAATGGTGTTTCAAACAACCTCGGAATATCGATTATTTCTCATTTGGCTGTAGAAAAACATTTGATAAATGGGTTGTTCGTTTCGGTGAGAATTTTCGTCACTGTCGCTGCTATAGAACAAAAATAAGCCGGTGAAAAACCGGCTTACACTATTTCCATAATAACGCAACTTCGCAGAACTGTATAATGAATCGACCCATCAGCATTCGCTGTATCCGCAGCTGTAACACTTGCGGCAGCCTTCCTCGTTGATCACGGATGCCTGTCCGCATTCAGGGCACAGATCACCAATCCGCAGCATCGGGTTTGCGCTGGGTTCAATCCGTTTAGCCTTGTTGGCAGCAGATTTCTGCGCTACCGCAGGTTCGGTCTCGTTTTCCGCAATCCGATCCACCCGTTCATCAAGATATTCCATCAACACCTGTGCCAACCCATCCGGCAAAGAACGAACGCGGTTGGGGCCAAAACCAAGGCTCATGCCGCCGCCGATATCCCGAAGCTGTTGCACAACATCATTCATACGGCGTACCGGTTCCAGCGGCGAAGCAATCCGCAGCGTATAGGAGATCAGTCTGCCGATCGCTTCTGAAATTGCGGAGGTTTCTGATCCGGCCTTAGCAGTATTGATAAATACTTCAAAAGGTTGGTTCCCGCCATTTTCATTGATCGTGACAAATGCCTTTCCTAGCGGAGTTTCGGCCCGATAGGTGAATCCATGCAGCGCCCGCGGCCGCGGCTTTTTCACCTCATGCCACAACGGCATCTGCGTTTGCGGTTGCTGCGGCAAATCCATCAATGAAGCAGGTAAGATTTTTTCCTGGGCTTCTGACAGCTTGTCCTTGGCGGTTGAAAGCGTTTCCAGTACTACTTTATCCCGTGAGCCGGTGACATAGACCGTTGTCCCTTTGCAGCCAAGCTCCCAGGCAAGCTGATACGCCTGCGCAATTTCCTCCGGCTGTGTACCTTCCGGAAAGTTGACCGTTTTGGAGAGGCTGTTATCCACAAATCGCTGCAATGCTGCCTGCATCCGGATATGTTCTTCTGCGGTAATGTCTCCGGAAACCACAAAAGTATTCCGAATTTCATCCGAGATCCCTTCCAATTGTTGACAGGATCCCAATTCCATCACGGTTTCAATCAATTTATGGCGGGTTTGATCATCCAAACCGCTCTTGATCAGCGCTTTTTCGAACAAAGGACTGGCGTAGGTGAGCAACACATCGTTGCCATTATCGTTCATGTGGCGGATGTATGCCAGCGCAAACACCGGTTCGCAGCCATAGCCCTCACAGCCAGTTACGGTCGCGATAGTACCAGTCGGAGCAATGGTCGTCTGAGCAGCGTTGCGAATCCCATGCTTTTTAATTCCCACAAGAATCTCTTCCCAGTCCAACTGCGGACGCCCCCAATTATGCTGATAAGGCTCAGCCGGTGTCGGGATTTCCCAGCGAAGATCTTCAGGGTCATAAATAGAGCCTTTGATCGCCGGAAACACGCCGCGTTCTTCTGCAAGGCGAATACTTTCTTTCATCGAGTGGTAACGGACAGAATTCCATCACCTGCGAAGCGAATTCCACCCTGTTTTCGAGCCGTAACGAATATGGTTGCTGAACATAATATCAGCCAAACCCGCAATTCCCAGCCCGATCCGGCGCGCTTTTCGTGCCGCTTCTTTCAATTGTGGAACAGAAGGCACATAAGCGTTCATATCGACAACATCGTCCAGAAGCGGGTAGCAGTGACAGTGGTCTCTTCAATTTTTTCCAGTCGACTGAGCCATCTTCCAGAACATGCTGTGAAAGATTAATCAGAACCAAGACAGCAGTTTTCATAAGGTCGAGCCATTGTTCACCGCATGGGTTGGTTGACTCGAGTTTATATAGATTCGGCACAGGATTATAACGATTCGCCTGATCAATGAAGAGAACGCCCGGTTCACCATTATGGTGTGCCTGACTGACGATCAGGTTAAACAAATCCCGCGCTTTGACCGTTTTATAAACTTTAATCGGCAGCCCGGCTTTGCGTGCATCTTCAATATCCCCGTCGAAATCGACCAGCAATGGTGAAGTTAAATCCGGATAAACCAGATCCCAGTCGCTATCCGCCTCGACAGCTTTCATGAAATCATCGGTGATTCCAACAGAGATATTGAAGTTGGTGATTGCGTTTTCATTGGTTTTACTGCATATAAAATCTTCGATATCCGGATGATCAATCCGCAGAACAGCCATATTCGCGCCGCGGCGCGACCCTCCCTGCGCCACTTCGCCGAACGAATGGTCATACACGCGCAAAAAACCAACCGGTCCGGTCGCCTGCCCGGCAGAAGACCGCACCACCATTCCTTTGGGGCGCAGCCGTGAAAAGGAAAAGCCGTTACCGCCGCCAGTTTGCTGGATCAAAGCGGCATCACGCAGCGTCTGGAAAATTCCGGTGGATTTTTTCCCCATATCATCACTGATCGGCAGCACAAAGCAGGCAGCCAGTTGTCCCAAAGGCGTTCCAGCTCCAGTGAAGGTTGGTGAATTCGGGAAAAAAAGTTTCTCGCTCATCAGCTTGTAAAAACGAACCGCCATTTCCATTACGTCATTCTGATAAGCAGCTTCCGAACGGGCGATATGATAACCAACACGCCAAAACATCCCATCGATTGATTCAGCCGGGTTCCCCTCGTTGTCGCGGCGAACATAGCGTTTTTTCAATACCTGAACGGAGTTTTCTGTCAGGGAGATTGAGGGCAGTCCTTCCGGCAACGGCGGCGTCGCCTCAAAATTGGACTGGGGCATTTCTGATTGATTTTTCATTTTTTTCTCCTGTCAGTTTTCGGAAAGCAAACGGTCGATCTCGTTTCGCAACGACTTCAGGTCATCCATCTGCAAATAGACGATTGTATAGCGGATATAAGCAATCTGATCCAGCGTCTTCAGACGTGAGATCACCTTGTCTCCGATCAGCCTGGAAGGAATTTCTCTTCTACCTTCAGTCTGTAGTTCACGTTCAATTTCTTCTACCGGCTGTTCAATCTTTTCAGCCGGCACAGGGCGTTTCGCGCAGGCAATGCGAATGCCGCGCAACAATTTTCCGGTCATTCGGCAGGAGTATCCTTTTTCACGATCATTGGGATGTTAAACGGCGGGCGTTCATAGGTATTGAAGCGTCTCCCGCAATGCGTACATTCGCGACGGCGATGAGGCCCATGTTCTTCAATCTTTCTCAGTATCAATGACGCGCGTGTTTTTGTCGCCGCAAAATGGACATCTCATAGGAAAAAACATATTCCGAATCTGACGTTAGAATAAAGGATATTTTTCTTTCAGGAAGAACCTGCAAGAACAACCTTCGAAACGCGATCAATAAATGTTAATCGTTTATATAGAAACACCATATATGGCAGTCAATCCAACGTTAATCCCCTCTATATGGCGAATGGAATTTTAGCATGATTCTTGCGTTCAGACAAGGAAAGAACGGATAATTTGAGTTAAGTTGTTCGTATTTGCTGACTGAAACAGGCAAATTTCTCTTGAAAGAAGCTTAACGAAAATTTCCGTCTCACAGACGAAAAAGCGATTAATCTGCAACGTTGTATAAACAATAAGGCACATAATAACCGGTGCTGCGGCTGACAGTTCACACAGCGTCCACTTTCCAGGCAATCATACAACACATCCAGGTGAGCTGGAGTCGATCTTCCACCCGCTGGGGCGCCAACAGATATCGAATCTGTGGGCTGGCTTTGTTCAAAAGCTGCCGTATCGCCTGAACTGAACCATTTCGCAACAGTTTTCATAGCCGCTGATGAAATAGGCGGGGTAATCCATCAACAACCCACCGCCATCGCCCATTCACCGATCAGATCAAACAATGGCACCATTCCTGATTGAGTGTTTTTCCGAGGATCTCATGCTGGCGAGTCAAACTGCAAGTTGCGTCGATTTTCATCCGGAAACGGACGTACAGCACCGCCAGAACAGCCAAGAGAATCAGTAACAGCCAGGGCAGTCCGCCGCGCTCCAACGTTCCAATGACGCGCGTAAGCGCGCAATTTCGAACAAATTGTCAACGCCATTCAGAAAGAACCGCAACCGCCGGCAGCTGGCGATCAGATTACGGCTGTCATAAGAGAAAAACAGCTTAAAATCAACACGATTGGCCAGCTGGCAAGGAAAAACGGCAACCGGATTTTCTTTGGTACCGGCAGAGCCAGCGAGCTGAACAGCAACACAACAGCATATTTTCCAGCATTTGACGTACAGAGTAAAACTTATGCGACCATTCATATCGTTGATTGAAACGGATGATTCCGGCATCGATCAGCCGGTCATGATCCGAAAAGACAAGGGCGTTGAAAAAGGACATCAGATACCAGGGCAGCAGGACTCCACAGCACAATAACGCTGTTCCCGCCATAGCTCGGCGGGAAATCGTTTTGACTCCCTCAGGCAACCAGCTACGGATCAGGAATGGAGCAAGCGCTACCGCGATCAACCCGGCTTGTTTGGTCGCACCCGCTCCTGCTGCAAAGAGACACCCCAATATCAGCGCCTGTCTTTGCCCTTCCGCATCCCGCTGGCTGCCTTTCAGAAAAGTGTACAGCGTCAGCAGAACCATACAAGCAGCCGGAACGTCCATATAGCCATTGAACAATTGGTCGCCCGCCAGTTTTTTCATCATATATCGTGCGATGATCGCGGCGATGAAGTAACTGCTTTCGCGATTTTGAAAACCCAGATCAAACAGCATCAAGAAGATCCATAAGAAAAACAGTGGGGGCAGCAGCGTGTTGAACAGTTGAATTTTAACGTTTCCGGTCAACAGATAACTCAGTGACCAGTTCGCTGAAACCAGCTGTGGATAGGACCCATTCAAGTTCGGGAAGCGGTTGGCAGCCCAGCTTTCGGCATAAGCATTCCAGGAAAACAGCGTGTCCCAAGCAGAAAAAACGCTGCCGAAATTCAGTCGCCAGACATGCAGCGCCCAAAAGATCGCCGAAAGCGCAGCGGCTCCTGCCGTCAACCACAGCCAATACCTGGCGACTGCCATGCCATCAGTGTTTTTCAGGGAACGGGTCAATGGGCTGAGCTCATGACGCAGTGCCTGTCGAATACTCAGAAGATTATCCGTCTTCCCTGAGGAAAGCAGCCACACTCCTTTCTCCAGAAACATCAACAGCGCCAGCTCCAACGCAATGAGCAGGAAAGCCAGCGGCCGCGGTCGAGCGAAGCGCAGTCAGCAGAAAGATCGCCAGATGATTGATAGTCAGACTAAGCGGTAGCCAATAGATCAGCCATTCCAGCAACCCGCCGCGCAGACGAGAATAGCACGCTGCGCCAGCAAAGCCGAGCAGGATTATCATCTGCAGGAAAGCTTGAAAGGCACACCTGTCAGGATCAGCATAGCCGTTCACTCAGCCGCAACGCGGTAAATCGCACCATCGTCACCATCAAAAACAATATCCAATCCGTTCAGCAGAGCCCTGATGCGGGCTTCGGTATCCTCGCCGTAGATATCGCGCATCTGATCTTCAAAGGTATCAAAAACAACCAGCAGCGCGCGTCCATCCTGAAAAGCCAGCCGTCCTTTATCGGTTGTATCAGCGACGGAATCGCGATAAGCATAAAACAGCGTGTCGGGTTGATTCGCATAGATTTCTTTCATCGGCCAGCTGGTGCGGTTCAACAAAAACAACAGCGCCGTCTCCTCGTTCGTTATCAGCAACTGATCCTGCGGGAGTTCCTCACGTAAATAGCGGACGGTCTGCGATTCCTGCCAGGCCAGCGCGTTATATCCCAACCCGTCAATCGCGTTCTGGCGTGCAATCCGGGACCCGCGCAACCCCTGAAAGCCGGCAAAAGCGAACAGCAGCGCAAACGCAATATTCACAGCCGGCCGCCGCAGCCGGTTGCCCGAACCAGCCTGTTTCATTTTATCGGGATTCAGAACCGGCGTGGCATGAACAACCGCAAGCACAATTAATGAAAGATAAGCCGGAATCAACATGCGCGCTCCGATCGTGATCGGCGGAAATGTCAGCACGGAAACCAGCCAAACGATCAGAATATAGGCGAAGAAAAATATGCTGAAAATCCGCAGCAGCGCCTCACGTCCGGCACTTTGCTGATCAGGTTCTTTTCTGGCAGCCGCAATTACCCGCACCAGGCAGATCAGCGCAAACAAAAAGACCGTCAATGTCAGCAATGGCGGGGCAACCACTGAAAAACGATCATTTTGCAGCCAGGAATCCGGCAGGAACCACAGCGCAAAAATCGATTTCAACTGACCGAAAAAACGCAAACTTTCACCGAAAAGACCGCTGCCTTGCAGCAGGCTACGCGAAGCGACCGTCTGCGTCATGCGCAGATCAACGATCATCCAAATTCCCATGGGAATCACCGCGACCAGACCATAAAGCAGCGTGTCCAGAAATCTGCGCCCGAAAGAACGTTTTTGAAAAAAGAACAGGATCAGACAGGCGGTCATGATACAGGCAGCAGAACTGTAACGCGTCAGGAAAGATAAGCCGCATAGCGCCGCACTCAGCACCAGCCATAATGTTTTTGGTCCTTCATACCAGCGTGCCAAGAACAGAAATCCCGCGACCATCAACAGAAAACACAACGGTTCGGACATCGCCCAAGAGTATGCCGGAATTAAAATCGGCGATCCGGCAAGAAGCAGTCCCGCAAGCATTCCGGGCAACCAGTTTCGCAACACAGCGGACAAACAGCCACTGATGATGAAAATGGTCAACCCAAAACAGATCAGGTTGAGAACCTGGGCAAATACAACTATTTCAAGACCCATCGAGCCAGCAAGTGCCAACGTCAGCGGATAAAACGGTGGGAAATAAGGGAGCAGGCGAAACTCGCCCAGCGGGTTATATAACCCCAGCCCTCTGCCGTCGATCAAATTCCGGGCGGTAGTGATATAAATGGTCGCATCACCGCCAATTCCCGGGCCTAGGCGCATGCTGACGGCAAGGATCCAGCAGCCAATCAAGGCACAAGCCAACGCGGACAACCAGCCGATCCGCCGATCTGTGGTAATTTTTGACAATTCAGCGGAACGCATAAATTGACACCTCTTCGTCTTGATAAATTCGTTCCAGTCCATGTTTTGTCAGTGCGGCTTGCAGCACTGCCAGATCCTGACGCCCCTCATGGATTAGTTCAGCCGTCTCAAGCATCACATAACCTACCTCCAGCTCCTTCGCCCGCTCCACGCTCTCAAGCGCAGGGAAAGACTCCATCAATTCCCGGATGTCGCGGTATTGCGCAGGCGGAAAAGCGTTGAAGAACCCACCAATGAACGGTTTGGCATGATACAGCGTGTAATAAGTGCCCGCCTGATCGTCGTTAAGGTCAAACGGGATGCGCATCACCGATCCTTTATCCGGTTGAGATGCCAGCCACAGTTCCGCCGGCCGCGGAGCGATTTCAGCAAAATTTTGCTGCGGCGCAGGCAGAAAATCCAGCACAAGCAGCAAAACCAGCAGTCCGCTCATCGCCATAGCCATTTTAGCGGAAAGCTTCTCCCGGATTCTTTGAACGCCAAAGCCGGCGGCAGCAGCGATAAGGATCAACGCAAACAGACCGAAACGCATTAGCGCACGCAGTTTGGCAAAAAATGGCAAGTAACGGAACAGGAAATATCCGGGCAGCAGAATCGGGACTTGTTCCCGCCCGGTCCATCCCTGCAGCGCCTCCGGCAGCGTAAGTTCGACCGGCTGCGCATTCCAATGCAGATCAGTACCCATCGCCAACAGGATGGCAGTTAAAACGCCAATAGCGATCAGCTGCCAAAGCCACCGTTCGCCGCGTTTGCGGCGGACAAATCCAACCAGCGCCAGGAACAGCGCGATCCAGCCGATATAAAGCGTCGCCTCAATCCACAAATTGCGGTTGAAATGCTGCCCAACCCAGTTACGAAAGAGAAAATGGTTGGTCGCCGGCAGCAAAAAATCCGTCAGACTGGCAGAGTACATGCGCGCACTTGACCAGCCGCGGTCCGGCATTCCGCCGCTGCCCGCCAGCAGCAGGAAAGGCAATTCTGCCAAAATTAACAACGGCAACGCATATAATAAAAAGCGGCCGATCGAGAACCAGAACATTTTGTCACGCAGCCGCTGACGCTGACTGAACAACAATATCAGAATGAATTGCACTCCGGCAATCAAAACCAACATGAAGAAGTAATATTGGGAGCAGAGCGCAGTCAGCCCAATTCCCAACGCAGCGCGCACAGCAGCCGAACGGGGGGGCCTGCCATCTTTGGGGTTCAGGAGATCAAACCAGCCCCAGAAAAACAGCGGAATCCATTGCATGCCACACAGGTTCAAGTGTCCGGCAAGAAAGTGCATCTGCCAATAAGGCAGGCAGGCGTAAACAGTCCCACTGACCCAGCCCGCCAGCCGCGAGTCGCTGAGATGAGTGATCCAGCCCGCCATCATCATGCCTGACAGGACAAAGCTCAGCAGCATCGCCATGTTATATCCAAATGTCTCGCCGCCAATCAGGCTGAACGGCAGCGCCAGCAGTAGTTGAGCCGGAGCAATTTCCGTGCTGGCCATGTTCCAGCCTTCCGGATAATTGAGAAACCAGACATTCAGCGGATTGACATGCTCAACAAAGAGCGCTTTCTTCAGCCAGCCAACCATCCAGACAACATAAATGTTATCGCCAATCTGTCCGGCGACAGAATGGGTCATATGAGTGACAAGCGGCCAAGTGAACAACAGCGCTAACCCGCCGAACCAGAGCAGCAGCAGAACAAGAGTCGTTTTCTTCAAAAGGTTTTTATTAATCCGAAGGAATCCAGCGCAATTACGCATTTTTAACTCGAAGCCTGTTTCAGTGCGCGCACCATCCGTTCGGAAATCAACCCATCCTGAAACGTGCAGGGTGATTGCGTTTCTCCAGCCGTCAGGGCGATAAAATGGCGCATCTCGTCAATAAAAAGCTGATTGCGATCAAAGGGCGGATCAGGCAGCCAGGTCACTTCTTCCGACTGGTTATTTGACTGATAAACAACCCTGGCGTCTGCGTTGCGCCAATGCAGCACGCCTTCTGTCCCGACGATTTCCAGATCGTTGCGTACGAAGCGGCGATAGTAATCGAGGTGAACCGTGCCCGTCATACCATTGTGCAGACGCAACCCAATCTCCGCAATATCGTCCACATCCAGCTCCAGATCACTGATTTTCCCGCTGAAACCCCAGATTTCCGCTGCATCGCCAAACAGCCAGCGCAGTGTATCCAGCGGATGGCAGAGCGTCAACGCCACCCCGCCACCCAGCCCCGAACAGGCGCTGTAACTTTTTCGATAATCTTCCCATGGATGCCAGTCCGGCAAATATTCTCCCCAATTCGCATAGAAGGATAATGGACGTCCAATACAGCCGTTTGCAAGCAGTTCACGAACCTTGAGTAATCCGGGGTGAAAACGATATTGGAACCCCATCTGAAATTTTTGTGAATCTGCGGATACCAGATCGGCCAGCACCTTCAGTTCATCGGTGTGATCAGAGATCGGTTTCTCCATCAGGATAGCGCAGCCGGAACGGGCAGCAGGAATAGCAACCTTCAGATGCAGCGCAGTTGGATTGGCAATCACAACGCCATCCGGTTTATGCAAAAGCGCTGCCTCGATGGTGGTTTCTACCGGAATATCGCAGATTTCATCGTCCGGCAGCGTACTTTGGTGGCTACGCAGCAACAGCAGGTCATGCTGCCCTAAGGCGCGCAGATTACGCAGATGACGCCTGCCAATCGAACCATATCCTGCGATCAGAAATTTCATTTTTTCTCACTTCCCATATTTCTAATCATTTTACCTGAAAGTTCTGCCTGTACCTCGATGTGGAAGTTTTGAACCTCTGCAAACACAGCAGCAACGGCTCGCAGTACAATCATGGCACCATCCGAGACAGATCATTATAAAAGCGTCCGGGATCATGCAAGGATGCCAACTATAAATTGTTGCTTGACAGCAGCGTTATCAAACGGGTTCAATACGATGAAATAATAATTCTCTTTGCCAATGGACCGTTCGTTCATTTTGGCGTTTTACTTTGGGAAGGACCCGATTCCTGCATTGCAGCATCGCTGAAATAACGAACATCCCCAAATTCGGTTTCAATCAGCACAACATCCGCCAGCGTAGTGGCACCGCTGCCTTTTCCAGCCAGCCAAACGATGGAATGATCCGGGAATGACGGCGGCGCTTCATTCAACACCAGTTCGATCGTCCCGAAGTTGCCGGGAGAGAGTGTCAGGAAAATGAGCCGTCCATAATCGGCAATGCCATAACCCTGTTTGGCGCTTTCCGGTTCGCCCTCACCTGCTGCATAATAGCGCGGATAGATAGCGATTGCCTTCATCATGATTGCGTCCGTTCCTTGATACTCCTGCGGCGCAAGCTCCAGCTTTTGAAGCACTTCTGTCTGATCAGCGGGTTGAAACCGCATCGGCAGTAACCGCTCTGCCAAGGGCAGCGAAGCGCCTACTATCAGAAACAGAATTATCACGAATGCGATACGTAAAGTGTTTGATCTCGCAAGGTCGATGCCAGAGATCTGTGCATCCCCCCAAAACGGCTCTTTGAAACCGCTGAAGCACATCCCGCGCCGGATCCAATCCGCAGCACCAACAGCAAAATAACCAAGTAAAACCCAATCCATCGGAATCAGGTAGCGTCCGCCAGAATAACGTCCGACGGCAGTAGAGAGATTAAATAGCAGAAACGCCAACAGCGACACTAGCCCGATTCGCAATGATCCTTTACGGCGGTTGAAATCCCAGACAACCACAAAAAAATACAGCGCCATACCAAAGCAGGTTCCCCCCGGCAAGACTGCCATTCTCCAGAGTTTCCCAGAACGGTTCAGCAGGACGAATCAATTCCGACCGGCGCCGCCAAACGGTCTCGCAGCGGAAAACGCGCAGCGGAAATCTCACTGTTGAGGAAATGAGCGCTGATAAATGATAAGATTTCGGATAAGTCGGATTGATTCTCCCAACACACGCTGTAGCTTATCGGAATATTCGCCATCGTTCATCCCCGGCTCACGGGTCATATCCAGCCTACCGAGGTTATAGCTGGCAGTCATTTCACCGGTCTGGGTCGCTGCGGTCAAATACAAATCGTCCGGTTATCCGCTGGTTACGCACCAGCCAGGGAGAAAGGCAAACACCCAGCGTCAGCAGGAACAAGCCGGTCTGGCGCCAATTTGTCGATTTTCCCGGCAGTCTGTCAGTCAGAACTAATAGCAGCGGCAGCAGAAGCAACACCAGGCTCTGAGTGCGGATCAGCGTCATCAACCCCAATGCGCCGCCGCAAAGTGCAGCGTAAAACGCGCTCCTGTCATCGAAACGCTGACGGGATTTGATCCAGCGCAACATCATCAGAATGTAAAACATACCTGCCAGAGCAGTCGGCAGGTCTGCAAAAAAATATTTGGTAGTTGAGACGTTATGTAAACGGTGCGCTCAAAATCGCGTTGGTCTCCCGCAGGATATACAGCACTGCCGCCAGCACACCAGCCGGCGCGCCATAGAATTCAGTTCCGATCCAATACAGCAGCACCGGCAGCAGCGCCAGCACCAACGTCTGAAGTACGATAATCGAATCATAGTGATTACCGCCGATCAGATGAAACAGGCTCAGTACAAAGATATACAGTGGGCGCGGCGGAATGTCGGCTCCTTTATATCCCATCCCCTCTGCCAGGCTGCGTGAGCATAATGTCCGTAAAAAGAACCATCCGAAAAAGGATAGACTTCGAAATTCGGTGCGCGTCCGGCAGGCGAAAAAAGCCATGCTGATTCGGGATTGCCAGCCAGATAGCCGCCGCCGCAAGCCAGATGATCAGTGGCAGCCAGCGCAGCGTAAATTTCACCGCGCTTTTTTGTATGTGTAACCAGTGAAACCAGAATACAGACAAAAAGTCCGGCAATCAAATGCCATTCGAGCAGCGGTACAGTCGGCTTACCGAAAAATGCGTTCTCTTTTACCAACCCCAGCCGAGTTGTCAGCACAAAGACAAAAAACGCCAGCGCGATTAACGGCAGTGTAATCAGAATAATCCGCTGCTGTCGGGCAGACTGGTTTGGTACTCGCCAGTGATTTTTATCAGAGAGAAAGAAAATCAGGAAAAGTGTCTGCAACGCAATCAAGATCAACCAGATCAGCAGCGGCAGAAGCCGCCGGTACAACACAAACCACTGGTAAATGCCAGTGGTTTGGTACAACAGCCATGCGCTGCGCAACGTTAAAATACTGAGGAGAATCAGAAAAAATCCGGCGCTGAGCAAAGAAAAGCGCACACCCGGACGGTTCGTCAGCGCTCCAGCGAAACGCTGCTGCCAGACTTTATTCCGCACCAAGGCAATAAAAATGATAATAAGAACCCAGTTGCACCGATCAACGTAAGCTTTCGAACGGTGTAAAAGCCAGGAAAGATCTCCGCTGCCGCTGCCCCCCGGCAACAGCAACAGCGCCAGCAGGCAGAGAGCCTTTCCAATAAGTCCCAACACCGTAACGCGCTGCAGTGTGTTTATGCCGCACCTGTTTTCTTCAGGATTGTTCACTTGAATTCCCCAAATAAGGATCAATCGTCTGATTCATACTTCCGCGCCGATAGCCGGCGAGGCCCAACGTGACATACGTGAAGCCGATGGCTGTGAAAGCTTCGACGATCTGACCTTTATGTTGATAAACGATATCGATATCACTCGCCGGCACTTCAATTCGTGCCAAATCATCATGGCTGCGAACACGGCAGTCAACGATTCCCAACGAGCGCAGAAAGGTCTCCGCCCGGCCGATTCGCCCCAGCAAATCTGTGGTGATCGGCTGCTGATAAGGGATTCGGGTTGCAAGACAGGGAGAGGAAGGCGCATTCCAGGTTTCCAATCCAAGAGCTCTTGAAATGGTACGAATTTCCACCTTCGACAGGTTTGCCTGCACAAACGGGCTGAACGTCCCGCTCTCTTGCACAGCCCTTCTGCCGGGACGATAATCATCAAGATCGTCGGTGTTCTGCCCTTCAATCACGGCAGAGAACTCGCGCTCCCGGGCGAGGTTGTGCGCATGATGCAAGATTTTTCGTTTGCAGTAGTAGCAGCGGTCAGCCGGGTTAGCCGCGATCTGCGGTTCGTTCAGCAGGTGAATGGCATACGTCTCCTGCCGGATATCATGCTTTTTGGCAAAAGCTTCCGCGGCTGCGATACTGCCGGGAATATCAAACTCTGAGGTGAACGTCACCGCAAGCGCTTTGTTCCCCAGCACGTCATTCGCCAGCCAAGCCAGCAGACTGCTGTCCACCCCCCCGGAGTATGCCACCACGCAGGAATCCAACTTGGCGATCAAATCGCGAAGCTTCGCAAGTTTTTCTTGTAACCCAGGAGTCAGAGCGGAAGATTCTCTCATAAGTATGCCGATTATCCCATCTGATTGATCCGGGATGCCATGCAGCCAGCACCATAACCGTTGTCAATGTTGACTACCGCGACACCGTTCGCGCAACTGTTCAGCATAGCCAATAATGCCGCCAACCCCTGAAAACTCGCGCCATAACCAACACTCGTCGGTACCGCGATCACCGGAATTTGCACCAGCCCGCCAACCACGCTGGCAAGCGCCCCTTCCATGCCAGCGACGACGATGATCACACGGGCTCTGCGAATTTCCGGCAGTCGATAGATTAATCGATGCAGTCCGGCGACGCCCACGTCATAAACGCGTTCCACCCGATTTCCCATCAGTTCCGCCGTCAGCGCAGCTTCTTCAGCAATGGGAATATCTCCGGTTCCGGCAGAGATTACCATAATCCCATCTCTGAGCGGCTGTTCAGTCCGGGTATACAAGATGCGTGATTTGGCATCATAGGTCACATAAGGCAACCGGGGTTGAATCCGCAGGGCTGTTTCCGGAGTAATTCGGGTTGCCATCACGTTGGGGTTGCCAATGGCAACCTTTCGAATATTTCAACAATTTGATCATCCGTTTTTCCCTGCCCAAAGATCACTTCTGAAACCGGTTCTCAGTTCGCGCTGGCGGTCAATCACAGCAAAATTGCCAACTGTTTCGGATGGAAAGCTGCGCAGCTGCTCCATTCCGGCAGACACCGGAATAATGCCCGCCGCAATCGATTCCAGCAGATTTTTCAGTTCAGATTCGTTCATACGTTGATCCTTCTTTCAGCAAGCAGACCTGTGAGCTATTTTCGTCAAGCAATTCAGGTTAATTCTATTCGATTATTTGTGAGAAACCAGCAATACTGTTGAGTCATAGCGCCAAACTGCGGCAAAAACGTTCACAGGGGATCTCCCAATTACGATATACTATTATCAGTCGAACGATTATGATAAAAAGGTCAAAATGAAGAACAAAATCAAAATTCCGATTCTGATCCTGCTGGTCACTTTCAGCTGTATTTCCTGCATCAGTAATTTGCCTGGTAAAAAGAGCGGAGTCACTCCCACTGCTGACACAGAGTCAGCCACAACAGAAGTCATCCCTGAAGAAACACCTGCCTTTACTGAAGAACCGATCAGATTTCTGGGAACGCAAGAATGGATTACCAGCGGTACCACCCGCGAAATCCCGCCAGGAACAACTTTCACCAGCCCCTGGGATTATTGCGGGGCAATCGGAACAATTGATAAACCTGGCCCAGAATATACCGGCGAGGCGTCCCACCCGGAAATACACAAACAAGTGCAGATGGCGCTGGCGCGATCTGCGGCAGATGGCGCCGGGGATAACATCATCTGGCGTTGTGCCGACGGCAGCGTTTACGGATGTAACGCCACTTTGTCTCAGGATTGTCTGACTCAGATGGATCTTTCGCACACACCAGCCGAAGCTGCCATTAGTGAATGCGCCAAAGCAGAAATGAATTTACAAACGTTACCTTCCGCAGTTGTAGGAAGGGAAACACCGTACGAATGGATCTGTCAAGAGGGCAAACCGATCATCAGCGGGCAGGGAATCAGCGTTGACGAACAAGGCTACAACTCAATGATCTGGTTTAACGTCGTTAAGCCATAAAATCGGAAAAACATGAACGCGGTCGATATTATTATCAAAAAACGGGACCGGCAAGTCCTGAGCAAGGATGAAATCCGGTTCTTCATTCACGGATTCACCAAGGGGGAAGTCACGGATTATCAGGCAGCCGCCTGGGCAATGGCGGTTCTGTTAAATGGTATGACGGATGAAGAAACTACAAACCTGACGCTCGCAATGGCCGAATCCGGTGAGACACTGAACCTGGATGGTGTGGTCGACAACGCAGTCGACAAACATTCAACCGGCGGCGTGGGAGATAAGACCACCCTGATTGTACAGCCGATCGTCACCGCCTGCGGGCTGGCAGTTGCAAAAATGTCCGGGCGCGGGTTGGGGTTCAGCGGCGGAACAATCGATAAACTGGAATCCATCCCCGGCATGAAGCTGGATCTGACAAAAGAACAATTTCTCACACAACTTCGGCAATATCGTACCGTCCTCTCCGGGCAATCGGTAGATCTTGCACCAGCCGACGGAAAGCTATACGCATTGCGCGATGTCACTGGAACTGTTCCGGCGATGCCGCTGATCGCTTCTTCCATTATGAGTAAAAAGATTGCTGCCGGGACACACACAATCCTGTTGGACGTGAAGGTCGGCAACGGAGCCTTTATGGATACACTGGAAAAAGCGCAGCAGTTGGCACAGCTGATGGTTTCGATCGGGAAACAAGCCGGGCAAACCGTCCGTGCAGAATTATCGGATATGAACCAGCCGCTGGGTTACGCAGTTGGCAACTGTCTGGAAGTTGCAGAAGCGGTCCGGCTGTTGCGCGGGGAACAGCCGGCTCCGGATTTGCTGGAACACTGCATCGAATCCTGCGCACAGCTGCTGCAAATGGGCAAGATTACGGCATCGTTGGCGGCGGGTCGCAGGATGGCGGAAGATGCAATCACATCCGGAAAAGCTTTTGAAAGTCTGAAGTTGTTGGTTCAGTTGCAAGGCGGGGAAGTGAGTTATCTGGAAGATCTTTCTAAATTTCCATCAGCGCCGATCATTCTGGATGTGACTGCAGAACAAACCGGCTGGCTCAAGGAGATCCATGCACGCAGCGTAGGCGAAACCTCGGTACTGTTGGATGCGGGCAGAATCCGAAAGACAGACCAGATCGACCATCGGGTCGGGATCATCGTTCATCATAAGGTCGGCGACCGCGTTGAGCGCGGCGATCCGCTGTTTACAATCCATGCAAATGCTGAAACAAAGGCGGAAACCGCAGCGACGGAATTACAAAAGGCTTGCGTTTTTTCAGAAGAACCTGTTGAAAAACTGCCGCAGTTTTATGGAGTCGTCGAATAGCAACGCAGATTAGGTGAATTTCCAGCGAATTAAACCGTAATGTACATCACGCCTGACCGGCTTTGCCAGTAATATATGACATATGGCGGACATGTAACAAAACGAATTGCCAGAGCAGCGCCGTTTCCTGCTAGCGGGACGGGACAACCCTTTGTCGCTCCTAAGTATGAATAAAGAGTAAGGGCGCAATGCACGTCCGATCAATCGGTCGATTGATTAAAGCAAGTCCGTCCCTATCTCTGTCACCAGGGCGCTACGTTGTGGTTTCTCTGCGTCACGAGTATTTTTATGACAGTGCGGGGTTGCCCTTGCATGGAATTGGTGACATGGAAGTATATCGGCTGTTCTGATAATAAAGAGGCTCCCTTTGTGTAAGGGAGCCTCTTTTATCGTTTTTTCAGGCAGCGCTTTTCTTGAGTTCTTCCTCAGAAACACTTTCAAATGCAATTCACGCAGCTGTCCGTCCATCGCTTCCGAAGGCGCCCCGCTCATCATATCGCGCGCAGCGTTATTCTTGGGGAACGCGATCACTTCGCGGATATTCGGTTCCTCCGCCAGAATCATCACAAAACGATCAATGCCAGGGGCAATCCCGCCATGCGGCGGCGCACCATATTCAAAGGCGTCCATAATCTGATGGAACCGTTCCTGCGCAACTTCCTGTGAAAGCCCTATCAGGTTAAACACTTTCTCCTGCAGCCAACGTTCGTGAATCCGGATAGACCCCGATGCCAGTTCATAGTTGTTTAGCACCATATCATATTGGTCACCGCGCACCTTGCCAGGATCGCTTTCCAACAGGTGGAAATCGTCTTTCTTGGGGCGGGTAAAGGCATGATGCGTCGCATCCCAGCGTTTGTTCTCCTCATCCCATTCGAACAGCGGGAAGTCGACAATCCAGGCAAACGCCAGTTTATTATTGTCACGCAGCCCCAGCCGGTCACCCAACAGGACACGCAGCCGCGCCAGACAGTCGTAGACAACAGCCAAATTACTGTCCGCGACGAACAGCAACAAGTCGCCCGGTTGCGCTTCCATCCGTTTCATCAACTCCTGCCAGCGCTCCTCAGAAAAGAATTTCTTGAAAGTTGAACTTTCTTCACCGGATTCCGAAATCTTCGCATAAGCCAGGCCTTTAGCACCCCAGAGTTTTGCCATTTCGGTAAGTTCGTCAATCTGTTTACGGGTATAGCCGCTGAGCGTTTTGGCATTGATACCGCGCACGCTTCCGCCTGAGGCAATTGCGCTTTCAAAGACCGAGAAACCGCAGTCGGCAGCCAGATCGCTGATGTTCACCAGCTCCAACCCGAAACGCATGTCCGGTGCGTCTTTACCAAAGCGATCCATCACTTCCTGGTACGTCAGTTTTGGCCAGGGTTCGAACAGGATTTGTTTTTCCGGGGCCAATTTTTTACACATTTTGGTGAACAAATCTTCCATCAGATCCAAAATATCATCCCGTTCAACAAAAGACATTTCCATATCCAGTTGAGTGAACTCCGGTTGGCGGTCACCGCGCTGATCCTCATCGCGAAAACAGCGCGCGATCTGGAAATAACGCTCTGTACCAGCAACCTGCAGCAGCTGCTTCAGTTGCTGCGGACTCTGCGGCAATGCGTAAAACTGCCCGGGATAAATCCGTGACGGCACCAGATAGTCACGGGCGCCCTCCGGCGTAGTTTTAAACAGGATCGGCGTCTCAATTTCAAGAAAATCGCGCTCATCGAGATAATCGCGGATAAATTTGATGATCTTATGGCGCAGAATAATGTTTTTCTTCATTCTCTCACGCCGCAGATCCAAAAATCGATATTTCAAACGCAGCGACTCATCTGTATTTTCTTCTTTGTTGATCGAAAAAGGCAGCGGTTTACAAGTGTTCAATACCGTCACGTGCTTTGCATGGACTTCGATAGCGCCAGTATCCATATTTGGATTGACCGCTTCCGTTGGACGTGCATTTATCTCGCCATTGACCTGCAGCACCCACTCTACACGAACATCGGCGACCAGTTCCGCCAGTTCCGGTGAATCTTCCGGGTTGATCACAATCTGCGTCAAGCCAGAACGGTCGCGCAAATCAATAAAATATACGCCGCCATGGTCCCGATAACGGTGAACCCAACCTGCCAGCGTGACAGTTTTCCCGATATCCGATGCGCGTAACTCGCCACAAGTATGTGTCTTGTACATCTGAAACCTCTTTCTCCCATTTTCTCGTCTTTTGAGAAGAAATATTTCGATCGTTTATGCCTCAATATTATAATACGATTCGCATCCAAGGGAATCTTAACAGGACTTGTGCGCAAAAGAACAGACTCTTCGGTCTTTGACGGTGCGATTTTTTCATCTTTATCGACCTTTTCCCCGCAGAACAGTTGCAGCGCCGCGTCCACCCTGCCATTTTTTGCCAAAATGTAAAAACCCAGCACGATGAATGGAAGGCATCATTCTAAACAGCGGGATGGTAACCGCCAGATCATCCGGACTGGTCGGGATAAAAGCGCCTAAAACAGTAAATATCAAAGATTCGAATTCAAGGCTCATCCGTTTCGTGCAGCATCAGAAGGGTTGTCTTTCACCATTTGAAAAAGCTTATAGAAAACTGCCAACGCAGCAATTTCCAGAACAACTGTCAGCAACTGAATCAGCCAAACCGCGTTGCGGTCATAAAGGATTCCCATCGCTGCCGCGCCCCCAAGCAAAGCAATCCCATAAGCGGTGTTAAAGACCCCGTAACTGGTGCCGCGTTTATAAAACGGCGAAATATCAGCAATCGCCGAGCGCATAATCGTTTCATGTGCACCCATTACAATTCCGAAAAACATCATACCAATAATGATCGCAGCGATACTGCCGGACAGCGTCAGGAAAGGCAGCAGCAGCGTAAGCCCGGGAATCAACGCCATCACCAGCAAACCACCAGTTTTCCGTCCGGTCTTTTCTTTCATCCGGTCATAAGCACGCCCGATCAGGAGCGCTGCCACCGCATCAATCCCCATCGCAATTGAATATAACAATGTGATATTCCCGTCGCTCAACAGATTCTTCGCCTTGAGGTGATAACCGATTGTACTGAAATTGACAAAACCCAAGGTGCAGACCAGCGTGAACAACGTATAAACCCAAAACAACGGAGGCAGCTTCTCATTCCTGAATTCCCTGACTTTGACTGTCGGTGTGAGCCGTTCATTTTGAATTTTATTATGAGCAAAAATCAAGAAAAGCATCAAAAAGATGAACGGAATAATCAGCAACCGATAACCAACCTGATATTCCATGATTGTCTGACGTCCGCTGATCCAGAATATAACAGTGAACACCAGCGACCAAGAAACGCGCCGACCTGATCCAACGCTTCCTGCAGCCCGAAAGCAAAACCCACCCCCACTTGATTCTCAGCAACAGAAGAGAGAATGGTGTCCTTGGCAGGGTTGCGCAGCGACTTACCAATCCGTTCCATCAAAATCAGCACTACGAGGATGTTCCAATTCCGGGTGAATCCGATCAACGGCACAGCCAGCAGCATCCCGTATCCGATAAACATGAAAATCCAATGCTTTCCAGTCCGATCCGAAAGCACGCCGGCGATCAACCGCAAAAAATAACCTAAAAATTCGCCGATTCCGAATACCAATCCAACGGTGGCAGCGCTGACACCGAGGATATTAAAATATTGACTGTTTGCGCTGCGGGCGGTTTCATAAACCATGTCCCCCAGCAAACTGATGATCCCGAAGATGATGATGACGGTCACCGCCGGCGAAAAACGGTTTCTGCGATTTGCTTCCATCATTTGACTGTTCTCCTATTCGACGAAGGCTATCTCTTCAGCAAAGATATCCGGCTCTTAATTGCAGCATCGGTAATTGTTACTGCTTTTATCTCAGCTGCTAAAAAACTAAAAGGTTTTTCTGAAGCCAGCACAGGAAAAACTGCCCCTTCCCAACGCTCTCCAAGTTACTCAAAAGCTTATCACAGTTGATCAGGAGCACACAAAATTCGAAGAGAAATTCATAATCAGTTACAGAGAACAGGGAAACCTTGAATCAGGGCATTTATTAATTTAGAAATTTGAGATCATTCCATTTCAATGGGAACACTCCGTATATTTTTCTAGCAAGAGCGTTGCAGAAACATATAAAATGCCCGAAAAATCAGAAGGAATATTTCTGTTTTTTGATCGAATAATCAATAGATTATAGTAAGATTTAACTGTAAGTTTGATTGAGGAAGAGATTGCCGACGGTTTCATGAAGGACTGTTTAGATAAGGATTCGTGATGAGAAATGCTCCCTTTTTCAGGTACACAGATCGACAAATTATTTTCCTCATAAACTCATTCTTGCAATGAATACTACAATACTTCGCCTGACACTGCGGCGATTTATCTGTTCATGCACACAAAAAAAGCAAGTTATGTAGATTGAAAACAAAGGAGATAGATTTTATGAATCCAAAGAAAAAAGACTTTTTATCTCATGGTTACATTGATATTCGTGTTTATGCTCGTATTCGTATCAACTTCTGTGAACGCGCAAAATGACGCCACTCAGCCTGCATCCGGTGTGGTGTCCTCTGAAGAAGACGGTTTTGACAACTTTGTAAAATCCGTTCACCAAATGATTCAGGCACATTGGCCTTATATGAACAAAGTATGGCCAGGTCTTGATTACACAAATCACAATCTGATCATTTTCCAATTGGACGATGAAGATGCGGTTGAAACGGGCATGGTTATTGAACACGAAAGAACTTAGAAGTCTAAAAGAAGAAGAATATCGTGAAATCGAAGGAATGCCCCAAGTTGATGGGTATGAACAGCTTGAGTTTGAAGGCAAGCCGTCAATCGCCATGGCTTTGGATATGAATTCGATAACAAAACGCAATGCGACTGACGAATCGTATCGCATTGCGACCCATGAATTAATCCATTTTTATTATCAAACGAAGGCTTCAGGCATTACTGAAAATTCCAACCGTTCCCAAGTATTCCCTGTCGATAAAACACCCCGTATCTATCGGATGATGATTTTTCAAAATCTGATACGTGCATATGAAAAACCTGAACAAGAAAGTGAATTTCTTGGAAAAGTAAAATATTGGCTTGAAAAGTGGAAAAACGAATTTACTGGCGAATATGAAGCCATTAAAGCGACTGATATTGCAGAATCGACTGCGCGATATGCTGAAAACATCGGCACTTTTATCAGTCAGGAAACGACAGAAGAACAATTTAGAATGGAAGCACTGAAAAACATCCCGAGGGATAAGGTGTTTTATTCTGCCGATGCGGAGAGCTATGAAATAGGTTATGTTGCAGCTTTGATACTCGATAAAAAAATGCCCGGCTGGAAAGATAATTTTTACAATGAAGATATTACTGCTGAAGAAAAACTCGTAAAAGATGTCGACGTTGTAACAGAAACGGTGGATCCGAATGTTGAGGCGGATGTGAGCAAGGCGATTGAGACATACAATAAAGGTACTGAAGAGTCCATAAAGGATTTGATCAAAGCCAGAAAAGACACAAACATCCCTTATTTGAAGCTTGATATTTCAGATTCTCTTTCCAGTATGTCAGCCTCCGGTATGTTGGTTTATGATGGCAAACAGGTGATAACGGAGTATAGCAATCGGTTTTCAGTGGATGGGAAATCTATTGAAGTTTCAAGAAGCGATGTTTTTGAAGAAGTTGATGCGGATTATAAACAGTATCTGATCATACCTTTAACGATGCCTCATGAATTGACATCCGATGTTTTAACGGTGAACTCCGACACGCTAAAAGTTGATGGCATCAAAATAGAGGTTTCGGAAGAAAACGGCAGGAAGATATATTCCGCAAAAACCGGAAAATAATTGACCAAGTGAGATTACTCAAAGATTTCGTAACAAAAACAGACACAGTAACGGGGGAAAATGATGAAAAGAAAAATGATTGTGTTTTTTACAGCGCTCCTGATCCTAACCTCAGGGTTATCTGCTTGGGCTCCTCTTAAAACGAGTGAAAGCGTACGAGCACAGGATGATTTTTATGTTCATGTCAATGAAGAATTCCTAAAAGATGAAAAAGATTCTGAAAGCGCGAAACCAACAGATCGTTTTGAAATGCTCAGTAATCAATCTGAGAAGGCGTTGCAAGATTTGGTAAAAGAGATTTTAGAAAGCAAAGAGAAATTCCCAGCGGGAAGTGCAGAAAGCGCTTTGGCAGATCTGTATCAGACGGCAATGGATGAGAAAGGGAGAGAAAGAGCGGGAACGGGACCTTTAAAGCCCTATCTGGATGCGATCAGATCGACAACATCCGTTAAAGAGTATTTAACGGCAGTCGCCATGATCCGCAAAGAATTGGGTAAATCCAGTCTTCTTGTCTTTGTACCGTCACCAGATCCGCAAGATGCTTCGAAATATGCTTTGTTCTTGGACGACCCTTTTTTGATGGCAAAGAACATTTTGCCGCCCCAGACATGGAAGAGGCAATCAAAACGTACATTGAGGCGCTGCTGACAGCGGATGGAACAAAGGCTGAAGAATCCAAAACTTGGAGTGAAAAACTGCTCGATTTCCAAAAGAACTGGCAAAATCTGCCTATTCACAAATCGATAAAAGAAACATAGACAAGGCGATTAATCCTTTTACCCTGGAACAGCTCCAATCGAAACTCCCCAAAATGGATATCGAGACGTTTTTGAAGAACAGCGGACAATCAGGCTATGGAAGCTGGGTCGTGACCAATCCCGCCGTGCTGGATGTGATCAATGCCCATTTAATTGAAGAGAACCTGGAATTATTAAAACAATATGCTGTTGTATCTTTATTGAATGAATATGCTCCCTACCTAAGCAAAGATTTTGTTCAGGCGAAAGCAAAATTTGAGCAAAGCGAAGCAGATGATCAAATTTTGGCTTGGAATTCACTAAAAAAACTGATTGAGATGGACCTGGGCGAACTTTATGCAAAGCGATATTTTTCGCTTGAGAAAAAACAGGCGGTAGAAAAGTTGATCCAGGATATCCTGGCTGCCTACAAGAAAAAAATTGAGAAATTCGATTGGTTGAGTGAACAGAGCCGGGCAAAATCTATCGAAAAATTGAATGCCATGAGTGTGAAAGCCGGATATCCTGATACGGACCACGGCGTCCTCAAGAGCGTTTCTGTAAAATCTTCTGAAACAGGTGGATCCTATATCGAAAACGTAATCAGTATCAGCAAGGTTATGGCAGCGAAAGAATTGGAGAAAGCAACAGCACCGGTTAATCGAAATGAGTGGAGTCTCGCTCCGCATACCATCAATGCCTATTATGACCCATCATTAAACGATATTACTTTTCCAGCTGCAATCCTTCAGGCGCCATTCTACGATGAGAAGGCAAGCTATGCGCAAAATTTAGGCGCGATTGGTGCTGTGATTGCGCATGAAATTACCCATGCCTTTGATGAGAACGGATCCCGTTATGATGAAAAAGGAAACATCGTCAATTGGTTAACCGATGAGGATCGTCAGGCGTATTCAGAACGAGCCCGCAAAGTCGTAGACTATTTCGGCAGTTATGAAGTTTTGCCGGGCATTAAAGTAAATGGCGAGCTCACACTTGGAGAAAATATCGCCGATCTTGGCGGTGTTTCCACTGTCTCCGCGATATTGGAAAATGATTTGGACGCCTTAAAGGAAATGTATCGCAGTTATGCAATGATCATGGCAAGCAGGCAGACTGAGGATGAACTCAGAGACCAGTTGGAAAGTGATGAACATGCGCCGAGTAAAGTGCGCGTCAATGGTGTTTTGAGTTCCACTGACGGGTTCTATCGTGCTTTCGACCTGAAACCCGGCGATGGTATGTATTTGCCATTGGAAAAAAGAGTGCGGCTATACTGAACGATATTTGCTGGTTTATCTCTGGGTGGTTGCGCTAAACGTCATGTGCGTGCATCCGACAGGTTCCTGACAATATCGGCGTGGAGGCCGAATTGTGGAAAACGATGAACAATACGTATAGCCCTCAAAAAGAAAATGGATAGGGATAAAAAATGAAAAAGAAATTTTTATTGTGCTTATTAGTAATGATTCTCATTACAACCGGTTTTACGGATGTGGCAAAAGCATCGGAAAAACAAGATTTCGGAGTAAAAGCAGATTTTATCGCGGAACTTTTTGAGGAGTACTTAGATACAAATGACAAAGATTACGCGATTGCAGAAAAAGGATGGGCTGAGGGCGAGCCATTGCTGAACGTTTTATTATCCAACGACGTGCTGATTTTAATCATGGCCGATTCTGAGGATATCGCAAATGGAATCGTCGTAACAAATCTGATATCGCCTGACGATATTTATGAAGATCAATTAAGAAACGTTATGCTGGACATCGCTTTTACGATCACAAAAGCTGACGAGAAAGTTCGTCAGAAGATGATAACCACGCTGACGGAAAAAAAAGAAATGATTGCGGGTAGTTTTTACATAACATCAGGCATGATGGATGAATCAAATTATTATTTATTAGCTCCAAGAGGAATCATATTTGAAAGTATGCTCCCCTCTATGGGAGAAATAACGCTGTATTCTTTTTGTAGAAACGAAAAGGCTGTCCAGATTATTTTGGACAGCTTTTTTATTCTCTGAACACAATACATTAATCAAATAAATGGAATCTTCCATCTCATTTACACCCGGCAATCAAGGCGTCACTCGCAATAAAAACACAACCGCATTCCCCAAAGTCAACAAATCCATTTATCGTGTCTCTGAACATTCGCTCACCTCGCTGTCATTGAATTCGTCCAAAATCATACGCAATAAATTCTCAGGCATTTTTTTACCTCTTGTCGCGCAGTCTGATTTATGTCAGTTTCTCTTATTGGGGTAAAAATTATTTCAGCTCTTACCAATTTACCAACTTCAATGAAAATGGTAATCGACTGAGATTGTCTCATGATTTACCTGAGATATTTTATAAAATCCACACCTTCTGTCCTTTATAGCGAGTAACTGTCTCGTGTTTTTCTTCAGTCATTTTCCGTCTCTTACTTCTCCGGCTTGGGGTGCCCTCGCTCCCATTCTTAGCTTATCTGCCAAGCTGTTTCATATCCGACAGTTCGCATATCCTCTCGCAAGTTGTTCCTCCAATTGATTCACAGTAATGTCCATTACACTAATTTGATAAGTTTTTGTTGTAAATATTACCTTTTATTATCATTTACGTTACTATAGTAATTACTAAGTAAATGATTTAATGGGATAGATATCAAGTGTACACTTACCAAAGTAACGTTACAATTTGATAATATATTGTTGTCAATGGAAAACATAAAACTTTTTTACAACCCGAAATGGATAACCATGGTTTGAATCAAGCTAAACATGCAAGAGTAGCAGGAATAGAGCCGTCCAGAATTTCACTTGTAATGAATAGCAGAAGAAAACCCGGTAAAGACAATGCGTCGGATATTGCTAAAGCGCTGCATGTTCCATCTGAAAAGATTTTCAGAAAAGCAGGACTGCTCCCGGAAATAAACCAAAGGAATGAAAAAATAGAAGAACTAATCTACTTTTACAACTTACTTCCTGAAAATGAGCAAGACCATATAATCCGTCACATACAGGCAACAGTTACTTTGCTTGAGCAAGATGGGAAACTTCGTTCTTTTATCAATAGTTTTTTTTTACTGAATAACCAAAATAGTGTTTTTATCATAACTCCCCTCCTTGTTTATGGAGCGCAAAGCAGTTAGCTAGTTGAGATGATTAAGATTGTGAAAAAAATGTTCCTGTAAATCAAGTGCTATTTAGGATGTTTAAGGTTAAAGATTTCTGTGTCATGACATTGTGAGAAAAACACAAATTCGGAGAAGAAACAATGGGAAACCAGCCATCCAAATATCAGCTGCGATACGTACTATGTCCGCGCTGCAAAGGACAAAATCATCCACAGGCAAAATGGTGCCAGTTTTGTGGACTGCAATTCGATTTTTCCCCTCAGCCTCAACCTTCAAAAAACGAAATTCCATCAGATAATTTATCATCTATTGTGAAACCAGAAGAAAAAAGGAAAAAGAAATCAGGATGTATAACAATTCTTTTATGGGTTTTCTTTTTCCCTATTATGTTTTCGATCTTTGCATATAGAAAAAAGAAAACATATCTGTATATTATTGCTACCGCAATTTGGCTCGTTTATGGTATTGGCTTTACCGCTAATAACGCCGTAAAATCCTCTCCAGAATATAAAGCAGGAAGAACTGCAACCGCAATTTACAAAGCTATTTATGCGAAATATACAGAAGCTGCAAAACCAACAGAAACACCTAAGCCAACACCAACAAAAGATATAGACAGCAGCATAAAAGCCATAATGGAAGGTGCTGGTATAGATGAGATATTCGCAATAAAAGCGCTTGAGGCAATAAGAAGCGTTGGTTTCGAAAAAGTTTACAAGCTGGAATATATTATGGATTACGATATGTTAAAAGCTTATTCAGCAGATGTCGGCTATACAAAAAAATATAATGTTACTTTCATAGATAACGAGGTATTCGGTATATCTAGTCCGTCTGGAACAGTATTTTATGATAGAGACGCGGGTGGCGCAATTGACAATATTTTGAACTATATTTTTACAGAAGAGGATAAAAGTTCTTTTGCTTATGTAACTGAGCAGAATGTTAAAGCTTCACTAAAATCACCGTCTACAGCAAAGTTTCCCAGTTTGGTGTGGAATCCCGGAGATTGGCAATTTGCAAGAAAAAAAGATTTGGTTCAAGTAAAATCTTGGGTTGATTCGCAAAACTCATTTGGCGCAATGATTCGTAGCGAAATATATGCTGAATACAGTTATGAAACTACCAAATTATCTTGTCTGGTAGTCGGAGGACAATTGACATACGGAGTTTGTTCCGAAATTAGATAATCATATGAAAACAGGAAACAACCTATGAAAGAATATATTGTGATCAACGCAAGATTCACAATAGACGAATGGAAACAGCAATTATCCAATTTTCTGGAAGGCAGATACAAACCTAAAGACGGTTTAATTTTTGAAGAAGCGTTCAATAGGGTTGTCCCAGATAAATCACCTCATCCGTGCTTTGACAATATCTCCATCGGCGAGCTATACATGGCGCTTGACCTCATAGGTTTGACCATTGCAAGGAAAGCCCCGTTCTATGATCCAAACGAACATAAATAAGTTGTTCGAGATGATCGATATCGTAATTTTGCCACTTTTATCGGAATGTATCAGATAACAATCGTAAGGAATGGAACAGGAATATGTCGTGGCGGAACCGACCAAAATTCATTAATGAATTAGATCATGATATAGATTATCTGGTTTTTATCGATGAAAGTGGGGATACAAGTTATAAAAACATATTAAAAAGCGGGGTTAACGTTCCGCAGAACGATCAATTTTTTATTATTTCCGCTTGCATTTTCAATATGAAATCATACCGTGAGTTAGGGACAAGAATAACCAAATTGAAAAACAAACATTGGAACGATGGAAAGTATACAGACAGCAAAGGGACTAAAAGGGTCTGTTTTCGCGGATCGGAAATCAACAGTAGGACAAATGCGTTCTCTGAAAATGTCATAGATTATCCCGAATTTATGAAAGATTTATACGATTTCATGAACAATTTAGATATGACGTTGTTTTCGGTCTGTATTAATAAAACGAAAGTGTGTGAAAAGTATTCCTATCAACAAGATCCATATCAAATTAGCTTGAAATTCCTTTTTGAGAGATTATGTAAATATTTTATTAAACCCAGCGAAAAGGCTATTGTTATTCTTGAGCAGAGAGGAAAAAAAGAAGATAAGAAACTGCATTCAAAAATCATGGAGCAAATTAATTCCGGGACAGAGTATACAGACCCAAGCCAATACAAATTAATTGATGGGGTGTATTTCAATCCAAAACATTGTCTAAAAGATAAATCACAAACAACTTTTTATGGTTTGGAAATAGCTGATTTATGTTGTTACGCAATTTATAAATACCAACTAATGCCCCAATACGACGCATTCGACATTATTTCAAAATATTTCTATGGGGGAAAATATCCATTTTGTCATGGCAAAGGATTCAAGAGATTTCCTTAATATTAATAAAAAAACATGGGCTTTCGCCCATGTTTCCGCCGAGTTGGCCCCAGAAGGATAAACCTTCACAAATTTATAGTACAACAAATTTACATAGAAGTCAACCTTCGACCCTTGGTTTAAGACAATAGTCATACACAACAAGATAAAATTTTTGCATGAACTCCTCCATTCCATTCTCTCCCGGCGATAAGGTAATAGCCTATTCCGCTATTCAGGTGAAGAGGAACAGGAGGAAGTTTGTGAGATCAGAAATAGCAAAAACACAATTGTTATCCGGCTTATTGGTGTGTGGAAGCAATGCGACTCTATAATGTCAACAAACAATCGCAAAGTACGCGGCAAGGATGTCCATGTTTCGCATTTTACCTGCGGAGCTCCGCAGGTAAAATGCGAAACATTGGACAATGCAGTGATAACAACATTGATTGATGAAGTGCTGACAGAAGCGAATGTTGACAAGATGGTTAGCGTTATCCGGCATAAGAAGTTTATGCAATCGAAAGATAATGCTACTACGAATTTAAAGAAGCAACTCGATTCCGGAAATCATCACGTCTCATACAAAGAAATTGGCATTGACAATCAGGGATGCGCTTCTTGATCCGGAAGTCTCAACCTGCGAAAAATCCGATCTGCTGAAAACATTTATCAAGGAGCTCTTACTTCACCCCGATTTTTCAATTACGATTTTTTACACTTTTTCGCAAGATTTACGAGTAAAAGCGGGCACATCTCAAGTGCCCCCAGGGGAATTCGAATCCCCGTTTTGGCCTTGAGAGGGCCACGTCCTCGGCCGCTAGACGATGGGGGCATGCAAGCATTTATTTTATCATAATTAACGATTGCAAATTCAATCTGTAAACAAACAAAAAAATCAAAAGGAAGGTCAGCGGATCCAATCAAGGATTTGGAAAATCAACCCCTGCTGAAGCGCGATATTTCCACCATCAACATATTGCTTCACAAACCAGGTCCCGCTGAACAACAGGAATAACAGGCCCGCGCCAAGCAGTGCATACTCCGACCGCAGCGCCTTCTCATTCTGCGTCTGATCAGTACAGCCGAGGCAGTCTTTGACCACCACCAAGCCGGGAAATAAATTAAAGCCGTACAAGTAGATCAGCCGTCCCCAATCAGAGCTGAAAATAAAGATAGCAGTCGTGAACAGGAACAGCAGCAGTATCAAGACGTTGATCCAGCGCGTAGTGAGTGAATGACGCACCGCGGCGCTAATTTGATAGCGCGCGTTCAACAACAACAGCGGAAACAGCGAAAGCAGCAGCGCAAACAGGTAAGAGAAGAACGTCTGCGGATAACTGAGCTTATCGAAAACCGGCTGCAATCCTTCTTTTAAAGGAACGCCAAGCCAACCAAAAGCCCCGCTCTGCGGAGTCAGATTATAGGCCGGGATCAGTCCTACCCAGGACGCGGGGATCAAATCCAAATTGTAATAACGTTTTGAGAGCGCATAAATCCAATAAAGGTTCACCAAAATAAAGAATCCGGCGAGAAACGCCAGCAAAACCTTTTCCTGTTCAGACCGATCCCGATAACAAATCAGGATCAAAACCACTGCAAATGGAAAATAAAACAAAGCATATTCATGGATTAAAATGCCTGTTTGATAGAGGATCAGCATCAGGGGCAACAGAATTTTCCATGCTGTCCGCCTTTGGATCAGCTGAAAGACGAACAGAAAAATAAAGATCAGAAACACGTCTTTGCGGCCAAATGCGCTGAAATCATAGATCGGGAAAAGAAAAGCTGTCGGCGAAAAGGCAAACAACAGCCACTCATAAAATTCGATGTTGCGGGCAAGGCGTGCATACAGAATCAGATGCAGCAGATAGCCAACGGTGATCAGCGCGCTCAGGAAGAATTTGACCGAGATATAAGGAGAGACCCAATAACCGATCTTTCCGATCAATCCGCGCCGCATAAAACCGGCAGCGTAATTGATCAGCAGTTCTGTCCAGGTATACGTATCAATAGGATCACGGTAGAGGCGTAAACCGCCATAGATGATCAGGACTGCGGGAATAATCAGGAGAAAGCTGCGTTTGTCAGTTCTTTTCAAGGGCGCTCTCACAAATTTACGGTTGATTATCACCGATTATACCGGAGATCGGACGGATGCCGCGTCATCTGCAAAAACGACCATGAATTTCGGGTAAAATGGTGGGTGGAAAGTAAAAGGAGCCTGATGACCGCCTACGAAGAATGCTCATTTAAGGAAATACAAAGCAAACAACCGCAGTTCAATTATCTGGATCCGGGGATGATCCTGCCGGTTTATGATGGGCTTTCAACCGTCAATCTGCCCGCCAGCGTCTGCAGTTGGCTTGGATGTGATCCAGGAGCTTTTTTGCCGCGGTTGACAAATGAAAGCGCCTACGGGAACCGCTTTCGCCATGTCGTGATGGTTATCATTGATGGCCTGGGCGCTTATCAGATGCAGTCCGTTCGGGAACGATTGCCCGAAAACCAATGGCTGAAACGAATTGAAGATGAGGGAATTACCACCATGCTAACCAGCATCGTTCCCAGTTCGACATCAGCCGCGCTCACCAGCATCTGGAACGGGAAGACAGCCGGTCAGCACGGTTTGGCAGGATATGAAATGTGGCTGCGGGAAGCAGGAATGGTGGTCAATTATCTGCCGTATTCTCCGGTGGCGCTGGCCGGAAAGCAAGGGCTGATCGCAGAGGCCGGTTTTCCGCCGGAAAAAATGTTCCCCGGACGCACCCTTGGCGCAGTCCTTTCCGAATCGAATATTATCAGCCGTTCCCATATGCCGATTATGCTGGCAAATTCCAACCTGACGCGCGCGCAAATGACAGGAACATCTGTCATTCCCTACCGCCGTTTTGGCGACTTATGGGAAAATGTGGTGGAACATCTCGAAAGGGACGCATCAAAAACCACTTTCGAATCCATCTATTGGAACGATCTGGATACCTATAACCATCTGATGGGGATGCAAAACCAACGCGTCTTTTCTGATTTGAATGACTTTCTTACAGGACTGGAAGGGGTTGTCCGTCGTCTTTCAGCAATGAACATCGGCGAAACATTGATATTGGTAACGGCAGACCACGGGCACATCGAAAATACACCGGATCCTGACAAAGATCTCAAATCTCACCCGGTGCTGATGAACAATTTACTGATCCTTCCCTGCGGCGAGAACCGGCTGACCTATCTCTATCCGCGAACAGGAAAAGAAGCAGCTGTCAAAAGCTACATTCAGGAAACCTGGCCGGAGGAGTTTCACATCGTCAATGGTGCAGAACTGATCGCACAGGGAGTTTATGGACCGACGCCGCATCACCCAGACATCGAGAACCGGATCGGCAGTTTGGTTGCCATTGCCCGCGGGCGATCTTATTTCTGGTGGCCTAACCGCCCTGACCGGCTGCATTCACGCCATGGCGGACTGTCCTGGCAGGAAATGATCGTGCCTCTCTCAGGAATTGTGATCTGAACCCTATTTCCTGATAAAATCAGATGAAAAACAGGAAAAATTAATTTATGGCGGGAATGCGAATCGCGGTTATCGGACAGGGTTATGTGGGGCTGCCACTTGCGCTCAGTTATGCGCTGAACGGCTGTAAAGTGACCGGCGTTGACAGCAATCCGGCTGTCTATGAATCACTTGCCAGCGGCGAGACCTATCAGACCGAAGCTTACAAAGGCAAAACGATCCGTGACATCCTGCATGAACAACTCGCCTCAGGCAATTATCAGATCATTTCTGACGGCAGCAGTGCAATCCGGCAGGCAGAAGCCGTGATTCTGACAGTAGGGATTCCGGTCGAAAACGGAAAACCGCAAACTGAGAGCTTTATCGCCGCCTGCGAAACGATTGGAAAAAACCTCCGGCATGGTGCTGTTGTGCTGATCCGCAGCACAGTCGTACCCGGAACCACCGAAAAAATCTGCATCCCATTATTTGAAAAACTGTCCGGACTGAAAACCGGTGAGACCCTTTTCGTAGCTTATGTTCCTGAACGTATTGCGGAGGGCAAAGCTTTTGAAGAATTTCAGACAATGCCTACCTTGATCGGAGCGCCGGATACGGCGTCTTTGGAAAAAGCAGCCGCGGTGATTCAAATCAACAGCCGCGCAAACATCATCACCTCTCTTTCTACTATATCGGTCGAAACATCTAAAGTGCTGGAAAACCTGCAGCGCGATGCGAATATTGCCATTTCACAGGAGTTCGCCCGTTTTGCGGAGGCTGCCGGCATGAATGCCGCCGAGGTGATTCGCATGGCGAACACACACTCGCGCGTCAACATGATGTTCCCCGGGCCGGGGGTCGGCGGGTATTGCATTCCGAATGCGTACCATTATCTGGCTGAAAAAGCAGGTGAGCTGGATGTCAGACTGCCGATTTTGAAACTGTCCCGTGAACAGAACGAAAAATTACCGCGGTTTTTCGCAGAAAAGACCGAGTCTCTGCTAGTGCAGGCAGGGAAAAAGATTCAAGATGCGAAGATCGCGGTGGTTGGGCTGGCGATGAAAGATTTTTCTCCTGACGACCGATTGAGTCCGAGCGTTGAAATCTGTGAATTATTAAACGCCAAAAGGGCTGTGGTTGCCGCTTATGATAAAAATGTCACCCGTCCATATCCCTATAAAGTTGCCGAATTTGAGCAAGCTGTGAAAGATGCCGATGCGCTGCTGATTTTGAATCGGATTGAACCCGGGTTTAACCCGCAGGCAGCAATTAGCATGATGAAAGCGCGCCCGGTCATCATCGATACCCGCGAATTAATTTGCCCTTCTCAGCTGCCAAAAGATGCGATCTTCTGGCAGATATAACCGCACATCCTAAAATTAGCCAGCAAAAGATTTTATTCCTTCAGCAAGGCAAGAATCACTGTCCGCTGAATGTCTCTCTCGTTATCTGTCAGAAGGATAGCAGACAAAACATTCCTTTGATCCATTGAATATCGAATAAATATTCGCTGAATCGGGTGGAAATTCCATTTAAAACAATCTCCTAAAACTCTTTGTTAAATTTTTATTAGAATATCGGTCAGGCGCTTGACGCACTTTTTTCAGCATGGTATCATATGGAAAGTTCATTAGCACTCGAAAGACAAGAGTGCTAACACGAGGAGAAAATGGAAATCTTGAGCGAAAGGCAAAAATTCATCCTGGGTCTGATCATCCATGAATATACCCGTACGGCGCAGCCGGTCGGGTCTAAAACCCTGGTGGATAAGTTTCGCCTTGAGTTCAGTTCAGCCACAGTCCGCAATGAATTGGCAGTGCTGACGGAGATGGGATATCTCAATCAACCGCATACTTCTGCAGGACGGGTACCGACCGAAAAGGGATATCGCTATTTTGTAGGTGTGCTGATGCAAACCCAGGAACTTTCTGAGGCGAGTCGCCGCATGATTGAACATCAGTTTTATCAAACTCAGCAGGATCAGGGTATTGATGGCTGGATGAAGCTGGCCGCTTCAATCTTGGCATCGCAATCCGGCGCAGTTTCACTGGTTTCAGCGCCGCTGCCGCTGCGAACGGGTTTGAAACATCTGGCCCTGATCAGTATTACCGGGAAACAATTTCTGATCGTGATGGTTCTGGTCGGCGGACAAATGCAGCAGCGTTTCGTTTCGTTAGACAACCCGGTTCCGCAGAATCAGCTGACGGAAATTGCGAACGAAATCAACCACAATTTCCGCAACATGAACACGATCATGATTCGGGAAGCATTGCAGGAAAGAACAAATCCGACCCGTTGTTCGATCTGGTGATGAAAAACATTTTAAATATCATGTTTGAAATGGACAGCATGAAAGCAGGAGAAGTCTATACAGACGGAATCAGTAACGTGCTTTCAGAACCGGAATTTGCGGAGTCGGAAGATGCGCGCAAAGCGCTGAAAATATTGGAAGAAAAACCGGCGCTTCAGAATTTTCTATCCCGCACCGCGCAAGATCAAAAAATCGGTGTGATCCAGATTCTTATCGGTGGTGAAGGGATGCTGGAAAACCTGAACAATTGCTCGATGGTGCTTGCCCGCTATTGTATGCACAACCTGCTCTCTGGAACAATTGGTGTTCTGGGTCCAATGCGGATGGCGTATAGCCGCAATATCCCGACTGTGCGGTTTATCGCCGGGTTATTAAGTGATCTGGTATCGGAATCTATCGGAGACGTTCCCTGAAATGGACGCCCGTGATTTGAATAAAAGCTGAGGAAATGAAATGGTAAAAAGCAAGAGAGATTTGAACGATTTGCCAAAAAAGAATAAAGGCGACAATGAAGGCACCCCGGAAGAGGTTCTTGTCCTGACAAAGGCAGAAGTGGATGAATTAAAGAATCAACTTGAAGCCGCTCAGAAGAAAGAACAAGAAACGCTGGACGCGCTGCAACGCGAACGGGCTGATTTCATCAACTTCAGAAAACGGAACGACCGGGACGTTGAGAGCCGATGTCAGAATTTCAAATCTGACATCATGATGAAATACATCGCGGTGTTGGATGATTTGGAGCTTGCAATGCGCAACTGTCCAAAAACGAACGAAAAAATGACGGGGTGGGTAGACGGCATCGAGCTGGTGCTTCGCAAACTTGAAACGATCAACCAGGCTGAGGGACTCGAGAGAATTGAAACTGAGAACGTTCCTTTTGATCCGACAGTCCATCAGGCGGTCTCACATGAAGAGGATCCGGAGACGGAATCCGGCATGATCATCGATGTTTTACAAAATGGATATAAGTTAGGGGATCGCGTAATCAGACCTGCTCTGGTGCGCGTAGCAAAATAGGAGATAAATATTATGGGAAAAATTATTGGAATTGACTTGGGTACTACAAATTCTGTGATGGCGGTGATGGTTGGCGGTGAGCCGACAGTCATTCCGACTGCGGAAGGTGAACGCACCGTCCGTCAGTTGTTGCAGTCAACAAAAATCATGAGCGGCTCGTCGGACGCGTTGCGCGCAACCAGGCGATCACCAACCCTGAAAATACCGTCTTCTCAATTAAGCGCTTTATGGGACGGAAGTTTGATGATCCGGAAGTTCAGCGTACGCTGAGCCGGATTCCATACAAAGTTTCCAAAGCGCCCAACGGCGACTTTCGGGTCGTGCTTGATGGAAAAGATTATTCCGCACCTGAGATATCTGCGATGATTCTGGCAAAAATGAAAACGGACGCGGAAGCATATTTGGGCGAAAAAGTAACCCAGGCTGTGATTACCGTTCCGGCATATTTCAACGACAGCCAGCGGAACGCGACCAAAGACGCCGGTAAAATTGCCGGGTTGGAAGTACTGCGGATCATCAACGAACCGATGCTTCTTCACTGGCCTATGGATTGGATAAAAAAGACCAACGAGCTGATCGCTGTTTATCGGCCTGGGCGGCGGTACCTTCGATATTTCAATTCTGGATGTCGGCGACGGCGTTTTCCAGGTACGCTCAACTTCCGGAGACACCTTCCTCGGCGGCGACGATTTTGATCAGCGCATTATGGACTATCTGATCGACGAATTCAACAAAGCAAATTCGATGGACTGCGGCAGGATCGCCAGGCACTGCAGCGGCTGAAAGAAGCGGCTGAAAAGGCAAAAATTGAACTGTCAAGCACGATGCAGACCGAAATCAATCTGCCTTATATCACCGCAGATGCAACCGGCCCGAAACACTTGGTGATGACCCTCACCCGGGCTAAAATCGAACAGCTCACGGAAGACCTGGTCTCGCGCAGCCTTGAACCGGTTCGCCGGGCGCTCAAGGACGCAGGACTCAAGACCAGCGACATTGACGAAGTGGTTTTGGTCGGCGGTATGACCGTATGCCAGCCGTTCAGGAAGCAGTGAAGCGTGAATTTGGCAAAGAGCCGAACAAAAGCGTAAATCCTGACGAAGTTGTTGCAATCGGTGCAGCGATCCAGGCAGGCGTTTTGGGCGGAGAAGTCAATGACATTTTGTTGCTGGACGTTACGCCGCTGACGCTTTCGGTTGAGACAATGGGCGGCGTTGCCACCCCGATGATTGAACGGAACACGACCATTCCGGCAAAAAGAGCCAAATTTACTCAACTGCGGCGGATTCACAGACCTCTGTAGAAATCCATGTGTTGCGTTGAACAGCCAATGGCAGCGGATAACAAGAGCCTGGGTAAATTCAACCTGGACGGCATTCCGGCAGCGCGCCGCGGTGTACCGCAATTGAAGTGACGTTTGACATTGACGCGAACGGCATTTTGAAGGTGACCGCGGTGGACAAAGCCACCAATCGTAGCCAAAATATCACAATTACCGCTTCATCCGGTTTGTCTGACACGGAAGTCGAACGTATGCGCAAGGAAGCAGAACTGCACGCGGATGAGGACAAGAAGCGCAAAGAAGGCATCGAAGTTCACAACGTCGCTGATAATACCGCTTATCAGGCTGAGAAAATGATCGCTGATTATGGCGACAAGATCCCGGCAGAACTGAAATCCAATCTGGAGGCAAAGGCCGCTGAGTTGAAAGGGCTGCTAAGCGGTACCGATTACGACACAATGAAAGCCAAAACCGAGGAGTTGAATGCTTTGATGCAACAGGTTGGCAGCGCAATGTATCAACAGCCCGGCGCCGGTCCTGAACAGGATCCGGCAGCTGGACAGGACGGCGGCCAGACTCCACCGACCGATGGCGGCACTGCCGGTGGAAATGACGACGTTGTCGACGGTGAATTCCGCAGCATGTAAACAATTATTTTTTGAAATATAATTCGCCCTGCCGCGTTCCTTTATAATAGAACGCGGTAAGGCGAATTGCCGTATATTTAACAACATGCTTTTATCCATTCCCGCAACAACTGACTGGGAGTGGGTAAAAACAAAATGGTAAAAAAAGAAAAGAAAATAAAGTGAACTGATGGTAACTGATCGTGATTATTATGAAATTCTGGGCGTAAGCCGAAACGCCAGCCAGGAAGAGTTGAAAAACGCGTTCCGAAACCTTGCTCGTAAATATCATCCGGATATCAACAAAAGCCCTCAGGCTGAAGAAAAATTTAAAGAGATCAACGAAGCTTATCAGGTTCTGTCTGACTCGGACAAGCGTTCAGCTTATGATCGCTTTGGCAAAGCCGGCGTCAGCGGAATGGGGAACGGTTTTGATTTTACCCAGGTTGATCTTTCAGACATTCTCGGAGACCTGTTTGGCTTCGGTGGTTTTGGCGGCTTTGGCGGATTCGGTGCGTCTGCCCGTCAAAGGAACGTACCGCGGCGCGGTGCAGACCTGCAATCGACGGTTACGCTGGCGTTCGAAGAAGCTGCTTTTGGAACAGATAAGGAGATCCGTTTTTCGAGGGATGAAAAATGTGATATTTGTCAGGGCAGCGGCGCCAAGCCCGGCACAAGCGCAGTCCGCTGTGCATCCTGCAACGGCGCCGGCGAGGTGAAAACAACCCGGCAGACGATGTTCGGTTCGATGGTACAGGTAGCGATCTGTCCGGAATGCGGCGGCAAAGGTGAAACAATTCCCAGCCCCTGCGATCAATGTCACGGCCGCGGGTTAGAACGAAAACAGGTCAGTAAAGTGGTCGCCGTACCTGCCGGCGTGGATACCGGTACGCGCATTCGCCTCTCCGGCGAAGGGCAGCCCGGAGAGAACGGCGGGCCGAACGGAGATCTGTACGTGGACATCCGTGTGAACCCTCATAAATATTTCCGCCGCAAGGACGCCGATATCTTCCTTGATTTGAACATCAACATTGCCCAGGCATCGTTGGGTGATGCAATCGAGATTCCAACGATTGACGGAGACGAGACACTGACGATCCCTGAAGGAACTCAGCCGGGAAAAATTTTCACAATGAAGGGCAAAGGCATCCCTTACTTGCGCGGGAACGGCAGAGGCGACCAAAAAGTTATCATCAACGTGGTCGTCCCCACCACACTTAACCCAGAGCAAAAACTACTCATGGAACAGCTGGCTGACACCTTGGGAACTGAAGTTTCTCCTCAGGAAAAGAGTTTCTGGGACCGTTTGAAAGAGGCGCTGAATGGCTGAATCCGCCTGGCTGGAAGTAAATGTAACGGTGGATAGCGAAGCCGCGGAAGCGGTTGCTGAAGTACTTTCGCGTTATACCGAAAACGGCGTCATTGTAGAACGCGGCGTCGAATACAATGATGCGGAAGATGTCGGTACGCCATTTGGTCCCTGCCGTGTCGCCTGTTATCTGCCGATTGACGATAAAACAGAGGAAACACGCCAGCGCATACAGGAAGCGCTTTGGTATCTTGGAAAGATCTCCCCGATTCCAGAGCCGGTCTTTCGTTCCATCGCCGACGAGGACTGGATGTCTTCCTGGAAAAAGTTTTACCGTCCAATTCTGATCGGGAAACGGATGCAGATCCTTCCTGCCTGGATCCCGGACAATGACCCGGAACGGATATCGGTAAAAATCGATCCCAGTATGGCGTTCGGAACAGGAACACATCCAACAACGCAATTATGTCTTGAGTTGGCGGAAGATTATACCGTTCCCGGGCAGAATGTGATTGATATGGGTTGCGGCTCCGGAATCCTTTCAATTGGTGCGCTGCTGTTGGGCGCCAGCGCGGCGTTAGGCGTAGATATCGATGATGAATCGATGCAAAACAGCCGCGAAAACGCTGAACGCAACGGCGTCGCAAACAAACTAACCCTCTGTAAAGGGACGATTGTGGAAATCCTTGATGGAAAATACGGTATTCGTCAGGCGCCGCTGGTGATGGCGAATATCCTGACGCCAATTCTGATCCGGCTCTTTGATCAGGGTATGGCCAGGATGGTCAGTCCCGGCGGCGTGATTTTACTAAGCGGCATTCTGGAAGAACAGGACGAACGAATCCGCGCCGCAGCCGAGGCACAGGAACTGGTATTCTTGGAACGCCGGCAAATTGCCGATTGGGTCGCTTATGCTTACCGCCGGCCATAACGTTTTAGAAGCTGCTTTATTGGGCAAAGCCTCCCAAATTTACCAAAAACGCTGAGTTATCTGAACATCTTTTGCAAATGAATCGCCATCAGAACACTGCGGATTGGAACATCTCAGACGATTCCTCCCGGGTGGAAACCGAACGGATGAATGCTGGCTGCCCCGTTGCAATGCTGAAAGGAAACTATGCGAACCAAAGACGTCTATTGCGGAACCCTGCTGAGGTTAGAGAGACTGAACCGAAACCTGGGACAGAAAGAAGTCTGCCGCGGAATCTGTGTGGTTTCATATCTCAGCAAAATTGAAAACCATCAAGTTCAGCCAGATGCTGCCATCATCAATCAGCTGTTTAATCGTCTCGGAATTTCATATTGTTCCGATGCAGATTTTGTCCGCACACGACAAAACCTGATCGATGCTTATTTCGATCAACTTTTCTATGGACTTGAAAGAAAAGCCCGGGAGGCATTGCTTTCGGACGATCAGCAGCTATCCTTCAGTCCGTTAGCGCTCGATTGGCTGCTCGTCAAGGCACATGAGGGTGAGCTGGCAGCTTTCGAACAATTGAAAAATTGTGTTGATCTAATGACGGCAGAACAGTTTGCCAGGTTTTGTCTGATTCGCCTGCCGGATGACGAAATCTCCGCGGAGAAGACGGAACGCTATCAGAAAGCTTTCCGGATCCTGAACAACAGCTATAGTTTGGGAGAAGTAATACGATCCTACTACGTTCAAGGTCAGTATGATAAGGTTCACGAACTGGCAGAAACCTGCATTGCTCTGGCACTGGAAGAAGGAAACACATTAAACCTTGCGCTTTGCTACCAACTGCGCGGTGACGCTTACGCTTGCCAAAACATGGATCAAATGATGCTGCCTTATTACCGGCGCGCGATCAACCTGTTGCAAAACACCCTTTGGACAGAACCGCTTGAATTTGCCTGGTACAACATGGGGGCGACGTATTTGACCAACGGGAAATATGATTTGGCACTGTCATGGTTGAACAAAGTCAGCAGCCAGCCGTCCCTTGGCTTTTTGCTTCCTCATAAAAAAGCGCTGACTTATATTCGCAGCGGACAAATTGCGAAAGCACGTCCTTTCCTGACGGCGATGGGCGATTGGATCGCTCTTCAACAAATTGAAGGCTGCGATGTATCAGTCGAACAACTGATGCTGCGGGAGACGGAATGGGAAACAGAAACCGGTTTTCTCGCTGATCCTGAATTCCTCGCACTGCTTGAAAAACTGATGATCCTGCTGAAAGAAAAACGGCACAAGGGCTATCGCCTCTTTTATCGAAATATTTTGAAGGAAACCTATTGCAGCCAGCGCAAATATAAGCAGGCATTGAAACTTTCTGAAGAACTTTCCTGACGAAGCGATCCTCCCTGTCAAAGACAGCGCACATTTTACCGCAATTTTCTCAAATTTTCGGTTCGTCTTTTTACCTTCTTATCGGGTATGATCAAGCCGAATAAGAGGAGTTTGAATGAATCGGAATAAGCTGCTATGGACGCGTAATTTCAGACTGATCACTTTTGCGACAATTCTGTCAGCCATCGGTGGTGAGGCAATGGTGCTGCCGGTCAGTCTGCTGGTATTCGAGAAAACGCAATCAACCATGGCCTCGGCAATCATCATGATCTGCGGTGTGCTGCCAGACGTTTTATTCTCGGTGCTGATTGCGCCAATGATTGATCGCAGCAGCCGCAAAAAATGGGTCGTCTTCTCAAACGCCGCTATTGCCGCCTTATACCTTGTTATTGGATTTTATGTTCTCAAAAATCCGTTCAACCTCGGGGTCTATGCCGGCTTCACACTGATCATCGGAACGCTTTCCCTGTTTTATCGACTAGCTTATCAATCCTGGTACCCCGACCTGATTGCAATCGGGCTGGAGCAGAAAGGCTATGCGGTCGCCGGGATGATCTATCCGATCGTAACCATCATCATGGCGCCGGTTGCAGCTTTTCTATATGAAAACCTTCATATCGGATATATCTTCTTTATTGTTACCGGAATCACAATCCTCGCAATGGTCATTCTGGGGAAAATTCAGGAAACGCGCAAAAAATCTCCGGTCGTTTTTTCATTTCAGCAATATCGCACAGATTTGCGGGAAGGATTCCAATATTTAAAAAATGAAAAAGGGATCCGCAATATTTACACCTATATGAGCGTCACCAACGGCGCTTCACATGGCAGTTACATGATCACGCAAGCTTTTTACCAGACGCAGCCCTGGCTGACCGTCACCATGCTCGGTTTCCTCCAAAGTGCGGAGCTGATAGGAAGAACGCTGGCGGGAGTTTTCCAATATCGTTGGGAAGTTCCGGTGAAAAAACGCTATGCGCTCACAAAATTTGTCTATACATTTTACAATGTGATGGACGCAGCCCTGCTGTTCCTCTCTTATCCATTGATGCTGGCGAACCGTTTTATCTGCGGGATGCTCGGCTCAACAACCGCGACCATCCGGCATACAGCAGTGCAATCCTATCTGCCGGCGGAGATGCGGGCACGCGTCAACGCAGTTTTTCAGGTGATGTTTGCGGCAGGCATGATCCTGTTTCAATTCCTGGCAGGATGGCTGGGACAGCGGCTGTCCTACCCGATGGTAATGATCATCCTGGCGAGTATAGGGTTGACCTCAATGTTCTTGCTGATCTGGATTCCCGACAAAGAAAACCGGCCGATCTATGAAGCGACGCGGAAGGATGAGACTTCTTTAACTGTAACCACTCAGACAGCGTACGAATCCGCCGGGTCAGATGAGCGCAGCGATCAAGGGGATGGTCAGAACTGAAACAATGGTCGTCACAACGATCGATTTGGAGCTGATATCGGCGTTAATGCCGTGCTGATAAGCGAGAATGGTCGGCAAGTTGCCTACCGGCATGGCGCACATCAGTCCGCACACGCCCAAAACATCCGTGGGCAGATTGAACTGTTTCAGGACCATCACTTCAATCACCGGCAGCAGTAACATTTTGAAACCAGCAAAAAGATAGACTTTTTTCTCCAAAAAAATTTCAGATAAATTCATCTGTCCCAGCGAGAAACCGATTGACATCAGCGCCAGCGGGGTGGCGACACCGCCAAGATAAGAGACTGTTTGCCGAAGCACCGGATGAACCGGAACCCTGAGCATGAAAATCAGCAATGCCAATACGCTGGATATGGTTCCGATGTTCAGCGTCTGTTTCAAATTCGACAGAAAACTCTTTTGTTCTTTTTGCAACAGCGCAATCCCGTAGGTATAGACCAATAAGTTGAACAACAGAATGTAAACTGCGACGTAAACTCCCTTTTCCGGCCCGAAGACAGACCGAACCATGGGCAACCCGATATACCCGAAATTCGTGAACACGGTCATCAGCTGATAATTGATCTGTTCGTCACGGTCTTTCGAGAAAACTTTTTTCGTCAGGAAACTGAACACGATATGGAATGCAAACATCAATACGGCAATGATCCAGATTGATTTCATCGGTAGCTTGGGCCCGATCAAATCGGCGCCCATCACACTGGAAAGAACCATTGCCGGATTGAAAATATTAGCGATCAGGTTGGAAATCGGCTTTGTATTTGTAGCGCTGACATATTTACGGCGATAACAAAAAACCCCTGTCAGGAGAAGCAGGAGCATACTAAGCATTTGCCAAAAGACAGTCGTTACATTCATTTATCCGCTCCAATGTTTTCTAGATGTGTTCGAATTCAGTCCTGTTATACCATGTTTATTCGTAACAAACCTGGTGTATATGCTGCTTCTCATGATTTTTTCTTCCAGTGACCGCAAAGTTCAAAGCCAGAAAGAGAAAAAGTAAGTGATTTTTTTGAAAAAGAGCGGGTTCATCAGATGGAGCCAACTTTTTCCAAAAAAACTCTCACCTAATGAAAGCGGAAGCTGGAAGGAAAGGCTGATCAAAAAACAAATTAACATTCCCCCAAAAAACACTTTTTCCATCCCTCGTTCCTGCATCCTCTCGTAAATAGAAAAGGCTGCCAGCAAGGCAGCAAGTGCCACCATCCAGCTGAAATCCAGCGCATACCGCTGGATGGTGCCAACAGCATATCCGCTGATCCCGGACAGCAAGATGGAAAGGAATATCAAAAGCACAAAAAAGCTGCTGAATGCCGCTCCGCGCATTCGTAAACGCTGCCAGTAAATACGCGGGAATAAAAGGAACAGGGCAAAAGGGGAAACAGCAGCTGAAGCGAAAATCGGGTAATACTCCTTGATTCCCCAGAAATTGAATGTCAACGGTGGATTCGCCTGCAGAAAAGGAAAATCGCTGATTATCCGGATACCAGATCCCAACAGATAATTGAACAAACCGATCAAAAAGGCAGCCAGCGGGTTTCCATTAACATAAACCGCGCTTTCCTGAATGCTAAGTTGATAGCGCCGGCCGAATTCCAGCACGGAACCAAAGCGCGTTTGGTTATACACCATCAATCCAGCGCCGACAAACAGATAAGGAGCTGCTGCTGCAAAAATGCTGCGCCAGCGAACGGTCTTCTTCCCACCGCCTAAAGGTTCAGTAAAAAACAGCGGGAACAGGATCGGGATGTTCAGCAGGGAAGCCAGCAATGCGGTCGGACGGCAGCCGACGGCGAGCGCCATGCAAAGACAGCCGCAGAAAATGCGCAGCATCGACCATTTTTTATTAATGCCAGCGCTCAAATTCAGCGCCAACCCGCAGACAATAAAACAGAAAGCAGAGACCAACGCCAGTTCATAACTGAAAGAACGCCTTACAAACCAGCTTAAAAAGACAGCGTTAAACAAGCTGGCAAGTCCGATCCATACCAAAGGCAGCGGCAGCGTGCGAAACGCGCGCCGGATCAACTGCAGATAGAGCGCCGCCAAGCCGATTGATCCTGCAATCGCAAAAAAAAGGACCGCAAAATCGTTCAGCGGATAACGGTGGAACAGCAATGTATAAGGAATATAGAAGACAACGGCGGGCACAATACCGAAATAAACATAGTACCGCTGGTTGTAATAGGACATGTCCCAAAGATAAGGCGGGAACTGATCGATGCGCTGCGAAGGATCATAAGGGTTGTCCGCCTGCGCCAACCGCTCGGGTGGCATTTCCAACAAAGCGGTCCTGCGCTGCAGCAGAGATTCAGTCAGCAATTGATAAGGCTGTTTGAAGATAAAATCCTCTTCTCGAAGGTTGCCTTTGGCAACCGCATCAGAGAAACTGGGATAGGTGCTGATCATGGAGAAGGTCAGAAAGGCAATTTGCAAAAACAGCAGCCCTGCCAAGGACGCTTTCTGCGTCCACTGTTGCGAATCAAACAGTATGCGAAACAGGGGTGACTGCGGCCGAATCAGCCAAAGTAATGTGAGCAGCAGAAAAATGAGCCCAACGCGCAAACCGTTGACTCTGACTGGAATCGACTGATTGAGCATCACATTGAGCGCTGCCGGGGTGTCTCCTTCAAAAGTGATGGTCATTCCGCTGACTGGTTTGCTTGGGTAAAGAGCGATAACCGCGCTGTGCTCAATCCCCGGAATGATCTCGAATGGGCGGTTGGACCCTGCCAGCAAGCCGTCTTGTGATAGATGGATGCTGCCCTTAAAGGTTTTTGTCTCCGGAAGCAACTGTACCCGCAAATTCCGCAGATCCTGCGGAAAACTCTGATCATGAGCAGTTGTAAAAACAGCAGTAGTTGACCGTGACGCAACATCCGCTTCAAGCACTCGTACGAGTGAAAGACGGATGTCTGTTTCACGGACGCCGATCAATTCAAAAGAGCGGATGTTAAAAAGGAAGACCTCAAGAAAAAAAGACAACAGCAACAACAGAAAAAATTGTAAGCTCCTGCTCTTCATCAGCGAACCGGTTCGGATTGCATCAAAATTTTTTCATATTCCGCGAGAAATTCTTCCGCAATAAACTCGTTGTCAATAATCAGCAGCTGTTCATCATTGCGCGTGTCCGCGGATCGGGTGAAATTATACGATCCGGCGGCTACGACCGACTTGTCAAAGATGATCGCCTTTTCATGCATGAGCCCATCGGAACCATCCAGGTAAATTGGTATCCCCGCGCGTTTCAGCTTTTCAGCCTCTCCACCATCATCTGTATAAGCTTTATCTTTTTCAAAAATCACCTCCACATTGAGTCCGGCGTCATAGCGGTGGATCAGCGTTTCTCCGATTGGGTCGGAAGCGAACGAATATGCCAGCAGATAAATACTTTCTTTTCCAGCTTGCGCAATGGCGATAAGATTATTTTCAACACTGTCATCGGGCGAAAAGCGCACCAACAGACGGGTGCCGTCCGCCAGCGTGATGATATCCGCAGAGGGCGTTTTTGGGCTGGCAGAACCGAATTTACGATCTGTAAATTTCTCCTCGAATTCTGCTCTGAAAAGTTCGCTCACCACTTTATCGTCAACCAGAATCATGAAATTGTTATCATAAAAAAAGCTACCGGGAGTGATGTTGGCCGACCCACTGATGGTAATCCGTCTATCAATCACAATATATTTCGCATGCATCAAACCGTTCGACTGAGAAGCAACCACCCCGATTCCGGCTTTTTCCAACGCACGAATTGCATCTTTGTCAGCATTTTCTGAATGAATCACAATCCGAACCTGAACACCCCGGCGCTGAGCAACTACCAGCGCATCCCGCGTTTTTGTGTCGGTAAAGTTATAGGTTGCGAGATCAATGCTGTATTCTGCGTCTGCAATCGCATCAAGGATGACTCGCTGCAGCGTATCATCGCGTTGTTTTTCCCATGGGTCGTTAAAGAAAACCTGGATTGAAGCCCGGTCCGATTTTGAAGACGGGTTATTTCCCGAAGCAGTAACCGAAGGAACAATCTGTTCAGTTTCCGCCGGCGCTTGTGTGCAGGCAGGTAAACAAACAAATAACGCAATGAATAATCCAACAATAATTTTTTTCAGTTTAGCCATGTGAGATTGTCTTTTTGGAAGAGATTATAACATTGCATGCCGCACTCCAAGCGGCGATGACCCCCGTTTTACATTCAACCGTTTCCGTCGCTTCGCCTTTTGGGTAACCGTAAGCAATATTGAGCATTTTTTGATAAACAATTTTTTTATGATCAAAAACTTTCTTTGGTAGAATTACGGGGTATATTAGATTCACAAAAAGCGATTATTTGTTGAATCGATATGACGCCAGTCGGCAGGTCATAGAAAGAAAAGGTAACTATGGAACACGATCAGATCACAAAAGAAATGCTGGAAGAATTTACACAGGTGGCGGAGGTCGCGCTGACGAAAGAAGAATTCAGCTCAATCCTTGCCAAGATGAATGAACAGCTGCAGGTGATTAACGAATTGACAACGATTCCTCATGATGAAGAGTTTGAACCGACAATACACGGGAACCCGTTTCCTGTCGCGATTCAGACTCCCTTGCGGGAAGACGTATGGACACCCTTTGAGCACCCGGAGGATATTGTGGCTCAGGCGCCGCGTTCACAGGACGGATACATCGTATCGCCAGACGTTCCGCATCAGAAGTTGGGGTAAATATGACAGATTTGACACATTTAACTGCAATTGAACAAGCCAGACTGATCCGTGAAAAACAGATTTCCGCGGAAGAATTGCTGGATGCAACACTAAAACAGGTTGAAAAAGTGGATGGACGTCCAGGATCGCTGGATTTTTCCGGAGACACGGCTGAGGATTTGGAAAAAATCCACGCGTTTCTGCGGATCACTGAAGAGCATGCTCGTAAAAAAGCCCGTTCCGTTGATCAGAAAATTGCCAATGGCGAAACGATTGGAGCGCTTGCCGGGGTTCCATTTTCTGCAAAGGATGTCTATTGCACAAAAGGCATCCCAACGACTGCCGGCTCAAAAATTCTGGATGGCTGGTTACCGCCATATAACGCTGCCGTGATTGAAAAGATGGATCAGGCTGACGCGGTGTTATTTGGAAAAGTCAACCTCGATGAATTCACGTTTGGCAGTTCCAATGAGACAACCGCATATAAACCGACCGTCCGCAATCCATGGGGAACCGACCGTGTCCCAGGCGGATCTTCCGGCGGTTCAGCGGCTGCCGTTTCTGCATGCGAAGGAGCGATCTCTTTGGGTACGGATACCGGCGGTTCGATCCGTGAACCGGCGGCATTCACCGGCATAGTCGGGTTAAAACCGACTTATGGCAGGGTTTCACGATACGGCGTCGTCCCCTTTACCTCTTCCATGGACACGATTGGGCCGCTGACCCGCGATGTCGCTGACGCGGCTCTGGTAATGCGTGAGATCGCCGGCGCCGACCCACGCGATCAGGTAACAGCAAACGTATCGGTAGATGATTACCTTGCGGAGTTAAAAAAGGGAATCAAAGGAATGAGGATCGGTATTTCTCCCGATTACCTCCAAATCACCTATAAAGACCATTTTGGTAATTACAGCCATGCGCCGATTGACGCTGAACTTGAAAAACAACTTTGGAAAGCAATCGACATTTTCCGAAGCCTCGGGGCAGAGATCATTGAAGATGTGCCGATGCCGAATACAAAGTATTCTGTTCCTGCCTATTTCGTTATTGCGCGAATCGAAGCCTATTCCAACCTGCAGCGTTTTGACGGATTGAAATATGGACATTCAACCCATGAACCGGTTGCGGACATGTACGATCTGTATTACAAATCGCGCGGAGAAGGTTTGGGATATCAGGCAAAACTTAGACTACTGACCGGTATCTTTGTTAGCCAGAAAAAATATTATGAGAAATACTATCATCGCGCACAGCGCGCACGCGCCATGCTGCGCCGCGATTTTGATGAAGCGTTCGATCCGAACGGCAAGTATCGGCTGGATGCACTCTTGACACCCTCCACTCCCTCGGCAGCATTTCCTTTTGAAGGAGAAACGGCAAAAGATTCGCTTTTGATGCAGTTCGCTGATCAATTCACTTCACCGATGAACTTTGCTGGTACACCGGGCATCAGTTTTCCCTGTGGTCTGGATCAAGACGGGCTGCCGTTAGGGCTGCAAGCCGCAGGATATGATTATTGTGAATCAAAGATTCTTAGAATAGCATATGCCTATGAACAGGCGACGATCAACGATGACTGGCGGAAAATTAAACCCGCAGTGCTGCGATAAAGGGAGGGAACGATGACAGAATATGAAGTAACCATTGGGCTCGAAACCCATATCCAGCTTAATACCGTCACCAAAGCGTTTTGCGGGTGCAAGGCCGATTCATGGGGAGACGCGCCGAACGTCAATATCTGCCCGATATGCAGCGGGCAACCCGGCGCGTTGCCAGCCGCAAACAAGGCGATGGTTGAAAAAGCGCTGATGCTTTGCCTGGCGATGAATTCCAATATCAATATGACCTCTTTCTTCGATCGCAAAAACTATTTGTATGCTGACCTTCCCGGCGGTTATCAGGTTACCCAGAACGACAAACCAATTGGCGTTGGCGGCTTTCTGGATTTCCAAATGGACGACGGACGGGAAATTCGAGTGCATATCGACAATCTGCATATGGAAGAAGACGCCGGAAAGACGCGAAATGAAGGCGATATTCGCCTGATTGACATGAACCGCTGCGGTGTGCCGCTGGTGGAAATGGTCACTAAACCGGATATGCATTCCGCTGATGAAGCGGCGACTTATCTGATGCGGTTGCGCCAGCTGTTGCGCTGGATCGGCGTTTCAGAGGCCAACATGGAAAAAGCACACCTGCGCTGCGACGCAAACGTGTCGATCCGCCCCAAAGGTCAGTTGGAACTGGGAAATAAATGTGAAATCAAGAATATCAACTCGATCGAAGCTGTGCGCAGCGCAATCAATTTTGAAATTCAGCGGCAAATCAATGAAGTTGAAGCTGGCGGAAAAATCGAACAATGGACAATAGAATGGGATAACGATACCCAGGAATTGCGCAAGATGCGCTCAAAGGAAACCGCGGCGGATTACCGCTATTTCCGCGAACCGAACCTGATGCCGGTCGTGATCACGCCGGAATTTCTGGAAGAAGTGCGCGAGAAGATGCCGGAGCTGCCGGGCGCGCGCAGAAAACGATTTATTAGTGAGTTGGGGTTGCCGGAATATGACGCGTCCATTCTGACAGCAGACCGCGAGACTTCCGAATTTTTTGAGAAGGCCTGCCAGGCTTATGCGGACGACAACAAACGTGTCTCCAACTGGATGATGAACGAAGTCCTGCGCATTGTCAACGAAAAAGGTGTTTCCGCAGCGGACCTCAAAATCACACCGGAAGATTTGTCTGAAATTATTCAACTGGTGGATTCCAAGAAAATCAATACAAGCACCGGCAAAACGTTGGTCGATAAAGTAAATGACAGCGGAACTCATCCGAAACAGCTGGTTGAACAGCTTGGCTTGGGGCTGGTGAGCGACGATAGTGCTATCCGTGAGATCTGCCGCAAAGTGGTCGAGAACAGTCCGAAAGAAGTTGGGTTGTATCGAGGCGGAAAAGAGACGTTGATCGGCTGGTTTGTCGGTCAAGTGATGCGCGAGATGCGTGGAAAAGCCGATCCGGAGCTGACGCGTTCCATTCTTGAAGAGTTGCTGAAGAGTTGAACATCAAGAACAATCGCTAATCATAAGTTTTCGTGCAAAACGCAAAGAAGCGGCGGCTCTGAAAAAATCAAAGCCACCGCTTCAAAGGTGCGTGAAAATGTGTCTGCCGGACGACGGCTTTTTTTCTTTTGCCGTCGTCCGGCAGATTTTACAATTCGTTTATAGTATCGATTACAGCCATATTTCTAATCCTTTTTGATGGAGCATATACCGCAAGAAAAGTGGTGATTGTAACAACCACAAGAACAATAGTGATAGATGCGGTAGGAATGTTCCAAACAGCATAGCTAAAATGTGTAGTAATAAGATTGTCATAGAGTAATTTGCTAATAAATAGACCAATTAAAACACCTACAATACACCCGGATAGAGAGTAGGTAAATGCTTCGGCTGCTATCATTCTAGTAATTTGACGTTCATCCATACCAACTGCACGCATAGCACCATACTGTTTTATTCTTGCCGATACACTCATTGAAATGCTGTTCATGATATTTAAGACGGAAACCAATGTGATGATTGTCAAGAAGCCATAAACAAATAACATGAACGCAATGTAGGTACTTGCAGTCCGCTGCTCACGCATATCATGGAATGTGAGACTCTCGTCTAAAAGATTACTGATTTCTGTTACGTTTTCATCAGTTGCGTCTCCTGTAAGCTGAATTGAAACGAGAGAATAACTCGTTATTCCAGTCAAACGCACAAAGGTTTCACCAGACGTAATCAGTGTTATTTTTCCATCGCCACTGCCATCATTATTAAATGGGTTGTATTTCAACAATCCTGCAATTTCCAGTTCTTCACCGCCAATTTGTATTTTATCGCCAACCTTTAATGGATTGTTTTCATCCCAAATAGCAAGCACATAAGAGCTGTTTCCATATACCTTTTCAATATGGCTACCATTTCTTAGCTGCTTATCTTTGGTAAGACAGTCTAAATCAAAATCATCATAGGAAATCATATCAATCGTGTCAGATTGAGAATGTATCTTTGCCGGAACATCAAGAACGTCTCTACGCCCAAAGACCTGTTTTACACCTGCTACATCATTGATACTGATAAGCAATGAATCATCTATTGAATTAGCCCCTGCGTTACTCGTAACATTGACATCAGCGGTATTAGAGGATTGAGGCATGATATAGCCAACAAACTGTATTAAAACTGAAAAGCTCAAAAAAAGTATAATACTAAGGGCAAAAGAGCTTGTCATCAGTATAAAATTCTTCTTTGCTGATACTGCATGATGAATACCAAGAGAAACATCAACTTTTCTAAAATTTGTATTTACCCCATGTATTGGTTTAATGTTTTGGGAATTACCCGATACAGCCGACATCGGGGATACCTTTGCCGCCCTTTTTGCCGGAGAACTGGCAGCAATAAGTACCGTAATAAGACCGACAACAACTCCACTAATAATACCCAGTAAACTAACCCCAAAGAGGGGTATATCGGAAAACTCACCGCCTACAAAAAAGCGAAGTGCAGCACATAATCCCCATGTAATTATGATTCCCAATACAATACCTACTGGAATTGCGGTTTTGCACCAATTTAGAGCTTCCAGCCTTACAAAGCGAATGATTTGCTGTTTACTCATACCAATACAGCGCATCATTCCGAAAAACTTTGTCCTTTGAGCAACATTACTGTTTATGCTGCTCGAAATCATCAATACACCTGCAATCAGTATCAAGATAAACAACAACGCTGCAACCATATATAATGTTTGTACCATTGTACTACTGCTCAAGCTTTCCAAACTACCATGTTTAGAAAGTAGTCTTGCCTGTTCCATTCTAATTCCCATATCAGCCATACTGAAAACAGCGGTTACCATGAAAACAGCAGAAATAATGCAAAAAAGGGTCATGCGGTTTTGCCGTCTATGTACCCTCGCTGAAATGGGGATAAGACTTAAATAGCTTTTCATTCTCGACACCTGCCAAAATCGGTAAGTGCGCCGTCAGACACTTGCAGCACCCTATCTGCACTTTGTGCAATGCTTCGACTATGAGTAATCATAACGATGGTCTGCTCATACTTTTTCGTAGCTTCTTTTAGTAAATTGATTACCTCACTACTGTTTTGTGTGTCTAAATTGCCTGTTGGCTCGTCCGCAAGAATAAGTGATGGTCTTGTAATGAGTGCACGACCAATTGCCACACGCTGTTGTTGACCGCCGGATAATTGACTAGGCAAATGCCCCCGACGTTCTTTCAGATTAAGAACTGTCAATAATTCTTCAAGATATTTTTTGTCGGGCTTTTGATAGTCAAGGAGTACCGGAAATATGATGTTCTGTTCAACATTCAATTCGGGTATCAGATTAAAGCTCTGAAAAATAAAACCGATATTTCTGCGCCGAAAAATTGTCAAATTCGTGTCTTTCATTGCGAAAATATCCTTGCCGTCAATCAATACCTTGCCAGAAGTGGGTGTATCAAGAGCACCCACCATATTCAGCAAAGTACTTTTGCCCGAGCCAGATTCTCCGACGATTGCGACAAATTCGCCCCTTGGTACGGAGAAACTAACATTCTTTAATGCGTGTACGGCAGCTTCACCGCTGCCATAAGTTTTAGAAATGGATTGTACTTCCAATAAATTCATAGGTTATCTACCTTTTTCTACTTTGATATTGAAAAGGTTATCATAATAACCCTACTGCAATATGACACAAAGCCTACAATTTTGTAGGAATTAGAAAATTGATTGTAAAAGTAGAGCCATGACCTAAGGTGCTGTCAACCTCGATTGTACCGCTGTGGGCTTCAATAATTGCTTTTGCAAGCGGTAATCCAAGCCCAAAGCCTTGCATGTATTTAGAAAAACGACTGCGATAAAATCTCTTGAAAATATGTGGTAAATCTTCGGGGTGAATACCACTTCCGTTATCCTTTATAATGACTTAAATAACAGACGCAAATTGTTTCCACTCTATGTGAACTTCATTTTATCTCTGCGTATGGTCTAAAGCATTTTTCACAAGACTACTAATTGCTTCTATCAACCAATGGCGGTCACATAAAAATGTAATATCATCATTGCCAGATAGGATAACTCCTTTGCCTTCCTGCTTTATACGAAAAGCAAATTGTCTTGCCATGCTGTTCAACATCTCGGATATATTTTCTTCCGATTTTTCTATTACGATTGTTCCTGCATCAAGTTTTGTGATTTCAAAAGGTTTTGTACCAGTGTTTCTATTCGATCAAGCTCTTGTTCTTATAGAACAGTAAATTCCTTATATGGTAGGATCATCTTTTGCTTCCTCCTGCATAATACCATTGTAGACGTTTAGAGCAGCAAGGGGCGTTTTCAACTGGTGAGAAATATCAGAAATTTCATCTTTCAAAAAATTCTTTGATTTCCCTTCATTTTCAGCGTGAGCATTCAAAATTGAAACCAAGGAATTCACTTCATGGAATAGCCTGTATAATTCGCCCTCATCATCACATTCAATTCGTGCATTTTGATTACCGGAAATATATTCTTTGATTTGTTCGGCTGCCTTTTCCATGATTTCATTTTGCTCTTTGCAATAGTTGTAACCCATTATCAATACAGCTATACTCATACGTACAAAACAATATAGAAAGTGCCATATATTCAAATTCCAAAATGATAAAAACTATGGAAATTATGGTGAATAGCACCATATTTAGCAGTACCGAACAAAAAAGTTTTTTGATTTTTCTATTTACTAATATTTTCATAGCACACCTCATAGAGTGGTATTCCATTTGTACCTCATACGCCTAACCGTTACTATTTTTTGAGGTTCACTCGGATCATTCTCAATCTTGGTGCGCAATCTACGAATAAACACAGTAAGAGCGTTGTTGTCTATCTAGTTTTCGTTGCAGTCCCACAATTTGCTTAAAATCTGTTCTGCTGAAAGAACGACGTCAGGATTTTCCATGAACAAGCACAGCAATTTGTATTCACTTGAAGTTAAGTCAAGTTGTTCTCCGTTTTTATAGACTTCACCATTTAACAGTTGTACTTTTATTCCATTGGAATTTAATTCCGTATCGGCTTGATTAAAATTATCACTTCTACGAAGCAGTGCATTTATTCTGATTCAAAAAGAACAAGCTTTTGATATCAAAAGCTTGTTCTTTTTATGGTTACGCGAGGTTTTTTAGCAGCAGATATATGCAAATGAATTTATACGATAAACTTAACCTGCTTTGATTGAAATGGTTTGCGTGACATCATGAAAATCCTGTTTATTGCCAACTGCCCTTCCTTTTTCCCCAGCGGCATTGTTCGAGTCGCCCATTATTTTCCCCATCTGGATGCGGCGGGTATAAAATATCGCTGGATCAGCATCAATTCTGCCCGAATCCAAACGGCGCTGGCGTGGCTGGACGCGTCTGCTTTTGGACAGTTTAAACTGACAGATTTGCTCTTCCGCAGTTTTTTCCATCTTTGCGATCTGCCGTATCAGTGGGTTCAACGCTGCCGGGTACTTGCGCTGGCCAAGACGGCAGACGTGCTTTTTTTTCAGTCAGTATTGTTCCCGGTTTTTCTCATGAAATGGATCAGAAAAAGAAACCCGAAGATCATCTTCGATTACGACGATGCGTTGTATGTGCGTAACGAACGAGGGACGCGTGTTATGGCAGAAAACAGTTGGAAAGTCTTTGCCGGCAGCCATGCATTACTTGAGTTTGCCCGCCAATATCAGGAGGATGTCGTCCTGCTGCCCAGCTGCGTTGACATCAAGCAGTTCCGTCCGAAAAAAGACGCCGAAAGATTCGCCGCTGCAAATCGGCTGGATTGGCAGCGCTTCGACCAACCGGCAGTTGAATCTGCTGCGGGAACCGTTCCAGATGCTTTCAGATAACGGCTGCACGTTTGAATTTGTGATTATTGGCGCACCAGCCCGGACCGATCTACTGGCAGATACCGCTGGCATTAAAATCAACCATGTCCCAAATTATCGCGATGAAGATCTGCCCGCGTTGGCAGCCGCGCTGGATGCCGGCGTGATGCCACTTTTTGATACCCCGGCGGAACAAGGGAAATGTGCGCTCAAAATGCTGATCTATATGGCAGCTGGAATCCCGGTGATCAGCAGTCCCGTCGGTGAGGCGAACCACATTCTGAAGGATGGTGTTAACGGCTTTTTTGCCTCAACTGCCACTGAATGGGTGGATAAACTGCGTGAAATCCTGTTGAATGCGGATCTGAGAATGCGGCTGGGTGAAGCAGGGCGAAAGACCGTTGAAGAAGGATTTTCTCTTGATGACGGGTTTATAATCATGAAACGAGAGATGATCAACCCATTATTGCCAGGAAAAAAGTGAGACCATGACGCTGCCAAAAAACAAATTGCCCGACTCTTTGACGCAATCTTCCAGCGTTGAACGCATGTTTGATGACGCCTCCAAAGAGCGCGCGTTGGAAGTCGCGGCTTTCGAGTTGCAGGATATTATAAAGAAACGATCCTGGAAAGCTGTCAGCACTTATTCACAAGTGATGGCGATCTTGCGTAAAAAAGGCAGCCGGCTGGGTCAAAAAGCCATAGATATTGTCCATTATTTTAATCAACAACACAGTAACCAACTGAACCCATCCCAATTTCATAGCCGTCTGACCGTTCCCGCTGCCGAGATCCAGAGGCAATTGTTCCAGAAAACGGTGGAGCAACATCATGATACTGTCGTGATCCTGCATTTATTCTATACGGAACTTTGGCAGGATGTTTCCAGATATTTAAAAAACATCCCCGTGCCTTTTGATCTATATGTCTCAATTCCAGACGGGAAAGAGGATACCGCTGCTGAAGCGGTTCTGCGCGATTACCAAAATGCCTTTATCTATCGCAGTCCCAACCGCGGACGAGACGTCGCTCCGTTTGTGGCGATTTATTCGGCGATCGCATCGCTGGATTATCAATATCTCTGCAAAGTTCACACCAAGAAATCACACCACTTGCATGATGGCGACGCCTGGCGCGATTACCTGTTTCAAGAACTGATCGGTTCCGCCGACCGGGTACAGGCAATTTTCGACAACTTCCAACAAGATCCAACGCTTGGGATGATCGTACCAAAAGGATTTTTATATAGCGGGATCGACATCAACAGCATGATGAACCAGGCGGTGCTCGACCAATTGAGTGAAAGACTTGGCGTCGGCTATAACCGGTTCCGCTTTGATTATCCAGCCGGATCCATGTTCTGGTGCCGTGCCGGTTGTTTGCGTAAGTTGGGCGAAGCGGGGATTGAAACAACTGATTTTCCCGAAGAGCATGGGCAATTGAACCGAACGCTGGCGCACGGCATCGAACGTTATTTTGGCATTCTGACAATGGACAGCGGATACAAATTACAAGATACCGCTCATTTAAATGAAAACTGCCATGAAAGAAGTTCTCATGACAGTCTAAAACGACATACAAAAAAGATTATTTCTTAGGGGCTTCCATCCCTTTGTGAAGATCGGTTCTGCCAATGCGATAAATCTTTGTTTTGCAGACTGGGCAGGTACCAAACACAACCGCGCTGCCGCGTTTGTTGAAACCGGCTTGTGCACCCACGATTTCACGTTTTGCCTTGCACTTCACACAATATCCTTCCATATTTACCTCCAAGAGTTTATTTTTGATTTTCAATTTGCGGAGTAACGCTTCGAAATAGTCTCCACTCGTTATTTTTCCTAGTATATCAATAGTTTTCTAAAATTGCTATAGATGTCAAACCTAATTCCACGGAAAAGCCAGGTTGCATATGGCGTAACGGCAATCCAGCGACTTTTTGTGAGTTGCCAATTATGGAGATAAACGCACTTTATAGTAAAAACCGTCTGGTTTTGGCTCAAAATAGCCTTGTTTTTCCAGAAAATAATAAGATTCTCTGAAAACCTCGCAAAAGAATCCTTGAGGGGGTGATGAAAATCATAAAAAAAGAATGACTGTAATAAACGAACCGTTTTATGACAAAATCAGTGTTTCAAACGATCCGAATGTCAGTTGATCGAACGAATCAATGATCAAATCTGCATCCTGAATATCTGTCGCACTGCGGGTAGTCGTAATGCCAATACATTTGATTCCAGCATTGTTCGCGCTGTGAATGCCAGCAATGGAGTCTTCAATCACAATGCAGTTCTGAGGCTCGCAATGCAGCGATTGAGCAGCCACCAGAAAAATATTCGGCGCCGGCTTTGAAGGCAGCGCCCCACCCGAGATAATGTTGGTAAAGTAACCAAGATATCCGACCGCCTGCAATTCCGTAATGATCATGTTCAGATTACTCGATGAACCGATTGCCATCGGAACGGAACGCTCTTTCAGCATTTTCAGTATTTTTTCCACACCGGGAATCGGCGTTACCAACCCTTGTTTCACGAGTTCGATAGAGAGGGAAAAATAGTCTTCGACATATGCATCAATCTTCTCTGGCTCAATTTCCCCGCCAGTTATTCGGAGCAGGATTTCTTTGAAAGCCATCCCAAAGTACTTTTTCCGATATTCTTCGTCAGAAACTGTAAAAGGGAATCCGTTTTTTTTCAAAAACTGCGCCAGCGCAACCTGAAAACAATGGGCAGAGTCAACAATCGTTCCGTCCAAGTCCCAAATTACGGCAATTTTTTGCATGTCAGTCTTCAGTCTCCTTATCGCGGTCACGCAGATGCGGAAACAGAAGTACTTCACGAATTGTCCGATTGTTCGTAAACAGCATCGTCAACCGGTCAATTCCCATTCCAAAACCTCCGTTAGGCGGCATGCCGTAACGCATGGCTCTCAGATAATCTTCGTCAATCGGATGATGCTCGTCGTCATCAGCGTCATAAGCCAAACCCATCTCAAGAAAACGTACCTCTTGATCTATCGGGTCATTTAATTCGGTGAATGCATTCAGCAGTTCAATACCCGCGATAAACCCTTCAAATCGTTCCGTCGTGTTCGGGTCGTCAGGCTTGCGTTTTGCAAGCGGAGAAATTTCCCAGGGATAATCATATAAAAAGGTAGGTTCGATAAAAGTTGGCTCAAGATAATCTTCTACCAGCTGGTTGATTAACTTTCCCCGCGGCATTTCTGGTTCAGTCCGAATGCCTTTAGCGCGCATCGCCTCAGCCAGCGCGGCACTGTCCGAATGGGCGTTAATATCAACGCCTGTCTTCTCAAGAATTCCATCCCGCATATTCACTCGCTTCCACGGCTTTGACAGATCAATGTCAATTTTGCCGTAGGTGAAGCGGGTTGTTCCAAGCGCTTTTTGTGCTGCAAAGCGCAGCATCTCTTCAGTAAAGTCCATCACTTTCAGATAATCAAAATAGGCGCAGTAGAACTCGAGTTGGGTAAATTCCGGATTATGTTTATAAGAAACACCTTCGTTCCGAAAATCACGGCCAATCTCATAAACCCGGTCAAATCCGCCCACCAACAACCGTTTCAAGTACAGTTCAAAGGAAATCCTGAGAAACAGGTCCTGATGCAACTGGTTATGATGAGTGACAAATGGACGCGCCGCCGCGCCGCCATAAATCGGCTGCAGCACCGGCGTTTCGACTTCGAGGAAATCATGTTCATCCAAGAATTGACGCAATGCAGAGATAATCTTTGCGCGGGTACGAAAAATCTGACGCACTTCAGGGTTGACAACCAGATCCGCATAGCGCTGACGGTAACGAAGTTCCGGGTCGCTCAACCCGGTATGCCGTACTGTTACACCGTCAACAACTTCTTCTTTTTCTGCCGGGAGCGGTGAAACCGCCTTTGCCAGCATGCGGATATCGGTGGCCTGCAATGAGATTTCACCCGATTTTGTTCTGACAACGGTACCGGTGGCCTCAATAAAATCGCCAATGTCAAAGTAATCTTTGAAAAACTGCAATTGGTCGCCCAGTTCATTGATCCGCAAGAACAACTGGATTTTTCCAGTACCATCTTCAATATGGGTGAAAGCCAACTTTCCCATAACCCGCAGGGATCGCATTCTGCCGGCTAATGTAAACATCAGCGGTTCCGTAGAATCGGTTTGCTCTGCTGCTTCAAACGCCGTGCAGGCTTCATGGATGGTAGCGGTGATTTTCGATCGGGTTGGAAAGGCGGGAATTCCAAGATCTGTCAATTTCTTAATTTTTTCAGTGCGTATTCTTTCTAATTCATTCAGTTCCATCTGATAATTCGCCTTTCATAGAGCTTTTCTGTCAAATTCAGCTAATATCAACAATCGTAATCGTATAAGAGCCCATCGGTGCACTGACCTGAACCGTATCTCCTTTTTTATGCCCCAACACTGCTTTACCGATCGGCGATTCATTCGAAATTTTATTCTCATCAGGATCTGCCTCTGGTCCACCGACAATGGTATAGGATTCGACCTGATCTTCACCCTCAATCTGGATAATTACCTTTGTCCCAACTTCAACGACACCCGCCTTTTCCGGTGAATCAACAATCCGCGCAACGGCGATCAGATATTCCAATTCGTTGATTCTGCCTTCGGTAAAAGACTGTTCATTTTTTGCCGCTTCATATTCCGCATTTTCCAGCAGGTCATCCCCACCGCCGTCAATTGCGCTTCTGAGGCGTTCTGAAACTTCTGTACGCTTGACGTTTCGCAGGTAGTCAAGCTCGGAAACCAATTTTTCATATCCTTCACGAGTGAGCACGGTACTTGCCATAATTCCTCATTTCTAAAACTTAACAAAAATACTCTCCTCTTTGAAGGAGAGCAGTTACCAGCTCTGTGAGCGTACTGGGATTCGAACCCAGAACAAATGGCTTAAAAGGCCACTGCTCTACCGTTGAGCTATACGCCCCTGTCACTAAGACCAATGAATTCTATCATGAGCAGACCCTCATGTCAACAAATGTCATAATTTCTATTTGTTACAGCATCATCATAATTTTGACATAGTCCAGATGGCGATTAGCTCCAGCAGCAGAAAACACCCCGTCTTTTATCATTTATCAAAAAAACTTTTCGATAAAAAAAGAAAATGTGTCATAAAAATCCTTAGCTGCATGTCATTTTTTTGTTAAAACCAATCGTTATTAATAAAAATATACTTTTTTATTAAGTCAGAAAGCCGGCTGAAAATAACAACTTTCCGCTCATATTCCGCACAAATACAGGAGGATTTCGTTTTGTTTCTATTTATTAATAAAATTCATAGATAATATACTGATATATAGCTGAAATCCTGCAAAAAGATTATCTTTCAGAATTTTTACAAAAATTTAATGAACTTTTAATGAAAAAGATCTTGACAAGATCTTTTTCCAAAATATAATACAAGTATAAATTAAGGAAAGAAGCACTTTGTAGCTAGTAGGGGGAAAAAAGCTCAGGTCGTTCCAGCCTTCTGGAATAAAGAGAAAGAAGGCATTAATTTACACTATAAAAACCTCTGATCATTCAGAGGTTTTTGATTTAACAACATGACAACGCTACAAAAGAAACTATCGCTCCGATAATGCCAAATCAAAAGAGCCCAAGCGCTGTTCCGGCAGTGTACAACAATTTTAACGCATGATAATTCCGATAGTCCCAGGCAGGGACAGAAAGATAAATTGGATTGTCAACCGACAGCCCGCCGTTTTTCAGGTGCTGCGCTGCATTCCAGAAGTTGTAAAAAGGAACATCGAACTCGTATGCAACACGGGCTGTGATCTCGTTGATTTGATTTCCGCCCTCAGCATCATCAGCTTTACTGGAAAGAATCGGCAGAATACCACGGTCAACCAATTCCTGAACGATCTCCCTGAGATAATCGTAATAAACATCCATGCCAAGTCCGCTGATCCAGTTGGTTCCAAGATTGATAAACATGATGGACGGATTGTGGATCCGGATTTCACAATCAAGCGCGTTTTCATCCTTTTGGCAAACCTTTGGATCTGCCCAAGTTGTCGTAAGCACAGAACCGACGCCCATGCCGTCATGAACCGCGTAACTTTCCATGGCGAAAGATCCTTTGAAATGATCGATCGCCTTCTGCAGATATTGTTCGTCATCAGCCAGGATTCCGTCATATCCCATATCATAAATTCCCATGAAAACATTGGGCATCGATTGACAATCGCCGATTTTTGAGAAGACATTGGGATTCGTTTTATTGTTATTCACACCGCGCCAAAAAATCTCTTTTGCGGTTTCAGAAATATCAGGTACGATCGGCCAATTCTTCCATTCCGCTGGCAGTGGACGCGTATCTGGTGTGCTGGTCGCCGGCAGCGGCGTTTCAGTTGGAAGAAGTGTTGCGGTTGCCACCAGCGTATCGGTCGGCGTAAGGGTGTGTGTTGCCGTCTGTGAGGCGGTTGGCGCTGGCGTTGCCGTCCAGTCCGCCTGCATCGTCGCCTGGATTTCAGTGGATATGAGATTGATCTGAGCAGCCAAGCGCCGTTCACGCGCTTCCTTCATCGCGTTGCAGCCCCCCAATAATGCAGAGATAGAAAACAGCAGGCAGCTCAGGGTAAAAAAGGCAGGTTTGCGAAATCCGTTCATAAAAATATTTTACTCTTAAACCGTTTCCAGGATCAAATAAGCGGCTGGATGTCGGCTCAACGAATGCGCTGAAAATTGATCAGGACCAAACTGCGGTCACAGCTGGAACTGGGTTTGAAATAGATCTTCTCCGAGATGGGTACATGTGCTTCATTCAGTAATTGAATCCAAAGCGGATGCGGAATTTCCTGAACCGGGCGGGCAATCGTGATTTCATAACCGGATTCTCCATAGATCGGGAACAAGCCGGAGAGCGTTTCGCGAATTTCGCCATCCTCAAAATTTCCAACCTGTACATATTTTCCCATAATCGGGTCACCGCGTACATCGTTGACAAGCCCGGCGACTCCCATCCATGAACATTCGGCATTCGGATAAATAATGTCGGCATTTACTGCACCGGGTCGGCCTTGCATTTCAAACCATGCATCCGGAGTCGCATAGGGCGGCGTCGAGATGCTGATGGCCGTTTCAGCCACTTTCAACGCAGCAATTTCCGTCTCCGCCGCGTTCAGCAGCAACAGCGGCGTACTGGTAGGAAGCCGTTCGCCGGCTGACGGGGTTCGCGTTCGCAATTTCGGTGTAGGAGAGACCGTCGATGTTGGTGTGACCGTCGCGGTTTCAGTCGGAGTCACCGATATCGTCGCAGTTGGAACAGTGGCAGTCGCAGTAAAAGTCGGAGTGCCTGTTACGGTCGAAAACAAGACATCAAACGTTTGCTCGAACCAAAGGGTCTGAATTTTTTTTCATCTTGTTTGCGCCCCGCCCCACGGTTCATCAACAGAAAAGCAAAAAACAGCAACCGAAAGAGAAAGGAAAATCAGGAGCAAAGAAAGACGTGAAAGACACGAATCCCGTCTTTTTCTCTTTCTGCGCCGATTCAATCTGTCCAGCAAATCAGGATCATATCGGTTGGTAGGCATATGAGCAGGTTTCCATCGCCAGTTTATCGTGTTATCGTAATGGCCGCTGCAGTTTTCTGTCTTCAAGCCAGTTTCGCAGCGCATTCTGTTCTAGAATCTGGCGGGTCTGCAACGTGAGAACACGATCTGTTGACCGTTCCGCAGAATAGAGAATATGAAAGCCAACAGGCGTTTCAATAATATTGGTATATGTGCCCGGTTGAAGTGAAAACAAGGCTGTTTCCAACTCAGGATAAACAAGAACACCGCGCGCAATCCAATCTAAATTGCCGCCAGTCAGTCTGTCGCTGTCAGCTGCAACCTGAAGGAAGTTAATTCCCAGATCCAATTTTGCTTTGTATTGATTCGCTTCCGCATGTGTTTTGGTCAGGATCTGATAGGCATGGATTTGTTCTACTTGGTTCAGCGCCTGTTCAAATATTTTTTCCCGCATCCAAGCTGCAGCGATCTCGCGTTTTAAAGAACGACGCAATCCGCTTTCCGTATAATGGTTGGCATTCATCCAGACGCCCAGTGCTTCGGAGCCGCTGACAGAATTTGTCAGTTTGTGAATTCGGTCATTCATTTCATCTTCTGAAAAAGTAAAGCCATTCTGATAAGCGACCGCTTCGAACAGTGTCTCATCAATCAGTTTTTCAAGCGCTTCCTTTTCAAGATCTGAATCAGCCTTTTGGATGTTCGAAATTTCCTGATATGCAGCACGCAAATTTGCCACCATCGTATCAAAATCTTCCTGCCAGACATATACCCCGTTCACAACGGCAACGGACGGCGGCGGAGTCGGCGTAAGCGTCGGCAGCGGCGTTTGCGTCTGCGTTGGGGTCTGTGTGACCGTCGGCGTTTGCGTCGGGCGGGAGAACAGGCGGTTAACGGCTGTACAACCGCTGCTGATCGTGAGGAGAAATATGAGGATAAGTATGCGGATAATGGTTTTCATTATCGTTGAATTATACCCATAGTCGCTTGTCTTTGATCTGCGAGAGAGCTATTTCAGGTATAAAGATTGAAACGATTCTGCCCGCAGTTATCTTCTTCACAGAAAGCCCTGGAAAACGGCTTAAATTGAAATTTGATCTGTTTTCCTATACAATTCAATTAATCAACGAAGCATTCTCTGATTTGTCAAAACAGACGCTCTCATCATAAAGGCGGGAATCATGCAATATAGAAATTTTGGAAAAACGAATGAAACAGTGTCCGCGCTCGGATTCGGCTGTATGCGACTGCCTGTAATTGACGGCAGAGCCGATCAGATTGACATTCGTCTGGCAGGTGAAATGCTGGATTATGCCTTCGATCATGGTGTGAATTATTATGATACGGCGTATACCTACCATCGGTCGTTGGATCAGGACATTCTGAAAGGAATGAGCGAGAATTTTCTCGGCAGTCATTTTCGCGGCAGCAGACGACAAAAGGTGTTTTTTGCGACCAAACTGCCAACGTTCCTCATTCACAAAAAAGAGGAGTTTGAAAAGACACTTCATGAATCCTTAACCGCGCTGGGTACGGAAACGATTGATTTTTATCTGGCACACAGTTTAAATAAGACAACCTGGGATCGCATGATGCGGTTAGGCATGCTTGATTTCCTGCAGAAAGCGAAAGATGCCGGCAAAATCCGCCATATTGGATTTTCATTTCACGATCAACTCTCGGTATTCAAAGAGATCTCTGACGCTTTTGAATGGGAATTTGCACAAATTCAATATAACTATCTTGATGTCGCGATTCAGGCAGGGACGGAAGGGCTCCACTATGCCGCAGCGAAAGAAATGGGAATGGTCGTGATGGAACCGCTGCGCGGCGGAAAACTGGTCGCCAAACCCGCGGAGGACATCAACGAACTTTGGCAGCGTTCGGAACATGACTGGTCTCTCCCGCGGCGCGGACTGAATTTTGTCTGGAATGATCCTGCCGTCTCAATCATTCTGAGCGGCATGAGCACACTCGACCAAGTCAAAGAAAATGTTGCCATTGCGGCGCAATCCGCGCCGAACAGCCTTTCTCAGGCAGAATTGACGCTGTATGCAGAAGTTCGCCAAGCCTATCGTCGTCGAATCACTGCCAATTGCACTGGCTGCCGCTATTGCCTTCCTTGTCCGCAGGGGGTAAACATCCCTGAAAACTTGGACGTGCTGAATGATCTTGCCATGTTTGAGGATCTTAGCAGCAGCCGCACAAATTATCTTTTCCTGAAGGAATTTTCACGGGCGGAAAACTGCGTGCGCTGCGGTGAATGCCTGGAAAAATGTCCGCAGCATATCGCGATTCCGGATCATATGGATGATTTAGCTCGAAAAATGAAGCTTGCCGGTTAACTGGCAGCCGGTTTTCTGGGAATCGGCACTTCTCCTTTCGGCACATCCTATTTATTCAATATCCAGCCAGTGGTGGCTGAGGCAGGTAACGTGGATGGCCGGCTGTTTCCCTCACAAAAAGCTGGTGGAAGCGATTGCCCAGAACCGTTTCCAAAACAGATACCGCATACTGAACTATGCGGAACATACTGAGCCGTATTCCAGGAAAGAAAACAGCCGGTTGTTAGGGATTGCCTATGCCGCCATTCTGACTGAGAACTGTATCCCGGAAAATAACTGTCCCGTTCTTTTGCTGGTTGGCGAATCTGTAAATTTGGAAATCGAAACGGTTCATCAGCACATTACGACATACAAAAGTTCATTCTGATGCCCCTCCTATCTAAGATAATAATTAAATAAACAGGTGCGCCTGTAACGATGCGAGGCGCACCTGTTTGAACCGTTTCAAAACAAATCAGGCTGATTTTAGCCCATGGATTTGCGTCTTCAGATTCGCCGCCGTATCCTGATATTGCGCCAATTTTTCCCGTTCCTTGTCCACTACTGCCGCAGGAGCTTTCTGCGCAAATGGCGAATTCAACAACTTCTCCAACCGTTCGATCTGACCGATGGTATCTGACAATTCTTTTTCGAGCCGGGCAATCTCTTCATCCAGATTCACCGCATCCGCAACAGTCAGATAAACTCCAATTCCGGAAGCGGCAGTTGAAAGAGATCCCGCCGGCGGTTGTGCCGCCTCATTGACAATTGTGACTTGGTCGCGGTCAAGAAAAGCGAGCGCGCCAATCGTTTCAGCCTGATCTTTGAACAACGCCTGTTTATCACCGGCAATGATCATCGCCGGTAATCTGCTGCCGGCTTTCACATTCTTTTCGGTACGGATATTCCGGATCGCACGGATCACATCCTGGACGATTTCCATATCCGCGACAGTATGCCGATCATCTTCAGAAACCGGCTGCGCTTCCGGCCAACGGGCGATGATCAACGCATCTTCCCAGCCGCACCGCGGTGCAAATGCGTCTGAATGACCCATCGCAGCCTCTTTCAGATGTCCCCAGAGCGTTTCAGTTACAAACGGCGTGAACGGATGGAGCAGCCGCAAACAGGCATCCAATACATTGACCAGAATTCGAGCGGTATTGAAGGCAGAAGCGCCGCCGCGGGCCAATTGTATTTTCGCAATTTCCAGATACCAGTCCGCATATTCGCCCCAGAAAAAATCATATATCTGGCGGCCGGCTTCACCATACTGGAATCCGCTGAATAACCGTTCAACATCGGCAATCAGCTGTTGAAGCCGTGTCTGGATCCAGCGGTCTGCCAGCGTTTCTGAATAGGGTTCCCCGTCTGCATCCCGGGGCGCTTTCTCCAGCGCACCGATCACAAAGCGGCCGGCGTTCCAGAGTTTGTTGGCAAAATTACGATTGGCTTCGACTTTTTTCACGCTCAGGTTCGTATCATTACCGGCGGTCGAACCAACCAACAGCGTGAAACGCAGCGCATCCGTCCCCAGCTCATCCATTACAATCAACGGGTCAACGACATTCCCTTTGGTCTTGCTCATCTTCTTGCCGTGTTCATCCCGGACCAATCCATGGAGATAAATTTGGCTGAAAGGGATCTGCCCGGTAAAGTACATACCGCCCATGATCATGCGGGCAACCCAGAAAAACAGGATGTCATACCCTGTTTCCATCATCGTCGTCGGGTAGAAATACTTGAAATCGGGTGTTTCTTCCGGCCATCCGAGCGTGGAAAAAGGCCAAAGCCAGGAGGAAAACCAGGTATCGAGCACGTCCGGATCCTGTTCGACATTTTGGCTGCCGCACTTTGGACAGGCGGTCAGGTCAGTTCGTGAAACACTCATCTCTCCGCATTCCTGACAATACCAGACCGGAATGCGATGCCCCCACCATAATTGGCGGCTGACGCACCAGTCCTGAATGTTCTCCAGCCAGTTATTATAGATTTTCGTAAAGCGTTCCGGGATGATCGTAATCCGACCGTCACGAACTGCCTCCAGCGCCGGTTCCGCCAGCGGCTTCATCTTCAGGAACCACTGGGTAGAGACCATCGGTTCGATAATCTCGCCGGAGCGTTGCGAGCGCGGGATGTTCATCTGGTACGGTTCTTCGCGGATCACCAACCCGGCTTCTTTCATATCCTCCCAAAGTTTCTTACGGCACTCAAAGCGATCGAGTCCGGTATATGGCGCACCTTCTTCGTTAATTTGTGCCGTCTTTGTCAGAATATTGATGACAGGCAGGTGATGGGTTTCACCGATTCGATAGTCGTTCGGGTCATGCGCCGGCGTAATTTTCAATGCGCCGGTTCCGAATTCAATATCCACGTATTCATCGGCAATGACCGGAATCTCGCGTCCAGTGATTGGGACGAGGACATTCCCACAAAATCTGAATAGCGCTCATCGTCAGGATGAACGGCAACCGCTGTATCCCCCAAAATTGTCTCCGGACGAGTGGTCGCTACCGGCAGATATTTTCCGCTGCCATCCGCCAGCATATACTTGAAATAATAGAGCGTTCCCGGTTCTTCAGAATATTCCACTTCCAGATCAGAAACGGCAGTCTGGAGCTTTGGAGACTAGTTGACCATGCGCGGCCCGCGGTACATCAACCCATCTTCATAAAAGCGGACAAACACCTCACGAACCGCTTTTGACAATCCTTCGTCCAGCGTAAACCGTTCGCGGTCCCAATCACAAGAAGCGCCCAAGCGGCGAATTTGCGCCACGATTCGGTCGTGATAACGGCCTTTCCATTCCAGACCTTCTCAACAAATGCTTCCCGTCCAAGGTCTTCCCGCTGAATACCCTGTTGGTTGAGCGCACGCTCAACAACCATCTGTGTCGCGATCCCGGCATGATCTGTTCCGGGTACCCAAAGCGTTGGCACGCCTTTCATGCGTTGATAACGGATCATCAGATCTTCCATTGAGACGAACAGCCGGTGACCGAGATGCAGTTCCCCCGTAACGTTTGGCGGCGGAATGAGATGACATACGGTTTATGGTCAGGATCAAAATCCGCTTTGTTTGGATCATTCCAGGGCTTGAAATAGCCCTTCTCCCACCACCACTGATATAGTTTCTCTTCTGTGGCGGAAAAATCATAAGTTTTTGGCAATTCGGTTCGGCTCATTCTAACTCCGTCTGGTTTATTCCTTTCTTTCCGGAACCCGGATTGAAAGGTCATTGATATAAAGAAAACACTTCCGTCAGGTATGAGGACGAAAGTGTCAAGTTCCGCGGTACCACCTCAGTTCGCACAGAACACTGCGCGCGCTCGGTCATTGAAGTTTGATAACGGACTTCAGCCGTGCCGTTCTAATAACCTTTTCAGGCGTTCTTCGGCAATCTTACCAGAGGACTTCCGCATTCTTGAAGGCGCATGCAGGTTCTCAGCTTTCCCGCTCTCTGTAATGACTTCAAGGCTTACTTGTTCCGGCATTCAAATTATTCAAATACGTTTTGAATTATACAAAAATAAGACCTGCTGGTCAACCAGGGTTCAAGAATTGGTGTGATCATCTTCTTCAGGTTCATCAGCCGGTTTCGTTTCCGGAACTTCAGTCAACCTTGTTGCAGGCTCCTCCTGCCAAGCCTCTTCAGGCGTTTCTTCCGGAGCCGTCGGGTTTTGTAAAGGCGAATTTATCGTTTCCGGATGATCTTTTTTTGGCGGGACAGGCGTACGAGCCGGAAAAATTCCGTCCGAATTCTGTGTCGCAGGCGGTGTTCCGCTGAAAATCATTCCGGGGAACATGCGGCGGCGTTTGAATAGCGAATTGTTGAAAACTTCCAACGCCTGTTGAATCATATCGCGCCCGCTGACTTCAGTTTCCTTTCGTCTGATAGATTGGAACCACCAAAAGATATATAAAAGAATCAGAAAAAAAATAACGGGAATTATCCAAGGCATAAAAGCTCCTTATTGGCTCAGATTTCGCAGAATTGTCATCAGTTCGTTTGAGAACCGTTTGAAGCGCCAGGGAACGCCTTCCATGATCCGATGCAATTGTTGTTCATTCTTCGGATTCTTCTGAATGATCTGCTCCATAATGTCCTTTGGCAGAATCACATCCGAGGGAACGCCATGTTTGATGCCGGATTCCTTGCGCCAGTTTCGAATCGCATCCCGCCGTTTCAAAACGTCCGCGGCGGGCAGTGGCTTGCGCACCGGCTGCGGACACTTTCCATTTTTTCCTTCACTGCGTAGAATACGCAGCAAATCGGCGCCATATCTCGGCAAAAGAGATTTTCTCATACCGCTAAAGGTTCTCAACGCCTCAATCGTCCGCGGTTGTTCACTTGCCAGCGCGATGAGTGTCTTATTCTGCAAGATTTTAAAGGGCGGCTGGTCTTTTTTCTTAGCGATCCCTTCCCGCCATTCGCATAGATTTTGCAGGATACAGATCTGGGCTGCAGTTAGCTCAGCCTGGCTCGCTCCAACATTCCACCAGTTTGTCACCTCCGGCTCAAAGCAACCGGCAGGACAGTCACAAAGCCGGTTGAAATCTTCCTGTGCAATCAGCAGCAACCCTTTCTCTGATAGTTCCTTTTCCAGCTTTTCTTTAAGCGGGATCAGATAACTTGTATCATGGGCTGCATAAGCCAGCATTTCTTCAGGCAGCGGGCGAATGCCCCAATTGGCTTTTTGAAATTTTTTCTCAACCGTAATTCCAAGTTCCGCTTCGACCAATGCGGCAAGGCCAATCGCTTTACGTCCCAGAATTTTAGCGGCAACCATTGTATCAAAAATATGCGCAAACGAATATCCCAAATCCCGTTTCATGCACAAAATATCATATTCCGCCGCATGAAACACTTTTTCAATTTCAGCCGAAGCAAAGATAGGCGCCAGCTGCGGCAGTAAAGGCAGCGCCAGCGTATCAAAAACAAAGTGAGCCGTCCGGCTGGAAGCCTGGATCAGACAGACTTTTTCATGGTAGACATATAGACTGTTGGATTCGGTGTCAACAGCGATAATTTGCTGATCATTAAGGTGATCAGCCGCCGGTTTGATCTCAGGTTCATTTTCGATCAGGCTCAATCTGATCGAGTCCAGGTTCACATGCATATCCGAATTATAACGCCCGAAAGGGGCGGATCGTCTGGAAGGTGCTTCGTTTAGCCGGCAGAAAACTAATGGAATATTTTATAAGTTTTAAAAATTTTTTTACAAGTCGTAATTTATAATTGTATTGAGGCAAAAAATCCATGAGTAAGATTTTTATCTTCTACAACCCGGGAGCCGGGGTCAGTAGGAAAATCAAGTTCAACGAAATCGTTCAGCAATGGTGTAGCAAAAATGACTGGGATGCTGAAATCTATGCGACGAGCGAAGGGGAAGATTTGCAAGAGGTTGCGTGCACCAAGCTGGGCAAAGGAAGCTGGGATGCCGTGGGCGTTGCCGGCGGGGATGGAACCGTCTCGCTGGTCGTCTCAGCACTTGTCAAAGAGCGCTGCAAACTTCCGCTGCTGATCATCCCTACCGGATCCGGCAACCTGCTCGCAAAAAATTTTTACTATCCGATGGATATCCGAAAATGCCTTGATCTGCTGATTTCCGGCAGCGAGAACCGGGCGATTGATTTAATGAAAGTGAACGATAGCTATCGGATTCTCAACGCCGGGGTTGGTTTCAACAGCCGATTGATGCAGCAAACAACCCGTGATGATAAAAGACGGCTGGGAATCTTGGCATATTTTAAAAATATCTGGAATTCGGTGCGGCGGACGCGCCAAACGATGTTCACGCTGGAAATAGACGGCGTAACCAACGTAATCCGGGGAGCCGATGTCTTTGTTCCAAATGCCGGATTGGGTTTGCATATTCGGCAGGAAGATGAGTACCTGAATCCAAGCGATGGCGTCGTTTCAGTTTTTGTCACCAAACCATCCACTTTTTCCGGTTTATTCGAAATCATTGGAAACGTGCTGAAAGGACGAAAACGCGGGATCGAGGTGATCAGTCGCTTTGAATTTCGTCGAGAGTTGATCGTGCGGACAGACAGGATAATGTTGACGCAATCGGATGGCGAAGTAATTGGCTATTCTCCGCTCAAAATTAAACTGATTCCGTCAGCCATCCATCTGATCATACCAGTCCGCATCAATCTTTTTGCCGGTCTGCCGGCAATTAACAATTTGTTTGACGCCGCAAAACACAGTGAAAGTTAAGCCCCAAAAAGAGCTGGGCGTTATTTTTTGAAAGAAAAATCTGAATTCTATCCCCACACAATCAAGAAAACAAAAGCGCCCGATAACAGGCGCTTTTTCTTAGCTCCTCGACCTGGATTCGAACCAGGAACCTAACGGTTAACAGCCGCTCGCTCTGCCGTTGAGCTATCGAGGATCAACGCAATTATTATAGCTTTTTTTGATTTCATGTCAAGTCGGGGAATTTAGCTTGGGGTTCTTCGAAAACCGCAGGAAAAAATGATTTTACGCTGCTATACAAATTGGAAGAGAAGGCTGTCCATATCAAAAAAAACGAAAATCAAACCGCCAAAGAACAAAAACAGTAAAAAACGCTGACAAAAACACAGCGGCGATGATAAAAAACCAGATGCCAGAACAGGAACCGCCGGACAACAAGCGCTATTTCGGAAGAGCTTGAAAAGTTTCAGGCGGAGTTGGTAACACATCGAGTCCGGGACAAAACAAACGGTAAAAACCTGTGATCATCTTTGAATGACGCGGTCGATGGCAACTTGTCGCTCGGTTCTTCAGGAATCAGGTTCGTTCCGGCAATTCACTAGCCAAGAATTACGGTGTTCCACATTGTTGGCACTCATCTTGCACGCATGATAGGCAGGAATCTGATTGCGATCAAAAAGGATGCTGATTATGAAAAATAGAATTCTCCTGCTCACACTGATACTGACCATTGTTTGCCTGTCCGCCACAGCCGTTGCCGCTCAGGATAACGAGATCGTCCAATTAGTGGTTACTGAACCAACCGATATTGATCCAATGGTCGAGAAAGCGCCGGATGTTGACCTGCTTGACGCAATCAATGAAGGCGATAAAAACGGTGAAGTCGGGCTCGCTTATATCGGTTACGCTACCACCATTGGGGCATACAAGAAATGCTCAACGGACGCCTATTTTTACTTTATCCTGGTTAACCAGTCAAATGAAGCGGCGGCGGTGACACTGCCGCGCCGAACAAAAATCGGCGGCCAGATTTTTATGGTAAATGCTGCTGATTATCGCTGTAAAGCCCTGCCGGCAACATGGAAAGGGGAAAATTTTTCTGATGCCGATCAGGGCGCAGTCTGTGAGTTGCACAATAACCAACTGACCCTGCCTGCCGGTTCCGCAATTGCAGTGAGAGGAAAAACGGTCAATTTATCCCACGAATTGACAAAAGGGAATAAGATCGCAGCGGATCAGGAATCTTTGGAAATCCGTTTTGATCTGCAGATTGCTGGTGGGCGAAAAACGGCTATTGGAAGTCTGACATCGCAGGGAAGCCTGTGCGATGTGCTCAATTTCCTGGAAGTGACGCCCTATAACTATGTGGACGGCGGCTATTTTATCAATGGGAATGGTGCAAATTCGTGCTCAATGAATTATTTCTTCGTCGTTGAAAATCCTGATCCCTATTACTCAACCGTGGTTGAGCTGCCGCGCTGGGTCGAACTCAACGGTATCCGCTGGGATGTCGGCTGTAAATACCTCTATCCCGGCTGTCGGGTTTCCGGATTCCGTCATTATGCCTGGGCAATCTTGGAAGACAAAGATACGTTCAGGGGTCCAAAATACCATTTCTGTGATCAGGATCGCTCCTTTGGCGATCATTGTTATGAACAAAAATCGCTGTGGTGGCTGCGGGTTCCGCCCCAGACACGGATGGCTGTGCGTGGAATGGTCAACAACCTTTGCAACGTTCAGCAGGAAAACCCGCTCAATGAAGCAATGCTCGAGATCGGGTTTAACATCAGTGACGCGGGATCCAACAAATGGTGGGTAGATGGCGTTGTGCAGGGAACGGAACGCAAAATTGTCTCAGGAAAAGATGTGGATTTATTCGAAGAATACTCACGGATTGAAGACAGGGATGCGGACGAACCAATAGAGCGTTACCTGTTTGAAGATTCATCACTGTCCGTTCAATAACAAAATCTGTCTATTATTAATAATAAGGAAACGGCTGCGGATTACAATGACATACCGCAGCCGTTTTTTTGATGAAGTTTTCTCCAACGTTCATATTCCCGCAATTGCAAAAGTCCAGTATGATCCGGATCCAGACGTTCCCGGAGAGGCTAAAAAGGCAAATCCCGACTTTATCGATTGTGCATCCTCGTCATCATTGTCAGCTAGTAATCCGCAAATCAATTTTGTACAATTAACATGGATGAAAATACAATTTTACATTCCATAAAAATGGAAGGCGCTGTTCTGTTTACGTTTCACTTTGACGTGACAGCGGATTGCAAATGGAGCGCTATCAACCCTTTTCCGTTGGGTTGCAGGTGGTAAGATTAAGCCGTTATTGTCGATAAAACCGGGAAATTCCCCGATATGGGAGACGTATGTTTAATAAACTGAAAATTGCTTTGGGATTAGACCCGATCCAAAAAAAATTGAACGAATACGGTGAGATCGTTGAAAAAATCAACGCGTTGGAATCCTCGTTCGAACCGCTTTCTGATGATGCGCTAAGCGCAAAAACCACAGAATTTAAAGAACGGCTGCAGCGTGGCGAAACGTTGGATGATCTGTTGCCGGAAGCGTTTGCCGTTGTGCGTGAAGCCAGCAAGCGTGTTCTTGGCCAGCGCCATTATGACGTCCAGCTGATTGGCGGCATGGCGCTCCATCATCACAACATCGCTGAAATGAAAACCGGAGAAGGGAAGACGCTCGTGGCAACCCTGCCGGTATACCTCAACGCACTGGCTGGTAACGGGGTTCATGTGATCACAGTGAACGACTATCTCGCCCGGCGCGATGCCCGCTGGATGGGCCCGATTTACCAACTGCTTGGATTGAGCATCGGCGTACTGCAGATGGCTGCGCGAACGGATAATGGCAAAAAAGCGTTTCTGGTGGACTTGAGTGTTTCGTCACCGCATGAAGATCAAAACCAAATGCGCCTGATCCCGCGCAAAGAGGCTTATGAAGCTGATATCACCTACGGCACCAACAGCGAATTCGGCTTTGATTATCTGCGCGATAACATGACGATGAGCCTTGAAGACCGCGTCCAGCGCGGCCACCCGTTCGCCATCATCGATGAAGTCGATAACGTCCTGATTGATGAAGCGCGGACGCCGCTGATCATCTCCGGCCCGGCTTCAGACGACGTCGAGGCATACTACACGATGGCGAAGGTTGTAAAACAATTGTCACCGGAGGACTATGAGGTCAGTGAGAAAGACCGGAACGTTTATCTGAACGACAACGGAATGGATCATGTTGAAGAATTGCTGGGAATGGTGCTGCGTGACCCAAGCCGTCCGGAAGAAGTCACCACCGAACAGGAACGGATGATGGGGTACCTCAACCAGGCACTTTCGGCTGAGTTTCTTTACCATCGAAACAAAGAATACCTGGTTCAATCCGGCAAGGTAGTTATCGTTGACAGCTTCACCGGGCGCCTGATGCCCGGACGGCGCTGGTCAAACGGGCTGCATCAGGCGATTGAAGCCAAAGAAGGCGTCAAAGTTGAGCCCGAAAACATGACCTATGCGACGATAACGCTGCAGAACTACTACCGCATGTACGGGAAGATCGCCGGCATGACGGGAACCGCGCTGACGGAAAAGGAAGAATTCTATAAAATCTATCTGCTGGATGTGATTCCGATTCCGACCAACCTGGAATACACTGCCCGTCAGAAAGGCAGCAGCCTGATCGAACGCAGTGCAAAGGATGAGTCCGGTTACAAATATGTGTATTATGCCGAACCGACTTCACCGGATGTGCCAAAATATTTCAGGCGCAAGGATTTTCCGGACATCATTTATCAAACTGAAGAGGCAAAATTCCGGGCGATCACGGTTGAAATTCTGAGAAACTACGTAGTTGGACGTCCGCAGCTGATCGGTACGGCTTCGGTTGAACACTCCGAATTCCTCGCCAGCCGGTTGCGCCAGGAACCGCTGCGGCGGCTGGTGCAGGTACTGATGCTACGCCGAGCCTGGATGGTTCAAAACAATATCGAGTATCTTGAATCTCCAATCAAGGAGTTTATCCCTTTCAATAAACCGGTTCAGGAACTAAGCGCAGGGGAACTGCGCCCAATGGCGAAACAATTGAACGTCTCGCTGAACGTCGATGATCCAGATAACATTCCATTGCTGATGGCAGAATTCGAGCTGGAAGAATCCGACATGGAGCGTTTTCTGAAAACGGTTGAAAGCGGTATCAACCCGCAAGTGTTGAATGCCCGCAAACATGATGAAGAGGGTATGATCATCGCTCACGCCGGAGCGTTTGGCGCGGTGACGATCGCAACCAACATGGCAGGTCGCGGCGTTGACATTAAACTGGGCGGAGAATTGGATGAAGAGCATATCCGCAACACCAACCGTGTACTGACAAAAGCGGACATTGATCCCTATAACATGACGCTCGAGGAACGCTATCAGGCACTGCGCACCGTTCCTGCGGAAGAGCATGGCATTTATGAAGAATCAGTTCAGGCATATCTGAACTTTATCGATCAGATGAACAAAGTGCGTGAGCTGGGCGGACTGCACGTGGTTGGGTCCGAACGGCATGAGAGCCGCCGGATTGACAATCAGCTGCGCGGCCGGGCTGCCCGACAGGGTGACCCGGGGTCTTCACGCTTTTTCCTCTCACTGCAGGATGAAATTGTACGTCTGTTCGGCGGACAGCAGCTTGAAGGTGTCTTGAACCGCGTCAATTTATTGGATCAGAATGTCCCATTGGAAAACAACCTGTTTTCGCGCATGATTGAACAGGCGCAGGAACGGGTAGAAGGTGCGAATTTTGATGTCCGCAAGCACACGCTGGAATATGACGACGTCCTCAACTCTCAGCGCAAACGGATCTACGACCAGCGCGATCAGGCGTTTGTCAAGGAAGATTTGAGCGAAGACGTTGAAACAATGCTGGAGACAGATCTCGAGAACCGCCTGGATAAAGATCTAGGCGACGAGCGCTGGAAACTTGCCGCTTATCTGGACAGCATTCAACCAGCCATCGAACTCGAAGATGATTTCCTGCCCACCTTTTCGCAAACGTTGCTGATAAAAGATTTGCAGAAAAAAACTGGTGTTGCTTTGGATAAGAACACCATAATAGATGCGCTTGAAACGCTCAGCCGCGCTGCGTTCAAAGCAGAAGTTGAAGCGGGGCTGATTCAGCTGACAGCCCTGGCAGAAAACACGCGGACCAATTATGAAAATCAGCTGGAAGAGCGAAATAATAATTTTGAGTTGTTTGTTGAATCGCTGGAAGAAAAACTGAAGGATCAGCGTGAAGCGCGGGATGACGGCAGGGTGGTTGAATCGCTGCGTCCCCAGGACTTACTGACAGAGGCAGGCAACATCGCCCGCGTCGGATTCCGGCTTTCAAACGAAAAACAGCGCCAGCTTGTTGAAGGCTCAGAAGAAGTGATTGAAGAGCTGCGTGACCAAATTGGATCAGCACTGTTTCGCGTGTTTATTCAACGGCTGAACCAACTGATCAGCAACCGTTTCAGCGGCGACCTGCAGATTCCTGCTATGGATCTGGGGACGGGTGACTGGGAAACTTACGAAGATGAGATACTGGGCGTTGTTCAGGTGGCTTATGACGCGCGTGAGGAGCGCTTGTTTGGCACAGGCCGGCAGATCCGTTCCGACCTCGAAGCAGCACTGCGGACCTATCAACCAGCTGCATTAAGCGCCAAACAATGGGTTCAGCTTTTCAACGCCGTCAGCCAGGGACAACGGGTGGCGTTTGACGCCAGGACGCACCGCCGGGTAAATCGGGCATACACCCGTATCAACTTTGTTTATTATTGCGGGAAACTGCTTGAGAGTTTGAGCCGGGAAGAAGTCCGTGACAAAATTTGGGATCATTACCATACCGCAATGGAAGGTCTGAAGACCGTTTTTGGCAATATTGATTGGAACCGATTGCGCAGCTACAATATTTTACTTGAACAGCTTTACCCCGAAACGCAGCAGCAAATGGCTGACCTGCTCGGGGCGGAAGTCTTTGAGCGAATCCGTGTTTTACCGCCGGCGGAAATTGAGGAATCGATTGTAGCCGAACTGAAACCCTTCCTTGGCGCACGAATCCAGAACGAAGTCAACCGACAAGTAATCCTGCGCAGTATCACCAATCAATGGGTCGATTATCTGACGCAGATTGAAGGGCTGCGCGTTTCAATCAGTATGGAGAGTTACGCCCAGCGCAACCCGCTGGTAGTGTATAAAATGAAAGCAGGCGAACTGTTTTCCCAGCTGTTAAACGACATCCGGCGCAGCGTTGTCGAGCGCATGTTCGTGACACTGCCGCAGCTGAACATGCTGACGGCGGCCGAACGGATGAGCCTGACGGAAATCCGCCAGCGTGAACAGGAAAACACACCTGCAGCGGCCGAACCGGCTCAAAGCGTCCCGGAAATTCAGGAAACTCCGTTGGCAAAAGAAGAATCAACGGTGGCGTTACCGCCTCAGGCGATTCCTGAAAAACAGCCAGCAGCGATTGCGGAGGAAGCAATTTCTGCGAAAAGCCGGAAGAAGAAAAAGAAGATGAAACGATGAGCTGGGACGTTCTCGGTCACGACAGAGTGGTGAAAATCCTGAAAAATCACATCCTTCAGGAAAATACCCGGCATGCCTATCTGTTCGCCGGCATCCCAGGAATCGGCAAACGGACGCTGGCGCTGCAGTTTGCCAAAGCGCTGAACTGTCCGGAAGCTTCCACATCCGCGGAAGGTTGTTCCCAGTGCCGCGTCTGCCGCCAGATTGACGCGATGCAACATCCTGATCTGGTTGTGGTTCAATCAGAAGCTCCCGGCAGCATTTTGAAAATTGACGCGGTGCGTGAACTCCAGCAAACCCTTTCACTCGCACCTTATGAATCCCGCTGGAAGATCGCGCTGCTGCTGCGTTTTGACGAAGCCAACGCCAGCGCCCAGAATGCGCTGCTGAAGACGCTCGAAGAACCGGCTGAGAACGTAAAGCTGTTTTTGACAGCATCGTCAGAAAGCGCCGTTCTGCCAACCATTGCCTCCCGCTGTGAAATTATCCGGCTGCGAACAACGAGCGTGGCGGACTTGACACAGTTGCTAATCGAGCAGCAAAGTCAACCGGAAGAAACGGCGGAAATTGCCGCACATCTGGCTGCCGGACGGATCGGTACCGCATTCTCTCTAGTGGATGATCCGGACAGGATGAATCATTTAATAATGTTGGCGGACGAAGCGCTCGGGTTGCTCGGGCAATCCATCCGCGAGCGTTTTCAATATGCCGCATCCTTCCGTGATTTTCGTAAACGGGCGGAATTACGCGAAGTGCTGCAAATCTGGCAGTCTCTTTACCGCGATTTATATCTGTTATCCGTCCGGCAGGATGAATGGGACGCCCCGCTGACATATATCAGTTTGCGCGAAGAGATGGAAAGACGGGTGCGGACGAGGAAACCGACTGCCTTCAGTGAATTTTTGAACCAGATCCGGCAAGCGTTGAGTTATTTGGACGCAAACGTCAGTCCGCAATTGCTGTTCGAAAACTTGATGTTGAAAATGCCGTGACTTGGACATGCGGTTTGCTAAAAGCTGCCTGATATTGCAAGAGGCGAACCTTGGGCAATCCAATCCGCCAGAAGCGGAAACCTTACGATCTTCATTTAATGGTTTTTCTCATGAATACCCTGACTTGTAATCGGGCAAAAACACAGCCGCATCATTTGTGATTGGAATCCCAAATATTAAAAAAATAAAATCAGAATAATAATTCGATTAAAATTCGATCTATGAAAACAAGGTTTTTTCTGTATGCGGCTCTTTTAATAACGCTGTTCAACCTCAGCAGCAACACAGCCGACATTCAACCTGAAACTGTAATCGAGGCAGGAACTGGTACGAATCTCCTTTCGCTGACGGATGCTATCGCTGCCATTCCGAAGAACGCCGGCGCAGTTACCATCCGAATTTTGACAGATTTGTCTGCCGCTGAAGCGGATCAGATTCAAATCCCTGCTGACCGCGACATCACATCAATGAAGCTGGAAAGTGCGAGCGAATCCATGAAAGTCTCTCTTCCCGAAGTCGGATATTTTTTTGCCAACGGAATTCCACTGATCATCGGCTCTGGCATTTCAATGGATAATGCCTGGGTATTCGGCGGGGCATTTGCATCCGGAAACAGGACGCAAAGTGTAGATTCCACATCCCTGATCATCGACGGAAACGCTGCCTATGCATTTGGCGGCGGCGGTGCTTTTTTTGGTGGAAAATCATTGGTAAACGGAGAATCCAAACTGGAAGTAGGCAGAAACGCCCACATCTTCTGGGAAGCGTTTGGCGGTGGATTGGCGCTGGGCGCTAGCAGCTATACGGAATCAGAAACATCCATGTTAATTATCCACGGTGTGACAGATTATGCGCTTGGCGGTGGGTTGGCACGAGACGGCGCAATTTCAAAAATCCGGACACAATCTCGCGCAATTGTCAGCCAAGAAGGCATCGTTCAAATCGCCCTGTTTGGCGGAGGCAGCGCCCAGGGAGCTGGTAGCCTGTACGAATCATGGGACACTTACGCCCGTCTTGAAGGTATGGCCGGCTGGGCTTTCGGCGCCGATTTTGTCTTCCAGTCCGGAGAAACCTTCCTAAATGGCATCGCTGAAATCGAGCTTATGGCTTCAGGGGTAGTTAAAGAAGTCTACGGAGGCAGCTTCGCGGCTGATGAGGGCAGCCGGGCGACAGTGCGCGAAACCCATGTCATAATAGCAGGCACTGCTGAAAAGTCGTCTGTAAACGGGATCGATTCCAATGGCGGTATTTCAACGGTTGGAATGCAACCTGAAACCGCGAATCCCGTATATTAATCGAATAATCAACGATTAGTACTTTAACGAAAAGAGGAGATAAATGGAATTCAAAATTGAAGGAACCCCATTCCCAGCGTTGATCTGCACGCTGGAAAACGGTGAGTCAATGATTTCAGAAAGCGGCGCTATGGCTTGGATGACGCCCAACATTCAAATGGACACCAGCACCCACGGTGGTCTCGGCAAAGCACTTGGCCGCGTCTTTTCGCGTGAATCCATGTTCCTGAACACTTTTACAGCGAACGGAACCGGCATGATCGCGTTTGCTTCTTCTTTCCGGGTATGATTTTGACTTTCGACATTGAACCTGGCAAAGAAATGATCGTGCAAAAATCCGGTTTTCTGGCTTCTGAAGCGACGATTGAACTTTCACTTTTCTTTCAGAAAAAAATTGCGTCCGGTTTGTTCGGCGGAGAAGGGTTCATCATGCAGCAGCTTTCCGGTAAAGGAAAGGCATTCGTCGAAATTGATGGACATTGCAAAGTATACGAGCTGAAAGCTGGGGAGAAACTGTTGATTGACACTGGCTATCTGGCAGCCATGGAAAGCACCTGTTCAATGGACGTTAAGCCTGTGAGCGGCGGATTAAAAAGCATGGTATTCGGTGGAGAAGGCATCTTTAACACAGAAGTGACCGGGCCGGGGAAAATTTATCTGCAAACTCAGCCATTGAGTGCGATGGCAGGCGCACTCAGGCGCTTTTTTCCCTCAAACTAACCTCGACATTGACTGAAAAAAACTAAAAAACAAGATGAGGAAAATTGTCACATCTTATTTTTTTAGACGAAACGGTTTTAAAAAATTTTGGTAAGATATTTTAAAACCAAAGTCAATCCAACCGCTTTGAAGGGAAAAAGTAAATTGTTTCCGCCTGGCACAGAGAGAGAAGATCGCTGAGAATTCTCACAGGTCGCAATTGAAAGTCCTCCCTGAGCTTCAGACCGAACGTCCAAGGAAGATCAGTAGGCTCTGACGGAAACCCGCCGTTATCTGGGCGTCCCTGTTTCCGGGAACAGATTGTCCGGCCAATAGCCGGAAAGTTAGGTGGTACAGCGAAAAGTTTTCGCCCTAATAGCGAAAACTTTTTTTAATCATTATTAGATTATTGGCAGGTGCTTATGGAAATGAATGGTGCAAGAATTGTGATTGAATGCCTTCTGGAACAAAACGTCGATGTCGTTTTTGGATATCCGGGAGGGACCATTCTGAATGTATACGATGCTCTTTATGACTACGAAGATCGGATCAAGCACATCCTGACCGCCCACGAACAGGGTGCGGCTCATGCTGCAGACGGCTATGCACGCGCGACTGGCAAAACCGGCGTATGTTTTGCTACCTCCGGGCCTGGGTCAACGAACCTGGTTACCGGCATCGCGACAGCTTATATGGATTCAGTGCCGGTTATTTTTATTACCTGCAACGTCGCTTATCCGCTTTTGGGGAAAGACGCGTTTCAGGAAATGGACATTACCGGCGTAACAATGCCAATGACGAAATGCAACTATCTGGTAACGGACGTAACGAAACTGGCTGATATCATGCGCGAGGCATTTACAGTTGCCGAAAGCGGCCGCAAAGGTCCGATCTTGATTGATCTGATGAAAGACGTTACGGCTGCAGTGACCGATTTTGAACCGCTTGAGAAAGCGGAACACAAAAACAGCGGCCGGCTGAAGAAACTTTTTGACAGAAAGAGCAACGTCGTCGTAATCCCTGAGACAGAGGATGACAAAGTCGAGCAACTGGCAGAACTGGTTCGCAGTGCGAAACGGCCGATGATCATTGCCGGCGGCGGTATCATCAGTTCAGATGCCAGTGAGGAATTGAAACGGCTGGCAGAAAAATACAATATTCCGGTGGCATGCACTATGATGGGATTGGGCAGCTTCCCCAGTGCGCATCCGCTTTTCCCCGGTATGATCGGAATGCATGGATCCCGATTATCGAACACAACTTGTGCAAAGTCAGATCTGATTATTTCAGTCGGTTCGCGGCTGAACGACCGCGTTGCACTCAACCCCGCCCGTTTTAATGAAGGGAAAACGCTGGTACAGATTGACATCGATTCCTCGGAACAGAATAAGAACCTCAAAGCCGGGCTGAACCTCATCGGCGATGCAAAAAACATTTTAACCTGTTTGAACAACTTGTTGGATGAAGACGATGGGCGTCAGGACCGCTGGTTCTACGCGCTGAACCAACCCACCCATCTGACATCTGCCAGCAACCATCAGGATTTTCTGCCGATAGAGATCATCCGTTCGATTTACGCGATTGCCGGCGACAACGTCATCATGGTGACAGATGTTGGGCAGCACCAGGTTTGGACGACCCAGAACTTCCCGTTTTCCCGTCCGCGCCAGCTGATCACATCCGGAGGATTCGGGACAATGGGTTTTGGCCTCGGGGCAGCGATGGGGGCAAAACTCGGTAATCCGGACATTCCGGTGGTTGAGATCACCGGCGATGGCTGTTTCCGCATGAATTGCAATGAGCTGGCAACGGTCGAACATTACCAGATTCCAGTGATAACCATTATTTTCAATAATGGCACATTGGGAATGGTGCGCCAATGGCAATCCTTGCTGTATGACAATCGTTATTCGCAAACAACACTTGACCGCGGACCGGACTTTGTCAAACTGGCAGAAGCGTATGGTATCAGCGGATACAGCGCCCGCACAGTTTCCGAATTTGAGGCCTCGTTCCGTGAAGCGCTCAACTCTGGACGCGCAGCGGTGATTGACTGCCGGCTTGGTATTGACGAAAAAGTGTCTCCAATGGTGCAATCCGGCAAACACCTGACTGAATTTCTGTTAAACTAACCTTTTTTACGAAAAGCGAGAGAATTATGAAGAAACAAGAAGAATTCATGGTTTCAATTCTGGTAGAAAACTATCCCGGAGTTCTTTCACAGATTGTCCGTCTGTTTTCGCGAAAAGGCTATAACATCCAAAGCGTTGCCGTAGATACCACAGAAGACCCGGACATCACACGGATCACGATCATCACTTTCGGTGATGAAACATCAGAACAGCTGATCTAAATCAGCTGCGTAAGCAGGTTTCGGTCATTGCTGCGAAACTGCTGGAAAAAGAAAATTGTGTCACGCGTGAACTGATGATGATCAAGCTGAAGAGCGAGACCAAAGAAGTGCGAGACGAAATCATTCAAATCGTGAACATCTTCCGCGCGAATATTGTCGACATCAAACAGGATTGCCTGACAGTTGCCGCAACCGGGGACGTGGAAAAAATTGAAGCGTTTTTAAAAATGGTGATGCCATTTGGAATTTTGGAACTTGTCCGTTCAGGAACAATTGCGCTTGAACGCGGGAATACAACCATACTTTCTGATTAACATAGGAGCACATAATGGCGAAATTATATTATGCAGAGGATTGCAAACCGGAAGTCTTAAAAGGAAAAAAACTGGCAGTGATCGGCTATGGCAGCCAGGGACATGCGCATGCGCTGAATCTGCGCGACAGCGGGTTTGACGTCATGATTGGGCTGTCTCCAAATTCCAAGAGCCGAAAGCGTGCAGAAGCTGCCGGCTTCAGCGTTTTGACGCCGGCTGAAGCTGCTGAAAAAGCGGAAGTGATCATGATTCTCGTTCCTGACGAAAAACAGGCCGAGCTTTATCAGAAAGAGATCGCACCCGCGCTGAAAGGCGGGAAAAGCCTGGTCTTCGCCCATGGTTTCAACATTCATTACGGTCAGATCGTTCCGCCGGCGGATGTTGACGTATTTATGGTTGCCCCAAAGGGGCCGGGACATACCGTCCGCTCACAATATGAAGAAGGCAAAGGCGTACCCAGTCTGGTCGCCGTTTATCAAAACCCAAGCGGCCACGCAATGGACAAAGCGCTGGCATGGGCTGCCGGGATTGGCGCTGCCCGCGCCGGCATTTTGGAAACCACGTTCAAGGAAGAAACTGAAACAGATCTTTTTGGTGAACAGGCCGTACTTTGCGGCGGTGTTTGCGCACTGATGAAAGCCGGTTTCGAAACGTTGGTCGAAGCCGGTTACCAGCCGGAATCCGCTTATTTTGAATGCCTGCATGAAATGAAACTGATTATTGACCTCGTTAATAAAGGCGGAATCGGCATGATGAACTATTCCATTTCCGATACCGCGGAATATGGTGAATATATCGCCGGATCACGCATCATTACCGAAGACACCAAAAAAGCGATGAAACAGCTGTTGCACGAGATTCAGGACGGGACTTTTGCCGGGCGCTGGATTCTCGAAAACAAAACTGGCAGAACGTTTTTCAACGCCAACCGCCGTATGCTGAAAGAACATCCGGTGGAAGTCGTCGGCGCCGAACTGCGCGAAAAAATGCTGTGGACGAAACAGGAGCTTGAATAATGAAATCGCATCAGGTCACACAAGGTGTGGACCGTGCGCCCCATCGCAGTCTGTTCAAAGCGATGGGATATACCGATGAAGAACTGAGCCGTCCGCTGATCGGCGTGTGTAATGCCTTCAATGAAATCATTCCGGGGCATATTCATCTGGATAAAATTACGGAGGCAGTGAAAGCCGGTATCCGCATGAACGGCGGAACACCGGTTGAATTTGGTGCAATTGGAGTCTGTGACGGAATCGCCATGGGACATGAAGGGATGCGTTTTTCGCTCCCCTCCCGCGAGCTGATTGCAGATTCATGCGAAACGATGGCATCCGCTCACGCACTCGACGGTATTGTGTTTATCCCCAACTGTGACAAAATCATTCCGGGAATGCTGATGGCAGCCTGCCGGCTGAACATTCCGGCAATTTTCGTCTCCGGCGGACCGATGCAATCTAAAACGATCAACGGAAAAGCGCTGGATCTGAACTCGGTTTTTGAAGCGGTCGCGTCCCATAAAGCCGGCCTTATTTCTGAATCGGTTACAGGATGTTGAGGATAACGCCTGTGCTGCGGTTCCTGCTCCGGTATGTTCACAGCAAACTCAATGAACTGCCTGACAGAAGTTCTTGGGCTGGCGCTGCCCGGGAACGGTACAATTCTGGCAGTGGAAGCCGCCCGTATCCGGCTGGCGAAACATACCGGAATGCAGATAATGGAACTGGTACGGCGCAATATCCGTCCGCTGGATATCGTTAACGAAGCCTCGCTGACCAACGCTTTTACGGCGGATATGGCGATCGGATGTTCCAGCAACTCTGTATTGCATCTGACCGCCATCGGTCATGAAGCCGGTTATCAGCTGCAGCTGGAAGGAATCAACCAGATTTCCGAAAGCACACCCAATCTTTGCCGGCTGGCGCCAGCCGGGCAGCACCATATTCAGGATTTTGCGGCAGTCGGAGGTATTCAGGCGCTGCTGGCGGAATTAGCTAAAAATGGCGTGATCAACACCAGCGTAATGACCTGCACCGGAAAAACACTGAAAGAGAATCTGGAACAGGTACAGTATTTCCCGAACGAAGTGATCCGTCCGTTCGATGATCCCTACTCGCCAACCGGCGGGCTGGCGATGCTCTTCGGCAACCTCGCTCCCGAAGGGAGCGTGGTCAAACGCTCAGCAGTTGCGGAAGAGATGTTGGTGCACGAAGGTCCGGCACGGGTGTTTGATTCCGAAGAGGAGGGCCAACGCGCTATTAATGAGGGCAGTATCAAAGCGGGAGACGTCATGGTCATCCGTTATGAAGGCCCGCGCGGCGGACCGGGTATGCGGGAAATGCTGGCACTGACATCGGCGATCGCCGGCGTGGGTCTGGATAAGCAGGTAGCGCTAATCACCGACGGCCGCTTTTCCGGCGCAACCCGCGGCGCTTCAATCGGTCATGTTTCTCCTGAAGCGGCAACCGGTGGACCAATCGGGTTGCTACGCGAAGGTGACATTATCCGCATCGACATTCCCAATTATTCTCTATCTGTGGATCTCACAGATGAGGAACTGCAACGCCGCCGAGCGGAATGGACAGCTCCTGAACCGAAGATTACCCGCGGCTATTTAAGCCGCTCTGCCAAGATGGTTTCATCTGCTGCCGAAGGCGCCGTACTTAAAAGTTGATTTTTACTGATTCAAAAGACCGGCAAAAAGAGCCGGTCTTTTTTTATCGGTTCAAACTTGTCGTTTTATCAAAGGATCAAAGGTTTTCTGTCACTTTAAATAGAATCCCAGACTGCTGGATTGGTCCGGCTTTCCTCAGGGAAATTCCGACAATGAGTGCCGGCTGCCATTGTTCGCCTATGGAAATCAAGCTGAATTGCAAGAAGAAAGGTGATCGCGGATTTTTGCCGCTACCATCTCGAGCGCAATCATATTCTTGCCACCTTCCGGAATGATCACATCCGCATGCCGGCGGGATGGCTCGACAAACGCCTCATGCATCGGACGCACCTTGTTCAGATACCGACCATAAACAGAATTCATCGTTCTGCCGCGCTCTTCAATATCCCTGTTTCAGCCGGCGCATGAAGCGGATATCTGCATCCGTGTCCACAAATATTTTGATATCAAACAACTTCCGAAGTTCCGGAATTGCGAAAATCAGAATGCCATCTACCAGAATGACCGGCTGGGGAAAGGTATGCTCAACCTGAGGCGTACGCGTGAATGTCGTAAAGTCATAGACCGGAATGTCCACTGGATTTCCGCACTGCAGCAATTTTAGATGGCGAATCATCAAATCCGTTTCCAGCGAATCGGGATGATCAAAATTGAGCTGAACCCGGCGTTCCATCGGCCAATCGCTCAGGTCGCGATAATACGAATCATGTGAAATATAGACGATTCGATCCGTGCCTAGCAGGGAAACCAGTTCATGAGAAAAAGTCGTCTTCCCGGAACCGGTTCCGCCGGCAATGCCAATTGTGATCGCCCTTTTGTTCATGCGGCTGAACCAGCAGACGAATTTTCTTTTGAATCAATATCGGGAAAAATAAAATACGGCTCGATATCCGCGCGGGGCGGGAGGGTAATGACATTGAAACCAAATGTTCTGGCAACGTCAGTATTGGCTATCAAATCATCAATGAAGACAGCGTTTTGCGGTTCTATCCGGTAGCGGTCAATCAGCAACTGGAAAATTTCCGGTTCCGGTTTAATCACCTGATGTTCCGCTGAAATGATCATGCCATCCATTTCATCCAGAAACGGGAATTTCCATCGGATTTTCTCGAAGGCTTCAGATGAAAAATTGGAAAGCACGTAAACCCCGCAACCGGATCGCTTGATTTTATAAAAAGCTTCAACATTGTCAGGAATCATTTCAAAAAATTCGTGCCACTGCTGCATATAACTGATGATCTCGTTCTCAAGTGCAGGGTTCACCTCAATTGCCTTCCGGGCCACGCCATGACTGTCCAATGTTCCGCGATCCAACTCTGACCAGACTTCCGGATTCTCAAAAAGTGCGGCGCCAATGTCCGCATGTCGTTCGGAATCAATCCCCGCCTGATGTAAGAAACGGTAAGGAGAATAATCCAACAGAACGTTCCCTAAATCAAAAACGACTGTGTCCAATTGGCGATTGCTCTCTTTTAAATAAATCATAAAGTTCCCAGATAACAGTAAGTAACAGGTTGCATAAAACAGTTATAAGATCAGCGGCGTTTCCGTTCCAACAGCCGAGGGACACCAAGAAGAACGGCGCCGATCAGCAGCATAACCAAAACAATAACTAGCATCATCCAATCCGCATCGGAGGCGGGTTTCTTCAAAATTGCCGGCAGATTGAATAACGCACCGGCAAGGATCACGATCCCGAGCGTATCCGTCAAACCAATTCGATTAGGTCGCTCAGGTTGGTCCGAATCGGAACGGTTTGAATTATTCATAATGGATCAGTTTTTCTCCATATTTTCAGAGGTGCTATCTTCAGGCTGCGCTTCGGAAATGGCCGTGTCGTCCACAGTAAGTTCAGCGGACGATTCCGCAGGGTCGGGGTTAACCTCCGGCTGGGGTAATTCCGCCGGCAGAGCGGTCGATTCAACGATCTCCGCGCTTGCTTCTTCCCGCTTCTTTTTGCGTTTATCCAGAAAGTCTTTCACCAGCGGCCAGACAAGCAGCCCGCCGGCAATAATATAAATCAGATTACTCAGAAGCGCGAGATTGCGATTTTTGGGATCTTCAATTTTCAGCGAACGTGGAATCTCGGTAAACGCGGTCAGAATCAGATATACACCCATACCGCGCATCAGATAATAGAAGCGTCCGCCTTTTTCCTGTTTTTTCCGAGGGGTATTACCGTCGGCAGGTTGTCCATCCGTCGCAGCTGAGCCATCGTTTCCGCGGTTTGCCGCTTCAGATTCGCTCAGGGAATCCGCCTGGTCAGCCAGAGTCTCTTGCATAGGCTTGCCGCAATAAGCGCAGTTCATGCTGCCTTCCGAATTTGGCTCCATACAATTTGGGCAGATTTCAAGATTTTCTGATTTTGTGATACCTTCGTCCTGCATCGATCAATCTCCTGTTCGTTTGTTTCCCATCCGACATCGATCCTGCCATACAGTATCTGTCACGGCAATATCCCGATCATTACATCCGTTTTTTCATTTTGAAAAGAAGATCGAAAAACGCAGACGAATACCTATGAATCAAGCCGGGTTGGGGCGACTTTTCCCATTTACAACAGCCGGGCATGCCCGGCTGTTCGTAAGTATAACCCAGGATGACCCATTTTAATGACGATCATTTCAACCATGAAAGCGACCAGGATTTCTGTAAGTGAAGCCTGCTTACTATGTTACAGCTGGGCTGAATTGCCATAAATTAAAAAGCGGTCTGGCCAGCACAAACCTTCACTCGATTTCATCAAAAAAGATCAGACCCTGCTGTCATCAGTCCTTGTGAAAGCTGTCTACTTCACCAAAAATCGGTTTTCAATCAAAATTCGCGTTTGATTTCAGGTCGTTTTATTACTTCCCGCTCTCCGCTCAAAAAGCCTTTCACAACAACCCGATTATCAATGATCATTAAACGGCCGAACACTGATCACTTCAAGATTTCGGTTTAAAGCAGCTATTTTTTAAAGTCAGCTTAAATAATGTATCGAAAGACCGCCTCTGGTAAAATTCACATCAGAAGGTATTGAAGAAAACACTGAATGAGAAGGCGTAACTCACTTGGGATCCTGCGTTGGGCTTCCTTAATCCTGATTTTTATCTCCGTTTTTTTGCTGGGCATTGAACTGATCCTATATAGCCGCGTCCGTTCAGCTTTTCCCCCGGGTTTGACCGTTGGGGGTGTACCGGTCGGCGGACTCAACGCCACTGAAGCCGGTGCGCGTCTGGTCCAAGCTTATGGGATCCCGATCGAGTTGGTTTACAGTAATTCCCTGATTCAGGTGCGCCCTTCCTCAGTCGGCTTTTCGATCAATCTGGAAACAATGCTGGCAGCTGCGGACATGCAGCGGATCCGCCAAAACTTCTGGAGCGGATTTTGGAATTTCCTATGGAATGCGTTGCCGCCGCCGCAGCCGGTACCGCTTTCAGCATCCGTTTCACAAGAACGGTTGATCGACTATCTCGAAAATGAGATTATTCCCCGCTATGACCAACCGGCGAAGGAGCCGATCCCTGAGCAGGGAGGAACGCGATTCACACAGGGAGAACCGGGGCGTGAACTGGATATCCGCCGCTCAGTGGCGCTGATCACGGAAGCATTGATGTCGCCTGACAAACGCAGCGTCGGCCTGCCCTATAACCGAACGCTGCCAACCCGTGCTTCCTCTCAAAACCTGCAATATATGGTTCGCCAGATTCTGCAACGCAATCAATTTGACGGGATTGCGGAATTTTACATTCTGGATCTTGCCAAACGAGAAGAGATGAATTTTGCTTTTTCCAACCTGGAATCGGTCCCTACCGACATCGCTTTTACCGCAGCCAGTACGATCAAGATTCCGATCATGCTCTATGTTTACATTCACCGTGATGAGCCGCTCCCGCCATTGATCCAGCAGGAACTTGAAACGATGATCGAAATTTCAGAGAATCAACCGGCGGACGCTCTGCTGGAGACGATCGGTGGAACACTGGCGCCGATCTCATTTACCGAGGAGCTGCAAAAAATGGGGTTGAAAAACACGTTTCTTGGGGGCTTCTTCTACCCGGGCGCATCTCTGTTAGCCCGATACGAAAGTCCGGCGAACAGCCGAACGGACGTAAACACCAAACCGGATGTCTACAACCAGACCACCGCGGCAGAGATTTCACAGGTTCTGGATGATATTTATCAATGCGCAATTTTTGATGGCGGTACGCTGAAAGCGATCTATGACGGAGCTGTCTCCCAATCTGAATGTCAGACAATGATTGAACTGCTTTCGACCAATAAGACTGCAGTTTTGCTGGAAGCCGGAATTCCCGAAACGACGAAAGTTGCACACAAGCACGGCTGGATTTTGGAAAATGACGGCTTGATTCACAGCATCAGCGATGCCGGAATCGTCTATTCCCCGAACTCAACCTACATCCTGACCATGTTTTTTATCATCCGGTTCAGCTTGTCTTCGATCCGACCAATGTCATAGCGTCACAGATATCCGGGGCGGTTTACCAATTCTTCAATCTAGACCAGCAATAACCCATCTGAAGTCGTATTATAATCAGCCCATAGGACGAATAAAACCAGACGTTCTTTCCTTTGGTCAGAACGTTTCCGCATAAGGCAGGAAAACACATGGAATCACATCAACACCACGAAACGAAATCAATCGGCTGGCTGGAGCGGCCTGTTTGGAAATCATTTCCCGGTTTCACCCGCGAAATATTGATCATTGCGATCATCCTGATTTTAGCATTTGCCAGCCGCTTCGCGATTCTTGGATACCGAGTGATGGCACATGATGAAGTGAACCATGTCGTTCCGGCTTACAGCCTATATAAAGGCAACGGCTACCTGCATGATCCGCTCACGCATGGCCCATTCCAGTTCCATCTGCTGGCATTATCCTATTTCTTGCTGGGAGACAGCGACTTTTCAGCTCGCGTTCCGGCAGCATTGTTCAGCATCGCCGCCATTTTCGCGGTTTTGTTCCCAATGAAACGTTATTTGGGCAAAGCCGGTGCGCTGGCAGGCGGTTTCTTGTTCGTGATCTCGCCTTTGACCTTGTTCTATGGCCGATATACCCGTAACGAAGCGTTTATTGAGCTGTTCGCTGTGCTGACACTCTATGGCATATTGCGCTATTTTGAGAAACGAGATAATTTTTCGTTATATTTGCTCGCGGCGGTTTCCGCGCTACAGTTTGCGACCAAAGAAACCGCATTCATCTATACGGCACAATTGCTGCTCTTCTGCGGATTCATTTTCCTACGTGATCTCTGGCAGCTGGAATGGAAAGACCGCGTTGAGCGTATCCGGGCAGCCTTGATCGCCTTGTGCGCTTTGCTGTTGTTGACAGCGGGTTTCCTGCTCTATCAATTCGGTGAGTTTTCAACAGGCAGCAGACTTTTTCCGCTGGCAACCTTTTCAGTCAGCGCCGGCGCAATCGTGCTGATCTACTGGTTTGTTTATATGATTCGCCGTTTTCGCTTTCAGACTTTCCGCAGGCTGGCATCCTTTAACCTGATCATATTTATATGGGCGCTGATCCTGCCACAGCTGGCAGCCATCCCAGTCAAATTACTGGGTTGGAATCCGCTGGATTATTCACAGACCGGAATGGTGCGAACTGGCAGCATCCTTGCCGGTTTTCTGATCCTCTCCTTTCTGATCGGCATCTGGTGGAACCGCAACGTTTTTCTTAAAGCAGCAACAACGTTCTACCTGATCTTCATCACCTTTTTTACGACATTCTTTTCAAACGGTCATGGATTTTTCACCGGGATTATTGGTTCGCTGGGGTATTGGCTCTCGCAGCATGAGGTTCAACGCGGCGGACAACCGCTCTATTATTACGGCACAATTTTGCTGCCGATTTATGAATTCGCTGCAATCATCGGATTGATTCTGGGGCTTTACTACGCACTGCGCCACCGTCTTTTCTGGAACTTTCCGGGAGAACGGATCAGCGACTCTATATCAGTGAATCATTATGAAGATAGCGAACCTTTGACTGAGGAATCCGATGGCTGCACCGTTTTTGATGACGAAGCCCTGATTTATGACAATCTGGATTCGTATGAATTTATTGACCGCTACACGCCCGAACCCGGCAATCTCGAATATGAAACTCACGTCGAAAGATCGGGCTATTTTGTTATTCGAGAAAAAAAACAGCAAAAAGTGCCGGCATTTTTACTGTTCATCTTTTGGGTGATCAGTGCGTTGATTGCCTACTCAGTTGCGGGAGAGAAGATGCCATGGCTGGGAGTGCATATTGCTATACCGATCGCACTGGGTGCCGGTTGGGGTCTCGGAATACTGATGGAGCGATCCCCATGGGATAAAATTCTCTCCGCGCAGGGATGGATCGGGCTGGGATGCCTGATCATCGGGAGTTATGCGCTTGGCAGCAGCTTGGCAGGCGTGATGGGGATAAATCCACCATTCCAGGGCAAAGAACTTCATCAGTTACGCGCTACAAATCAGTTTGTCTTTGCAGCGATCTGCTTACTGCTGGCGCTGATCGTGATCATTCGTGTTTGGCGTGGTTGGCGCTTGCGAGAAATTCTTTCTGTTGTAACGCTTTACGCAATGGTAATCCTGTGTCTGCTGCAAGCGCGCACAGCTTATCAATCATCGTTCATTCATTACGACTACGCCAATGAATATCTGGTCTATGCCCATGCCGCGCCGGGACCGAAAATTGTCTTGAATCAGATTGAAGAGATTGCCGCGCGGACAGGAACAGGAAAATCTATCAAGGTTGCTTATGATAACGACGCCCGTTATCCATATTGGTGGTATTTCCGCGATTATTCCGCCCGTTTAGATTTTGATGAAAAACCAACCCGAACCTTGCGGGATTACGATGTAATCATTGCGAACACCAGTAAAGACGACCAATTACAGCCAATCGTTCAACGCGGATATACCCGTTATGAAACGATGCGGCTCTGGTGGCCGAATCAGGATTATTTCAATCTGACTCCAGCCCGCATCTGGAACGCCCTCAGCAACCCCGCCATGCGGGCGGCAATTTTCGATATCTGGCTGAACCGAGATTTCACAAAATATGCGCAGACAACCGGAAAGGCATCGCTGACACCTGAAACATGGGATCCCGCCGGCAAGATGGCGGTATACATCCGCAAAGATATCATCTCAAAAATGTGGCAGTTAGGCGATGCTTCTTTGACAGCTGTGACTGATGACAAAAACGACGTTTATTTTGAAGATGAGAAATTTGTTGAACTAAACCCGGTTTTCTCGCTCGGCAGCGCAGGAAGCGGCGAAGGACAGTTTAACGCGCCGCGGGGAGTCGCAATCGCGCAGAATGGTGATATCTTCGTGCTGGATTCGGACAACAATCGTGTTCAGCGGTTTTCACCAGACGGGCAATTTATCACATCCTGGGCCCGCACAGGAGCAAGGCGGTTTGAATCAACCATGGGGTATCGCGCTTGATAACGAAAACCATGTTTTCATCGCAGACACCTGGAATCACCGCATTATAAAGTTCAGCGCCGAAGGTGAATATCTGCTGTCATTCCATGCCAGCGACCCGGCACAGCCAGAACGAACTTTTTACGGTCCGCGCTCAATTGCCATTGACTCCAAAGGGCGGATGTTCATTTCAGACACCGGGAACAAACAGATCATCATGTACAGCACCGACGGAAAATATATCGCCAGTTTCGGGACCGTCGGTATGCGTGAAGGCGAGTTCGATGAACCCGTCGGAGTCGCGCTTTGGAATGATTCTTTGTTAGCAGTCGCCGACACTTGGAATCAGCGCGTTCAACTGTTTGATGTCAGCGCAGACAAGCCGCCTTATTCAGTCAAAGGAACTTTCAGCGTACCCGGCTGGTATTCTCAATCGTTGGACAACAAACCATACGTCACCTTTGATAAAGACGGCAATATCTTGATCACTGATCCGGAAGGCTCACTGATCTGGCATTTCGCTCAGGATGGCACGCTGATCCAATCTTGGAACGGCGGCGGCGGCGGGATAGACAATCCGTCCATGCCTGTTGGGATTACATCGGATTCAGAAGGAGCTGTCTGGGTGGTGAACACACGTCAGAACCGGATTAATAAGTTCATTTTGCCTGAAAAATAATCTGAAAAGATCATATATCAATAATGCCCGCTGCTTTCAGCGGGCATTATTGATATAACGATCATGTTTTGTGCTGCAGCCGATCAGACAGATACTGTGAAACGGCGCACCAAGCTACTACTATTCCAGATCAACCTCTTTTGGGATCGTGACAGACGGCTCAGAAGGCTCACCGTCAATTGTCGTCTCTGATGGTTTCTTCTTCAGCACCCGATCTTCGACAAATTCTGAAGTCTTTTTAGCGGCGCCAACGATAGTTTTCCTGCCTTTTTCCAAACCATCATCCACAGCGCTGCGAACTTTCTTTTCCCGCTCTTCCGTCCAGCGCATAAATCCCTCATGCGTATCGCCATATGGCATTCCGGCTTTGCGGTACTCAGCATAAATCGCATCATAAATTCCAGCCTTGGATTTCTTTACCAGCGGTTTACCGGCTTTCGCGACTTTATCATACAGACCTGTCGCAAAACTGCCGACATCGTCCAGAATGTCAGCCACTTTATCCTCCGAATCCTGATACTTTTCGAACGCTTTTGATTTCGAAACAGAGTCCGAAACCTTTTTCGCGCCAATCCTAAAGCTCTCACGTACATTGCTGATGATTTTTTCAATATCCATCTTGATGATCCTTTCAAGACAATTTTCAGAGAAGTCCGGCGAGATATGTTTCTCAAAACCGGCTTGCCTTCACGAGTTGTCAAAATGCTATTTATCAACAGATCGTTTTTTTTCGTTCTGCCCGTAGTTTCCCTCAATTATATATACGAAAATTCGTCTGATCCGTTTCAGCCGAAAAGCGTCGTTTCCATCAGTTTTCCATCATGAATCGTCCAGATGAGGTCAGCACAACGCTCAATAAAACTGCGGTCATGCACAACAGCAAGCACAGTTCCCGGATAATCCGTCAGAACCTCTTCAAAATCCTCGCGTGATTCAACGTCCAGATGATTCAGCGGCTCATCCAAAATCAGAAAATTGCAGCCGGTGGCAGCAAAACATGCCAGATTTAATCTGGAACGCTGTCCATGCGAAAGGCTCTCAATTGGTACAAACACTTCGTCTTCCACAAACAAATAATAGGATAGAAAACGGCGCACCTCGGTTTCATTCAGAGGGGTTATCCTTGAGATCGTCTCAAACGCATTTTCAACAAACAATGACGATTCCATCCCCTGCGGCTGATAACCGATTTTCACGTTTGAGCCAATCCGACCTCTCCCGCCAGCGGCGGAAGCCCGCCCATAATGGTTTTTATCAGCGTCGTTTTTCCGCTGCCGTTTTTGCCAGACAACGCGCAAATTTTCCCGCGCGTCAACCGCAGGTCAATCCCGCGGATCAGCGCTGCTTCAGCATAACCAACGCTCAGCTGATCCAGAATCAGCACCTGATCTCCCGTCTCTGTCATCTGATCAAATGCCATTTTTATGCGCCAGAATTGGCCTGGTTTATCCAACTTCTTTTCAGTTTTCAGCGTTTCGAGCCGTTCTTCCAACTGTTTCGCCCGTCGGATCGTCCCCCGGCTGCGATTAGCAAAATACCCCTTGGCAAATTTATCGCCGGAATCCGCCTTCCCGCCTTTGCGGAAACGCGCGATTTGTCGAGTGTGTTCGACTGCGTTTTTCAACTGCCGGATCTCGCTGCGCTGCCGGTTCCAGGCACCTATTGCAGCACCTTCCGCTGCGGCTCGCCGCTGCAGCCAATCATCATAATTCCCCTCAAAAAGAGAAGCCTGATGCGTTCTGCGATCCAGTTCAATGAACCGCGTAGCAATCCGGTTCAGAAAAACCCGGTCATGAGAAACAAACAGGATGCCTCCCGGGAACGCGCGCAACCAGTCTTCGAGCCAGCCGAGCATCATCTCGTCCAAATCATTCGTCGGTTCGTCCAAAATCAGGAATTCCGGTTTGCTGAGCACCATCTTTGCCAACATCAGCCGCGTCTGCTGACCGCCGCTCAAATGTGTGACCGGAGTATCGTATGCCATTCCCGCCAGTCCCACCTGCCAGAGAACATCCGCAACAACAGCCGGATCCTGATCCGGTTCTCCCAGCAGCGCCAGCAATTGATCAAAGGTTTGTTGCAGCGCGTCATTTTCCGGATGCAGGCTGAGCGCTTGCGCGATCACTGCCAATTCCTTTTCCGCATGAAGCTGTTCGACATTACCGGGAACGAGATATTGTTCCAGCGTTTTGCCAACCGGAAACTTTTTTAGCTGTGGCAGGTAAAACCATTTGATCCCAGGTGGAGTAAACTGAACCGTTCCCTGATCAGCCCGTTCTTCTCCGGAAATAATTTTGATCAGCGTCGTCTTGCCACAGCCGTTCGGACCGAACAGTGCAGCCCGCTCTCCCTTCTGCACAGTGAAACTAACATGGGACAATACCGTTTTCAATTCATATTTTTTTGTTATATTATTAACTGTCAACATAATTTTGATTATTCTTTCATCGGGCCGCAACTGGGACCCGAAAAGGCTTTTTTTACGATTGGACTTGTCAGGCTGGAGCGTATATGGATTTAATTAATCAAAAATATCAAGTTTTGGAAAAATTTCGCGGTCAGGGAGATTCCTCTTATTGCCGGGTCCTGAATTTAGATGATCAGAAAGAATATTATCTCAAACTGGTTCATATCAAGGACAACGCCATCAGCGCGCGGCAGTTAATAGCGCTTCAAATGACCGCTCAAACCCATTCACTTTTCCAACACACAAATGCAATCCCGTTTTATCCGGCTGAAGTTGGGGAAGATGGTCTGGTTTTGATCCAGAACGAACTCCCCGGCAAAGCACTGGCCGAAATCTTCAAATCACAGGGCAGGCCGTTGCCTGAAAACCAGGCAATCCGCATCGCTTACGCAATTTCATCAGCCCTGGCGGCGTTGCATGATCAGAAAATCGTGCATGGCACGCTGGATGCGAATCATATTTTGATCCATCCTAACGGAGAAGCTTATCTTTCATTCCTGCCATTACCGGAAGATTATGATTCGAAAAATGATTCGTATCGATCTCAGGATTCCCAAAAAACCGCAGAACCTACCATTTCAGAGGATATTTACGCGTTTGGTGTTATTTTGTCAGAGTTATTAACATCGGTCATTCCTTTTGGCTTCGCCGGCAAACGGCCGGATAAAAAAAGTGGAAGCGCCTTGCAGTATTATACATCCGCATTGGAATCTGTTGATGGCGAAACTGCACAAGCCTTCGCGCCAATTATCCTGAAATGTCTGCAGCCGGAACCGGGAAAACGTTACCGTAACGCGATTGCCATGTTTGGTGATATCCGCCGCATTGTCGAGCAATGGGCGAACCGGAATCCGCTTTCAGGATTCCCATCACCGTTAGCCGAAATCGAAAAACCAATCGAAAACAAACCAGACGACTTCAACAAAAAAATCAGTGGGAAAGATCACACTGATGATGAAAACGGTGAAAAAAATAAAAAACGTCCGCGCCCCAAACAACGAAAAGGTTCCGTGCTGCTTTCATTCCTGGGCGCAGTCTCTGTTTTGGCAGTTGCCGCAATTCTGATCATCTATTTTACAGATACGCTGCGCAACAACGGTGCCTCGTTGAACCTGAAAAGTACGCTGGCTTTTTTGAATACCACCCAGACATCATTAGCTGCTGACCCTTCCGCACCCACGGAAACGGCAACGTCGGCAGCGACAAAAGTGCCGGCGATTATCGAGATTACCTGGCTGACAAGCATACCAACCGTTGTGAAAGAAGCTTCCGCAGTTCCAACTATCATACCGACTCAGCCGTCACTTCCGATCCGACGGGAAGCCGGCGCTGGTATCGTCTGGCATCAAGACGAAAAGAACATGGTTTTTGTACCGCAAGGGTCATTCATCATGGGAACAGATCATACATTTGGGTTCGAAATCGCCAACCTGCTGCCAACCCGTCAGGTCACATTGGATGCTTTTTGGGTTGATCAGACAGAAGTGACCTACGCTCAATACCTCCAATGTGTCAACGCGGATGTCTGCAATCCTGTAGAAACCATCGCCGAAAATGCGACGGATGAGCGATTACCGGTCGTTGGCATCGCTTGGGAAGACGCCAAAGCTTACTGTGAATGGTCGGGGAAAAGGCTGCCGACGGAGGCGGAGTGGGAAAAAGCCGCCCGCGGAACGGACGGGCGTATTTATCCATGGGGATTTCAGGCGCTTCAGTTCACAGAAAAGGAAAGCTGGTATCCAAACGCAGTGCAAGCACCAGGCAGTTACTTGACAGATCTGAGCCCCTACGGTGCTGTTGATCTGGGGGGAAACGTCAGCGAATGGGTCAGTGATTTTTTCAGCACGACCATGCCTGAGTCAGCGGACGTGCACAATCCAGTTGGGCCGGTCAGCGGTGCTTTCCGAACTGTGAAAGGAGGCAGCGCACTGTCGGGCAACCCCGAAAGCGCTTATTTCCTGTTCAATCGCTTTGGTGCAGACCCGGTTCGCGGACAGCCTTACGGATTCCGCTGCGCAATCAGCGATATGGAAGTGACTGCCGAAAAGGCGGGCGGAATTTCATCGCCGGTGAAGACAGCCGAGCTGAGCATATCTCCACAGGAGCCGACAGCTGATTGCGTCAATCGGATTGGATTCGTCGCAGATATCTCCATTCCAGATGGAACGATCGTCGCGCCTGGCTCAATTATCACAAAAACATGGAAACTGAAGAACATCGGGACCTGCACCATCACCCGCGATTACAAAATTGTCTGGAGCGATCCAAACGTGAAGAACCCGCAGTTGCTGTTTGACGTCGGTGTGGAGATCAAGCCGAACGAAGAAAAAGAAGTCAGCATCAAATTCCCGGTCGCCGGCAGCGGCAAAACCCGCATTCATTTCCAGTTTGCAGATCCAAACGGTGAAACTTTCAAGATCGGCGAGCGCGGGCGCAGCGATATGTGGATCGACTACATCGTGCAATAAATACCTGGGTGCTGTTTTTTCCTATCCATGCTCTTGTTTCTACAAGATGGAAGGATGTCTTTTGCGGCGAGAACCCAATAAGCTCGCCTGCAGTCGGAGCAGCATTATGTCAGTGCCAGATGCTCCTACGTGGAATTGATGGCATCATAGTCGGAGAATCGCCCGATTTCTGTGATTTGGGGTTAGGTTCTCATCCTACAGTTGTGATTCTGTCTTGTTTTGGCGATTCTCGTCATCCTGTCTCACTTGGCTTATAACATAGTTGCTATGGTGGAAGTAGACAGAATTGATTTATTGAGATTGATTTTAGAGGGCAAACCGGATCTTTTGAAAGCGCGCGAGCTGGAGAACAAATTAATGAAATCGTCGCCTCGGAACAATCCGTTGAGAAAAAAGGATATTTAAACGGCATGATAAAGAGAAAATCTATGACAAATTATGAAGCTATTAAAAACCTCACACCTGATCTGCTTGAAAAATTTCTCGACCAGGTATTCTTGACTGGTTTCAATACAGGATATCAGTCACTGGCAGACGTCAAAATGAGTGAAGAGAACCCATTTGATGAGGATTGGCTGAATGCAGAAGTTGAAGAATCTGATGAACTTGTTGAAGATGATGCTGGCGAAAGATCTCATCATTGGGACTCGCTCGCGAATGTTATTATGCGCATTGTTGCGTTTGATGCGGACGCAATCCCCGAACATGTATGCTGGCAAAAGCGAGTTCTTCTGTAGAAGGCATGGAGAGGGGTGACGAGGATGAAGATTCAGGCGAATACGTTTAAATCGGAAACGCAGAAATTTTCCTGTAGGATTTGTACGATAAAGACAAAATTTCGGAACCTTATGCTGAATACACCAAAAAATAATAACCTCACATTAAAATTCAATAAAGGTAAAGTCTTAACTCTTTCTCAAATAGAATCAGTCATGCAGTTACAGATGAAAACAAATAATTGTCAATTTTTGGAAATGTTTTATCCTTCTAAAATAAAAGGACTTTTTTATGATTTTTCATGAATTTGGAGAAGAAAATGAGGATTTGATCATCATGTTTCATCCATTGGGAGTTCAATGGGATGTGTATGATTATGTGCTTCCGACACTCAGCCAACATTTTTCTGTATTGATCCCCGCAATATCTGGATATTGATCCAGATGCAACCGCAATCTGATTTTGTATCGGTGGAACAGATTGCGGAAAAACAACACAATTGCTGAAGAACGAAACTATCAAAGTCAGTGCCTTTATGGCTGTTCGATGGGCGTGTTGTCAAGATTATCTGAACAAAAAATTCAGGCGGATTTTTACATCATGGACGGCGGAATAACCCCTTACGAACTATGGAAACCATTCACATATCTTATAGGAATACGAAGATTTCGGTATTCATGGGAAAGCATTTGAGCATAAAATCTCCGTCGTAAGATGTTGATAAATATACCGATGAAGATCTTAAATATATAAAAAAATGTATGGGTTCAATGAGCAATCGTACAATCTGGAACGCTTTTTATTCCACAAATAATTATTCAATCCATTTGCCAATCATGCGTCCAACAGGACACGTGATTTATTGGTATGGGGACGAAGAAGAAAAAGACCGTGCATGGGATATAAAGTATATAAAGAAACATTTGCCTTACGCTGAGATTCGAGAAAATAAAGGCATGGGACACGCTGAATTTTTTACATTATTTCCTGATAAATTTGTAAACCAGATCCAGGAAATATTGCAAAGATAACTTCTATTTAATAGATAAAGAAAGCAAATAACGTGAAAATGGGTTCCTATACTAAAAAATGAAGTGTATTTTCAGAGTTAACTTAAGATGTATCAAAAAAGTTAAATGCAACCGTAGAAGATTAGATTGTCATGGCAAGGATATAGCAGAGCGTTGATTAAATTTGTGACCGCAAAGCATCAAGGGCAATATTCGATATCACAAGTTGGAGCCGGCGATGGCCCTTTAACGGTTCTGTTTTATGATAGATGTGGCTTTGTCCATTCTGATGAAATTATGATCTTCTTTACGGACAATTACAATCATCCAGTATATGAAAGTGGCGCACAGCTTGTTGAGATAATTTATCTGTAAAGGAAACTGTCATAACAATTATTAGCTGGTGGTTCTGTCTGGGAGAAACTTTCTTACGTTGTTTTTTATACTTATCGCTTTATTTAGTTGTTGGATGCTGTTCACAGTATCCATGAGTTTGGCTGAGAACAATTCAGCCGTAATCTCGCCTTTTTCTCGATTGATGTGGAATACAAGACTGACAAAAATGAGCAAGCCGCCATTTTCTGTCTTGATGAAATGATACGCAGAGAAGAAATTTTTCAAGGTGTTTTTATTCAACATTGTGATGAATGGAATCATGAATATTCTCATGTTCTTCTTAGGCGCTACAAAATTTGGCGTAGTCATAGCGCCTTTGCAGGCGTTTATGATTGGAAACATTATCAGCCAAGCGGATGCAAAAACCAGACTATATGGAACGATTACAGTGCTATTCGAGTTAAATGCATTTGTGATTGCTGCTTGCCTTGGATATTGGGGACGGATGGATTTATGGTGGGCACCGGCGCTGCTCCTTTTGGGTAATGCAATTTCTGAAGCTTGCGGAGTGTTAACAGACGCTGAAGGTGTTCCAGGCGTTACAGCCACTAACGAGCAATGTTATAAATAAAACATCACGAATGAAATGAACATAAAATCTGGAGTGTTCTGGATCAGTATGCCTGTTTACAGAAATGTAAAGAATCTTCTAACGTTAGACTTCTGACAATTTGTTAAGATGTTTTAAAATCTACCTTTTCATATAAGTCGTATCCGCGACCTTACCCTCAGTAGAGGATGCCATAATAGTAACAAGGGGTTTAAATGCAGCAAATGTAAGAGATCCGATTTATATTAAAAGCATAATGAGCCCTATCTAAAAAATAATTGTTGAAAGAATAACAATTCAAATACAAGCGATATAAGAAAAATTATTTTACGGAAGATAAAAAACAAAATAATATTCATGATAAATTAGAATTTATGGGAAAGGTCACGCAATTTTGAGCGTAAAACTAATTGGTTTAATCATTTCAGTCGTATTATTTATTTTCCTGGTGTTTAGGAAGTTTAACAAAAAGTGGATAAAGGGACTTCTGCTATTTGCATCATTTTTATTAATTTTGTTTATGACTTTCCGCTATCTTTTTCCTTTGACGCCTGCTCCAAAACCCAGTGGAAATGAAAAAGTACTCACCGACACAATTTTTTATAGCCATGAATCGATGTTTCCTGAAATGCTGACAAGCGAAAAGGAAAGAGAACTTCCTGTTAATGTCTGGTGCCCTGAAGATGCAAAAGAAAAGAAGCACCCATTGCTATTATTTTCTCACGGCTCTTTTGGAATAGGAGAGTCCAATGAGACCTTGTTCTTAGAACTTGCCTCTCGAGGATATATTGTGATGAGTTTAAACCACCCATACCATTCCTTTAGAGCATCCTTGTCAGATGGCCGCAGTGTCATGGTGGATTTTAACTTTATAAAAAGCGTAATGGCAAGTCAAGGTTCAGCAGACTTAAAAGGCACTTTAGAATCTTTGAAGAGTTGGTCAAAAATTCGCCTTGAAGATATTCGGTTTATCTTAGATAAACTGCTAGACGCTGAAACGGACAATGATTATGAACAATATATTGATACAAATCGTATCGTCTTATCAGGACACTCCCTTGGCGGTTCGGCAGCGTTGGCAGTCGGTCGTGAAAGAAATCAGCAAATTAGAGCTCTGGTGATTTTAGAATCACCATTTATACAAGATATTGTCGGTATAGAGGGAAATGAATATGTTTTTACGAAAGAGGAGTATCCTTTGCCCGTGCTCCATGTCTATTCGGATTCGCTATTCTCAAAACTAGGAAAAATTACGACATATGCAATGAATGAAAGGCTAATCAAAAGTAAAGATCCTAAGTTTGTCAATAAGCACCTTGATGGCGTAGGTCATATTGGTCTTACAGATATGGCTTTAGCTTCTCCGATAATTACCAATTGGATTGATGGGGGGCTAAATAAACGCCAGTCCCCAGAAACATTATTGGAGCTGAATAATTATGTGCTAGATTTTTTGAATCAATACAATCAATGAAAATGGATAGAACGCATATAGGCAAGCATCACTTGGCAATGACTAGGCTATTATATTCGAATTTATAATCAAAAATCAATTTATAAAACCTGGCAATGCCCTTAAAGTTTTGGCATAAAACTTAGAATTTATAACCATACTGCAAGCTGTGCAATTCTTTGTAAAAAAGCCCGCATCCGTAGCGTAGGAATGAGTTGTCTAACAACCTGATTTTACGGATGTCTCCGAAAAAAATTCAAGCAGCGGCTAATTTCCGTAATTATATTCATCAAAAGTCGCAGGGTTATAAAAGCCCGATAGAAGTAATGGAAGGTCGGGTTAGTGAACCAATACCGGCTTTTCTGGCATAATTGGACAATTCCTGTAGGACAAGAAGTGTATTAATATTTGTGCGAAGGAGAATATTTCATGCTTTGGAATGCGAAAAACGGATGCGTGCCAGTTGGTGATACAGATATGTACTATGTTTCCTTTGGGCATGGAGAAAAAACTTTGATTTTGCTCCCAGGGCTTTCGGACGGATTGGCTACTGTAAAAGGAAAGGCATTACTACTGGCAAAGCCATATAAGATTTTTTTTGAAAAATACACGGTATATATGTTCAGCAGGAAAAACGCTATGCCTGATGATTATTCGATCAGGGATATGGCAATGGATCAGGCAGCTGCCATGAAAAAACTTGGCATTAAAAAAGCATGCGTGATGGGCATATCGCAAGGAGGCATGATCGCCCAACATCTGGCAATTGATTTTCCTGATTTGGTTGAGAAACTTGTTGTTGCAGTTTCCGCACCACGCATAAATGAAACGATACAGGGCTGTGTTAACACATGGATTAATCTTGCAAAGCAAGGCAATCATAAACATCTGATCATTGATACGGTTGAAAAGAGTTATTCAGACGAATATCTAATAAAATACCGGAAGATATATCTGATCATCGGATGGATTGGAAAACCAAAAAGCTTTCATAGGTTCCTTGTTAACGCAAACGCCATTCTTGGTTTTGACGCTTATGAAGAATTAAAAAGGATAAAGTGCCCAACGTTCATTCTTGGCGGTGATGATGACAAAATCGTCGGTGTTCAGGCATCTTATCATATGCATGAGAAAATCGCTGACAGCCAGCTTCATATATATAAAGGATTAGGGCATGCTGCATATGAAGAAGCTTCAGATTTTAACGAACAGGTATTCAGGTTTTTGGAAACTAAATAAAGATGGCAATGCAGAACAAATTAAAATATTGTGAAGAAACACGAAGAAAATGAAGGCGCTATTCAAATAAACCCAGAGCATGGCTAAGAATTTAGTCATACATGGAAGAACAAATATAAGGTCAACTCAGGGCGGGGTTTGCCATGATTGATTTTTACGAAACACAAGATTTTAAGAATAGTTACATCAGGGATTTGGAACAACATAAACCTTCAATTTAGGGCATTGACAATTGATGGATCGTACAACATCCATTCTATGGAATCAAATGATGACAATTACTGGATTAAAACATAGACAATCACAGGAATTGGAGTTATGATAAGAATGCAAAGCCACGAGGTGAGTTGAGGCGAGTTTATGAAAGAATATTTACCAAGAATTACAGATAAACTTTTAGAGGATAGGCTTGAAGCGAAAGGCGCAGTACTGATTCTAGGGCCAAAATGGTGTGGAAAGACAACGACAGCCAAAAAATATTCTAAAAGTGTGTTAGCTATGGATCAACCGGACTTGACCCGACAATATAAAGAAATGGCAGAAATTTCTCCCAGCATCTTATTGCAAGGGAAATACTCCCAGACTTATTGATGAGTGGCAAATTGCACCAAATATTTGGAACGCGGTTCGATACGAAATAGAACCAGCGCAATGAGTTTGGACAATTTATATTAACAGGTTCAGCAGTACCGGTGAACATGGAAAAGTCCATGCATACGGGGCCGGCAGAATTACTAGACTATATATGAGACCAATGAGTCTTTATGAATCAAAAGAATCTTCTGGCGAAGTTTCTCTTTCGGATTTATTTGAAGGCAAAGAAATTGCGGGGACTGATGACACAAAGTTAGAAGATATCGCTTTTGCAATTTGTCGGGGAGGTTGGCCTCAATCTATCGGTCTGGCAGAGAATAGTGCGTTATTCCAAGCAATTGATTATTTTGATGCCATAGTCTCAATTGATATTAGTCGAGTTGACCATGTAGCAAGAGATAAAGAAAAGGCTAAAAAATTGTTAAGATCCTATGCAAGACATATATCAACTCAAAGTTCGCTGGAAACAATCAGACAGGATATGCTTGCAAACTATACCGATACATTTGATGAAAAAACCTTGTACTCTTATTTAGATGCATTAAAAAAGATATTTGTCATTGAAGATTGCCCTTCGTGGAATCCAAATCTAAGATCAAAAACGGCAATAAGAACAACAGATACAAGATATTTTGTGGATCCATCAATTGCAACTGCGGCACTAGGAGTGGGTCCTCAAAATTTAATGAACGATTTAAGTACAATGGGATTATTTTTTGAAAATTTATGCATTCGGGATTTACGAATATTTTCTGATTTTTTAGATGGAACAATATACCATTATAGAGATAAAAATGGGTTGGAATGTGATGTTGTTTTACACCTGAGAAATGGAAGCTATGGGCTAATTGAAATTAAACTGGGAGGGAATAAACTTATTGATGAAGGGGCAGACAATTTAAAATCTTTGGCTTCGAAAATAGACACTGATAGTATGAAAGCACCTTCATTCCTTATGGTTTTATGTGCGAAAGCTCCTTTTGCTTATAAAAGAAAAGATAATGTATATGTGGTGCCGATTTCATGTTTAAAACCATAAAAAAATTAGCTTTATATGTGCAATTTTTTGAGATTGATTGAATACAAATTCAAAATGATGATAAGCTGAAGAAACAATGAAATACAGATTCTAATTTCTCGCACCAGATGATATTAACACCTGATGTCAAACAAGCGTTACACACAGGAAAGCCCCTATTCATTAGTTTTCTCTAAAACAAAAAGTCACCAGTCACCAAATAGATTCTTTTTTTGTCCCCGCCTCAGACGCTATCTCGAAACGGTATGCCAGATGCTGACCCTGACCGGCATTTTTTTGATTGGCTTTTTATGAAAAATGAGGCATAATAGAAATCGTATGTCTGAAACAACCCCTAAAATAAATGTGATCGTCATCGGCGCCGGCCCGGCAGGGCTGACAGCCGCTTTCGAATTGTTAAAACAGGATGCGAACGCGTACAACGTGACAGTCCTTGAAGAGACGCCGTTCATTGGTGGTATCTCACGCACGGTTGTATATAATGGCAACCGCATGGACCTGGGTGGACACCGCTTTTTCTCCAAAGACAAAGATGTGATGCGCTGGTGGAACGACCGCATGCCGCTACAGGGGAAACCCTCCAAAGATGACCTTATCACCCAAACGCTGAAACCGCTGGACCCAAGCGGACCATACCCGGAAAAAGAAGATATCGTGATGCTCTTCCGAAACCGTGTTTCCCGCATTTACTACCTGAAAAAGTTTTTTGACTACCCGATCTCGCTGAAACTTCAGACATTGAAGAACTTGGGGCTGAAAAACACATTGGTCGCCGGGTTCAGTTATCTTGGTTCTATAGTTCGCAAACTTCCGGAAAACACACTGGAAAATTTCTACCGAAACCGTTTCGGAAGAAAACTTTACAGCATGTTCTTTGAAAATTATACGGAAAAACTTTGGGGCAGGCACCCTTCCCAAATCTCAGCGGACTGGGGTGCACAGCGGGTAAAAGGACTTTCCATCTCAAAAATTCTGGCGGACATCTTCTCTAAACTGCTGCCCTCCGGATTGAAAAAAAACCGAAAAGTGGAAACCTCTCTGATTGAACAGTTCTGGTATCCCAAACTGGGGCCGGGGCAGCTATGGGAGCTAACTGCTGACCAGATCAGCGCCATGGGTGGAACCGTCCGAACGAACTGCAAAGTGACCGGTTGTCGGCTGGATTCCGGGAAAATCAGTCATTTGATTGTCGAGCAAAACGGTCATCGCGAGGAAATGCCCGCAGATCTGTTCATCTCCAGCATGCCGCTCAAAGATCTGATCGCCGGTGTTGAGGGTGACAGTGCCCCGCAGAACATCCGCGAAATTGCGGCCGGTCTGCCCTATCGTGATTTCATTACCGTAGGGCTGCAATTATCAACCATTCGTCTGAAAAACCAGACAGCGATTAAAACCCCTTTCAACCGGCTGCCCGACTGCTGGATCTATGTGCAGGAGCCCAATGTACGCATGGGACGCATCCAGATCTTCAACAATTGGTCGCCTTATCTGGTAAAAGACTTTGAAAAAAGCGTCAGTGTCGGACTCGAATACTTCTGTTCTGAAGGCGATGAATTGTGGCAGATGAGCGATGAAGCGTTCATTCAGTTCGCTGTTCAAGAGCTGGTTTCGATGGATATCATTGATCAGGATGCCGTGTTGGAAGCGCATGTCGAACATGTGCGCAAGGCATATCCGGCATATTTTGACACATATGAGCGTATTGACGAGCTAGTCAGCTGGCTGGATACGATTGAGAATCTTTATTGCATTGGGCGCAACGGACAGCACCGCTACAACAACGCGGATCATTCAATGGCTACCGCGTTTGAAGCCGTAAAGAATATTCGCGAGAACATCCGCTCACGAGAAAACATCTGGAACGTCAACACCGAAAAAAATTATCACGAAACATCGGATGAAGAAGGCTGATCTTTTTTCCGAATCACGTCTTTCACCAGACTGATTTCATCAATTTTCATCAACCAATAAATCCCCAGAACCAACAGCCCGCCCGCCGCAACGCCGACAAGAACGCTCAGCAGGATGGAATTCATCAGGTCTGTTTTCTTCAGCAATATCATCAGCACCACTGCCATTGCCGCCGCAGCCGCGGCACTTTGTCCCGTGCCCAACAAAATCCGGCTGCCATCCAGCCCCTTCAGTCGCCGGCGCATCAAGATCAGCAGCGTTGCCATCTCAAGTCCGGTTGCCAGCGTGTTTGCCAGTGCCAGTCCGCCATGCGGCATCCAGCCAATCTGATCGAACAGGCGGGCGAACGTTACACTCAACACCATGTTTAATGCCATCGCCCAAAAAGTACGATCACCGGGGTTTTGGTATCATGCAACGCATAAAACGCACGCGAAACTACTTCCACCACACATGGAATACCAATCCGGCGCTATACCAGGCCAGTGCCCAGTAAATCATAGACGTCATGTTTGCATCGAACGAGCGCCTTTCAAAAATCAGGCTGACAAGAGGTTTTCCCAGCAGGATCAGCCCAACCGCAGCGAGTACAGCCAACAAGATCACCAACCGCAACGAATCGGCCAGCGCCTTGCGCGTGCGTTCCGTTTCGCCGCGCGCCGCCTGAACGGAAAACAGCGGCAGAGAGACCGTCGCCACAGATTGGGCGATTGCCGCCTGTGGCATCAACATGATCGCCAACCCCAGGTAACTGCCGATATTGAACCAAACGGCAGGTAGGAGGCGATAAAATTGTTGACCAAAAATTTAATTGGACTGCCGATGCGCCGATTTGCCGAGGGATCATCAGCAGGATCACCTCTCGCACAGTTCGGTCCGCAAGCCAAAAGCGAAAGTATATTTTCTCCCGGGAATACGCAGCAACTGCGGCACTTGGATCAGCAGATGCAGCAGCGATCCGAGCAGTGCACCGAACGCCAGTCCATAAATGCCAAACGGTTTGCTCAAGAACAGCACACCGCTCATGATTCCCAGCTGGTACATTGCCGGAGCCAGTCCCGGGATCAGGAAATGGTTGTTGGTGTTCAGGATTCCCATCAAGAGGCCGCTCAAACCAAAAATCACCACTGAAGGCAGCTGAATTCTTAGCAGCTCGACGGTAATCGCCTCCAGCGCGGAGTCGTTGAGTGAAAAACCGGGAACCAGAAAGTAACGAACCACCTGTGGAGCAAAAATAAAAAAAGCAGGCAGAGGAACAGCAATACGGATACCAGGATCGTCGCAATGTTGGATGCCAGTTTCCAGGCGCGCCCGGTCTCATTCTTGTCCAGGATCGCACTGAATTGAGGGATAAATGCGCTTGCCAGCGCACCACCGGCGACCAAATTAAACAGCGTCTCAGTAAGCCGATTGGAAGCCAGAAACGCATCCACCTGTGCTGAAAGCCCAAATTCGGAACCGATTAATCCTTTCGAGATTAATCCGATGATTTGTGAAAAAACCATCGCCAGCGCCAACAGCGCGGCAGATTTCATGAATGATTGTTTCGTATCTCTTATTGGCTGCATCAAAGATGATTTTAACATGGTCACAGCAATCCCGGGATTGCTGTGATGCAATATTTTCCCTTTTCAATTGAATTGATCTGGCTTAAGGGATAAATTCAGGTAAAAAGTTGCAACATTTGAATTGAGTTTCTAAAAAAGAGCAAAAAATGAATCCATAACGTATGTGAATTTACCGGGAAAGGAAAATTTAATGGGAATGTCGCGGATGATGATTTGTTGTAGAGCAGAGCTAAGCGCACTGGTTGGAATCCGGCTTTTTTGTGCCTTGGATGCTTGGTGGGTGTTCATATATTCCATGTCAACATACCAATCTAATCCCCGGCATTGATTGTGTTAACCATTGCTTTGCTTTTCAGCTGACAAGTATCTGTCAGCAGGTTCTCTTTTATACCAGAAAAGCATTTGCAGGCAATTGGGACGCCATCATAGTTTACGGATTCTTGGCACTCGATTGGCTTTTTCTCCTGATTCTGACAAGTATCGAAGCCATGGCAGCTTGAACCGGTCGCCTGGACAGCATCTCTTCAATTTGGCACAACTACGCTGATATTCCTCTTGGCCCACATCATTTTTATGGGGGTGACCGCATTGCCTTCAAAACACGATTTGGTCAGTTCTACGTTCGTTTCCAGCAACGGGGCAATCGCTGATAATTAAACACTATGAAGAATATTCGCACCTGTCGTTTCGTATGAGGGAAAGCAGCGTGTATAATTAAATCAATCGCGAGAAACATGAACTTTTGAAGGAGAACATCTCATGAAGAACCCTTTGGTCACTTTTGGCATACTCGGAATCCTGGTAGGATTCCTGTTTGGACGACTCGTCGGCGGACCGAACCAGAACAATTATCTGACATACGGTATGATCGGCGGATTGGCAATCGGCTTCCTGCTTGATGCACGAAACCGACAATCCGGCACCAAACGTCCTTACGATGGCAGCAACACTTCATCCGGACGGACTACCCCGCGTGACATCATCGACGTTTTTGAGCGTCCGTCATCCTCGCAGCCATCCCAACCGGTTAACAGCCCCCAAGAAGCACAGACTCCCGCGGCTGATGAAGGCGGCAGGTCCCGTGTCTCCCGTGTTGATGAGAGTGCCAGCGATGTGATTGCACGAGCGCGAGAAGAAATTGAAAAAAATACGCCAAAATAAGCAACATCTATTCGACGAATTTACAAGCTGGGCGGCATAACACCGCCCAGTTTTTTGTTTCTCGTCGATCAATAATAGGCGATCGGCAGCGGCAACCGCAACTGGCACATCGCTTCCGTATTTTCTTTGGTAACCGGCTGAACAAACAATTCATAATTGCTCATCTCCGGATTCACGTCAAAAACCAGGAAAGTTTCATAGCCATCCGCGGTGATCTGCCGTTCCAATTTGGGTGTATCCCAACGCGAATTGGCATAATCTGAATTAGCGCGATCAAGCAGAATGGTGATGTCCCTTCCAAAAAGGGAACCATGGATTTCAAATGAAGGATCCTGCAATGGCTGGATTGGCGCTTCGGTCAGGCTGCGCAGCTTAACACGCATTAAGAGAAACCTGCCGATCGGGAAATGTTCAGAAAGCGTCGCTTGCAATTTCGGAATCATAAACGTTACGGTGATTCCAAGCGATTTACCGCAGGGAAACTCCTGTTCCATCGCAACGGGAACCAGCGGTGTGGCGGACGCAAACGGTGTGACGGTCATATACACCAGCTGGTCGCCTGTCGGGTTTATTTCAGAATCGATCATAGTTTCAGCTGCCGTTGGCAGCGGCGTGGCAGTTGGAACAGCTGGGACCGTATAAGTCGGCAGCGGCAGATCAGTCGGCAGTGCCGTATAAGTTGGAAAAGGCGTGTAAGTAGGAAAACTTGTAGGCGTATCCAACACGATTGCAATTTCGCGGCTGCGGTTGCACCCGCAAATCAGGAGGGCGATTCCCATCAGAAGACTAAAGCCAAATTTTCTCATAATCGATTGGCGCTTTCCATCGTTTCATAATAACGGATCGGAAAATCCGGTTGCGGAATTTCCAGCGCGAACTGGCAAGTGAATTCACCGGAGGCATCCGAATCAAAAGCCAGCGTCCAGCCTTCATCATGATAATTAACGTCAAACCCCAGATAAGTTTCCATTTCGATCCCCGGCGGAATTCCCTGGCTGCTGACAAACGGTTTTCCCCAACGGCTGCAAGCGCTCAGACCAGCAGGCCCATAAGAATCAAATACTTCCGGATTACCGTTGTTAAACCCGATCATTTTGAACTGTTTGTGGAAGATCAGGGGAATTGTCCGCGATGATGTGTTGCGAATAAACACATTTACAATCAAAAATTGATTTTTAGACACTTCATTCCCAACCGCGTAGGCAAAATACGGCTGTTTGTACCCCAACCGCACTTCAAACCATTTTCCACAACGAACATATTGACTCATATCACGTGACCATACGCCCTTCAGCATTAATATTGTATTTTCACGCGGCTCAGGTGTATAACGGGCGATTGAGGCAAGCGGCGCCGCAACCGGCAGCAATTCTAAATCCTCCTGTGAAAGGGTGGGATAAGGCGTAGCGCTGGGATAAGGCGTTTGCGTCGCGTATGCGGTGGCTGTGGGATAAGGCGTTCGTGATTCAAATGCATGCATTGTCTGCACGATTGCTTCTACCGCACTGGTGCTCTTCTGCTCAGCCAGAGACGTGCAGCCTGCCGATAAAACCAAAGTGAATAAAAGAAGGAAAATAATCCCGATCGATTTCTTTGATTGCATGTGTTGATTATAAGTCAAAAAGAGAAGGGCAATTTACGCTCATGGAAGAGTAATTATCAACAGCAGCAGCAATGATAAAGGAGCACTTTCGTTACGAGATATACAACCGCTTTGAACACAGAGAGTTTTGTAATCGTATAATGTTTAAAAAGTTGCAAATGAGAGGGAAAACAAAGGAATTCCACAGAGAGTTTTTGCGACGACAAAAAAGCTGTTCTTTCAAGCTTTCATTAAGTTTATCGCTGGCGTGACAATTACCACGAGTCTGATATCCCTTCTTGCAGGAACATTTCGATTTTGGAATAGGTGGTTGTTATTGGGGATTCTGTTCATACCGATGTTTTTTTGCAGGGATCGTGTTGATGACCAAAAACCCTGCATTGCTGCGTAAACGCCTCAACACAAAAGAAACTCAAATTGAACAAAAAAATCTGTTGAAACTCAGCGGGGTAATATTTGCAGCGGGGTTTATCGTCGCCGGGTTAAACTTTCGTTTTGAGTGGTTCAGGCTGCCTGTCTGGGTCTCCCGGGCGGCTGCTGTCTTTTTTCTGCTGGCTTATCTGCTTTACGACGAAGTGCTGCGCGAGAATGCTTTTTTGTCTCGTACGATCGAAATTCAAGGGAATCAAAGCGTCATTGATACCGGTTTATATGGTATTGTGCAGCTCCCCATGTATAGGGCGACGATGGTCTTGTTCCTGTCAATGCCTTTGGTGCTGGGTTCGTCGTTTTCTTTCATCATTTTTTTGATATATCCGTTGATTATCGTAAGAAGAATTAAAAATGAAGAAAACATGCTGGCAAAAGGTTTAGCCGGATATGTGGATTACAAGAAACGGGTAAAGTACAAGATCATCCCCTTTATCTGGTAACAGACAGCGGATGTTTGTTTTCAAATTCAGCGGAAGACGTCCTGAATTGGTCTGGCAGCAGCTCACGTCAGCAACGACTACGCAAAATCCAGATGGCAACAACATGCCTCAGACTCAAGCGCTATTATCGCTGTCTGCCCCGCTCTCCATCAGCCGTTTTCGCAATTCATTCCGCAAAATTTTTCCAGCTGCGTTTTTGGGCAGCGAATCGAGCACATGAAATTCCTTCGGCGTGGCGTGTGCCGAAAGACGGGTTGTCACCGCCACCCGCAATCTTGTTTCCAGCGCATCATCAAAAACGATGCCGGGGGACAGGGCAATAAAAGCAACAACTTTCTCAAAAAGGAGTGGATCCGGTGCTGCAACAACCCCTGCTTCCACAATCTCAGGTTGTTCTAACAGCACGCTTTCCACTTCAAACGGACCAACCAGATGCCCGGAGGTGTTAATCACATCATCATCCCGCCCCACAAAACAGAAGCGCCCTGCACGATCCTGAAAAGCCAAATCACCCGTTTGATAATACCCGTTTCGGAATTTTGACTGATAGGCGCTCAATTGCCATAATAGGCAACGAAACACGACTCCCATCCCTCCTTGAGACACAGTCTGCCGGTTTCTCCCGGCGCACATTCCTGATCTTGTTCATTCAAAATCCGCGGCTGTGCATCATCAACAGCCCAACCCATAAATCCGAGAAAGATCGAATCTCCCGGCCGGTTGCAATACGAATTCAGTTCGCTTCTGTTTGAAACCAGGTGTCATAAATTGGCTGACCAAAGGTTTTGAAGCCCCAGTCATAAACAGCCGGGTTGAGCGGTTCCCCTACACTGAAAATTGCCCGCAAATGAGACAAATCATAGGGAGAATAAAACGCCGCCGGCACAGACATCATTGAGCGAAAAGCGGTGGGTGCGGAATACCAGCAGCTGACCTGCTGATCCTGCAGGATCGGCAGCCAGCGTTTGGTATGAAAGTTCCCGGAATACTGAACGGACTCCACGCCGGCAATCAGCGGTCCAATCAACCCGTAAATTGTCCCAGTGATCCATGCCGGATGAGCTGTACACCAGAAACGGTCCTCTTGTCTCAGCATCAACACCTCGCGCATGCTGCGCAAAACCGCGCCGGCAATCGCATGGCGGTGCAGCACGGCTTTTGGGAAACCAGTTGATCCGGAAGTAAAAACCATCAAAGCGCCGTCATCCGGTTCGATCGGTTCAAACGGGAGGAAGTCGGCTGCCGTTACAGAACTGCGGTCAAAACAGAGAATGTGGGCAGAGTTGGTTCAGTTGCCGCGGCGTTTTTCAGGCAGATCGTCTTTTTGAGCGATGCAGACTGACGGATCACCGCATCAAACTTTGGGGATATTCACCTGTAATCAGGTAGTTCGCTTGCCCAACACTCAGACGCGCAGCCAGAGCATCCGCGCCAAAATCGGAAAACAGGACGCAAGGAACCGCGCCGCATTGGATCGCTCCCCAAAAAATGTACCAGATTTCCGGTGAATGATCGAGAAGCAGAAATACACGGTCTCCTTTTGCACAACCAGCCGAGCGCAAGAAAGCGCGCGCAGATCAATTTCTTCGCAGAGTGTTTTCCAAGTGATCGGCGTCATGTTCAGCCGTGAATCAACCCAGCGAATCACTGTTTTATCGGCTGGCTGTTGCCGGCGTTGTTGCTGAAACAGCGACCAGAGCGTTTCCATACGTTTTCCTCTTTCTCAATATCCAGAACTTCTGTGCTGCTCTTATTTTACACAATGCTGATATATACAAAGGACAGCAGGATGGCCTCGCCAATCCGATGATCTTGTTTCTCTCATCTTCCTGAAAATAGGGCGGTTTCAGCAGGGTGGGGTATTTTCATCAATCAAAAAGTCGCGCATGACCAAAATATTGCGATCCGTTATTACATTAACAAACAACATTGCGCCGCCTGAGGCGGGGTCGAGGATAAATGGGGCTTTTTCGTTGTTTTTCGACTATAGAAATCCCCTAAAATCAAGCTTTTCTTTGTATATCATATGGTTGACATCAGGGGTATTAGCGAGTTCTGGAGGATAAACTGGAATTTATTGACGAAAACCATCTTTATCAAAATTCTCTTTTAGTGCTCTTTCAACAGGGATAATAGAACAAAACACAGTTAAAAGCTGAACTGCAACAACAATACCGCCTACGATACCAACAGTATTCACATTGCGTCCAATCACATAAACAAGAGGTATAGAAGATAAAACCAATAGAACCCATCCCAAAATCCACCAAATTTTTCCGCAATATTGGTGAGCAAACTCCCATGTTTCTTTATTTATCTTTGACATAGTTGTCCTATACCCATAAATAGAATTGATTTCTTTAGGCGGTTTATATATAAACTATCTTCCAAATACAATCATGACAACAGGTATAAACAAAACCATAATCGTCATAAAAATCCAAAATCCCATTTTTAATTCCTCGCCCTAACAACCTCTAATTTATCTGTTATTCTTGATGAAATTTGTCATCGATTTCTTTTAGTTATTTCCTCGATCAACTTTGAAAAACCAACGGCTTTGTTTGATGTAATACCTGCTTTCTCGTTTTTGCTGCTACATCTTTTCTTGTATTGCCAGCAACCGTTCCATCGTTTCTCGCTCTAACGATATTTTCATCCGACCCTTGCGGATTGATTGTCTGATTAAGCCCCTATTGCCAAATCAAAAAAGCTGTCCTAAAACTAGACAGCCTTTCCCCTTATGCCAAATTACTAATAATGCAGAATCTCAGGGATATTCCAAAGACGTTCCCTGGTTGGCCTCAGTTGCGAAAATATGCGGCTTAATACCGGTTCGTTTTTCATAAATTGCCCGCATGTTCTCAATAAACGCATCCTTTGCCTCGCGATCGATCAGCGCAATCGCACTGCCTCCGAACCCGCCGCCTGTCATACGAGCGCCATAACAGCCTGGCTGTTTCTGAGCCTCCTCAACCATAATATCGAGTTCCTCACATGACACTTCAAAATCCCTCTTCAGGCTTTCATGACTTTCGTTCATCAGTTTGCCAAGCCGAACAGGATCATGGGCAAGCATGCTTTTGGCTGCTTCAAGCGTTCGCAGGTTTTCGGTCAAAACATGATAACTGCGGCGACGCAGGACAGCATCCATATCCGCTTCATGAGCCTCAAACTCGCCCAGTGAAACATCCCGTAACGACGTTTTTCCAAAAAAACGGGCGGCTTCTATGCATTCCTGAAACCGTTGGTTATATCCCGAATCAACCAGCGAATGACGCGTCATGGTGTTCATCACGACGATCATCGTACTCATTGGAATCTCATACATCCCGGTTTCGAGCGACCGACAATCAATCAACAATGCTTTATCCTTCTCCGCCATCGCGCAAACTAGCTGATCCATAATCCCATTGTTGATTCCAACCCAATGATTGTCAGATTTTTTGCAATAAAACGCCATCTGTTTTGGGTCCCATGGGATTGAATGGAGCACAGAAAAAGCCTTGATCATGACCAGGTCCAGCGCAGCAGACGAGGACAAACCGGCGCCGATTGGCAGGTTTCCGAGCAGCAGGCCGTCAAAACCGTCCAATTTGTGACCGGCTTGCGTAAGCTGCCAGGCAATTCCTTGCGCATAACGCAGCCACCCATCTTTCTTTTCAGAAAAATCGGTCGCGCTGAAAGCGCCTTGCTTTTGAATATCTGCTGAGAAAAGGTTTATCTGTCCAGTCTGGTTTGGTGAAAAAGCCAGCCATTGAGAAAAATCAATCGCCATCGGTAGAGCAAAACCGTCATTATAATCCGTATGTTCACCGATCAGATTAACTCGGCCCGGCGACCTGACGATGTAATCAGGGTCTTTCCCGTAGTGTTCTCTGAACGCTGATTTTATTTTTTCGAGCATTGAAAGAGCCTTTCTCTTTTTTTGGCACCATTTTATACGATTTTATCATTGATCATTCGCACATTTCCTATAGAAACTTAAAAAAGTGGATTGAGATCCGGGCACCCGGATCTCAATTTTTCGCTATATAATTTAGAAAGGTTACACAAATATTAATGCCAACTGACCTGAATGGAATTACACTATGACCGAAACAATTTTACTGATCATCCTGTCGCTTGGTATCTTTGGATACGCGATTTACCGTTCTGTGAACACATATTTTATGGATCCTTTTTACTACCGAAAACTGGATTGGTTCAATAAATATCCGGTTGAAGAGGGCGACATTGTCTTTTTGGGAGACAGTCTGACAGATTGGGGGCTATGGAACGAGATGTTCCCCGGTTTGCCAATTAAAAACCGTGGGATCGGAGGCGAGCGGATTAAAGGACTTTATCAGCGCCTTGACAATGTAATCAGCGGAAAACCGTCAAAGATTTTCCTGATGATTGGAACGAATGACCTGCCGCATGTCATGTTCCATGATGACTGTTACATATTAAATTATTACCGATTGATATTATCAAAAATAAAGAGTACTTCGCCCGGAACAGAAGTCTTTATTGAATCTATCCTGCCGCGTCAGAAACTGTTTGCAAAACGGATCGTTAAACTGAACGCTGAACTGAAAGCGTTGGCAGCGTTGGAAGGGTTGGTATATCTGGACATCTACCCGCTGATCGCCGATGACGACGGTGTGATCCGCCGGGACTTATCAAACGATGAATTGCATCTGATGGCGGAAGGCTATCGTCTCTGGAGCGGCGTCGTCCGACCTCACTTAATCAACGATCAAGAGTTGTCATAAAAAAAATTTCTTTCCAGCTGGCAAGAAAAAAGGATGCGCCACCGAAAACAGACTCCTTTGTCAGCTCATCCTTCACACTCAAAATCGCGCGAGGTCAACATCAGGCTCAGAGCGCAGGGCTGACTGTCCGTATCACAGCACTGGAGGAAGATACCATTTAAACGGCCATCGTTCGCCCTTCCGCAAACCTTTCCTCCCTCGATCGATAAAAGTCCTTCCTCCAAAAGTCGATTAAAATCGAAACTATGAACCACGAGAAAAAAACCGGGCAGACAGCTGCGATAGTAAGCGCCTCTGAGTTGGGACAATATACTTTCTGCGCCCGTTCCTGGTGGTATCAACATCAGGGTTTTCCCAGCGTCAATCAAAACGCGATGGAAAGCGGCAAGGATTATCACCACGCAGTGGGAAAGCGGACACGCCGAACACACCTAGTTCGGATTGTGTTGCTTCTGTTGCTGTTTATAACGGCTCTGTTCGTCATATGGGCCATTCAAACAAACCGGGTGGGGTTAGCTTGAGAGCGCAGTTGATCCTTGCCCTCATCCTGTTTTCCGTTCTTTCCATCATCTATTTTCGTTTCGAATGGAAAAACCGCAAAGATCCACTGGCACGAGGTCGGATTATCTATGACGATTTGAGCGCTGCCGCCAAAGTTGAGAAACCCTTGTTTGATCATGAAACGAAGCTTGTTGGTAGACCGGATCTGCTGCTAAAGCAAGGAAAAAACCTGATCCCGATTGAAGTGAAATCTCATCTTTCAGCAAACGAGCCTTATCAAGCGCATATTGTGCAATTGATGGCGTATTGTCTGTTGGTTGAGAGAATTTATGGCAATGCACCGGATTATGGAATTCTGAAATACCGAAACAAAGACTTTCTAATTTCGTATACAATAAAAAGGAAAAATGAGTTGTCAGCGCTGATGCAACGAATCCGGACAGACAAGAACACCGATCGCGTGCATCGCTCACATAGCGAGCCGAATCGTTGTCGCGGGTGTGGTTATCGAGACATTTGTGATGAAAAATTGGGATGATGAGATGGATCCAGAAAAAAAGAAATATGAAAATATCGCTGTCATCTGGCACCCTAGCTTGCCAGAGGCAATAGAGGAAGCCGAAAAAATGATCATCGAGCTAAAATCAGGCGCTTACGGCAGTCTGACGGTCAGCGGATGGTCGGTTTACGATGAGCAATTCCTGCGCAGAGTCAGCGAAGGCGCGATAGACCTTGTGATCACGCTTGGTGGTGATGGAACCATGTTGCGCACAAATAAAATCTGCGCCCCGCACAGAGTGCCTGTATGCGGCGTCAACATGGGCAGTTTTGGCTTTATGATGGAGTTCCAATCCTATCAATGGAAAGAAATGCTGCCGGATCTGCTGGCGGGTAACTGGCGGATTGAGGAGCGGATGATGCTTCATGTTGAACTGCACCGTCACAACAGAGAAAAACTTTCCTGGGAAGTGCTGAACGATGCCGTAGTTGCACATGGCTCGCAGATCCGCCCAATCCGTGTACATGTAACTGTTAGCGGGAATGAACTGACGACTTATGTTGCCGATGGACTGATCGTTGCAACCGCAACCGGCTCGACTGCCTACGCAATGGCTGCTGGAGGCCCCATCATGGAACCGGATCTGCGCAACATCCTGATCATTCCGGTAGCGCCGCATCTGAGCCTTGATCGAGGGTTGTTGCTGGATGAAAAAGACGTGATCGAGATCACCGCAACCTCGAACCACGAAGCGATCTTTTCGCCAGACGGCGCCAAAGGTGTTATTCTGGCGCCCACTGATAAAATTGTTATCTCTGCTTCAAAATATTCTGCCCAATATATCCGCTTAAAGGAGAGGCTTTTTCTATCGCAATTTCCTGCAATATATGCAGAGAAATCCCAGCGCAATCCGAAGAGAAGATAAATGAGCGAAAAAGGACCGATTACACGCACTTGCTATAAACATCCAACCCGGGAAACCCTGATCCGCTGCAATCATTGCGAAAAACCGATCTGCCTGGATTGCGCGGTCTCCACACCCACCGGATACCGTTGTAAAGACTGCATTCGTGAACAACAGAAAAAATTTATCACAACCGTTCCGCGGGATTATGTTATGGCAGCTGTGATTGCGCTGGCACTTGGCGCCCTTGGCTCTTTCATCTTGTATCAAGTCCATTTCTTCCCGGCGCTGCTTTCTTTTTTGCTGGGAATCGGAGCCGGAAATGCAATCGTAGCGCTGGTTCGGCAAGCATGCGGAAAAAGACGCTCCCCGCTGCTGAACAAAATCACCGTGTATGCCGCAGGCATCGGTGGTCTGCTGCCCATTCTGCGATATTTGTTTGGACTTTTCAAACGAATCTTTCTGGGTCAGTATGGCATTCTACTTTCATACACCATGTTTATTGGCTGGGGAATCCTCTATATCGCCGTGCTTTGCGCGACAATATTGACCAACATGAAAGGATTTTCAATCCGCCGCTACTGATATGCTAAAGGAATTATCCATTCTTAATTTCGCCATCATCGACAGGCTTGAACTGACGTTTGCGCTTGGCTTTAATGTTTTCACAGGAGAAACAGGCGCGGGAAAATCAATCATCCTTGACGCTGTTTCCGCCGTTGTCGGCGGGAAAACGGATGCAACAATGGTGCGTGAAGGTGCTGAGCGGGCGAGCATCGAGGCCGTTTTCACTCTCGATTCCTCCCAGACAGCGGTTTTGACATTACTGGAACGTGAAGATTTGCTGGATGATCCGCAATCTGAGGAAGTAACACTGTCACGCGAGATCCGAGCGGAAGGTCGTAGCTCAGCCCGGATTAATGGGCGCAGCGTCAATGCTCAGCTGTTGCGTGAGCTCGGTCAGCTGCTTGTAGATATCCATGGACAATCGGATCACCTGTCGTTGCTGAACGCCGCTTCCCATATCGCGTTAGTGGATCATTTTGCCGAAAACCATGCGTTACTCCAAAAATACCAAACCAACCTGCAAACATTCAGAAAAATCAAAGCCCGCTTGTCCGCGTTGAAAATGAACGAAGATGAACTCCTGCGTCAAAAGGATATGCTGACATTTCAGATTAACGAAATCCAATCCGCCCAAATTAAAGGGGACGAAGAAACGGCTCTTGTCCAAGAACGCGACCGTTTGGCAAATACTGAAAACTTGAGCCAATGGGCGCGCCGCGGAATGGAAAATCTGGAGGGCAGACAGAATGATTTTCCCGGAATACTGGAATTAGGCGGCTATTTGCAACGGTCGTTGGAAAATCTGGCAAAAATTGATCCTTCGCTAAACAGCTCACTGGAACAGGTCGTTTCCGCAGTTGAAAACCTGAACGACGTTCTTGCAAATTTGCAGGAGTATCAGGAGACGCTGGAATACAACCCGCGAAAACTGGAAGCCGCTGAAGAACGGTTGCAGCTCCTCAGCCGGCTGAAGCGGAAATATGGCAGTACACTGGCTGCCGTGCTTGATTTTGAAAAAAACGCAGCGCTCAAGTTGAGCGAATTGGACGATGCAGCGGAAAACAGTGATGTGTTAATGGAACAGCAGGAACAAATACACCTGGCGCTTTCAAAAGATGCTCAGTTGCTTTCGCAAAGACGAAAACAAGCGGCGCAGGAAATCAGCCGCAGCGTTGAAAAGGAATTAAACGAGCTGCATATGAACTCCGCCCGTTTTACCGTAGCTTTTGATACGCGCGAAGATTCAGCGGGATTGAGCGACAGCGCCGGTAACACGCTCGCATTTAACGAGAACGGCTATGATCAGCTTGAATTCTTGATCGCCCCCAATCCAGGCGAAGGGTTCAAACCGCTCGTAAAAATTGCTTCCGGAGGGGAAACTTCGCGCCTGATGCTGGCGCTGAAAAACACACTGGCGGGGACTGACCCGGTTCCTGTGTTGATTTTTGATGAAATCGATCAGGGGATCGGTGGTCGCGTCGGCGCAGTCGTTGGAGAAAAGCTCTGGAGTCTCAGCAGAAACCATCAGGTGTTATGCATCACGCACCTGCCGCAGCTCGCCGCCTATCGTGATACCCATTTCCGCGTGTTTAAGAAAATAGAATCCGGCCGCACATTTACAACTGTCGAAGTGTTAGATGAGACAGCCGACCGCAAAGAAATTGCTGTGCTGCTTGGGTCAGATTCGGATGAAAATCTGATTGCAGCGGATGCCATGTTGAAAGATGCTGCAAATCGGAAAAAAACCGAGCAATGATATAATTCGGATAATGATGCGAATACGAAACCGAAAAGAAATCTTGAGTCGGTTGTTAAAAAGAAATCCCAGCCAAACAGCCCGATTCCTGTTTTTGATTATAGCCTTTGGATTGTTATTGGGCAGGCAGCTTACCGTTGCCGCGGAACCGGCTTTCCAGGCAATTACGTCGCCCACACCAAATCTTGATGGCAATATTCTTTATACAATTCGAGAAAATGATACCTGTCTGAGTATCTCGCTGCGGATGGGGATTGATGTTGAAACAATCATCCAGCTGAATAAACTGGATGTCAATTGTTCGCTGATGACCGGTACCCAGATTCTGTTAGGAAGAGTTGTCACGGCAACGCCAACCGCCGGGCCTTCCCCGACTCCTACCGAAATTTTGCCGACTTCCACGCTTTATAACGGAAACGCTGAGTTATGTATTTATCTGTTTGATGATATCAACGGCAACGCTTCCGCGGATTCCGGCGAAAGGGGAATCGCGGGTGGCGCTGTCAGCGTAACAAAACGCGGCGGGAGTGAAAGTTTCACCGGGCTGACAACCGGAATCGACCTGCTATGCTTTCCTGAAGTGCCGGAGGGGAACTATAATATCAGCGTTGCACCGCCAAACGAATATAATCCGACCACAAACATGAATTTCCCGATCGTCGTCAAGGCCGGCGACACCACGCAGGTTAATTTCGGTGCTCAGAAGCAAGCGGCCTTTGACGATGTTGAAACCACCGCGGTACAAGGAACAACCCGTTCCCCTTTACTGGCAGTTGCAGGAATCGCACTGATGGTGCTGGGGCTGATTGTGGTTGTTGTATTTGGGATCCTGAAACGGCGGGATTGAGAGGACACATTCACAACAGGTGACGCGCGCCCGGCCATTACGACTGTATGATTTGAAGCTTTTTCTTGGAAAAGAAAATAAATCGTATTGTCTATCCAATCGTATTCGTTATACCATTTGCCAGATATCCCTCTTTTCGTGGCTGAAAGATACGCTCAATCTTTACCCAAATGAACTGGCAGCAGTCTGTTTAAATGAACGTCATCAGTACCACTGGGGCGGACAGACCAGTTTTGACCAAAAAAACGCCGTTGCCTGGTTCACTTGGCTGTTAGCAGGCGAAAACGCCAGCACAGCCAACCTGTCCATACTGCTTGAATATTTGATTCAGGAAGCAGGACAGGCGGGGATGCGCCGCTGTGCAGTGACGCTGGAAGAAGGAAATTGGGTAACCAGCGCATTCAGACAGCTTGGATTTGGCGTGTTCGCCCGCCAGACAGTTTGGCATAAGCGCCAATCGTCGAAAATAGAATCGGTATCTGAGAAGACTGACCCGGGAATTATCTGGCAGCCAGTTAATATCACACCGTTTGACGAATTTGATAACTTCTATGAATCACAAATCACCCAATCAATCCGGCAGTTAGGCAGCAACTGGGGAAAAAGCAGTGTCTTTGCAGTCAAAAAGGATCATGCGATTTTGGCAACCGCCAAAGTATCCGCTAACAATTCGGACAGAATCTACATTGAACCGATTTTTCACCCGGGCGTTGAAGACCCGGCTGGCTTGATTCAGCTGTTGGCGGATCATGTTATTAAAAGCACTGAAAAGAACATCTATGTTCTGATACCCGGTTTTCAGGCGTGGCTCAGCGAAGCGTTCGCGCAAAAAGAATATGCGCCAGTCGATCGGCAGATTATTTTTGTCAAAAATCTGGCAATTGACACTGCCGAGGAAGCCAGAAAACTTCCAATTGAGCAGCAATTACTGCAACCCGTTGGAACAGGACAATACACAATAACAAAAAAGGCAGAATGAGTAACTATATAAAAAATATCGATGACATTCAATCGCTGGTAGCGGTTTTTCCAAAAAAGATTGCTCACGAAATTTCGAAAAACGGAAAACTAGACGATCTGATCGAGGTTGTGTTGGATATCGGCAGACCGCCGCTGGCACGTTATGGAAAAGGTGATGTTCAGTTGTCTGAAGATGAAATCACGGCCGATGACATTGATCATATCACCGCTAAAATCAGTGACTTTGATCTGGATAACCGCGCCGGACTGGAACGCACGCTTCACCGCATCTCGGCAATCCGCAATCGCCGCGGCAGAATTGTCGGGCTAACTTGCCGGGTAGGCAGAGCGGTTTTTGGTACGCTGGAAATTATTCAGGATTACGTCAATCTTGGGAAAAGCATCCTGATTCTCGGACGTCCTGGAATCGGGAAAACAACGATGCTGCTTGAAGCAGCCCGCGTGCTCGCAGAAATCAAACGGGTTGTGATTGTCGACACCTCCAATGAAATCGGCGGTGACGGCGATGTTCCGCACCCCGCGGTTGGCAAGGCGCGCCGCATGCAGGTCGCAAAACCGAGCCTGCAGCATGAGGTAATGATTGAAGCGGTTGAAAACCATAATCCAGAAGTGATTGTGATCGATGAAATTGGCAGAGAATTGGAAGCGCTTGCCGCCCGTACCATCGCCGAACGCGGCGTCCAACTGATCGGTACGGCGCATGGCCGCACTTTCAGCAACCTGTTAGTCAACCCAACTTTGTCAGACCTGATTGGGGGAATTGAATCCGTCACCCTTTCAGACGAAGAAGCACGCCGGCGCGGCACACAGAAAACTGTTCTCGAACGCCGATCACCGCCCACTTTTGAAGTGTTGGTGGAACTGGTTGAACGGAATGTAGTAGTTTTATACCCGGATGTGGCATTGGCGGTTGACGCGCTGGTGCGCGGCAGCGAATTGAATCCGGAATTACGTTATAAAAACGACAGCGGAAAAATCATCATTGAGAAAGCGCCTGCGCCAGTGTTGGAAAGCGGGGGACTTGGCGGTTCAGATTTTTCCGACGGTTCACGCTCACGTAAAAATATTATTCAAATCACCGGTCGTGGCGCCAGCCGCGGAAACCAGAATAACGGTTCAGATCAGCGCCGCGGTAACAATGTCCGTCAGGGGAACACAACAGCCGATTCCCGTCAACTTATCGCGACGCCGGGGGAGTTATCACGCAAAACTGCTTCACTGAAACCAGTGCGGATCTATCCGCATGGCGTGGCGCGCAATCGGCTGGTGCAGGCAGCAGCGCGGTTGGATGTCCCGGTCTCCATTGTCAACACAATCGAAGAAGCGGACGTTATGATGACGCTCCGTCCCTATTATCGAAACCGCCAGTCCATGATACTGTCCGCTGAGGAACGCAACTTGCCGATCTACGTGCTGCGCTCTAACACCGTTAACCAGTTGGAGAGCTCGCTCGCCAATTTGTTTGATGTCAGCATCCAACGGCAAATCAACAATTGGGACGAGGCTGAAAAAGAAACAGAGGCTGCCATTGATGCCATCCATCAAGGAGAAGCGGTTTGGGTGGATCTGGCACCGGCAGAATATGAGATCAGAAAAAAACAACATGAATTGGTGCGTGAGTCCGGCTTAATCTCGCAGTCTTACGGCAAAGAGCCGAAACGGCGGATCCGCATCTTTCAGAATCCGGGGTAAGTATGTTCATCACGTTTGAAGGGCCGGACGGGTCCGGCAAATCAACTCAATTAAAAAAAGCGCTGGAATGGCTCAGCGATGAAGGATTTGAAGTTGTCTACACAAGAGAACCAGGCGGAACGGCCATCAGTGATCAGATCCGCGAAGTGCTGATGAACATGAAGAATAAGCAGATGGCGCCGCGAACAGAAATTCTGTTGTTCTGTTCAGCTCGTGCGCAGCTGACGGAAGAAGTAATTCGGCCAGCCCTGGCAGCCGGAAAAATTGTGATCAGCGATCGCTATGCTGATTCTACGTTGGCGTACCAGGGATTTGGGCACGGGTTTGACGAAAATTTGCTGCGACAATTGCTGAATTTCACCACAGGAAGCCTATGGCCTGATCTGACGCTGCTGCTCGATATCGATGCTGCGAAAGGACTACAACGGCGCATCAGTAATCAGGAAGAATGGAACCGCATGGATGATTACCAACTTGCGTTTCATCAGCGGGTGCGGGAAGGATACCTGCAGCTGGCAGCAGCTGCACCGGACCGCTGGCGAATCATCAACGCGGATCAACCGCCGCAGGAAGTCGAAAGGGACATTTTCAACGCCATCCGCACTAAAATGAAAGAATGCGGGATGATCTATTCTTAAAATTTGTTAAAAGCGTCGAAATAATTCCAGGCTGCGATAAAATCTAATTATTCAATTGCCATTTCTGCTTTGCAGCAATGGATTCCTGAAAGGAACGAAATACAATGAAGAAAACTGGTCTGTTCATTACTTTGATCGTTATCGTTACCCTTGCTGCGGTTTCAACCGTTTCGGCCGCGGACGACAACTGGAAACCGTTTGAAGATCCGGCAAACCCCGGCAGCACCATGGAATGCACCGTGGTTGAGCCGATTGGACCCAACGCTAAGGTAGCAGAAACGCTCCCTGCCATTTCAGCAGAAGACTGGAGTATCGGTCCGGAAGACGCGCCACTGACCATTCTCGAATACGCTGATTTCCAATGTCCATACTGTTCTACTGCCGGATTGGCGTTGGCTGAATTCCAGAAAAAACATCCGGAAGAAGTCCGTTATGTATACCGTCATTTTCCGCTTAGTTTCCACGAAAAAGCACCGATGGCCGCTTACGCAGCTGACGCAGCCGGAAAACAAGGACTGTTCTTTGATGCCGAGCATCTTCTTTATGAGAAACAATTTGAATGGTCAGCGCTTCCCTCGCTGGACGCTTTTGACAACTGGCTGAAAGAACAGTTCAAGGAAAATCTGGCAGGACTGGATTATGATCAATGGCTGAAGGACTATGCTGATGCTGATCTTCGCAAAAATGTGGATGGCAAATTCGATGAAGTAGTTAAACTGGGAATTGTCAACGGTACTCCAACCATCTTCCTCAACCTGAACCAATATCAGGGGAATCTGGACGAAGCATCATTATTAAAATTCCTGGAACTGTTCAAATTGCAATCGAAGCTTTATCAGGAATGCCCGCCGCAGCTGTTGGATCCCGGTAAGCAATACCGAGCGATCATTGATACGACCAAAGGACAAATTATCATCGACCTGTTTGCTGACAAAGCACCGCTGGCAGTAAACAGCTTCATCTTTTTGTCACAGGAAGGCTGGTTTGACGACACAGCGTTTCATCGCTTTGTCAAGGGCTTCGTCGCCCAGGCCGGAGACCCCAGCGGAACGGGAATGGGATCACCCGGATTCCAGTTCGCGGATGAAACGCATGAGCTAAAATACGGTGAACCCGGCATGGTCGGCATGGCAAATTCCGGCCCCGGAAAGAACGGCAGCCAGTTTTTTATCACTTATAATCTGCATGATTATTATCTGGAATCCATTAAGCAGGCAAATGAAACAGCCTCCGCTGATAAAAAACTGACGGATGAGATGATCGAAACTCAAGTCCAGGCTCAGCTGGATAAAATGTCCGAAAATTACACAATTTTCGGGAAAGTCAGTCAGGGAATGGATGTTGCAGAAGCGTTGACAGCCGGAGAGAAGATTCTTTCAATTAAAATTGAAGAACAGAACCAATAGAAATCAAAAATACGATTACTACGGCGTTCCGGGGCAAGAATTTCTTTTTCAGGACAGCTCTCCGGAACGCCGTATATTGAAAAAAGGGGAAGCCCGATCGTGAAATTCACCCGACCATTTTTAATCAAATTCTTTGAAAGATTATATAAATCATTAACCCACATCCAAATGGAAAACCTGAACGCGGTTCCACAGGATGGCCCGCTGATTCTGGCGCTCAACCACATGAGCCGGATTGATTTTCCGCTTTTTTGCTGCAACGGGCGTCGCGATGACTGGTCGGCTTTCGTTGCTGATTCCTATAAAAAATGGCCTGTGTTCTCTAAAATTGTTGATGATGCCGAAATGGTTTGGATAGACCGCAGCAAAGCGGATTTTACCGCAATGAAAAAGGCTTTTACCTGGCTGAAAAATGGCGGGCTTTTTGTCCTTTCTCCAGAGGGAACCCGCAGCAAAACCAGGCAATTGATTCAGGCAAAAACCGGAATCGTCATGCTGGCAGTGAAAGCCGGTGTACCGGTTTGCACCGGTAGCATCACCGGCACCGAAAACTTTATGCATGAATTTCTCCATTTCCGCAAACCGAAACTTTCCATCTACTTCACGCCGCCCGTAACGCTGAAACCGATCGACCCGGAGTGCCGGGATGAATCGCTTCGTGAAGAGACGGATGAATTAATGTGCCGAATCGCGTCTATGCTTCCTGAAAAGTATCGCGGTTTTTACCGGGACTATCCGCGAGTGCAGGAATTGATAACTGAATGGCGAAAACGTCCGGACTTGAAACTTCCGGAGGGTGTATGACGTATTAATAGTGAATTTTTGCGCAGGCGAATTTTCCATGCTATAATCGCTTTTGTCATAATTTACGTTATCATTGATATAGAACACCTTCAGAGAAAGAAACGATATCTTAGGCATCGCATCATAAATTGACGTCCCCTGAATAAAACTTTTTGTTATCAAATAACTGGATTTTTTGAATTTTTAAACTTTTAAGGAATTTATTATTATCAGATTGGCCGAATCTTTTACCCGATAATAACGACTCTAAACTCAGGAAAGTGCAAATGAAAACCGAACAACTCGTAAACATGTCGCTCGAAAAATTGCGGAAAATCGCAATGGATATGGAAATTCCGAACGCGCACCGACTAAAAAAAGATATTCTGGTGGTCAAGATCCGCCAGGCCGAAGGTGAAAAAGAAGGGGTTGAAATCCGGGGCGGCGTTCTGGAAATCATGAACGAAGGGATTGGATTTTTACGCGCCAATTATCAAATTGGTCCTGAGGATGTCTACGTTTCTCAAGCGCAATTGCGGCGATATGATTTAAGGAATGGGGATCAGGTAATCGGATTTGTGCGCCCACCGCGTGAATCTGAACGACATTATGGGCTGCTTAGAGTGGAATCAGTCAATGGACAGACACCGGAGCAGGCAAAAGCCCGAAAAACCTTCGAATCCATGACTCCGATTTTTCCAGACGACCGCTTTAACCTGGAATATGAACAGGGCAGTCTGGCATCCCGACTGATTGATCTGATTGCCCCAATTGGACGGGGGCAGCGCGGTATGATCGTATCTCCGCCAAAAGCCGGTAAAACAACAATCCTGAAACAGGTAGCCAACGCTATTTCCTCGTCATACCCCGAAGTACATCTGATCATTGCGCTGATCGGCGAACGTCCGGAAGAAGTTACCGATATGGATCGCTCTGTCGATGCCGAAGTTGTTGCGTCAACGTTCGACGAACCGGTCACTCAGCATGTACGCGCTTCTGAGATCACGCTTGAACGGGCAAAACGATTGGTAGAGGTTGGCAAAGATGTCGTCATTTTACTGGATTCTCTGACAAGACTGGCGCGCGCTTATAATATGGTTGTAAACCCATCCGGGAGGACACTTTCCGGAGGAATGGATCCTTCCGCAATGTACCCGCCGAAGCGCTTTTTCGGCGCCGCCAGAAATCTGGAAGAAGGCGGTTCGCTCACGATTCTGGCAACGGCACTGGTAGATACCGGGTCAAGATTGGACGATGTGGTTTATGAAGAATTTAAAGGTACCGGGAATATGGAACTCCATCTTTCCCGTAAGCTGCAGGAACGCAGGATTTTCCCTGCGATTGACATTGAAAAATCCGGAACCAGGCGGGAAGACCTGTTGCTTGGGCCGGAATTGATGCCGCGGGTTTGGTTGATGCGCCGCATGTATATGCAGATGATCAGCCCGCCGCCTCAGGGAGCCGGGATGGATCTCGCTGTCGCGACTGAAGCGATCATCCAGCGTATGACAAAAACAAAAACCAATCTCGAATTCCTGGAGAATTTGACGGAGGGTATGTGAAATATGGTTCGGGATATCCCAACCGGCAAAAAAAACCTCTGCCTGGATGGATATCTTATTTGTTGTGGCTTGTTGCATTAGGTTGTGTTTTTTCTATGGGAGTTGTCATGGTTCAACGAACTCCGTTTATTCGCGGAACCGCTGACATCGCATCTCAATCCAGCGAAGCCGGTGCGCAACTCGTCAATCATGTTGAATCAAATCAGGAATTGCCGGATCAGCTGGATCCTCTGACAGTTCAGTCGGATAACCTGCTAAACCGAAAATCAAATCTGGATACCGCAAAACCTGATCGTGGTAATGAAGAGCCTCAAAACTATACCATTGCCAGTGGCGACTCCATTTACGGCATCGCCAAGAAATTTGGTTTGAAACCAGAGACAATTCTCTGGTCAAACTATAAAGTATTACGAGATGATGCACACAATATCTCTGTTGGCGAGGAACTGGTAATCCCGCCGGGAGACGGTATTTATTACGAATGGAAAGAAAACGATCAGCTGCAAAAGATCGCTGATAAATATCGGGTGGAAGCCAAAGCCATCCTTTCTTATCCGTCAAACAAGCTTGATATCACAAATCCGATTATCAAAAAGGGTGATTTAATCATGCTTCCCGATGCTTACCGCGAGACAGCTGTAATCAGTCCGGTCGTTTTTGATTATTCCAAAGGTTCTGGTGTAAAAAAGGTCATCAGCGGACCAGGCGGTTGCAGCTGGGATTATGCAGGCACTGGATCCGGCGGCTTTGTCTGGCCTGCACCGGGACGCTCCGTATCCGGCAATGATTTTTGGTCCGGACATATGGGGTTGGATATCGGTGCAGTGGAAGGCGCTCCGATCTTCGCCACCGATGGTGGTACTGTGATTTATTCCGGTCCAATAGGCGGCGGTTATGGCATCATGGTCATGATAGATCATGGCAACGGCTATCAATCCCTTTATGCCCACCTCAGTGCAACATCTGTCCGCTGCGGGCAGGGCGTTGGGCAGGGGCAGACGATCGGTCTTGCCGGCAGCACCGGTAACTCTACCGGTCCTCACCTCCATTTTGAAGTTCGTTACGGCGGCGGATATGTGAACCCGTGGAATGTCTTGTGATATCGCTTTGATTGTTCAACTTAAGGAAATCATTCAAAACCGGCTGGTTTGAACTGCACCCTCTAAAGTAGATCCTAAAAAAACAACTTCGGTTCAAAACAGAAAGACACCTTTTGAGACAGGTATCTTTCTGTTTTTTTACTGTATCCTCTCATATATTGTAAAAGAAAATGCAATCAGCAATAGTTCTTTTAGCTTCCTTAAAAGGGGAGCATGGGAAGTTGACGAATACATTACTACTCGATCTCCCAAACTGAATGGAAGGGTTGAGCGGGCTCACAGAACCCATCTGGACGAGTTCTATGCGCTGCACGAACCTCAATCTGATTTGGAGTCCTTGAACAAAGACCTGAGATGCTGGGAATGGGTCTATAATAATGTCCGTCCCCACCGAAGTCTGGACAATCTAAGTCCCAGACAGTATATTGAAAGGCACACTAGGTCATGACCCCTGTTTGTCTCACATGTATTGAACCCATACAACACTTTGACAAGATCGCTATAACCTAATAAAATTGATTGGTCATCAAGAGAATGAACCTATCGTTGACAACCTGTCAATTAACTTTTTCAGAAGGGCAAAATAATGAAAGAATACTCAACCGAATCGATCCGAAACATTGCGCTGGTCTCGCATAGCAGTTCCGGAAAAACCATGCTGGCGGAAGCTTTTCTGCACTTCTCCGGCGCAACAACCCGAATGGGGAAAATTGAGGATGGCTCAACCGTCTCAGACTTTGACGATGAAGAAAAACGCCGGAATATCTCCATTTACAGTTCGGTGATTCCGGTCGAACATCTGGATACCAAAATCAACTTGCTGGATACTCCCGGGTATAACGACTTTATTGGCGAGGTCATTTCAGCGCTCAGCGTTGCTGATGGCGCCTGCGTCCTGCTGGATTCTGTCTCTGGCCGTGAAGTGGGAACCGAAATTGCCTGGAAATATGCGGACAAATTTAATTTGCCGCGGATCGTTGTGATCAACAAGATGAACCGTGAAAATGCGGATTTCAAAAAATCTCTTGCAAGTCTTTCTGAATATACCGAAACCCGGCTGATTCCAGTTCAAATCCCCTGGGGAGAAAAACTGGATTTTAAAGGTGTTATTGATATTATGAGTATGAAGGCTTATGACGGCGCTGCCAACAAAGTTGTCGATATTCCGGCGGAGTACCAGGATGAAGCCAATGAGCTGCATGCTGCGCTGACGGAAGCCGCTGCTGAAGGCGATGAAGCGTTGATGGAAAAATTCTTTGAAACGATGGAGCTGAGTGAGGAAGAGATCCGGCTCGGTTTCTCAAAAGCTGTCAAATCCGGTGCGTTTGTCCCTGTTTACTGTGCTGCTGGCGGACAAGAAATCGGTGTTCTTCCGATACTTGATGCTTTCGTCAATCTGTTGCCCAATCCGGCAGAAAGTGCTCCGCGCCTCGCCAAAGATAAGACGGATAATGACATCACGCTGAAATGCAGTGACGACTCACCTTTTGTCGGGTATGTCTGGAAGACCACAGCCGATCCGTTTGTTGGGAAACAAACTTACCTGCGTCTTTTCGCAGGAACGCTAAACGCAGATTCAAGAATTTGGAACCAGACACAATCTGTTGAAGAGCGAATCGGCACGGTTTATATTCCAGTCGGGAAGGATAACGCCTCTGTGAAAACCGTTCATGCAGGCGATATTTGTTGCGTGGCTAAATTGGGCGATACCGTGACCGGCGACACGTTCAGTGACAAAGCCAATCCGGTTATTGTTCCGACTCCTGAATATCCGCATGCGCTTTATCGGGTGGCGGTTTTTCCGAAGACCCAGGCTGACTCGACAAAAATCAGCCCGACGCTGACTAGACTGTGTGAAGAAGATATGACTCTCTCCTGGTACAACGAAATGGCGACGAATCAAACCCTGCTGCAGGGGATGGGCGACCAGCATATTGATGTTGCAATCCGCCGCGCTGAATCAAAATTCCAGGTGAACCTGCTCATGAAGGAACCGAAGGTTCCTTATCAGGAGACCATTACAAAGGAAGCTGCCGCTATGTATCGCCACAAGAAACAATCCGGCGGTTCTGGTCAGTTTGGTGAAGTCCATCTGCGGATCAAGCCGAACCCGGATGCGTAGTTTTGAAATCCACAACGATATTTTTGGCGGTGCGATCAGTGCAAGCTATATCCCAGCGATTGAAAAAGGGATTCGCAACGTGATGAAGGAAGGTGTTTTGGCAGGATTCCCGATTCACAGCATTTACGTTTCTGTTTATGACGGAAAAGAGCATCCGGTCGATTCCAAACCGATTGCGTTTGAAACCGCCGGACGTGAAGCGTTCAAACTTGCCTTTGCGGATGCTCACCCTGTTTTGGAAGAACCGATTTACACTGTGAAAATTGTTGTTCCTGAAGAAAACATGGGCGATATTATGGGTGACCTGAACACACGCCGCGCCAGAATTCTTGGAATGGATTCCGAAAAAGGCGAAAGTACGGTTACGGCGATGGTTCCGCTGGCTGAAATGCAGCGCTATACGACGCAGCTGCGTTCGATGACCGGTGGACGGGGAATCTTTACGATGGAATTCAGCAATTATGAAAATGTTCCACCGCATATTACGCAAGAAGTGATCGCCGCCCGTGAAAAAGAGAAAAAAGAAGCCGAAAAGTAGCTTTATTAATGAGCTTATTAGGGCTCATTAATAAATGGGCGGCTCTTGGCAGAATTGTGAAACATCAACAAATTAATTTGAAAAAGCGTTGGAGTACAATGCAAATCCTTGCGTTTGGGTTTGCATTTCTTATTTTACTTGGCAGTGTCCTTTTATGGCTGCCGATTTCTAATCGTAATCATGAGAGTATTCCATTTTTAAACGCTCTGTTTACCGCAACCTCGGCTACCTGTGTTACGGGACTGGTTGTATATGACACCTGGACACAGTTTTCTGGATTGGGGCAAGCGGTTATTTTACTGCTTATCCAAATCGGCGGACTCGGTTTTATTGCTGTCGCAATTATGTTTTCCTTGACGCTGGGGAAACGAATTGGTTTATATGAGCGCTCTCTATTAACCGAAGTTGTCAGTTCATTGCAAATTGGCGGTATTGTCCGCCTTGTGCGCAGAATGTTGATTGGGACGGCGCTTTTTGAAGTTCTTGGCGCAGCGCTCCTGGGTTTGCGGTTTATCCCTTTGTTTGGCATGGGACGTGGCCTCTGGTTTTCCATTTTCCATTCTGTGTCCGCTTTTTGTAATGCAGGGTTTGATTTGATGGGAGTCAACAATCCACATTCATCCCTGACAGCTTTTGTCGATGATCCCCTGGTCATTCTCGTCATTGCTATGTTAATCATCGTTGGCGGTATCAGTTTTGTTGTTTGGAATGATCTAATAGAAGTCCGATTTAGTCTTAGAAAAATTCTGCTTCAAACGCGTATTGTGCTTTTTTCCACCTTCTTTCTTTTGTTGGCTGGCACCCTCGCCTTTTTGCTCCTTGAGAAAAATAACGTACTTTCGTCGATGAATTCAGGAACCCGTATTCTGGCAGCATTTTTTCAATCCGTCACGCCTAGAACGGCGGGGTTCAATTCCCTGGACATCACATCTCTTTCAAGCGGGGGAGAATTTATCACAATTCTGTTGATGTTCATTGGCGCAGCTCCCGGGAGTACAGGTGGCGGGATTAAAGTGACCACGCTGGTTGTCATTGGTGCGGCGCTCATCGCTTCAATCCGTAATCGTTCGGATGTTACCATCTGGCATTTTCGCTTGAACTCTGAAACGCTTCAGCGCGCTTTCACTGGTGCAGCGCTTTATTTGATGATGGTGACGGTAGGGATCATCGTACTCTGCGCGGAAGGGCAGTCGCTCTCCGACTCAATTTTCGAGTGCTTTTCTGCTATTGGGACGGTAGGGCTTACCACCGGTATTACCACTACCCTTTCGCCATTATCGCGCATCGTTTTAATTGTGTTGATGTATGCGGGACGTATCGGCAGCATGACCGTTTTCCTGGCTGTTACAAAATCTGTAAAAAATGGGGCGCTGAAAAACCCTGTCGGCAAGGTAATTGTTGGGTAGATTTGAAAGGAAAGAAATAATATGAGAACAATGCTCGTTATTGGGGGAGGAAATTTTGGAAAAATCCTTGCTCTAAATCTCACAGAGCTTCAGAATGAGGTCATGCTCATCGATATCGATGAGGAGGTAGTTCATAAGCTTGAACCCTTTGTAACCCGGGCGCAGATAGGCGACTGTACGGATAAAGATGTTCTCGCTGAAGTGGGAGTCCGTAATTTTGATATATGTTTTGTTTGTATCAGCAGCAGTTTTCAGTCTTCATTGGAGATTACTTCTCTGCTTAAAGAATTGGGCGCCTCTCATGTAGTCGCTATATCAGAGCGTGAAATTCATGCGAAACTGCTCAAAAAAATTGGCGCGGACGATGTAATTTTCATTGAAGCGGACATGGCTAAACGCACCGCAATTCGTTACTCGACACGCGGCGCCTTTGATTATTTCGAGATGTCTCTCGGATATGGCATCATGGAAATCGCAGTCCCACATGATTGGGTTGGACATAACATCAGAGAGTTGAACATCCGCACCAAACATCATGTGAACGTGATTGGGGTGCGCGAGAATGAACATATCTTGCCATTTGTCAGCGCTGATCATGTTTTCAAAGCGCATGAACATATTTTAATTGTCGGTGAACAACAAGATATCTTGAATTTGGCAACCAAAAAACTGTAGATTTGTTCTAAAAAAATAAAAACACAACCTTTATTTAACATAAGCCGCTTCGTTTTGTAAAAAAGCGGCAGCTGTTACTGCACGGTCAGTAAAACCCATTTGATAAGAATTTGTTCTTTCCCAATACGGATTGATGTCACCGTTTAATTCGGCTCAGACTTTCAAGCTTACTGGTGTTTTCTGAGCACCTGATGTTCTGCCCACAAGGACGCCCCGATCACACCGGCATTGTCGCCCAATTGCGCAAGGACGATATCCAGCTTGTCCAGCGGAGCCAGCTGCACAGTTTTACGGATTGTCTCCCGGATAGGATTAAGCAACAGGTCGCCCGCCTGAGCGATGCCGCCGCCAATCACGATTCGTTGTGGTTCAAGCTGAGCAATTGAATTGCTGATCGCCAAACCAAGATAATAGCCCGCCTGATTCAGGATATCAATGGCTATTGCGTCATTTTTCAGAGCGGCTTCGGATACAATTTTCGGCGTCATTTTATTCAGATCGTAGCTGACGAGGTCTCCCAGAATCGTCGTCGCGCCATGCGCAATTGCTTTCATGGCTGCAGCCCGGATCGCGGGGCCGGAAGCGTATTGTTCCAGACAACCGCGGTTTCCGCAATTGCAGAGAAAACCTTCTGGCACGACTGTCATATGACCAACTTCTCCAGCTTGTCCGCTGTTCCCCAGAACCAGCTCGTTATCGATCACAACGCCGCCTCCAACTCCGGTGCCGATCGCATAAAGCACCAGTGAGTGGCATCCCTTGCCGGCGCCGAATTTCAGTTCTCCCCAGGTGATTGAGCGTACATCATTGAGAATGAAAGCGGGAATCCCCAGCTCGCTTTGGATAAATGGAGCTACCGCTACGTCAATCCAATGCCCTGGTAAATTGGTTGCAAAATTGGTAAAACCGCGATGAACATCCAACATACCTGGAATACCGATTCCGATCCCCTCTATTCGATCTTTGGAGAAAGAAGTTTTCTCAATCAGGTGATTAAACAGCTCTGTCATCCGTTCTAAAACACGCAGGTGCCCCTCGTGCGCAAGCGTGGGGACGATGGTCAGATAACTTGCTTTGCCGGTTGTCGAGTCGACAATCGCAGCCCGCATGTTGGTTCCGCCCAGATCACATCCGATGTAGTACCCCATGAAATTCCTTTCTTGTGAGAAGAGAACTCACCGCTTGTGTTTTAGCCTTCTATCGTCTGACCGGGCTTCAGGTTTGTGTGTTCCGGAATGACTGCATTCCGGATAGTTGCCTGCGGAAGGATGCTTTCAGCTCCTATCCGACTATTATCAATGACGGATAATGGGCCAAGAATCGCACCGTTGCCGATCACGCTGTTTCCGCTGATGTGTGTATTGGGATAAATGGTGATGTCTTGCCCCAGCATGACGTGATGTCCGATATAAGTGGCGTCCGGGTCTATCATCGTAACCCCTTCTATCATCCAGTATCTGTTGATCCGCCGGCGCAGAATCGTTTCCGCTTCAGCCAGGTGCAGACGGTTGTTCACGCCCAACGCCTCTTCTGGATCCGTCAGTATCACGGCTTTGACTTGCTGATTGTCCTCGTTGGCAAGCTCAACCAGATCGGTCAGATAATACTCGCCTTTGGGTGAGATTTTCACCCGTTTCAGCGCATTCCATAACCATTCTGAGCGGAAGCAGTACAAACCAACGTTGCATTCCTTCAATTGAAGTTGTGCCGGAGTCGCCTGTGCTTCTTCAACGATGGCCGAAACACTGCCATCTTCTTTGCGGATAATTCTGCCGAACCCATGTGAATCGTCTTGGATGATTGTTAGCATGGAAAAGACACCCGGGTTTTGCTCCTGCGTTTCACAGAGATGGCGGATCGTTCCTGCTGTCAGGCAGGGCATGTCCCCATAGGCGACCAGTGTCATCTCTGCTTTGCCGCTGGCGCTACTTTCTGCAGCTTGAACCGCATCCGCCGTACCCAGCTGGCGTTTCTGAACGGCTGTATTACAAAGATCTGAAATTGCCTGTTGCACCATTTCGGCGCCATGTCCAATTACCACAACAGGTGTCAAGTCGGTCACTTTGGCGGTTTCTTCCAGGATATAACGAATCATCGGTTTTTCCATAATCGGATGAAGAACTTTTGGCAGGGCGGATTTCATGCGGGTGCCTTGTCCAGCGGCTAAAATGATCGGCTGAATATTCACGGGTTTGCTCCTTTGGTTAACGACAGAGTAGATCAGTCATTCTAATCAGGTCTGTAACTAATTCTACATCATGAACGCGTACGATATCAGCGCCGTTCAGAAGCGCTGCGGTCACAGTTGCCGCCGTTCCGCCAAGTCGTGCTTCGACCTCACGTTGTAAAAAATGACCGATAAAAGATTTTCGGCTGGTGCCTACCAGCATCGGCAGGTTGGCGATTTTCAGCGTTTTAAGGTTTCTCATGATCTCCACACATTGCCAGGGAGAGGTTCCAAATCCGATGCCGGGGTCCAAAATGAGTTTTTCTTCACGAACGCCTTTATCAACGGCATAATTTTTTAAAAATTGCAGTTCGTTTACAACCTGATCGATTGTGGAGATTGACTTGTCCAACGGTTGGTGGCGCATTACCACGAATGGACAATCGGCTTCAGCGCAGATAGATGCCATTTTGGGATCTGCGATCCCGCCGCCCACGTCATTGATCCAGTCGGCGCCAGCGGTCAGCGCCACTTCTGCGACAGCTGCCTTACGCGTATCAATAGATAACGTAGCTTCTGGGAAGGTTTCCTTTAGCGCCTGAATGACCGGAACCAGCGTTTTTATCTCGGTGTCTTCTTTTACCGGGATGAAGCCCGGGCGCGTGCTCTCAGCTCCAAGATCGAGGATGTCTGCACCGGCTGCGAGAAATGCTGCTGCCTGTGAAAGCGCTTTTGTGATCGTTTCATCCACGTTTGAAAGGATTCCGTCTTTCGAAAAGCTGTCACGGGTCAGATTGATGATTCCCATCAGGTAGCTTTTGTGTCCCCAGCGGAAAATGGTCCGGGCTCCGTTAAACGGTTGTGACAGCTTTTCCAGCCGTTCCGTTGGGGCGCTTTCCAGCAGCACTGCCAAAGGCTTATTCAATAATGGATGCACTTTTTCAGGAATCAGATCCACAAGCGGTTTCAATACAAAAAGTCGGTTGTGCAATTGAAGGTGCGGAATTGTGAGCGTTTCGGTCTCTAACACTTGCTCCCCGTATAACAGGATGTCAAGGTCAATGATCCGAGGGCCATAACGGAAATTTTCCTGCCGTCCCATTCGCCTTTCGATAGATTTCAGAAAAGCCAGCAAATCCATCGGCGGCAGCGTTGTTTCTGCTTCAAAAACCAGATTTAAAAAATCCGGCTGGTCGGTATACCCCCATGGTTCCGTCTGATATATTGGCGAAACGCGCCGAATTTTTACAGTTGGTTGCAACATTTGAGCAGCGAACGCCAGATTTTCTAAGCGATCTCCCTGATTCGTACCTGCGCCAATATAAATTCGTTGCAAACTCATAAGGATCCTGCGTTGCAAGAATGAATAAACGCGTTGAAAATGCGCGTATGAACGGGTGTTTTTTGCAATGCTTCCGGGTGCCATTGTACGCCAACAACGAACTGATGGTTTGGCGATTCAAATGCTTCTGTCAATCCGTCTTTGCTGTGAGCTGCCGGAATGAAAGAATCTGCCAAATCCTTTACTCCCTGATGATGAAATGAGTTAACTTCCAATTGGTCAACCTCATAGATTTGAAGAAGTTTTGTCTTGGGATGCAATAAAACAGAATGCGTTGTGACATCCATCGGCGCGTCATCAGCGCTATTGTGTCTGATTTCGCTTGGCCGTTGATCCGGCAGGTCGCTGTATAAGGTTCCGCCCAACGCAACATTCATCACCTGCATCCCGCGGCAGATTCCTAGCAATGGAACATCCCGGCGGGCAGCTTCCCGCACAATTTGAATTTCCAGCTCATCCCGTTCCAAAATCGGTTTGGAAACCCGCTCATGTGCTGCCCCGCCATAGCGTTCAATAGCAACATCGCCACCCCCGACCAGCACCAATCCGGCAAACAGCTCAAAGATGCGTTCGATTTCATCCAACGGATATTCCAGCGGGATCATGAAAGGTATCCCTCCCTGATCTCGGATTGCTTTGATGTAACATTCGTTGACCTGATTCATTCGCAGATCAGGCGTCTCTTTCTCGCTGGTATGGCTGGAAACCAGCCCAATGTTTGGTTTTCGCCCGCTCATTAAAACCTCACTCGTTTATTTTTAATTCCCTGAAATAAAAAACAGGAGTGACAGAACACTCCTGAAAGATTGTACCAATGATTTTGAACCGCGAAACAAACGGCGGTTTAGAATTTTTGCTTGAGGCGCGCGCTTTTGCCGCTGCGGCTGCGGAGGAAAAACAGACGGGCGCGACGAACTTTGTTGTGCCGTTCAACGACAACCTTTTCAATCCGCGGTGAGCGGGTCAGGAAGGTGCGTTCGACACCAATTCCGTTGGATGCGACACGGCGAACGGTGAAAGTGGAATTCGTCCCGTTGTTATGCGTATAAAGGACGATACCTTTAAATTCCTGGATACGTTCCCGGGTTCCTTCTTTAATTTTCACATGGACGGAAACCGCATCACCCGGTTGTAATTCCGGGATGTTTGGATTTACCGGAGCTTCAATAGTTCTCAAAATATCAGTCATAAGATTTTCCTAATCCTTATACAAGCCTGTTGCAAATTCCGCGCAAATCAGCGCGACTGCGAATTATAGCATAACCTCGAATTCATGTAAAGGTTGTGTATGGGTTCAATACATGTGAGACAAACAGGGGTCATGACCTGGTGTGCCTTTCAATATACTGTCTGGGACTTAGATTGTCCAGACTTCGGTGGGGACGGACATTATTATAGACCCATTCCCAGCTTCTCAGGTCTTTGTTCAAGGACTCCAAATCAGATTCAGGTTCGCGAAGCGCATAGAACTCGTCCAGATGGGTTCTATGCGCCCGCTCAACCCTTCCATTCAGTTTAGGTGAACGCGGTGGCAAGACGAAAAGGATGATCCCCAGATCACGGCAGGCATCCTCAAACTCAGCCTTGTATTCGCTGCCACCGTCCACCTGGATCGCTCTGATGGGGAAAGGGGTTCGCTTGATAAGCTGGTTGAGGAACGCTTTGGCTTGTCTTGACCTTGCTCTAGGATAAACCGCGAGCACATCCCACCTGGATACCACGTCTCTGGCTGTGAAATGTTTGAAGTGGATTGCTGGGAAAGGATGAATGTCGAGCGTGTCAACTTGTACGATATCCCCAGGATTTTCAACCAGGTAGCCTTTCGGTTTACGGATGGCATAGGGACGTTTCTGCTTGCGTGTCCCCTTCCACCTGGTTTTGTAGCGGACTTCAGGGATCGCCTTCCGCTTCTTCAGTTCCTGAATGATTCGCCCGACGCTTGATACCGAAAGATTTATCCCTTCCAGTTCCAGAAGTACCTTGATCTTCTCTTTTCCCCAACAGGGATACAGCACCCGGTAGGATCGCACTGCCTCCACCTCTTCTGCTGTCCATTTCCGCTTCCGCAGATGCTTTGGCTTTCGGCTGCGTTGCTCTAAGCCATTCCACCCCTCTTCTTTTATGCGGCGTTTCCAGCGATACAGGCTCGCCCGTGAGACCCCCAGCAATTCACTGACCTCTTTGCCGCTCATCCCTTTGGTCCGCAGCGCTTCCCAGGTGCGCAATATCCGTTCCCGGTTTTTGGCGTCCTCGCTCGGTTGGATGACTGGCTTCTTCGCCAGATGGTAAAATTCTTTTTGCAGATAGATCTGTCGCATTGGGGTTCCTCCTTTGGTTTGATCACCTTTAGGATGACCCCAATGTGCTTTTTTGTAAAGCCCTTTCGTCTCATATCTTTCTGAACTTACTCAGGTGTTTCGTAAGTCCGAAGAAGATTTCCCATCTGATCTTGGTTTATATTGAAAAAGGCCTTGGTGTAACATTAGTGTTTTCTTCATCATTAAATAAGATTTTTCTAAGCCGCAGCGGCAGAACTTTTTTTGAATATAATTAAGATAAGAAAAAAATAATAATTCTTGATTCGCTCTGAAAAAAAGTGGATCAGCCAACGAAAGGGTATTCTCTTGGCAAAAAAAATTGACTACGAAAACAGCAGCCTGACTATTCGGGACATCACCGATTTGACGCCTACACAGCGCATCGCGATGCTGATTGACGGCGATAACGCTCAGGCTTCACTGATTGATAAAATTCTGGCAGAAACAACAAAGTATGGAATGATCACCATTCGCCGAATTTATGGGGATTGGACTACGTCCAACATGAACGGTTGGAAAGATGTGCTTCAAACCCATGCCATCCAACCGATTCAGCAATTCCGCTATACAGTCGGTAAAAATGCAACGGACAGTGCAATGATCATTGACGCGATGGATATCTTCTATTCCGGAACGGTAGACGCGTTTTGTCTGGTTTCCAGCGACAGCGATTATACCCGGCTGGCGACCCGGATTCGGGAGCAAGGCATCTTCGTCATGGGAATCGGCAAAAAAATGACCCCACGTGCATTCGTCAATGCCTGTGACCTGTTCGTTTATACTGAAAACCTCATCCCTAAGCCCGAATCCAAACCGAACTCAGCGTCCGTTTCTCACCGGCGGAAGAGCAAACAGTCCGAACCGGTGCAACCTGCCATTCCTACCTCAGAAAGCGAATCGAACAACCTCTCCGACCCGTTGCCGTTGCTGCGCAGCGCTTTCGATTTGGCAGCGCGTGATAACGGCTGGGCCTTTCTGGGAACACTGGGACATCACCTGCAACAATTGGATCCAGGATTTGACTCACGTACATTCGGCTATCGGCAACTTTCCCTGATGATTCAGGCATATCCGGATGATATTGAAACGAAAGAAGTCAAAGGCACAGACGGAACATCCGTCATTTATGCGCGAATGAAATCATAGAAAGGATTTCAATGGAACTTTCATCCTTTTCGAAAATGATTGCAAAGACTGACCTGCCCAATAAAATCCAACTGGAAAATCTGGTTCATCTGATCCGAAGGAAGGGGTTGGTCTGGTTATGGCGCAGCGGATTAGGACCGCTTTTCAATGCTTCGCCGACACTTTTTGGCTCGCAGCTGGTCGTTATTTTTCCAGACAGTAATCTGACCTTTCCGCTGGTTTACAGCGAAAGTGAGAATGAAATTCTGACACTTATCTCTGAGAGGGATTACCGATCCTGTGCAGAAGCGCTGGCTGCTAACTCCATTATCCAAGTTTGGATGAACAATGGCTGGTTTAACGCCACCGCAGAGCTGTTGTCATCAGACGAGACGAATAATCGACTGCTTCAAATCACTCCGGAGCAATTTTTTGGGAAAATCGGCGTATTTCTGCGCGGCGAGGGAGAAGAAGTTAATATCCGACTAATGAGTATCAAAAAGATTTCACCCCGCACAGGCGCGAAAGGCCCCGGTCAGTACGCTTGGGTCTGGGCAGCGCTGAGCGGCTACCTGTTTTTCGCCTTACTATTCAAACGAGCCAGAAAATAACAGGTTTGCGGCAGCGTTTCCGGAGTTATCGTATCAATAAGAGTTTCTAATGAATTCGAGTCCGATTTTTAATGCAAATTCGCATCAAACGAAGTCCACACCAGGGTTTCTCTCATTGCTGTTTGCCGTAATTTTAGGCAGCATTTTAGGCGCTTTCATATTTTCGCAGTTTTTTCAGGCACCAGCGACAGAGAAAAACACGGAGCAGACGACTGAAATCATCCGCTTACAAAGCACGCTGACTGCGCTCGAAAATAAGCTGGGGAATATCGCTGATTCGCCCGCCGAACTAAAGATTTCCTATTCCGATGTCCAGTCAGAAATCACCAGCGTCGTTGAGCAAGTAGGACCGGCGGTCGTCACGATCACCGCTCAAGTACCAGTTACCACCACATATTACTGGTTTCAGACCAGCCAGACTTCAACCAGCATGGGTAGCGGCGTCATCATCAGCCCAGAAGGATATATTCTGACCAACAACCACGTTGTAAGCGGAGCAACGGATCTTTCGGTTGAGCTCGCCAACGGTGTAACGCTGCCAGCCAAACTGGTCAGCACCGATGCGTTTACCGATTTGGCTGTCATCAAAGCGGATGGCGAAATGCCAGCCATTGCCCGTCTCGGCGATTCTAATTCGCTGAAATCAGGTGAATCGGTAATTGCAATCGGCTCTCCACTGGGCAGCTTCAAAAACACCGTTACCGTCGGAGTCGTCAGCGCTACCGGCAGGTTTCTTGAGCATGACAGCGGATATCAGATGGAAAATCTGATCCAGACAGACGCGGCGATCAATCAGGGAAATTCCGGCGGACCGCTTGTCAATCTCGCCGGCGAGGTAATCGGTATCAACGTTATGATCGTACGCAGATCAAGCAACACGCAAACCTACGCTGAAGGGCTGGGATTTGCCATTCCGTCCAACACGGCGCGTTTAATTGCAGAACAGATTATCGCTACCGGCAGTTTCAAACGGCCGTATCTGGGAATCCAATGGGCGGACATTTCACCTGCCATGGCACAGCGTTATGCCCTACCGGTACAATATGGTGTGTACGTAATGCGGGTTGAATCCGGCGGACCGGCAAATCAATCCGGCATTCGAAAAAATGACATCATCACGCAAATTGGGGATCACAAGATTGATGACTCGAACGCTTTTTATAATTGTTTGTTCAAATACTCACCAGGAGATAACGTTCAGGTGCAACTGATTCGCGGCAACAGTGAACTGACGATTGATGTCACACTGGGCGGCGGAGAAGTGAACTTGTAAGATGGCAAATGTCTGAAAAAGAAAAGCTCTCTGCTTCCAGGCTGCGTGTGTTCTTTTTAATTAGTGCGCTGGAAGGAATCGTCGCATTGTTTTTCACGTTTCGCAAGTTTTCTGAACCGCGAAACGTTCTTTGGGGCGGATATTCCCTGCAGCGCTGGTTGATCGGAATCATCATCCTTTTTCTGATGACATTGCTGCTCCAACGATGGTTCGATCTTTACGGCAGCGGCAATCAAAATCCGCGATGGCTTGACCGAATCAATCAGCATCTTGCTTCAGCGTCCGCACTGATCAATGTTAAACGCGGGTTAGTGATCCTGATGGCACTGCTGGGGTGGATATTCCTATTCACATGGCTGTTTATCCCCGCCAGTCTGCGCCCGATCAGCAGCTGGCTGCTGTTGGTCACGCTTCAATTCTGGCTTTTATTGCGCCAAAGCTATCAAAAAACCTTTTGCGCTCTGCGAAAATCCGGCAAATCCCGTCTGTTGCCGCGGTTGGCTGATCTTGACGTCAACCAGCGCAAGGTCTTGCTGACGCTGGTTGTGATCGCACTAATATATATCGCCATTCTGATGCCATCCAACTTCGACGGTACGCAAGATTTTTCCGCCTTTCAGCATTACGGCGGCGACGAATTTGTGATTTATCCTATTTTGATGGACGTCATGGCTCCCGGCGACACCTTCAGCGCCACTCTTTACCATCTCTTCATTTATGAGGATTATCATTACGGCTATCCTTTTTACGCTTGGTCAACGCTGGTATTATTACCGGTGAAATGGCTGAGCGGCGAAAATTTCCCGGACTTGATTCATATCAATCTGCCGCTGCTGCGCGTTTTTGTCTCAGTCCTACCGCTGATCCTTGCCTGTCTATTGCTGGTTTTCATCGTCACTCATTTCAGAAACGGTTGGGTCAGCGCCGCCATCTTCCTATTTTTGCTGCTGGCGCCGGGATCGCTGCAAAACAACCAGGGATTCTGGCATCCGGACGGGTTGAACCTCCTGTTCGTCTGCCTGGTTCTGTACTTTTTACAGCGGGATTGCTACCATTACGAACATAATTTTTATCTGGCGGCGCTTTTCACCGGACTGTCCGCCGCCATCCGGCTGTATGGTTTCTTCTTCTTTCTGGCAATCGCAGTCTATTTGGGAACCGGTCTGTTGATGAAAAAGCTGACAATCCAAGCCAGTCTGAAAAAGGGGGGATTGTTCATTCTGACGATGGTCATTGTGATCTTGTATGCCAGTCCGTTTCTCTTCCGGGCTGACGCGCGCGGCAAAATGGTCGCGATCATGCAGGAGAAATCAGGTGAAATGGCGGAAGGGTACGCAGGCGATTACGACCCGCGCAACGATTACCGCCCTGGCTGGGACGCCTGGTATCCGGCTTTTGAAGATCATTACACCGAGATGTTCTGTTTCTTCTTCCTGATCATTTCTGCCGGGTTCGCCGCGGTTGCCGGCAATCGCACCCTCGCCCACCGGATGATCGTCTGCTGGTGTGCGGTGATCCTGATTTATCTGATCTTTTTTGTCGCGGTGAAATCGACCCAGTACGTCCTGCCGGCGCTGCTGCCTCTGATGAGCTGCATTTTCAGCCTGCCGCTGGCTCTTGAAAGCGCGAACAGCATCTCATGCGAAATGAAGCAAAAATGGGTTGTCCATGCCGCTTGGCTGTTGTCCGGTGGGGTCTTTCTGGCGCAGCTGGCCATCAATCTGATCAAAATTGCCCCGCGCTTCCGCTGATCTTTTTTATCAGCGCCAATCCGATATAAAAAGAAGCTCAATTAGGAAATCCAATTGAGCTTCTTTTATGTAGACAAGATGGGTTAAGCTCTCGCTCCGTAGGTGTCGTTCATATCAACAGCTTTGATATCAATCCCCATCGCTTTGGCAACACCTTTGCCATATTCAGGGTCTGCCAGATAGCAATGGCGGATATGGCGCTTCTTCACCAGTTCCGTCGTCCCGTCCATATTGCGGGCAGTGTTTTCGAACAGCACATTTTTCTGTTCAGATGACATCAAGTTGAACAGTTTTCCCGACATTTCATAATACAGGGTATCGTCTTCACGGAAATCGTAATGGTCAACCGGCCCTTCCGTATAGAGCGGCGGTTCCGTTAGAGCGCGGTTTTCCGGCCAGACGCCGTAGGAGTTGGGATTGTAGGAAGTCTTTCCGCCAAAATTCCCATCTACACGCATCGCGCCGTCACGATGGAAATGGTTGGTTTCAATGCGTGAACGGTTCACCGGAATCTGATAATGGTTCACGCCCAACCGGTAACGCTGCGCGTCACCATAGGAGAACAGCCGGCCCTGCAGCATACGGTCCGGTGAATAGCCAACGCCCGGCACGATGTTGGCCGGATTGAAAGCCGCCTGTTCCACATCCATGAAATAATTGTCCGGGTTGCGGTTCAACTCAAAATAACCCACTTCATGCAGCGGATAATCACCCTTGTACCAGACTTTGGTCAGATCAAACGGATTGTAGTTCAGATTATTCGCTTGTTCTTCCGTCATGATTTGCACAAACATCGTCCAGCGCGGAAACTCACCGCGTTCAATCGCCTCGTACAGATCGCGCTGATGCGATTCGCGATCTTTTGCAACGATCGTTTCAGCTTCCTGATCTGTCAGATTTTCAATGCCCTGTTGGGTGTGTAAATGAAACTTGACCCAAACCCGTTCGTTTGAAGCATTGATGAACGAAAATGCATGGGAGCTGAATCCATGCATGTGGCGATACGTCTTCGGAATTCCGCGGTCGCTCATGACGATGGTAACCTGATGAAGCGCTTCCGGCAGTGCAGACCAGAAGTCCCAGTTGTTCTGCGCAGAGCGCATGTTGGTGCGCGGATCCCGTTTAATGGCGTGGTTCAGATCGGGGAACAACAGCGGGTCACGGAAGAAGAAAACGGGCGTGTTGTTGCCAACCAGATCCCAGTTTCCCTCATCAGTATAGAATTTCATCGCGAATCCACGGATATCACGCTCGGCATCCGCCGCGCCTCGTTCGCCGGCAACGGTCGAAAACCGAACGAACATTGCCGTCTCTTTTCCGATTTCCGAGAAAATACTGGCTTTTGTCCACCGGGTGATGTCATGAGTCACTTTAAATACACCGAACGCACCTGACCCTTTGGCGTGCATCCGTCTCTCCGGGATCACTTCCCGGTCAAAATGGGACATTTTCTCCAGGAACCAAGTGTCCTGTAATGTGATCGGCCCTCGTCTGCCAGCTGTCTGACTATTCTCATTATGCGCAATCGGTCTGCCGCTTGCAGAAGTTAACGGCTTCTTCTGTTGATCATCATGATCAACGTTAGTTTTTTCATTTTTTCATCCTTCATTTTTCCTCCTTTATAATAGTATCTGATTAAGGTTCGCTATTTCGGTAATCTAATTTTATTGAAGTTCCGATTTTTTTCAACGAACAAAATTGTTTGCTGGTGCTAGACACAATAAGAAAGGTTTTTTATGACGTTTCTGGAAAATGGATATGAAATGATCCAAAATCTGGTCGGATCAAAATGGGTTCCTGAGATTCTCTATGCCGTTGAACAAGAATCCTCACATTATAACGAGATCGAAAGCAGCATCCCGATCATCAGCCATACGGAATTGCAACGAAAGTTAAAGATGCTGGTTGAACAGAACGCGCTGAAGATTGAGGAGAAAAACCAGACCTCCTATCATCTGACGCCTTTTGGGATGGATCTGGTGCATATTTTTCATCATTTTGAAGATTTATTCGAACGCTACAGTCCGGAAATTCAGCGTTAAACGGACTTCGGCTTTTTTCATCCTACTGTTTCCCCTGTTTATTAAAAAAAACCACCTTCTCTGGCGGCTGATCCACCTGCCGTTAAATTTTCTGTCCGCACAAGCCAATTATCCACATTTTTAAAGTCTTATCAACAACTTATCCACAAGTTTTCCATGCTACTTAAGTCCCGACAGCCGGTCAATGTAATCCTCTGTCATCCAAAATATCTTTTTACGGCGGGAAAAACGGCGGCGGCTTTCGGAAATTTATCCGTTGTCGTCTGAACATACCCGCCGCGTCTGTAAATTCAGGGCAGGCAGCATTTGCAGACATCAACCCAGTCCGCCGCCCCCGAACATCTTTCCAATTCTGCCAACGTCAATCCGATTCCGCTGTTGCTGCTGCCAGCTGCGGGAAAAACGATATCAAACCGTTTTAACGATTCATCCAAAAACACCGGTATTCCGCTCGGAATTGCGAAGGGACAAATCCCGCCAACCGCATGTCCAACGAATGTTTCTGTTTCATCCGGCGCAATCATCTTTGCCTTCAAACCAAAACGTGCTTTATATTTGGGATTATCGACTTTGGCGTCACCGGCAACTACCAGCAGCATACAGCCGTTACCAATCCGAAACGCCAGCGTTTTTGCGATCCGTCCCGGTTCACAACCCAGCGCTTCCGCTGCAAGCTCAACCGTTGCGCTGGAATCATTGAATTCCTGAATCCGATCCGCCAACCCCAAACTTTTGAAATATTCACGCACTTTTTCAATCGACATTTTTTTGAACTTACCACCTTTCTATCTCTGTCCGGTCATACCCCCGCCACAATCCTGGGCAGCACTTCCGCAATATCTCCATAAACCACAAGATTTGCCAGATGATCCATCGGCGTTGGCTCGCGGTTGATTAAAACCAATTTCTGTCCTTTGTAATAGCGAATCAACCCGGCAGCCGGATAAACAACCAGTGATGTCCCTCCAACCAGTAATATCCCCGCACCCGAAATTAAAGCAACCGCCTCATCAAGCACTTCCCTGTCCAACGTCTCTTCATACAGTACCACGTCCGGACGCAGAACGCCGTCGCAGCGGGTACAATGCGGAACTCCTTTTTGAGGATCAATCGCGTTGGTCCCCGCCGGGAATAAACAGTCCATGCAATAGAAACGCCTCATGTTGCCATGCAGTTCAACCACGCGCTGCGAACCGGCTTTTTGGTGCAGCCCGTCGATGTTCTGGGTGATAACTCCGCGCAGCTTGCCCACTTTTTCCAGCGCAGCGAGGGCAGTATGTGCCGCGTTCGGTTTTGCATCCGGAAACCACATTTTATCAAAGAGATAGTCATAAAAAACATCCGGATGACGATCAAAAAAACTGCTGCTGAGGATGGTTTCAGGCGGATAGCGATAGCGGCTTTCCTGCTGGTAAATACCATCCGCTGAGCGAAAATCCGGGATCTTCGACGCAGTCGAAACCCCGGCGCCCCCGAAGAAAACGATGTTACTGCTCTTCTCTATCCAGTCCCGCACCAACGTCATTTTTTCATCCTGTAGATCCATCTTCTCCCTCACAAAGGAACATTTCCAAGAAGTATCCGTTTTTCAAAAGCGTTCCAACCTGATTAAATTATCCCATATCTATAAAACACCCCGTTCTTTTCTAACAGGAGTATAAAAGTTTTACGGATGATAGAGCATCTTCAGGAGAAGGATATAAAACCACTTTCAGGCAGGAAGATCATCTGCTCTAACACAAACTTTGTTGGAATTATGATCGCTGCGCTTTGGTTTTCTTCGGAAAGAAGCGCATCACCGACATCTGATGCCGGAATATGTTTTTTACCCGTCGAATTCTTTCCTCCGAAGGAGCATTTTGAAGTAGCTTCAGCTTTCGGGAAAGCGCCGAAGGTTGCAATAGGGTTAGAGCTCTTCAATTATGTGTGAAGCTGCATTCAAAAGAAAACGAGACGAAAAAACAATCCCTTGCATTACAGCGAGGGATTGTTTTACTCATACGAATTTAAGAATCATTCGCCAAGCGTCATGACCGGAATGATTTTTCTACAGCCCGGCCGCCTTGCGCAGCGTTTCCGCCATGTCAGTGCGTTCCCAGGTGAACTCAGCATCTTCACGGCCAAAATGTCCGTAAGCAGCCGTCTTCTGGTAAATGGGTCGGCGCAAATCAAGCTTTTTAATAATCGCACCCGGACGCAGATCAAAATGCTTTGCAATCAGTTCGGAAATTTTTTCATCGGAAATCTTACCGGTCTCAAACGTCTCAACGTTAATACTGATCGGTTTTGCCACGCCAATTGCGTAACTCAATTGGATTTCACAATGGTCTGCCAACCCAGCAGCGACGATATTTTTCGCTGCCCAGCGAGCCGCATAAGCCGCTGAACGGTCAACTTTGGTGCAGTCTTTGCCGCTGAAACAGCCGCCGCCATGCCTGCCCATACCGCCATACGTATCAACGATAATTTTTCGCCCAGTCAAGCCAGAATCACCCTGCGGGCCGCCGACAATAAATTCGCCGGTCGGGTTGACATAGACTTTCAAGTCAGCGTCAATCAATTCTTTGGGCAAAACCGGATCGATCACATGTTTTTTGATGGCGGCTTCAATTTCGGCATGTTTGCCGCGCATTTCGGCAGAATGCTGGGTGCTAACCACCACCGTATCAATCCGTTTCGGCTTGCCGTATGCATATTCAATCGTCACCTGACTTTTCCCATCAGGATATGCCCAAGGGATCGTACCGTTCTTGCGGACTTCGGTCAGTTTTTCGGACAGACGGTGGGCCAGATAGATCGGCAGCGGCAGGTATACATCGGTTTCGTTGCAAGCATAGCCAAACATCATCCCCTGATCGCCAGCCCCGACCGCTTCAAAATCGACCGTGCCCAGTTCACCCTTTTTCGCTTCCTGTGCCAGATCGACACCCAACGCAATATCCGGCGACTGGGTCGAGATCGCTGAAAGCACGCCGCAGGTGTTTCCGTCAAAACACTTCTCACTGGCATCATAGCCGATTCCTTTTACAACTTTGCGAACCAACTCGTCAAAGTTTACAAAGGCTTTTGTGGTGATTTCACCAAAGATCATCACATAACCGGTTTTTGTCGCCGTTTCACAGGCAACCCGCGAGTATGGATCCTGTTCAATGCATCCAGAACCGCGTCACTGATCTGATCGCACATCTTATCCGGATGACCTTCGATCACGGATTCAGAAGTAAAGAAAAATTTCGGTGATTTCATAAACGTTGTCATAAAAGTTTTCTCCTTGTAAATAAAAACCCCGCGTTTCAGGGGGGTGCGATTTTTTCTTCGTGCCCTCCTATCTTCCAGATTCTTTCCTGCTTCTGCCGGATTTGGCACCTTGACGAATCAGGTTGCCGAGGTTTCTTCGGGCCGGTCCCTCCACCTCTCTGGATAAGAGCGCCTGTTGGGGCTTATAAAATTTCTCTAATTAAAACATAAGCCACCCCTGTCAAATCAGAGCCAGATTCTGCTATAATTGGCGGAAATATTTTTGATAAATTCAACGATAATACCAACTAAGAAAACATGATAAACATCATAGACAACCAACAGGACTCCGATAATTATCAATCAATTGTTCGCAATTTGGGAAAAAGCCGTGCGGGCGTCCCACTTTTTCTTTCGGATGATGAAATAATAAAAATCGGAGAGGATATTCCAGCCGCATTGTTAACGATTCCCAGCCTTGTTGTTCTCAGCATTGATGGTGGAGAACCTCTGGCATTTATGGGAATTGACGGGAAAAAATTGGAGATGCTTTTGTATCGCCGTGCGAACAAAGGAAAGGATTGGCAGAATGTTGGTTCAAACCGCCATCCAACATTACGCAGTCGACAAAGTGGACGTGAACGAACAGAATCCGCAGGCGTGCTGTTTCTATGAATCGATGGGTTTCATTTTTCAAAGGAGCGAAGCCGACCAGCAGGGAAGACCTTATCCCATCATTCAGATGCGACTGGAACAGGAAAAGCCAGTTTTTGCCTAACAGCAAATCATAGACACGCCAATAAACGTTTCAAATGCAATCGCCTTTTTACAATATAATCTCAACATGGATCCTTTGATTTTGGAGCAATGGCTTTTCGAAGAAAATTATCCGTTCAGCGGATGGGATTTTTCACACCTGGACGGACGCTGGCAAGACGAGCCGCTGCCCTGGGATTATGACCGGCTTGTACGCAGCGTTCTCAGCCCAACTGATCGAATTCTGGACATGGGCACCGGCGGCGGGGAGTATCTGCTTTCGCTGGGGCACCCGCCTCATCTAACCTCCGTAACCGAAAGCTGGGATCCAAATATCTGTTTGTGTATTGCCCGGCTGACGCCGCTGGGGATCGAAGTAAAAAAAATTACAGAGGATTCATCGCTGCCGTTTCCGGACAATGAATTTGATCTGATACTCAACCGACATGAATCCTATCACATCGATGAAATCATGCGCATCCTAAAGCCCGGCGGACGGTTGATTACGCAACAGGTGGGAGGGAAGAATAATATCAGCTTGTCAGCAAAATTGATTCCCAGATATCAGCCGGCGCTGCCGGATTTCTGTTTGGCAGCAGAGAAACATGTCTTTCATGAAAAGGGATTTGAAATTTTGTTCGCGGATGAGTTTTTCGGAGAATTGACTTTCAAGGATGTCGGCGCAGTTGTGTATTACGCGAAGGTGCTGCCCTGGGAGTTTCCAGCGTTTTCTGTGAAAAACAACTATGAGCAACTGCGCAGGCTGCAGCAAGAACTGGAGCAGACTGGTTCGATCAAAACCAACGAACATCGTTTTATCTTGATTGTGAAAAAACCAAAAAGTGTCCCGGGAGATTCTTATAAAAATGATTGAAATCAAACGGCTTGAACCACAATTGGCGGATGATTTTCTCAATTTTTTCGATTCGCGCGCGTTTTCGGATAACTCGGACTGGTCAGGCTGCTACTGCCTCTTCAATCGGATTCCTGACGACGACGAATGGGATAAACGGAGTCCGGGAATGAACCGCGATACCGCAGACACTGCAATCCGTTCTGGCAAAATGAGCGGATACCTGGCATTTTTTGAAGGGAAAGCAATTGGCTGGTGTAACGGTGATAATCTTGACCAAATGCCGCGATTAAAGAAATTTTTCAATGGGGTTACGATTGATCTGACCAAAGCCTTCGCTTTCAGTTGCTTTTTGGTTGAAAGATCATTCCGCCAACAGGGTATTGCGACTGCATTATTGGATTTTGCATTGGCAGACGCAAAAAATCGAGGCTTTCGGGTTGCTGTCGCCCGTCCGGCAGCCGGACCCCGGCTTGCTGGAGCGGATCCGAATGTTCCGTCAGGATGGGAACAGCGAAATTACCACGGACCGCTCGCACTTTACCAAAAAGCCGGCTTCTGCGAAGCCGGCAAATCGGGTGATTTTATCCTAATGACAAAAATACTGACCCATTAATAACCAAGCGTCTCTCCAACCAGGATGACCTTGATCCGCCCTTCAGGCTTGCAGATACGCGTCCGCAACAATTGGGCGCAGATCGTCGACAGCGACGTACAATCGCCGCAAATCCCATTTGCGGTGCAAGGGGTAGTAATATCAAAACGGTTGGCATTATAAGGCGCTGCAATCGTACGTGCGCGCACAATGGCATCCTCAAGTGAGCGCGCAATTTTATTAACACCGGCAATCACAATCACCTGTTTCGGGCCATACACCAGTGCTGCCAGCCGATTGCCCACCCCATCAATGATAAAGAGCTGCCCATCTTCCGAAATAGCGTTCGCGCTCATCAGGAAAGTATCTGCCAGCAGTCCCTGCCGCATGAATTCAACTTTTTCAGCCGGATCTTTGGCAGCATCGCGGTCAATCAACCGATAGTTGCCTTTTCGCAACGCGTCTTTTAACCCAATTTCGTCGATTGTAATTGAACCGCCCCATGAAACCGATGATCCGGCCGGGATCAATGAAAGGACTCTTTCGACAGCTTCCTGCCGGGCAGCACAATAGTATGCGTCAAAATGTCGTTTTTTTAACGCTTCCACCACAGTTTTTCCAAGTTTCTCATTCCGGATTTCCCAGGCGTTTTTCCCCATATTCATTTTCTCCCTTCAACAATTGATTGGTATCAAGTCCAAGTTAATCTTACTGCGAATTTCAGTTTTTTTCGCGCTTACGGTTCGTTGCCTGGAATAATCAGAAGAAAAGAATCCCTGCCAGTCAAACAGAAGGGATTTAAAATGATCGAAATCAGCAAATGCGTTCTTGTGACAAAGACAACATGGAGCTGGGAAGAGCATCGGGTGTTATCAAAGGCTCCATGAACAGCGGGCACTTTACCTTCCTCTGCGTTTCAGATAACCTCATTCAAGATTTCAATAGCACTGCCCGATGTTTGGACATACCGGATCAGTCAACGGGCAAGCGAATCCACTCGCCGGATCGCGCAGCAGAAAGATCTCTTGACCATCTTTTGCTGTGCCATAGACAGCAAGCGCATCAAAATAACCATTTCCTGTTCCAGGACAGGCCAGAACAGTCACCGCCAGCCGGTTTTCAAAAATATCAGGAATGGTTTGCAACGGCAACAAAACATCGATAAACCGATCAGCCAGGATCAGTTGAAACACCATTCGTGAAAACGGCTTCGCCTTGAAAAGGAGATCAGAACCACTTTCTCCCTGATTGAAATAGTAAAAACGCGGATACAGCGCAATTCCATGCAGAATCATCAAATCTCCGTTTTGAACAGCATCGGCAATCTCTGTACGCTGATCGCTGCGTTCAAGAATCGGTTCAATATTCGCGGACGGACTTGCGTCCATTCCCGCTGAAGCGGGCGCTGATGAAAAGGTTTCGATAACGATCATCGACAAATAAACCGACATAAAACCGACGCAGATCAGGGCAATTCTCAAGAACGACCTTCCAGTCAGCAAGTGGGACATCCGTTCCGATGATAGCTTCCCACCGATTGAAGACCAGCTGCAAGTTCGGCCAGAAAATCTCAGTGCGACAGCGCCAACTGACACAGCCAGCAGCAGCGGAACGCTCCAATTCATCGGCACCAGATAACGTCCGCCGGAGGTGCGTGCCAGCCCCAGACTGGCGCAGTATACGATGACAAAATACAGAAAAGACAGCCCGTTCCAACCGAAACGTTGCCAAAGCGCAGTACAACCGGCGCTGAACAGGATAAAAATCAGCAACAGGAAAACCATCTGCTCAACCGCCAGTCTCCCATCCCACTTGTTTTTCCATACGGAATCTGAAGCGCTGTACAGATGGTCCAAATCATCAAATCGCAGCTGAAGCGGGAGCATAAATAACATCGCTGAGAGATTATGAAGTGTATGATTGGCGATCTGATCAAAGACCGGATGGATCTTCAGTGAAACGCTCCTGCTTTCCAGCTCGCTGAAGACAGCAACAGACGGCAGCGGAGTTGCAGGAACTGGCTCAAAAGCCGGATCCGGGGCGGTTTTCTCCGGTTGAGGAACCGGGTCCTGACCAGCGGATACCGGCACTTCCGGTTCAATTGTCTTCAGGCGCTGATCGATGATCACAGCCTGAAAGGTATCCAGAATTTCCGGCGCAATTTTATCGGTTATCTTCCATGAGCGGTAAACCCAGGGAGATACCCCAACCAGAAAAGCACAGAAGAAAATCATTGACTGTGTCAGCCAACGTTTCTTCGCATGCCGAAGGGTGATCAAGCTGATCGGAACAACAGCAAACAACAGGCTGGTGAAGTTAAAACGGGTATATATCAACAGGGAAAGCACCCCGCCAGCGGCAGCTGCATAGCAAGCAGCGCGACGCCCCTGCCTCAGCCAGCGAAAAATAAACAACGCGAACAGCGCAAACAGTACCTGTGCCGTAAATTCGCTCATCGCAAGCCGTGAATGAATCGTCAGAATATGATGCGTGTTAAGCGCGTTCATCTCCTGCAGAATCATCAACCCCGCCGCGAACAAGCCGCAGGTGATACCGCCAAGATCGGAAGCAAACAAGAACAAGATCGCCGGAAGTAAGGCAAACAGCCCGCTTTGCAGCATTAACGCAGCGCTAAAGTTTCCGCCAGCAAGCAGATGGCAGACATAAAGCACAAAAGATACAATTGGTTTCAGCACAACCCTGCCGAAGTTGAACTTCAGCCCGTTCAATGCCGTTTGAGCAGCGAGATCATTCAAGAGCGCGTCCGAATAGGGATACCATTCATTGTTCGGCGGGTAAGGCCCGGGAGCAAAAAAATGGCGGCTGGAAGGCACGCTGTTCCAACAGAGCGCTCCAATTCCCCAGATAATAAAAAAGAGCGCCGTTCGATTCTGCAACAACGCGGGCAATCGTCCGCGCATCAGCCTGGCGAGCAGAAACGCTGCCAGCAGCAGCAAGACAATTTGAGCTGGCAGCAGTGGCACCGCGTTCTCATACCAGGCTTCACTGCCCGGTGAAACGCCCCAACCGCTGAAGCGGATAAACAACGCAACAACAAAAAAGCCTGACAGGAAGAGCCAAAACAGGCCCTCTGGCTTCAAACTGTGCAACGTCCGTCTGATTTCTTGGCTGCCGTTTTTCAAAAAACGCACCATAAAAAATCCGGCAATCCCCGTGAAACAGAGTTGCAGCACCAGCGGTTTGATCCGCTGGCTGAATGCCGCGTATTTCAAAAAGCGATAGTCTGGCGCCAGCCAAAAAAGCAGCGCAACCAATCCGCTAAAAAAAAGCCAGCAGGACAAACGTTTTTCATGGTCAATCACCCAGTCCGCCACGCTTATCCGCCAGGCACCCTTCAGCGAAAGTAACAACGCGACAGCAAAAGAAATTATTAACATGAAAGCGATTAAACCGAACAGCAACAGCCGACCGGCGGAGAAGCCCAATAAAACAGCCGTTTTCGCATCTGACGGGATATCCCGCAATATTTTTCCGCAGTACAGCCCAAATACACCTGTCAGAAAAAAATAGCAGGGCAGAGCCATTAAACGTCTTTGCGGAGGATCCTGTTGATGTTCCATTCGAGCTTGCTCTCCAGAAAACCGATCGTGATGATTCCCGCCACAACGACAAACGCAAAGATCACGTTCGCGGTGATCGGATTGCGCGAAATCGCAAAAATGCCAGAATCTCAAGCGCGATCGCCGCCAATTGCATGCTTTGCACCGCCTGAACCGATGAAAACCCGTGAGAGATCAGACGATGGTAGGTGTGATCGGTACCGCTTGAATAAAAATGCTGTTTCCTGCGTAAACGGGAAAAAATCACCAACACCGTATCAAAAATTGGAATGCCGAGCAACAAGATCGGCATGAACCAAGTGTTGGTTTGTAGTTTTGAAGGAGGTTCGTATAGAATAGCGATCGCCGCTAACAAAAAACCAATCGTTTGCGCTCCTGAATCCCCCAGAAAAAGAAATGCCGGCGATGAATTGAAAAAATTCAGGACAATACAGCTGCCGAGCATTGCGGCACACAGAACAGAAAGCGACCATTGATTGACATCCATAGAGGCGATCATAAAAAAAGTCAAAGCAAAACAAGCCAGACCGATCATCAGCCCATCCATGCTATCAACCAGATTATAGGCATTGGTGATGAAAATCAGCCAAAAAATTGTTATCAGGAAGTTCAATGTTTCGTTTAAGAAAACAGGAAACCCAAAGATCGGTCCCAGTTCCAACATGATCTGAACCCGGACACCAAGGATATAAAGCAAAACAGAGGCGCAAAGCTGCCCCAACAGCTTGACCCAAGCCGGCAGCGGCTTGAAATCATCCCACAAGGAGAACCCAAAAATCATGAATGCGCACAGGAGCAGTTTTTGTAGCAGCGGAGGCAGCAGCCGATTCAGGAAAACCGCCACAAGTGTCAAAGTCAACATAAATGTAATTCCGCCGCACAGAGGAACAGGGCGTTTATGGATTTTATGTGGTTGCGCGTTTGGAACATCCATCAACCCGATCCGGAAGGCGAATCTGGTGACAAATGGGACAATCAGCAGAGAAACAAAGAAGCTGAAAGCAATCGTTTCAAAAATTTTCCCGGTTGGAATTGATTCAAGAACCATCGGATTGCAGCGCCTTCTGATAGACGATGGCTGTTTCACGGTTGACGCGCTCATTGGAAAAAAGCTCAATCGCCCGTTCTCTGCCAGCTTCTCCCAATTTCAGACGCAGATCGCGGTCATGGATCAGTTTTTCCAACGCATCCGCCAGCGCATCCGCATTTCGGACCGGAACCAGCAATCCTGTCACACCGTCTGCAACCACTTCACGGCAACCAGGAACGTCCGTTGCGACAATCGGCCGGCTACAGGCGGAGGCTTCGATCAAAATTTTCGGCAGTCCCTCGCGATAAGAGGGCAGACAAACGATATCCGCCATAGACAAAACCGGAATGATATTCTCCTGCCAGCCCCACCATTCGACATTCTGTTCTTTTTGCCATTGCGTCATCTGTTCATAAGAAATACTACTGGGGTTGCCATCATCCTTTTTCCCAACCAGCGCAAAGCGGGCGGGAATCCCCTTTCGATGGATGATTTCTGCCGCCCGGACAAACTCGCCGACGCCTTTATCCCACAATAATCGCGCGGGCAAAATTGTGAGAACGACCGAATCAGGCGGCGGCACTGGACGAAACAGATCAGTATCAATGCCTGTACCCAGAATTACGTGGTCCTCCGCATCACGAGTAAATCCAGACTGACCAAACAGTATGGCGTCATCCGGGTTTTCAAAAATCACCTGCGTTCCAGCAAGCGCTCTGCGATAGAGTAAAGAAACCACTTTTTGAATCATCCTTGCGGAAAAATTTTTGCTGGTGAAAACGTAGCCGAGTCCGGTGATGGCATTTACAATCGCCTTGATCCCGGATTGTTTTGCCGCGAAAGAACCATAAATGACACATTTGATCGTGAAGTGATGGACGAGATCCGGACGTTCCTTCTCATACACCTGCCGAAGACGACGGATCGTAGTCAATTCCAAGAACGGGTTAATCCCTTTTCGAGAGAAATCGAACGGAATAAAGCGAAAGCCTTCAGCGGCGAACCTGTCGCTGTAATTTCCCGGCGGAGACATGAGAACGACGTCCCATCCCTGCTCTTTCAGGTATCTGGCAGTATCCAGACGGAAGTTATAAAGATACCAGTCAGTATTGGCAAAAAGGATAGCCTTCAATCGTTCCACCTTATGCTTGATTCTCTGAAAACCTTGATCCTGCTTCAAAAAGCCAACTGAAACGATACCAATTCATTCCTCATATAGAAGTCCGTTTTTTGCCCGTTCCAAGGCCTTTTGGATGTAATTATAAAGCAGCAATCGTCTGATCCGAACGAGCTGCTTCTGTCCGGGCTTCAAAAAAGGGATAATTGAACGCCGTTATCCATCTGCGGGGCTTCTTTCGCATCATTCTCTTCGACAGGGTCGTTTATTTCTGCCGGCGCTGCGGAGTCACCCATCTGCTGCTCCTCAGCTTCTTTCAGATAGACCGGCAACATCGAAAAATCGCGAATGATACTGTCACGCAGATTTGGTTGATGGAGCGCCGCCGCGGATGAAACATGGGGACAATCATTCTGCCATCCATCCAAACGCCTTTTCCATGAATTGCGCTGATACGCTGCAACGGGAAATAGCGGCCCATGAAAAATCGCCCAAGTGTGACGATGATCAAAGGATCGATCAGCGCGATCTGCGCATCAAGGTACAAGGCACAGGCTGCCAACTCCTCCGGCAGCGGGTCACGATTGGAAGGCGGACGGCCTTGACGACATTGGTGATGAAAACACTCTGGCGCTTCATTTTGGCAACGGAAAACAATTCGTTCAGAAAATTACCCGCCTGTCCGACAAACGGGCGCCCGGTTTCATTTTCATTCATACCGGGACCTTCACCGATAAACAAATTTTAAGATTCTATGTTGCCTTCACCGGGAACGGATTTCTTCCTCGAGGTGCAATTGACAATTCTGGCAGACGGCAATTTGCTGGCGCCAATGCGTTCATTTCGGTCAGTTTATCTGTCATATTCGCTCCTGATTCAGGACAAACTGTCGGTAAATTTCCGTTTCAAGATTCATCAACAACGCATCCTCTTGATTGTCCTGATAATACTTTTTTCGTACTCCGGCCTGAAAATAACCAATCTTTTGATAAAGAGAGATCGCCGGCCGGTTCCCGGCTCTCACTTCTAAAAACGAGATTCGGGCACCTTCATCCCATCCAGCCAATAATCCGCAACGAAGCAACGCGAAACCGATTCCCTGACGGCGGTACGCAGGGTCACAGCCAAATTCGCGACGTGCATTTCGTCAACAATGAACCATAACACAGCAAATCCCAACAAGGTTCCATCAGCAGCGGCGGCGACCCATGGACGTCCTGCATCATTTCCGCAGGTTTCAAAACGGGGGGGGAAAGCGTTCTCCGTCCAACGCAAATCTGAAGATGCCCGTTCAATTTCCATCACCCCCGGAATATCCGTAAAATCCATCCGGCGGATTTTAGGCTTGAAACAATCCATCGTTCACGGTCCGGGAATCGGATCTTTTGTATATGGAGGTAGATCGGAGCAAGAGAAGCCGGGTTATGAAATTCGCCTTTTTCCAGCGCAGTCCAGCCAGATCCGCCAGAAAACCAGCCCTTCTCAAGCACATGGCAGGCGGCGCCAGTCGAATATTGCGTTTCTTCTGCGCAAAAATGTGCGCAGCTCAGCGGTCAGCTCACCACTGACCATGGTTGGCTCCTGGATCGCATCAGCCAGTTCTTCTTCTGAAAATACGCTGATCTCAGATGCGTCCGTCCATTTATCCTTGACACAACGGTAAAATTTTGCAGCCAGTCTGCCGCGGCCCGCCTGCAAAACGGTGCAAAGCGGTTGGAGCGTTTTCGGTTGGGCGGCAGCAAGGATATCGAGCGTCGGCACCCCGATCAGCGGAATGTTTAATCCCAACGCCATCCCCTTTGCAAATGAGAGCCCTACGCGTAGGCTGGTAAACGACCCTGGCCCAAGAGCGATGCCAATCCCTTTAAGACGATCGGCGTCCACTTCAAGCATATTCAACAGCGTCCGGACAGCTGGCGCCAGAATGACCGTGTGCCGGTTGGAACTGGTCCAGGTATTCTCACCAATAACGCTGTTCCCATCAAATAGAGCGATGCCGATATTGCTGGTAGATGAATCAATCGCTAATAACATATCCGCTTAAACTCCAAAAGTGTTCTGACGAAAAGCTTTGATGATGGATCGATAGCGTGTTCCAGTTGGCGTCAGCGTAATTCTTCGTTGCTCGTCCGCAATCCAGGCCAGCTTGATGGCGAGTCGCCCAGTCGGCAGAATGCGGTCAATCCGTTCCGCCCACTCAATTACTAATACACCTCGCTGCAGCATCCGGTCCAAATCCAACTCTTCCGCTTCCATCGTATCACCAATCCGATATGCGTCCATATGAAAGAGGATACTGCCGTCCATTCGATTGTACTCGTTCACCAGGACAAATGTCGGGCTGGTGACCGGGTCAACACTGCCCCATCCCTGGGCAATCCCCTGAATAAACGTTGTTTTCCCCGCACCAAGATCACCGCTAAGACAAAGCACGTCTCCAATTTGCAGGTAACGTCCCAATCGCATGCCAAGCCGACGGCTCTGATCCGCGCTTCTGCTGAAAATTTCCAGCGTATCCGAGCTTAATATTGCCAAATTATTCCTTCTCTCTTTCCGCAGTCATTCCCGGTTCAAACCGCAGCGGTTTCCCCTTCATTTTTTTTGCGAGCTCACGCCGGCTTAAAAGAACACGATGATTGCAGCCGCAGCATTCCATCCCAATTTCCGCACCTAAACGTACAACCTTCCATTGAGTGGAGCCACAGGGATGCGCTTTTTTTAAAGTGATCAGGTCATTAAGTTCGTATTGTTCAACCATCCATCCTATTATAAAAGATATAGGGGGTGAATGCCAGACTGCGCTTCAGCCTCATGCTGAGCCATGAACATGAGAAAAAAGCTGAATGATATAATTATTTCATGTTTGGTTCAACCCAGCCCTCCGTGATTTTCGCCCGTATCATCACCTTGATGATCGCGTTTACCGTCCATGAACTGGCACATGCCTTGCTGGCGGACCGCATGGGTGATCCGACGCCGCGCGCCGACGGACGAATTACACTCAATCCGCTCAAGCACCTGGATCCGTTCGGATCATTGATGCTGCTGATGACAGGATTTGGCTGGGCGAAACCAGTGCGCATTCGCACCGATCTGATCGAAAACCGGCACAAGGCAGGCGTCATGCTGATTTCATTCTCAGGACCGCTTTCCAACTTCCTGTTGGCATTGGTTGGCGCACTGCTGCTGAAAAATGTCAATGTGCTGCGGCTGCTTAATATCTCTTATGGCGCATTAACAACCTTTTCTTTTTTCCTGCGCCAATTCATTCTGATTAATATCAGTCTGGCAGTGTTTAACCTGTTACCGCTCGCGCCGCTGGACGGTGAAAAAGTCTTCGAATTTTTTGTCCCTCAGTCAATTCGCCCAATATGGGACCGGATTCAGGCGTACGGTATGCAAATCCTGTTGGTTTTCTTTTTGGTTTTACCTTATCTCAGGATCAACATTTTTGGGAAAATTTTGAGCCCGCTGATCTTCGGGCTATACATCTGGATGACAGGAGCGTAAATGACCATTCAAATCACCATCGTAGGGTTGGGAGAAATCGGAACCTCATTAGGTTTGGCGCTAAAGTATCAAAAAGACGAAATTCGTCGGGTTGGCTGCGACATCCGCAAATATGCCGAAGAAAATGCTATGCGCATCGAAGCTGTTGACGAAATTCAACACGCAATTGTTGACGCCGTCAAGGCAGCGGATATCGTTTTTCTGGCAATTCCTGCGAATGAAGTCGAGAGCGTGCTGGAGTTGATCGCGGACGAGGTGAAGCAGAATGCTGCAATTCTGGATTGCTCCGCTGCAAAAATCAGCGCAATCGGTTGGGCGCAGACACATCTCAGGCAGCCCAATAACTACCTGGGGATCTATCCGTCAATCAGCGCAAAATGGCTTCATGAACACGGCAACGAATACCACAGCGCTCATGAAGATTTGTTCAAAACCGGCATATTCTTTATCGCTCCATCGCCCGATACCGACCCCTCCGTGGTAAAATTGGCGGCCGATCTTGCACAGCTGGTCGGTTCGCATAGCATTTATATTGAACCAGCGGAACTGGATGGACTGATTTCTTTCAATGATATGCTGCCGAAAATCCTCTCAAACGCGTTTTATTCCTCCGCCATAAATCTGAACAGCTGGCAAGAAGCGCGCAAACTTGGTAGTAAAGAATTTGTTGCGCTGACGGATAAGATCGCTGCGCCACGCACAGCAAAACAGCTCGCTTTTGAAACGATGGAAAACCGTGAAAATATCCTGCGTTCCATCCACCACTATATGCAGACACTCAAAGAATATCGCGATGCGCTGCTCAACCGTGACAACGCCGCGCTCCAAAGTTTTTACGAAAAAAATCTGGCCGACCGGGAGCAATGGCTGAAAGATTACGAAAGCGGCAATTGGCGGCGCGAACAGGATACACCGGTAAAACCTCCCAGCATGGGAGACTATCTGGGGCAAATGTTCCTTGGCGGGTTGGCGCGAAAAAAGAAAGAATGAGCGCAAGTTGAGCGATGAACCCGTTTCGGGACAAGATGTAAAATATTTTGTTACATGTTGCTTTGCGCCAACGGTGCCTTTTACACAGGTTGGACAATCAATCCGGAGCGTCGTTTCCGGACGCATCTTTCCGGCAAAGGCGCTTCTTATACCAAAATGTATAAACCGCTGGCACTGGCATATATCGAAGAGGTGGCATCCAGACGGGCTGCGATGTTGAGAGAGATCGAGATCAAAAAATACCCGCACCAGAAAAAACTGAAAATGGCAGAAGGCTGGCTGGCGGCACAAGCGGAGAAAAGGCGGATCAGGAATGCGATTAAAACAGAAAGAAAAAAGAAGCGAACACTTCCGTTCGGGATTTGTGAGCGTAATCGGACGTCCGAACGTGGGGAAATCAACGTTGATGAACCGCCTGCTGGGGCAGAAAATTGCCGCGGTTTCAGCGCGTCCTCAGACAACTCAGCGCAACCAGCTCGGAATCATTACGACGAACGACTATCAGATTGTGTTCATTGATACGCCTGGTATCCATCAGCCTTATTCCAAATTGGGGAACACCATGAATGACGCAGCGACCGGCACCTTCACTGAAGTTGACCTGCTGCTCTGGATTATGGACGGTTCAATGGAACCGACAGCTGAAGACTGCCTGATCGCAGAACGAATTGAAAACATGAACCTGTTGAACGTCACCGTCCTGGCGCTCAATAAAGCTGACCTTCTCAAAGGCAATATTTCTTCGGAAAAACTGAAAGTTTTTACGGACCTGGCGCCCGGCGCAGAGTATCATCTGATTTCCGCAGAAGATGGAAGCGGGGTGAAAGAGCTGCTCGACTCGCTGGTCAGCCGCCTGCCAGAAGGGCCGGAATTCTACGACCCGGAGCAGATCACCGATTTGTTTGAACGGGAAATCGCCCGCGACTTAATCCGCGAATCTGTTTTGAACAATCTGGAGGATGAAGTTCCCCACGCAATTGCCGTACGGGTTGAAGACTACAAGGACCGCACGGAGAAAAATTCGTATATCGCCGCAACGCTGCTGCTGGATCGCGAAGCACACAAACCGATCGTAATCGAAAAAGGTGGCATGATGGATAAAAAGCACTGGCGAAGACGCCCGTCGAGAAATTGAAAAGCTGACCGAAAGAAAAAATTTATCTGGAATTGAAGGTGAAGGTTGAAAAGAACTGGCGTAACAACCCGGCTGTGCTTAAATCGCTGGGGTTTGGGCGCGATTAATTCGATTATATTAATCCGGCAGCGTCTTATATTGCTGGAAACCCTCTCCCAACACTTCATGTGCCTGTCCGACAACCATGAAAGCCGTCGGGTCGGCTTCCGAAACAATCCGTTTCAGCTGGTTAACCTGTCCGCGATCAATCACGCAGTATATAATCGCCTTTTCTTCCTTTGAATACCCCCCAACACCCCTGAGATGGGTCACACTGCGTCCAATCGAATTAATTACCTGCTCCGAGATCATTTCCGGCTGGCTGGTGATGATCATTGCTTCACGGAAGATTCCTGACCCTTCCGAAATCATCTCTGCGGCAATTCCGCTGACGTAGATGGCGATCAGTCCATAAAAAGCCAAGTCCCAGCCGAAAGTGAAACCACCGAGGATTACAGAGATTGAGTCCGTCAACAGATAGGATTGTGCCATCGGGAAACCCAGCCGCTGATTGAGAATCCTGCCGATAATGTCGCTGCCGCCACTTGTGCCGCTGCCGCGGTAAACCAGTCCGAATCCGATTCCCAACAACACTGCACCAAACATCGTGTTCAGAAACAGATCATGGGTCAGCGTTCTGTCAACCGCCAGCCTTGACAACAAATCAGTGAGCAGCGAAAAAGCGACAACTGCAATGATCGTTCGGATGGCAAATCTGCGCCTGCCGAGATAACGCCATCCAAGGAAAAACAGAGGGATGTTGCCCGCCAGCGTCATCATTCCAATCGGCAACTGGGTATAAGCGTTAATCACTTGAGCGATGCCGGATACACCGCCGCTGATCAGCTTTGCAGGGATGAGGAAATATACCATTCCAAAAGCCTGGAGGAGACACCCCAGCAAGATCAGAAAATAATCAACCACGTCACCTTTGGATAACAACCCGGTTTGAGGATCGAACAGGTTCTTTTTCATATCTGAATTAAAACATAGCTGGCTGAAAAAAAGAAGGCATGATATGGGTTGGATCTATAAAAAACAAAAACCGCCCGGAAGAAGGTCTGTTTATTGAATTATCCAATCATCTGTGGACGGCATTTTAACCGGTTTTCATCGCAAGAATACTAAAAGTTCCTTATAATTGAGATGATTATTGAAAGAAACTGAAGGTACAAAAATGAAAATTCAGATAGCATGTGACATGGAAGGAATCACCGGTGTAACGCGCTGGGAACATTGTGACAGTAAACATCCGGAATATCAGCGCTTTCGCCAGCTGATGACGGGTGACGTAAACGCCGCGATTGACGGCGCATTCGCCGGCGGGGCCGACGTCGTGACCGTTTCTGACGGGCATGACAGCGGCGGCAACATTTTGATCGAGGCGCTGGATGAACGCGCCATCCTGAACTGCAGCACATTTTCTCCCTGGAGTATGATGAACGGGATTGATGGTGGAGTTGACGGCGTCATGTTCGTTGGCTATCACGCAAAAGCGGGAACAGCAGAGGCAATCCTGGCTCACACCTGGACGTTGAGCGTCCTGAACCTGAAAATTAACGGCAAGGTCATCGGCGAATTTGGGTTAAATTCACTGATTGCCGGTTATTTTGGCGCGCGACCGATCATGGCAGCCGGAGACCAGACGTTTGTTGCAGAAGCGCGATCTCTCGTTCCTGGATTAGAGACCGTCGCCGTCAAACAGGCAACCGGCTATTTTTCCGGATATTGCCTGCCTCCTGCGCAAACAGCCGATATGATCCGCGCGGCTGCGAAAAAAGCCGCGGAACGACTGTCCGCCAGTAACGCACCAGAGCCTTTTGTTCTGTCCGCACCGCTGGAAATTGAAATTGAATTTACAATGCCGCATATGGCCGAAGCTGCTGCACGAGTTCCGGGAGCAGAACGAACCGACGGGCGGGTTGTATTAAAGCGCTGCCAGAACGTTCCTGAAATGTTTGCAGCGATGAGAACATTTTGTAATCTCGCTTGAATCCATTCTTAGAAGAGAAAATGAAATTATTTTCAGATAGCCCGAATACAAAAGCCGAAAACGCGCAAACTTACAAAGCGTTGATCATCACACTGACAGGGAACTTGATTTTGGCAGTGATGAAACTGATCGCATCGCACATTTCAGAAAGTTCCGGTTTGCGAGCGGATGCGTTGAATTCATTGTCTGACGTACTCTATTCGACAATGTTGGTGATCGGCATGTTTATCGCGCTACGCCCGCCTGACATCTCACATCCTCAAGGACACCGACGTTTTGAGCCCTTGGTCGGGGTGGTAATCAGCTTTTCAATTGCCTGGGCTGGATATCAAGCGTTATCCGGGTCAATTGACAAAATCCAAAATGGACCACAACCATTAGAGATGGGGCTGCCTGTCATCGTACTGATGATATCTGCATTGATTAAAGCAGCCATGTATCTGGTTATCCGCCGGATCGCAAAACAGGTTAACAGTCCAACATTAAAAATTGCTGCGATGGACAATGTCATGGATACCGTGACATCTTTCACTGCGATTCTTGGCGTAATTGCCTCACGCTATATCAATTTATTGGCAGATCCGATCGCCGGTATCCTGGTATCTTTATGGATTTTCAGGGCGGCTTTCCTTGCTCTCCTGGAAAACCTCGGTTTTCTGACAGGCGCCGGGGCGCCAGAGGAAACCCGACAGGAATTTATCTCTCTGATCAGCGGCGTGCCGGGTGTGGCAAACGTCCACCAGCTTTGTACAGAGTATGTCGGCACCCGTTATCTGTTGGATGTTCACATTAACGTAGATGGAAAAACATCCTTGCATGAAGTTCATCGAATCGAATCCGAAGTTGTGAAAAAACTTCTTGAACATCCGGATGTAGAACGGGCTTACGTGCATGTTGAGCCAATAGGATATGATTAAATAGGATTTTTACCTGAGAGGATGTTATGAAAGCCGTCGTACAAAGAGTCAGCCGTGCGTCAGTAACGGTTGATAATGAAATTATCAGCAGTATCCGTCAAGGGCTGCTGATTCTTCTGGGCGTCGTTGAAGGCGACTCAGCGGAAGCAGCGCTTACATTGGCGCGCAAAATTTCCGCATTGCGCATTTTCTGTGATGCCGAAGGAAAAATGAATTTATCCGTAAAAGATATTCAAGGGGAAGCGATTGTCGTCTCTCAATTCACTTTGTGTGCAGACACGCGCAAAGGCAATCGCCCGTCCTTTATCCATGCCGCAGCTCCGGAGGTCGCCGACCCGATTGTGAATCAATTTGCCCAGCATCTGCGTGATTTCGGCGTGCCGACCCAACAGGGCAAGTTTGGTGCGGATATGAAGGTGGAACTGTTGAACAACGGGCCGGTGACAATCTTGCTGGAAGCCTGATCCATGGCTGTAAGTGAAAAAATAACTGCCATTCTGGCGACACTGCCCAACAAGCCAGGTTGTTATCTGATGAAAGACCTGGATGACAAAATTATCTATGTGGGCAAGGCGGTCAACCTTCGCAATCGGGTGCGGTCCTATTTTCATTCAAGCGCGCAGCACACCATAAAAACGCGGCGGATGGTCTCGCATATCGATCACATCGACTGGGTCGTGGTTGAATCTGAACTTGAGGCGCTGATTCTTGAAATGAACCTCATCAAGAAGAATCGCCCGATGTACAACGTCCAACTAAAGGACGATAAGCGTTATCCTTACATCAAAATCGAATTCCAAAACCCATACCCAAGGATTTTGGTCACCCGTCAGATGGCTCAGGACGGTTCGCGCTACTTTGGACCGTATACCAGCGTCTGGGCCGTACATCAGACGCTGGACTTATTGCGCCGGATTTTTCCATATCTGACCTGTGACCGTGAAATTACCGGCAAGGACACCCGAGCCTGTCTTTATTATGATATCAAATTGTGTTCCGCCCCCTGTATCGGCGCAATTTCTCAACCGGAGTATTACGCGATGATGACGGACATCGCTAATTTCCTGGACGGAAAGACCGATCCAATCGTCAGCCGGCTGCAGCAGGAAATGACAGAAACCGCAGAAGCACTGCGGTTTGAACGGGCTGCCGCTCTGCGTGACCAGATCAACGCGATCGAACGAGTGGTTGAAAAGCAGAAAATTGTCCGGAATGACCAGATTGATTCAGACGTAGTTGCGCTCGCCCGTTCAGAAAACGAAGCCTGCGTCCAGCTCTTTTTTATCCGTTCCGGCAAACTGATCGGACAGGAATATTTTGTGATGAAGGGGACTGAAGGCGAGGCGGATGCGGAAGTGTTGTCTGAGTTCATAAAACAGTTCTACAGCGAAGCTGCCGCCATTCCGGAACAGATGCTTCTGCCGGTAGATCTGGAAGAACGAAAAATTATCCAGCAATGGCTGCGGCAGAAACGCGGCGGGAAAAGGATCGCGCTTAAGGTTCCAAAATCTGGCAGCGACAAGGACCTTGTCAACATGGCTGCTGAAAATGCAATTGAAACGCTGCGTGCACTCAAATCGCAATGGGAAAATGACACCAATCGCCAAAGTCAATCGCTGGCAGAACTTCAGGAGGCGCTTGCGCTAAATTTCCCACCAAACCGGATTGAATGTTATGACATTTCCAATACTCAGGGTACGCTTTCAGTAGGGTCAATGGCGGTGTTTGAGCAGGAGTCCCTCAGAAAAAGCACTACCGCCGATTCAACATCAAAACAGTAGAAGGTCCTGATGATTTCAGCAGCATGACAGAAGTGTTGACACGCCGTCAAAACGCTGGCAGTCCATTCAGGAAGTGGAGCGAAAAGCCGGAGAAAAAGACGAGTCGTTTGCGTTGCTGCCGGATCTGATCATCATGGATGGCGGGAAAGGACAGTTAGGACGGGCAGTCGCGGTATTGGAAGAATTCGGCTTGCAAGAGAGAATCGCGGTCGTTGGGCTGGCGAAACGGGAGGAAGAATTGTTCCTGCCGGCACGCAAGGATCCGGTATTGCTGCCGCGCCATTCACCAGGCATTGTATCTCGTTCAACGCATTCGAGATGAAGCCCACCGCTTTGCCATCACCGCCCACCGCGCCCGACGCACAAAAGAAGGGCTGGCTTCGCAATTGGAAAAAATCCTGGCATCGGGCCGGTCAAACGGAAGGCGTTGTTGAAAAAATTCGGCAGCATTGATGCAATCGCGAACGCAGAAAAGGCCGAGCTGATGCTGGCTGATGGGATCAACGAGCCGCTGGCGGAAGCAATCCGTGATTATTTCGGCTGAGTTGATTGACCGAAATCTGATTTTAATCAAGACGCGCTTATAAATAAGCGCGTCTCCCAAGATATTCTGATCCCTGATCTGCTTTTTGGTTTGAAAATCGTTCTTGCCGTAAAATAGTACAGTTTAAAACAGATTGACTATTTTTTATGCGTGCTGTCTTCTGCGGTTTGCGCTTTCACGTTAGAGGGAATAAACCAAAGTGGTGACAACAAAAAAATCATAAATTCCATTAAATTTAGTTTTTTTATCTCTTTTCTTTCTAATTGTTACAAAACACCGCCTTATTAAAGCCAGTTTAGATGCGAAAGCGCATGACATACTGCTTTTGTCGAATGCCGTGCACCAGTGAATTACGCAAATTTGAGGATTTCAAGGGCGTGGAAAGGATCTGTGACCAAGAATTTTGATTTTTATTGGAGCATTATCTCGGGACAAGCCTTCGTTTGTCAGCCACCGCAAGCGCTGGGAATTTCTCGTTTCCTAAGGCAGAAACATCGACTCAAAATGACAGGGGCAACACCTATCCTAACAGTTCATTGAGCAACAACTTGGAGTCAGAAGCGCTTAAAACAGACCGTTTTTTGTCGCCCAAAAAACCTATACGCATAACACAGCAATTCAGCCGCTTTTCTCCCTCTAACTTGAAAGGGGACATTTATTCCTTCTTGAGACAGGAGAAAAAAGCCTCTTCATAAAGGGCGCCGATCCGACGGATGTCATACTGTTTTGCGCGTTCCAAGCTATTTTGTTTCATCCGGGTCAACATTGCCGGCGAACCGATCATCTGCCGCAACCGGTTGACGAAGCCAGCCGTATCTTCCGGATCACAGATAAACCCATTCTCGCCTTCATTTTCGATCAATTCCGGGCTTCCGCCTGCCGTACTGAGAAGCAATGCCAAGCCGGACGCCATCGCCTGGATGCCGACAATCGGCAGCCCTTCATTTCTTGAAGGCAGGAAAAGAATATCGCTTCGGCAAAAACGTTCCGTCACCTGTTCCGGCGAAAGCCAACCTGTTATAGAAATTTTGTTCTCTAAATCGGCGTCCCAGATCTTCTTTTCCAGCTGCTCGCGCTCCTGTCCATCCCCAATCAGCGTACAGCGCCAGGGACGCTCCTGTATTTCAGAACAAACCCGAATAATCTGGCTGACATTTTTTTGCGGCACCAGCCGGCCGGCAAAAACAATCTCCACCGGATCGTGCGCTTCCGGCTTTTCAGGGCGGAATAGCTGCGTGTCAATCCCGTTAGGAATCACCTCTATTGGAACTGCATAACTTTTTTGCGCCAGATTTTTTGAATAATTGCTGACGGCGACGATCTTTTTCGCCTGATTCCAAATATAATGGCTCAATGGATAAACGAACCGGAACCATTTTCCAGTTTTTTCCGGAGAAGCGCCCGGAATATCGCCCAGATGAATTGTTATCAAATATGGAATCCGCTTTAATTTCGAATATAGCCAGGCTGCCGGACCGCCAGGCACCGCAAAATGAACGTGAATCACGTCTGGCGTAAAATCTTTCATTCCGAAAAGCAGATAGCGGTTGACAGCCAGCATGAAGGATGCCATTGTGCCAAAACCGGCTCGAAAAGATTCCTTTCTGCCTGAAGTCAGCCGGATGATTTCCAGTCCATCGCGAATTTCAGATGCGGGCAAGTCTGTAAAAGCCGCTGTCACAATCCGCAGCTGATGACCTCGTTTTGCTAACTCCAGCGCTAAATCCCGCGCGATCAACCCGCCGCCGCCGCCAATCGGCGGAAACTCATGAATGACAACCAGAATTTTCATTGTTCTTTTTTCAAATCCGTATCAGCGCTGAAATTGATCAAAGACCGCACCGTGTACGTTTTTTTGTTTTGTGATTCGTAATAAGCCCGCGCCAACACCTCCGCCAGCAAACCCATCATAACCAGCTGGAAACCCAAGATAAAAACCATGATTCCAATGTTGAACCATGGCGAGGCAACGACCGAAACTTTCCAAAAAATTCGCCGAAACGCCAAAAAGAACAAAATCAATCCGCCCAGAACGGAGAATGTCATGCCGACGCCGCCAAAAATATAGATTGGCTTATTGGCGTAACTGGACAGATATTTCACTGTGAAAAGATCGAGAATAACTTTTACCGTGCGTTCCAGCCCATATTTTGGCTTACCAAATTTTCGTGCATGATGGTTGACTTCAACTTCAAAAATTCGCGCGCCAACCGTATTCGCGAAGGCCGGAATAAAGCGATGCATTTCACCATACAAACGGAATCCGGTGATCACTTCTCTCCGGTAAGCTTTCAGCGTACAGCCATAATCATGCAGATCCACCCCGGTTATTTTCCCAATTATTTTATTGGCAATTTTGGATGGCAGCGTCCGTGAAAGATTATCATGCCGGTTTTTGCGCCAACCGCTCACCAGATCATACCCTTCATTGATTTTGTTGAGCATCATCGGAATATCCGCCGGGTCATTTTGCAAATCAGCATCCATCAGCACGATCACCTCGCCAGAGGCATGATCAACACCAGCCGCGATTGCCGCTGTCTGCCCAAAATTTCGCCTTAATGCCACAATTTTGACGCGTTGAGGGTCTTTTTCAGCAATTTTTTTCAATTCTTCCAAGCTGCCGTCCGAAGAACCATCGTCCACGAGAATAAATTCCCAGTCTTCGATATTCCTTAGAGCGTCCGAAACCGCTTCATATAGAAGCGGTATATTATCGTGTTCGTTATATACAGGAGAAATGACCGAAAGATACATTTTTCATCCTCATAAAATCAAAATTCACATTCTGACCATTGCTGCATTACCAGATCCAAACGCGCTTCGGTTTCAGCATATTCGATTCCGAGCGCGCTGATTTTTTCAAAATCCTCGGAACCGGCGGCTATTTTCTTCGCCAGTTCCTTCAATTTGTCTTCCAGCGCACCGATTTCTTTCTCCAGTGTCAAGCGTTCCTGAATCATACGCTGCATCTGGTTATTAGAAATCTTTTTGGCCTTCTCCTCATTCTTTTTTGGAAGTTTGCGAGAAGAATCAACCAAAGGATCCATCACTACACCAGAGTTTTTCTTCCAATCGCGATATTCGGTGTAATTCCCTTCAAAAACAACCAATGCTTTTTTATCAGGAGAGACGTCCCAAATTTGGGACGCGATTGCGTCCACCAGATAGCGATCATGAGAAACCAATATGATTGTACCGTTAAACTCCTTCAAGACGGATTGCATCACTTCCTGTGCTTCGACGTCAAGATGGTTCATCGGTTCATCCAACAGAAGCAAGTTAGCTTTTTGCAGCGCCAAGATAGAAAGCGCCAGCCGTCCCCTTTCACCGCCAGACAAAACAGCCACTTTTTTATAGACATCATCGCCGCTAAAAAGGAAACGCGCCAGATAAGAACGGATCTCTGCCGGAAGCATCCCTGGGCTCACGCGGGAAATTTCATCCATCAGTGTTGCATCCAGTTCCAATTTCTCGTGAGCCTGAGCGAAATAAGCGATTTTGAGATTCGCCCCCGGTTCAACCTCGCCGGATAAAGGAGGCAGTTCATCCAGCAGCGTTTTGATCAAGGTAGATTTGCCGACCCCGTTTGGCCCGACAATCGCAGCACATTCTCCGCGTAAAAGCGTCAGATCCGGGACATGAAACAAGACTTTTTTGTCATCGTGATATCCAACCTGCAACCCATGGGTGCGAAGAACGATCTCCCCAGAGCGCGCATCCGAATCCAGCCGAATTTTAATTTTCCGGGTATCTGTCGGCTTTGTAATTCGTGCTTCTTCCAGCAGCCTTTCCAGCCTTGTTCTTCTCCCCTGCGCTTGGCGGGTATTTTGCCCCTCGATATTTTTGCGAATATAGGCTTCTTCTTTACGAATCCATTCCTGCTGAGCTTCATACTCTATCTTTTGACGCTGGTAACGTTCCTCTCGCTGCCGCAGATATGCAGTGTAATTTCCATGATATCGCTCAAACTGGAAATCCAGCTCCCAAATCATGTCAACCGTCTGATTGAGAAAATAACGATCGTGAGAGATCATCACAACCGCTCCAGCAAAATCATTCAGGAAAGATTCCAACCATTCAATAGCCATCAGGTCAAGATGGTTTGTAGGCTCGTCTAAAATCAGCAAATCTGGTTCCAAAAGAAGGGTTTTTGCCAGCCACGCCCTCGTTTTTTGACCACCGGAAAGTTGTTTCCAGGGACGATACTCCTCACCGTTTTTAATTCCCAGTCCATCAAGAACGATCCGAATTTTATTTTCGAACAAATATCCGCCAGACTCTTCAAATTGGCGCTGCAGTTGCCCATATTCATCCAACTTCACCTGATCTGAAGGATTCTCAGCAAGTTCGGACTCTGCAAACCTCATTTTCTCTTGCAAAGCGATCAATTCCGAAAAAACAGCGTGACATTCCTCAAACGCCGTCTTTTCAAAAGAAGCCTCGATCTTTTGGGGGAGATAACCAACTGACAATTTCTTAGCCCGGCGTACGGTACCGGAATCGGGCTCAGTCAAACCAAGCAAGACACGGATAAGCGTCGTCTTGCCGGAACCGTTCGGACCAACCACTCCAATGCGGGCTTTTGGCGGCACTGCCAAAGATACGTTATTGAAAATATCCAAAGCGCCGAAAGATTTCGAAATTTTATCAGCTAAAATCAGAGTCATTACAGCAAATCCCCTCGTAGTATAACAGATAAAGAGGGCTTCATATCCTGAGAAAAACTGGACTTGATGGTGAGTTTTACAAAACAAATATAACACTATCTATAAGACATCATAAAGTTAAACTCTGTTTCACCCTCATGATGACAGAAGCTTGATGTCTGTTAATTAAAACCGGATCTAACAAAGACAGAAACACCCAAATTGTTTCACGTGAAACAATTTGGGTGTTTCCAGATATAATCATATTCGATTCTAATAAGGAGAACGATTATGGAAAAAACCAAGAGATGGAACAATAAACCAGATTTTACGATCGACCTCAAAAAGAAATATACCGCTATTTTTGATACCGACCAAGGTGAAATCAAAGTCAAACTTTTTGCAGCAGAAACCCCAATCACTGTAAATAATTTTGTCTTTCTGGCAAAGGAAGGTTTTTATGACAATACTATCTTTCATCGTGTGATTGCGGATTTCATGGTTCAGGGCGGTGATCCGACAGCGACCGGAGCCGGCGGACCCGGCTATCAATTCAAAGATGAAATCGTCAAAGAATTAAAACACGATAAACCCGGTATCCTTTCTATGGCGAATGCCGGACCAAATACAAATGGATCGCAGTTTTTTATAACACACGTGCCAACCCCCTGGCTCGATGGCAAACATACGGTCTTTGGCGAAGTCATTGAAGGACTCGATGTTGTCTTCAAGATACCTGAACGAGATCCACGCTTTGACACACCTGCAGGCAAGCTGAACAGCGTCAAAATTATTGAAGAGTAAATCGATCTTAATAATCATTATATAATCTATTGACGCTCAAATTTTTTGTGATATCCTTTGATTAAGTTTTCTTATAGAGGAGAAAAAAATGGCTTATAAAATTATTCCTGATGTTTGTATCGATTGTGGCGCTTGTGAACCGGAATGCCCTGTAAGTGCAATTTCCGAAGGTGATGGATTCATGGTTATTGATCCTGAACTGTGTACAGAATGCGGCGCTTGTGCTGATGTTTGCCCTGTTGGAGCTCCGGTACAAGAATAAAGCACTGTTTAAATAAGTTTTGAGGGAGCTCTACTTTTTGTTCAGGGCTCCCCATTTATTTAAGCCGTTCTTTATTGATTGAACAAATCTCTTTCAGTGTATTTAATAATATATCTCTTAGTCTTTAGTAGTCCCTGTGGAATGTGTGGATAAGAGGTTTAAAAAAAGAAATTTCTCTGAAGATCGCTGATTCTTAAAGGAAAAAAGGTGTTGAAAAGATGTTGAAATAAAACACTTTTTTTCAATAGCACGGTGGAAGATAGCGCGATCCTCCTTTTTTCCCACAATACCAACGAGTTTAAAAAACTATCCACAGATTTCTGTGGATAGTTTTTGCTTGTCCCGAATGATTTATAATCCTTCAGCGTCCGATTCCAGATATCCCTGAGATTTTCCCCAATCAAATTGGCTCTCTTCAGCCTGCTCGATAAAATGTTCCAACCCTGAGCGGCGTTGTGGAAAATGATCCTTAGAAATTTCAAGGATCGAACAAAAAGAATTGTAATATTCGTTGTCTTCCAGATAAAGATAATTTGCGATGCTGCTCCAGCTTTTTGCCATAATCCAAAGCGCGGATGTCAAATGTTCTGTCCAATAATAAGCTACCGGGGCTGTATAATATGCCAACCTGGCGGTATTCATCTTATGATGCGGTTCGGCACTTCCACTGCTGCCAAAATAATCCATATAATAATTCCACGAATTATAAAAGTATTCGTAATATGGAGAAGGGTCGTTTTGTCCAAGAATCAGCGCATGCAGGTCCGCAACTGTTTCCGGTTGTTTCAGTGCGTCTGCGACGTCTTTGAATTGGCGCATCAATGTCCGGTCAGTAAGAGGTGCCTGTACCAGGCAGGCAAGCGCGTTAACTGTATTCTCAATGGTTTTCAGATATATCAGCGGGTAGTTCCCATTTCCACTCAGGGCAGCCCGTTCCAATTCTGAAAAGTTTGTGCGTGCTTTTGATAAAAAAAGTTTAGAACGCCCCATCACGTATTCCGGGTTGAAAAAACCGGCTTCGATGGATGCCCGAGCGAACTCAAACCAATGCCCCTTCCCATAAAGGACAACCGGATCAAAACAGAGCGAGGATCCGATCCATGGATCTTTGCGCACTTTGCGCGGGGGCGTGTAGTAGGTTTGATCGATATGATGAATGTCGATTGTTACGTCTGGAGATACGCTGATAATTTCACGACTGTTCTCAACCGGTATATCATGGACAACAACCAGGTCAACATCCGCTGATCCGTTTATAAAGGGGTCTTCTTTCAGCATAGAGCCGACCAGATAAATACAAATGATGCTATGGTCAGAGCGCAGCCGTTTATTGATGAAAGTCTGCGTGATGTTCTGCAGACGGTCACGGGTCATCTTCATAGTACTATTTTATTTCATTCCTCTCAAATTACAAATAACGCTCGATTTCACTGACATTTTCTTCCAAAACTGAAAACCCTCCCTGCCAGAAGGCTTCGTCATAAAAATTGATATCGGCTGCGGCAAGCACTTTTTCCGGTGCTTCTGAACCGCCGGCTGCCAGAATCTTCTTGTAGGACGGAATAAAAGAACTCCCTTCTGCCTTATAGCGCTGATAAAGGCTGAGCACCAGCAACTGGCCGAAAGCATAGGCATATACATAAAAAGGCGTCGCGAAAATATGCGGAATAACACTCCACTCCCACTTGAATTCATCGCTAACCGACACACTCTTGCCAAACTGATCTTTCAGGTTCTCTAAATAAGCAGCGTTCAGTCCGTCTACATCAGTCCCGTTTGGAATCAGGTCGTGGGCGGTTTTCTCAAACAACGCGAAATAAGCTTGTCGTTGAATCGAAGCATAGTTGTGATCCATCTGCTGCATCAATATTTCAACCTTTACGGAAGGATCGTTTTCCTGTTTGAGAACGTAATCGGTCAGCAGCATTTCGCCGAAGGTTGAAGCTGTTTCTGCCAGTGGCAAACAGACGTCCTGGTGAAAGATATGATGATGAGCTGAACTAAGGGAATGGATGGCATGCCCCAATTCATGTGCCATGGTTGAAACGTCTGAAAACTCACCCTGAAAATTCAGCAGCACCCAGGGAGTCAGTTCCGGCGTGATCGTGGCGCAAAACGCACCGCTCCGCTTTCCGTGTTGAACAGTGCTGTGGACGTGTTTTTCGCGGAACACTTTCATAGCCATCTCCGCAAAGGACGGGTCGAAAGCGGTGAATGATTGCTGCATCAAATCAAACGCTTCAGAAAAGGTGTATTTTCTGCCGCTTTTGCTGAGCGGCGCATAAATATCATAGCGGCGCAGCGTTTTAAGCTTCAGTGCTTTCTTTTTCAACTGGAAATACCGTTGGAAAACGTTTTTATTTTTTTGACAGGTGTTGAGAAGAACCTCGACGACCTGATCTGGAATATCATTGACTGTGTTTCGCACGGCGATCGGGGAGGGATAGTTTCGGGTTCTGATGTGTTCGTTGTGCCAGTCACGCACGATATTCTGGTAAATTTGGCCAATGATAACGCCATCGTTTTCGTGAACTCGGTAAAGCGCCTGGTAGGCGCGTTTGCGTAAGTTCGGATTTTCGTCGCGGACGTATTTCATCAAGCTGTCATAGGTCAGTTTTTCCTTTTTTCTGTCTGCTATCATTTCGAATTGATAACGGTTGGTAATCGCTTCATAAAGTGTCAGCAGTGCATTTGAGCCGGTGACATTTTTCAGGTTGATCACCTTTTCAACCGTTTCTGGGAGCGTGTAGGGTTTTGTTTTGCGAAGCGCTTCAAGAAAATAGCGGTAATCGGCCGTCTGTTCCAAAAAAGACCTGGCTTGTTCATCCGAAAGCGATTTCCACCAAAGAGAAACAAAAAGCGTCTGATTGTTGATTTCCGCAACGAAAGATTCAACTTGCCCGATAAAAGCGAGCGCCTCCGCGTTTTGGGTGTTTTCGCAGAAGAGCAGGAACGGATAAGATCCCAGAATGTTGCTTTTCTCTGCAATTTGTCTCAACAGCTCTATGACCTCATGAAAAGTTTTGATATCCATCTTGTCATCCAATTTGCCGCGATAAGCGGCGACAGAAGCTGCGAGCGAGGAGAGTTCCTTCTGAGTTCGTTTAATTTCAGGATCCTTAAGCCCCGAAAACAGCTCATTTAATTCCCATGCTGAGGACTCAAATTTTTGTGTATTTTTCATCGAAATCGACCTTTCTTCATATTAATAAGTAACAGATTGCCATTATTTTTCAAAAGTAAAATAAGAAGTTCAGATCATTTACATTGGTACCGGTCGGCCCGATTTTGATCAAACCTCCGGCTGCTTCAAAATAACGATAGGAATCATGACGGGACAGAAAAGATGCAGGCTTCAAACCGAGCTCTTCCCCGGCAGCGCAGGTTTCTCCGGTTACGATAGCACCGGCTGCATCTGTCGGCCCGTCTTCGCCATCGGTTGCCAACGTGACCAACGCGACGTTTTGCAGCGCGTTTAAAGGAGCTACGGCAGCAAGGGCAACTTCGAGGTTCCTGCCGCCTAAGCCATCTCCTGATAAAGTCACCGTTGTTTCGCCGCCAGCAATCTTTAAAGCCGGCAAAAATGCAACCGGTTGCTTTAATGCTTCTGCAAGCTGCAAACCGACGTCTTTTGCTTCACCAGTCAGCGATGTTGTGATAACTTCTGAATAAAATCCCAGTTCAACGGCTCTTTTTGCGGCTGCCCGAGCTGATTTCAGATTGTCTCCTATCAGAAAACTATGATTTTTCTCCTGTCAAAGTTTTCTGCTTTCAGCGTTTCCGGTGCCTTGCCGGCTAGTCCTTTGCGGAAATATGAAAGCACGCTTTCCGGCAATTTCTTTTTCAAATCATACTTGATGAGAATTTCTTCGCAATCGTAGAAAGTTGTCGCGTCAGGTACGGTTGGCCCGGAGGCAATGGCGTTCAGGTCGTTCCCTACGACGTCTGAAAGGATACAGGTGATGGTTTGTGCCGGCTTTGCACATTCTGCCAGCTTGCCACCTTTTACCTGATCCAGATGTTTCCGCAGGCAATTGAACTCCTGAATGCTGGCGCCGCTTGCCAGCAGCGCTTTATTCGTCAAAACGAAATCTTCAAACGGGATTTCAGCTTCCGGCAGCGTCATCAAAGCCGAACCACCGCCCGAGATTAGAAAGAGGATCAAATCCCGTTCCCCGGCAACTTTGCAGCGCTTGAGCGCTTCTCTGGCTGCCAACTGGCTGTTTTCATCAGGAAGCGGATGTCCAGCACGGATAACCTGGTATTTTGGCGCCAGCGGCACCTGGTCATCAGGATGTTTCAAGATGACCAGCCCATCGGTAATTCGTTCGCCCAGAAGCGCTTCCACGGCGGCAGCCAGGCGTTGAGCAGCTTTCCCAATCGCTATCAACTGTATTTTTTCAAATCGGGACAGGTCAAATGAACGGTTTTGAATACTGAGCTGTTCACCGTTAAGCTGAAAACTTTCTGCAATCACGTTTTCAGGGGAAACTGATTGAATAGCCGCAGCAATGACCTGTTGGATTACAGCTTCTCTCCACACAGCGGAAAGCTCCCCGGGAAGGGAGAAAGTTCCATCTGCCGCCGAGGGAAAATCATATTTTCTGACAACCATGTCGGTTGCCAGCTTTCCATAAAAATGAGGGAATAGTTCATTTGGGCGGTCGGTTGCCGGCTCAAACCTGATCTGCGGCGACTCTTTTTCATTAATTTCGATAAGAATCAGGTCTTGTTTTCCGCGATAGAAGCGGTTCGCAGTCGGAATGATTTGCAAGTTGGTCGAAAAGTGGATAAAACCTTCTTTCTCAAGGCTTTCCGGCGTGTAAATATCCGTTTCTTCCGCTGCCGCCCATTCAGACTTCGAACAAATATGATATATCATGCCTTTTGCCGTTTCACTTCTTCATTCTAAACTAAAATTATAGCCGGAAAGGGTTTTAGGCATGATTTTAACAGAGAGCGATATCCGTTCATTGTGTGACGCAATGAACGCCAATTATGTTTTTTACCACAGACGCCATGAAGCCGGGGAGCTGCTCATCAGCAACCGGTCGACGGATCGGCGTTTTTTGACCGCGTCTGTGATCAAAGTGCCATTGCTGCTTGTATGGACGGTTCTGGAAAGCGCGGGAGATATATCCTCGGACGAGATCTGCGACCTGGCGGATGAACCGATCGTCAGAGGCGCAGGCTTTGCCCATCAGATGCGCTGTAAACGGCTTCCTTTTGCTGACGTGCTGTTGATGATGATTGCGACATCTGATAATTATTGCACAAACGCCGTCATTTCAAAGATTGGTTTCGATCGAATTAATGCTGTTTTCAAAGAGGAGTTGGGCTTGCAAGATACTCGTCTGGGAAGAAAATTAATGTCCAAACCGGATATGCCTTCCGGAAAAGATAACTGGACAACAGCGCGAGATCTGATCCGTTGTTATGATGTGATTCAAGATTTCTCGACAGAGGAGAAAAAATTTGTTTTGGATCGGCTGCGCGCTTGTGAGGCGAACGACCTTTTTTTACGCGATATTCCTGAGATCACAAAACCGTTTTATCACAAGACCGGCGGTTTGACGAATGTGGTCAATGAGTGGGGCTTTACTGAAACGCGCGATCTGTTCTTGATCGTTAACGATTTTAAGAATGAGCTGATTGTGCGTGAAACGTTTGGAAAATTGGGCAGAGCGATTCTTACCGAGCTGATTTGAAGAAGATTCATTGTTCCTTGAACTGATAGCTCAGTGCTACGCCTGCTTATCAGCAATAAAAAACCCCGTGTCTTGAACCAGTGTTTCAGTTCAGAAGCGGGTTTTTTTATTCCTGCAAAATGAGTGGCCTTTTCACTCAAAACAGTCCTTGAGGACTTTTAAATGTACCGAATCGCTGAGTGGAACGTTTTGCGTAATCCCTCGTGGACGCTCAAATCATCGATGTAGACACCATTGCGCGAACGGGATGAATGAATGACGCGATCACCGCCAAGGCTGATAGAGGCATGGGTAATGGTGCGAAAATCTCGTTGGCTTGTTTCTGAATAAAGCACGACGTCTCCCGGCAGGAACGGCGCTTCCACCTGTTTCATTGGGTCGAATTGCATTTGGGCATCGCGGCGCAGCTGAATACCCGCCATACGGTAAGACCATTGTGCCAGTCCGGAACAATCGATCCCGAAGGGGGAGGTTCCGCCCCAAAGGTAAGGTACGCCGATCAAGCTGAGCGCATTTTCACAGATCAGCCGGCGCTTTCCTTCTGCATCAGCAGGAAGATCCTCCAAAGGTTTCAGTTCGGCGATATTGATCCAGCCGCGAACATTTGCGTCAACAAGTCCCATTCCATCTTTCATATCCAGCAGTGCGACCTTCGTTCCGCCAAACAGAAACGAGAGCGGGGTCAATTGTTCGGTAGATGTGTAAATCGCCGCTGTTTTGGCGCTGACGATGTGAGTCGGTTCAGGATAAGAAAAATCCCCCAGGTATTTTTGATAAGTCCAGGAAATGTACCCGTCAAGCAGGTTGCGCCCAAGGACCCAATCGCCCTGCTCTTCCAGAATAGCAATCGGATCTCCCCAAAGCATCTGGGTTGTCAGTTCGGATTGAAAAGACTGCCTGGCATGCATGCTGCTCAGGTTCATGTTGACTCGCCGCACCGGCGTCTTGTCTGAAAAAAGAATTTGGATTCCGCTGAGGTCAAGATGACGACCGGGAAGCCTTTCGCGAACCGTCTGCGATAAAAGATCCAGATTTTTCTGCTCCAGAATTTTTCCGGATAGTGCGATCTCTTGCTCCGTTTCCCGTTCAATAGTTATTTCGAATACAGATAAGCTCTTTTCATAAAAAACTTTCTGATCCAGATCTTTCAGAATGTCTTGAAGTGCGCTACTCATCACGCTTCCTCTTCTTTTTTCATTTGTTTTTCAATGTAAGTCCAATGCCGGTTCCGGTTGGCGGAATCAACGTGGCGTCAGTCTGGTAAGCAAGTCCGTCAAACGGATCATTGCTGATCAGCAAAGGGGTATCGAGATCAATCCAATCAGCGATTCCAATCAGATGAGACATGGCTGCTACGCCGACAGAAGTTTCCACCATGCAGCCCAGCATAACCTTCAACCCATAATCGCGGGCTCGTCGAATCATGGCTACTGCCGGCGCGAGTCCGCCGCATTTCATCAGCTTGAGGTTGATTCCTTTTACGCCGGCTTCGTGCAACCGGTCGATATCAGCTATCGTTTGCAGCGACTCATCCGCGACGATCGGGATGGATGTTGCTCGTTGGACGGCGCCCATTCCTGCAAAATCATTTTTGCTGGTCGGTTGTTCAATCAGTTCCAGTTCAAACTTTTCCAACCGCCGAACCAGTTTAACCGCATCTTCGCTGTCCCAGCCGGCATTGGCATCCAGTCGCAGCCGGACATCCGGGCGGACTTCGCGGATGGCTTTCAGCCGTGCTTCGTCCAGATCTTCTTCACCGGGGGCTCCCAATTTGATTTTTAAACAAAGATAATCTTTCAACGACAGTGCCATTTGTGCCATGGCTTCCGGGGTATCGATGCTGATCGTGTAGGAGGTGACCTTCGGCTGCGGCTGAGGCAAATCGTATAGCCGGTAAAGCGGTAGTTGCTGAAGCCTTCCAATGCGGTCATGGAATGCGATGTCAAGCGCAGCGACAGCGGGTGATGGCGGCGCTGATGCCCTCCCGTTGTGAATCCAGGGCTGGATTTGATCAACGGTTTCAGGAAATGGGTCTTCCCGCAGCGCGCTTTCATCCCAAAAATCTGTCATGGCATTGAAATCAATGCCATAGTAAAAGGGGATCGTTCCTTCGCCCCACCCCATATCGTTTTCGAGGCGAACCCAAAATGCTGTTCGCGTTGATGAACTTCCGTAAGAAACTGTAAACGGAGTTTTCAATATGAGCGGGAGTTCGGTCCAAGTTAGCCGTTTTTTCATCGGTATCCTCCAGGGTTTGTCGTGATTTCTCTAATCTAATACAGGTTTTCCAATTAGATCAGAAGGAAGGATTATTCTCAGATAATCCAAAACGGATGCGCAGGTAAGATTGGTAACGCTCCTGGCTTACCTTGCCGTCAATCACCGCCTGGTGAATAGCGCATCCAACTTCATTTTCGTTATGAGTGCAATCGCTGAAGGTACATTTCGCTACGAGCGGTCTGATTTCAGGGAAGTAGCCGTCCAGTTCTTCTGGCTCAATATCCCAAAGCGCAAGCGTTTTCAGCCCCGGCAGATCTGCCAGATAGCCGCCGCAGACGAGCGGAAACATCTCACGTACAACGGTGGTATGTCTGCCTTTGCTGGTATATTCGCTGACATCAGCCACTTTGAGGTCGAGGGTTGGATCAATCAAGTTAATCAGGCTGGATTTGCCGACGCCCGAAGGTCCAACAAACCCGCTTACTCTTCCGGTTAATTTTTCCTGCAATTCTTTTATTCCCCTCCGGTTTGTTGCAGAGGTATACAACACTTCGTAACCGATCTCAGAATAAATCTTGAAGATTGCTTTCGTTTCAGCTTCATCTACCAAATCTATCTTGTTGACCAGAATCACCGGGTGAATTTCCTGCTTTTCACAGATGACCAGAAAGCGGTCGAGCATTCCCAGTTTTGGTGCGGGGAATGCTGCTGCGAAAACCAGAAAAATCTGATCAAGGTTGCTGATTAATATCTGGCGATATTCATATTTGACGCCTGAAACCATGCGAATCAGCTGGTTTTTCCGCGGCAGAACGTTTTCGATGATCCCGCTGCCATCAGGCAGCAGACTGAATTCGACCTGATCGCCGATCGCAATCAGGTCTGTCTGGATCGAATCCGGCGTTTGTAATTTCAGGCGGCCGCGTGCTTTACAGGTCACAATTTTGCCGTCATGATCGACGGTGTAAAAACCGGATTGATAACGGAGAATTCGTCCCTGTTGAATCATTTGCAGTGCCGGCTCATTCAGCAGGTTCTTCCGGCGTGATTTGCCATGGCGCTTTTAGGCACCGGCGTCGGCGTAACCGTTGGTGTTGGTGTTGGCGTTTTGGTGATGTGATGCCGGCTTCCTAATGATAAGGTGTGAGAGCTCTGCCTTCAAAGTAGAGTTCAAGCACGCGGCGGAAAATCGGCGCTGCATAAACGGAGCTGTCTCCGACGTTCTCAACGAGGACTGCAATTGAAATATCAGGTTTGCCTTCCAGCATGCGATTGGTATAACCCGCAAACCAGGCGTGTGGCGCTGTTCCGGGAGAGGTCTGCGCCGTTCCGGTTTTCCCATAAACACCATAATTTATTGAACGAAATGTGCCGCGGGCAGTACCATGTTCGTTAGCTGTTACTGAAAGCATTGCTTCTTGATAATTGCCAGATTTTCTGCTGAAACCGGCAGTTTCCCCTGCGCTTCTGGTTTGAACGCCATGACAACATTCCCGTCCACATCCAATACCTGTTCCACGACCTGCGGCCGGTAAAGCGTTCCGCCGTTACCTACAGCAGCGATGAATCGCGCAACCTGTAGCGGCGTCACCAGCAACGTTCCTTGCCCAATTCCTAATTGAACGGATGAATATTCATCCGGAGGCGTTTCAACTTTCCCGGGCTCTTCCTCAATTTCACCGATCTCAGTCATCTGTCCCAGCCCGAAACCGCGGGTCATGCTGGGAGGTAGTCAGCACCTGCCTTGCGGAAAAGTTCCAGACCGATTTTGTAAAACCAGGGATTGCAGGAGCGCATCAGTCCTTCGACAGCGTTAAAACACCGCTGGCTGCTACTTCATGATCAAGTGTCCAGTCTGTCAGCGTGATTCCGGGCAGTTCGGTAATCATAACCGCATTCAAACGTATCGGTTGCTTTATAAATGCCGGATTCGAGCGCGGCAGCCATCCCGACAATTTTGAATACTGACCCCAGCGGATACTGTCCCTGACTGGCGCGGTTGTACATTGGACGGGTGTCTGAGTAGAGCAGATTACCGCTGTAAAAGGAGTTGTAGTTGTTGAAATCGAGCAGATTCGGATTAAAAGTTGGTGAGGAAGCGAGTCCGATGACACGTCCGGTGTCACGTTCCATCACGACTACTGCGGCACGAAATCCTGCGATTGCGCGCTGCAAATCATATTGGAACGTCTCTTTGAAGGTCGTATAAAGGGTATTCGCGGGTTCCATTTCGCTTTTATACAACCGGGTGACCGGGTTCCCTTCAGCGTCTACAACGTAGATGGAGACGCCGCGGGTTCCATCCAGCATATCCTGTCCCCATTTTTCGATTCCAAGCCGGCCGATGCGTTCATCGATCCGATAACCTTTCTGGCTCATCTCATCCGCCTCGTCAGCGCCAATCGGCTGCACATAACCCACCAGATGAGGGGCGGAGCCGCCTTCGTAGTAATAACGGCTGGCGGAATATGGATTCAGGTATACGCCTTCGTAACTGGAAATAATGTCATATCGATCATTCACAATCGCTGCAGGCGCCTCACCGATTACCACATAATCATAAGCATTGGCTTCTTCCATCATCTGAGTGATCACAAACGTGGTTTTACCGGTCAGACGGGAAAGTTCGTTGATTACTTTGCCCCACTGGTTAGAAGCAATCGAGTTCGGAATCACACCAATTGCATAGGCTTCGGTTTCAGCAGCCAGCGGGACACCGTCAATGTCAAAGATTGCCCCGCGTGAAGGAACATCAATGCTGATTTTGATCTGGTTTCCGCCGCGCAACTCAGGCATAATCATCCCTTCGTCCCACTGGATTTTCCAACCGCCACCTTCGAAAACCATGTTCATTACCATTTCGCGCTTAAAATCACCGGCGCTGGCGGTAATAAAGTTTGTCTCATATCCGATCTGGGCGCTGCCGGGGTTTGTTAGCGCTGAAGTGACCTCATTATTTATTTCTTGAAGCGTCAGATTGGTTGCTGTATTTTGATAATGCGCTGCAAAATCGTCATAAGAAATTGCGTCCCGGGCAACCTGGGAAAGCATGTTATACATGCTGAGATAATCTTTTGCTTTCCAAAAGCCAAGGAATTCTTCAGCAGCCATGCGCGAATCCGGCACTGAGGTGATGATCACCGAAGGTCCTGGCAAGGGTGTTTCAGTTGGGATCGGTGTTGGCGTTTCCGGAATCGGTGTCGGTTCCGGGGGAGGAAAAAGACCGCAGCCGCTGAGAATCAGCGGAATAAGTATCAGGAGAATTATTGTTTTTTTTATCATATTTAATAGTCAACTTTTTGAAAATTCAACGGACGTCTGTTTCAACATGGAACGGGTATCGATAGTGCAATTGTAACTGATGTGTGCTCGGCAGGCATATGCCGGATCTTCCAGAAAAGGTGAGCCAGCGTGTTCAAACAACAATCCGCAATGACAAAGCGGCATCCCCATGACGCAGGCGTAACATCCATCAATGGATGCTGCCAGATTAAATTCGCTGTTCTGAATGGCATAGGCTCCAGCTTTTCCCATTGCGTCACCGCTTTTGACGTATTCTTGGATCATACGCTCTGACAGCTTGTTCATCAGGACACGTGTTTCGGCGACCGCCTGCCAAATTTGATACTTTGAGTTCAAACGGCGGCACAAGGTGATAGCGGTCGCAACGCGGTGTTCTTTACCGCTTAAAAGTTGCAGCAACTGGGTTGCATGGGCCGAATTTTCCGGCTTTCCAATGATTTGCCCATCCAGAAACACGATGGTATCTCCTGAAAGGATCCAGGCGCCTTCGGACTCAGCATGGCGCGCGATCTGCAAGGATTTTTCAAGGGATACGCGTTTGCAATATGCAGTCGGCGTTTCATCCGATCGTGGCGTTTCATTGATGGCGGCTGCGATCGCTATAAAATTATGGGTGACCCAGTTGAGCATCTTGATCCGCCGGGCGGATTCAGACGCAAGGATTATTTTTTCTTCTGTCATCCTCAAAATTTTAACACAATTGATTTTTAGACTGTTTTTTATGACATGACAAAGTTCATCCGTTAAAATAACAGCCAACAAGAGGAATCGATGAAGACTTTGGAAGAAGAACGGCTGAAAGAAATGTCGAAGGAGGAACTTTGGCAGTTGTTTCCGATTGTTCTATCTCTCTGACATCCTGTTTCGGAGAAACAGTATATTGGGCAAAAGGAAAATCTATGCGCAATTATTGGGAATAATCGGATTGTCCGGATCAGCCATATTGGAAGTACGTCCATACCGGGGTTCGTTGCCAAGCCGACAATTGACATCCTTTTGGGGGTCTGCCCTAACGCTGATCTTCAACAGATGGAATCTGGGATAAGCTCTCTCGGTTATATCTGCCTTCCAAAACCTGAAAATCCGCCGCCTCACCTGATGGGCTTGAAAGGGTATACACTCCGCGGGTTTGCCGAAAAAGTTTACCATCTCCATTTGCGTTATTCTGGGGATTGGGACGAGCTGTACTTCAGCTGGTATCTGCGTTCGCATCCGTCTGCTGCGGCAGAATATGCGGCGCTGGAGCAATCGCTGAAAGAACAGTTAACGTATGATCGCGACGCTTATACCAACGCCAAAGGGGATTTTGTCAGGAGAATAACAGCGATCGCGAGGAAAGCCGGCAACGGACGGTTTGCCTTATCGCTTTCAGCTGAATGAAAAAACGGACGATCGATATACCGTGTTTCCCGTATAATAAATGGAACAGTTACCATGAAAATAGGAGGTTCGATGAAGCCGACTGCAAAGAAAGAGCTCATACTGAACCGGATATTCTTTCTGTCCAATAAAATTCAGATGCTGGGCGATGCCCAGGATGCCGGGCTGACCATCAAACAGGTCCAACTGATGGAAGCGGTTCGGGAGCAAGAGCCCGTGCTGCCAAACCTCAGTCAGCTAGCGATGCGGGTTGGCAGTTCCCGGCAGAACGTGAAAAAAATGGCGCTGCTGCTTGAAAAGCAGGGCCTTTTGTTGTTCATAAAAGATGTGAATGACGCTCGGGCACTACGAATTTCGCTGACCGAAAAAGGAACCAGCTCTTTGAATTTGCGGAAAGCGAGGAATAAACCGTTTTTCAGTCAATTGTTTGATGGCTTTGACGAGAAACAATTGAAATCGCTGACGCGGCTTCTTGGCCGACTTCTCAAGAACATCACTGCCATGACTCCTGATACTGACTCAACGGAAGCCGTATGATCAAAGTGCTGCATCTGATTACAGATTTGGATGTGGGTGGAGCTGAGCGAATGCTGACGCAGGTGATGCCGTTGCTGGCGTCAAAAGGGGCGATGCAAAGTGTAGTTTGCTTGAGCGGAGAAGGGGTATTGGCGGAGGAAATCCGGCGGCAAGGGCACGATCTAGTCTGTCTTGGAATGAGTGCCGGGAAGCCGAGCCTGAGCGCTTTTTTGCGGTTGATCTCGCAAATACGAATAAAATCACCGGATGTGATCCATTCATGGCTCTATCACGCAGATCTATATGGTAGTCTGGCAGCATTGCTGACGGGGAAAAAGATAATTTGGGGGTTGCACAATGCGACGCTCAATCCGGACGCAAAACGGCGGACGCGCTTTGTTGTCCGGCTCCTTTCGGTTCTTTCTCAATTCGTTCCGCGCAAGATTATCAGTTGTTCCCGCACGGCTGAACGGGAACATGTTGAGCGGTTATAAGAGCGGAATTTTTGTTCAAATTCCGAACGGGTTTGATACGGATCGGTTTCAGCCGGACCCGGTCCAGCGACACCAGATTCGGGCATCGCTGCGGATTTCAGAAGGAGACTTGCTGTTTGGGAATGTGGCGCGGTTCGATCCGCAAAAAAATCAGCGCGGGTTGCTGGATTCCTGGGTGAAATTTCGTACGGCGAACCCCAATGTTCCGGCGTTTCTGCTGTTGGCGGGCAGGGGGATGGATTCGACCAACCGTGAGTTAAACATTTGGCTATCGCGCTATAAACTGACTGGGAAAGTTATGCTATTGGGAGAACGGCATGATATACCGGCAATTTTGAACGCGCTGGATGTATTTGTGCTGTCATCTGTCGGAGAAGCGTTTCCGCTCGCGCTGGGTGAGGCGATGAGCAGCGGCGTTCTGTGTATCAGCACGGATGTTGGAGATGCGGAACTTATGTTAGATGGGAACGGTATTCTCGTTCCGGCAGGAGATAATGAATCGCTGGCGAAGGCGCTGCAAAGAGCAGCCGCATTGCCGCAGACGGAGCGGGAAACGCTCCGTAAAGGTGTGCGCCAGCGGATTCTCAATAATTATTCATTGGAGCGCATGGCTACCGCCTATCTGCGCGTCTATCAGGACGTTTTCAATCAGGCGCCGGTATCTCCAACAGGTGATCCAAATGCAGCAGACTGAGATTCGTTACCAGTCCGTTCTTGAAAATAAACAGGATATCTCAGATTTTTATGAGGAGATCGGCTGGAATGCCTTTCTGAAGCTAAGTCCGGAGGCGATTCAACGTGCCATGGCGTGCAGCTGGGCAACCCTTTATGCTTATGAGGGGAGCAGACTGATTGGCTGCGGCAGAGTTCTCTGCGATGGGGTCATGACCGCATTTCTTTGTGGATTAGGCGTGCTGCCGGCATGGCGTAATCAGGGTGTTGCTGGCAAGATCATCACGATCTTGAATCATATTTGCCTCGAAAAGGGCATTTATCTGCAGCTTGTGTGCCATCCTGACCTTGAGGATTTTTATCAGAAGAAGGGATTTTTCCCGTTTGCGACCGGAATGAAATTCAAGACTGTCGAGTGATTTCAGGAGTTGATTATGGCAAGAAAATCGCCTACTGAATGAATTGCGGTCGCCTGCGCTGTTGTCAAGCGTATACCAAACTCCTGTTCCAGCGCCGCCAGCAATTGGATGTTGGCAAATGAATCCCAATCGGCAATCTCGTCCGGTGATGAATTTTCATCAATTACCAACGTCTCATCATCAAAGATATTTCGCATCACATCGCGGATCTTCTCCAAATTTTCCATTAACGGATTCCTTTTTTGACGAATTTTAAGCAAATTGGACTGTGCTGTGCATTGTTACTGTGGGAAAAAACCTCAATCAAAAAAAGCTGTCTCGCGCTGCTGATACTGATCAATCTTCAGCGCAAAAGCGGTTCCTTTTGCTGTTTTTTCTTTTGTCTCAAAACCCAAATCCGGCAGGAGTGACTGTATCAAGCCGTTTTTAGCCGTGGGAATATACTCCGCGGACAGCGTTGTGATCCCTAATCCTTTCAAGGAATCGATCACCCAGTTCATCATCTCCGATTCCAAATCTCGGCGGAACACCCGGCAGCTCATCACCCAGGTGTCGAGAAATGCGGACTGATTTGTCCGATTGATGCGCAGGATCATGGCAGCGATCAAACCGTAACGGCTGAATCGATCCTCCAGCTGGGCACGAATCAACAGCATATTGGCGTCTTTTTGCCAGTCAGAGATTTGTGATTCGGCATATCGCTGCGTGCGCAGATTGAATTGGTTGGTTTTGTTGACAAGTTGTGAGAAGCGGGCAATTTCGTTTGGATTGATGAACCCAATTTCCGCTTTCATTTCCAATGAACGCAGATAGCTGTCATAGTCCGGCGCTGCTGCCAGCGCTTCATCGCGCTTATGCTCCGCCTGAAAACTTTCCGTTCGTGAAAGGTCTTCCGGCGAGAGCTGTAGCCAGTTAAAACAGTCGGCTTTCAGCAGCGCCCGGCTGTATAAAGCGGGGTCTTCCGGAACATCGATCACTTCTACCATCGGCAGCATTTGCATCACATGCAGCCGTTCGGCGGGATTGTCATCGAAAAAGACCAGCGCATCCAGCCCAATATTAAGAGCTGCGGCAATGGCGCGTAAATTCGCCGGTTTGTCGTCCCAATTTGCCTTAAACACAGCAAAATCATCCGCCTTCAAGCGCATATTGGGGTGTTTGAGGAATGGCTCCATCGCTATTTCATGTTCATTTTTGCTGCATACTGCAAGCAGAATGCCGCGTTCGCGATAGGCTTTGACCGTCTCCTGAAAATCGAGGAACGCCTCCCCTAATGCGTCATTCGGGTCAAGATTGATCCCGTCCATCCCATCGTCGCCGATGATGCCGCCCCAGAGGGTGTTGTCCAGATCAACCACCAGACATTTCCGCAGAATTCCGACGCTGGCAGCCAACAGACGTGCGACGGGTTTGACGGCTGCCGGAAGGGCTTGGATCGCAAACGGCTGTTTGCTGATCAGCCAGGCGGACTCATCAAACCAGCTATCCTTCCCCAAGTCAGCGGCGGCGGCGTCAAAGTCAAGCAGATGAACGAATGCCGGTTTCTTTTCCATCATTAAATCGTTCAGTTTGCGCAAAAAACGGTCTTTACTGGAAGGCAGGTTTGCTTCCAGTCCGGACAGGATATGCCGGTTAGGGATGACATAATTGGTCAAAAAAACAGTCGCCTGACTGTGCTGGTGGAACGCTTGCCAGAATTGGATCTGATCGTGAACGGTTTTTTCTGCCAATGTCTGTATCTGCTGCGGCGCTGCCAGCAACGCCGGATACTCGTGCACATCTCTGGCTGTGACAATAGCGATCAGCGCGTCCGGTTGAAAAGCATAAAGGGTAGATGCCGGATCGAGCACCTCTGCGCTTAGGGTGTCATACCCTCCTTCATAAAAGATTGGCAGAATTCCGGCAGCAACCAGAAATGGCCTCAGCGCCAGTGAAAAAAACTGTGTATTACAAGTGCCAAGAACAGCGATTTTTAATGGAATACTTTTCTGTTCTTCGGGTTGGAGCGCTTTTTGCATTTTTGCAAGTTTTTTTCCTAAACGAACAAGTTCACTGCCAGAAAGTGAATCAAGTTCAGCATAGGATAATGGTTGTTCATTGAAAGAGGCGTTGTTTGTCATAGTCAGTAAGGTTAAATGTTCGGGTTTCTAATAAATTGTATCAAAGGTTGGACGTCCAGGATAAAGACAATACTGGTGAAGATCAAATAAATAACAAAGATGATCAACATAGATGAAAATATAAAAATAGGAAGAATCATCAATCGTGTTGTCTGCTTCTCAGTTTGACAGGTGCCTATAACCGCCAGCGCACAAGCGATGCTGCGGTTGATGATTACCAACAGGAGCCAAAAGTATAAATGACCGGAAATCAGAGACGATAATAAGAGAATGTCATAAACATTGCTGATCATCAAAACGCGCAAAAGCTGGATAAAGGTCGCTTTACTGCGGATCGCAAGCGAGGTTAGATAAGCAGCGCCTGACGTAACCATCCATTTTAACGACCATAGCAACAAACCGAACATTACCCCTTTGAGCGAAAATTCTGCGTGAAGCGTAACGATCAGATTTGGCAGTAATGACAGGATAAATAGCAGAAGCGCCGCACCATTCAAACTGGCATCAAGGCTTATTTTTCTGTAAGCTTTGATCTGGAAAAGCAAGGCATCCCGCAGCAGGGTTGTCCATTTTTGGGTGTCTGAGATGCCGGCAGCCAGTTTTTTGAACCCCCACTCATTTGTTTTCAACGTACCTTTGGCTGTAAAAAGCTCTTCAACAGGCGGGGTTATTTCGATTTCGCGGCGACTGCGAAGAACCGAATAAATACCAGCCGAATTGGTTATTCCGTCTGGAACAGGCGTCAAAATTTCGTGAAAAATAAAAGCGGAATTCTGTTCGCCTCCCATCCCTCCATGAGAACCGATAAGTTCTTCAAATGCAGCGACAGTACCGTCCGGATAGACAGTAGAAAAGACAATGATGTCTCCGCCGTTTGGAAAGCTTGAAAGATAGCTGAGCTGTTGTGCCCGAATTTCCGGATTGCCATATGGACGCAGCGGATCCTCGCCGGACAGCTCCCCGGTATTCAGGTTGCGGATGCCGCTTTTACCGATTGCCAGCGGCATATCATGACTTCGCACAATAATGACGCCGATTCCAGGGTGGTCAATTAATCGGCTGCACAAGTTTGGATAAACACTTTCAATTTCTTCGAGCGTGAGTTTCTTTTCCGTAAATGTGAAATAAACGTTAGCAAGGTTACCGCTGTCCATCACCCAGATATCTTTTTCATCCATTGCAAGATCGTCTTTTTCCTGTGCGCCTTTGTCTGCCAGGATTGTGTCGATGCGGCTGAGGGCAGCATTTGGAAGGATGCTCTTTTTATCTGGATCGCTGATTAGCAGAGAGGCGATTGCGGCGCGGACGCTGGAATCGTTGTCGGCGGTGTTTTCGATGCCGATGACCTCTGTTCGCGCAGTGTGCTGAGAGCTGGTGGTGGCAACGTGACGGATGTAGTCGCTGAGGCTCATTGCATAACGCTGCCGGAAAGTTTTACCAAACGATTGTCCATGATCGGAAAGCACAAACAGTTCGTACGTTCTGCCGGATATGCGCTCGGCAGCATGATGGATTTTTTTAATCGCACGGTCGATACCGGTGAGTGCTTGATACGCCTCAAAACTGTCCGGACCGGAATGATGCGCAATTTCGTCATAACCATAAAAAGTTGTGTAGGTTGCTGGTCCGTCTCGATGAATTTCATTGATTGTCAGCGCAGTAGATATGTCCCGCAGCAATACGTTGCAGATCCCGCGGATGAGAGGATAGAAGCGGCGTAAACGGTTTAGGCGGGGATTCTTTTGCTTGAGCCATGCCCAAAAATACTGCACCATCTCAATCATCGTATCAGAGAGCGTAAATATGATGGATTTTGTCAGCAGGTAAGGGCGCAGCGAGAACAGGTAAAGATCAAGATTGCGCTGCGCTTGTTCCGCACTGCTCTTTGGCCGCATTGAACTGACAGTAAACATTGAAATTGCAGCATTACCGGACATCATATTGTTGATGCTCATGCCGCCTTCCAGCAAGCCGGTATCCTGCTCTGCCATGATTCGCTGCTCCATCATATTGGTATCCGAAAAACTGCTGGAGGTGATCACTCTTTTCTGTGTTTTGTCATACCAACGGAAAGCGCAGATATTTTGGTTTTGGCCAAACATAATTCCCGCCTGGCTGGATGAAGTTTGTGAAGGGATGCCGCAGTCATATTCACTGACAACGTAATTTCCGGATTCGATCAATTCTTTCAAATAGGGCATTTTTCGTTTTTCAAGCGCACGCATCAGACGCGGATGTGCGAGACCGTCAATTTCGATGACGACAATTCCTTTCTTGGAAAGGTCTGCCTGCGGGATATGGCGACGGGCGCGGTCGCCGATGATGTCGTAATACATCAGGTCTTCGTCAATCGGAAACAGGGAGGTCACCACAATATTAATGGCAGCGAAGAGAAATCCTGCCCAAAAAGCATCCAAAACAGTATTGATTCGCAGCAGAGATGTCATTTTGGATACGAGAAACAGGATCAGCCCATTGATGATCAAAGAAAAAAAGCCGAAGGTCAGGCTGTTGAGCGGTATTGTCAACAGCAGGATCAGCGGCCGGATTAGCAAATTCATGAACGTGAAGAACAATGCCACCGACATTGCGGTGATCATAAAGGGCAAGTCTGGATCGAGAACAATGGTTAATCCGGGAAAGAGGAAATCGCAAAGTTCGAGGCAGAGCGCATTAAAGACCCATAGTCCCATGAAACGAATTGTTATTAAAAAAACGTTTCGCATAGTTGTTTTCCGTTCAGAAACGCTATAAAATAGGAGCGAATCCCCTGCTTAAAAAGTGGAATCCAGATCAAACAGCTGAATAATGAAAAAAAACTGCCCCAAAAGGTTTTGTGAGATCGCTTTTCTGTCTGCATCTTAATCAAAATTATAACGGGTGGAATAAAGAAAGCCAGCCGCCTGCATTAACATACGACAAACGGCTGGAAAAATTGCGGAGAGGAAGATCAAACACCGCTTATATATTGAGGTCCTTTTTCCGGTAGACACTGATGGCGGCTGCAAGCGAGATAAATATACTGCCTGTCCCAATTGCATATTGCAGCGAATTCGGACCGTTTTGTTCATCAGTTATTGATTTTATCCAATCCAGCGGCGATAGATATTCCAAAAAATCAAACTGTTTTGATAATACAGAAATCGCCCCGAAGATAAATGTGGCAAAGACGATGCCCGGGGCGATGGAAGTCACCTGGCGGCTGGATGAAAGTATTGTGGAGATGAAAATTCCGAGTGCCATGAAGATCAGACAGACAAAAAATGTTCTGGGATAGAATCGCAGCCCTTCCCGGAAGGCTTCTTCCAGCGAGAGATTGGCAAATGCCATAAATCCAGCGGCAGTGACCATGAAAAGAATACAAAGCATCAGAATTAGTCCGAGGATGTTGGCGGCTGCTTTTTGCGCGAGGATCTGGGTCCTGCTAACTGGTTTGGCGTAGAGGTATTCGATCGTCCCTTCGGTCTCTTCGCGGATCAGCATGTTTGCTCCTCTTGATGTCGCAAAAATTGCGATGGCGAGGTTGATGTACTGCATCACATATCCAAAATAAGGGTGTATTTTAGAAAAATCCGGGATCGATTCCAACCCCAACACTGCAAGCACAGCAGTGGAAATGGATTCGATTTTTGCCCAGGCGAGTTGTTTCATCTCGTCTGATTGCATGCTGGGGAAAAAGGCGAGGAACAACAGGAGCATAAAAATCAGGACAATCGTCCAGCCCAGATAGTTTTTCGGACGTTTTTCAGCTCAAGATGAAAAGTTTCCATCAGTTTTGTTCCCCCTCCTGATAAAGTTCCATAAAACGTTCTTCAAGCGTTCTGTTTTGAACGTTGAAATCGCTGACGGAAGTTTCTGACAACGCTTTTACCAGTTGTTCAGGTTCACCCTGATAAAGAAAGGTGATTTGATCCGGCAGTTCACGGATGATTTTGATCTCCAGACGCTTCAGCGGATCAAACCCATGATATCCGTTGATCGTTACGATCTTTTCCGGAACAAGAGCTGATTTCAGATCGATGACCTGCGTGATCACGCCGGACTTGATAAACGCCACGCGGTCGCAATACTCTTGGATTTCTGTCAGGTTGTGGCTGGAAAGCAAAAGGGTCGTGCCTTCGGCTCTTCGGCGTTTCAGTTCGTCGAACAGTCGCACCTGGATCAACGGGTCCAATCCGTTGGTTGGTTCGTCCAGCAATATCACTTCTGGATTTTGCAGCAGTGCGGAAAGAATAGCGGTTTTCTTGCGGTTCCCCATCGATAATGAGCGCATTTGTTTTTGATGGTCAAGATCGAACAGCTTCGTCAGACGTCCTATTTCATCTGTTTGGCGGATTCCATAGTAGCGCAGCGTATGATGAAAAAGCGCTTCAGATGTCATATCCGGATAGAGCCGGACGTCACTGGGAACATATGCGGTGAACCGCTTGATTTCGAGACTGTTTTTCACAACGTCCAATCCGCGGATAGAAGCGGTTCCGTCCGTTGGGAAGATAAAGTTCAGCAACGCTTTGAGCGTTGTCGACTTTCCGGCGCCGTTTGGTCCGACGAATCCAAAAATTTCGCCTTTTTCTACAGAGAAAGTCACGTCTTCTGTACCGCGGGAATTTCCGTAATATTTTTTTAGATGGCTTATTTCAATAATGCTCATAGGTTCTTCCGTTGGAAGTTGAAATTTTAAGGAGTGACCAGGGTGCCGATCGGTTCCCCTTGCAATGCCCGGCAAAGGGAATCTTTTTCCCATAAATTCAGCACCATCAACGGCATGTTGTTTTCCATGCAAAGTGAAATTGCGGTCGCATCCATTACCTGAAGCTGGCGGGATAGCACGTCAAGATAACGGATTGTGGTAAATTTTTTCGCATCTTTGTTTTTGTGCGGATCGTCGTCATATATACCATCGACTTTTGTCGCCTTGATCAGCAGATCCGCGTTCATTTCAACCGCGCGCAGCGCTGCTGCCGTGTCGGTTGTGAAATATGGATTGCCGGTTCCACCGGCGAAAATTACAACCCGTTTCTTCTCGATATGTCGGATTGCCCGACGCCGTATGTATGGTTCTGCCACAGAGCGCATTTCGATTGCCGTTTGAACCCGGGTGGTCACGCCGATATGTTCCAACGCGTCCATCAATACAAGAGAATTCATCACAGTCGCCAACATTCCCATATAATCTGCTGTTGCCTGATCCATTCCGACTTCGATGCCGATCCGTCCACGCCAGAGGTTGCCGCCGCCGATGACAATCGCGACGTCGCCGCCAAGATCATAAACTTCTTTCACTTGTTGCGCAATCGTGTTTGCCGCTTGCGGGTCAATGCCCACTTCGCCTTTTGGAGCGAGCGATTCACCGCTCAGTTTCAGCAAAACTCGTTGGTATTTTAAGTGTCCCATGTAAAATCCTTTCCGGTGACTATGATCAGGGGAACCCCTGGCATTTGAGCATAATTATAAGAGAAAAAGAGGTTCCTGTCCGAAGTGATCTTTATCGTTTTAATCACCACAATATCCCCCGAATTTTTCCTGATGTATAAAAAAAGAACCTCAATTTAGAAAGAGGTTCTTTATAACGATCAAAAAATACTTTGTCCGCGACGTGTTTATTCGGCGTCTTCTTCTTCTGTCGATTCGCCCAAAGCAAAACGGGCAAAGCGCCGAACAATGACGTTTTCACCCATGGATGCGATGTTCTGGTTAAGCAAATCCTGAATTGTCATTGATTCATCGCGGATATATGCTTGTCTGACGAGAACCACTTCATCTTTGAATTTTTTCAGTGATCCTTCGACGATCCTCGGGATGATTGCTTCTTTCTTGCCCTCTTCTTTTGCCTTCGTTTCGGCGATTTTCGCTTCATGGTCAAGGACGTTCTGGGGAATATCCTCATCCTTGATGTACAGCGGGGAGGTGGCGGCTACCTGCAGCGCCAGTTCATGGGCGAGTGTGCGGAAAGATTCTGAACGACCGACGAAATCAGTTTCGCAGTTGAGTTCAAGTAAAACGCCTACTCTGCCATTTCCATGCGAGTAAACCTCGACAACGCCTTCAGAAGCAGTTCGTCCGGAGCGCTTTAAGGCTGTTGCGAGCCCTTTTTCACGCAGAAAATCTAACGCAGCCTTAAGGTCGCCGTTGGCATTTTCCAACGCTTTGCGGCATTCAAGGATGCCGGCGCCGGTGGATTCGCGCAATTGTTTAATGAGTTCGGTGCTGATAGCCATGTTTATTCTTCCTCACTGTTCTTTGACTCTTTGTTATCCGCTTTTTCCGGTTCTTCTTCTTTTACCGGTGCGTCTTCTTCAACGGTGTTTTCTTCCGCTTCAGAAACAGCATCGTCTTCTTTTTTGGTGCTTTCCAGTTTGGCGAGCGTCGCGGCGCCTAACAGATCTTCATCTTCTTTGTCGTTGAAATCTTCGATCAGGTGTTTGGCATTGTCAAAGCGGTGATCTGTTGCGGCAAACGTTGCGGTTCCCATGTCCCCGTCGCTCCGCAATGCTTTACCTTCGATGACAGCATCGGCGATCTTGCTGACGACCAGCTTGATGGCGCGAATCGCATCATCATTGGAAGGGATTACATAATCAACGTTTTTCGGGTCGCAGTTGGTGTCGACCATGGCGATGACGGGAATATTCTTCAGGTTTGCTTCGTGAATGGCGGTCATTTCGCGCATTACATCGATGACAAAAATCATGCCGGGCAAGCCTTTCATTTCGCGCAGACCGCTGAGCCGCAGCAGCAGGCGGTTGACTTCACGTTCGATCATCAGCCCTTCTTTTTTCGTGAGCTTGTTGATCTCACCGCTGTCACGCATCTTTTCCAGTTTATCCAGCTCCAGAATTCGCTGATAGATGGTGGACCAGTTTGTTAAAGTTCCGCCCAGCCAGCGTTCAGTCACGTATGGCATACCGCAGCGTGTGGCTTCGTCACGGATGGTTTCCTGTGCCTGACGTTTGGTACCGACGAAGAGAATGTTCTCTCCGGCTTGGACACGGTCGCGAACCAAAGCATAAACCGTATTCAGATTCTTGGCGGTCTGTTGCAGATCGATGATATGGATACCGTTGCGCTCGGTAAAAATGAACGGGCGCATTCCGGGATTCCATTTATTTGTGCGATGTCCGAAATGGACGCCGCTTTCCAATAATGCTTTCATGGAAATAACATTAGACATATAAAAACTTGCTCCTTTTGCGTTTTTGCCTCTGCTCTCGTCTTATCTTCCCGGCGCGCTCAGGTTTCCTGAACGCACGCGACCGAAAAAATCAGAAAGCATGTGTGATATATAGCCGAATAAGTTTACCACAGATTCACTTGTTTGAAGTTGAAATATGCGGGCGGAATTTTCAAAATTTCAACGGATAAGCATCAGAAATAAGCCACGACAGAAAGATGTCAATTTCTTTCCGTTGTGGCTTATTGTTTATTGTTTGATCTGACAACTCTGACAATCAAGGAGGCAGTAAAAGGTCTTTTAATAATCAATCACTAGCACACAATAGGATTCTGCACCTTTCACAATTCCCCATTTTGACTGGAACTGATAATCTCCTTTATCGACGTCATATCCTTCGATTTTGATTGTGGTTGTATTACCGGATGTAACGGTTTGAGGCAGGTCGAATCGTGTTGGGAAGTAATCATCGTCGAAAAAATCGTCCTCGCCCGAGAGATAAGCGACGTCAAAATTACTCGTGTCCCATGTTTCAGACCCGGTGTTTTTTACGGTAAAGATCGCGGTAAATCTGCCGTCTACCCACCAATCGATGTAAGAATTCTGCACTACGCACCCTTTCTTTGGCAGCGGCGGCGGTGGCGGTGGTGGTGGGATTGTTTCCGCTTCAACTTTGATGTCAACCCAGATAGCGTCATGCCCGGTTTGACCCATGCCAAAAAAGATGCCTGAAGCATTGCGCATCCGCCAGTAGCCGCGATATTTTCCTTCGAAGGCAGGCGCGGTCAAGTTAATTACAATATCAATTGTATCTCCAGGAAAAACGTTTTTACCCAAAGGAACCGCAGCCGGCGCTCCCATCTGATCACCGGTAACAAAAACGAATTGATAGGTTGGAGTCCATGTGCAGGAACCGCTGTTTTTAATTCTCCAGATCTTTTGAAATCCCTGATGGGGTTTCAAAACAGTACCGTCTGGTGTGCTGATGTCGCTGACGAAGCTCATCTTGTCACAGGGCACGACTGGAACAACCGGAATAGTTGGGAGTGCTGTTGGTGGCTTTGGCTGAGTGGGAATTGGGGTTGGGTTCGCAGCTCCAGCCATCGCTGTTGTTGTAGCAATGAAAGCGTTTTCCAAAGCGGCAATGGTGCTGGCAGCATTTGTCGCCAGCAATGTGTTCGGATCCTGGGTTTTCGTTGCAGTTGGTTTCATCGCTTCAATCGTCTGAAAAACATAAGTCGCTACTTGTTTATGGTCAATTGTTGGTGTTGGCGAAATCATGGCTTCAATTGTTTTCTGAACAACGGTTTCTATCTGATTGGAGGAGGCAGAAGTTGTTGTTTGTGTGACGGAAGTTCCTTTTCCTGATAAAAGAATCCTCGCGATTGTGCCAACGGAATCATCATTGCATGCTGTAAGAAACAATAATGAGCAAAAGATCAGCAAAAGCCTTTTTTCATTGTAAACTCCTTTAAAAAACCGAAAAAGAGAAGATGTCTTAACAAGAATTGTAACATTAATAGCAGAACAAATAAATATTATCAATCATTAATTAAAGGAATATTTTTGCTTTCAGCTTATTTCAGGAGAGGATAAAAAACATCAGGGAAAAGACAGGAAGATGGTGGATTCTCATCATCTTCCTGTCTTATTTTACGAGGTTTTGTCAAAGTTTAATGGAAGCGTTCATCCGCCTGAACCGCTTCCATTAGCCGCTGTTCCCAGCCGTCCAATGATTCGAGTTTCCCGATGAAAAAGCGCAGCACATTTGGTTCATCCACCCAGCGTAGCCCGTGGATCAGGTCACGATGTTCATATAGCCATGCCAGCCGGTCAGCGGCGTATTCGAGCTGCGACATCGTGAATGTCCGCCGCGGAACAGCCAGGCGCATCAGCTCCATGTCTGAAGGTTCGTCGTTACCGTTTTCATCACGGTCCATCGAAAGCGTTCCGCGCTCCATTCCGCGGCAGCCGAAACGATATAAAATGCAGCAGCCAACGCGGCGGCAGGATATTCAGTCTGGGGAATATGCGGTACAAATTTGCTTGCGTCAATATGACAGCCCAGCCCGCCGGCAGGCGTCACAGTGGGAACGCCCAGTTCGTTCAAGCGGTTGACAAAGAAGCGGATCATTTCTGCACCGCTGCCGGCAACATTTACATCGACCATCTCCCGCATCCCGACTGCCATCGATTCTATTTCCTTGGTTGACATGCCGCCATAGGTGATGAACCCTTCAAATACCGGAACCTGGGGAAGGATCTCCCGGTAAATCTTTTTGCTGTTGGTGCAGATCATCCCGCCGCGTGCCATGGTGCTCTTACGCCCGGACATGTAGAGGATGTCTACCTGACGCAGCATTTCCTGAATGATTTCCAGGATGCTCTTGTCTTTGTATTCGGGTTCACGGTCTTTAATAAAATAAGCATTTTCTGAGATCAGGCTGCAATCCATGACGGTCAGGATTTTGTGGTTTTTAGCGATTTCCGAAACTGCTTTGAGGTTTTCCATTGAGAATGGCTGTCCGCCGATGAGGTTTGTGGTGGCTTCCATCCGAATGAAGGCGATGTTATCCGCCCCGTATTTTCGGATATTTTCTGTCAGCGCATCGAGGTCCATGTTCCCTTTGAACGGATTGTCGCTGGCGGTTATGCGTCCTTCGTCTTTGATCAGCTCGATAAGCTGTCCACCGTAATTGAGAACGTGCGCTTTGGCTGTGGTGAAGTGATAATTGGTAATGACAACAGATCCGGGGCGCACCAATACCCGCGAAAGCAGGTGTTCACAGGCGCGTCCCTGATGTGCGGGAATGACATAATCCATGTTGAAAATTTCTTTAACAGCTGCTTTTAACCGGTTAAAGCTTTCCGAGCCCGCATAGGCATCGTCTGCACGCAGCATGGCGCTCTGCTGAACGTCGCTCATTGCGTTGGTGCCGCTGTCTGTGAGCATATCCAAAAACACATCGCGGCTTTGGAGCAGGAATGTGTTGAACCCGGCCTCCTGAATTGCCTGAATTCTCTCCGCAATTTCTGGGAGATAGGTCTGTTGGACAATTTTCACTTTATGCATTTCAACCGGGATGGTTCTGCCATCTGCTAATTTCACTTCCATATTGATCCTCCAGTAAGTTTATATATAAAAAAAGCGATACCCGCCGGTATCGCTTTTTAGTTTGACGTTTTTTGTCTATTTTTACGCGAAAATTCCGGCAGAATCAAATGGATTGCCGTAATAATAACCGTAAAAATAAGCATAATAATTCATGAAGATGTTGTTCCTGTCCAACATTCTACACCGACCTTCGAAATCATGCAAGCGGAAAATAAATTTCTCATCGGTTTGATGACATTTTTTCTGCCGACCCTTTGCCAGAATCATGATTCTTGATATGATTTTTGGAAAGGTAGGCTGGCAGAATCAACGATGAACGGTTTTAAAAACAAACAACAGACTGGGAATCTTTCTTTTTTACGATTCGGAAGGAATCGTCGATACATATATTCCGTATCTCTTAGGTGAATTAAAAAGGTTTTGAGGGATCTGATCATTGTTGTAAACGGCAATCTTGATCAACAAGGCACGAATATTTTTTCGGAGTTTACGGAAGAGATCCTGATACGACCTAATGTGGGATTTGATGCGGGCGGCTGGCAGGAAGCGATATGTAATTACTGTGGATTTGAACGGCTGCGGGAATATGACGAACTGTTATTGTGCAATGATTCTTTTTTCGGTCCGCTCTATCCTTTCACAGAAGTGTTTGAAGAGATGGTGAGCCGGGATGTAGATTTTTGGGGGCTGACAGTTCATGGAGAAACGCCGGGCGACGGAACAAACCCATTCGGTTATCGACCGCGTTACATCCAGACATACTTTATGGTGTTTCGATCTTCTTTGTTGAATTCTTCCTCTTTTTCGGAATTTTGGTCGAATCTGCCAATTTTTCTTACTTTTGAACAATTGGCAGAACAGTTTTCTTCGGTGATGACCAAAACTTTTGCGGATGCGGGTTTTCGATGGGGGGCTTTTTCAGACACTACTGATTTGGAGAGCACAGATCAGCGGAAAAATTTTGATCACCATTCATTTAATCTATACGAACTCATTTCTGAGCGCCGCTATCCCGTATTGAAACGGCGTTCCTTTTTGATTCCTAAAACTGTCTATCTGCGCTATCGAAACAGTTTTGACCTGCAAAAAGCGCTCAGTGTTATCAGAGAAATCAGTGACTATGATGTCCGTTTAATAACAGATCATCTGTTGCGGAAACAGGATCCCGCTGAACTAAAGGAATGTCTGAACTTGAATTTCGTTCTTCCGAAAGAGAAATCCCTGTTTTCTGCTGGTATAGCCACCAAAAAATGTGCTGTCGTCGTCCATCTTTACTATCCGGACCTTTTTGCCTATTCAATTCGATATCTGACGAGGATTCCCGATTCAATGGACCTGTTTATTTCAGTCGATTCATCTGATAAAGAACGGGAAATAACCGAAATGTTGAAAATGGCTTCTGTACGAAATCGGGTGATTGTTCGCGTGGTTAATCCACGCGGCAGAGAATGGTCGGCGCTGCTGGTTGCGTTTAAAGACCTGCTCACCGAATATGATTATTGGTGTTTTGTTCATGATAAAAAAAGCAGTCAAAAAGAATTTTCAACTGTCGGCAGCGCTTTCTTTGATGCGCTTTGGGAGAATACACTGGCGTCTAATTTCTATATTCGCAATGTGATTCAACTGTTTGAAACGATGCCGGAGTTGGGGTTGCTGACGCCGCCGCCGCCTTATTGGGGAACGTATTTTAAAACCAGCTTTGATTTTTGGACAATTTGTTATGAACAGACGCAGGTATTGGCTGAGCGCCTGGGTTTGAGCTGCAACATGAAACGCGCTGTTTCTCCGATCGCCCTTGGATCTGTGTTTTGGTGTCGGACAAATGCGCTGAAACCGCTCCTGGAACCGGATTGGCAGATCGAGGATTTTGACCCTGAACCCCTGCCAAACGATGGTGCATTGAATCACGCGTTAGAGCGAATCTTGCCTTACGTTGCTGCCTCACAAGGGTTTCTTTCCGGATGGATTCTCAGTGATGATTATGCCCGGGTTTACCTTGCGGATTTGCAGTATATGGTTGACGCCGTCAAACAGAAAACCAGCCAGTATGATTCATTGAATATCAGCACATTTGAGCGGTACATAAACGGCCTTGAAAAGAAGACGACGAAGCAAAGTCTGGTGATATTTATCAAGCGTGTTGTTAAAGGTGTCATGCCGGAATTGCTTCAGAGTATGTATCGCAATTATGTTCAGAAATCAAACCCGCACAAGAGAGCTTCTCATGGAAATTCCTGACATCATTAGTGAGAAACCAGTGGATAATCTTTCTTTTGATGCTTTTGAGAAGGAACTTTTGCGAATTTTCGAAACGGAAAAGGAAGAAGCTTTCAACTCGGTTGTTTTTAAGCTGCGTGATCAAGAAATCAGCTTTTTACCGTCCCCCAAAAAGAAAAGGTCGCTTATTCCTGATGTCATTAAATTCTGGAAAAGATGATGTGTTGAAAAACAAAGATGGCTGGTATGATCGATAAAAAAGCTTTGGGAAAATTGGGCGAAAAGCTGGCGCAAGCGCTTGCCCTTCAAGACGGGTACACCGTTATTACACAAAACGTGCGTACTCCTTATGGTGAAATTGACTTGATTCTTGAGAAAGAAGGTGTAACCGTTTTTGCCGAAGTAAAAACTCGTTCTTCTTATGCATTCGGGTTTCCTGAAGAGGCTGTTAGCCAGCGAAAACTGAAACATATGATTGAATCTGCAGAATTTTATCTGATAAATGAACCGGGTTTGCATGGCTGGCGGTTAGACGTGATCTCGCTGCTTGTGAATCCAGATGATGGCAAATTGGTTGAAGTAAAATGGATGGAAAATGTCTCAGGATATTGAGAAAATTCCGATAACTGTGATTGTCGGACCAACTGCTGTTGGAAAAACGACATTTGCAGTTCAGCTAGCAGAGGCGACGAATGCTGAAATTGTCTCTGCCGATTCACGCTACTTTTACCGTGGGATGGATATCGGCACTGCCAAACCGACAATTGAAGAACGGCGAAGCGTGCCACACCATTTGATTGATGTTTCAGATCCAAACGAAATTTGGAGCCTGGCGCTTTTTCAACAAAAAGCGCATATAGTAATATCAGAGATTCATCAGCGCGGGAAAAATGTGATTGTTGCTGGCGGGACGGGGCAGTATATTCGTGCGCTGCTGGAAGGGTGGCGTCCGCCGGAACTGCAACCGGATGAAAGACTGCGCCGCATAATCGAAAATTGGGGAGAGGAGGTTGGCAAAGCAGAACTTCACCAGAAGCTGGCAATCATCGATCCTGTTGCTGCTTCAAGTATTGATTATCAGAACTTACGCAGAACAGTGCGCGCGTTGGAAGTGATTTTTCAGACAGGGGAGCGCTTCTCAGATCTGCGGATTAAGACGGAATCGATCTATGATGCGTTGGTTATTGGCTTGGATCGCGAACGTAGCGAATTGTATCAGCGCATTGACGACCGGATTGATCAGATGATGACAAGGGGGCTTTTGGATGAGGTGCGCGGGCTTCTGGCGCAAGGCGTTTCTGCGGATGCGCCGGCAATGTCCGCGATCGGATATCGGGAAATCTGTTTGTTCTTGCAGAATGAAATTTCATTGGAGGAAGCACTGGCGCTGGTCCGGAAAAATACTCGCAATTATGTTCGCAGACAGGCTAACTGGTTCAAATCTTCAGATCCAAAAATCCACTGGTTTGATCTGACAGGGCTTTGAATCGCATATAATAGAACCCGATGTACAATTGAACAAGTGACCAAACATGAAAAAAAACCGCGACTCGTCCTATTTTTATGACTCAACCCGATTAGTCAATCCCTTTTGGGAAGAACTTCGCGGATTGAAAGAAAATCTTTTCATTCTGCGCCGAATGATCTATACAAACTTCAAGACGCGCTATAAACGTTCTTATCTGGGTGTGATCTGGTCGCTGTTGAATCCTTTGCTGAACATGATCATTTTTGTGATCATTTTTTCGAACCTGTTCCGCTTTAATATTCCGCATTATCCCTTATACATTCTTTCCGGGAACATGATTTTCGGGCTGTTTTCTTCCTCAACTTCGGAAGCGATGGTGCAGATTATCGCCAACGCTGGTATGATCCGACGCGTCTATCTGCCCAAGACGATCTATGTCCTGGCGGGAATCGGGATTAATGGGATTAATCTTATTCTCACATTCATCCCGTTTCTGGCAATAGCAGTTGTCGATAGATTGCCTTTCTCTTGGACAATCATTCTGATTTTGCCGGTGTTGTTATTGACAACTTTGTTTGTGGTTGGAATGTGTCTGATTGTCGCGACTATTACCACCTTTGTTAATGATTTTCTCAAATCTGGTCGGTGATCATCACGCTCTGGATGTATCTGACACCGCTTTTTATCCGATTGATATTATCACACCAGAATGGCTGAAGTTTTATAAACTAAATCCGATGTATATATACGTTACGCTGTTTCGTGATCCGCTGCTATATCAAAAAGTTCCGGAAATGGGGCTCTGGGTCGGCGGATTTCTATATGGATTTTTGATTTTCTCCTTCGGTTGGTGGTTTTTTACCAAAAATTCTAATGAATTCGCTTACCGTGCTTAGTGATAACAGGAAAGAATACAGAGTATACAGAGTATGTGGACCGGAACCTGGCAATTCAGACAAATAACTTGGGGATCAGTTTTCGCATGCCTTCAGAACCGATTTCAGGTACCAAAGACTTGTTCATAAAAGCGGCAAAACGCAAAATTAAGATGAACACTTTTTGGGCGCTGCGTCACGTGACTTTTGAATTGAGCGCGGCAGTTCTCTTGGTGTAATGGGTCGTAATGGCGCAGGAAAGAGCACACTTTTAAAGGCAATTGCGCGTGTGTTGACACCGAAGGAAGGTTCTGTCAAGGTTCGCGGCAAAGTATTTCCGATGCTGGAACTCGGCGCCGGATTTGTTATGGAACTGACCGGTCACGAAAACATTTATCTTTATGGGAACATTCTCGGATTGACCAATGATGAAGTGACTGCGCTTTATGATGAAATCGTTGATTTTTCAGAGCTGGGAAACTTTATTCATGCACCGCTCCGCTCCTACTCTTCCGGAATGGTGGCAAGGCTGGCTTTTGCAACGGCGACGGCTGTTCAGCCTGAAGTTCTGTTGGCAGATGAAATTTTGTCAGTAGGGGATGCGCCTTTTCAGGAAAAATGCATGGTTCGGATGCGTAATTATCTTGAAAATGGGACGACGATTGTTTTTGTCTCTCATGGCGCGGAAGCGGTAAAAACGATCTGTAAACAGGGTATATGGCTTGAACATGGCGAAGTTAAATTGATGGGTACAGCAGAAGAAGTTGCGGACGCTTATGCAGCGGATGCCTGATTCCTGTCGGGAATGACGGTTGAAACAAAGGCTAAATCCGCTATACTTGTTGATAGAGAATAAGAACAAAGAACAGGTTGAGTTATGGAGTTTATTCCGCTAGCGATTCGGGAAGTGGTTTTGATCAAGCCGACTGTTTTCAAGGATAACCGTGGTTTTTCTTTGAAAGTTGGCAGTTGAAAAAATTTGCAGATGCCGGAATCAACGCTGAATTTGTTCAGGATAACCATTCACGCTCAATAAAGAACGTCTTGCGCGGGCTGCACTATCAAATCCAACAACCGCAAGGAAAGCTGATTCGGGTGATCGTCGGCGAGGTGTTTGACGTTGCCGTGGATTTACGCCGCAGCTCGCCAACATTCGGCTGTTGGGTTGGCGAAACGCTGAGCGCTGAAAACGCCAAGATGCTATGGATTCCGCCTGGTTTTGCCCATGGGTTTCTGGTGCTGAGTTCTGTAGCGGAATTCGTTTATAAGGCGAGCGATTATTATGCGCCGCAGCATGAACGTTCTATCTTGTGGAACGATCCGCAGATCGCTGTCAACTGGCCGCTTGACGGAACAGAACCGATTCTTTCTGAAAAGGACAAACAGGGAAAAAGATTCGACGAAGCAGAGGTATACGAATGAAAAATGTACTGGTCACCGGAGGGGCAGGTTTTATTGGCTCGAATTTCGTCCGATTTCTGTTAGAAAAAGAGCCGAAAGTTAAAGTAGTTACGCTGGATGTGCTGACTTATTCAGGTAAATTAGAGAATCTTGCCGATCTGCCGAATGAGCATAACCATCTTTTTGTTCAGGGCGATATTTGTGATCGGCAACTGGTTGACCAGCTGCTGCATGAACATATGATCGACACAATTGTCCACTTTGCGGCGGAATCGCATGTTGATCGTTCCATTCTGGGACCGGCGCCATTTATTCAATCCAATATTGTTGGGACGTTTACGTTGTTGGAAGCTGCTAAAAATGCCTGGCAGGAGAAACCTGGCCCATTCCGCTTTCATCATATCTCCACTGATGAAGTGTTCGGCGCGCTGCAGCCGGGTGATCCGGCGTTTGAAGAAAGCACTGCCTATGATCCGCACTCGCCCTATTCCGCTTCGAAAGCTGCCAGTGATCATTTAGTGCGGGCATACCATGACACGTACGGTTTACCGATGACGATCAGCAACTGCAGCAACAATTATGGCCCCTATCAATTTCCGGAGAAACTGATCCCGCTGATGATCCTGAACGGTATTACCGGAAAGCCGCTGCCGGTATATGGAAAAGGCGCGCAGATTCGAGACTGGCTGCATGTTGAAGATCATTGCGAGGCGATTTACCGGATTTTGAAGGATGGAAAAGACGGCGAAACTTATTGTGTCGGCGGAGATAATCAACCGACCAACCTTGAAATTGTCCGGTTGCTGTGTGAAATTTTGGATCAGAAATTGCCGCGAAAAGATGGAAAACCGCACGCGGATCAGATTCAATATGTAACCGATCGGCCGGGTCACGACTTCCGCTATGACATCGACATCACAAAAATTGAACGAGAACTCGGTTGGCAGCCGCGCCGGGCGCTCCGGCAAGGGTTGGAAGAGACGGTGGATTGGTACTTGACGCATCCCTCGTGGGTGGACTCCGTTCTGCAAAAAGATGATTTTTCTGGCTGGATGACTGCTAATTACCAGCAGCGTTCATAGGTGTATTTTGGAAGAGGTAAATGATCATTGGCTTGAGGGTGAAATGATTGAGGCGGCGGTTCGAGAAACAAATCGCTTGTTTGATCATGATGATCGGCAAAACGCTGTTTATTTCGCTACAAGGTGCATCCAAAACCATCAGCCTGTTTTGTGGAGAAGAAATGTTGGGGAGCTCATTGCGCTCCAGAATGAATGGCACAATCAGAACGGGGTCCGAAGGACTCCCTTGCAGCTGCGACGAAAAAAACTGAAGTGAAAGGATGATCTAAGATGAAAGGTATCATTCTGGCGGGTGGAAAAGGCACGCGCCTTTATCCGCTGACACGCGTTACAAGTAAACAATTACTGCCGGTTTATGACAAGCCGATGATCTACTACCCGTTGTCGATGTTGATGCTGGCAGGAATTCGCGAAGTGCTGATCATCAGTACGCCGGAGGATCTACCGCTTTATCAGCGTCTGTTGCGGGATGGCAGTCAATGGGGCATGCGTTTCGAGTATGCAGAACAGCCCAAGCCTGAAGGGCTGGCACAGGCGTTCATCATTGGGAAAGATTTTCTTGCCGGCGAATCGGCATGCCTGGTGCTGGGGGATAACATTTTTTATGGCACCTCAATTCCTGCCAAGCTGCGCGAAGCGGCGGCGCTCAAAGAAGGCGCGGTCGTTTTCGCATATGAGGTTTCGGATCCGGAACGTTATGGCGTGGTCGAGTTTGACGCAAGCGGCAAAGCGATCAGCCTGGAAGAGAAACCAAAGCAGCCGAAATCCAACTATGCTGTCCCCGGGATCTATTTCTATGATCAGACCGTGACGGAATATGCGAACAACCTGAAGCCTTCTGCCCGCGGAGAATTGGAGATCACCGATTTGAACCGGATTTATTTGGATCAGGGTAAGCTGCAGGTTCAGGTGCTCAGCCGTGGTGTTGCCTGGCTGGATGCCGGCACGCATGAAAGCCTGCTGCAGGCGGCGATGTTTGTGCAGGCGATTGAATCGCGGCAAGGTATGCAGATCAGCTGTCCGGAAGAAATTGCCTTTCGCATGGGATTCATCAGTCGTGATCAGCTGCTGGAACTGGCGCAGGATGCTGGCGATCAGCAGCTCCAGCGCTATCTTGAGAAGCTTGCAGGAAAGTGACGCTATGAAGATATTATTGATCGGAGAAAAAGGGCAGCTCGCCTGGGAATTGATTCGGACGTTGATGCCGCTCGGTGAAGTGATCCCAGTCGACTATCCAGCGTTTGATATCACAAACAAGACGCAGATCAACGAGACGGTCAGTGCTGTCAAGCCGGATCTGGTGATCAATGCTGCCGCCTATACCAATGTTGATCTGGCAGAGACCGAAAAGGACAAGGCGATGGCTGTCAACGCCGAGGGCCCCGGCTGGCTGGCTCGTGAATGCAACCGACGCCGAATTCCGCTGATTCATTATTCGACCGATTTCGTCTTTGATGGCACCAAACGCACGCCCTACACGGAGACGGACAAGCCCAACCCGATTAACGTTTATGGGTTGAGTAAACTGAAAGGGGAAGAGGCGATTCAGGCTGAAACCGATTCCGCGCTGATTTTCCGGTTGGCGTGGCTCTATTCTGCGCGCGGCAACAATTTTGTGACCAAATTTCTGGAATGGGCGGCGAAATATGAGACAGTGCGGGTGGTGGATGACCAGATCGGCAACCCGACCTGGGCGCGCTTTGTGGCCGAGGCGACTGCTTGTGTGCTGGCGCAGTCGTTGCCATCCGGGTTATCATTGGATGAGTGGGTGCGTGAGCGAAACGGTATTTACCATCTGACGAGCGCTGGCGAAGCCAGCCGTTATGACTGGGCATGTAAAATTTGGGAGTTGGCGCCGAATCGGGAGCTACTTAAGCTGAAGGAAATCCAACGAGCCAAGTCTGCCGGACTTCCCGACGCCTGCTGCACGGCCGATGTATACGGCGCTGGATTGTGGAAAGCAGGGCATACTTTACCAAAGATGTTTTATGGGTAAAAACAACTCTTATTATCAGTGGAAAGAATTAAGTAAAAAATAAAATGAAATTTTATATTAAATTATATGATCAAATTATTTACAGGATCTGAGATCAATGCTCTTTCAGTTATGTTTAGGTTTAAGAAATTTAGGGCACGAAGCGGATATAGGAACGTTTGTATATGGTGACCCATTAAAATCAGTTATTGAAAAAAACAAAAAGTTAAAGTTATTGGATTTACTTAAAGAACAAATGACTTGAATTATGATGTAATTTGGGCACATCATGCACCGGTGCTTTCACATTTTTGTTGTATAAACATAGTAGCTGACTGTAAAATATTATTTAGCAGTCTTAGTTCCTTTGTGTCTTTAGAGGCACCGCCCATTTTTTCACTCTGAGATTAATCTTCATCTTGTACATAGCAAAATTTGTGGATATGTTATGGAAGAATTTGGAGTCCCTTCAGAAAAGATTTTTATATTTCCAAACTATGCACCAGAAAATTATTATTTGGCTAAACGAAAGAAATTGCCAGATAACCCCCAAAAAATTGCGATCATTTCAAATCATCCTCCTCAGGAGATGCGTGATTTTTCACAGAAAGCCTTCACTAGAAATATTGACGTCTGTTTTATTGGGATGGATGATAACTTTCAATTTGTTAATCAAGAATTATTAAATCAATACGATTTATTGTGTTTCTATCGGTAAAACAATTTTCTATTGTTTTGCGCTGTCTATTCCGGTATATTGCTATGATCATTTTGGTGGCCTGGTTATATAAATCAAGAAAACTTTTGAAATAGCAAAAAACAACAACTTTCTGGTCGAGGATTTAATAAAAAAATGACAGGAGATGAATTATTTGATGATATTTTTCAAGGATACGTAACTTCAAAGAAAAATTTAAATTTTCTTTATGAAAAAGCATTACATGAATTTTGCCTTGAGAAGAATTTATTATCGTTGGTTTCCACAATAAATGACCTAAATATCACTAGCATTGATAATTTTCGTGAAAGAAACAAATTAGCAGAAATAGCTTATGAACTATACAGAGAAAAAGTTTTGGAAACACTGCGATTGGAAAGGCAGTTGTTTGAAAAAGAGAGTAGTTTTAATAAGTTGAACCAGATAATTAATGATAAGCAACAGTTGGTTGAAATTTTCCAAAATGAAAATAATTTATTGGCTGGTAAATTGCATGAAATAGAAATTAGTAAGTCTTGGAAGTTGGTACTTTTCTTCAGAAAAATTCGGTTAAAGTTTCTACCTATAAATAGCAAATCGGAAAGAATAGCAAAAAGTTTATGGAATCTGAGTAAAAAGATTCAGAGGATTTTATTAAATCCTTCGGATAGTCTAATTGTTTATAACAATACAGTTTTTTTATCTCAAAATAATACCATTCCGATAAAATCTAAAAAAATGGTATTGTCTTTATTGGATAAAAAAAGGAATGAATGTGTAGACATAATCGTGTGTGTACACAACGCTCTAGAAGACGTAAAGAGTTGTTTTGAATCGATTGTTGCCAATACACTGTTCCCATATAAGCTTATTATTGTGAACGATGGAAGCAATGACGAAACAAAAAACTTTCTAGAAAGTTTTTCGAAAGATAAAAAATTTGTTACATTAATTACTAACCCAGATCCGTTTGGCTATACCTTTTCGGCTAATATTGGGATGAGAAAATCAGATTCGCCATATTTTGTACTTTTAAACAGTGACACTATTGTTACTCCATTATGGCTGGAGAAAATGTTCATAGTAATGAGGAGTGATGAAACAACTGGTGCTGTTGGACCTTTATCCAATACGGCTTCTTGGCAGTCCGTTCCTAAACTAAGCGAAAACAATGATAGGGCAAAGAATGAAATTACTGGAATTCAAGAAATTCAAAAGTTTAGTGCAAATATATTTGAATATTCAGGTCATTTATGGCCAGAAGTTTCTTTACTCAATGGGTTTTGTATGTTAATAAAAAAAGAACTTGTTCAAGATATTGGTTACTTTGATGAAGAAAATTTTGGACAGGGATACGGTGAAGAAGATGATTTTATTATTCGGGCACGAAAAAACGGGTGGAAAATTCGGGTAGCAGATGACGCCTACGTTTACCATGCTCAATCAAAAAGTTATACGAATGAAAAACGAAAAGTTTTGTCGGCTCAAAATATTGAGCGATTGAAAAAAAAACATGGAACTGAAGTGGTAAGAAACAATGTTGATAAGATGTATCAAAGCCGTATTTTTGAAGGGATAAGAAACCGCGTAAATGTCATATCAGAAAGACTAGAATTGATTGAGAAAGGAAAAAAGAAATTTAATGGACAATCAGTCCTTTTTATTTTGCCAATAGGAGCTACAGGTGGTGGGGGCAATGTTGTAATAAACGAAGCAAATGCTATGAGCAAAATGGGCGTGAAAGTTTATATCTTTAATTTGCGGCAATATAAAGAATCTTTTAAAGCAAGTTACCCAGAATTAGAGATTCCTCAAATTTACGGCTCTGTTGATGAAATTCCTGAGATCGCAAAAAAATTTGATGCTGTTATCGCAACTGCTAACTATTCTGTTGAATGGTTAAAAAACTTTGCGACTAATACCAATGTTAAATTGGGTTATTATGTGCAAGGGTATGAACCATTAATGTATTCTAGAGATTCAGCAGCTTATTTGAAAGCGAAGAGTTCGTATACACTGATAAGCAATATGAGATGTTTTTCCAAAACAATATGGACAAAAGAAATGGTCCAAACGAATGTTGGAATTACGTGTTGTGATGTTGGAATCAGTATAGATATTGATCGCTTTAGACCGCTAGCGGAGGATGATTATACGGGCGGACCGATTTCTGTTGTCGCAATGATCCGACCTGGGTCACCATATAGATCGCCAAAACTTACCATTTCTGCTCTTAGAAAGATCAAAAAAATTTATTCCGAAAAAGTCATTATTAGAATCTACGGTTCAGATAATTTATATGACGCTGTTGATAAAAATGATATTGATTTTCATTTAGAAAACTATGGCAAATTAACGCAAGATGAAGTTGTCTCTCTTTTCAGCAAATCAGATATTTTTGTCGATTTTTCGAGCCATCAAGCAATGGGATTAAGTGCCTTAGAAGCCATGGCGTGTGGTTGCGCTGTTATTGTCCCTCAAAATGGCGGTGCAACAGAATTTGTATTGAATAATGTAAATGGACTGGCTGTTGATACCTTGTCTCAAAAAGCATGTACTGAAGCGTTAAAAACCGTCATCAATGATTTTGATTTTAGAAATAAAATAAGGATGAACGCTGTAAGAGATGTTTGCAAATATTATGTTGAGAAATCAGCATATAATATTTTAAATTTTATGTTTGGTTAAAAATTTTCTGGAAACCATAAAAATAAAAAATTGAATCATTTCGCAATAGTCTTATTTAATAGTTGACCTTTTTAGGTTAGGATGGTCAAAAGGTTAAAAAAGGTTTGTCTGAGTGTATTCATTTCTCGAAAACTGAGAAAATTCCATGCAAATAATACTCTAAAAAAATTGAACCCATGCTGCGTCACAAAAGATCATAGATATTATAATTACCTCATGCGTGAAGTAGCGATCCTTGAAATTGGGCAGACGCCGGTTGGGGAACACTGGGACAAGAGCCTTCTAGAACTGGCAGGCGAGCCGATTCTGCAGATTTTCGAAAAGACCGGTTTCACCACCGTCGACAGCTTGTACATCGGCAACATGATGGGCGGGTCTGCCAATCATCAGTTGCACCTTGGGGCTTATCTGGCGGACTGGGTCGGCGCGCGCAACGCGGAGGCGGTTCACGTTGAAGCGGCATGCGGGTCTGGCTCGGCGGCGTTCCGTGCGGCTCTGATGGCAGTCGCCTGCGGTGACGTGGACAGCGCCATTGCGGCAGGCGTCGAAAAGATGACTGATTCCCCTTCACCTGAAATCACGGCGGAACTGGCGACGGCTTCAGACGCGGATTATGAACGCGATATGGGCGTCTCGTTCGTGGCGCTCAATGCGCTGATCATGCGCCGTTATATGGAAGTATACGGCTGGCGGAAGGAAGATTTTGCCGGCTTTACGGTCAATGCCCATGCCAATGGGGTGAACAATCCAAACGCGCGCTTCCGGTTCCCGGTTACGCGGGAAGCGTACCTGAAATCGGCGATGGTCGCTGATCCGATCAATGTGATGGATGCAGCAGGCATTGGCGATGGGGCGGCAGCTGTGCTGCTGGTGCCGGCGGAAAAGTTGGCGTCGAACATCCCAAAAGTGATCGTGGCAGGCTCTGCTGCTGCGACAGATACGATTGCGATTCAGAACCGCAAGGATCCGCTGTGGCTTGCGGCGGCGGAGCGCTCCGCGAAAAAAGCCTATGCGCAAGCTGGGGTGAGCCCGTCGGATATCAGTCTGTTCGAAGTACATGATGCGTTCACGATTATGGCGGCGTTGTCGTTGGAAGCCAGCGGATTTGCCGAAAGGGGCAAAGGCGTGTCGCTGGCGCGGGAAGAAATCATTTCTCCAGGCGGGAAACTGCCGTTGGCGACAATGGGCGGTTTGAAAGCGCGCGGTCATCCGGTGGGTGCGACAGGAATGTACCAGATTGTGGAAGCGGTTCAGCAGCTCAGGGGTGAATGCGGAAAATCGCAGGTGCCGGGCGCAAAAGTGGCCATGACGCAGAACATCGGCGGAAGCGGGTCGAATGTTTTCACCCATATCCTGAAAGTGCAATAAAATAGAGTGACACCGGCCGCACGTTTTGCGCGGCTTTTCAGGGCACGCCTATGCCATCAGAGAGGGGTTCTGCAAAATGGAATTTCACGTTTCCCATTCCGCGCGTTTAAGATACAACTTTCATTCAGATTTGTTCAGTTATAACGGAAATGTCATTTTCGCGAATTTCCAATCCGCCCGCGAGTTCGCACAGAAAATTAATGCGGTTCGGATGCGGGAAGGCGGTCAGCCACCGGTTTATGCCGGAATGTTGAACGCATTGGGACTGATCGATGAGATTTTGCATCTCATGATTGATCAATATCGAGCAGAATTTAAGCCCGATTTTAATCGGGCGGCATATTCCTGGATCGCCGACAGAATCGGTACCGATGCTTTGGAGAGCACGCTGGAATCGTTTTGCCGTGAATTTCCGCCGATGGACGTGGTTCAAGGACGGCTAACGGCGGAGGAATATCTTTCTGAAAAGAATCCGGATGCAAAAGAAAATTGTTATGAGACGCTGGAAGAAGTCCTGGTGCTTTGGCTCACCAATCAAAATCCCGCGGCAATGAAATCGTTTGGCGATTTGTTTGACGACAGAAATCTGGCAGCCAACACCGCTTATCCGCGGCTGATTGCGGAATTGAAGAGTTTTTGCGAAACGCTGCCGCAAGTAGAAGGGATGTCGCTCGTCACGTATCTGAGTCTGCCGTTCGTCATGTTCCCGGACTCGTTGTTTGATCAGATCGATTTTATCCGGCGTCGTTGGGCAGAAAAGCTTGGCGGGGTGCTGCGCAGATTGCTGACGTCGCTGGACTGGATGAAAGAAGAAGCGAAACAACATGGGTTAGGCCCGGGTCCGGTTGAGATCCCTGTTTATGATGATGGTGCGGCAGAGGCAGCTGGCGAATATGAAGCCTTCAGCAAGGACCGCGCCTGGATGCCGCGGCTGGTGCTGATCGCAAAAAATACCTATGTCTGGATGGATCAACTTTCCAGAAAGTATGGTTGGCGGATCAGCAAATTGAATGAGATCCCGGACGAAGAACTGCAAATTCTGCGCGAGCGCGGTTTTACCGGATTATGGCTGATCGGCTTATGGGAACGCTCTAAAGCGTCCGCGACTATCAAGCAATATTGCGGAAATCCAGAAGCAATTGCTTCGGCTTATTCACTGGCGGATTATCGGATTGCCGATGACCTGGGCGGCGAAAGCGCATATCAGGAATTGAAAGCCAAGGCGTGGCGCTATGACGTCCGTCTTGCCAGTGACATGGTTCCGAACCACATGGGGATTGACTCCGGCTGGGTGCTGTATCATCCCGATCGCTTTCTTTCGCTGCGCCATATCCCCTATCCTTCTTACACGTTCAATGGGCCGAATTTGTCTCCGGATCCCAACATCGGGATTTATCTTGAAGATCATTACTATACACGCGAGGATGCAGCTGTTGTCTTTCAACGGGTGGATTTTAATCAGAACGATGTGCGTTATATCTACCATGGTAACGATGGAACCAGCATGCCTTGGAATGACACTGCCCAACTGAATTATCTTGATTCAGAAGTGCGCGAAACCGTAATCCGTACGATTTTGGACGTGGCGCGCCGTTTCCCGATCATTCGCTTTGACGCTGCCATGACGCTGGCGAAGAAACATTATCAAAGGTTGTGGTTCCCGGAACCGGGAACGGGCGGTGATATCGCGACCCGCTCGGAATATGGCATGTCCAAGGCGGATTTTGACGCGCTCTTTCCGGAAGAGTTCTGGCGGGAGGTGGTGGACCGGGTGGCGGCGGAAGCGCCGGACACGCTGCTGCTGGCAGAAGCGTTCTGGCTGATGGAAGGCTACTTTGTGCGTACGCTGGGAATGCACCGGGTGTATAACAGCGCCTTTATGAATCTGCTGCGCAACGAGGATAATGCGCAATTCCGGATCTTGCTCAAGTCTACGCTGGAATATGATCCGGACATCCTGAAACGCTATGTCAATTTCATGAACAATCCGGATGAGAAGACTGCTGTCGAACAGTTTGGCAAAGGTGACAAATATTTCGGTATCTGCGTGATGATGTCTACACTGCCGGGACTGCCGATGTTTGGGCATGGACAGCTGGAAGGTTTCACAGAAAAATATGGCATGGAATATCAACGGGCTTATTACGATGAACGACCGGACGAGGAGCTTGTAAAACGGCACGAACGCGAGATTTTCCCGCTGCTCCACAAACGGCGGCAGTTTGCCGAAGTGATTGATTTCGTCTTTTATAATTTTGCGACGTCTTATGGGAATGTTGATGAAAATGTTTATGCTTATTCTAATTATGGAGAAGGTCGGCATTCGCTGGTAGTTTACAATAACCGATTGGGCGAAACGCAGGGGTTTGTCAATCAATCGGTGCCATTCATCATTAAACGGGATGGAGAAAAGATCCCACAACAGCGTACACTGGCTGAAAGCCTGGGACTGCATGGCGGAGAGCAATATTTTACGGTTTTGCACGATTCAATCCGGAATCTGTTTTTTCTGCGTCCGTCTGCTCAGTTGTGGCATGAAGGACTTTATCTTCAGTTGAACGGTTATGAGTATTACGTCTTCGACGAGGTTTATGAAGTCCAAGAGAATGAAAAAGGGAACTGGCGCAGGTTATGTGATTGGCTGGCTGGGAACGGAACGCCGGATTTGGATGATGCGATGGAAGAACTGGTCCTGCATGCGGTACTGGTTCCATACCGTCACTGCTTTGATGGTAACAAACTGCGCTGGCTTTATGATCAGATCCATCGGGATGAAGCGGAAAACTGGGAAAAATTCGCGGCGGAACCTGGCAGGATTTTGAAAAGCTGTATCATGCCGCGAACAGTTTTTATCAAGTCCAACGCAAGCAGGATCATTTGTATGATCGTTATTTATTTGGGATTGGTGAACTGATCACTGATCCCGCAGTAAAAAACGTTGCAGGTATGACGCAGTATAACGCGCAGCTTCAAAGAATTTCAGCACTGGTGGCGGAAAATCCGGCAATTTGGTGCGCGATCCTGATAGGGTTACAGCAACGACTGTTGATAGAAGATCCGGAACAACCGGGTGAGACAATTGCGCCGGAGCTGGCGGCTGACTGGAATCTGTCGAAAGTACAGATGCGTTTGCTTCAAGATGCCGGCTGGACAGAGCCCTCGCTTCATGATCAGGTCAGACTGATTCAATGGGTTTCTGCAGCAGCGGGTTTGTTGACGCTTGCTGTGCCTGAAAAGGCAACTGTCAGTCTTAATCAGGTCCTCGATATGCCTGAAACCCTTCTGTTGTTGAAAACCAATTATTATGATGGGATTCAATGGTTTAATAAGGAAGCGGCTGAAACGTTTGAGATTTTGCTGGAAATGATCGGCTTTTATTTGAACTGCTTTGATGAGAGCGGTTCAGCGGATCGCCGGGCTGTTCAGGTGATGGCATTGAAACAAATGGCAGAGCTGTTCCATAAGAATGTCGCCAACTCCGGATACCATTACTGCTGCCTCTACGCTCCGACAGATCTGGATGAAGAAGTTCTGGCTGATGACACAATGGAGAAAAACAATTTGGATCATCCAGAAACCAGCCTAGATTCGAAATTGACTGTGGAGCAGGATCCGTCTTCAGATTCGGTTGAGAAAACCGCAGCCGAACCCCAACCAGAGGCGGATCAGAAGAGCGAATGATTCTCGTCACCGGCGGAACCGGGTTTATCGGACAGGTGCTTGTCAGAAACCTGGTGTCTTTAGGTTACCCTGTCCGGTTGTTAATCAACCCTTCGACCAAAACGCCGAATATCCCACGCGGGATTCCGGTAGATGTGGCCATCTCCAGTATTCATGATGAACGTAATCTGCGCGCCGCTCTTAAGGACGTGCGTACCGTTTTCCATCTGATCGGAACAGAATGGCAGGGGATTAATGCTGATTATGCGGCAGTGGATATCCCTGCGGCTGCAATGGTCGCTCAAGTTTCGGCACAGATGAATATCCAGCGATTGTTTTATCTAAGCCATATCGGCGCGGACAGAAATTCAGCCTATGGGGTACTACGTTCCAAAGCGAATGCAGAAGCGGCAATCATCAACAGTGGTGTTCCTTATACTATCTTACAAACTGCGGCAGTTTATGGGCCGGGCGATCATTTTACTGAAATGTTCGCGCGTGACCTGCGCGCGATTCCTTTTGTTACGCCTGTTCCCGGGGAGGGAGAGGCGAAGATTCAGCCAATCTGGGTTGACGACTTGGTTACCTGTCTGTTGTTGTGCATGGATAACCCCAGGACGATCAACGAGTTGCTGGCGATTGGGGGCATAGAAACGCTTTCGATCCGAGAATGTTTTGAGACGATCGCACGACAGATCAGTATTCGGCGTCGCTTTGTCGGCATCACGCCGGTGACGCTGCGTGGACTGACCGTTGCGCTTGAACAATGGTTCCCGCGCTTTCCGAAGATGTATTTTTGGATGGATTATCTTGCCGAAGATCGGATCACTGCTTTGGACGTTCTTCCCCGCGTGTTTTCTTTAATACCAACCCGCATGGGTAAAAACCTGGAATATCTCCGCTAGGCGAAAGATGGAAATATTAATAAAAACTATCTTTATTATCACTAATATTCAATTTGACAGATAAAACAGTGAAAATCGTAGAAAAACCTTCCGGTTTGCATGATATTGCGTATAATATGAGAATATTTAACCTTTGAAAGGTATTTTATGCGAAAACTGGCTTTTTGTGTACACGGACATTTTTACCAACCCCCCAGAGAAAACCCATTTACCGAAAAGATCCCGCAGGAGAGCGGGGCGGCTCCATTTGAAAATTGGAACGAGAAAATCCTTGCCCAATGTTACCGTCCCAATGCAGAAGAAGGAAATTTTGGCAGAATCAGTTTCGACCTTGGACCGACGCTGGCGAGTTGGATGGAAACCTTCCATCCGGACGTCCTCAATGAAATTGTTCGTCAGGAACGGGAGTTTTTCCAGACGCACGGTGTCGGGAATGGTATGGCCCAATCCTACAACCATTCGATTCTGCCGCTGATCTCATATGAAGATAAAGTTACTCAAATCAAATGGGGAATTGCTGATTTTGAATCCCGTTTTGGTCATCTCCCGGAAGGGTTATGGGCGCCCGAAACTGCGATTGATCTAGAGACGCTCGCTGTCATGGCGGAATGCGGAATCAATTATACGATTCTGGCGCCCTGGCAGGCGAACGTACGCCGGGATCTTGATCTGTCTATTCCGTATTCGGTTGAGCTTCCCGGGAACCGCAACATCGCAGTCTTCTTTTATGAAGATCAACTGAGCATGAAGGTTAGTTTCGATCCGCAGACAACCGTCAACGCGGACCGCTTTGTGGAACGTGATCTGATGCCGCTTTATCCGGAGAATTCGCGGCGGGAACGCCTGTACATCATTGCATCTGACGGTGAACTTTATGGGCATCATCAGCCGTTGCGGGATAAATTTCTTGCCTGGCTGACAACGGGTGCGCTCCGGGATATTGAGCTTGAAAATGTGATTCCTTCTGTATGGCTGCAAAAATATCCGCCGGAGAAGACTATCCGGATTCGTAATAACACTTCCTGGAGTTGCCATCACGGGATTAAACGCTGGTCGGCTCAGTGCCTGTGCGGCGAACATTGTGACTGGAAAGCGCCGCTTTATCGGGCGTTTATGCGGATTGCCGGTTTGATTGACCATGAAATGCAGAGCGTACTGAACAAATATCACCTGAATTTGCTCGAATTTCGCAATGAATACGCTGCAGTTTTGACCAGACAGGAATCGCATGAAGAACTGCTGGAGCGGACAATCGGTAAAAAGATCTCTGATGATGAAAAAGAAAAACTGATCCTTTTTATGAAAGCTCAATATGAACGGCAGCGGATGTTCACTTCCTGCGGCTGGTTCTTCGGTGATTTCGACCGCCTGGAAGCCCAAAACAATATTTTGTATGCGGCGCGTGCTGTAGATTTACTTGAGAGGGCGACCGGGAAAGAATTCAGAAAAAATATCAGCAAGTATCTTACTAAAGTTGAAAGCTGGCATTCTGGATTGAAGGCAAGTACGGTTTTCAATAACGCATTTAAACCCAAGCAGGATCGAAAATGACGACAAACCAGATGAGGGAGATTTGTGATGAACCTACTCGTTTTTAACTGCGGCAGTTCATCGCAGGCTTTTTCTGTTTTTCGCCTTTCAGATGCGCGAACAGACTGCAAACGGATCAAAATAATGAGCGGGAAGGCGCGCAACGTCGCAACCCGGACGCAGCAGGCAGGGAGTCTATCCTGGAAAATGATGGAAGCATGCGGTTCTGAACAGCATGACTTTCCAACGCATACGGAAGCCGCGGAATGCATCCTTCAATTGCTGCATAAAAAAGGGGTCACTGTTGATGCTGTTGGTCATCGTTTTGTGCATGGAGGTAATATTTTCAACCGTACGGTCAAAATCAATATGGCTGTCAAAGAACAATTGTCGCAGACCTTTCATCTTGCGCCGATCCATAACCCCAACTCATACAGCGTGATTGAAGTTTGTTCCCGGCTGCTTCCGGACGCAGCGCAATATGCGGTGTTTGATAATGCATTTCATGCCGGAATGCCGGATTTTGCGGCGGAATATGCGATTCCGCGTGAAATCGCCAAAGAACATGGCTTTCGTAAATATGGATTTCATGGGCTATCCTATCAGTATGTTTCCTGCAGAATTGCAGCGCTGACTGGACGCCCGCTTCATGAAATGAAGCTGGTGCTTTGCCATCTTGGCACCGGCGGTTCAAGCGTGTGCGCGATGCAAGACGGACGTTCTTTTGATACGTGCATGGGATATTCGCCGTTGGCAGGGCTGATCATGTCCACGCGCAGTGGTGAAATTGATCCTGCCGTTGTGCTGGAGATGATCAGCCTGGGTTATACCGTGGATCAGATCGATCATCTGCTGAATTTCGAGTCCGGGATTCTGGGATTGTCCGGGACTTCCTCCAACCTGCAGGAAGTCCGTTTGGCAGCGGAAGCGGGGAATGCTGCCTGCGTTTTAACCTGGAAGGCTTATGTTCATCGGTTGCGTAAAACAATCGGCAGTTTTTTGTATGTGCTGAGCGGTGCTGACGCACTTGTTTTCACCGATGACGTCGCTGTCCAAATTCCGGAACTGCGCGAGGCTGTTTGTGCGGGAGCGGAACCGTTTGGAATCAAGCTGGACGGAATCGCAAATCGCACGGCAAACCCGGATTGCGAAACTCAGATCAGCAGTGCCGACAGCCGGACGGCGGTTTGGGTGATCCCCAACGATGAAGAATCAGTTATTGCGGATGAGATTCAAGCCTTGGTAGAATCAACCTGAGAAGGTGATTTTTTAAAGATATGATGCGTAAAGGATGGTTTTTTCTTCTAATACTGGTTGTCTCACTTCCGTTATTATGCAGTCGTTATCCGGTTTTTGCTGTCGGATCTGAATCGGAACCAGCCATTACGGCTGTTCCGCAGCGCCTTCTTGAAATGTTGCCGCAAACGACCGATCAGCTTGAAAAATTCGCTGTCAGCGCTGGGTCGGAATGCGTCGGCAGCTGTTTAAGTTGGACCTATGTACTGGCGGCGCCTTACCCAACTCTTCAGGATGGGTTATCTTTGCGTTATCTAAAGCAGCTTTGGAACGGACAACCGACTGATTTTCTGGAAAAGTTGATCCTTACTCCGGACACGTACCGAGTGTTTGCTGATCGCTGGGGAAAGGGATCAGCACGGACAATTTATCAGATACGTTCGGAATTATTGCTGGAAACCGCCTGGCAAGAGTCGAAGACCTGGGCGCTGCTCCCGTTTGAAGAATTGGAACCGCGCTGGAAGGTGATTGCGGTGAACGGTTCCAGCCCGCTGAAAATTCCATTTGATCCAAAACAGGATCCGCTCACTTTTTATTGGAAGGTATCAGGACTTTCAGGAAATAATCGGAGTATGGCGATGCCGGCTGTTTCCAATTTTGATCCAAATTTGATGACCTCGCTGGCGCTGACCGGCACGACTGCTTTGGTACGCCGATTGGCGTATGCTATCGAGGAACACGGTCCTGAATATCCTGCCGCACAAATTGCTGAACGTATCAACGCTGCCGATTTTACTCACATCAGTAATGAAGCCCCTTTTTATGCAGATTGTCCGCCTGGAATCCCGCTGAGGAGGGAGGCGCGTTTCTGCTCATTACTGTCCTATTATGATGTTTTGGCTGGGGTTGGGGCTGATTTGATTGAACTGACAGGAAACCATCTTCTTGATTGGGGCTATCAGCCGTTTCTGGATACGTTGACTTTCTATCATGAAAAAGGATTGTTTTTTTATGGTGGTGGCGAGAACCTTATAAAAGGGCGGGAACCGCTCTTGCTTGAGCATCATGGCAACAGGATTGCGATTTTGGGTTGTAATGCAATCGGTCCGGAAAATATTTTGGCGACAAACGAGCTGCCGGGACCGGCTCCCTGTCATCTGGACTGGCTGACAGAAAAAATTGCGGAACTCAAAGAGCAAGGCTGGCTGATAGTCGTGACTTTCCAACATCTGGAATATGATGATTACACCGTTGTTCCTGCGCAAAGTCACGATTTTTACGCGGCAGCGGAAGCCGGGGCGGCAATCGTCAGCGGCAGTCAGGCTCATGTTCCTCAGGGATTTACCTTTGTCGGCGATTCATTCATCCATTTTGGGCTTGGTAATTTTTTGTTTGATCAGACCTCGCAACTTGAGCGGGACTCTTTTGTTGACCGACATTATTTTTATGGAGGTCGCTATATCGGCAATACGTTGGAGACGATCCGGATGGACGAGTCGATGCAATCTCGTTTTCTAAATCATACCGAACGCTCAGAATTTCTACAGCTGATTCTGGGCACTTGTAGTTGGACCAGGGTGTTCCAATGATAAAAAAGGTTTATTTCTTTGTTGTTGTAATTTTAATGACTGTCTGCCTGGTAACCGGTTGCGCAAATACTGATAAACCTCGTGATCAGCAGGTGCAGGAGACGATCCGCTCATTTATTCAAGCGCTGAACAATAACGATTTGCCCAAAGCCCAGTCTTTTTTGGCAGAGGAAAGTCTTGCTGTGGCAATGCCGGTCACCAGGTTGGGAAAAGCAATTCGTGAAAATTTGAGGATCATGGATGTAACAAATATTCAAGGCAGTGACTTTATCATCGCTGATGTGACGCTGGAGGCGTTGGATCTGTATCAAATCATGAGCCGGGCGACGCTAGAATATTTTTGGACATCAGGAGCGTCCGAGATGAATCTGGAAATGATTCAGACAGATGAGGCGTTGGCGAAAATTTATGATACGATTCTGAATGAGGAAGATGCTTCAAACTTGCCTAGAAGGACAGTCCTGGGTATTTTTACACTTGTGAACGAAAAAGGGATTTATAAGATTCTGCTGGACGAATCATTGCAGAACGTTCTCAATGGCAACTTGTTGGAAGCCGCTGAGAAAATTCAGCAGATTCTAAAACGTGAAAAGGAATGAAGATTATGGCAAAAGAGAAAAACATTGAAAAATGTAAATTGCTGATTATTGGATCTGGCCCTGCCGGTTTGACCGCTGCTATGTATGCCGCCAGAGCCGAAATTGATACAGTTGTTCTGACCGGGCCCTCAACTGGGCGGGCAAATTACATCGACGGCTGAAATTGAAAACTACCCGGGCATCCCGGAGGCTGGTTCAGGCTTGGATCTGATGATGAAATATTTGTCACAAGCGGAGCGGTTTGGCGCTCAAATCGAATACGATTCTGCGCTGCGTGTCAAGTTGTCTGAACGGCCTTTTGAAGTTGAAACCGACGGCAAAATTTTCCTGGCGGATAATCTGATAATCACCACCGGATCTAAGGGCATCTTGATGGATGTTCCCGGTGAAAAAGAATTCACTGGGTTGGGTGTTTCTTATTGCGCAACCTGTGATGGCTTTTTCTTTAAAGGGAAGCGGGTAGCGGTTGTCGGCGGCGGAAACTCTGCCGTTGAAGAAGCGCTTTTCCTGACAACGTTTGTTGAAAAAGTTACAATTATCCATCGGCGTGACGCGCTGCGAGCGGATCCGATTGCGCAGAAGCGGGCGATGAAAAACCCGAAGATCGATTTCCTCTGGGATTCAGTTGTCACCAAAGTGAATGGAACCGAGCGGATGGAAAGCTTGCGGGTAAAGAACGTGAAAACCGGCGAAGAAACTGATATGCCGTTCGATGGTGTATTTGTTTATATTGGACATAAACCGCAGTCCGAGCTGTATCAAGGTCAACTCAAAATGGATGATGGGCTAATTCGAGTGGATGACCGGATGCATACCAGTGTTCCTGGCGTATACGCAGCCGGAGAGAGCATTGATGGTTATTATCGTCAGGTCGTTGTTTCAGCTGGAACGGGCGCTATGGCTGCGATCTCGCTGACCAAGGATCTGCAAAACGAATGACGTATGATCGCCGCTGAAACGCTGATTCAAAAAGAACGTCTGATCCAAACATTTCTGGATCTGGTCAGGATTGACAGCCCTTCCGGAGAGGAAGCCGAGCTAAGCGCGATGTTGAAAGATTCGTTGCAAGAGCTGGGTGGGGCGGTCTTTCAGGATAAAATTGGCAACCTCGTAGCCTCGTTTGCGGGCAATTCCGAAAAATTTGCGGATACGGTGATGTTGTGTGCGCACATGGATACGGTTGGCAAAGACCGGAGAATCCAACCGGTAAGGCTGGCGGATCGGATTACGTCCGACGGTTCGACAATCTTAGGCGCGGATGACAAATCCGGCGTTGCGGTCATTTTGGAGATTCTGCGAGTGCTGGGGGATCATCCTGAAGTGGAGCGTCCGCCAATTGAGGTTGTCTTCACCGTACAGGAGGAAGTTGGTCTGGTAGGTTCAAGGAATTTGGACAAATCTCGGCTGCGCTCCAGATGGGGGCTGGTACTGGATGGCGGCGGACCAATTGGGGCGATCACCAGTTCTGGTCCGACATCGCGCGGTTACATATTTGTGGTGATTGGCAAAGCAGCACATGCGGCGGTTGCTCCGGAACAGGGGATCAACGCGATTCAGGCTGCAGCGCAGGGAATCAGCCGCTGTCCTTGCGGCAAAGTTGACCCGGAGGTCGTGATTGGGATTGGGGTGATCGAAGGCGGAACTGCGACCAATATTGTGCCTGACAGAGTCATAGTGAAAGCCATGATCCGCAGTAAAGATCCTGCCAAACTGGAGCACTTCAGTCAAAAAATGGAGGCGGCATTCAAGTCTGGCTGTGAATCGTTTGGTGCGTCGGTAGAGATTGAGAAACATGATGCCTATCATGCTTATGATCTGGATGAGCGGTCGATCCCCTGGCAAAAATCCAAAACGGCGGCGGAACTTCTGGGCTTCAGCTTTGTCAGCGAAGCGTCGCTTGGCGGAACGGATTGTAACCATTTTAACCATGCTGGAATCGCAACCTGTGCCGTTTCAACCGGGATGGCAAATGAACATATGAAAAATGAGATGATCCTGATTCAAGATTTGTATGACAGTGCGCGCCACGTGATCACCGCAATTACGCTGGCTTGAGCGAAGGCGTTAAAGTAAGCTACTGTTTTATTATTGAAAAAGAACCCTGAGCTCGGGGTTCTTTTTCTCTCAATGCTTATTGCGCGTGCTTTATATAGAAGGTCTTGATGCTTCTCAAAAGAGACGGACTTTTGTATAAAAGCCAGACAGCATTTAAAAAACTGTCCGGCAGGTGATTTATGTCGGATGGGATATCCGTATCCGCGTTCTCTCTGTTAAAAGGTTCGTCCGTGGATAAATCACTGTGAAACTTGTTTTCTGCCAGCCGCAGGTCCATTTCCTTCAAAGCAGCATCCATCTCGTCTCGTGCTTGAAGCGCTTCCTGTCGGGCGGCTTCTGCCTGCTCAGCGGTCAATTCCGCATCGGATAACGCGGTTTTCAAGTCGCTGATTTCTTGTTCGGTTTTCAAGTGTGCTTTTTCCAGACTCTCCCTGGCTTCTTCCACTTCAAGGATTTTCTGCCGTAAATCCTTGTTTTTATTTTGGGTGTCGATCAGGTCTGTGCGATATTTTGCGAGGTTTTCCTCCAAGTCGACCATTTCTTTTTTATGGTGCGAGGACGATTTTTTATGGCGGAACCAACCTGGCAGCGTCAAAATTGAAGTGATGATTGCGCCGACCGTCACTGCAATAATCAGCAGCAATGCCAATGGACTTTCAAATGTCCAGATGAAAAACTTCAACGAAACGGTTGCGGTATTCTGCATCGAGAACATTACCGACAATACGGCAATAATCAATGAAAAAATCATTACGAATTGCATACAGCCCTCCTTGTGATTCTAATTCTATAGGATATTTGGCTTTTCGTTAATGAGCAAATGCCGAATTCTGACTATAATTATAAAATGGCAAAAACCCAGACGCAATATGTTTGTCAACAATGCGGACGCAGTACCCCAAAGTTTTTCGGCAGATGCCCGGGATGCGGCGGTTACGGCACCATGGTTGAAGAAATTTTGGCAGAGCCCGGCAAGAAAGGATCTCCTGCCCGGTTTGTTTCTCCGGAAAGTCAGCCGAAACCATTGAAGGATATCAGCGAAGACGCTGAACCGCGCATCAGTACCGGCATCGGAGAATTGTCCCAAGTACTCGGCGGTGGCGTTGTCCCCGGTTCCGTCATTCTGATCGGGGGCGATCCCGGCATTGGAAAATCGACACTGCTGCTGCAAACCGCCATCCATCTGGCAAAAGGACGGCGGGTGCTTTATGTATCTGGTGAGGAATCCGAAAGACAGATTAAAATGCGCGCCATCCGCCTTTGTGAAGACAAAGGTCTGAAGGAAGCGATTCCGGATGATCTTTATCTGGTGACCGAGACGGATCTCGATGCCATTTTTTCTCACGTTCAATCGTTGAAACCGGCTTTTTTGATTATTGATTCCATTCAGACAATCCAGATTCCGGTTCTTGAATCAGCAGCCGGCTCGCTGACGCAGGTGCGCGAATCCGCCGGGAGGCTGCGCGAGTTGGCAAAATCCAGCGGTATCACTGTGTTTTTAATTGGTCATGTCACCAAAGAAGGTATGATCGCCGGTCCGCGTGTGCTGGAACACATTGTTGATACGGTGTTATATCTCGAAGGCGATCGTTTTATGTCGCTGCGTCTGCTGCGTTCTGTAAAAAACCGTTTCGGCGCCACTTCAGAAGTGGGCGTGTTTGAAATGGCAGAAGATGGCTTGCGCGAGGTGTTAAACCCTTCGGAGCTGTTCCTCGCGGAACGGATGGTTCACATGCCCGGCTCAGCTGTCGTTGTCACGATGGAAGGGACTCGGCCACTGCTGCTTGAAATTCAGGCGCTGACCAACCCAACGTCCTTTGGTAATCCGCGCAGAACACCGATTGGGGTGGATATTAATCGTCTCTTCCTGATTACTGCTGTCGTTTCCCGCCGGATGGGTGTACGTTTGGGAGATCAGGATGTGTTCGTCAATGTGGTTGGCGGCATGCGGATCTCTGAACCGGCTGCTGATATGGCGATCGCTGCGGCGATTGTTTCTTCTGTCCGCAACCAGCCGATTCGGGCAGATGCTGTATTACTCGGAGAAATTGGATTGTCTGGCGAACTACGTGGGGTCAGCAAACTTGCAGCCCGCCTGAAAGAAGCGCAAAAACTCGGCTTCCGCACTGCGGTGATCCCTAAAGCGCCGCGGCGGAAAGAAACGCTTCCAAAAGGAATTGAAGTTGTAGAGGTGGCAACAATCCGCGAGGCGATTAATGCGGTAATCTTGAAGGTGCCGACAGCCGAGAGTGGTGAAAAAAAGGATGAGTCACAGGAGGAATTATGGAATTAAATTCACTGGTCGATGTTGCTGCCAGAGAGATCAAAACGTTTCTGCCGCAAACCCGTAAGAATCATGCGCTGGAACATGCGACGATAAATCTGCTCGAAGAGAAATCGGGAAGGTGTGCTTATTCAGGCTATTCCATCCATAAAGGGTTCTGGATTCTGGGCAAGGCCACAATACAGGATGTGCAGGAGATGGTGGATTTGGCGCTGGCGCGGTTAAAGAACGGCGAGCGTGACCTGGCGATCCATCAATCTTGCGGGACGAATCTGGCGGTCAGCGGGACGCTGACGGCGCTTGGCGCGTTGGCTGCGCTGTCTGGCACCCGCAACAAGAAAGAACAATTTTCCCGTTTTTCGTCCCTTGTTTTGGTTTCGGGTTTGATGATTCAACTTTCCAAGCCGCTGGGACTATTTGTTCAGGAAAATGTGACGACTGACCCGGATTTGACAGGTCTTTCCATTCGCGGGATTGAAACAGGGGAGATTCGCGGGATTCCGTACTTTTTTATCCGCACCCGGTTGGATAATTGAATTCAACTATGAAAGACAGCCATCCAATCCTTTTGCTTCATGGTGATGATGAGGAAGCTATTGAAGAGATACTCGATCAGATTGCGGAAAAACAATTGGCGACTGGACTTGCTGATTTTAATTTTTCGCGGCTGGATGGGAAGAGCATCTCTGCCAACGACCTGGCAAATTCTATTTTTGCGCTGCCCTTGATGACGGACAGACGAACGATCATCCTGAAAAACCCACTGGCACTGGCGGGCGGCAGGGACGGCAACCGCAAATTTTTAGATTTGCTTGAATCGATTCCGGAAACAACCCAAATGGTGTTGGTAATTCCGGATCGGATTGAACGCAAGGATTGGACAACGTTGGGCAACAGCAATTTTTTGCGTAAATGGGTGAAAAGCAATCCGGAAAAAGCTGCTATCCATGAAAAAAAGCTGCCTTCAGCAGGTCTGATGCGCGAATGGATCATGAAAAAAGCGAAAAAGCTGGGCGGGGAAATTGAACCGTCGGCAGCGGCGATGTTGGTGACGCTGCTAGGAAATGATACCAGAGCGATTTCGTTGGAGCTGGAAAAATTGCTGTTATACGTGGATTTTTTGCGCCCGGTGGATGCGGATGACGTACAGGAGTTGGTCTCCGGGTCAGTTTCCGTCAGCGTTTTTGATATGATTGATGCGCTTGTCGCCGGTAACGCGAAAGCGGCGCTGCATACGCTGAATTTGCTGCTGGAGGATCAGGAAGCCCCCGCGCTGTTTGCAATGATTGTACGTCAGTTCCGGCTGCTGATCCAAACGCGTGAAATTTTGGATGAGCGTGGCGGCTCTGCCGCCGTTCAGTCTGAATTGGATCAAATCCCGTTTGTCGCAGACAAACTGATCCGTCATGCAAATGGTTTTTCGCTGGTTGAGCTGAGAACGGTTTACCAGCAGTTGACCGAGATGGATAATGCGTTTAAAACCAGTCAGAGCGACCCAAAAGTCGCCCTGAATACATTTGTCGCTCAAATTTCACAACTGTTGACAGCGAAAAAAACTTCCGAATTCCGCTGATCATTCAAACCATCAGGGAATCGGGTTGAGCTGCTTTTCTTCCGGTTTGATGGAAATATACGGGAATTTCCAATGACCGCTGCCGGGCTCTCGTTGACTGCTGCCAGGTTCGGAAATCTCGTAGTTGGGATTTTCAGGCTGGAAAACGTGGACCCAGCTTTGCCCTGGTTTGAGCGGGAAGGGTTCACCTTCGGCGCTGAAAAAGCGAATCGGACGCATCTTCTCAGTCGTCCGTTCATAGGCTCCTGATTTTGTCGTCCAGAAGAGATCAAAGCGGATCCCGTCCCGGAAAATGATTGCCGGATTTTTTTCAACGAAATTGAAATTGACCGTAAAATTAACGTCGTCTTCCAGCATCGAATGATCTGCCATCAAGATGATCAGGTTCTGTACTGCAATTTGTGAGTTCGTAAGAATATCCATATCTTTGACAATAGCAGGATCACTGTTGGAGTTTTGTGAGCGGTGGTACAGCCCATCTGCGGCGTCAAACTCCCATAAAATCTGATTGAAGTCGGCATAACGGACGAAGACTGTTTGCCCGGCTTTTCCCTCTGTCGGGAGTGCACATGAAAATGGGATAGCAATGTTTTCGAGATCCGGCGCGCTCAGCCGGCTTTTCCATTTTTGCATAAAGCCGGAAAGACGTTGCACTGCCAGATTTGGATATTTATCTTTGCCACTTTCACCATACCAATTCTCAACGTTCAGCAACCCGTTTTCTACAACCAACTCTGCATTCCCTGCAGTAACCAGCACTGCTTGATATTGTTTTCTCAGAGATTCTGCTCCAAGAATCGCGGAGGATAGCGCACCGATATACGGCACGATGCCAGTTGTAGCTTCCGGTATTTTGCCAAAATACAGCGCGTAAGGACGTGACTCACCGGCATTTACATACATTTCGAATACCCACGACGCCTGGCTCAATCCTGCTGACGGGCGGTATTGATCTGGATATCGGCTGATCGGAATCAAAAAAGGCGGAACGGTAAGCAGTTCCGGGTTTTCTGCTGTAATTCCTGTCAGCGGATTGATTACGCCGGTGTCCTGTGCTGCAACGGGCAGAAAGTTGAGCAACGTGAACGATAGAAGAATGATCAGCAATCTTCGGACTGTTTTACATGATTGGTTCATTATTTCACCTTATTGTTCCGGGATCAGACATTTATTTTGCCAATTGGGACAAAATCTTGTTGGCTATCCCCGATTTTATTTTATTGTACATCAGCAGCGTCGGATTCGGGAACTCATTGGCGGCGTTACCAAATTCACGCAGGCTGATCCGTCGCCACCACACTTTTAATCATTGGCCGTAATAAGTGTGATCCCGAGTAATTGATGCTAAAAAGCAGAAAACGCTTCATAGACCGCGTTCAGTAATTGACAAAGATGATTTAAAATCAGCACTTTTCTCCCGAAAAGAAAAAAATCCGGTTGGGACAGAACGACCCCAGCCGGAAAATCGAGAGCGAATGGATTGATTACTTGGCCAGTTCGGCTTTGAGAATTGAAACCGCCTGTTTCAGCTGGTCCCAGGAAATGTTCAGCGGCGGCAGCAACCGGACTCGCTGCTTGGCGCTCAGCACCAGTACACCGTGCTCGCGGCAAGCGCTGACAATCTCTGCTACCGGGCGTTCTGTTCCGATGCCCAGCATCAGCCCCAACCCAGTTATATCTTTTACACCGGGGGCGCCTGTCAGCTGTTCTCGGATCCAATCTGATTTTGCGCGCACTTCGCTGAGCAGTGTGTCATCAATCCGACTCAGCACATTCAAGGCGCCGGCGCAGCAGACCGGATTGCCGCCGAACGTCGAACCGTGGGAACCGGGTTGGAACACATCCTGTACCTTTTCGCCGAGCAGCGTCGCCCCAAAAGGCAACCCGCCGCCAAGCCCTTTGGCAGTGGTCACGATATCCGGCATCAGATCAAAATTCATATAGGCGTATAATTGCCCGGTGCGTCCGTTTCCACTCTGTACTTCGTCAACGATCACCAGCAAATCATGCTTGGCTGCGGTCTGGCGGACGGACTGGATGAAATTCTCCTCCAGAGGTTAACGCCGCCCTCCCCCTGAATGATCTCGATCATGATCGCTGCGCAGGCTGTTTCAGCGGCTTTTGTCTCGAGATCCGCAGCGTTGTTCGCTTCGGTATGGATAAAACCCGGCGTCAGTGGTTGAAATTGCTTGTGATACACCTCCTGCCCGGTCGCTGCCAGCGTGGTCAATGTCCGCCCATGGAAGCTCTCCTTGAGTGTGATAATCGTATGATGCCCTGGCCCTTTTGTGTTTTCTGCGTACTGACGGGCGGCTTTGATCGCACATTCATTGGCTTCGGCGCCGGAGTTGGAGAAAAAGACCTTTTTCATCGCCGTTCGCTGACAGAGCATTTCAGCCAGCCGGATGTTCGGTTCGGTATAGTAGAGGTTGGAAGTATGCTGCAGCGTATAAAGCTGTGCTGTCACGGCAGCCGCCCATTCATCGTCCGCCGCTCCCAAAGGTGTTAACGGCAATGCCGCTGCCGAGATCAATATATTCTTTTCCTGTTCATCCTTCAGCAGCGCACCTTTACCGCTTACCAATATCAGTGGGAAACGGGCGTAGGTCGATGCAATGTACAGTTGATCCATCTCGCGCAGATTCATGATTCATCCTTTTTAAACATGGGCCCCGATGCCTTCGTTTGTCAGCATTTCCATCAGGATTGCGTGTGGCACACGTCCGTCTATAATAAACACGCGGCGCACTCCCTGCCGAACCGCTTCCACACAAGCTTCAACCTTCGGGATCGTTCCATCCGTGATAACTCCGTCTTCAATCAGTTTTGCCGCTTCTTCAACCCGAATTTCAGAAATCAGGCTGCCGGGATCGTTTTGATCCCGTAAAATCCCCGGTGTATTGGTTAGGTTGATCAGGCTTTCCGCTTTAACGCAGCGGCAATTTTCCAGGCGGCAGTATCGGCGTTAATGTTCCAACTGTTACCCTCGTTGTCGCCAGCCACGCTGGCGATTACGGGATATATCCATTTTCAATTGTCTCAAGAATCAGGTCGGTATTTACAGATGTGATTTCGCCCACATATCCGAGTTCCCTGTCCATCTGTCTTGCCATGATCATCTTGCCGTCCAATCCGCAAAGACCGAGCGCCTTCATGCCTTTCATGTTCAGCGATTTAACCAAGTCTTTGTTCGTCTTGCCTGCCAGCACCATCTGAACAATATCGATCGTATCTTTGTCAGTCACTCGCAAGCCGTTAATGAATTTTGTGTCTTTTCCGGTTTTTTTGAGCAAACCGGAAATTTCGGGACCGCCGCCATGAACCAATACGACTCTTACGCCTACATGCGACAGCAATACCACATCGCCCATAACCGCTTCTTTCAGAACCGGATCAAGCATGGCGCTGCCGCCGTATTTCACAACCAGGATTTTCCCTGAATATTTTTGGATATATGGAAGCGCCTCAGTCAGTATTTGGGCTCTGTCCGGATTTGATATCACCATCGAATGTCTCCTAAGAACGGTAATCCCCGTTAATTTTCACGTAATCATAAGTCAGGTCGCAACCCCAGGCGGTTGCGCAGGCGCTGCCCATCTTCAAATTCACTAAAATACGAATTTCCAACTCGGTCAAAATGTCCTTGGCTTTTTCCTCTGAAAAAGGAATTCCGGCGCCGTTCGCACAAACGGGAAGAGAGCCAGCCCTGGAGTCGAAGGTTACGTCAACTTTGTTGACATCCAGGTTCACCCCGCTGTAACCGATTGCGCATAAGACCCTGCCCCAGTTCGCATCGCTGCCGAACATTGCCGCCTTCAGCAGCGAAGACGAGATAACGGACTTGGCGACAATTTGGGCGTCCGTAACCGAATCTGCCCCGCTTACAACGCACTCGATCAATTTGGTCGCTCCCTCACCATCCGCTGCTATTTTTCGGCATAATTCAGTGTTTACCAGATTGAGCGCCTGGCGGAACAGGTCGTAATCCGCTCCTTTAGCGTCAATCATCCGATTACCGGCAGCGCCGTTCGCCAAAATGCTGACCATGTCATTGGTTGAAGTGTCTCCATCGACACTCACCATGTTGTAAGTCACTTGGACATCTTCCTGCAGCGCACGCCGCAACAGTTCCGGACTGATGGCGACATCCGTGGTAAGAAACACCAGCATGGTAGCCATGTTCGGATGCACCATGCCGGAGCCTTTGGCAATTCCGCCGATGCAACAGCTTACACCGTCTATCTCAAACGAGACTGCGGCTTTTTTCTTTACTAAGTCAGTCGTCAGGATCGCCTCTGCCGCCGGATCACAATCAGTTTCCAGCGCAGCCGCCAGTGCCGGGATGCCGGCAGCGATCGGATCAATGTTCAACGGCTGCCCGATGACGCCGGTGGATGCGACGATCACATCCGTTGATTCAATTTCAGTTGTGCAGCAGTCAGCGCACACATCTGCTCGGCAATTTCAATTCCGTCTGCGTTGCAGGTGTTGGCGTTGCCGCTGTTGCAGAATTACAGCTCGGGCGCTGCCGTCTTCCAGGTTTCGTCGGGTTACTTCCAATGGCGCGCCTTTGACCAGATTGGTCGTATATACCGCCGCAGCGGAAGCAGGACGATCGCTGAAAATCAGCGCCAAATCCCGCTTGGATCGGTTCTTGCGGATTCCGCAATGGATTCCAGAGGCTTTGAAGCCTTTTGCTGCACAGACACCGCCATCAATTTTGTTCATCATTACTCCCCTTACAAAACCAGACCTGTTGCCGGGTCCAACCCCAGCATCAGGTTCATACACTGGATCGCGGCGCCGGAAGCGCCTTTCCCCAGATTATCAAACTGCGCCATCAGCAGCATCCGCTCCGAATTTCCGGAAACGGTTATGCGCATGATATCTTTGCCTGCCAGTTGGTTGGCGCTTGCCATCCCTTCGTTTTCCAGCGATTCGGTAAAACGGACCAGATCACCATCGTAGTAAGATCGGTAGCAATCACGGATATCTGCAAATCCGAAATTCCCGTTGAGCTGTGCTGCAAAAAGCGGGATCGACACCAGCATCCCGGCGTAATAGTCGTCTACAATAGGGCAAAACACAGGTGCATTTTCAAGCTCGGTGACGTATGTCATCTCTTTTAGGTGCTTATGCTCCTGTCCCAGCGCGTATTGTCGTGGCGCAAAAAATTCGTGAGGTCGGTCGGCGGATTCATAATCTGCTATCATGCCTTTTCCGCCGCCACTGTAGCCCGTCAGCGAATAACAGGAAAGCAGCGCATCAGCCGGGAGCAGCCCGTTGCTGATCAGCGGATAAACCAGCGCGATAAATCCTGAAGCGTGACACCCGGGTACGGCTACCCGTTTTGATGTGCGAACGTTTGCCGTGTGTTCTGACGACAGTTCCGGAAATCCGTACGCCCAATCCGCCTGCGTCCGGTGCGCGGTGGACGCATCAATCACTTTGACATCGGCATTGCGGATCAGCGCCACTGATTCTCTGGCAGCGGCATCCGGGAGGCACAGGAAGGCAATGTCGCATTCGTTCAATGCTGCTTCACGCGCGGCTGGGTTCTTGCGTTCGTTTTCAGAAAGGATAATCTGTTGAATATCCTCTCGTCCTGACAATCTGATATCAATTTTCAGTCCGGTGGTTCCTGCCCGGCCGTCGATGAATACTTTCGTCATTTTTTCCAACTTATGATTGAATTGTTTTGGTAAAACCGTCTACGATTGCGAGTATTATACTCACAGCGTGGGACAGCGTTGCTTGCAGCTATCCGAAATCGTTACATCTTTTGGCATTAAAGAAACCTTAATCGGACGGTAACCAGACTAAAACAATATACAATTAACTATATTGTGGAGAGGGGGACTATGGCGAACAAAATTTTGATTGTTGATGACGATGTTCTTCTGCGGAGGAGCCTGGCGTTTAATTTTGAAAAAAGCGGCTTTCAGTCCTCTACCGCGGAGAACGCGGAAGATGCGCTTGCCATGATTCAGATTGATCCGCCGGATATTATTCTGCTGGATATTGGATTACCGGGCATGGATGGTCTTGATGCAATCAACGAGCTTCACCGCATCGAACGCATCCCTGTTATTTTTCTGACGGCCCGCCGCAGCGGCGGTGATCAGGTGACAGGATTGAACGCCGGAGCGGATGATTATATTACCAAACCGTTCGATTTTGAGGTGCTGCTCGCGCGTGTCAAAGCTGTGCTGCGCCGTAGGGAAAGTGCAGTTCCCGAACCAGATGAGAAACTGTTGCAGGTTGGCGATCTGACGATCAATTTCGCTCAGCATTCTGCGACCCTAAGTGAGAGAAAACTGGAACTTTCCCCAAAAGAGTTCGATCTGTTGACAGCGTTTGCACTGGAGGCTGATCGGGTGATCAGTACGGATAATCTTCTCAAGCGCGTCTGGGGTGCGGAGTATAACGGCGAGCCGCAGGTGCTTTATGTGCATATTCGCTGGCTGCGCAATAAAATTGAAGAAAATCCTGACAAACCGAAACGAATTTTGACAATCCGCTCTGTGGGTTATAAGTTTGTGTCAGCCTTATGAAAAATTTACGACTCCAGTTTATTCTCAGTCATACGCTGCCATTGATTATCGCCATCCTGCTGATCGCGCTCGCGCTCAATTATGCAATGGAAACGCATTACATTTTGCGCGATATGAAAAAAACGATTCAGGATCAGGCTGCCATGATTGCCCAGTATTCGGAAAATAAACCGGAAATCTGGGAGGATAATTCGGCGGCAGAGAAGATGATTTCGGAGATCCGCCCCCAGCTTCTGAGCGGAATTGTGCTGTTTGATACCGCCTGGAACATTCTGACAAACCATTCAGGAGACGCAACGAATCGAGAAATTATTCAGCGAATTACACCTGTTTTATGGAATAGCGGCGCATTGATGAAATTTGAACCCCTGTTAAACATATCGCGCTATAACCCGTTCCGCGGTTCAGATGACATTATCGAAATGATGGTTCCGGTTTCGAACGCCAGAAACCAATTGTTGGGAGTTATCCGGCTGAATTTTCCGGTTACCTACTTTGAAGAACAACTGCGCACCACTTCCAGCAGAGTGCTGTTGATCCTGATTTGCGGCATTCTTCTTGGAACTGTGATCGGATTGGTCAATGCGACCAGCCTTGAAAAAAGCTGGCAACGACAACCAACGCGATTTATGATCTCTCGACCGGGGCAGGAAGCGAGCCGCTTCCTGAAACCGACCGAAGAACTCAAGCAGCTGTCGATCGCGTTTAATTCGCTTACCGCTGAGTTGGAACAATCTGAACGCAGCCGAACCCGAATGGTCTCTTATCTGACGCATGAACTGGGGCGCCCGCTGGGTTCGCCTCTTCAGCGGTGGATGCACTTCAAATGGGAGCTTCGCAAGATGAAGCGCTTGCAAGAGACCTGACGACCGGGATGAAAAATGAAATCAAACGGCTTGAGCTGCTGGTCGGTGATTTGTCGCTGCTGCGGGAGAAAAACGATCCAATTAATGTATATGTGATGAAACCAATTGAATTGACCTCCTGGCTGACCGATATCTTCCGCTATTGGGTTGAGATTGCACGCGGGAAAAGCGTTACCTTGAATCAAGATATCGCCCCTGACTTGCCGACAGTTCAAATGGATGAAAACCGCTTTTATCAGGCAATTGGCAATCTGCTGAGTAATGCGATCAAATACTCTCCAAAAGGGTCGGACGTTCTTTTTTCAGCAGCACAGACTGAGCATGAAATCACGATTGCGGTTCGGGATAATGGAACTGGGATTTGTCGGGAAGACCTTCCGCATATCTTTGAATCGTTTTACCGCGGCGCTGAAAACAAACGTTTTGTTCAAGGAATGGGGCTGGGATTGACTATCTCCAAGGATGTGGTAGAAGCGCACCATGGCAGGATCACCGTCGAAAGCGAGCCCGGAAAAGGCAGTTTGTTTACCATTCGGTTGCCGATTCGCAGCATTGTGGATCCGGGTGCCGATTCCGTCCGATTAATCTGCGCCATAGAAAAATGATTGAAGTGTATTAATGATCATCCCGCTTGAAAAAAGTCGATTGTAATTTAATGAAACCATAATCTTTGTTTAATCGAACGTTAATACTTTTGAAATATTTTCATAGTAATCTTAAATTATTGATGTAATTTGTAAATCTGTAGAGTGAGGTGAAGTATATGAAACTGCAAACTAAAAAAATTATCTTTTCACTTTTATTGACGCTAATAATTGGCTTCGGCGCGGTTGCGCCGGTTTTTGCTCAAACAGCATTGACAGAACAGACGGTAGTGGAAGCCCGGACTTCGTTAAACGGTCTGTATGAAGATATCAATCCGTCTGTTGTATATATTGCTGTCGCCGTCCCGGCGGACAAGTCCTCAACCTATCATCAGCGGATGGAAAAAATTCCCTGGGACAATTTTGAGGAACTTTTCACGTTCTTCAAACAATTCAACGTTCCTGAGGAGCAAGACCAGGACCAGCAGAAACCGGAAACGGAGTCAACACCAAATATGACCTATGGTTCTGGGACAGGTTTTATCTGGGATTCCGAAGGACACATTGTCACTAATAACCATGTGATTGAGAATGCAACGGAAATCACCATCACTTATTATGATGGACTACAGCGGAAAGCGACAATCGTTGGCGCTGATCCGGACAGCGATTTGGCCGTTCTGTCAGTTGAAAATTATAAAAAGGACCTGAAACCACTGACCATCGGCGACTCAAATCAGGTGAAAGTCGGCGATTTCGTAGCCGCAATCGGAAATCCGTTTGGCAACACGGGTACAATCACCAGCGGAATTGTCTCCGCGCTCGGGCGCAGTTTCGCTTTGGGTCGCGATATGAATACTGGCGGGTCTTATACGATTCCGGATATGATCCAGACTGACGCAGCGATCAACCCCGGGAATTCAGGCGGTGTTCTCATTAATCTGAATGGGGATGTGATTGGTGTGGTGAATTCATTCGCATCTTCGACGCATTCCTCAGCAGGTATCGGCTATGCGATTCCTTCCAACCTCGCGAAACGTGTCATTCCAAAATTGATCAGCGATGGCAAATATCAACACCCCTGGATTGGAATCAGCGGAATTGCGTTAACACCGGAGATCAACGAGCTGTTGGAAGCAGACCATGATCAGCGCGGCGCATTGGTGCAGGCGGTTCAGCCGAGCAGCCCGGCTGAAAAAGCGGGCTTGCAGGGCGGCAAGGAGATCACGGATCTCCTTGGATCAAAAATATCAGTTGATGGCGACATCATTACCCGCATTGGCGATCGTGATGTCAAAGGGATGGATGATATTATCGCCTACCTTGCCTCCAACACCAGCGTTGGCGATAAAATTACGCTGCAGCTGATTCGTGATGGAAAAGTGATGAAGCAGGAATTAACGCTGACGGCACGCCCAAGTTACGAAGAACGGACTGCTGCCGCCAATAGCGAGACCCAGACACAACAGCAAATCGGCGAAGCCTGGATCGGCGCTTATGTCAAAGATATTTCAGCGAAAGATGTTAAGAGTCTGAAATTGCCGGAAGGGACGGTCGGTGCGCTGATCAGTCAAGTGACAAAAGACAGCCCGGCGGACGATGCCAAACTGCAGGAAAACGATATTATTCAAAAATTTAATGATGTCGAATTGAAAGATGTCAGCAGTTTGAAAACGGAGCTTGGTAAGTTTACTCCCGGAGAACGAGTAACGCTGACGATCTTTAGGGACGGCAAAACGATAGAAGTCCGGCTGACGCTGGGAACACAAAACCAGATGATTTTTCTCTGCCTCCAAATTTTGAAAAGGACGGGGTCATTGACCCCGTCCAAGTTTTAATAGTTGATTGGCTTTAGACAGGAACAGTTGTGCAAAACTGGGTATAACGCTTGATTGCATGACCTCATCAGGTTTTTTGCAGCGGCCGTTCTCCGGGTCAGTTGTTAAATTGCAGGGAGTCTGACAGGCGGGATCAATAAAAAACACAAATCTCCCAGGGAAAATTGGACAAAACGTCTGGGCGGTGGGTTGTTGTCGAGCACCCCGCTGATCCTGATAAAAAAAGAGCGTCTCAGAAAAACGAGGCGCTCCCTGTTGTGGAATTTATGATTCCTGATTCAGCTCTTCCGCAGTCGCGGTCTGTTCCGGTTTGTTCCCGATACTTAATAACAGGTTGAGAATAATCCCAAAACTGCCGCACCGGCAATGCAGGGGATCTTGATTCCGAAGAAAGAATTGCCCCGCCAAAAGCGTATTGCCCGCCAACGCCGATAATCATGATGGTAGCGATCAATGCGATACTTTTGCTTCAAAAAAGTTGACCTTTTTGTCAACCATGATGGCAATTCCCTGCGCAGCAATTGCGCCAAACAGGAATATTTCCAACCCGCCGATTACTGCTTGGGGGATGGAATAAATCGCATTGATCAACGGTTTGAAGCAGGAAATGATCATGGCGATCACTGCAGCGGCGATCAGAACCGGTACCGAGAATACCCGGGTGATCGTCATTGCGCTGATATTTTCGCCGTAGTTCGTGCCGGCAGGGCCGCCGATCATTGCGGAAACAATATCGCCGATCCCATCGCCGATCAGGTTCAGCCCCAGCTTGTCAGCAATATTGTAACGCTTATCGCTTTTCTTCAATTTAGCGAGGTTGTTGACGTAAATATCCAACTGAAACACATGGGCGGTTGATTCGGGAATGGTCGCGATCGCGATCGGCATAATCGCGGCGACTGCCGCCCAGGAAGGTAACGGAAGTGTAAAGATAGGCCATGCGAACAGGTTGTTTCCGCTGCTTTCGGAAAGAGTCCGGAAAAAATTGAAACCGCTTATCTGATCGATAATAAAAGCCACCAGACATCCGACAATTGGACCGAACAACAGCGTCAGCTGACCAGCGAATCCTTTGAGATAAACCGAGAAGAAAATGGTTGCCAGAAGTGTAGATAGCGATACAACCCAGGCCAAGCTTCTGCCAAATTCCATTGATGATTCCGGTATGCCGGTTGGAATGGCTGATGCATCTGCCATGGCGTTTGCTGCCAGAGTCAGCCCAATGGCCATTGCGATTGGTCCGGTGATGGTCGCCGGGAGAACTTTTTCAATGGCATCTTTACCGAAATAATTGATGACCAAACCTGCGATGATCGAGACAAAACCGGACATGACAATGCCGAACTGAGCGGTTTGTATCTGCAGGTTCAGATCTGCGCCTTCGGCTGCCTTGGCTGCCATAATTCCAGCGATTGCTGAAATATAGGAAAAACTAGATCCATAATAAAGCGGTATCTGCCGTCGGGTGACCAGAATAAAACAGAGTGTTGCCAACCCGCTGGCGAAAATGGTCGTCGAAATATGAAAACCAGTGATGATCGCGACGGTCACGGTCGCCGGGAACATCACAATTACCTGCTGCAAGGCATAAAGCACGAGTTTAAAGAACGGCGGGCGCTCGTCAGGAAGATACCCGATTGGCTGGACATGCTGTTTTATCATTTTTTCTCCTCAATTATTTGGTAAATCATTCACCCTGAGCTGGAACGTTGTCCAGTTCATGGATTTCCACGGAAGTTATTTTGTCATATTCTGGAAGATTTACGACAATCAGTTCATCCCTTGAAGTCGGGATATTCTTGCCAACATAATCTGGCCGGATCGGCAGTTCGCGATGGCCGCGGTCAATCAGGACTGCCAGTTGGACTGCTGAGGGCCGTCCCAGTTCAAACAGCGCGTCAATCGCGGCTCGAACCGTCCGTCCGGTAAAGAAAACGTCATCTACCAAGATAATTTTCTTTTTGACGATAGAAAATCGAATTTCGGTAGCGTTGACGGTCGGCATTTCTGATATGGAAGAAAGATCGTCCCGGTATAACGTGATGTCCATCAGACCGACTGGTACGTTTAACTGTTCGATTTGGGCAATGTTGCGTGCGATTCGCTGCGCCAGCGGGATGCCGCGCCGTTTGATGCCGACCAGCGCCAGATCTTCGATTCCGCGGTTCCGTTCAATGACCTCATGCGCAATACGCATCAGCGCGCGGTTGACCGCCTTTTCATCCATAATGGTTGCCTTATAGGTCGTCATGAAAGCGGCTCCTTTCTAACTAAGTGCAGAAAAAACAAAAAATCTTGTCCTATGCAAATTGGGCAGACAAGATTATTGGAATTATTTGAGATTGTATGTTTCATTTTCAACCTTGCCGACATCACAGTATCGCGCTTAAAGATTTATTGGCAGAAAGTATATCACATTTTGCCTGTCAACGGAGTCAGATCCCCTTGATGTCGAAAGATTGTCTTTCAGCATTTGTCTTGTAAAAAATCAGAATTATCGATTAACATATTAGCACCTTATTCGGATTCGTATGCGCTGATCAGGTCCAATATTTAAGAGAGTTGTCTTGGTTTTTAATCCGTGGAAATGTTCAAGATTTTTTTGAGCCTCACGGTTCGTGAAAATCTGATTGAACAAAACAAATTGGAGGAAAGTAATTATGAAAAAAACTTTGCTTGTTGTGTTGGCCACCATCCTTTTGGTGACCTCTCTCTCAGGTTTCGCTCCTGTAAAAGAGGATCAATTCGTTATCGGAATTCTCACTGGCACCGTTTCACAGGGTGAAGAAGAATTTCGCGCTGCCGAGAAAATGGCAGCGAAATATCCCGGCCAGATTATTACTGCCACCTATCCGGACAACTTCTCAAGTGAAGTAGAAACTACTATTGCCCGGACGATGGAACTGGCTTCCAACGGCGCTGACCTGATCGTCTTCGTTCAGGCTGTCCCCGGAGCGGCTGCTGCGATCGAAAAAGTTCATGAAATTTATCCTGATCTTCCGTTTATTGCGGGTGTTCCGGGTGATGATCCGGACGTAATTTCGGACAAAGCCGATGTGGTCATCATGACTGCGGAAATCGCGATGGGCAGGAAAATGGCGGAACAGGCGCACAAAATGGGCGCAAAAACTTTCGTTCATTATTCATTCCCGCGCCATATGAGCTATGCAACGATTGTCGCTCGCCACGAAATTCTCAAAGCAACCTGTGAAGAGCTGGGGATGACATTTGTTGACGCAACGGCGCCCGATCCACTCGGAGATGCCGGCGTTACCGGTGCTCAGCAGTTCATCCTGGAGGATCTGCCGCGTCAGGTTGATCAGTATGGCAAAGATACTGCTTTCTTTAACACCAACTGCGGTATGCAGGCGGCAATGATCCAGGCGGTACTCGCCACCGGCGCCTACTACCCGCAGCAGTGCTGCCCGTCGCCATACCACGGCTATCCTGAAGCGCTCGGAATTTCTATTCCTGAAGATAAACAGGGAGACATCAGCTATATTCTGGAGCAGATCAAAGCCAAAGTTGCTGAAAAAGACATGAGCGGTCATTTCTCGACCTGGCCGGTTCCGGTCAACATGATGATGGTTGAAGGTGGAGTGGAATATGGCTTTGACTATCTGAACGGCGAAGTGGACAATTTTGTTGATTTTGATCACTGGAAAAAACTGTTTGAAGAAATCTCCGGCGGTTATGAAATCATGATTGAACCGCTGGAACTGAATGGCGTCGTTTATGATAATTACATGCAGATTCTCTCGGATTACATCACTTTCTGATTCGGGTGATTCCAACAGAGCGTTAATTATAAAAGGATGAGTTTTTATTCATCATAAAAAACATCGTCAGTCCGCCGCGAAGCAGGCGGACTGACGATTGCTGGTTTTCTTATAAAACCGGCAATCTTGTTTGCGGATCAAAATTTCTTTTCAGAAAGTGAAGGGAAATTTTGATTCATAAACTGTGATTTTTTGCGATACGGAGGTTCAATTTGGAATCTGAAACCGTTTTACAGATGGAGAATATTTCAAAAGAATATTTCGGCAACAAGGTGCTGAAAAACGTGGATATCACGATTCGAAAAGGCGAAATTCACGCACTGGTAGGAGAAAATGGCGCTGGCAAATCAACATTGATGAACATTCTTTTCGGCATGCCGGTGATCCATTCGACTGGGGGCTTTGAAGGGTTGGTCAAAATCGATGGGCAACCGATTGCCATTAATTCACCGCTGGAAGCCATGAAATACGGAATTGGCATGGTTCACCAGGAATTTATGTTGATCCCCAGTTTCAACATTACCGAAAATATTAAAATAGGCAGGGAAATCTGCACCCCTACGCTGGCAAGCCGGTTAGTTCGCAGCCCTTTGCTCGAGAAACTGGACATGCACAAAATGGGGAAAGATTCACGTCGCGCGCTCGACCATGTTGGGATGGGCATCGACGAATATGTGAAAGTTGCCGGATTGCCGATCGGATATCAGCAGTTCATTGAAATTGCCCGTGAGGTTGACAAAACCGGCATTAAGGTGCTGGTTTTTGATGAACCAACCGCAGTGTTGACTGAATCGGAAGCCGGGCAGATGCTCAACGTGATGCGCCGCATTGCGGGGTATGGCATCGCCATCGTTTTCATCACCCATCGGTTGGAGGAAGTCATGGAAGTGGCGGATGTCATCTCTGTATTGCGTGATGGAGAGCTGGTTGGGTTGCGCAGAAAAGAGGAAACTTCAGTTGAGGAGCTGGCCAAACTGATGATCGGGCGTCATATTGACAGCATGGCGGCGAAAGATGATTCCCATCGGGATCTGAGTTTTGATCGGCTGGCGCTGGAGACAAAGAATTACTACGTAGACATGCCGGGCGAAGACGTGAAAGGGATTGATCTGTCCGTTCGTGAAGGTGAAATATTTGGTATTGGTGGACTTGCCGGGCAGGGGAAGATCGGCATTCCTAACGGCATTATGGGTCTTTATCCGGCGGAAGGAGACGTGAAGCTTTTTGGAGAGCCGCTGGATATGAGTGTTATTGGTGAAGCGCTGCGGCAGCACGTGGCTTTTGTATCAGAGGATCGCCGCGGGGTTGGGTTGCTGCTGAATGACTCAATTGCGCTCAATATTGTGTTTTCAGCCATGCAGACCCAGAATCGATTTTTGCACCGCTTTGGCCCATTTACGCTGGAAAATCATAAAGAAGCGTATGAACATGCCGATACGATGATCAAGAAACTGGATATCCGATGTACAGGAGCCAATCAGGCTGTTGGCTCTCTTTCTGGCGGTAATCAGCAGAAGGTGTGCCTGGCGAAAGCACTTACGCTAAATCCGCGAATTTTGTTTGTGTCGGAGCCGACACGTGGGATCGATATTGGGGCAAAAAAGTTGGTGTTGGATGAGTTACTCAAATTGAACCGCGAGCAGGGAGTCACCATTGTGATGGTCTCAAGTGAGCTGGTGGAGCTGCGCACCATTTGCGATCGGATCGCGATTGTGGCAAATAACAAGTTGTTCAAAATTCTCGAGCCGGACGCAAACGATGTTGATTTTGGATTGGCGATGGCAGGCGCACATGCAGAGGAGGAAATTCATCATGCTTGATCAGGCAAAATCTGCAATTAAATCATTTGGGTTACCGCGGCTTATCATTATCCTGTTTTTCATCTTACTGTTGATTGCAGCGGATATGCTGAATCTCAACGTTCCGACCCTTTTCAGTGATGTGCTTGTCCGGGTTGGAATGAACGCGATCCTGGTCTTGGCCATGGTGCCCGGTATTCAGGCGGGGATTGGCTTGAACTTCGGTTTGTCACTGGGGATTGTCGCTGGTTTGCTGGGAGGCGTGATCAGTATCGAGCTTGGATTGATGGGGTTTGACGGATTTCTGGTTGCAATTCTGATCGGCATCCTGCTTTCGGCAGTGATCGGAGTTGCCTATGGATTTCTGTTGAACGCTATCAAGGGTTCAGAGATGACCGTTTCCACTTATGTCGGTTTTTCAGCGATCGCGCTGATGAATATCTTTTGGCTTATCCTGCCATTCGGTCATCCGGACACATCTTGGGCAATTGGCAAAGGGCTGCGGTCTACCATCGATCTCAGCAGCCGCTACAAACACCTGCTGAACAATTTTTGGAAATTTTCGATTCCAGTGCCGGGCGGCAGTATTGTCTTCCCGACTGGATTGTTTCTGATTCTTCTCATCTGTTGCGTTTTGGTTTGGTTATTTCTTCGATCAAAATCTGGAATTGCGATGTCTGCTGCCGGCTCCAACGGAAAATTTGCCTTGGCAGCGGGTATCAACGAAAACAAAATGCGAATTCTTGGAACGACGATTTCTACCATCTTGTCAGCAGTTGGCATCATCGTTTATGCGCAGAGCTATGGGTTCTATCAACTTTATAATGCGCCGTTGATGATGAGTTTTGCTGCTGCTGCCGGCGTTTTGATCGGCGGTGCCAGTATCACTCGCGCGCGCATTTCTCATGTTTTGATCGGAACTTCTCTGTTTCAGGGGTTGTTGGTGCTTGGGCTTCCGGTCGCTAACAAGCTGTTACCGGAAGGGAATCTTTCGGAAGTGATGCGAATCATTGTTTCAAACGGAATCATTCTTTATGCGTTGACAAAAGTCCAGGGAGGAAAATGATGGAAGCGAAAATCAAAAAGTTCTTATCCTTCCTCTTCGATCACAAAGTGCCGGTTTTATTCCTGTTGCTGTGTATCGGCGGGATTCTCGTCTCTCGCCAGCCGCTGAACTTCATTCTGATGGAATTGATCGCCCGTTTCGGACGGGACAGTTTGTTGGTTTTAGCATTGATCATTCCGGTTGTCAGCGGAATGGGGTTAAATTTCAGCATCGTGGTTGGCGCTATGGCTGCGCAGGTTGCGGTCTTTTTTATCACACACTGGCTGCAGACTGGCTTGCCGCTGATCTCGCCTGTGCTGGCGTTCGCCATGTGCGTAGCGCTGGCTACACCGGTAGGAATTCTGTTTGGCTATCTGGCGGGGAAACTCTTCAATAACATGAAGGGGGCGGAGATGATCGGCGGGCTTATCTTGGGATATTTCTCAGATGGGCTGTATCAACTGTTTTTCTTGTTTATCATCGGCGGCGTGATTCCGATTGTCAACAAAACGCTGATCATTGCGACCGGCATTGGGGTAAAAAATACGGTCGATATGACCGGGACAAAAAGATATACAGGATTGAAGTATTCCATTGATAATATTCTTAAAATTCCGGTGGTAGATTTTTTGAAATATCTTTTTGTCGGGGTGGTGCTTTATCTTATCGTTCTGTCTATCCTCCAGATCAAAAAGAAACAAAAAATGATCGCTTCAAAACAGATTGTGTTACTCATTGTCTCAGGCGTACTGGCAGGACTTTCATTCTATCCGCCGTTCATCGAGTTTTCGCGGATATTGCGGGTACCGGTGGTGACATTCGGGTTGATAGGATTGACATGCATCTTTATTAATTGGCTGTTGAAAACCCGTCTTGGGCAAAATATGCGCGCTGTCGGACAGAATCGGGTGGTGGCAAACGCTGCCGGAATCAACGTTGATCAGACGCGCATTTATGCCATCATATTCTCCACCGTGTTGGCGGCTTACGGACAGCTGATTTATTTGCAGAATCTGGGTGTTTTCACGACTTATGGCGCCCACACCAACGTGGCGCTGTATTCGATCGCCGCGCTGCTGGTTGGGGGAGCATCTGTTCATAAAGCGACCATTGGGCAGGCGTTAATGGGTGTATTATTATTTCACACGTTGTTCATTGTCTCACCACTGGCAGGTCAGACACTGATGAATGATGCGATGATCGGCGAATATTTTCGGGTGTTTGTCTGTTATGGTGTGATTGCCATGTCGCTGGGGTTGCATGCATGGTCCAAGAAAAAGAACCTGTCTGTCAATCGTAAGGATGAAAAGACGACCGATGTGGCGGTGAAGGAATCATAAAGATAAGATCGAATGGATGGATAAGTACTCTGCGATCCGCCAAGAGTAGAATCGTCAATTCGGAAAAATCGGGATTGCTGTGCGCTTGGCGCTGTAATTGATTGCGTCCCGAATAACAAGGAGAGATTTATGGAAACCATGTGGGCTCCCTGGCGGAACCAGTATATGGCCGATATGGGAAGAAAAAAAAAGACCGATGAGGACGTTTGTGTTTTCTGTGCGGCGCTGGAAGCCCAAAAAGATGCGGAAACCTTTATCGTCCGGCGCGGGAAAAAAGCGTTTGCGATTCTCAATATATTCCCTTACAACCTCGGACACATGTTGGTTCTGCCAAATGACCATGTTGAACAGCTGGATTCCCTTTCTCCGGATACGTACCAAGAATTGATGATGCTCGTTTTTCAGGGGCAGCATGTTTTGATGGGAGCCTATCAGCCGCATGGGATCAATATAGGCGCGAACCTCGGCTCAGCTGCCGGGGCTGGGATGGCGCATCATCTTCATTTCCATATTCTTCCACGTTGGACAGCGGATGTCAATTTTGTCACAACCATCGGCAATACGCGTGTCATTCCGGCAACGTTGGAAGACACCTGGAATAAAGTGCGGGAAATCTGGAATTCCACCTACGGAGTTGAAACGCAGTAAAAACTGTCATAAAAAATCAAGAAGAAAAACAATTGTTTTTTTGGGATGATCCGTTATAGTTATTTTAACAGTCTGTACCGCAGCAAAAAATATGCTTCCAAAGGAGATTTTTATATGGACTATTCGATGATCAGCAAAATTGAAAAAGCAAAACGATATGCAATTGAGCGGGATCGATATAAATTTAATTCTTTTCAGGTTACGATGGAAGGCTCGAACGGACCTCATCTGGTGAAGTATGATAATGGGAAATGGGTTTGTGATTGTAGTTTTTTCCAGGCGCGAGGACGTTGCAGCCATACCATGTCCCTTGAAATTATCTTGGACGGAATGGTCGAAATCGCTTATGAAAGTCCTGATGTCCAGGCGCAGTAATAAAAAGCACTTAGTTATAAGCCGTAAACGAGGGGAAAAATAATGAAAGGAAACGCAAAGGTAATTGAAGCTTTGAACGTTAATCTGAGAGATGAATTGACCGCGATCAATCAGTATATCGTTCATGCTGAAATGTGCGAAGACTGGGGTTATCAAAAACTGCATGATATCATGCGCGGACGGGCAATTACCGAGATGAAACACGCAGAAGCGTTGATTGCCAGAATTCTGTTTCTGGAAGGGATACCGATTGTCAGTGAGCTGAACCCAATCCATATCGGGAAAGATATTCCGATTATGATGGCGAACGATCATGAGGCAGAAAAAGCTGCGATCGAATCTTATAACAAAGCAGTTGCGACCGCAGTAAAAGCGGATGATAATGGGACGAAAGAACTTTTTGAATCCAATCTGCTTGATGAGGAAGCGCACATTGATTGGATTGAGGCACAGATCGATCAAATCGAACAGATGGGCATCCAGAATTATCTGGCGCAGCAGCGCTGATATTTTGATTTGCATTGATGACGTCCCGGCAAATGGATCTGATGAGATCCGCCTTCCGGGACGTTTTTATTTATTATCGCCTCCCCCGTCTGGAGAGTGCACAATATCCAGTTTTCTCCTGTGATGGAAAACGGGTTGATCTCTTGCAAGAAAAACAGCCTCGGGTAGAGGCTGTGTCTGGCTAATCAAACGGGGCTGATTTTATGCTATAAAAGATCTATTATATGGTTATTGTTTATACTGACGGACGATAGGCGGCCAGCCCAATGGCTTCACGAACTTCGTGCATGGTTTGGTCAGCAATCATTTTAGCGCGGTCCGCGCCTTCATACAAGATTGACCAGACTTCATCCGTCCGTTTCTCCCATTCATTCCGTTTTTCACGGAGCGGTTCGAGCCGCTGATTGATATTTTTTGCCAACATTTTCTTGCAATCTACGCAGCCAATGCCGGCAACGCGGCATTCCCGGGCAATCGTCTCAATCTCTTCCGCTGAAGAGAACATCTTGTGGAAGCTGAAAACGTTGCAGACATCCGGATTCCCTGGATCGGTGCGACGCATACGATTCGTATCAGTGACCATCGTCATTACCAGTTTGCGTGTGGTTTCAGCGTCTGCGGCAATTTCGATTTCGTTATTCAGGCTTTTACTCATCTTGTTGATGCCATCCAGCCCCATCACTTTTGGCACGGCGGTTGCCTTCATCTGTGGTTCGAGCAGCGCCTGGGTGTCATAACGGTAATTGAAAGAGCGAACGACTTCGCGGGTGAACTCAAGGTGCGGCGCTTGATCAATTCCGACCGGTACAAGTTCGGCTTTATAAAGCAGGATATCGGCGCTCATCAAGACAGGATAACCCAAGAGACCGTAGTTTACGTTTTGCGGATGCATGCGGATTTTTTCTTTAAAAGTTGGCAGATCGGTCAGTTTTCCCATCGGCACAACCATCGAAAGCAGTGTATGCAGTTCCATCACCTGCGGGACATGAGATTGCACGAACACTATTGACTGATTCGGATCAACGCCAGCCGCCAGCCAATCAAGTGCCATTTCAAGGCAGTTTTGTTTCAGCCCGATGGTCGTCTCAACTGTTGTGAGCGCATGGATATCCACAATGGAATAAATGCATTCAAATTGTTTCTGCAATTCAACGTAATTCAGAATTGCGCCGAGATAGTTTCCCAAGTGCTGTCTTCCGGTGGGACGCGCGCCGGAGAATACGCGGATTTTTTTGTGATCCATAAATACTTTCCCGCTTCCTGTAGTAAGATAAAGATCAGGGTTTTCAGAAATGTTTTGCCTGACGATCATGACTATTGTAATATGAAAAAAGGACGATATCCGGTTTCCAAACGCTTTTTTGACCTAATTTTGGTTTTGGTCACGTTGCCGCTCTCGTTGCCGCTGGTTTTGCTGACTGCGCTTCTGGTTCGGATAAAGATTGGTTCCCCGACAATTTTTCGTCAACAACGCCCCGGATTGAATGAAAAACCGTTCACATTGCATAAATTCCGGACCATGAGCGCTGAAAAGGACTTGGATGGGAACCTCCTGCCGGACAGCGAGCGGCTCAGCCGCTTCGGAAAAGTGCTGCGCGCGACCAGTTTAGATGAACTGCCTGAGCTTTTCTGTATTTTGAAAGGTGAGATGAGTCTGGTGGGCCCGCGTCCGCTGTTGATGCAATATCTGCCGCTATATAACGAATTCCAAAAAAAACGCCATTTGCTGCCCCCGGGGATCACCGGTTGGGCGCAGGTTCATGGCAGAAATGCCATTGAATGGGAGGATAAATTCCAATATGATGTCTGGTATGTTGAAAACCAGACACTCTGGCTGGATATCAAAATTTTGTTTCTGACCAAATCTGGAAAGTGATCCGGAGAGAAGGAATTAACGCACAGAATCAAGCGACAATTGAACCATTTCGAGGTTCACCACCGCCCGATTAACTGTACTATTTTTTCAAAAACACTCGGAGGAACCGGATTGTGTGGGAGGATCAGTCCGGCGACAAGTTCCTGATAAACTTTTTCATGTAGTTTGATTTTCCCTCGTTGAACAACGATGCCTGATTTCGGACTGAATTTCGAGTTCCGGGATAACAACCGCCGCTGACTCTCCATTTTCAATGCGGTGTAAAATATCGGCCAGAGCCTTACTGAGGTTAATCTGCACTGAACCCAGCCAGTTCCCTTGCCAGTTTTCTGGCTTTGCCGAAGAAGTGATCAGAGATGCGCTGCTGTTCACGATTTTTTGCAGCACTTCGGAGTTAAGGGCTGCGTCCGGAGACAAACCAGGTGTTTACCGGACCAGCCGGCAACGTTTCCATACCGCTCTGCCATTCCTGCGCCGTTGACGAGATGGGGAGCATCACAATTTGTGGGTAAACGATATAGGGCGGGCCGATCGATTGGCATCGTCCGCAGAAAAAGCGCATACCATTGCTGAAGCTTTCTTCAGCTGCTTCCCCATACAGGCTGGAATCGGAAGGGATCATGCCGCCGCCACGCCAATCATTGGCTGTCAATCCGGTGAATAAACCTGCCATAAACAATTCAAAAGATGGTTCATAACCGATGATCCAAACGTTAGGATCGCCCCGGTTTTCGGTCGCCACGGTCAAAAACTGTGTTTCCGGCACTTTTTGAATAAAATCCGAAAGGTTTTCGGGATTTTCAGTGAAGATGACCAGCTTAATTTCAGGAAAGCTGATCCGGGTTAATGTTTCTTTTTCTTCTACAATAACTTTGTCCCTTCTGGTAGATCATTCAAGGCGTTGCGGAACTGCTCCAAAATCCCTTGATTTCCGGAAGGAGAGGCGACAAGGATTGTTCGATAAGCAATATGGTCAGGGGTTGCTGTGGCTTCCGGCGTTTCAGTGTGCGCCGGTTCTTCAGTAATTGCTGAGGTTGCCGTAGAACCGCTGCTGATTCTGTCAGGTGTATTGCAGCCGCTGAGGACTAAAGCCCACAAAAAAGAGAATCAGCAGGAAAATGATGGCGCTATGTTTTTCGATCACTTCTCATAGTTACTAATTTTACCGTCCCGATATGAACAAACTGTTCATTCATGAATGAGGATATGCCATTGAGCAACTGTTTCGCCCGAAAATTGGGGCTGGCGTCGGTTGTTTTTTCCTGTATTATAATAACGATAGCGTTAAATCTGTGGATAATGGAACATCGGGTCGGATATTGAGGATATTTTGAACGAAACCGAGAATGAAAACAAAGCAAGACTTCGCTATCGTAACCGGGGGATCTACCGCACCCCGGATAATGCAAAAAATTGCTCGAACGATGTTTCTCATCGGCTGACACCTTCTGAAGCTTTTTATCCTGGCAATTGTAGCAGGCATTGTCTGTGGACTGGCTTTCTTTACGATTCCAAAGCGCTGCTACTGTTGACGATTGCGTTGACGCCTTTCGCTGCCCCATTTTTGGGATTTCCTTGGAATTCAACCGGGTCATTCAATTTCTTAATAAAATCGTTTTTCAAATTGCTGCTGGCGATGTTATTCTTTATGCTCAGCGCTTTCGGCGTGGGTGGTTTTGGACGGCTGATGAACCGGCTTTCAACCGAAACGATCGAGTATTTTATCCATGTTTATCCGATGATGCTGATTACCGTTGGAAGCTGCGCATTTTTGGCGACGATCTATCTGATTCGGAATACGACGCAAGCACCTCAGGCGTTCTCCGCCGTTGCGCTTTCCGGAGTGCTGTTACCGCTGGGTTTGGCAGGTTTCAGCTTGAGGTTGGGTTATTTTGATCCGATTTTTGACGCTTTTAAGACAAGCTTTATCTATGGATTGATTGGTGTAACAGCCAGTTTGCTGGCGCTTATCTTTTCTCGGATTTTCGCTCCGAAATTCTTGATGTTCCTCTTGAGCGGCGTTGTTTTACTCGCGAGTTTGTTCTATCTTTTGGACTACACAAAGGCAATCAATACCAGCTTCAGTGAACGGCTGGTTCCGTTGCGCGCTCAGATCAATGGTTGGATCTATCCGCCGAGACAACGCCAACCATTATGCCTACCTACACGATGACACCGTCAATTTCACCGACAGCGGTGGATACCAGTACACCCAAGCCGACTGGAACCGATACTCCCACAATGACCATCACGGCAACCGCTACTGCAACAAAAGTGATGAGCCCAACTCCCAGTCGAACGAATCCGCTCCCCTCTTTAACCAGCACACCAACCGCCAGTTCGACTCCGACAAAAGAACCGACTCCGACCCGTACATTTCGCCCCAGCCGGACGCCGACGGCGACATTTGCCCCGTCCGCAACGATCGTCTACGGCATTGTGGCCGTCTCGAATGATGTCGGATTGTTGATTCGGGAGGAACCTGCTTTTGGATCCAACGTATTGAAGAGTCAGCATAATGGCGCGTTACTTGAAATGCTGGATGAACGGACAGAGAGTGGCGGTATTGTCTGGATAAAAGTGCGGACGAGTGACGGCTTGGTTGGCTGGGCATCTCAGTCGGCAATGCGAACAACGACACCGCTCCCCTGATTTTTGATTATTGCCGAGGTTTTTCCTGTCTTCCGGATGGTTCTCTCTGGACGATTTGATCTGCTGCCGGATGTTGGAGCGGCAGACTGTGAAAAAATTGCCTGTGTTTGCCTTTACACAGAGATTGAGGGAAGTTATTTATTCAGGTGCAAATTGTTTCGCGCCTTATAGTGCCAGTATCCAAAAAAATCATTTTGATATTTTTCCGAAATGAAAAATCAGAAATGTTCCGTGCCGGATGATGAAGTGATTCTTGAAGCGCCGGCATCGGACTGCTTAAAAAACAAGCGCTCATACGAACGGCAGGACTGCTCCAGACTGAAATGGTCCCGAATACGCACTGCTGCGGCTGCTGTCATGGCTTTTCGCTGAGATTCGTCATCGATGGTCCGCAGGATGGTTTTTGCCAGTACTTCAGCACTTCCAAACGGGATCAATACCCCGGCCGCTTCGCCGTCTGTCGGGCAAACCAGTTGCCGGTTTCCTTCCAGATCGGACGCAATAACCGGTAACCCAAGCGACATCGCTTCCATCAGCGAGACCGGCATCCCCTCTGTCTCAGAATACAGTACAAACAGATCGGCGGCGTTCAATAGCGCCGGAACATCTGCACGGTTGCCGAGTAGCTCAAATTTTTCCCGGATATCCGCATTCGCAATGCTGTCTGACAATTGGGCTTGCAGCGGCCCATCGCCGGCGATAAAAAAGCGGCAATCTGGGCGAAGTCTGAAAACCTCTGCTGCAGCAGAGATCAGCAAATGCTGCGATTTTTCGGGTACCAATCTGCCGACATTCAGGATCATAAAATCGGTTGCTTGTACGCCAAGCGCATTGCGGGTCTCAGTGCGCAGCAACGGATCAGCCTCGATTGGCTGAATCCCATTGAAGATCACGCTGATTTTTGCGGGTGTGATTCCTTCTTCCAACGCCTGATTTTTAGCCCGTTCCGACACGCAGACCAGCCCGCTGCACCATTTGCTGTTTACAACTTTGGCGTTCAGCCATTTTTTTAGCGGGGAAAGAGAGACAAACTGTCCGTGATGTGCGGCAAACCTGCCTTTAATTTTGCAGCCCTGCGCGGCGGTCAATCCGAGCAACGCCGCGTCATGCGTGAAGCATTCGATCACATCCGGCTGAAAATCATGCAGGATTTTCTTAAGCCGAATATATCCCCGAAGAAGATAGTTGAGGCTGGCGGGTTTTGCTGTTTTCGGTAGCGCTGTAAGCGTCTGAATTGGCAACTGGGTTTTTTGACGCCATTCGTCAAGCACTCCATCTTTGTCATAGTAAAAGACAACCAGTATTTCATAACCACGGTTATGGAACCAGGCGGCTTGATCCAGCAACACCTTTTGCGCCCCGCCGGTTGTGATCTGAGAGCCGAAAAAAAGAATCTTTTTTGTCATATCTGCTTCTGGAACAATTGTACACTGCTGATATCATTCTTAATGTATTTTTTATTTGACAAACGGAGCCCCATGATTAAAGCAATTTTTTCTGATTTTTACGGAACGATCGTGCGAGAGGACGGACCATACTCAAAAATGGTTGTCGAACGGATCGCAGGCAGCACCAGGGACGCGGAAGCAGCGGATGCGGTTGTCCGATGGAATTTGACATTCAGAAAGCGCCAGGCAGCTGCATTCGCCGATGCATATCGGTCGCATTATGACCTGGCAATTGAAAGTTTTCAGGAAGTGCTGCAGGAAATTGGTTCACCTGAAGACGCTGCGGCGCTTTGTGAGTTAATGGCGCTTCACTGGAGCAGTGCACCGCTTTTTCCGGATGGGAAGCTGTTTTTAGAGTCGCTTTCGCTTCCCTATTATTTTGTTACCAATTGCGATACCCATTTTGTTTGTGAAGCCGTAGAAAAACATGGACTGAAGCCAGCCGGGATTATCACCAGTGAAGTGGTTCATGCTTATAAACCGCGGACTGAGATGTTTTTGGCAGCGCTTGATCAGGCTGGATTGCGGGCAGACGGGGTCATCCATGTCGGTGACTCTTTGGACAGCGATTTTTACAGTCCGCAATCGATTGGCATTTCTGCGGTCTGGCTCAATCGCAGAGGTAAGACGATCCCGGATGACGTAATAGCAGCGCCAGACTTGATGACAGCGGGCTCAATCATACGGCGTCTGCAAAGATCGTGAAAGCCCGGACTGTTCTGCGCAACGCGCTGCCTCGACTGAAACAGAGACTTAAGACGGATAGGCTCTGAGCCCAAAGACTAAAGCAATTTTTTTGCATTAGGAAAAATAAACAGAAATGGGGCTTTTCCATGAATCTTACGGCGTTTTTATCCTATGTCTTTCTGACCGCATTTACACCTGGTCCGAATGTAATTATGGCGATGACAATCGGCAGCAAATATGGTTTCAGGAAAGCGCTCCGCTTTAATCTTGGCGTCCTTTCTGGTTTTCTGATCGTTCTTTCTGCTTGTGCCGCTTTTTTTGCACTGCTGTTCCGCAGCATTCCAATCATTGAACCGATCATGAAATGGGCGGGCGCGGGATACATCCTGTGGTTGGCATGGTCTGTTTGGCGGGATAAACCAGCGGATGAAGGGCTGCAGGATGAAAACCATAGAAGCGAATTTTTGTCCGGTTTCCTGCTGCAATTTGTCAATCCAAAACTATATATGTTCGGCATTACTGCGCTGTCGACTTTTGTGCTTCCCCACACCCGTTCCTTTACAGCATTGGCTGGCACGGTACTGTTGCTTTCAGCGATAGCGTTTGCAGCCAGTTGCAGTTGGGCGATATTCGGGTCTGTGTTCACACGCATATTCAAACGACAGCAAAAAGCGCTGAATTTGGTGATGGCACTGCTGCTGGCGTATTGTGCGATTACCCTGATCCTTGGGTGAGACAGAATTGTACATGCTTCTGATGGATTTTGGTTGGAGCTGTCTGGTTCATCCTTTTGTATCCGTTGAATAATGTGACCAAAAAGGCAAAATTATGCAGAAAAACGCATAAAAAACGGGGTGTTTCGCATAACAATATCACGTTTGATTTATCCATAAAAGAAAGATTGACCAATTTCGGTTATGATTAGCGAAACAATTTTTCTGTTTTCATGGAAAAATAGATTGGTTCGATAAATAGATTATAAACAGGAAAAAATATGATTCCAAGAAAATTTATACGCAATTTGCCAATTGCAACCACGTTGCCCAAACGCATTGAACGGCTGAATGACCTGGCATACAATCTATGGTGGTCGTGGAATCCAGAAGCGATCAACCTGTTTTCGCGGATTAATCCGGTTTTATGGAACAGTGTTACTCATAATCCGGTTGCTTTTCTGCAGCAGGTTTCACGGGCTTCTCTGAATCAGGTTGCTAATGACAAGTTGTTTTTAAACAGTTATGACCATGTGATCGAGGAATTCGACGCTTATATGAACAGGGAAGACACCTGGTTCAAAAAGCATTATCCAAAACTGAACGATCGCTCCATCGCTTATCTTTCTTTTGAGTTTGGTCTCCATGAATCCATTCCCGCATATGCCGGTGGACTTGGGATTCTGGCGGGCGATCATTTGAAGGAATCCAGCGATATGGGGCTGCCGCTGATGGCGATCGGCTTTATTTATAACCAGGGCTATTTTGTGCAAAAAATCACAGAAGATGGCTGGCAGGAAACTTCCACCTTTTATCTGAATTTCAATAAATTGCCGATGATTCCGTTAATTGATGAGGCTGGCAAGAATGTGTTGATTTCGGCACAACTGCCCGGGAGGGAGATCAAAGCCCGGGTGTGGATGATTCAAGTAGGACGGATCCCGCTTTTCTTGCTTGATACCAACATCACTGACAATTCCGCCTTTGATCAGCAGCTGACGGCAAAACTGTATACATCAGATCTCGAAACCCGCATTTCTCAGGAAATTTTGCTGGGAATTGGCGGTGTTCGGGTGATGCGCACGCTCGGTTATGATCCGGCTGTCTGGCATATGAACGAGGGCCATTCAGCTTTTCTTGCCATTGAGCGCTGCCGTGAACTGGTCAATGCCGGCAAGACCTTTGAGGAAGCGGCTGCGATTGTGCGCAAAGGCAACGTATTTACGACCCATACTCCGGTGCCGGCGGGTAACGACAAATTCCCGGTCTGGCTGGTTGAAAAATATTTCAGCCAAATCTGGCCGGAACTGAAACTGACCCGCGACCAATTCATTGACCTTGCAAAAGAAAGCAGTCCATATGGCGATCAGTTCACTATGCCGATTTTGGCGTTGCGCTTATCAGAACACTGTAACGGTGTTTCTGAGCTCCACGGAATCGTTTCGCGGAAAATGTGGCATTTTCTGTGGCCTGAAAGACCGGTTGAAGAAGTGCCGATCAGCCATATTACGAATGGCGTTCATACTTTCAGCTGGCTTTCACGTCGGATGGGCATTTTGTTTGATCAGTATCTTGGCAAGGAATGGCGCGAAAACCCGGATGACCCGGCGATCTGGGATCGGGTGGAAAGTATTCCAGACGCGGAATTGTGGGCGGTAAAACGACATCAGAAACGCAAATTGTTGCGTTTTGTCAACGACAAAGCACGTGACCAATGGCTCTCCGGATCGGTTCATCCAATTCAGGTTTTGACAGAAGGCGTGCTGTTGGATTCTGATGCGCTGACCATTGGGTTTGCGCGGCGCTTCCCAACTTATAAACGCGGATATCTGATCTTGCGCGATTATGAACGCTTGTTGCGGCTCATCAATAACATTGATATGCCGATCCAAATCCCTTTTCCGGGAAAGCACATCCGGCAGATGAACCCGGAAAATTGATCGTACAGCAGATTTATCGAGCTATAAAAGATCATCGGACTGGTGGCAGAATGGTTTTCATCGAGGATTACAATATGGAAATCGCGCGTCACTTGGTTCAGGGCGTGGATATCTGGATGAACACTCCTCGCCGCCCGAATGAAGCTTCCGGTACGTCGGGAATGAAAGCTGCCATGAATGGCGGGCTGAACTTCTCCATTTTGGACGGCTGGTGGCATGAAGGATTTAATGGACGAAACGGTTGGGCGATCGGATCTGAGGAAGTTCTTGAATCCGCTGAAGAACAGGATAATGTAGACGCAGAAAGCCTTTATGAAATTCTGGAGGAAAAAATTGTCCCGTTGTATTATGCAAACCGTTCTCAGAATAACATTCCGCTGGGTTGGATGGCAAAAGTGAAGGACGCGATCCGCACCCTTTCGCCCCAATTTTCAACGCGTCGGATGGTTGGCGACTATGTCCGCGAGATGTATATTCCGACGATTGAGAGCAATAAAAGGATTTGATAAATATCCCTGATTAGAACCTGTTGCATCCGAAAAACGTATTGTAAGGAAAAGTATGTGTCTTATGCTCCAAAAACAGACACAGCTTTTCCGCATTTTTGTTCGCTTTGCAAATTTACAATACGGCGGAGAAGCGAAAGGAAGAAAACATGGTGTTAACAACTGAAATAATAATTGGTGCAGTGATTATTTTCCTGCTGCGTGTCGTTGATATGGCTATGGATACGCTGCGGGTCTTGTTTGTTGTTCGCGGGAAAAAGTGGGTCGTATGGATCCTTGGTTTTTTTCAATCAGCGATTTTTATTCTGGCTGTCAGCAATGTGCTGAAAGGTGAAAACCATCCCATTACAATTGTTGCCTATGCGGCGGGTTTCGCGACCGGTAATTTGATCGGTATGATCATTGAGGATCGATTGGCAGTTGGCTTCAAACGCGTATCGATTATTACCCAGACAGACGGCGAAGAAATTGCATCTGAGATCCGGAAATTTGGTTATGGGGTGACGGTCACCAAAGGCATGGGGAAGGATGGCGCGGTTGCGATGCTCTTCACCAATGTCAAACGCAAACATGTTCGTGAGGTTGAGTTGATTGCATCGAAAGTAGACGATAATGCCTTTATCACAGCTGATGAATTCAGCCCGCTGAATCACGGCGGTTTTTGGCGCAAATAAACCCTGCGTGCATTTTAAAAAGGTCAGCCATCAGAAAATGATGGCTGATATTAATTTTTAATGCAGACCGCGATTGATCTGTGATCTGCCCGACCTCTTTACTTACCCCCTCCTGGAGAATCGCTCACGTCGTAGCATACAGAAAAACAAGACTGATTTCAAGGATCAGGTTACGAACGTCCCAATTTACAGGACATTAATCACTGTTTATGGATAATAGTAAAAATATTTTTCGATACAAGGTGGATGGAAAGCCGGACTCATGAGTGTTTTCATCCGCCTGGTGTAACACGAATTGGTTCCCTTCCGTATCCATGAAGTATCCCTGCCAAGCCATTCCTGGCAATGCATATTTTCCCCTTATTATACTTCCGCCTGCCAGGATCATCCTGGCAGCATATTTGTCAAAGTCATCCACCTGTACGGTGCAAATGAACGCATTGACCGCTTGATGCCCATAGTTCAAGAGTTGTGCTTCGTTTCATCAGCCCGCCATTGATACTGGGACTCCCTCCCCACCGGTGATCACGCCCCAGTATTCGTCATTTGTGTACTGGGAATAATCCTCAAACTGCCAACCGAAAACAGATTAGTAGAACTGAACGGCGCGCCGGAGATCATCTGCCATGATCTCAAAAAGAACAATTCGATTCATGCTATTTCTCCTTTTTTTGAAAAAATATCAAACGGGTATTTGCTTGTCAAATGATTGTCATTGGCGAAAAGGGTATAGGAACCCTCGCTATAATTCCGGTAATATTTTTAACAGGACAAGGTCATTACTCAGAATTGGAGATGTTTGGCAGAAAGAAAGACTCTTCAACAGTAAAATTATCTAAAGACATATGGAACTTAGTTGCTCAGAAAGTGAGTTTTTATATAGATGAAGGACAGCAAAAAAATGTTCAGAACGAAAACCATTCGAAACAGCGCCAAAGCGATCATCATTCAGGATGGGGCGATATTGCTGCAGCGTTGCGATTTTGGTGATGGGAAAATCTGTTACCTGCTTCCCGGTGGGGGACAAAAGTTTGAGGAAACGTTGAAAGAAGCCTGCCGCCGCGAGTGTCTGGAGGAGACGGGTGCGGAAGTTGAGGTTGGCGAATTGCTGTGGATGCGCGAATATATCAGTAAAAATCATGAATTCGCCCATGAGAAACGGGTTCATGCCCTCAATTTCTATTTCCGCTGCCGGCTTTTATCGCCGATCAATGCTGCCAATGCTTCAGAACCGGATCCGGTTCAAATTGGGGTGGACTGATTCCGTTGAACAGATTGAAAGAAGTCACTCTTTATCCGAAAGTCATCAAAGAGTTGATCGATGCGGAAGGAAATTTGAGTGTGCCGGTATATGGCGGAGACGTCAATTAGTGATGACCATTAGTATTCGTACTGCCCCTGAGGAGCGGTTGGCAATCAATCAGTTTATCCAATCGTGCTGGTTTTCAACACAAATGATCATCTGGGGAGAAATGGCCGATATGACCAATGCGGCCGGGTTTATAGCTGTTGCCGGCGCGACCTCCTGCGGATTGATTACTTACCGAATCAATGACGTGGTTGGTGAAATTTTATCGCTGGGCAGTCTTAGAGAAAAAATGGCGATACCCGCCTGATTGATGCTGTGACAGATCTTTGCGGAAAAGCCGGCTGTTGTCGTCTTTCAGTTGTGACAACCAATGGCAATTTGCATGTGCTGCGTTTTTATCAGAAACGCGGCTTCATTTTGAAGGCATTGTATGCGGGCTCTATTCTTGAGTCCAGATATTTAAAACCATCGATTCCACTGATTGGATTGGAAGGGATTCTGCTTCGTGATGAGATTTTGCTGGGATTGAGGTTCTGAATCAAAAAAGGGAGTAAATATGGACGAAAAACAGATACAACTTTTATACAGCATGATATTTCAGCGAAAATCGATCCGGAAATTTGCCGATACGCGGCTGACTGAAAGTGAAAAAGAGACGCTGGAAAGATCCATCAGCCAATTGACTCCCATTTTTCCTGATGTCAAAACAACAGCAGAAATTGTCACGTCAGCAGTGTGAGCGGGATTTTTGGCATCCGTGCGCCATATTATATCGTCAGTGGCAGCCAGGATGCGGAGCGCGGTGCGATTAATCTGGGTTTCATGTTCCAGCAACTTGACCTTTACCTGTCGTCTGTGGGGTATGGTTCCTGTTGGGTGGGGATGATGAAACCCGTGCGAAGCGCTGTTCCTGAACAGCCGTATCAGTTTGTGCAGGCGTTCGGCAAACCGGCGGAAACGCTTTATCGCTCAATGGACCAATTTAAAACGGAAATCCATGGAAGAAATTGCTGATGGGACCGATCCGCGGCTGGAGGCCGTCCGGTTGGCGCCTTCCGGCACCAATGCGCAGCCCTGTTTTTTATTTGCGATGCCGGCAAGATTCACGTATATCGGAAAGATGCGCTTTCATTCGGAAAAATATTTATCCCTGGCATAACGAATGTCGATATTGGGATTGCGCTTTGTCATCTAATGCTGGCGACGGTGCAGGAGGAAAACCATTTCACTTTGAGCGGCAGGATACCGCTCCGGCGAAGGTGGGCTTTGCTTATATCGGAACGGTATTATAAAAAAGGGGTGACAAATGAAAATCAACCCATATCACGATTGTTCAGCCGTTGAACGGTTAGCAGGCTGAACATGACAATGTACAATCCCGCAGACAGAAGAAAACTGCCCCGCTCCGAAAGACGAACGACCAACGTCGGGTTGTTGGCGTTCAACCCAATCGCCAGCAGAGAATAAGGAAAAAACAGCGCCAGCCCTTTCAACGTGGCGAACAAGCCGACGATGCCGCCCATCAGCGCAATTCCGACGGGTACCGCGAAACTGCGGAAAAGGAGCGACAGAAACAAATGGACTGCGTCCAGCGTCAGCGCTCCAATAAAGCCGAACATCAGCCATCCCAGTATTTCTGGCGGAAAGGGCGCTTTAATTCCGGCAAGTTTACCGCTGATGAAGAACAACGCACCGATCCACAACAGTGTCAAAGCGGATAAGATCATTATCATCATGAGTTTTGCGGCGTAAAGCGCTGCTGCGGGAACCGGCGCGGTCAGCACATTATTCCAATTGGTTCCGTGATGTTCCAGCCCCATTAGATAGGATGCATATACTCCCAGAATGGCTGGCAGGAAAAAATAAGCCATGAAGAGCGTGTGTTGTGACCAGAGACTGTACCACTGGTTTTGCAAGATCGACTGATTATTCAGAAAATTGAAGGTTCCCATGATGGCAGGAATCAATGGCAGTGCCAGAAATGCCAGCCAGATGACGCTGCGGCGCAGCTTAAGTGATTCTGCCTGAAAACAACGAAAAAAGTGTTTCATTTTTATTCCTCCTTGTTAGTGAAGCTGATAATTCCGATGAACAACAACGAGCAAAAAAAGCAGCAAGTGTCAGCCAGCCGGGTCCAGTTGATTGGGGCGTAATAAAAGTTGGTAATGCGAGTTTCCGGATTCCAGTCCATCACAATCGTTGAAAGATAGCCGTAATAACTCCATATGAACAGACGCTGTAAGGATGCGGGAAAGAACAAAGAGAATAACCCGAGAAGTGATCCGAGCAACCCGGCGGCAAACGCGATCATCTGATTCACGAACGCCAATGAAAGCAACTGCTGAAGCAGCAAAATTGTCAGGTTTACTGCAAGCGTTGTCAGGAGAAAAATGACGATCTGAAGTGGCGGCGCGTACCCGATGAACTCTTTCCAGATCGAAAGTCCAAGCAACATCAACAGTTGTATGCAAACCAGCGTGAACAGAATGATTGCACCGAAGAAAAATTTTGCAATAAAGAACTGCAAAGGGGGAATCAAGGTCCGTAACTGTCTGAGAGCGTGCCCTTGATGTTCGATATCGCAAAGGCGGGAGCTGATCACTGAAATTGTGATCGGCATTAAGATGCAATTTAACAGCGATGCCTGATAGAACAAAATCTGCCACGCCTGTGCTTTTTCTTCAGCGCCAAGGTCATAAACGGCCCAAATCAGAAAAAGCATTTCAAATAAAAGAATTCCGACTGGAACCAGCCAAAGATGCCGTCTATAAGCTTTTTTGAATTCGAGTGCGAGCGCTCGTTTCATAGTGTTTCTCCGTTTCCAGTCAGCTCAAGGAAAATATCCTCCAGGCTTTTTTTTCGTTCTTCAATGCGGAAGATCGGAATCCCTGCCTTCCATAGTTGCGCGCAATATGAAATGATTTCATCATCCGTCAACATCGGCGTCAGCAAAAAATCACCATGGCTTTCAGTTACCATTCCATTTTTCCGGCAGATCGTTTGGGTGGCAAGATTGTCCCCTGTTCTCAGTGCGAGATGGTGTGTGCTGCGGGCATGTAATTGTTCCAATGAATCCTGAAATACCAGTTCCCCTCGGCGGATGATTCCAACATGGGTGGCAATCTGATCAATTTCTGTCAACAAATGGCTGGAAACCAGCAGCGTCATCCCAAATTGTTCAGGGAGGGATTTGATTAAAGCTCTCATTTCCTGAATGCCAGCGGGATCCAGCCCGTTCGTCGGTTCATCCAGAATTAACAGCTTAGGGAATCCCAGCAGCGCATTTGCAATTCCCAGGCGCTGTTTCATTCCCAGTGAATACTGCGAAACCAGCTTTTTCTTCTCATCCTCAAGCCGGACAATTCGCAGAACGTCAGCCACACTGCCAACCGGTAATCCTCGCAGCCTTCGCATAATATCCAGGTTTTCCTCGCCGGTCAGATGTCCGTAATAACTGGGTGACTCGATCAGTGAGCCGATCTGACTGAGGAGACTGAGTCTGTTTTTAGGGGTGAGCTTCTTTCCAAACAATGAAATCTCGCCGTTGGTTGTTTTGAGAAGCCCCAGAATCATTTTTAAGGTGGTTGTTTTCCCGGCGCCGTTTGGGCCAAGGAACCCATAAATTGATCTTTCGGGAACGCAAAGACAAACGTTTTTCACGCGGTAATCTTTCCCGAATTGTTTGCTGAGCGTGTCCGTTTTAATTACAAGTTGTTCGTTCATATCATTTTCCTTTCTGCAACCAATCATACAAAGCGAAGCTTTCCTGCAACTTAATCGTTCCTTACAATTGCCTTACAAAATGGAAACGAAAGAAAACGGGAGATTTTCCCATTAAAATGAAGCTCAGAAAGCAAATGAAAACGGTATTGGTCTGTAAAATTCTGATCGTTGATGATCACCCTTCGCTATTGCAGCTGGTGACCGAGATCCTGCAACAGGCAGGTTTCGCCAATGTGATCCAGGCTGAAAGCTGCGCTTCTGCGCGCCTGCGCTTTCAGCAGGAGAAACCGGACGCGGTGTTGTTGGATCTGATGCTGCCGGATGGCGATGGATTTCTGCTGCTTCAGGAGTTTAGGGAACAAAACCCCGATCTTCCGGTTTTGTTTCTTTCCGCAAGGGACGAGGATGAAAACCGCCTGCTTGCTTTGGGTTTGGGGGCGGATGATTACCTGACCAAACCTTTTCTTCCCAGAGAACTGGTGCTGCGCCTTTCGGCGGTGCTGCGGCGGGCGTACTTTCCTTCGATGCTGAATCAAAAGGAAACGCATGACGTTTTCCAATTGGGTGGACTGCAAGTGAACTTGCAGAGCGGTGAATTGATTGGACCGGAGAAGATGCAGACGCTGACGGCTCGCGAGTTCGCTCTTCTGAAAAAACTGGCTGAAAATCATGGGCGGATTGTCACCACGGATGACCTTTGCCGCGCAGTCTGGGATGGCGAACTCTGGGGGTATGAAAACGCGTTGATGGTGCATATCCGCCGTCTTCGGGAAAAAATTGAACCAGATCCATCCAAACCGCGGTATCTTTTGACGGTCAGAGGACTGGGCTACCGATTGGTGAAGGAAGGCGCAAAATGAGAAAACCGTTGAAAGTCATCTTCCGTTATGTGCTGGCTGCCGCAGGCGTTGCCCTGTTTTTGCTGTTATTGAACTTTTTGGCTATGGCATTTTTTGTTTTTTCAACAATCGAACGGGGAGATTCCGCTGCGCATGTTTTTCGATATACCGATAATTTCAGCTGCACAGAAGAAGAATGCCTGATAAACAAGCAAAATCCCGGGTTTCCAGCTGAATGGTACGCCTGGTCCATGTTGTTGAATGAAGATGGCAAAGTTATCTGGAGCGATGCCCTTCCGGAAGAACTCCCGCGCCAGTTTGAATTGTCTGACGTAGCGGTGTTCTCGCGCTGGTATCTGATGGACTATCCGGTGTATGTCTGGAAACAACAGAAAGGTTTGTTCGTCTGGGGTGGCACGAAAGATTCTGTTTGGAAACAGACTCTGGAAATGCCGATGAATACCATCAGGCGGATAAGCCTTTGGGTTCCGTTCGTTCTGGTTGCGAATCTGCTGGCAGCGTTGGGGATCGCCCTGTTTCTCGGACTGCGGTACTATCGTGAGCTGCGTCCGGTGATTGCCGGAATCGGTGACCTTGCTGAAAAACGTCCTGTTGACCTGCCAGTGAAAGGCAATCTCTCTGAAATCGCAGGGAAAATCAATCGTGCTTCTGCTGAGCTTCAGGCGCAGGAACAAAGATTGAACAAACGCGATTCTGCGCGGGCGGAATGGATTCGCGGAATTTCCCATGACATCCGTACCCCGCTTTCAATCGTGATGGGATATTCCAGTCAAGTTGTTGATCAGGAACCGCTTTCGCCTGATGGCAAGAAAAAAATGCAGGGTATTCTAAGCCAGAGTGAGAAAATCAAGGCGTTGGTGGAAGATTTGAATCTTGCATCACGGTTGGAATACGAAATGCAGCCGCTGCGTTTGGAGCGGATTTCTGTTGCGGCGCTGATTCGTGGCGTAGTCGCGGAATGGATCAACCAGACGAACGGTTCTTTTCTTTCTTCAGAGCCGGAACTCTCCGTTGATATCGGATATGGGGCAGATATGGACGTTGTTATCGCAGACAAAGCATTGTTAAGCAGGGCGCTGACAAACCTGATACAAAACTGCTTTACTCATGCACAAGCCTCAAAGATCGAAGTATCGCTGACAAAAACGGGGAATGACTGTCAAATTATCGTACGGGACGACGGGAAAGGCTTTCCTGATGCCGTCCTGCGGGAGTTTGGGCAGGAACAATCGCCGGATTTTAGTAGTTTCCATGGGATGGGAATGATTCTGGTTCAAAAAATCATCCGCGCACATCGCGGCAAGGTTCATTTTGAAAACCCTCCTGAGGGAGGAAGCCTGACGACCATGGAGTTGCCGGCGGAAAAAATAATTATTAAAAAAGCTGAACCCCGTTATTAACAAACCTTGTCTATCTGCTGTGACGAACAGCCTGGTTGAACCTTATACCTTCCTTTGAATAAGCATGTCATGAGTTGCTTGAAATTATCTCCCGCCAATCCCGTTTCGCAGCCAGCTCAGGTGGAGTTCAAACTTTGCTTTCAGTTCCGCCTTTGACCAATTTTCATAGAAGGAACGGTTGATCAGGTCGTGTGAGATGTTTTTGAGCAGCAGATAGAAATCACGGCTGTTTTCGAGAGGAATATTTACGTCCGAAAATAATGCCCTGCTCGAATCAAAATGGAAACGATAGGATGGGTCGCTTTTACGCAGTTTCATTTCCAGCTGGTCATTCCAACTGATGAAGAAATTTCGGTAATAGTCCTGAGCGTTGGATTATATAACTCCTCGATCACTTGATTCGTATAAAGATCCATGGCAACTACGAACTTACCGCCCGCTTTCTCAAGGCTTTCATTCAGAAACTTCACCAGATTTAATTTTTTTAATCGGAAGAAATAAAAATACAATTCTTCAAGATCATCAAAGTATTTATAGAAAGTGCCGCGAGCGATATTTAATTTCCGAATGATGTTTGCGACGGACGCAGTTTCAAGCGTATGGTTGGAAAATTCCTCGCGCGCTGCTTCCATAATTTCTTCTTTTCTGGAGTCACTTAAATTGAGATAAGTGGATTTTGGCATTGTTCCTCTGGTCGGCGGGCGGTTGTTCTTTAGTTTGATTTTATCTGAGTTGCAGCAATCTCGCCAAGTCGCTTATCCGTTATGGTTTATCGCTGTTTCTGTTTTTGTCGTCAGGTTCAGCAAACCCAAAATTGTCCAGACCAATCCGGCTCCAAGGAGAATATGTCCGATCCCGGCAATACCGGAAAGCGCCGCATCTGAGGCATTCCCGATGTTGTTTCCAAAGACTTGCACGATACCGCGCAAAACCATCATGACGGCAGTCCAAAATAGTCCCAGATTCACCAGCGATACCGGCTTTCTAAATTTCTCATTTAGTTCCGGCGATCTATTTTCGGATGTTCGTAAGCAGATCATCAGCAGGATCATGCCGAAACAGCCGATTGCAAAGAGATGTGAATGGACAAAAGCGAGGCTTGTTCTTGCGTCAAACGAGCGCCATTTGGTGAGTTCTCTGAAAAAGACACCTGCCACCAGCGTGAAGATCAGATAAACGAAGGCGTTTTCCAGCAGCCGCTTCGCGTTAAAAGGCGGCATAAAATTGCGGAATCCAACCAGTATGATCCCGACATAAGCACACGTTTTAGGAACCATCATGAAACCGATGAGCGGAAACACCCGCGAGAAAATGACAACTGGCAGATAGAACAGAAAACTGAGCGCGACCAGCAACGCCATCCATTTCATGCCTGACTGTGAACGCGCCTGATAAAAGCGAATGATCAGCAATATTCCAAGAACTGTAAATGGGATATTACGCAGTATTCGCCATAAATAGTTGCCGTTTACGATCCCCCATTCATTTTGCGGCAAAACTGAAAGCACGATTCGCAATGCTGCCAATCCATAAACGAGCCAGTCGAATTTTCCTTTTTGGATGTTGGAGACGCTTTTGTAATAAAGATAAAACAGAACGTAGAAGATGGTCATAGTGATGGATGTGACAAACTCACCAAAAGACAGTGCGGTTTCAAACACCGAAAAACCGTTCAACGTCCACATTGCAAAAATCCGCGGAATCAGATGAAATGCATCACCGCAGCCCAGCAGGCATGCCATTGCACCAAATAGCTCGGCCTCTTTTTTCTTTTGCAACAACAAGCAGATCCCCAATACGTTCACAAAAACAAGATAAGATAGGTCAAAAATAGATTCGAACAAGTACATGATAGCTTCTCCTGAAATCCCTTTGCTGTTTGTTGGTGACACCATGTCACTTTCCAAAGAGGATTATAGTGACACCGTGTCACTTTGTCAATGGCAGTTTCAGCAGCGATTAAAAACTGATAATCGTTGCACGGAGGGCGCTGTGAAAAAAACTTCCGATCATGAATCGCTTATAATTAGGCGTATTAGATTAAAGGAACGAACAGGGAATCTTGTTGGCTGAACCGATCACGCAAGGATTAAATCTGCTGTATACCGGCGATGGGAAAGGAAAAACCACCGCGGCGTTGGGATTATTATTTCGCGCCTGGGGAAATGACTTGCGCGTCGGAGGGATTCAATTTATCAAATCTCCGAACCGCGTTCGCGGAGAAATGAATGCCTGTAAGCGGCTGAACATTCCGTTTTATACGCTTGGCAAAGGATTTGTTTTTCAACAGTTTGACAACACGCTTCACGCGGAGGCAGCCCATAGTGCCTGGGAGTTCACCCAGCGGATGATCCTGAACGATCAATTGGATATGCTGCTGCTGGATGAAATCACCTATCTGTTTATCTATCACTGGCTGGATTGCGCAGAGTTCACCGACTGGATCCGGACGCACAAACCGCCCGCAATGCATTTGGTGATGACCGGCAGACGCGCGCCGCAGGAATTGATCGACTTTGCCGATATGGTGACCGAAATTAAAGAAGTCAAACATCATTATCGTACACAGGGCATCCCGGCACAGGTCGGCATCGAGTTTTAATCCCAACTTTTCCAAGAAGAATTATTTTGAGGAGTACAATGCAAATTTCTGTCAAACGAATCGCAATTTTCATCGGAACAACGCTTTTGTTTACCTGGCTGGCTGAATACGCTCTTTGGCGCAATGGAGGGCTGGCTCATCCGCGGACACAGATCATTCTGATGGGACTTATGCTCATTCCTGCACTGTGCTCTATCCTCACTCGCCTGCTGACAAATGAAGGACGTGACCGACTGCTGATCAACCTGAACGTTCGGGAGAATGCGGTTTCATACCTGCTTGCCTGGTTTGTTCCAGGGATTCTGATTTTGGCTGGAGCGGCTCTTTACTTTCTGATTTTCCCTCATAAATTTGATCCTGAAATGACTGTACTTCAGAGCTCAATTTTGGCGCTTGATCCAAGTGCTGTTGAAATTGAGAAATCGAAACTTGTTCTGACAGTCTTGCTGCAATATATCAGTGCCCTGGTGTTGGCGCCGATTCTCAATTTTGTTCCGTCTCTCGGTGAGGAACTGGGATGGCGCGGCTATCTGTTTCCCAAACTGACAGAAGTTACCAGCCGCCGCAAAGCAGTTTTGATCAGTGGCGTGATCTGGGGAATCTGGCATGCGCCAATCATCGCTATGGGATATAACTACGGCGTTTCCCATTCGGGATATCCTTGGGCAGGGATACTGGCAATGATCGTTTTCTGTATTTTCAGCGGCAGTTTCCTGTGTTGGCTGACGCTGCGGTCTCAGAGTGTTATCCCCGCTACTGCGGCGCATGGCGCGATCAATGGTATGGCTGCTGCAGGGGCAATTTTTCTAAGCGGGCAGGTACAGCCATTTGTGGGGCCTTTCCCAACAGGGGTCATTGGTGGCTTGGGATTAATCCTTTTGGGTGTCTTCTGCTGGTTGAAAATTGAGAAACTTCAAATTCCTGAAAAAATTGAAAATGGTTCATAACTTGCACTAACTAAGGATAACGTCAATGTGACGGACCTTATGAGTGACATGATTTTGATTGCGGCGCAGCGGTTATGCCGATCATGATCGTGCGGCAAATTTGCCTGGAGGAAATATGAAAAATAATAAAACGTTCTTTTTGATTATTGTTGAACTGGTTGTCGTTCTGGCGTTGGGGATTATGTCTGTCCGGGCTTCCGGTGATCTGGCCCCTTCTTTTTCTGTCACCGACGTTATGGTAGATGAAAGCGTCAGCATTCTGACCCGCGATTTTCCTGCACAAACGGAATTTACGGTTCGGATGAAAGATTTGGCATCGATTGGCGATTTTGTTGATGTGGCGCGTTTCAACTCGCAGGCTGGCGGCAGTTTCGCTGTTACCTTCCCCATTCCGGAAGAATTGTTTGGCGTGCGCAACGTCAGCATGACGCTTACGGATGGAAAAGGGTTGTCGATCACAGGATCATTTTCGATTACCGTTTACGAGGAAACGCTGCCCGTTCTGCCGGAAGTGACAATCGAACCGATTGGCGGTCAGGAGATCGTGTTACAGAACCCTGTCCCGGTAGCAACAGTCGTCCCTCAGAACGAACCGATTGTGCTGGTGAACCCGATTATCCAGCAGCCGGTTCCGGTTGCGCCGCGCCGCGCCCCCTGCAATCGCTGTGCTGTGCCGATGTTCAAGATTGTCGGGGTTGTGAAGAATCAGAGTGTGGAAGTCGAGACGCTCAATTTCCCGTTACAGACGGATTTTATCGTCCGCATGGGCTATTTTAGTGATCCAAAGACCTGTACTCCAATGGGTTGTTTCATACCGTCAGAAATGGGACCGGATAAGATATTCGTTGGTTTTGAGGCCGGCACTTATAGCAGCGGCAATAACGTTTCTGAACGGGCGACTTTCCAGATTCCGGCAGCCATCAAGCATATGAGTCCGCTTTATGTCCGTTTCGATGAGGTTTGTGGCGGCTGCGGCTATTATTCTTTCAATTATTTCTGGAACAATAACTATCCGGTGAAATAAACCGCGATTCGTTTCGGAACCGTTTGACCGTCCTCCGTCCCCTCAAAATTGACAGGGAAGGATGGTTTTCCCTAAAAAAACAATGTCTGGAAACTCTCAAAAGTGGGAGCTTCCAGACATGCTTTTTTTGTTATAGAATACAGACAGGAAAAATTAAAATGGGACGATCATTTGTCAGGGAACGGCTTCCAAACGGACTGTTGGTTCTTTTGAAAGAAATTCACACAGCTCCGCTTATCAGCCATTGGGTTTGGTATCGCACTGGATCACGCAACGAAAGACCGGGAATCACCGGAATTTCACATTGGGTGGAGCATATGCAATTCAAAGGGACAACAAAATATCCTGCGGGGGTGTTGGATAAAGCGATTGCCCGCGACGGCGGTTATTGGAACGCTTTCACTTACCTTGACTGGACTGCGTTTTATGAAACTGTGCCAGCAGATAAAATTCATCTGGCGATTGATCTGGAAGCGGATCGAATGGTAAACAGCCTTTTTTTGTCGGAGGAGGTGGAAAGCGAGCGAACGGTGATTCTCTCCGAACGTGAGGGATCTGAAAACGAACCGCTTTTCCTGTTGGGCGAGGCTGTGGAGCGGGCGGCGTTCAAGTATCATCCATACCGGACGGATGTCATCGGGGAGACCGCGGATTTGTTGAAGATCGGCAGGGATGACCTTTTTCAGCATTATCAGCGTTTTTATGAGCCGGAAAATGCTGTATTGACCATGGCAGGAGACTTTGATGCGCAAATGATGCTGGATCAGCTATGCGAAGTGTATGCGAAGGTTTCTTCCCGCGCATCTGGATCGGAAGGACCGATTGTCGCTCCGGTATTGCCGGAAGGACGGATTCAGGAGCCGGTAAAAGTTGAAATTGAGGGTCCGGGGGAGACGGTTTACCTGAAAGTTGCCTGGCGTGCGCCTGCCGGGCGTGATCCCCAATTTTTCACCCTGGCAGTGCTGGATAGCATCCTGAGCGGCCCCAGCAGTTTGAACATGTTTGGAGATGGCGGAATCTCAAACAAGACCAGCTTGTTGTACGCACCGTTGGTTGAAGACCAGATCGCGGTAGCCTTCGGCGGCGATACCAATGCGACGATTGATCCGTATCTTTACACGCTGACCGTTGTTATGCATCCCGAGCATGAGCCAGAGGAAGCGCTGCGTGTCATTGATGCGGTCATAGGCAAAATAGTGGCGGGCGATATTCCTCAGGAATTGCTTGAGAAGGCGATCAAGCAGGCACGCGCCTTGTTCTTCTATGGCAGTGAAAATATCACAAATCAGGCATACTGGATGGGTTATGCAGAGATGTTCGCCGATTACCGCTGGTTTTTGGACTTCGTTCCCGCACTGCAGCGGGTCAGCCGTGATGACCTGATCTCTTATGCGCGTGAATGGCTGCGGGCTGACCAACGCGTGATCGGCGTTTACCGCCCCTATGCTGATGACTGACAAGTACCGGCGAAATCATGATTTAGAATAGATGGCAGGATGAAAGATACGCTTCCGGGATCAGATACGATTTTGCGCAACGTTTTAGCGAACGGCGTCAGGGTGCTGGTGCAATCCAACCCTGCCAGCCAGTCATTGGCTGTTGGCGGGTTGATTGCGGGCGGAACGCTGGCAGATCCTGCCGAACAGCCTGGTTTGGGGATGATGCTGTCGGCTATTCTGATGCGCGGAACTGAAATGGCTGATTTTCAGCGACTCCACGAACGGATTGAAAGTATTGGGGCATCACTGGCTTTCAGCGTCGGGATCCATGCTTTCAGTTTTCAGGCGCGGATGCTGGCAGAGGATCTGCCGACCATGCTGGACATCTTGCTGGATGTGCTGCGTTATCCGAGCTTCCCGGAACAACATCGGCTCGTGATTCGTGACCAGATGATTTCTGGGCTGGCGATTCGGGCACAGGATACTGAGGCGATGGCGGAAGTCGCCTTCGACGCGGCGCTTTTTGGCGCGCACCCCTATGGAACCGACCGCAGCGGCACGCCGCAGAGCCTGGCTTCCATCACACGAGAGGATTTACTGAAACAGCACCACGCTTTATTTCGTCCGGATGAATTGATCCTTTGTCTGGCAGGCGGAATTGACCCTGCTGTCGCAGCTGATATGGTGAAAGAGCGCTTTGCCGGTTGGACAGTTGGAGACTCGTCTGCTGTCCGGTCCCATTCGTTTCAGGCAGTTATTCCTCCGGCTGAAGCGAAAGAAGTCCATATCGAGATTGCCGAAAAAAGTCAAATGGATCTGATTATGGGCAGCACAGGACCGGATCGGAAATCACCCCGTTATCTTTCCGCGGCGATTGGTAATAGCATTTTTGGTGAATTTGGGATGATGGGCAGAGTCGGAGCTACAGTGCGAGAGGATCAGGGACTGGCTTATTATGTCGGATCAAGTTTGAATCCGCTGCCGCTCGGCGGCTCATGGGAGATTTCTGCCGGTGTGAACCCAGAGAATACGAAAAAGGTGATTGATTTGATCCGTAGAGAGGTAAAAAAGTTCACCTGTGAACCGGTTTCGGATGACGAACTTTCAGATGTCCGTTCCCGGTTTAAAGGCAGGCTGCCGTTGCAGCTGGAGTCAAATGCCGGCATTGTTGACTGGCTGTTGGCGCTCGAACGTTTTGATCTCGGATTGGATTATCTGAGAGATTTTGGAAAGGAAGTCGATGCTGTTACTCGTGAAGACGTTTTGGAAACCGCAGGTTACTATTTAAATCCGGATCGATTGGTAACTGCAACGGCAGGGACGAGGCGCAGCGGATGACGGGAACTGTGCTGCGCAGCGGAATTGATATGATTGAAGTGGAGCGTTTCCGTAAGTTGGCGTCGCCAATTCGTGAGCGCTTTCTGGAGCGGGTGTTTACTCCGGCTGAAAGGGCTCTTTGTGCCGGCAGGGAGGAACGGCTGGCGGGTCGTTTCGCATGTAAGGAAGCGGTTGCAAAGGCTTTGGGGACGGGGATTGGCAAAATCAGCTGGCAGGATATTGAAATCCTTTCCGATGAGGCTGGGCAGCCGCAGCTAAAACTCTCGGGAGAAGCGCTGGCTGTCGCTGAGTCATCAGGGCTGACGCTTTGGTCCGTGAGCATCAGTCATCTTCATGATTATGCCGTGGCGATGGCCGTTGCGTCTGGTTAAGAGAAAGCGGGGAATTCATGATGGACAGAAGCGGCGCTCACAAAAAAATCCTGGCAGTTTCTGATGTAGAAGTAGATTCGTTTTACAGCGAGCAGGCTGCTGACCGTTTTTCAGACGTGGATCTGATCGTGAGCTGCGGCGATTTGCCGGTAAGTTATCTGGATTTTCTATCCAGCACGCTGAATGTGCCGCTTTACTATGTGGACGGCAATCATAAGTATTCGATTGAAACAAAATATGACAGGAATCATTTCAGCAATTGCGGCGGTTTGAACCTGCATTGCGCTCATCGCACTTTCGAGAAGCAATTGTTGTTTGCGGGTGTGGAAGGCTGTCATCGCTACAACCGGAAACCAAAGCAATATACGCAGTCTGAAATGTGGGGGCATGTGTTCTCGCTAGTCCCGCGCCTGTTTTTTAACCGTATATGGTATGGCCGCTACCTTGACTTTTTTGTGACGCACGCGCCGCCCTGGAAGATCCATGATGAAGAAGATCTTGCTCATATTGGAATTCGGGCATTCAGGTGGCTCGACAAGGTTTTTAAGCCAGGCTGGCATCTGCATGGACATATTCATGTGTATCGGCAGGATACGATCACAGAAACGGTATATTACAATACAAAAGTGGTGAATTGTTATGGCAGCCGGGTCATTACAGCTGCCAAATGCGAAACTGATGGAAAGGAAATATGATCGTTCAATGAACGGAAACCGCTGGCTTACAGGGAAAAAAGGGGCATTTTATGCAGTTCTGCTGTTCATCATGTTGTCCCTTCCTTCTTGCGGACTGATTGAGGGCTTGCAGCCGGTAGATCCGCAGAGCGCGACACTGACCGCACTGGTCACCCCTACTTCCGTTCAACCGACCCCGGATCTGAAGGGGAATGTAGTTCTGGAAGGTGATGCCTGTAATGTTTTCTCGGGCCCAATCATCTCTACCTTTCAAAATGCGGAGGACGGCGGTATTTTTTCCTGGGCGGATAATGTAAACAAATTGGCGTATGTGGTTCCGCAAAATCGTTATTGGGCGTGGTTTTCCGGTGATGCGGAAGTGCTGGATTTTGAGGAAAACCTCTATATCCCCCGCTCAGTCAGTACGACTGGATTGAATGTGTTCGGCGATTTCGCTTTCAATCCCTCAGCGACCAAGCTGGCTTTTGTCGTTTTGCGGCCATCCGAAAAAGTCTATTCCGTCATGGTGGCTTCTTTGATGTCCGATATGAAGATGACGGTCGACCTGTTCCCGGATACGGGCGCTGTGACGGATGGATACAGCAGCGCCAAATCGGTGATTGACTGGCATGATGATGATAGTGTGCGAGTGGCGACCAGTTGCGGGGCGGATTGCGAACGGATCTACCTGATCAATACGGTTACAGGGAGCACCCAACTGCTTGAAGAAACGCGGAAACGCGGTCATGATGGGCGTGTTTTTCCTATGAAGGAAGTCACGTATGACGTTCGTCATTACCCGGCGATGATCAATCCTGTTTGGTCCTGGGATAACCGTTATGTGCTCTATAGTGATGAATTGCAGAAAACCTGGATATTGGATGATCAGACAAAAGAACAGTTTGAAATCCCAATTGTAGGGCCGGATATCTGGCAGGTTTCCTGGTCTTATGATGCCCGTTTTGTCGCGATTCGGCTGCGGGAGAGCTTGGCGGTGTATAAAATCGACTGCAACGAATGAGCGGTAAATTGATCGACTGCCGCGGTTTGTGCGCGCTTACATTCAGACTGAAGTGATGGAGCAAACTTATTCGTTGTTGCGCGCACGAGGGTTTTTGCGCAAGTCACGGTAGCTCTTAAATGGCGGCATTTTTGTGAATGTTATCCTTGTCAAAGATTAAAAAGGTTGTGCATGGAGCAAAAAATAGTCTGTCACTGCGACGGACTATTGAGCGGTCAAAAAAAGACGTTACTTCGAAACGTTGAAACGTATGTTCAGAATATCACCGTCTTTGACCGGATATTCTTTTCCTTCCAGGCGCAGCTTCCCTTTGGCTTTTGCTTCAGCCATACTCCCCAATTCGATAAGATCATTGTATGCGATGACTTCTGCGCGGATAAACCCTTTTTGCAGGTCTGAATGAATCACACCGGCGGCTTCCGGCGCGGTCGCATTTCGGGAAACTGTCCAGGCGCGACATTCATCTTCTCCGGTTGTGAAAAATGAAATCAACCCAAGCAGATCATAAGACAGGCGGATTACGCGATTTAAACCCAGTTCGGTGATTTGGAACTCCTCCATGAATAATTCCGCGTCTTCTTCCGGCAGCTGAGCGATTTCCATTTCGATTTTTCCGCGGATGGAGGATATTTTGGTCTGGGCGTGGTCGGAAGAAACGTCCGGTACGCTTTGAGTTTCATCAAGATTCAGCAGGATCAGAACGGGCTTTCTTGAAAGTAGACCGAATCCGGAGATTGTTTTTTCTTCGTCCGCGGTCAGCGTCAGGTTGCGCAGCGGAAGATCTTTGCCGAGGCAATCATGCATGCGATTGAACAGGTCAATTTCACGGTCGATGATTGTTTTCTCACGGCCGCCGCCTTTCCGTTTCTCTTCTTGCAGCCGCTCCAACCGCTTTTCCACGGAAATCAGATCGTTCAGGATGAATTCATTTTCCATCGTTTCGATATCGCGCTGCGGATCAATGCTGCCGTTCGGATGAGGCACCTGTTCATTGGCAAAGCAGCGGACGACATGGATAAAGCCGTCCATCTGCGTCAGTTTGTTCAGCAACTCGCCGGAGATACCGCTTTTTCCGGCGCTGCCGTCCAGTCCGGCGATATCAGCATATGTCACCTTGGCGTAAATCTTTTTCTTCGGATTAAACATCTCTGTCAGAACATCAACCCGCGTGTCTGGTACGTCCACAACTGCTTCGTGAATCTCAATTTTCCCGGTAACCGTTCCAACTGGCTGTGTTCCGCGCGTCAAGGAATTAAACAAGGTTGTTTTTCCGCTTTGTGGCAAACCAAAAATACCCATTCGCATAAGCTTTATTTCTCCTTGACCCTTTCGGTTTTTCTGATTAGAATTATGTAGCTTTGCCGAAGTGGCGGAACTGGCAGACGCGCACGACTCAAAATCGTGTACCTTGTGTATGTGGGTTCGATTCCCACCTTCGGCACAAAGATTATAACATATCCCCCTATCGGAACCCTCCGTTCACGGAGGTGTTTTCGTTTCAGAATGATGCGGAACTATGTTAAAATTCAAGCGGGGTATGCTATACTTTGGAGAAGTTTTTTATCCGTTTCCGTTCAGGGACGGCAGATAAAATAACGGCGCAAAGGAAACATCCGTGAATTCAACAACTTTGGGCTTGATCATTTTTCTTCGACGCTGCTGATTTATGCAATCTGCCTGATTTTCAGAAGACAATTTCAGCTGAGTTCGCGTCCAAAAAAACATGCAGCTATTGAAGCGCTGCAGCGGTCACTGACCCGCCAGTTTGAGGACGGAGAACCGGTTCACTTGGACGTGAGCAACGCTAATGAAGCTTCATCAATGGGGATCAGTTCATTGGTGGCGTTGGCATCAGCGGAGAAGCTTGCCAATCGGTTTGCTGGCGCTGATGAACCGTTGCGGGTCACCAGTAATTCAGGAACCGCTCACGCTCTGCTGAAAGAAGCTGTTTCGAACGGGATCGCCGCTGCTGAACTGGAAAATGAGTATGATCCGGAAAATGTTGAATTCGCAGGTTATGACAGATTGTCGCATCAATCGACCATGTTGAGTGTGTTGGAAGCTTCAGACGCTCCGCTTCATTTGAATGTTGGAACCCCGGGCGCGGCTGTCGCGTTGCAGGATCTGATGTTCCATGAAGAGGAAGCGATTTTGGTTGCAGGAGATGACCTGACCGCCCAGGCGGCGGGTTTGGCCACAGCTGATATCGTATACGTCGGCGAACAGTTGTATGAATTGACGGGCGATTTGAATTCTGCCGGCAAGAGCGATCATGTCGAAACCGGATTGTTGGTTATGGATGTGCTGCGATACGGTTTTATTTTCGCGTTGATCGCAGGCGCGCTAATGATTTTTTTGAGCTGACATCCGAGGAGGATAATGAAAACGTCCGCAAGAATCCAATGGATAGCCGGAATCGCAGCACTCTGCGGGTTCTTTATCCTGCTTTCGATTTTTACGGATGAGCCGATAATACTGGCCGCCCAACAGCGGATGTTTCAGTGGGCGGCTCTGGTTTCCGCCGTTTTGCTTTTTATGGCGGTTATTGAGTTTATTTTAGCGAGAGTTCGCCGTTTGGGCGAAAAATCTGGCGGTTTTATCCATAATTTTTTGTGTTTCGCTGTTTTCTTGGCAGTGCTCATTTTCGGTTTTACCGCTGGGCGCAACAAAGACGTTTTGCATTCTTATGTGCTCAAAACCCAGATAGCTGTTGAGTCAGTACTCGCCGGGCTGGTTTGTCTTGCGCTCCTTTACGGTGTTTATCGGGCAGCGAAAGCTCCCGGATCGGTTTTGAAGAATGCGTTTTTGATCAGCTCGATAGTGTTTATGGTATTGTTCAGCGGTATCTTGAGTTTTATGAAAATTCCGGATTCTTTGACCGGACTCATCCAATTATTGCGCGTGCTGCCAACTGGAGGGATCTACGGATTGTTGATAGGACTTGCGATCGGTGCTCTGGTCACCGGAGTCCGCATCTTGTTCTGGGGAGGTAACCCAAATCGGTAAAGGGAGATGATGAGCGAACTGATCTGTCCTTTATGTGGAAGTGCTAATGACCCTCAGGCAACCTCCTGTCAGGTATGCAATGTTGAGTTCAACCAGCTGCCCGCTGAGCTGAACCCAATGAATCAGATAGCGATGCCTGAGAAGGATTCCAGCCTTGAACCGGAAGAAGCGCCTTCTGAAATTCCGGGTTGGTTGAAAAAGCGAATTCCCGGTCGACAGGATGACCAGCCTCCGGTTTCTTTTGATAACTATCTAAATGCGTTGTTTGGCAAATCCGGGGGTGCTGTCGAGACTGACGCTGCAGAATCTGTTTCCAGTCCAGGATTATTCGATGATGAAGACCTGGCTGCGCTCGAGCATACAAACCGAACCATCCAGGAATCTGCCGGATTATCAGAGGAAGAGAAAAAATACAGCGATTTTTCGCACTTTAGGCCTGAGAAAAAATGGGATGATCCGCTGCCTTCCGCGGTGAAACAGCCAGATTTACCCGCGGATGAAAAACAATACGAAGATTTTTCAATCGTCCGTCCTGAGAAAAAATGGGATGACCCGCTGCCTACTGCGGTGAAACAGCCAGATTTGCCTGGTGATGAAAAACAATACGAAGATTTTTCGGTCATCCGACCGGAGAAAAAATGGGATGACCGGCCAATTTATCCCAGCGGTGATGCGGTGCAGGAAAAGACCGACGAAAATCTGAATCCGATCCAAAACGCACTGGAAGAACCGGATGCGCTGCAAAACGGCGGTTTGTTCCTGGATTCAGACAGCGACGATCAAATGGCGCTGTTTGATACACAGGAAGCGGAGAACCGCTCTTCGCCGACGGATTTTGAATCGGTCGGGATCAGCCAGGATGAATTGCCTTATGTTGATTTTTCGGTCAATCGCCCTGCCAGAAAATGGGATGACAACGCCGATTCACAACCCACATATTCAGAGCGGATGGAAGCCTCGGATCAACTGCTTTCTGTGAAAATGAATCGTCGCCGGAAGATTTGGCAGCAGAAGAAGAGGAGAGCGGCGGCGGCCTTGTTGACGCATTCCTCAGTAATATTGAGGCGCGCTCCCCGGTTACCCGCGATCCGAATCATGATCCTGCTGCGTTTTCGGGAGATGTTGGCGAGATCTCCGCTTCTTTAGATGCGCAACTGAACGAACCGGAAATTGAAATTGATGAGGAACTGGAATCGATTTAAATGATTCTCAACCTTCTTATACCCGCATTCCTGAGCCGATAGAAGAAATTCTTTCTGAGTCTTCCACTGACAATGGAACTGCTGATGACGAGATTCCTGCTTACCTCCTGGGAGAGGACGATGATATCACTCCCGGCAATTTGGAAGATCAGGATGATCTGGATGATGTCCCCTGGAACCTGTTCGAATCTGGAGAGATGAATCTGCCTGGCGCCAGTGCGAAAGAACCGTACCGCGCTTTTCCAAAAGCGGATCTGGCTGAGAAAACTGAAAATCAGGATTACCAACAGCGGATGATCGTTTCGATTCTGGAGAAAATATTTCAGATTGAAGGACTGAACCCTGCGCTGCCAGGTTTAAAAACCCGCGGCAGCAGAAAAATCGCCCAATTTGTTCTCTCGTTATTGCTGATTACAGGCGTCGCTTTGATCTTGGTATCTAATTTTACGGACCGATGGAATCTGTCTGCGCCGGATAGTGAAACTTTCCCTGCTTTGACAAAGTTTAACCAAATACTGTCATCGCTGGAAACGGAAAGCCGCGCGCTGGTAGTGGTGGACTATAGCCCCGGTTATGACAGCGAAATGACGCTGCCGCTTGCAAAGCTTCTCCGGCAATTGGGGGAGAAAAAAATAGCGGTAGATCTGATCACTATGAACCCAGCGTCGGCTGTGCTTTTGGAAGGGCTCGCTCAGCGTTATCAATCGGCTGCTGCTATCAAGCTGCTCGGTTTTCAGCCGGGCGGCGTTCTGGCGCTACCGGCTATTTTAGGCGCGGCAGGCACAACAGCTTATCAAAATATCTTTTTAGTGACGGCAGAATTCGATTCTGCCCGTGCCTGGGCGGAACAACTGAACCTTTGGGCGGATCTTATCCCGACTCACGTGATCGCTTCTGCCCGTCTGGAAGCGCTGCTGCTGCCTTATTATGAATCGGGGTTGTTTGAAACCTATTTGAGCGGCGGATTAGAGAAAAGCCTGTTCAGCGGGCGGTTCAATGACGATCCGCTGAGCAGCCGTAAACAATTTGCGCTGTGGTTCCTGATCGGCAGCCTGATTTTGGCTGTGATTGCAGGGGCCTTGCAAAAAGGTTCGTATCAATCCATTTTAATTGAACCGACGCAGGAACCCAATCTGCAGTCCCAACCGCCCGCGACGGAAGAAGACTTGCAGCCGGAACAGGAATTTCAAACGGATACGGAAGGAGATGAGGTATGACGATGTCATTGGATCTGATTCTTCTTCTGGTCGGTTTTTTCCTGTCTCTGTTCACGTTCAGCCTGGTTTTGGGAGATAACTGGCTTTTCCGGATTTCCGCCTCTCTGTTAGCTGGCACGCTGTCGGCTTACCTCCTGATCATTTTGGTTGAGAGCGTTTTTATCCCGCTGGTGATCCAACCGTTAGTTTCGCCAGAAGCCTCCAGGTGGGACAAGATTACGCTGATCCTCGTTCTGCTTGCTGCTGCATTGCTTTTTATTAAAAGCGCTTTTCACAGGAAAGCCGCAGGAAACCTGGTATTGGCGTTGGTCGTTTGCGTTGTGACAGCTGTGACGATTCTGGGCGTTGTTAATGGTACGCTGGTCAATCTATATCGCGGATTGCTGGCTTATGCTCTTCCGGCACAGGATGCGCCTCAGCCGACGCTTTATTGGCTGCGGTTTTTCCTGTTATTCCTTGGCGTGATCACTTCGCTGCTATATTCACAGCATTATATTTCCCGCCGGGCTGGAGAAATGAAGGGATCCGACGAGAATCGACTCAATAAAGCGATCACCTTTTTTGGAGAAGTTTTCATCGGGATTGCTTTCGGGGCAATCTTCGCCGGATGTTTTATCGCCTCGGCGACGATATTGATTGAACAGATCGCTCAAATGCTGTCCGCCAGTTCAGAAATTCTGCAATGGGTGAAATAAGATGAACCAGACCGCTGAATCCATGAACAACATTCTTCATATTGATATTGGCTCGGTGAATACCCGTGTTTGCCTGTTTGAAAAGGTCAAGGGTACTTTTTCGTTCGTGGGTGCAGCCTCTTCCAAAACGGCGCGCCATAATCCTGATCGTTCGGAATATCTGAGTGTTGTTGAAGCGATTCAAAAACTTGAGCGGGCTGCCAGGCGCAAAATTCTGGATCGTAACCAGCGAATTGTGATGCCTGCGGCATTTGACCGCACAGGGTTGGATCAGGTGGCGGTTTCGTTCAGTTGTGTTGAAGACCCGCGGATCCTCATCATGGGATTGACACGATCAGGCTCGCTGGCAGCTCTGGATCAGCTGCTGTTGGCGGCCGGGGTTCGTTCTGCCGCAGAAATTTGCCTGGAAGATGGAAAAGCAGTTACTGAACATTTGGATACCATTTTGAACGTTGCGCCGCGGTTGGCGATTATTGCCGGAGGAACGGAATCTGGTTCTGAGAAATCGGTTTACCGTCTGGCGGAAATATTATTACTTGCCTGCCGGAGTCTGCCTAGGGAACAGCGCCCAGCGATTCTCTATCTTGGGAATTCCGCTGCCAAAGAGCAGCTGGATCGCGTGTTTTCCAAGTTGACCGATTTTGTGGCGGGATCCAATTTGTTGATGCGCGCAAACGGAACGCAATCGTCGCTGAATGGCTTGGTCAACGCCTTGCGCCGCGATGCTGAGCGTGTAGCACCAGGATTACAGTTGCTTCGCGAGAACACAAAATGTTCGATGGTTCCGGCAGCTTTCGCATTTGGCCGCAACGTACGTCTGATGAGCCGGCTGATTAAACAAAATCAACATGTCCTCGGCGTGGATATTGGCTCCGGACAGACGATTTTTGCCGATGCGGTTAACCTGCGCCTGAACCTGCAGACTGTTCCGCTTGGCGTCGGCACCGGAATGGAACGGACATTGGACCAGTTCTCCGCAGCTGAAGTGCAGTCCCGGATCGGTTTCCAGATCAAGACTACTGAAATTGAAGATTACGTTCGTAATAAAAGCTTTTATCCGGATTTGATTCCTGCTAATAGTTACTCAGCAGAAATCGAGCAGGCTGTCGCGCGATGTATCCTTTGGCATGGGGTGCGCAAAGCGGGTCTGGAAGAGGTTCTGTCACAGGGTTCGCTCTCTACTGTCTTTCTGAGCGGCGCGCTACTACGCAATGTGGAAGACCCGGGAGAGGCACTGCAAATTGCGATGGACGGATTCCTGCCGGCGGGGGTAGTGGATTATCTATTGGATATGAACGGACTGGCGGCTGCGATTGGTTCGCTTGCCCATGTTAATCCTCACTTTGTGTCACAGATTATGAACGCATCGACCTACCTGAATTTGGGTAAGGTCATCCGGCCGTTGTTGCGGGCAGATGCGAGTGGAAAGACTCTAATGACCATTGCTCTGAAGGACGATAGCGGGAATTCTCGTAACTACGAAATTCCGGCGGGACGCATCTTCCGCATCCCGCTTGAGTATGGCAAAAATTATGAGTTGAATTGGGTCAATGTCGGTCGGCAAATTTCATTGCCGGGCGTTAAAACCTGGGCGACGCTTGGATTTAAAAGCGGCTGTTTTGGGCTGGTTTTTGATACCCGCCCAGTTTTGAACGGAAAATTGCGTCTGCCAAAGGAACGGACGGCACAGATGAGCCGGATCGAAGAATGGAAGAAAATGCTTGGCCCCTGGAAATTGACGGAAGAGGAGGAACAGGTATGACCAACGCATCTGCGGAAGTGATGTCCTCTGGCACGGTTCGTTGCGTCCGCTGTCTTTCAGAAGATGGCTCCGTCGTTGTTTTCAAAGGGCAGCTGACTGATCCAACCACCCAGATAGCTTTTCGAAAGGTCTGGAGCCGGCATTTTTCTCTTAACCTGGTAGCGCCTTTGGGAATTCGCGCTGATGAAAGCGTTCGTGATTACCTGACGATCAGAGAAGGTGATTTTGTCTCCGTTGGCGAAGAAATTGCCAGACGCGGAGACCGCCGCGTCCGTTCGCTCACCGCAAAAAAGTCAGGACGTTTTCTTGGAATCTCTTCCAACCGTCTGATTTTTGAGACAGATCCGTATGATATCGAGTCGGTTTCGGCTGGTTTCCCAGGTGTTGTAACCGATATTATTCCGAATCGGGGGGCTTACCTTGAAACAACTGGCGGTTTTATCCAGGGGATTTGGGGAAACGGAAAAATCGGGCAAGGTATCCTGCTTTCGATCGATATGGATCGTGACCGCGGCATCTTTGACTTGGACAGTATCTCGATGGATCTTGCCGGCACAGTTGTTTTCGCGAATACCTGCCTTGATCCGAATGTACTGAAAGCAGCAGCTCGAATGTCGCCCGGCGGATTGATTTTCGGTTCACTGCCTTCGGCGCTGCTGGCAACTGCCGAAAAAATGCCGTTTCCGATTATTGTGACGGACTGGCTTGGTGCAGGAAGACTCAGCGATCCAGTTTCGCTGACACTGGCTGAAAATATTATTAAGTTTGCCTATTTATACGCAGCGATCCCCGGCAGTGGCTTGGCAGGGCGTCCAGAAATTATCATTCCTCAGGATGAATACATTCCGGAGAAGAAAAATCCGTTTAAAAACGTTGACCATTGGATCACAGGTTAGAATTGTAGAAGGATTCTATGGCGGTGAATTGGGGATTGTTACCGAGATTATCTCTGGCACTGCTGAGAGTCCGGATTCTTTGGAAAGCAGTTCGGACCAGGTTCGGATCACGATTGATGAAGCAACTCAGATCACATTGCCTGTGAACAATATCGAAGTGATCAACGTAAAATAAAAAAGGGGCATTCAATGCTGGATTTTGACAATCGAGATTTGACAGACAGCTTTGAAGACGAGTTTCGTAAAAAAAGCGCAAGCGAAGAACCGGAGGTTCAATCCCCCCCTGGGTTCTTCCCGTTTTTATTTTGGCAGTGCTTGTTTCCGTCTACGCATATCAGAACGGGCTGTCGCCTAAAGGATTGGTGACCGGCACTCCGTTGATTGAAACGATTGTTAGTCTTACCCCTGAAGAAACCGCGTTATTGGAGGGAATTGTCGGGACGCAGTTGCCAGCAACGGTAACCGCGACCCCGCAGATAAACCTGAGTCAGGATAAATCTGCCACTGTCAGCCAACCGGCAGTTGAACGAACCAGCTCAGCAGCAGCTGGGAAGCAGGAAGTGACACCGGCGGCAGCCGAACCTTTATCAGATCCGGTTGTTCCAACCGTAGCGGCTGCTGCCGAAAGCAAAAAGACCGCCACATCTGCTGCGCAGGAAGTGACGCGACAATTTTCTGAAATTATTGAAACAGCTGATCCGAAGATCGACATTTCCGAAGAGCTCGGCACTGCTATTACGGAGTCGAATAAACAAGAGACAGATCTTTTGCAGACGCCTGAGAACGAGCCGATTGCTGTAGCTGCGACCAGTTCCGCTACGCCGAGCCAACCTGAATTTTTTCCAAAAAATCGTCTATTCAATTCAACCGGCGTGGGTGATCACAGCGACGCCGCTGGGGTCAGCTGTTGCAACTGGTGATGGAAACTCCTGCTGAACTCTCAACAGAACCCCCAACAGAATCTCAGACCGAAACGCCGCGGCAAACGCCAGTGGCAGAAACTTCGGTTACCCAAAATCTGAATTTCTTTCAGCGGATCGTTTATTTTGTGAATCCAAATTGATCCCATCCGCAACTCCGCAACCAACTGCAGAACCGACCGCGACGGATGTGCCGCAGCCAACCGGTACCGCAACAGCGGAAGCATCGGCTACATCCAGTGGCCCAACTGTAGATACAATGCCAGACACAGCGATTACAATGGTGCCTTCCGGAACGGCAGGCCAGGAAAACTCTCTCGCGGAAACACAAAGTATGTCTCCGGCAATTGAGAACACTCTCATTGCGACTGCTGAGCCGACTGCTGTTGTGACGGTCATGGCAGCAACTGTCGGCAGAGCAAACATCGCTACTGCCAAACCTGAGAGCGCGATTACCGCAACCGCTGTCCCGATTTATGTCGGTACGCTTGTGATGGGTCTGGAACAACAATTGACTGCCACGGCAACCGCTTTGGAACAACAATTGACTGCCACAGCAACCGCTTTGGTTCAACCTTCGCTGACAGAAACGACAACACTCGTTCCAACGGCTACCCAGAATTTTGCTCCAACAATCACACTTGCCAAAAGCGTCCCTCTTTCCGCTTCGGAAATAAGCCCGACGGATATTACGAATAGCCCCGCGGAACCAACGCTCCCCAAGACGTCTGAGGTGACGGCTGCTTTGGCGTTGACAGAGCCTGTTTTAGAATTAACAGAGACACCGGACGCCATTGATAGCGGTTCAACGGTCGCTGTTATGCCTTCAGAAACAGCAACTGTCATACCTTCTGAGACGCCGGAACCGACAGCCACGCAGATCCCGGCGGAACCCACCAAAAAACCGGGAATCTTCAAGCGATTTGTCAATTTTCTGTTCCCGGATCGCGAGCCGACGGTAACGCCTACTTTACCTGCAACGGAAACGCCGCAGCCTTCGCCTTCCGCGACGGAAATACCGGCGACCGCGACAGAGATCATTTCAGCTACCGTCTACGCGGTTGACCGGACGGATGTGAATGTTGAATCAGGGCAAACACAGACAGAAACGACAGCGCCGCTTGCGCTGCCGCCGACCGCGACCATTTTTGTCCCAGTACGGGATCAAACCAGCGTGCAGCCAACTGTCCAAAACCCGGAACAGATTTTGCCGGCGGCTACAAAGCAAGTGACGTGACCAAAAAGCCTTGCTGAGCCGACCGTTTCTGAGCTGGATGATGAAGCGCTCAAATTTGAAGATGAAGTTTATGAGCCGACCGCTGCTGAGCACATTAACCCGCCTGTTGGATTGATTTTGACACCTACACGCAGCATCGCTGCTGAAGCGACAAACGAGGTGTTTGAACAGCCGGAAAAAACGCGGGTACCTGCTTATCAGCCGACGTTGCTTCCGGATACCGGCTTCGCGGATCAATGGAATATCCCAATGATGATTTTGGTGATGATGATCCTGCTGGCACTGATTTTGACTGTCAGATACCTGCGCACTTAAACGTTAAAAAGGTGGGATTCAAAGTATAATTTTTGTTCAGACAAAAACAAATGTTCGAACCAAGAAAGGCTTATTAAAATCCCGTTTTATCGGGGAACCATCATGGAACCTGGAAGTTGTCCATTATCTGATACTGCTTATCAATTCCTTACCCTTTTTCTAATTGCCCTTTTTATGGATCTTTTGCTGAATATGTGTTATTCAGCGATCCGGTTTACCGCCTTCGACAGTGAAATGTATGAAGCTGATGTCCACCGGGATAATCCGGTTTCCCCGCTGAACCTGAGCGTGATTCTTTTTGCGTCGAGGGTGTTTGCGGGCATTGCCTGCGTGCTGGCGATTCTGGTGATGGATTCGTTTTGTGTGTTGGATACTATCTGGAGTGCGTTGGTTGTCGCGCTGGCTGCACCGATTCTGATCATTCTGACGGAAGGAATTTTCAGCGGAATTGGCGCCAGACATAACGCATCAATCGCTCCAAAGATAAAGATCTTTGCTCAGCTGATCAATGCAATTTTCAAACCGCTGTACCAACTTTATGATTCTTTTAAACCGGCAACCATCCGAAAGACATTTCTCTTCAATCAAATGGAATCACGACTGCGCGAATGGGTAAAGAATCCGCCGGAGAGTACGCCGTTGCGGGAGGATGAACGCAAAATGGTGCGCTCGATCCTTCACTTCGCGGATACGCTCACCCGGGAGATTATGATCCCGCGTGTGGATATGACTGCGATTGATGTTGACAGCAGCCTTGATGTCGCTGCTGCAACGGTCCTTTCATCCGGACATTCGCGCTTGCCGGTGTACGATGATGAAATTGATAACATTATTGGCGTTCTTTATGCAAAAGATCTGCTCAAGGTATATCGCGAAGACCAGACCGATGAGACCATGGATCTGACTTTATTACTGCGGCCGGCTGTTTTCGTTCCTGAGGCAAAAAAGGTGGGTGATCTGCTCAGTGAGATGCAGGCGTCCGGGATTCACATGGTCATTGTGGTCGATGAATACGGCGGAACGGCAGGCATTGTTTCGATGGAAGATATTGTTGAGGAAATTGTCGGTGAAATCCGCGATGAATATGATGAATCTGAAGAAGAACTGGTCCGGATTGTTGCTGAAAATGAATATTCTTTCTTGGGGAGAATTGATCTCGAAGACGTGAATGAAATCCTTCATACCCACATCCCCCGGGACGCGGCCGACACGCTGGCGGGGTTCATGTATTCACAGGTAGGCAAGGTACCGCTTGGTGACGAGGTGATTCTGGTGGAAGGCTGGCAATTTCAGGTTGAGGAACTGTCCGGGAACCGTATTCGAAGAGTTTTTGTGAAATCTGCGGAACCGGAAGCCGGGGATGAAAAATCAGAGGATTATAAAGAAGATGATGAAAACGGATGAGGTCACTCAAAAGCTGATTGATGCGGCGTTGAAAGTGCGGGAGAATGCCTATGCCCCTTATTCCGGATATGCGGTTGGCGCAGCTGTGCTGGCGGATTCTGGCACTGTATACACCGGCGCCAATGTGGAAAACGCAGCTTATCCGATGACCATCTGCGGTGAACGAAATGCAATTTTTCATGCAGTAGCAGAAGGAGAACGAAACTTCACCCGTATTGTTATTGCCACCCGCAACGGCGGCGCTCCTTGTGGGGCTTGCCGTCAGGTGATGGCAGAATTTGCTCCGGAGATGGAAGTACTTCTGGTGGATGAGCAGGGAACGATTTGCCGGCAGACAACTGTGTCCGAGCTGCTCCCAGGGGCGTTTACGCCAAAATCACTTCAATAAAAAGTATTCATGGAACGCTCAATTCGAGTTCAGGCGCTTGTGCTGAGCCACCAAAATTATGGCGAAGCAGACCGCTTTGTCCGTCTGCTCACGCCGGACCGCGGTAAGCTTTCTGCGCTGGCTAAAGGCGTCAGGAAAATGGCATCCCGCAAAGCGGGACATCTTGAACCGTTTACCTGTATTTCAGCCCAGCTCTCCCGCGGCAAAGGTTCCGCCTGGATTGTCGGACAAGTCTCAACAACGGAAGGATTCCCCAACCTGACGTGCACCTTGCTGAATACCTGTCATGCGGCGTATGTTTCTGAACTGGCTGATCGTTTTTCTGCGGAAGAAGTTTCCAACGCTGCATTGTATCGGCTGACGTTGGAGACATTTCGCCGGCTGTCTGCCGGCGGAGACCCTTTTGTAATTCTGCGCTACTTCGAATTCCGTCTGCTGGATCTGACCGGTTATCGCCCCCAGTTGCAGCAGTGCGTGGATTGCGGGGCTGAAATCCAGCCAGAGGCGCAATTTTTCTCTCAGATTAATGGCGGTGTGGTCTGTCCTACATGTTTTAATCAACGTCCTGAGATGCGTGCCGGGCTGCTACCGGTCAGTATGCGAACGCTGAAATATATGCGTTTTTATCAGCAACGCAGCTTTTCAGAAGCGGCAGCTGCCGGCTGGCCGGAGGATCTCCGCAAAGAGGCGGAAACCTTGCTGACGACTTATCTGACCGGGATACTTGAGCGCAGGATCAACAGCCAGGTGTTTCTGAATAATATCCGTGCGAACAATCTGAACTCCAAATCCGGATCCGGCCTGCAACAGGAAGATCGCTAAGCGATCCTGCCGATCCGATGCGGCGAGGTTAAGGATAAATCGGACATTCTTATTCATGAAGCGCCTTATCATTTTTCCCTGCTTTTATGTGCAGTGATAATCGTATAACTGGTTGAGTTGATTGTCATGATGCAATCAGAGACATTCACATACCAATTTTTACTGCGCCGAAGCTTTGAACCCTTTGATTTCACAGCGTTTTTCCTTCTGCTTACTATGATGACGTTTGCGCCGGCGGAAAATCCGTATTTGAAAAGAAAAAAGGCTGGGTTATTGCAACCCAGCCTTTTTGATCAGGTACTATTCCTTTTTTGGAAAGGAATTATTGGATATCCCACTTTTCCCAGCGATCGTAGCCGGTGACTGAATCTGGCGCAATAATGCGTGGATTCCGCAGTATATAGGAATTGTTCCAGGTCAACGGATTTAAGATGGCTTCTTCGTTCAGCAGAATTTCTTCACTGCGGGCGTAAAGCGCGGCGCGAGCTGCCGGATCGGTCTCTTTACTAGCCTGTTTGATAATATCTGCATATTCAACGTACTTAGGGTTGCTCAGATCCGTGCAGCCGAGTGATGGCCAGTCAGTAATATTCTGGTATGCGCCGCCCGGGCAGAGGAAGACGTCGGCAGTGAAGTTGTTGGCGTCCATATAGTCTTGTACCCAAGATGAACGGTAGACATTTTCAAGCCCTTCAGAGCGTTCAACTTTGAAGACGGCCCATTCGCTGTTCTTCAATTCAACATTGATTCCCAGCAGACTCTGCCACATACCCTGTACGGTCTCAGCGCGCAGTTTGTTTGAATCGGTTGTATTATAGCTGTATGTAAGGCGGATATCGGATGGTTTGATGCCTTTTTCAGCGCAGTATTCATCGATCAGTTGCTTTGCTTTTTCCGGATCGTACATCATCCCCAATTCCGGATAATCAGCCGGTTTCGACCGCCGCTGACGGCAGGATTGATGAAGAATGGCGCGACCTCACCTGTCTTTATGACCGGACCAGGTTTCTTTGTCAACCGCGTACCCCAGTGCTAGACGGACGCGGACGTCATCCGTTGGAGCCAGATGCGGGTTGTACAGCAGCCAGTCTGTGCCAATGGATGTCGGTTTGTAATGCAGGTGGTCTTGAAACTGCGGATCAGACATAATCCGGTCATAATCACCCGCCGGAATTGATGCGGAATCCATGTTCCCGGTTTCATACTCAGACAATGCCATGACGTCCCCGATCAGCCGGATGCTGACGCCGTCAATCTTTGGTTTCGGAGCGGAGTCGATTCCCGGCCAGAAAGGATTGGGGACGAGCGTCAAAACAGAGTCATGCACCCATTCCTCAAGCGTGAAGGGGCCATAGCCTTGGTAGGAACCGGTCTCGGTCCAGCGTTCTTTCAATCCTTCAGTACAGCTGTCGCCTTCAATAATCCAGGCGGGCATGGCGTGCATCATCCACATGCTGACGATGTTCAGGTTAAATACGCCGTCTTCGATGAATGAAATTTCGAGTGTGTAATCATCAAGCGCTTTGACGCCGACGGTTGAAAAATCGCTGCTTTCTCCGAGGTTGTAAGCTTCAGCGCCAACCACAGAAGTATTTACAAGAAATGCATATTCGGAGGCGGTTTCGGGCCGGAGCGTTCGCTCGGTGCCATAAACGAAATCGTGAGCATTGACGTAGCGAACATTTCCTTCACAGTCCTTTACCTCTTCCACGGCTTGTGTGCCCGGATTGAAGCGTACCCAGGGATGCCTTCTAACAGTTTGAATGTGTAGACCAGTTTGTCTTCTGATGCGGACCATTCGGTCGCCATACCCGGTTCAAGCTCACCCGTTTCGTCACTTTGGCGCAGCAGCCCAACGGTCATCTCATCCACGAGCTGAATGCCGATCACATCGTTTATCAAAGCCTGATCAATCGAAGGAATATCACCGCTGTTGAAGCTTGTTCGGTAGATTTTCTCGCCTTGTGCTGAAACCGGAGCGATGATTCCGATCAGAAGGATGGCCGATAATAGACATAGTTGAAACAATTTTCTGTTTTTCATTCTTCTCTCCTATAATATTTAACAACGATCCCGGGAAGGCGGGTTGTTCCATTCAACTTTAAACCAGCAAATAATGAAAAAGTTTTTTCGATCTTAATCGAAAAATCATAAAAATGAGCTTGTGAGATTGATTTTATGACAAAAACAGCCCTTTCGCGGAACTCTGCGGAAAAAAACTTATAGGAGCAAAAAGCATGTATAATTTAAAGTTTCTGGTATTATGTTAGGCGTTTTATTCGAATGAAACTGGTATTTAATGTTTGTTTTTTAACACATTTACAGACTCTTCGAGAACCTGATATTGTTTTGTTCCGGAGAAAAGACAGAAATAGCATGAATCCAGTATTTTTAGATGTTTTTTGATCAGAGCCATGGTTTTCATATGATATAATCGGATCCACAATTAAATATAAGAACAAGTTTTGATCTTTTTGATCTTGGAAATAGGTGTGAATCCTATGCAGTCCCGCTGCCGTATTGGTTGAGCGAAAGGCATAATGCCACTGGAGGTAAAAATCTGGGAAGGCGCCTGGAGCGATGAAGCCTGAGCCGGAAGACAGGCTTGTTCTGTTGTAATCATGTACTCTACGAACGATAGGGCTATGGTTGGTTTGGTTAGAAACTCTTCCTTTTATTAATCGTAGGAAGAGATTTTTTTTTATGGATAAGGAGTGTTTATGAAAATAGGGGCAAAAAGGATTCTTTTGTTTGTGTTGTTGGCTTTGATGGTCTGCTGTATGGGTATCTATGCGGTACAAGCACAGGATTCTAATCAAACAGTGACGCACATCCTGACAGACAGCGTAGGAAGAGAAGTTGAACTTCCCAACCCTGTTACGCGGGTTATCGTGGCAAATGCCTATAATGCCGAACTGATTAAGGGAGTTGGAGCAATTGATCGTGTGGTCGGGATTGACAGCTATATTTATGCTGACCGGGATTGCTATAGTATGTTCACGGAGGACCAGGTTTATAGTTCCGCTGCCGGCGAACGAAACTATGAAAAAATCGTTGAACTGAATCCTGAAGTCTTTATTCTCACAGGAAATGGAAAGTGGGAAGAAGCAGAAGAAAAACTGACGCCTTTCGGGATTAAAGTTTTTGTTGTCAACGCATATTTTACAGAAGATTTTGCGCAGAACTGTGAAATGATGGGGCAAATTTTTGGCAAAGAGAAAGAAGCTCAGGAATTGTCGGATTATTTCATGAGCAAACTCGATTATGTAAATGAACAGCTAAAGGATGAGCCCAAAAAAAGTGTGTATTTTGAATATCGCAACCCCGGAATCACAACGGTGCCTGGAGATTATTTTTTCAATATGCTGGAATACTCACACGCAGACAATCTTTTCAAAGATGCTGCGAGCAGAACAATAGATATTGAGGCAGTTGTTGCCGCGAATCCGGATTATATTGTGAAGGTATCCGCACCCAATGTTCCTTTTCACTATACGCCACCCACACTGGAAGACCAACTTGCTATCCGTGAAGAAATTCAAACACGGGCTGGCTGGGATGAAATTACCGCGGTAAAAGAAGACCAGATTTTTCAAATATCGGGCTATTGCAGCGGCGGCGCCTCAAAGTTGGTGGGAACTTTCTTCGTTGCCAAGTTCCTCTATCCCGATTTGCTGCCGGATCTCCATCCTGAACAGATTTTCAAAGATTGGCAGGAACGTTTTCAACAACTGGGATTCACTCCCGGACATACGTATCCGGTATTCTCGCTGGAGGATTAAACACGGATGAATTTGCAAAAACAAAGCCAGGAAATTCAGAATATTCGTACGTTATACGAGAAACGAAACAAAATCAAAACGATAGTGATTATCGTCGGATTCGTGTCGTTGTTGATCCTGGCTTTGTTTTTTAGTACGCTGGGCGTGACAGAAACAAGCATCAGCGAGGTATGCCGCGCAATCTTTTTAGCACTTCGCGGAGCATTGTACACGCAAATGGATGGTGCCAGTGCCCAACGGAAGATCATTGTATTAATCCGCCTTCCGCGCATGCTTATGGCAATTGTTTCCGGCATTGGACTTTCGATATCCGGCGTTGCCATGCAGGCGATTACGAGGAATCCGTTGGTGAGCCCTTTTACGATTGGGTTATCTTCGGCTTCGGCGTTTGGCGCTTCGCTTGCGATTGTGTTTGGTATCAGCTTTTTTCCGGGAACAGAAATCGGGATCGTCATCAGCGCGTTTCTGACATCGCTGATCTGTGCTTGGGTGGTTTATTTGATTTCCACTAGAGCAGGAATGCGTGCGGAATCCATTGTGTTGACAGGAATTGCCCTTAGTTATGTTTTCAGTGCGTTGACTTCCGGTATTGAATTTTTTGCGGCAGAGCACAAACTTGCATCGGTTGTTCGCTGGACGTTTGGAACCTTAAATGGCGCAACCTGGTCAAAAGCGATGATCATTTTGGCATTTTCAATCATCTGTTCTGCAATCATCTGGCGGTACTCGCTGATGTTGAACATTATTTCCTCAGGAAACGATGAATTGGTAATCAGCCTGGGGATTCACCCGAAAAAATTGCGCATTATCATTGGTTTGCTGTCAGTATTGATGACTTCTGCGGTCATCAGTTTTACTGGAGTGATTGGCTTTATCGGACTTGTAGCGCCACATATTGCCAGAATGTTGATTGGCGCGGATCATCGCTTCCTGATTCCTTTTTCTGGGATCGTCGGAGCTGGACTCTTGATTATCTCTGATACTGTTGGAAGATTGATCCTTTCGCCGGTCAGCATTCCGGTCGGAATTGTTGTGTCGATCATTGGCGTTCCACTATTTATTCATTTGATCCTGAGCAGACGTAAGGAATCCTGATGAACGAGAACCTGCGAGTTAGAAACATCCATTTTGGCTATAACAAAATAGACGTGCTTTCTGATATCAGTTTTGAAGTCAACCCTGGAGAAATCCTCGGGTTACTCGACCGAACGGTACCGGGAAGACGACGTTGCTGAAATGTATCAATCATAGCCTGGTTCCGCGAAAAGGAGAGATTTTAATTCAAAATAAAAATACTGGAGAGATGAACATCAAACAACGTGCCCGATATATCGGTTATGTCCCTCAGCATAATTTTTTGATATTTCCCGGAAGCGTTGTGGATACCGTCATGATGGGACGAATGCCTTATGTTGATTTTTCAATCCGGAATCAAGATAAGGAAATAGTATTTGATATTTTAAAATTGATGGATTTAGAACGGTTTGCGTTGAAAGTTATTGACCAATTGAGTGGTGGGGAACGTCAACGTGTATTCATCGCTCGTGCGTTGGCGCAAAATCCCATGGTTCTTTTGCTGGATGAGCCGACAAGCAGCTTGGACTTGAAAAACCAACTTTGCACCATGAAACTTATTCGGCAATTGGCGCAGGAAAAAGGTCTGATGGTTGTTATGACAATCCATGATCTGAACCTTGCAGCCATGATTTGTGACCGCATCATCTTGCTTTCTCAAAAAAAGGTTTTTGCCTACGGCTCCTGCAGCGATGTGCTGACCTGCCAAAATATTGAAACTGTTTATGGAGTGAGCACAGTTGTTTCGACAATTGACGGAAAAACCCATATCCGTCTGGTTGACATTTCTGAGAACAATTTTTGATTGAAGCTCTTTAGGTGATCTCTGAAATATTGTTATTCTGGCGGCATTTAATTACACTGTAAGCAATCTGCAGGTACCTCTTTTTATTCGTCGCTTGTCTGGAATCAACATGGAAAATCCGATCGTTGTCGCTGTCGTCGTTTCACTTGCCATTGAAGAAGCTTGGGACTTTTGTAACCTGTCGAAGCATATCGTTCACTGGTATTATGGATCTGAAGATTGACATACTCCGCAGGCGGAAAATGATCTGTGTCCGGACGGCAGGTTTGCCTATGAGATGAAGCCGAAAAATGGCGGTGAAGGTTTTGTGTTTTCCGGAGAATATACAAACATCATTCCTTTTGAACAGATCGACTATCGCTTGGATGACCGCGGGCGATTCTTGATCAGTTCAAAACGTACGCCATGAATAGGGAGGTCTGAACGAGGGGATGATAAAAACCTCAATGTTGGGAGCTCAAAATATTAGTAATTGAAAAGTAAAAAAACAGCCCTGATTTATTTTAGGGCTGTTTTTTTATCATAGAGGCAGATAAAAAACCACTTCACCTATCAATTGGAGACGTTTGCGGTCACGCTGAACGGGCACAGAATCTCAAACCCACGCACAATTCCCCAGTTCATAGTATAGGATCCGGCTGAAGGCGGAACCACAGCATCAATCGCGAACGTTAGAACACCGCCTGGAGCGACGTCTACTGGCACATCGCGGCGGACTTCTTCCTTGCGTTTCAGCATGTTTGTGCCGTCAATATATGCGATATCAAAATCAGAAGCGGACCATACAGTATTTGAATCGTTTCGGATTGAGAAACGAAAATCAGTCTCCTCTCCTGGGCGGAAGCGGTCTCCCCACGAGGGGAAAATGTTGATCATTGTGCATGTGCCTGTGCCGCTTACCGGTTGCTGGACGGTTGGATATTGTACCTGACCGGAGTCCGACCCGCCGCGCACGTTAACTTTTACCCAGATTGCGTTGTTGGTGCCTGAAGAAGTGCCAAAGACGACGCCGGAGGCATTGCGCATCTTCCAGAAGCCCTGGTAGGTTCCGTTTACATTGGGTGTTGCCATGTTGATGCTGATTTCAATGGCATCGTTTGGTCCCACGTTGCGCGGAAGATTCACAGCTAAGGGAGCAGCCAATTGATGTCCGCTGTCAAAAACGAACTGATAAGCTGTCGTCCAGGTGCAAGTACCGGTATTTTGAATTTTCCATACCTTTTGGAACGATTGGTTGGGTCCAAGTGTCGTATCGTCCGGGACTGTGATATCGGACACAAAGCTCATCTGGTCACAAGGCCGCTGGACAGGCTGGACATAACTGATTGTTGGAATGCGCGGGATTGCCGTCGGTGGAACAGCCGGTATCAGTGTGGCGGTAGGAACCAGCACGATCGGGCGAATTGTTGTCGGCGTCGCTTGCCCGACGAGCGGAACAATGCTGCCGGAATTCTGCGATCCACTATTTACCAGTGCGGCGACAGTTTGCTGTGCCCAGAGCTGTACCTGTTCCGCGGAAATTGTTGGTGCGGATGGTTTTGCGGCGGTTGTACAACCGGATAGGATCAGAATCAGGATGAGAATTGCGATTGTTTTTACTTTCATTGTTAACCTCCAGCGGGGGTGGCTTTTAAATGATTATACTTGACTGCCTTATTGACGTTTTCCCTTCAAGAATTGTTCCGAAACCCGGAAATCCGGGCTGATTCGTCATGCTTTTAGAGTGAGACGCGGGATGAGCCATTGACGAACCTATGGAAACGAGTAGAATAGACAATAGAAAATTGAATCCTTTGGGGCAGGGTGAGAGAGTACTAGACTCTCAATTCCCGATCGGTGGTAAAAATCCACGAGCGTAAGCTGATCCGGTGAAATTCCGGAATCGACGGTACAGTCCGGTATGGAAAAAGGAATTTGACCTGAACGTCGATCAAAAAGCCCCAATTCAATTGGGGCTTTTTTTTATGCAGAAACAAAAAACAGAACTAAATGACAAAATCAAACATCTGATACCGCCGCTGTCAATTTTGAGCGGGCTGGCTATTTGGGAGTTGCTCGTGCGCGTTTCTAATTATCCGCCGTTCATTTTGCCCGCGCCAAGTCAGATATTTATGCGTTTTTTGAAATCTTTGCAGAGTGGTGTCTTGCTGTATCATACCGGAATTACGATGGTTGAAGTGGCTGCCGGGCTAGTTTTTGGTATGCTGATGGCGCTGGGAACTGGCTATTATCTGGCAAAACATCCGGTCGCTGAGAGCATCCTCTTTCCGTATATCATAGCGTCCCAGTCTGTGCCGCTGGCAGCAATCGCCCCGCTGTTGGTGATTTGGTTCGGCTCTGGCATGGCGCCGAAAGTCGTGATTTGTACGCTGGTCGTTTTCTTTCCGATTCAAGTCAGCGTAATCGTCGGCTTGCGGGATATCCCGCGGAACTTCCGGGATCTGATGCGGTCGATGGAAGCGAGCCCCCAGGCGACATTGCGCTATTTGGAAATTCCGGCAGCGACGCCGGTGGTGTTCAGTGGTTTGCGGATCAGCGCTACGCTTTCTGTCCTTGGCGCTGTTGTCGGGGAATTGACCGGGGCGGACGCCGGGCTGGGCTATCTGATCAATACCGCTCGCGGACAATATGATACATCGATGGTTTTTGTCGCGGTAATCATGCTGATGTTTATGGCCATTTCGCTTTATTCCGCGATTGTCGCTTTGGAAAGGCACATGCTGCGCTGGCAAACGATTAAATAAAATATTAAATGTGAGGAATTTCATGCAAAAAAAGACAAGATTTCAGTTTACCCTGCTCTTCATCCTGATCGTCCTTTTGTGCCTGACTGGGTGCCAGAAAGCGCAACCAACGGAAACGCCGGTGACAAGTTTCTCGCTTCCGGTCGGTTTCGTGCCGAATGTTCAGTTTGCGCCGTTGTATGCCGCAATTGAGAACGGTTATTTTACTGAAGAAAACATTGAGCTGACGCTTGATCACAGCATGGAGACGGATACGGTTGCACTGGTCGGGGCTGGCAAGATTCCGTTTGGAGTATGCTCCGGGGAGCAGGTGCTGTTGGGCATCAACCAGGGGCTTTCTCTCAAATATATTGCTGGCTGGTATCAGCGTTATCCGGTGGGGATTGTCGCGTTGAAGGAAAGCGGCATTGAAACCATGGAAGACCTGAAGGGTAAAAAAGTTGGCATTCCGGTGCTTTCAGGCGCCAGCTATATTGGTTTAGAAGCGTTGCTTCAGCATTATGACATGTCGGACTCCGATATGCAGCTTGAATCTGTCGGTTATACCCAGGTCGAGTTGCTGACGACGGGAAAAATTGACGCGGCGGTGATTTATTCTGCGAATGAACCCGAGCAGTTGAAAGCTTTGGGTTATGAGATCAATCTGATCCGGGTGGCGGATAATGTACCGATGGTCGGAAATGGGCTGATCACCAACGAAAAAACGATAGCGGAACAGCCGGAATTGGTAAAGCGGATGGTGCGAGCTTTCCTGAAAGGGCTGAAATGGACGGAAGAAAATCGTGAACAGGCGTATGAACTTAGCAAAAAATTTGTTGATAATCTCGCGGATGCAGAGAATCAGGAACTGCAGAAGCAAGTGTTATTTAAGACGATCGAACTATATCGCCCTGAAAAAGAACTGAAGTTCGGTGCGACGGATCCTGATTCTTGGAAGAATATGACAGAAGTGATGACGAAGATCGGCTTGATCGAGGCGGGGATTGATCCTGAAAAGGCATATACCAATCAATTTATCGGTGAATGAACGCGAATAAACAAAAAAAACCGCTGGTTACAGTATCCGGACTGTCGATGATTTTTCCGGCTGACGACGGCAGTCTGGACGCTTTGTCTGAAATCAACCTCACACTTTATGAGGAAGAATTTGTGTGCGTGATTGGGCCTTCTGGTTCGGGAAAAAGTACACTGTTGCGGATTCTGGCAAATGTGCTGGAACCGACCAGCGGTCGGGTGATCTTCAATAATTCGGAAACTCCGAAGCGGGCGATTGTGTTTCAGAGTTCTAACCTGCTGCCCTGGATGAAGGTGATTGATAATATCGCGCTGCCGTTGAAGATAAAGGGGATTCCTGAAGAACAGGCGCTGGAGGAAGCGGCGGCATGGATCCGGCGAGTTAAATTACAAGGTTTTGAGAATGAATGGCCGCAGACGCTCTCCGGCGGGATGCGCCAGCGGGTTGCAATAGCCCGCGCGTTGGTCCAGCGTCCGGAATTATTGCTGATGGATGAGCCATTTGGCTCGTTGGATGCCTTTACACGTGATCAGATGGGGATTGAGTTACTGGAGACCTGGCAGGCGTTTCATCCGACGGTGCTGATGGTCACGCATTCTATCTCTGAGGCGGTGCTGCTGGCGGATCGCGTGTTGGTTTTCAGCGATCGGCCGGGGCACATTATTCATGAAATGAAGATTCCATTCGGCAGACCGCGCGATCCGGAATTACGCGATGAGATGGCGTTTGTCGATATTGTAAAGCGATTACGCGGGATGATGTCTGTTGAAAACCTGTAGCGGCTTCTTGTCCGGCGAGTACTGACAAAGTGATTCGGCAGCGCTGTGCACTAAGATCATGACCTTGCTTCTACGTGAAGAATCCGGGGTCGGACGGATCTTCTTTTTGTGTACTGTCATCATGTCGCATTGACTTGCGGCGCTTCCATTGGCGTTGTTGCATCGCTTTCCCGGATGGATGGCATAGGGACACCTGATTTTAAACTTTCTGATCTTGGAACTTGAACAACAATGCTTTTTTCTCTGTCAAACCAGCGTTTACCGCTGGTTTTATGAGGGTTAAGGGTAAAATAAGATCATTATGATTTTGAGTGGTCTTGAGGAACATTTTCAGGTGATTGACGGATTTTATCGTGAATGCCTGGATCTGTTAAACGAATCCTCCATTGTCTCCTTACTGAACCGGGTGGCAGCGCTTGCAACTTCGGTTACGAATGCCTGCTATTGTATCTGTGGAATGGTGGATGATGAGGATGAATTTGAATTGGATTCCCTTGCGTTGTATGGATTTACGCAAGTTGAGTTGGAGTTATTAAATGCGCAGCGGAATATCCGGACTCCCTGGGTTGAGAATATTCACGCGGAGGAGTCCTTTACAATCGTTCAGGGGAAGGATTTTCCGGAGGCGTATTACATATTTCCTGAAAGAAAGCCGTTTATTTCATCGATGCTATTCGTGCCGATCATACGTGAGGGCGTGAAAATTGGTTCGATCATTCTATTGAATAAAATTGGTGCGCAGCAATTCAGCACTGGCGATCGGAAATTGGTTGAAATTCTTTCTTTATATGCCGGGTTCGGTATTTACAACACATTGGTTTACGATCAGATCGCAGTGCGGGAGGAGACGCTATCCAAACGAAACGAAGATCTGGCGCTGCTGAACGAACTGGCACGGATTTCAGTATCCGCACTGAATCAGCAGGAGAAAATTATCGATGAATCCATGCGTCATGTGATGGGGTATCTGGATATTGAAGTCGGGGAATTTTTTTTACGGGATGATGAGAATCCGGATGAGTATAGGCTTGTTTTCATGAAAGGACATACTTTTCAAACCAGCCTTTTCGGCTTTTCCACGGTCAAGGATGGTGAAGGGATTGTTGGTCAGGTGGCTGCCAGTGGAAAACGGTATGTTTTTTCAGAAAAAGAGATTGAAGTGGTCAATCAAAAAAAGGCGACACAAGTGCAATTGAACTATGTCGTTATTCTGCCGCTGATTACCAACGAAGGTGTCATCGGTGTGATCTGTCTGGGCACGAAACTGATTGGTGATTCTGAACTGCTAAACGTTCAGTTCATTTCTTCTATTACCAACTGGGTTGCCACGTTGATTCAGGATTTTCGCCTGCGGCGAGAAAGCAAACGCGTTGCGATTTTGGAAGAACGTCAGCGAATCGGAATGGATCTGCACGATGGCGTCATCCAATCCATTTATGGGGTTGGATTGACGCTGGAACATGCCCGTCTGTTGATTGACAATGATCCGGGTCAGGCAACAGAACGGATCCAAAATGCGATCAGTGCACTGAACGCGACAATCCGTGATATCCGCTCATATATCATGAATCTGAAACCGGAACGGCTCACCAATGAAAATCTGATCCAGAGCTTGCGTCGACTGGCGAACGACTTTTATTCAAACACCTTCATCAACACGACGTTTGAACCGGATGTCGTCAATCTTGACGGTTTGTCAGAGGAAAGCGCCAATACCATTTATCTGATCTGTAAAGAGGCGCTTTCAAATATTACCAAACATGCGAAAGCGAGCGACGTTTTCATTCGCTTCCGCGAAGAACAAGATGGCTATAGCTTGCTGATTCAGGATAACGGCAGCGGATTCCTTCTCGATCAAGAACGAAAACCGTCCAGCCATGGGGTTGGAAATATGATCACGCGTGCAAAACAACTTGGAGGCGAAATGAGATTTGACTCTGCTCCGGGAGTGGGAACAACGCTGGAAGCCCGTCTGCCGCGAAAAAATGAAAAGAGGCTTTCTTGAACAATCAAAACCCAAAAACCGCTCATTCTGACTTGGCAGCCCAACGAGGCGAACCATCTTATGTCTGGCGCGCCGGGCAGGATCGCCGGCTGCAGATGATTTTGCGCGCGGCGGAGGGCAGAGAGAACGGCGTCATTTTGGAAAACGGTTGCGGCGTTGGGTCTTATCTATGCCGTCTGGCGCCAGATGCGCGTTTCACGGTTGGGCTGGAAGTGGAGTTGTCGCGCGGTCAGGAAGCGCAGGAACGTATCACTGGCATGGCAGCCGCCGTTGTCAACGCGGTTGGTGAGGCGTTGCCCTTTCCAACGTCCTTTGATCTGATTCTGAGCCATGAAGTGTTGGAACATGTCCAGAATGATTTTGACTGCGTTTCAGAGATGGGTCCGCTGTCTGAAACCAGGCGGCAGGCTGGTATTATTCGTCCCCAACCGCTGGTATCCGTTTGAAACGCACGGCATTTTTGAAAGGAAAGTATCATTTTGGGAATAAGGCGCTGGTCAATTATTTGCCGCGGCGGTTGCGTGACCGGCTGGTTCCGCAGTGAATGTTTACACAAAAAGATCTTGCCGGTCGTTTCAAGAACATGCCCGTTCGTATGATCCATCAGACCTGCGTTTTTGGCGCTTATGATAATATTATTGCCCGAACCAAATGGTTTGGTCTTGCTTTACGAAAAATGCTGCAGTGGTTGGAAAAACACCCCTGCGCCGACTGGGCTTGTCCCATTTTTGGGTCGTCGAGAAGCTGGAAGCGTGACGGTCAAAATAGCGCCTCCTGGTCGGGTTGACGAGAAAAGAGCAGAGAATTTGATGAAGTACTATATTTGGACTGAAGGCTGCCAGATGAACGTGGCGGATTCGCAGCGGCTGGCGTCTGCGCTTGAACAACTGGGGTATGAAGAAGCGCCGCTCATCGAAACGGCGGATGTGATTATTTTAAATACCTGCATGGGTCCGGCAGAGCGCGGAGGATAAGGCGATCGGCAGGCTGAGCTCGCTAAAACCGCTGAAGATGAAGCGTCCGGATCTGGTGCTGGGCGTGATGGGTTGTATGGTCGGTTGTTAAAGACCCGGTTGAAATCCGAAAAAGACTGCCGTATGTGGATGTGTTTGCCCCGCCATCAAATCCCAAGCCGATTTTAGATTATCTGATCAGTGAAGAATTTATTGGAAACGGCGGAACGTCTGGAAAGCAACTGAATGATTTCGTCTGGCAGCCGGGAGATTTGCTGCTGCCGGCAAATCAGCGCAATCAGGCGGTTTCAGCGTTCATTCCGGTGGTTTACGGTTGTTCGCATGCCTGCGCCTATTGCATCATCCCTTATAAACGCGGGGTTGAACGCAGTCGCGATCCGCAGGAAATATTGGATCATATTCGGTCTGTTGCGGCGCAGGGTGTCAGAGAAGTGACCCTGTTGGGCCAGATTGTGGATCGATATGGGCTGGATATGCCCGGATATCCGACACTGGCGGGGCTGCTGCGTCAGATTGACTCTATTGACGGGATTGAGCGCATCCGCTTTTTGACCAGTCATCCCAACTGGATAACGGATGAGTTGCTTGAAACGGTCGCGATGCTTCCAAAGGTGATGCGTCATATCGAGGTTCCGGCTCAGGCAGGGAACGATGAAGTGCTGCGGCGGATGCGGCGCGGCTATACTGACGCAGCGTATCGCGCGCTGATTGAAAAAATCCGAGAAAAAATTCCCGCTGTTTCGATTGGAACAGATATCATCGTCGGCTTCCCTGGGGAAACAGAAGCACAGTTTGAAGATACTGTGAACCAATTGCGCGATCTAAAATTGGATGTGGTTCATCTGGCGCGTTATTCCCCGCGCACCGGCACTTTATCCGAACGGACGATGCCGGATGATGTGTCGGACGAAGAAAAATGGCGCCGTTTTCGCGTGATTGAAGCGCTGCAGGAAGGGATCGCAACAGAACTGCACGCCAGATTACAGAATAAAACGGTGATGGTACTTTTTGAAGAGAAAAAGAAAGACCGTTGGCTGGGACGGACTGAAAATATGGACTTGGTTTATGTTGACAGTGACGAGGACTTGACTGGACAACTGCTTCCGGTCAAGATAAACTGGACCGGACCCTGGACACTGATCGGCGAACTGCTGCCTGACAGAACAAAAAATTAGTTTGCCCCGGAATTTAAGGGAAATTATGGATCAAAAATCAATAAAAATGCTGGAATACGGCGAAGTGCTCAAAAAACTTGGCGCCTATTCCAGTTTTTCTGCTTCAGCGAAAATGGCAGAAACGCTGCGTCCGGAAACAGATGGCAGCTGGATTCGCAAGCGCCAGTCGCTGACCAGCGAAGGCCGCCGCCTCCTCAGCGTGAACGACAATATCCGCTTGGGCGGGTGTACTGATCTGCGCCCCTGGCTTGACGTCGCCCGAAAGTACGGTGCACTTGACGCTAAAGCTTTCGTGGAGATCGCTTATACATTGTCAGTCGCACGCGATCTGTACCGATCGTTCTCCCATCATGAGTCTGAATATCCTGGCATGGCGACGATTGCCGAAAACCTGATTCCGCCGGCTGGCGTCATCGAACGGATTAACGCGACCGTCAATGACCGCGGGGATGTGTTGGACAGCGCTTCTGAAAAATTAAGCGCAATCCGGCGTGAAATTCACGTTGCTTATAATCGGCTGCTGGGCAGGCTGGAAAAAATTCTGAAAGAATCGCGTACCCAGCCGATGCTGCAGGAGCCGATAATCACTCAGCGTAACGGGCGGTACGTAATTCCTCTCAAGGCGGAATACCGCGGCCAGCTGAAATCCATTGTTCATGATCAATCCGCCTCCGGTGCGACCTTGTTCGTCGAGCTCTGGCGACGGTCGAGATGAACAACGCTTATTTGGAACTGCAGCTTGCTGAACGAAACGAAATCCTGCGTGTGTTGCAGGAGCTGACTTCTCTGATTGGCACGAACGCGGATCAGATCGAGGTGTTGGTTGAGGCGCTGGCGGAGATAGACTTTATTCTGATGTGCGCAAAATACGCGGACGATCTGCAGGCGGCAGAGCCGCTTTTGGCAGAGCCGAACCGTAAAAACGGTTTACCCGTTCTACGACTGTATGAGGCACGGCACCCTTGCTGCCCTCTGATCGGGTGGTACCGATCGATGTTGTGTTGGACGACGAGACATTTGCTGTTGTAATTACCGGACCCAACACAGGCGGAAAAACCGTTTCGCTCAAAACGATCGGGCTGTTGATTTTGATGGCGCAATCTGGGCTGCATATTCCGGTACAATCCGGTTCGGAAATGTCGCTCTTCAAAAATGTGTTCGCTGATATCGGCGATGAGCAATCGATTGAGCAGTCGCTTTCAACGTTTTCAGGACATATTACAAACATTGTCCGCATTTTGAATCAGGCGAACGCGCGCACGATGGTGCTGCTGGATGAACTGGGTTCAGGGACAGATCCGCAGGAAGGCGCAGCATTGGCGCGTGCGCTGCTGCAATACCTGACAAAAAAGCGTATTCCAAGCTTTGTAGCAACCCATTTTTCGGAGCTGAAAGCGTTTGCGCATGTCACAGCGGGAGTTGCCAACGCTTCGATGGAATTTGATCTGCGCACGCTGCGGCCGACTTATCGGCTTAGCATCGGCTTGCCGGGCAGATCAAATGCGTTGCTGATCGCTGAGCGGTTGGGGCTGCCGGCTGAAATTCTTGCTGCAGCGCGCGAGACAATTGATCCGGCGGAAGTCAACGCGGAAAACTTGTTGGATGAAATTCATCGGCAGCATGATGCCGCCCGCAAAGCGCGCTCTCAAGCGGATCGGATGCGCAGCCTGGCGGAGCGCGACCAGCGGTTACTGCAGAAAAAGTTGGAGGAGTTGGAACAAGAAAAAGAGAAAATTCTGCAGGAAACGCATAACGAAACCGAAGAAGAATTGAATTCATTGCGCCAGTCGTTGACCAAACTGCGCCGGGAGTACGACCGCGCCCGGCTGCCGCTGACGGAACTCAAGGCGCTTGAAACAGAATTGAAAGAAACAGCGAAAACGGCGAAAGGCATTGATAAGCAGCTGGCACGTGGCAGTCAGCGCCGGCTGCGCGACTTTGAATCCGAACCGCTGAAGGTCGGAGAGAAAGTCCGCGTCCGTTCTTTGGGGACGAATGCGCTGGCAATTGTGACTGGCATCGAAAAAGAAGAGGTTGAGATTCTGCTTGGTTCGCTGCGGATGCGTATCCCGCAGCATGATGTGATGCGAAAAGCTGATGAAGAGGAGGAAACCGAGCCGCAAGAGGATTATCGGGCGGATAAGCCGGGCAAAAACCGGACGGCAGGCACCTCTGCCCAGCTGTCGCAGGGAAACCGGACGCTGTTCCGTGAATCTCCCGGAACGGAGATTGACTTGCGCGGCAAGACGGCCGAGGAAATGATTCCGGAACTTGAAACTTATTTGGACAACGCCGTGCTCGCCCGGCTGCCGTTTGTGCGTGTCATCCACGGCAAAGGTACCGGCAAGCTGCGTCAGGTGACGCGCCGTCACTTGCTCGATTCTCCTTATGTCAAATATATTGAAAATGGCAGGGACGCAGAAGGCGGTGAAGGCGTGACCATCGCTCATCTCAGAGATTAAAGCGCATGAAACGATTTTTCAGCTGGGTGTTGATAGCCGTCGCGCTGATATTATGCATCGTCAGCTGCCAGCGAATAGAACTCTATTCACTGGCAGAGTCTACTGCGACGGCGACTGTCTGGATCGTTACAGAGGCACCGACACTGATTCCCAGCGCAACGACCGTATGGTTTCCGCCGACAGCAACCCCGCGTCCGCTCAATACGCCGACTCCTTTCCCGACTCAGGATATGAAACCTGATATTGGCCGATTGGTTGTTCCGGATGGATTTTCGGATCCGGGGAAGTGGGAAACGTATCGCTCACCGGAAGGAAACGCAGTCTGGGCAAATAAGGAGATGACGCTGGCAATTCACCGAACGGCAGGCGTTGTGGAAAGTTATGCTGATCTTCCTGGTTGGAAAACTTTTATCTGTTGACAGATGTGACGCTGCCGATCTGTTCCAGCCCGAGGATGTGTATGGGCTGATCTTTCGCGCCGCTGATATTGATAATCGGGCGCGGATCTGGTTAACCGCCTTGGGCAGACCCGGGCGGATAGCCTTGTGGCTGGAAAATTATATCCGCTGACGGATTGGCAGGCGAACGGATTTATTTTTTCTTCCGCACCGCAAAAGTACCAACTGGGGCTTTATGTAAAAAATGACCGGATTCGTTTGTTCATCAACGGTCATTTCCTATATGAATTTGAGGAGAAGAATCTAAGCCCCGGCGGTTTTGGACTGACAGCTCGTTCGGCTGGCAGCCAGCCGATTACGGTCAGTTTCTCGAATCTGAAAATTTATTCGCTGAACTAATCAGCGGTTCGTCTGCTTTTTTGGGGTTTCATCACTGGGCGGTGAGAACATCATCACCATACCGATTGCGATGACAGCTTCTCCGGCGATCACGCCGATTGCCTGAAGCGGACCAAAAAAAGGAACCCCTGGGAACGGGTGAGAACCGAAGCCAAAGACGTCAGCCATACCGGTGAAAACGCAGATGACGAAACCGGTTGCCACGATCCGAAGTCCGAAATCTGCCGTCAGTGAAACCTGCTTGCGCAGCCAAAAACTTTTCAGACAGGTATAGCCTCCGATACAGATGATGCCGATCCCAACGATGATCATTGCGGTCTGCACAAACCCGATGACCGGACTGCGGTCCAGCCCGAAAATCGATGGCTTCGCACCCAGAATTAACGCAAGATAGCCGAAAAAGGTGATGATCATGCCGGTACGCAGCCTTTTGTGCGAATACGTTGACACAGGTTTGTTCGGTTGATTGATGGGATCCGTTTGGTTCATTTCTGCAAAATTCTATCCAGTAGGTTCAGCCAGTTCTGGTGGAAGATGGCTGTGATATCCGTCGCGGAATATCCTCTTCGTTGCAAGATCTGTTCCAATTTTATCAGATCGCGGATATCGTTCATCTCTTCCGGAATGTTCGGAAAGCCGAAACCTCCGTCCAGATCCGACCCGATTGCGGCATGATGGGTGTTACCTGCGAGCTGGCAGATGTGATCAATATGATTTGCCAGATGATCCAGCGTCACCTGACTGCGTGGATTGCCATCCTTCCAGTTGGTGTCCAGGAAGCCGTTATAAGGAATTACACCCATCACGCCACCGCGTTGGATCAAACCTCGGATATTTCCATCCGTCAGATGACGTTCGTTCTCAGGGTTTTTTAGCAGCGCCTGGCAATTGCAATGACTGGCAATTACGATGCCTTCGTAAAGATCCAGCGCCTCCGACGCACTGAGCGTATTCATGTGCGAGATATCCAGCGTGTATCGTGCTGCGTGCATCCGCTGCAGCAATTGCCTGCCTTCTGGAGTGAACCGTTCGGAATTGGCGGATTGCGTCCCGCCGCACCAGCGTCCGCCGCTCCATACCGGGCCGATGATGCGGATACCTTCCTGATGATAAGTTTCCAGATCATCAAGAGAGCGTAATCCTTCGGCGCCTTCCCATAGAAGAATCAACCCGACCGGTTTGTTTGGAGCGCTGGCTTCTGCCTCCGCTCTTTCCTGCAGGAGGGTTGCCAGCTCTTTTGCCGTGTGAATCACCCGGAATTTATCTGGATGGCGGTTTTCCAGCTGGCGGTAAAAATCAATTTGGGCGAGCACGCTTTGATGGTTTTCCTCCGGAGAGCCGTAACTGAGTAAAGGATTCCGGGTTCCGTTTTGCGGGTTTGCTGGGTCAAAAAAAATCGTACTGAAGATTAGTGCGATATTCCCTGCCTGATAAGCGTGCCAGCTGAGCGTTGTCTGATTATTGCGGTTGTTGGGTTCCCGGCGGCGGATTTCTGCAATGGGCAGCGTATAATCGCGCTGAAAACAGACCGATGCATAAGCAATGTCTTGATGTGCGTCGATTAGAAATGGCATTTTAGCTCCTTCTTCGAAATAGATTATACAGGAAACGCGTGTTCTGGTTTTGCGACTGGCAGGAAAACCATCTTCATCGCCAAAATTCAGGTTTGACAGGCGTTGCGACATGCCTGATAATAGAGGGAGATCGTAAGGGATCAGGGGAAGTCAGGTGTGAATCCTGCACAGAGCCGCTACGGTGTCCTGCATCAGCAGTGAAGTCCGATTACCTGCCCAGTTACGAAAACACAGAAAAACTTCTTCGTCACTAAGAAGTGGTGTTGGTTAGCATTGCTGATTCTGCCATGTTCTTTAGATGAGGAACATGGTTTTTTATTTTCAGGAGGGAGCAATGCAGATTTATGAAATCCAAAAACTGACTCTGCTTGACTATCCAGAAAAAATTTCCTGTATGGTGTTTACACCCGGCTGCCAGTTCCGCTGTCCGTTTTGCCATAACGCTTCACTGGCGGAATGTCAGGCATACGACGCTTCAGGGACAGGAGTTCCTGCAACGCTGGATTACCTAAAGCAACGGCGTCATTTACTCGAAGGTGTCTGTGTCAGCGGTGGCGAGCCGCTGTTGCAGCTTGGAATGGAAATTTTTTTGACCGCGGTTAAAGAAATGGGACTGGCGGTCAAGCTGGATACGAATGGGATGCTGCCGGGAAGATTGGCTGTCCTGTTAGAAAAAGGGTTGATCGATATGATCGCGATGGATGTGAAGAATTGCAAGGAGCGGTATGCGGTGACCTGCGGTGTTCCATTGGCAGATCTTGCCCCGATTATCAAGAGCATCCGCCTGATTCAGCAGAGCGGCGTTAATCATGAGTTTCGCATGACGGTCGTAAAGGAATTCCATGATAAACAGGATATGCTTTGCTTTTCAGATTGGGAGATCGGCAATTCTCCCTTATATTTGCAGTATTTTCAGCTGGGCAGCCAATGTTTTCGCTCTGATTTGCACCCCCGCACGGATGACGAGATGGCAGAGTTTTGTCAGATTTTGCGCAGGAAAATACCGAATGTAAGAATCCGCGGGAACAGCCGCGTGATTGAAATGATGGAAGAGACTTCTGAAGAAAGTGTGATGGTGAGGAGATGAAATATCAGGTTTTGAAAAGAGACAGTACGATCGCGGCGTTTCAACTGGAGAAAATTTCGGCAGCGATGATCAAGGCGTTCCGCTCATGCGCCCATTCCTGGGATGATAATCTGATCGATTTTATGGCTCTGAAAGTTGTTGCGGACTTCGAACCGAAGATCAAGCATGGGTGCATTGCTGTAGAGGACATTCAGGATAGTGTAGAAAAAGTTTTGATTCAGGCGGGCTTTGCCGATATCGCCCGGGCGTACATCCTATACCGAAAACAACATGAAAAAATTCGACAGATTAAAACGACGTTGCTGGATTATAAAAAACTGGTGGACAGCTATGTCAACCATGATGACTGGCGCGTGAAAGAAAACGCAACCATCACCTATTCGGTCGGTGGCCTGATCTTGAGCAATTCAGGAACCATTACCGCAAATTATTGGCTCTCGGAAGTCTATGACCGCGAAATTGCTGACGCTCATCGGAATTGTGAGATCCATATTCATGATCTTTCCATGCTAACCGGGTATTGCGCCGGCTGGTCTCTGCGCCAGCTGATTCAGGAGGGGCTGGGTGGCATTCCCGGAAAAATATCTTCTTCACCGGCAAAACATCTTTCCACTTTGTGTAATCAGATGGTGAATTTTCTGGGAATTATGCAAAATGAGTGGGCAGGCGCACAGGCTTTCTCATCTTTCGACACGTATCTGGCGCCTTTTGTCAAATCGGACAATCTGACCGATGATCAGATCAAGAAGTGTCTGGAAGCTTTTGTTTACGGAGTCAACACGCCCAGCCGCTGGGGAACACAGGCGCCATTTTCCAATATCACGCTCGACTGGACTGTGCCGGCGGATATGGCTGACCAGCCTGCGATCGTCGGCGGCAAACCGGCTTCTTTTTGCTACCGTGACTGCCAACAGGAGATGGACCGGATCAATCGGGCGTTCATTGAAATTATGATTGAGGGCGATGCGATGGGGCGCGGCTTTCAATATCCGATTCCAACCTATTCAATCACCCGCGATTTTGACTGGTCGGAGACAGAAAATAATCGGCTTTTGTTTGAAATGACGGCCAAATATGGTACGCCGTATTTCTCGAATTACATCAATAGTGACATGGATCCCGGTGATGTGCGCAGTATGTGCTGCCGTTTGCGGCTTGACTTGCGTGAATTGCGTAAAAAAGCTGGCGGTTTTTTTGGCAGCGGTGAGAGCACCGGCTCAATTGGCGTTGTTACAATCAATCTGCCGCGAATTGCCTGGCTTGCGGAGGATGAAGCTGATTTTTACCAAAGGCTGGATCACCTGATGGATCTTTCGGCTCGTTCCCTGAAGGCGAAACGGACTGTTATTACCAGATTGCTGAACGCCGGACTGTATCCGTATACGAAACGCTATTTGGGAACGCTGCGGAATCATTTTTCAACCATCGGCATCGTTGGGATGAATGAAGCCGGGTTGAACGCCCGCTGGTTACGCAAAGATTTGACACACCCGGCAACCCAGCTTTTTGCCCGCGAAGTTCTGTTGCACATGCGCAGCAGACTCATGGATTATCAGGAACAGTATGGCGATTTGTACAATCTGGAAGCGACGCCGGCGGAATCGACCGCTTATCGGCTTGCCAAACATGATCAGGAAGCATTTCCGGATATGGTCACCGCGTCGTTCGATTCAAACGCACCGTATTATACCAATAGCTCCCATCTGCCTGTCGGTTACACCGCTGATCTTTTTGAAGCATTGGATGTTCAGGATGGGCTACAGACGCTTTATACCTCTGGAACGGTCTTTCATGTATATTTAGGCGAGAAACTATCAGACTGGCGGGCGACGCAGAAACTGGTGAGACTGATCGCTGAAAATTACCGTCTGCCCTATTACACCATTTCACCGACCTATTCAGTCTGCGGAAAGCATGGTTATCTGGAGGGGGAACAGCAGCGTTGTCCGCACTGCGGAGAAAATGCGGAGGTTTATAGTCGGATTACCGGATATTATCGTCCGGTGCGCAACTGGAATACCGGAAAGGCGCGCGAGTTTATGGAACGCCAGGTATACGATCCTGCTATGAAAAAGACAAGGGAAAGCGCGCGGCAGGCCAGCGCTATTTCCGATTTTTAAAGACGGTTTGGTTTTGGATTCTCGTCTTTTCGGCTGAGACTTGAACAATTTTGCAGCGTTGATTACCGCTTACCGCAGAGGATTTCCTTAACCTCACGGGGGAACCTCTGTGGTTTTTTTCTCATATCCGAAAAATCTACTTTTTCTTCTTTGGTTTTGGCAATGGCGTGTTGGCTTCCAATACGCGGAGCGTTTCTGTACAGAAATCTGCATCGTCGACGTCCAAAATATAATGCAGTTTTGCGCCGGGATATGGGAACCCGCATTCGGCGCCGCCCATTCGCTCTGCAATGCAGTCGAGCTTTTTTACGTACGCCGTGTTATCACAAACCAGAATCAGCGGTTTGTCGTTCACATATACCATATATTCGCCGAACATCTTGCGGAAGCGGATCGCGCCGCAATCGCGGATCTGATCGCAGACAAATTCGACAAAAGAGAGGTCACTGGACATGTCTGGTTTATCTTAACTGCCGGACAACTTAAATTGACGAATCGTGGTGGATGGGAATTTGCTGACTCTCAGGCTTTGGATAGTTCCGATGAATGGTTCGAAAGCTGTTTGCAGCAGAGGAATTGCCTTGAATACGTTTTCATCCGTTCCACTGACCATGGTGACGTGCGGCACCCAGTTTTTGGAACAAAGGTTGAAATTGTAACCAATTTCGCGCAGGCAGTAATCATACTTCCTGTGAAATTCGCTGTGAAATTGTAATAACATGTGATCTACCCTCGGCGCGATAAAACAGACATTTTCTTTGAATAAACCAATGTGATTGAAGTTCAGTGTGAGCGGAGCATGTGACTGGCAAAAATCTGAAACCCAGTCCAAGAGCCTTTTTTTCGAAAGGTTCTCGTATCCGCCGAGTGTCAGGTGGGGCAGCGGTTCAACCGATTCAATCCCCTCTGATCGCAACAAGTCCGCGAGTTGTATAAATTGCTTCTCTGCGGCATCGTCAAAAAGCGCCAGAACATAATAAACATCATTTTCCATTTAGTTTTCCAGAAGCAATGAACCGTTCGGTTCTTTTGCGAGAATAACCATATTGTAACGCGCTTTGATGCACTATTGTTTTTTCGGGCATCTAATAGAAAAGCTGCTGCCTTCCTTGAAAGAAGGCAGCAGAGGTAAGAGGTTTCGCAATCAGCGATAGCAGGCGAATGAATTAATATGCAGTGAGTCCGGCATCAGCGGTGAGGATTGCCCCGTTCAAGAGGCTGGATTCGTCTGAAGCCAGGAACAGCGCAATTTTAGCGATTTCCATCGAGGTACCCATTCGGGGTGTCAATGAAATGCCGAGTGCCATTCGGCTATAACCGAACTTGCTGGGATTTGAACAACCGACGCCAATTTCTGTTTCAACGCCGCCTGGAGCAATCACATTGCAGCGGATTTTTTCAGCAGCGTACATATAGGCGGTGTTTTTTGACATGCCGATCATTGCATGCTTGCTGGATGTATATGCTGTGCCGGCGCGACCGCCGCAGAGACCGCCGATCGAGGCAACGTTGATGATGTTGCCGCCGTTACCCTGTTTTTGAAAAACTTGAACCGCTTTACGGGTTGAGTACATCGGTCCGGTTAAATTGACCGCGATGATCTGATTCCATTTTTCGTTGGTTAATTCACCAATCGGAATAAAATCATCCATTACCCCGGCGTTGTTGACCAAAACGTCCAGCTTTTCCCGTTTCCTTTACAGCAAGATCAATCATGTTGTTGTTGACAGATTCATCAGAGATGTCCCCAACGAAAGGGATCAGCTTTTCCCGCAAGACCTTTTGTCTTTTCCTGAAGTTCCTTCAAACGGGATTCGCGCCGGGCGACGGCGATCACTGTTGCACCTTCTTGTACAAACAATTTGGCAATCGCTTCGCCCATTCCGGAGGAAGCACCCGTAACAACGATTGTTTTTTGAGCCAGTTTCATACTTCACCTCTATTATTAAAATATTCACAATGATGGCTCTATTATATCATTGAATAATTCTGAAACTATCTGCAACTGACACCTACAATAAACGGGAGTGCTTTGGTGAAGGCTCAAAAAAGCCAGCCGGGGTTTACCGGCTGGCTCGGATAATTACAATATCGAATCTGATTATGCTTCGTCTTTGGAGTCTTCTTCTTTTGAATCTTCTTCGGCGGATTCAACAGCTTCGAAATCGCTGTCAAGCAGAGACATCCAGTCCATATCAGCATAAGCCATCGAGTCTACCCGCCGGATGGAAAGCCCGATCCGATGATTGGCAGGGTCGATTTTGATGACACGCAGCGTAACTTTGTCACCTTCACGCAGCACTTCTTTGGCATGGTCGATTCTTTTTTCGCTGATTTCAGAAATGTGAATCAGTCCTTCGATGTCGTCATCCAGTTTGGCGAACGCACCGAACTTCGTCAACCGGGTGATAACGCCTTCGACCAGTTGCCCAGTCTGATATTTTTCAATCTGCTTAGACCACGGGTCATCCTGAGTTTGGCGGATTGAAAGCCCAATGCGCTTCTTCTCTTTATCAATGCTGATTACTTTCACTTTCACATCCTGACCAACTTCAAGCGTTTCGCTCGGATGTTTAATGTGATCCCATGAAATTTCAGAAAGATGGGCCAAACCATCTGCGCCATTGATGTTGATAAACGCTCCGAAATCCGCCAGGCTGGCAACGCGGCCGTCCGTATATCGCCTTCGGTGAGGGATTCGATCACGCGTTCTTTCAATGTCTCGCGCGTTTCTGAACTGGCTGCACGTTCGGAAAGAATCAGCCGGCGCCGTTCGCGGTCAACTTCGATCACGCAAACTTTGACCGGGTCATCAACCATCTTCCCCCAGCGCTGTTCTGGTGTGTCTCCGGAAACATCTGCGCGACGTGAAAGGCTGACTTGCGAGGCAGGTACAAACCCGCGCAGTGACCCCAAATCAACAATCAAACCGCCTTTGTTATATCCGGAAATCCGGCTCTCAAATGGTTTTTTGGATGCCAGCAATTCTTCTGCTTTTTGCCAGCTCTCTTCTTCCTTTGCCCGCATATATGAAAGGACAAGGTTCCCGTTGGAATCTTCCGGATTCACAATGTAGACAGCGATTTCCTGATCAACCTGAAATGCATCCCGTTCTTCTTTTGGAATGGATTCCAGTTCTCTGCCGGTAATCACGCCTTCTGATTTTGTGCCGACATTGACCAAAATCTGTTCTGGAGCGATACTTGCGATAATGCCCTGACGGGTTTCACCTTGCCGGGGAAAATCAATGCTAAGTCCCTTCGCTTCAAGAAGGGTTTCCATGTTGTCAAAGGGAGTCTGGATTGGTCCCCCTGCCCACTTGAGGAGACGTTTATTTCCATATGTTGTACTTAATCTCCAACAAAACAATTTATTCCATCATTATACGTTTGTTTTTGATTGTTTGCAAGATTGGGATTTCCAGGAAAGGTGAAGCGCTTACGATTTTCAATTAAATCTTACTGAAAAGGAACAATAAATGGTGTTTTAGATAGTTTTTAGGGTAGCAACCTGAGGGTAAAATGTGAATTAAGGCGTTTTTCCAAAAATAATGCCGTCCGCATATTCCCCAAATATTGGCATGTTTTCGAACAACCTGTCCAACCAAAGCTTGTCCGAAGGGTCGTCTGCCATCATCTGATAATTGAAAACAATGGCATACGCAGTCCCTTGCTTCATTTGTGTTTGCATTTGTTCGCTTTCATAATCAAAAGATTCGTTTTCACGCTGCGTCGCTGCGTCTTTTAATACCGGCAGGATATATGCAGGACGATTTTTCATCAGCCACAGATATGTTTGGCGATTACTATAATATGTTTTGCTTTCAGGCAGCTGATTCACAGCCGCGCCGATTTCTGATTCCCGCCAGACAGCGCTGGCGAAGCCCTGTCCGTCCCGGTGAAAATCACGCATGAGATCCAGCGAGTCTTCCAATAAAAACAATGCAAAAGCAAGGCAGCTGAGCACAGCAATCGTTCGCCAGCCACCTTTTTTGTGAATAAGGTTTGCAAAAATCAGCAGAATCAGCAGGCATGCCCCAACAAAAAACGGCAGCAGCATGCGGCTGTCAAACACGGTCGATCCGTCCACGAGCAGCGCGACTACGATCAACACCGCTAGATAGCATGCCGTCTGCAGCGCAACTAATAATAGATGCGGCTCTTCTTTGCCTTTCCCTCGCAGACGACGGAAGAAAGCGACAGCTGTCCATATCATTGCTGCCAGTAACACAACTGCCCAGAATATCTCCCAGAAGCGGGTGGTTTTCTCGAACCATTCTCCGCGTTCCGGCAGGAAAAACTGCGTCAAGTTCAGGACTCCCTCATGGATCACGTCCGTCTTTGGAAAATGGAACCCAATACCTCGGTTAACCGCACTATCAGTGTAACGGCTGTTGCGGATCAACCAGGGCGATACGGTCAACAGGAATCCGATCAGCATTCCTGCTGTTGCGCGAAAGCGGCTGCGCCATTTTGGCAGCGCGGCAAAACTATAAAGTAAAGCAGCCAGCAGAATGGAAGCGCCGGCATAGCGGGTGAGCATTGTCAACCCCAGCCAGATGCCAAATGCCGCCCAAAGATCTGCTCTGGCATTTTTTCGAGTGAGCGCCTCCAGAAAAAACATGCTGCTTAAGAAAAATACGAGATAAAGCGCTTCGCTAAGTCCATAAACATGCGCCTGCAAAATTGGCGGGCAAGCGAGGTAAATCATACCGGCGAATGCCGCAGCTACCCTGTTTTTAGTAAAATGCCGGATCAAAAAGATAAACAACAGCAGGTTGATTACAAAGCAAACCAGATTAAGCGTTTTTGCTGCCTGAAACACATCCATGCCACCCAACCACGCGATTCCAGCGAGAATGAGAGAGAGCAACGGCGGGAATTGGGTGATTGGCCGTGGCTGCCTGTCGCCGGAAAAGCGAACATACCCATTGCCTGCCAACAGACTGCGCGCGCCGCCGAGGTAGGCGGCGGAATCGTTGGTCAGACCGACGCCGTCCGGTGTGCAATACAGGAACAGCCAGACCGCTGCCGCACTCAAAACCACGACCAGAACTGCAAAGGCAACTTTCGAACGCAGAGAATGATTCTTGTTCATCCTTTCAATTTTACTGAACTTTTTCCACGTTTCCTGGACAATCGACGGACAAATGATGTCCAGCTGAAAAACTGGCAGGTTGTGTCACAAACCCCCTTGACAAGGCTGGTTAAACTGTATATCATATAAACATAACAGTAAGAACAGAATGGGCAGACAAAAAGAGACATGAAAATAACGCTTTCAAACCTTTCCGGTGTTCCCCTTTATGAACAAATCAAGGATCAGATTAAAGCGGATATTCTTTCCGGCGTATTAAACGAGGGAGACAAACTGCCTTCGCTGCGCGAACTGGCGCGCGATCTGCGCATCAGTGTACTGACGACAACCCGCGCATATAACGAGTTGGAGCAAGAGGGATTTATCAGCGCCAGTCAGGGACGCGGTTGTTATGTGCAGGGAAGAGGGTCTGAACTTGTCCGCGAACACCTGCTGCGCGAGATTGAACAAAACCTGCTGCTGGCGATCCGGACAGCGCGCCAGGCGGATTTGGGTCTTGACGATCTGCATCATCTGTTAAATTTGCTCAATGAGGAATACCAAAATGACTGAGAGTATCACCGTACGAAATTTGTCAAAAACTTACCCCGGATTTTTTTTGCAGAATCTGTCGTTCGATTTGCCGCAGGGATATATTATGGGGTTTATCGGCCCAAACGGATCGGGGAAGACGACCACCATCAAACTGCTGTTAACATGATTCAACGTGATTCCGGGCAGGTGGAAATCTTTGGGTTGGACAATCTTACGCAGGAAACAGCCATAAGAAAAGCACGTTGGGGTGGTTTTTGACAGCCATTATTTTATCGAGGAATGGACGTTGGCGGACATTGACGTCGTCATGAAAGGTTTTTTCAGTAACTGGGATTCCGCCGTATATGCCGGCTGGCTTGCACATTATCAGCTGAACTGCAAATTGAAAGTAAACGCGCTGTCAAAAGGCATGCAAATGAAACTGATGCTCGCCTGCGCCTTCTCTCATGACGCAAAACTGCTGATTTTGGACGAACCGACCAGCGGGCTGGATCCGGTAGCGCGCGAAGACCTGCTGGCAGACCTGAGCGAATTCATTCAGGACGGCGAACGCAGCGTGCTCTTTTCTACGCATATCACGCAAGATCTCGAACGCATCGCGGATTACATCACGTTTATCAATCAGGGGAAACTGCTTTATTCCGGTACCAAAGATGAGTTTATTGATTCTTTTCGGCTGGTGAAAGGCGGCACGGAGGAGTTGACGCCTGCGCTGCGCCAAGATCTGGTCGGCTTTCGCAGCTATCCGACCGGGTTTGAAGGGATTTTGCATACAGACACACTCGTGAATTATCCCGGATTGCTGGCGGAACCGGCTTCCATCGATAACATTATCGTTTTTACATACAAAGGATCAAACGGACAATGAAAACATTTTGGAATATCATCCAATTCAACATCATGCTGGTGAAACCTTATTGGAAATATTATCTGCTTATGTTGGCAATGGCGGTTGGTATCTCTCAATTTGCGAATCAGGGAAGCATCACCTTTTTTCTGGTCTTCTATATGATCATGACGCTTCCTTATCCGTTTCAGCTGGAAGAAAAGAATAGCGGTAGCCGGCTCTATGGATTGATCGCTGTTAAACGCTCGGCGCTAGTGATCGGGCGCTATGCGTTTTTCATGTTGATCGCACTGGTCGGAACACTGGTCGGTTTTGTTCGAATTTATGATGAAAAAATATTCCGGACAATTTGCCAGCTTCTATGAAATTCTGATTCCCTCGCTGATTGCTTTTGGAACGTTCGCAGCGTTCACTGCGTTTATTTTGCCTGGTTACTACAAATATGGATCGATCAAAGCGCGCTGGCTGATGTTTGTCCCGATGATGCTGTTTTTTGTATTCTTTTTATTTGTGAATAAAGTCCCGCAGTTCAGAAACGTTTTTCAATGGATGTTAGTCAACGGATGGCTGCTTGCGCTGTTACCGGTTCTTTTTGTTGCGGTTTCATTGTGGGCGTCAATTCGCATATATAACCGCAAGGAATTTTAGCCTCAATATTGCAGCAGATTGCATTTATTAAAGAATAATTATGGAGTTTTACCGCAGATATCTAAGCAGTGCGCAGGACGATACGATCGGTTGACCGCTGGTCTGTCACTGCAAGTTTCAAGTTGACTCGTTGTTGATTGAAAGAGGCTGCCGCAAACAAGGGCAGCCTCTTTTTTATTACACCGGTTCTTATTCCGCGTACTCAACAATAAATTTTTCCAGGTCTGCGAGGCTTTCTTCCCAAACGAGTTGGATTTCAGCCGGCAGTTCGCCGACAAATACAGTCTCTTCAACGGAAACGTGTGCTGCTTCCGCCGTTAGGTCATGATTCAGATATGCAAATGAATATTCCATGCGATTACCGGTTGCCGCGTCATATGTATATCGGCTGACCATGCCGACATTGCGTCCCGGCGGTAGCCCATGTGCACTCATGTTTGGCATGCCGTGATGTGAATGTACGACGCGCACATGGATGCGTGATGCACCCTCTTCGCTGGTTTCAGTCATCAGCATGCTGTCAATGAATGGTTCACGTAATTTGATCTCTTCCAGATCAGCTGCAACTTGCGGAAACATGGCAGTTATCAGCGTACCAACCGGCGTCGGCTTCATGTAGTCATATACATCACCGCCTCTTTTTAGCATGGTCAGTTCAGCACGCATGCCGTCCGCAATGATCCATCGCTGGGCCTCGTCACCTTGGTCAGCATCACTGATAATCAGCAGATCGTTGATCACTTTACCGTCCCGGATTTCAAACCAATGATCCTGGTTCGAGAAATGAAAACCGCTTGGACCGCCTGGCTGCGAGGTCTTGGTTTCGTGATACCAGCCATCCTGTTCGGATGTCCAATAATCATTTAACATGATCAGATTATCCATTTTCAGCTTGATCATGCTTTGCTCTGTGGTCAGGGTGGATTTCCATTGAATCCCTTCTGTCTGCGCCTGAACTTTCAAAAACAGACTGGCGAGGATTAACAATGATGCTGTGACAATAAACAGAATTTGATTCTTTTTCATGATTTTCTCCTTATGACATTTGAATAACCAGAAGCGGTTATTTTTCCTGCTTGACAGCATACTACAATAATAGTACACTGTCAACATAGAGATGTCCATCAGGCTGGCACAGACAGGTATCTGATGCATGATGGAAATAAACAAGGAGTAATGAGATGAAAAAAACAACTTTAAAGAGATTTATGACTTTGTTATTGGTGCTACTTTGGTTTGTCCCTTCTGCAGTGCAGGCACAAACTGCTGAAGGCAGCATCCTCTCCGCGTTGGAGCCGATCACGGCGAAAACGTTGATCGGATGGAAATGCTGGGACATTACGCAGAAGGTAGTCTGCAGGGGAATGAAATTGCCGTTTCAGCGGATGGAAAATGGCTGGCTACCGCAGCGACCGGCGGGGTGGTGCTTTATGACGCGACGAACGGCGAACAGGTCGATTTTTACCCCGGCCGAACCGTGTCTGGTCATTGGATTTTTCGCCGGACAGTTCTTCGCTGGCGTACAGTTATTACGTGCCGGAGACGTCATCTGGGGCAACGCTGGCTTGCCAGGCGTAGGTGGATTGCCGCTCTCTTATTCTGAGCTGACCGTCCGTTCTATTCCTGACGGAAAAATTCGCTATCAGATTCGCTGAACGAGATCGATTGCGGAAAGTTCACCGCCCGGGACGTTCAGTACAATGCGGACGGTTCGAGGCTCGCCTTCCATGAACACTTTAGTTTGAAAGGAATGGAGCGCCGCAATTTTTTGTGCGTGCTGGACAGCGCGGACGGCAGTTTGATCGGGAAACATGTGATCGAAAACCTGAGACGCTACCGCTTCTCAAATACGGATCCAGACAGCGTCTGGACAATGACCATCGATTATCCCGAATCAACAGAAACCGATCGCAATACCTTGATGGAACTGGCGCGACTGAACCTTTCCAGCGAAATCAGCGAACCGCTTTGTTCAGTGTCGGATGTCGGATTTTACGGCGGTTTTCTCGCGCTCAACCGACGACCAGTGGATAGTATTCGGCGGCGACCGGGTAACTGTCCTGTTGACCAGAGATGAATCCGTTCATTGACTCAGCACGCTGCTGAAGGATTCTACCCCTTTGATTCTGCAGCATTTTCACCGGACAACAGCATGCTGGCGCTGGGGGGATTGCGTGGAGAACAAACCTTTATCAATACTGCGGATTGGCAGACAACTGATTCAACCATCTTCACCTTTGATAACCAAAATAATGGAGAGTGGCCGCTGCAGGCGCTGGACATGGCTTTTTCTCCGGATGGGCAAATGGTCTACACACTGTATAACAGTAGCTTTGTCGATATACCTGAATTCATCCAGGCAACGCGACTGGCTGACAAAACGGAGCTTTTCCGGCTTTCCGGCAGAAACACGCTGGATCGTTATCCGGCGCTCTCGCCGGATGGAAGTTTGCTGACGCTCGGCGGTTATGAGGATGGCAGCGTTCAGCTATGGTCAGTGGCGGATCAGGCATAGCTCAAATGTTGAAGGGGGCATCAGAAAAGCAATCAACACCACCGCTTTTTCAGCGGATGGCGCTGAATTGGCGTCCGGATCCAAAGACGGTGCTATTCGGCTGTGGGACGTTGCCTCGGGCGGTGAAGGCAGTGCTCCCCGGACACGCCGGTGGTGTCTGGATAATCGCTTATACGAATGACGGGACTGACTTCTGTCTGTCAGGCGCGACGGCTTCCTGCGCGTCTGGAACCTTGCGGATGGCAGCGAGGTCGGCGCCTTTGATATCGGTACCGCGGATTGGGAAGTGAACCTGATGCTGCCGGATGCGGACGGGAAGAGCGTGCTGGTGGCTTCCGGTTGTCAATATCCGCTGACCTGCATGGCGGGCGGAAGCGGCGACCTCAGACAGGTTGATCTTTCGAGCGGTGAAATCCGAACACCGTTCATTGCAGAGAGCGTTTACAATTTGAGTATCAGCGCGGATGGAACTGCATTCGCCATGACGCGGGGATACAGCGGTGTGCAGTCGGGTATCATTCGCAATGGTGATACCTTCATTCCGGCGCAATTTTATCATTCGCCTTATGGGAACGGCGCGCTGATGGGCGCGGCAATCTCAAGCGATGGCAGCGTGGTCTTCAGCGGCAACGGGGCAGGACTGCAAGCGTTTGATCCAATCAGCGCGCAGATGCTGACGCTGATTCAGCCTCCCCAGAAACACTCCGGCCGCTATGGCGATCTGCGCATGACGGCGGATGGCAAGGTATTAATTCTTTCCGGCGGGGGCGGTGTGTCGCTGTGGGGTGTTCGGACTGAATGATTGTCATCCAGAGCGGAGCGAAGGGTACCTTTTCAGAGCGTTGTTGCGCTGGGAGGGATTCCTCGCTCCGCTTGGAATGAGATGATGATTAGGAAAGATAAAAAATTTGGGAATCAAAAGGCCCGTTGCAGAAGCTTGAATTGCAGAATTGGCTTGGATGATTGGCATGATAGGAAGCGTTGGAACGACCATAGAAAATGGAACGGACTGAATGCGGTACAGGAGTATGAGTTATGAAGAATAAAAAATTAATTGGTTTCCTGCTGCTGACGCTGATGACATTCTGCGGATGCCGGGGAGATTCCGAAGTCGGTCCCGTGATGAATCCATCACAACTCCCAGTACTCCAGAACAAGATCTCTTCAGGCGATCAGCGCTGGCAGCTCACTGAACTTATACCGATTACGTTGGAAAATGTAGAGAGGCTGGAACATCTGGCAAGTTTTGCCGAAGGGAGCTTTGGAGACCAAATGGCGCTCTCTCCTGATGGCACAAAACTGTCGGTTGCTGCTCATGGCGGTGTGGCAGTTTACGACCCGCTCAGTGGGGTTCAATCCCAAGTTTTTCCCACACGCGCACTCTCGCCTGTTCTGGCAATTTCTCCGGATAACCGCTGGTTGGCATACGCTGACTGGGCGGAAAACGAAACAAAATCGCGTAAAAATGGCGCTGTCATCGAAAGAACCAGTTTTTTTCAACAGCGTATTGTCGTCCGGTCACACTCCAATGGAAATGGAACACAGCTCATCTATCCGCTTGCGAAGGAGAACTGCGGCGCATTTCAGATGATGGATCTGCAGTTTTCTGCCGACAGCAAGCAGCTTATTTTTTGGGATTATTATCGGTTTAAAGGGCTGGCAGAGCGGAATGCGGTCTGTCGGTTGGATCTTTCCTCCGGCAAAATAGACAAGGCATTGGTTCTTGAGGCACCCTGGACGCTCACCAGCGTTCAGGTTTCCCCAAAAGACGCAAATATAATCTATACGCAAGAGCAGCGAACTGACGGGGAACAGACGGTCAACCGAATCCGCCGTGTCAACCTTGCGACTGGCGATGCGCAACAACTGGACATGGGTGACGCCTATTCGAATGAAATGACCCTGTCTCCGCAGGAAACGTACCTTGCGGTTGGCTCCGCGCCGGTTCGGATTCTCAACGCCGCGGACGGCAGCTTGGTTACAGAAATTCAGCGCGAGAACCCTGGTGTAAGACCCGGCAGCAGTTTTTCGGCCGATGAAAAACTGTTCGTTGTCACAAGCCAGGATGGTTCTGTGAATGTTTATCAGCTTCCGGAAGGAAATCCGCTGAATGGGAGCCCGTTTGCTCCAATTGACGAAATCGATCAGACTCCGCCAGTAAAAATGGTGTTTTCGCAGGATGGCAGACGACTGATCATCCTACGCGGCTCCTATATGAATGAAATGCCTTCCTCAATTCAGGTTGTCCGTTTGTCAGATGGTCATCTGGAACGTCGCTTCAGCGGACACAGCGGATTCGACAAGGCGCCGGCGTACGCTGTACAGAATCACTGGCTGGCATTCGGCGGCTATGCGGACGGGAGCGTTCAGCTCTGGTCCATAGAAAGCAGACGAAAACTTGCAACGCTGCAAGGTCACCGAACGATGGTGACGGTGGAAGCCTTTTCACCGGATGGCTCCAGGTTGGCGACCGCATCGGCAGATGGAACTATCTGTTTATGGGATGTTTCGCTGGATTTTTCTGCTGATGAACCGGGTTCTCCGTTGTGGCAGAGTCCGCCGCGCGAGGGCGGGATTTTGGCGCTGACTTTTTCAACGGACGGGAAACACCTGATTTCCACCGGAAAAGATGGGGAAATGCAGTTATGGCTGGCTGCAGACGGCACCCTGATTTCATCCGAACTTGTTGGACAGCCGGGTTGGGAAAAGAGTAAAATTCTGTCAGGCAGCGGCGACACCGCATACTGGATCTTTCCCGGTTGCCAGTCACCAATGTCCTGTGAAGAACATGATCAGGCGAGCATCATCCGTATTGATTTAGACCGGAAGCACAGTCAGATCCAACTGCCGGAGAAAATTCTCTCTGTTGACAAGTCGGCAAACGGGAAAACATGGGGTTTTTATGGCTTTGACCGGCTTGTTTTTGCAACGCTCTCAGAAGATGAAACAGCGTTTCAAACCCTGGGAGAATTCCCGTTTTCTCCGTGGACAGGAACGTCCAATTTGGTTGTCACAGCGGATGGATCGATGCTCTTCGCTTCTGTCGCGTCACGTTTGCGGGCGTTTTCAATTGCCAGTCAGAATCCGGTTGTCGTTTTTCGCGCTGGAGTAGGGCTTATCGGCGAAATGCAGCTCAGCGATGACGGCAGGATTCTGTTGATTACAACGCCTGAAGGGACAATTAATTTGTGGGGTGTGCGGAGGAGAAACAACTGTACGCTGCCTGTCCGGTTTGCCGATGGACGAATGAAAATAAAATTGAATTGCCAGATAATACAACGGGCGGTTTGATCGCCGCAGCAGAGGTGACGGATGACGATTGATCACATTTTTGATGAGAACCGGCCAATCTATTTGCAGATTGTGCAGCGGATCAACGCCAAGATCGTCCGTGGTGTCTATCAGCGCGGTGAAAAACTGCCTTCTGTCATTGAAGCCGCTATGTTGTATAAGGTGAATCACAATACGATGGCACGCGTATATACTGAACTGATTCGGGCAGGCGTTGCAGAAGTGCGACGCGGTGAGGGAACATTTGTTACGATGGATGACTCAGTTCTAAAAGAACTTGAAACTGCGCTGATTGACACGATTGCTGATGATTTCATCAATGAGGTCAAAGCGCTGGGGTTCCCGCCGGAAGAGATTCTGCGACTGATTGAAAAGCGGATACAAATGGATTCCGCTGCGCCGGAGCAATTGTCTGAAAACGACGCCTCCCCGCATGAAAACTGAGGATGTTTATGAAGAAAATTTTAAAAGAAGAAATTCGCCGGGCAATCTGCTCCCCACGTTTTATTGGAGCGATTCTTCTCGGAATCTGTTTTTTGGGATTCGGAGCATTTCGGATGATCACTGAAAGGTCCTGGATTTCGGAAGGATTTTCATTCGCGGATTTGTGGTATTTTGCTTATTCTTCCGCTTATTTCCCCTTCATCTTACCCTTGATCGCGGTGATTCCTTATGCTGATTCGCTGGCTGAAGAACGAGCGGAAGGTTTTTTTCGACAGGCGGCGTTTCGTGGTGGTTTTCGAAAAATGCTGTTGGCAAAAATGATCGCAAACGCGCTGGTGGCAATGTTGGTAATTCTGATTTCGCTGGCTGTTTTGTACCTGTTCGCCAGTATTTATCTGCCGCGCGCCTCGTTTCCGCATGCTGTCTGGGAAGAAAAAATATCCGGTAGACCGTACGGTATCTGGATGGATTTTTTTATGGCGCATCCGGATGCTTTCATTTTGACGGTATCGCTGTTGGCGGGGCTGATGGGTGCGCTGTATGCGTCGTTCGGCATGGCGATATCCCTGTTGACGGTGAACCGTTATCTTGTCTGGGCGCTTCCAACGTCGTTTTATCTGCTCTCCCATTTTGTCGCGACAAAGACACGGCTTTTCGGCGTGAGCTGGTCGCCGGCAGTAGCAATTTTGGGTGAAAGTTGGTATGACTTCACCTCAACCGCTGCGCTTTGGCTTCACCCTCTTTCCTTGTGCGGGATGATCCTTTTGCTGGTGTTTATTGCCGGGAAACGTGAACAGGTGCTGATGGGAGGAGGCTCCTGATGAAAACGTTCTGGTCCTATTTTCGCTTCCAACTGCGCAGCCTGATCTTGCGACTGCGCTGGCTGCTGATGCTGCCAGTGCTGGGTTTTATTGTCTATCTGCTCGGCAATGCGCTCAATCCCAGCGGGTTCCCCATCTGGGATAACCCGTTGGTGCCCAACCCTTTCGGACAGATTGTCAGTGATTTCAACGCCTGGGATGCGCTGTTCATTGCCTTCGGCAACGCTTATTACATGACTTTTGCCATTGCCAACCTGTATTTGTTGCTGGTTTGCGACAGTTTGCCGGAGAAAGAATTTGGACAGTTGGCTCTGTTCCGGATGGGCTCACGGACGAAATGGTGGCTTGCCAAAAGTTTGTCTGTTCTGGCAGCTGCGTTGCTATACATCCTGTTGAGTATGCTGATTATCCTGATTGGCGCTGGTTTACGGATCGGCTTTGATTGGAACTGGAGCCAGTTCGGCACAATTGGATCAAATATTCTGATCATGCCATTGCACCAGATCGGATATTTCCCGCCATGGACGATCGCTTTGCTGATTCTCGCTTTATGTACGCTGGGTTTTTGGGCGTTCGGCATGCTGATGCAGGTCATTGCACTGCTGACCCGTCGGCCGATCTATGGTTATCTGACGGCGATGATTTTGCTGATCGGCGGGATGGGGGCAAGTGAACGGTTAATCAACGTTCCGCGGCAGCTGAGATTGCTGCCGCCGCTGCGCAACCTGATTTTGACGCACTGGCCTTATCCATTTCGTCAGGCACCGATTTCCTGGTCATTTTATTATTGGGTGTTCTTGCTGGCTGTGCTGTTTGTCAGCGGTCTGGTTTTTAGCCGGAAACACAACTTTTTTTCCAAACATCAACCGAAAGAGGATGATATCTGATGAATCTTCAAACTTCGAATCTGGTACTACAAGCGCACGGCGTTTCAAAAAGTTTTGGGAAGAAATCCGTTTTGCGACGGATTCAACTGGATCTGCCGGAGGGTAAAATCTATGGGATTACCGGCTGTAATGGCGCGGGAAAATCGGTTCTGCTGCGGGTGCTGTGCGGGTTGATCCATCCTGACGAAGGCGAAATCCGAATTTTTGGTAAAAAAATCGGCTCGGATGCGGAATTTGCACCAAACACCGGCATCCTGATTGATTCTCCTGGTTTTTTACGCAAGTACAGCGCGTATAAAAACTTGAGCCTGTTGGGCAGGATCAGAGAAAATGTGACCCGGGATCGAATTATTGAGGTATTGAAAATCGTCAATCTGGATCCGGATGATAATCGTCCGGTGCGGACCTACTCTTCGGGAATGTTGCAGCGGCTTTATCTGGCGCAGGCGTTGATGGAAGATCCGGCGTTGTTGTTGCTGGATGAGCCGACCAATATGCTGGATATCAACGGGCAGCGCGAAGTGTACGATTATCTGGTGACATTAAATCAGGCCGGGAAAACGATTCTCATCACCAGCAACTATCCGGACGAACTGAAAATTTTATGTGATGCGGTGTTTACTCTGAAAAATGGAGAACTGGTTCCCTATTCGCTTTCGGAGACAGCTGCCTATTCATTGGCCCCTGATCCAGCTTGAGGCTTCCATTTTCGTTTTTGGAAGGTTCGAAGGCGGGGTCGCCTGTTGACGGAAAGTACTGAGACTGCAGACGCTTTTATGTTCTGAACGGTGATCCACAATTTCGCTGGATTTGCCAAGGGCGAAAATTGTGCAAATATGAAGTTCTTCGAGACAGATTGTCGGCAAACCGTTTCTTGCCGGCAATCTGTGCATTTTCCTGCAGTTGGGCAGCGCGGCGATGGTCCCTAAGATTCTTCTCATTTCCTGATATCCGGTTGTCAAAGCATGTGCGATGACGATCGTCAATTCAATCAGGCGGTTCCGATAGCAATTTCTTGGGATCCTTTCAAACGATAATGGATTCTTATTTCATTGAAACTTTTACATAAAATATCCGTAATTAAAGATAGAAACAAGAACGATAACGGATCAGAAAGGAGGAGGCATGGTCATCGTGTTCGTGTTAATGGGAATTTTGTTCAGCGGGTTGAGTATGATCAGCCTTTTTGAGACGGATATCGAATGAGTATTTTTCAGGCGATCCAGTAATAGTTTACCCATCCGGCGTACATCAGAATTTGCAGCGCGGTGAATATCAGGCAAATCCCTGCGAAGACGATTTTGTTTTTAATTCGGTCTGCCAGAAACAGGGTAATTGGGAAAATAACCGCAGTATAACGCGTCATAGAAAACAGTCTGCCGGAGTTGAGCAGAACGACGCTGGAAATCAAGGCGTATGTTCCGAATGATTTATCATGGTAACGGAGGAGCATCCAGCAGCTGATGATCATTGCGCTGCTGATAAAAAACAGATCAAGAACCGCCACCTGATTGGCAGCGTCGCTCAGTTGACTGAAAAACTCGGCGCCAAAATCGCTTCCCAATGAGCGTCCCCAGACGCTTTGAGCCTTAAAAAATGCCAGCGGTTCGCCCGTAATGCGGTACAGATAAAAAAGATGGGCGAACACTGCCAACGGCGGCAGCAGAAACCAGCCGGCATCTGGACGGATTTTCCTCAGGTTCCAGCTTTTTTTTGAGAGATACGTCCAAAGCAGCGGAAGGAGAATCAGAATTCCGTGAGCGCGTGTCAGAGCAGCAAACGTGCTGAAAAGGATTGCGAGAAACCATTTTTCTTCATTTGCGGACAAAAAAGCAAAAATGATCAGGAAGAGAAACAGGCTTTCTGTATAAAATGCTGAAAAAAAGAAGGCGCCCGGCAGCGCTAGCGTCAACAGGCTGGCCCGGATACCCGTTTCATGTCCGAATTTCCGTTTCCCGAGCAGAAATATTCCCCATAGCGCCATTAAAAAGAACAGATTGGAAAGAACCAACCCAACCAGCAGGATGACACTGTCTTTTCTTAAAGGTTGCGGCAGCCAGAATGTCAGAAAGCGGACCAAAACCGGATAAAGCGGAAAAAAAGCCAGATTGGAGTATGTTTCCGTAAAGTTCTCAATCGGCAGATAACCGTATTTTGCGATTGAAAGATACCATTGCGTGTCCCAACGCGACCAGATGTCTATTGGGAATATTGGCGTAAACTGGAATCCCTGGTCAATATACCGTTGGTAGCTGGCGTTCTTTGGAAAATAATTGGTAAACCAGGCGGTCAGAACCAGAATGATTTTTGAGAATGCCCAGCCCGAAAGGATGAATGTGAGCGCTTCGCGCTCCTTTTTCAGCCAGTTGCAAAGCGATACAGGAAAAAAGTTATTTCCTGGTTGGACGTTTTGTTTCATGCGGTAATTTTACTCTGATTATGGCTGCATTTCGGCAAGTTCGGCTGGATTTGGCGGCTTCAATGGCTGGCAATGCGGGCAGAAATGGGTGCCGCGCTGCCCGACCGCAATTTTTGTGATCGCCGTTTGGCAGCTGACGCAAGGTTTGCCGGTCCGCTGGTAAACCTGAAAGTGATTTTGAAAATTTCCGCCGCGATAAACCCAGTCGATGCTGGCGCCATTTGAGCGGATGCCCTCGAGCAATACCTGAGGGATTACGGCTGCCAGCTTTGAAGCTTCTGCATCAGACAGTGAGTTTGCCCGCCGCAGCGGATGGATCCCGGCACGAAATAAGGCTTCATCGGTATAAATATTCCCCAGCCCGGCGATGATATGTTGATCGAGTAGAAATGGTTTGATTAAACGTTGGCTGGCGCTGGTTTTCAGATATAGCCAGTCAGCAGAGAACGCTTCACTGAGCGGTTCGATACCCAATTTTGACAGAAGCTGTTCCGGTTTATCCATCAGCCAGATGCGCCCGAATTTACGGGTGTCGTTGAAGAACAGGCTCTCCCCATCTGAAAAACGAAGTTCAAACCGGTCGTGCGGTTTACGGTTTTCTGTCATGCCGGGTGCAACCCGCAAGTCACCGCTCATACGCAGGTGAATCAACAGCGTTTTTGGCTCAATGGTGATCAGCAGATATTTTCCACGGCGGCTGACATCGCTGACGACTTTCCCGGGAAACCAGTCTAAAAAGGACGGTTGTGCGTCAGAAAACGCGAGTGTGCGTTCCCAAAACAAATCGGCAGAAATAATCTGCCGATTGATGATTGAACTTCCGGTAATACCGCCCTCTCTTAATGAACGGGCGAAGGTCTCGACTTCCGGCAACTCCGGCATGTCATTCGTTGAACATACTGCCGACGCTGATACCGCGGTTTGCCCGGTGGATGACTTCCCCTAACAGTTGGGAAACGGTCAGAATTGAGATTCTGTCTCCAAACTTTTTGAGAGATTCTTCTGGAATCGGTATTGTATCTGTCGTGATGAACAATTTTGCTGATGTCGCCACCATTCTGTCCACTGCGTTTGGAGAAAATACCGGATGGACGAAGTTGACATATACGTCACGGGCGCCCATTTTTTTGGCAAGGTTGATAGCGTTTACGATAGAACCGCCGGTATCAATTTCATCATCCACCAAGATCACATCGCGGTTCTGGACGTCGCCGATAACCGTCAGCGCCTCTGCGTTGCCGTCGTTGCTCATGCGCCGTTTTTCGATGAAAGCCAGCGGCGTATCCAGTTTGGCGGCAATATTGCGGGCACGTTTTGCAAACCCCAGATCTGTTGAAAGGACGACTGGATCACACATGGTCTTTTTCAGTTCCAGCAGGTTGGCAATCATATTGTGATACGCTGTGAGCGCATCTCCTGGGATGCTGAAAAAACCCTGAATCTGGCCGGCATGCAGATCACAGATAATGTAACGATCTGCGCCTGCCACTTCAATCATATCCGCGACCAATTTCGCAGTAATGGGTACGCGCGGCTGGTCTTTTTTGTCCGATCGGGCATAGCACATATAAGGAATCACGGCTGTAATCCGCGCTGCAGAATCCAGACGAAGTGTCTGGAGCAGAATCAACAGCTCCATCAGGTTGCGGTGAACCGGACGAGATGTCGTTTGTACGACGTAGCAGTCCTGTCCGCGAACACTGCCTTTTAATTGAACAAATAAATTTTCATTAGCAAATTGGGTGATTCGTCGTCCACAGAGCGGGATGCCGATATAGTCCGCAATTTTCTCCGACAGAGGTTCGCAGCTTGTGCCGCTGAACAGTTTTATTTCACCATACATCAAATCATGCCGATGACTCAACATCTATTCTCTCCAAAACATTACGGGTGATTTTCTTATGTCTTTAAAAGTATAGCATTAACCGGCGTGATTCCGTTGTACTGGTCAATAAGAAATGTCATATTGTCAGACAATTTTCTTATCGACCAATACGCTCTTATAAAAATCGCGTCAAATCTCGCGCTGGTAAACTGTTCTGCCACCGACGATTGTCCGGACGGGCTCAATCTCCTTGATCTCGTCATCCGGTATGCTGAAAATATTGCGGTCTAGCACTACCATGTCTGCCAGAAACCCTGGAGCGATCCGGCCTTTGCGGTCTTCCATGAATTCATTATAGGCGCTGCCAATCGTGTAAGCGTCCACCGCGGAATAGACATCGACGCGTTCTTCCGGGAAGAAGACGCCCATGCCATCATCTCTCAGCGGTCGGCGCGTTACCGCGCAATAGATACCCGGGAACGGGTTGCAATCCTCTACTGGGGAGTCGCTGCCGTATGAAATCTGTCCGCCGAGTTCCTGCAATGTCCTGAATGCATAGGATGTTGAAGACAGCTCCCTGCCAACGCGCGATTCGCAGATCATGTGGTCATAATCCAGGAAGATCGGTTGATACTGCACCAACACTCCCATACGGACAATGCGCTCAAGATCTTCCCGCGTGGATAGTTGACAGTGGTTCAAAACGTTCCGGTTTGGATTCTGACCATCGTGTTGGATTCTTTCATAATTGTCCAAAACTTCTCCAACAGCCCTGTCGCCAATGACATGTGTCATGACCTGCACGCCGTATTGATTGGCAATTGTGCAATATTCGTCCATCGTAGTATTGTCGGTAGTTTCAACACCAAGATTATTCAGGTTGTCAGGGTCGTCCTGATACGGAGCGCGAACCATCGCCGTTCGTGCACCGAGACTGCCGTCTTTGAACAGTTTTAAAGGACCGACTGCGATCCAGTCACTGTCGATTTGCTCCCGGCGGCTATATAAACCGGATTCACAGCTCGCGCGGAAATTGGCTGGCGTCTGGAAACAGGTCTGGAGCCGGTAACGCAGTGGGGCGGAACCGCCGCCGAATATATCCTCGATCATTTCGGTGAAACCGTTTATATAGCGCATGAAGCTGCCGATGTCATTCGATTGAACCGAGGTCACGCCTTTTGAGACTGCATATTCCATCGCACGGATAAACAGCGCCCGATTTTCTTCGAGGGTCGCTTCCGGAATCAGGGCCAACGGGTATTTGCAGGCATCTTCGGTAAAAACACCGTTCGGCGTACCGTCCGCTTCCAATTCAAAGGTCCCCCCGCGATATTGCGGTGACCCGGCTTGCAGCCCGAGCATCTCAATCGCTCTGGTGTTGGTCACCAGGCTATGACCGCAGACTCGTTCTAAAATGACCGGGATGTCAGTCGCGATCCGGTCCAGATCATGACGGTTTGGAATTCGGCGCTCACCGCTGAAAAAATCTTGATTCCAGGCTCGCCCAAATAACCCCTTTTGTTGCGCAAACGGATGGGCTGCCAGATATTCGCGGCTTGTTTGAATAATTTCCTCAACCGAAGTGCAATCCGCCAGCGAGAGTTGTTCTAAAGCCTTCCCTACCGACATCAGGTGCATATGAGAGTCATTCAACCCTGGAATCACCGTGTTTCCTTCAAGGTCAACGCGCTCATCCAGGTTTGGCTGTGCCAGAATATCAACGGTTGTTCCGACGCTGACGATTTGGTCGTTTTCAACCAGGACTGCTTCTGCGAACTGATCTCGTTCAAGATAAAAATTTCCGTTGAAATAAGCCGTTCTCATTTTTGTAACCTCCTTTTATGCCTGTTGATTCATTCTGCTGAAGATGAAATAGAAAATAATACCGATTGCAGGAATTGCCAGCCCCATCAGCGATGTGGTCGGGTCTTCAAACAGTGTGTTAATCAGCAGTCCTAAAAAGATCAGCGCGGTGATGATGACTGAAACGGGATATGCCCAAATCTTGAAGGGACGTTCGATCGTCGGATACTTTTTTCGCAGGCGGATCACCGCGATTACGGTCAGAACGTTGAACAACATGCTGGTAAAGACTACCAGGCTGGTCAGCTGGTCCAGATTTCGGATCAGGATCAGAATGATTGAGATTACGCACTGTGCCCACAGACCGGCGGACGGCGTCTTGTGTCTCGGGTGCAGATTGGCGAACCGTCTGAAAAAGTGGCCGCCCTCAGCCAACGCATAATAAGTGCGCGGGAAAGCCAAAACACAACCGTTGAGCGATCCGAACATAGACAACAGCATCGCAATTGTCACAATAATCGCGCCGGCATTACCGAGGGTCGCCTTTGCAGCTTCGGTTCCAAGATAATAGTTTCCTGATTCGATAAAACCCTGGATTTGGTCAAATGGCAGTACGCGGTAGATGGCGTAGTTGAACAGCGTATAGAGGACTGTAATCCCGCCGATTGCGATGATGATTGCCAGCGGCAGATTCTGGCGCGGATTCTTCATTTCCTCCGCAACATTGTTGAGGTTCGTCCAGCCTTCGTAAGCCCATAACGTGGCGATGACGGCGAAAGCGACCATACCGATCACCTTGCCCAGACCGACCGGATCTCCCTGCGGAACAAATGTGAATTCAGGGTTGACCCTGCCCAAAAACAGGGCTGCCAGCAGGATGATGACGATCGGAATCAGCTTGGCAATCATGGAAACGTTCTGTAGTCGGCTGCCTACTTTGATGCCATAATAATTGTAGATGGTCAAACCGATCGTCAAGACAATCGCGATTGTCTTGATTCCGGTGTCGCTGATTGGGGTGAATGCGCGCAGTGCGGTTGGCAGCGCGATGGCAATCGCAGCGATAGAACCGGGACTACCGATCAGAATGCTGGTCCAGCCGTTCAGGAAACCGACGATCGGATGAAATGCTTCGCTGAGATATACTGTCATTCCACCGGCTCGTGGAATTGATGCGCCGAGTTCTGCAAAGCATAGCCCGCCTAACAACGAAACGATACCGCCGATAATCCAAGCCAGCAATGCCAGACCCTGACTCATCCCGGTTCGCATCAGTACATATGAACCAAGGTAAAAAATACCGGAACCAATCATGATTCCACCAATAATGCTGACCCCTCCGAACACGCCAATTTCACGGCGGAATTCGGTTTCGTCGGTGGTCAGTGCTTCAAGCCTTTGCTTCTCGTCCATTTTGCCCTCCTGGCAGAATAAAAAATAACGGCTGAAGCGCTTTGCATCGGCCGTTATTTACACCCGGCGAGGGTTAAATACAGACTCCAGATAGCGCTCCACATGACTGTGACAGTCACGGAGATGTTATCCCCGTGCCCAACGCCTCCACAACTCAACTTGCTTCGGCATTTCGGCAAAATCTCCTTTCGCTCTGCGATCACAGCCGTTTGAGCGGCTCCTGCAGCGCTACTGATAAACTTTGCGCCTCTATCCATCCTTTTATGAATCGGATTAGCGCTAGTTATAGCTGAAAAAAAAAACCTGTCAAGCCGGAAAATATGAATTGTGACATTTCGGTTTTCAAAATGTTTTCTTATAACCGCATTTTTTACTCTTGACTTTGAACAATTGTTCTGATATATTCTGAGTCAGACTAAAATGACAGACAATTAATCAGTTTCTTTTGAGTAGATGTTTGTGAACGATTGAGGAGCACTTTATGGCACGTAAAGGCAAATTGATGGGAGAACGCCATCAGCGGATTATGCAATTCCTTGAAGCTTATCAACAGGAGAACCAATATTCTCCTTCAATCCGCGAGATCGGGAACCATATCGGCGTTCAATCGACATCGCTGGTAGATTATTATCTGCGGCAGCTTTCCGAAATGGGATACCTTGAACGAGATGATCGCGTTTCGCGCAGCATCCGTATTGTCAAACAATATGTTGATGGAAACAAGCATTCAAAGAATGCAGTCTCCTATATTCGCCAGGATGTGTTGCGGTATCCGGTGCTGGGGCGAATTGTAGCAAGTGAACCGATTCCGGTTCCGGGTTCTGATCTTGCTTATTATGATCAGGAAAGTTATGTTGAGATTCCCCGTAAAATGCTGCCGGGAAATGAGAAAGAGACTGAGCTGTTTGTGCTTGAAGTGTCTGGCGATTCCATGGTTGATGCGATGATCAACGATGGCGACAAAGTAGTTTTTCGACAGGCAAACAAAGCTTCCAACGGTGACATGGTGGCAGTCTGGCTGGATAACGATGAGGAAACAACGCTTAAATATTTTTATAATGAGGGCTCCAGGATCCGGCTGCAGCCCGCAAATCCAACGATGGGACCGATATACGTAGAGGATCCGAAACAGTTGCGAATCATGGGGAAAGTGGTTATGGTTATCCGGCATTTATGAGTGGAGATCCGAGCTTTCTTATGCACACTGAGATTCCACAGAAAGTACTGATTATTTCGTCATTATATATGCCTCACCTGGGGGGTGTGGAAAAATATTCCCAAAATCTTGCCTATGCGCTTGCAAAAACGTTTGATGTGTATGTCTTTTGCATGAATACGGAGAACCAGCCCCTTTTTAGGAAGGATCGAACGGTTGCTGTCCATTCTCTCCCCTGTCATGCGCTTTTTAATGGCAGGCTACCACTTCCCGGAAGAGGCGCGGCTGAACAGCTCAGGCAATTTTTGGATAACAACAATGTTTCCTTTGCCATTATTCAGACTAGGCTGTACCCATTTAATCTGGAAGCGGCGGAAATTTTAAAAAAACACGACGTCCCTTTTATTGTAATTGAACATGGTACAGGACATGTCCGCTTTAAATCGCGCGTGATGGACGGCTGTTGGCAATTATATGAGCATGGTATCACTGTCCGCTGGAAAAAGATCTGTTCAGCTTATTACGGCGTTTCACAAGCGGGCGCAGAGTGGCTCAGCCATTTTGGAATTAAGGCGCAAGGGGTAATTCCAAACGGAATCAATCCTGCTGAATTTGATTCCGTTGAACCAAATTGGCGTTCAGGAGTCGGCATCCCGGATGATGCGATTCTGGTGACTTTCGCCGGTCGAGTTCTGAAAACGAAGGGAATTCTTGATTTACTGACAGCATGTGCGCAACTCGACAACCCACGTCTGCATTTACTGATTGCCGGCGACGGCGAGATGGAGCTACTGGAACCCTGGCGCAGCGACCCGCGCGTACACATACTTGGGAAAGTTGTGCATTCCGAACTACTGACGATTTTGAAAGATACTCAGATATTTTGCCTGCCAACCGCCTATCCGGAGGGTTTACCGACGGTTATCCTTGAAGCCGGCGCGTTGGGCGTTCCGGTGGTCGCAACCGACCGCGGTGGAATTGCGGAGGTAGTGAAGGACGGCGAAACCGGTTTAATCGTTCCAGCGGAAGACCCCACCAGTCTGTCAAGGGCATTGCAATCGTTGATAGATTTTGCTGAATTGCGTTGGCGGTATGGCAGAGCGCTGCGCGATTTAATCTATGCGCATTACACTTGGGAAAACTCTGGCGCTTTGGTCAGAGAAAAAATCCTAAGTCATACGATAAAGCAGAACCATCCCAAAGAAATATAAAATCACCATAATAACAGAATCAAATTCCATGATTTTGACCCGTTTAAATTTAACGATATTGCCGATGAGCGCGAAACAAGTCATCAGGACTCCCAGTATCCCGACAATCAAAAACGAAGAATCAATCTCGCCAATCAGCCTTCCTTGTGTATAGAAAATATCAGTTACTGCAATTCCAAACATATTGAACAAATTGCTGCCAAATAGATTTCCCATCGCCATTTCCGGTGCGCCGATCTTTAGCGCGGAAATGGTCGTGACCAGTTCGGGAAGTGAGGTGATAAAGGCGACCAGCGTGGAACCGATGAAGCTGGTTCCCAGGCCTGTGATCTCTGCGATGCGGGCGGATGAATTAACCATCAGCGGTGAGATCAAAATTAGTACCCCGGCAGCAATTGAAAACCCGATTATGCCGGTCCGCAACGATGGTATTGCACTCAGTTCTTCCGGAGTCATTTCTGTGGAAACGTCATCCGGCTCATTTTTTTGGATCAAATAGATTGAGAAGATATACACTGCGCCGATCAGGATGGAATCAATACCAATCCAGCCGATTTGGAAGGTAATTTGGTTGATTACCGGGTTTGCGACCAGGAAAAACAATACCAGCGTGCAGATGAAAACAGCCAGGCTGCCGGACAGAACGTGCTTAAAATAGGCATCCCGCAATACGCGGCGCTCGCGGCTAAGCACGTCCAGAATGGCGAGAATGAACATATTGAATGAGCTGCTGCCGAACAGGTTTCCGGCAGCCAGATTTGGTTCATTGACCGCGACTGCATTGATGCATGTTAGCAGTTCCGGCAGACTGGTTGCCCCTGCCAGCAGCAAAACCCCGACGAACATCCCGCCCATGCCGGTGCGAGCTGCCAGAACGTCGCCGTATTTTGCCAACTGCATTGCTGAAAAGACGATCAGCCCGGCGCTGATGAAAAACGTAATCCAAACCATATTTCCGGAAATCAGCCAGTTAGTTATATGCTCCATAGTTATGATTCCGTGGGGAAGACTTTGTTGATCCCTTTAACACCTGCCAGCGGCCAATATGAGAAAATGCCGGTGTTTGGCTGGTCCAGGTCTCCAAGAATTTTCTCAGTCGCTTTAAGGCAGTTTTTGACAGCTTCTTCCGCTGAGACCATGGCAAAAAGTGTGACATTCATTTCGTCCATGTTGGTCATGGCATAGGCATATCGTCCCGGAATGCGCATCCGCCGCCGATATGCACCGGTGCTGTCGATCAGCGTTGACCCATTAATCCCTGCTTTGTGCCATTCTTCAAGAATACGATCCACCTGCTTGCGATCGTTTAATACGAACATAATCATAAACATCTTAAACCTCCATTGCTTTCATTGGTCCCACAGCTGTTCGGACCTTTCATGCGATATCAAATTATACAAGACAAAATATCGTTATGCGCTCTCTAACTGATAATCTGCAAGAGGATGATAGCAGGACGCTTGGTTTGGAGATCACGAAGCGGAAAATGAGCGAAACAGAAAAAACCAGAAACAAAATTGTTCATGGATTGAACCCATACATGGACTTGACGGATTGTCGTAAAAGGTTATAATAACTTCCGTTGAACGACTGGTTTAAAATTGCGGGCATAGTTCAGTTGGTAGAACACCTCCTTGCCAAGGAGAAGGTCACGAGTTCGAGTCTCGTTGCCCGCTCTCTTTTGAAAAGCAGTAAAAAGACCATGGCGACGTGGCCAAGTGGATAAGGCACGGGTCTGCAAAACCCTGACCATCGGTTCAAATCCGATCGTCGCCTCTTGAAAGACTCCGTCCGTTTGATGTGAATTAAAAGCTTCCAGATCTGGAAGCTTTTTGATTATCTTTTTCTTGAGTTAAGCAGAAATTGCAGACTACTTCTTTTTGGATGATTTCTTCCTGGAAGATGCACCGCGTTTATGCCCGACATGGATGCCGAAAATTGGCAGAATCGCTCCTGTCAGCAACAAGGTGAATGCCGTTAACAAGATCGCCAGTCCAAAAATGATCAGTGTATTGCCCAGATGGTTCATTAATGCGGGGTTGATGATCATCACCAGTGACAAAATGACCATCAACAATCCGCTGAAGAGCTTGAGTATTTGACCATGTTCTTCCTGCATCCGCGCGGATTTCATTGTCACTACGCAAATTCCAAAAATGATCAATTCGTCTAACTGGTACAAAATCATGTAGACGATCAGTAAAATGATAAAAGTTGTTTGCGAAGCATTGTTTGCAACCAACAGATTGCTCCAAACAACGGGAAAAGCTGCGGTACAGGAAAATTCAACCAGCGAAACTCCGGCTGAAAGAACAATTGTCGCGCCGATCATCGCCCAAAAATTATCGCTGTGATTCATCACATTGCGGATTTTTTGGAACAAACCCGGTTTCTGCTTGTCATCGATCGTCAGTGAAATGCCTTCCTTGAAGAAGAAATAATCTTTCAGGTTGATGAATCCGAGGGTCAGCGTAAGCACGGCTACGGCAACCTGAATCCATTTCATATAGCTGATATAGTTGAGAATTGTAAAAACGCCGGCGATGAAGAGAACATAAACCAATGCTGTGACTGTCAGGAAAACAACACCGATGATCATCGTTTTTCGGCGGGAATTGGTGTGTACAATCATGGCAAGCAGCATCGTCAACACCCATAACGAACACGGGTTGACACCATCAACTAACGCGATGATGATGGTGCTCACCAGCAGGGATTGATGGGAAAGATCGATCTCGCCCAGCAGTGGAATTTTAATTGTGCGGGTGGGCGCAACTTCAGGAGGCACCAGTTCAGTCTTCCCGTCTACGATATCCTGAGCATCAACCACCCCATTTTCGAAACCGGCTGTGATCGCGTCTTCCATCTCTTGTTGTTTTTGTTCGTTGAAGCCAACCCATTGCAGATTGCCAATGATGGTAACAGGGACGCCGGCTGGTTCAAAATTGAACGCCCTGGCAAACTGTTTTAGGATTTCGACGTTTTCTGAGTGTTGCCAGATTTCAAAATCATTAATGATCAACTGATCGCCATATTTTTCTTGTATTTTTTCAAGAAAAACTTCTTCCTGAGCGCAATGTGGGCATCCTTCTCCCCAAAAGAAATACACTTTGACCAGGTAACTGGATGCGGTATGATCACCTGCTGCCGGAAGCGCGGAAAACAGGCAAAACAATATAAAAATAACGAATAAACTGATCGTGCGTTTTTTCATAGAGAATGCAAAAAGTTTTCTTTCAGTAAATAACCTCATATGGGGTAATTTTACCGTAACCCGAGCGATCTGACTGCCGCCACATGAATTAAAGATATCTTTAAAGTTCCCATGGTTGGATCTTTTTCAACATCGGTATTTTTGAGAGTCTGTTATTGACAATTCGGTTTTTTTATTAAAAACAGTCTGTTCTTATGAGAGCTGGCTTGTTTTTTTAGAGAGATTTCCATGTTGCGCTCTGTTCGATATTTACTGAGTTTGGAAGAAAAGATAAAAAACAAGTTGTCCTTTTCTGCAGATAATATGGCAAAGTAAAAGAGCCTGAAAACTAATTTCAGACTCTTTTATATGTACGCTTGATTAATAACGCCGCCTTTCAGCGTTCCTGTTTTTGTTCAAAAACATCTACGGCTCTTTGCAGCATCGTTTTGAGTTGTTCCTCACGCAAACTCAGTGTCAAGTCTGCGCGGGTTCGTTCTACTATCCCGCGCAGCAGGTCGGTCTGGCGCCGAAGTCCGTTGGTAACTGCATCAGGATAGTCCATTGTGATCAGGATTGAATAAATATCATCCATTTGTGCTAACAACGCTTCTGCTTCGTTTGAATAGCCGGTGCGCAGGATATCCATACAACGCCGGCGTAATTCACCGGGTGTTTCCGCTAATCCGCGCAGATAGGTTGCCGCGCTGACGCCCATTTCTGCCGGCATTGGAATCGCTTTTTTTTCAATGATAGCGCAGGTGAGCGTTGCTTCGCAAAATTCTTTTATCGCGTCCTGCGTATATCCGGCGTAATACAAGTCTGGATAGTCAAGCAGTTCCTGCTGCAATTTTTCGTAGATGACACGACCTTCGTCCAGTTGTTGATGTGCCTCTTGCGTCTCACCGCGATGAATCGCTCGGATGGCATTTGCGGAGTGACGGGTAAGCGACCGCGCTTTGGTCAGCGCGCCATCTCGCGCAAGGGTCCGCGCCTCAAAATCTTGATGCGCATATTCTGCAATCTCGTTTATTTTGGTGGTGATGTCAGACATTAGAACGGGATCTCATCCTCATCAATTGAGGAATCACTGTATTCCGGGTAGCTTTGGCTTCCCGCGCTCTGACTCTCGCCTTCTGAGCGTGATGTGAGCGTGCGTACGGTGACTGCGTTAATTTCAAACGAAGCAGAGGATGTTCCATCATTTCTGGTCCAGACGCGCGGACCTCCGGAATTCGGATCCGGTACCAGCCGTCCTTCGATCAGGACCTTATGCCCTTTTTTCAGATAATTATTGGCATATTCTGCAAGTTTTGACCAGCAGGTAACTCGGAACCAGATTGTCTCTTTTGTCAGTTGTCCCTGTGCGTTTGAGTACTGTCTGCTCGTTGCGACGCTGAATGAAGTAACCGGTACGCCGGAAGGCGTATAGCGCATTTCCGGATCCCGACCAATATTTCCTGCTACGATGATCGTGTGAAACATAAAAATTCTCCTTTATCCAAAATCAGCTTCGTCAAATGTTGCCATAATTTTATCAAATAATACGGAACTGAGAACACAGAGACCGGTTTTGTCGATTAGCGTGTATGCAGAAAGGATTTAAAAGGAGTGCCGCCTTGAATAATTAATTCAAAGGCGGCTTGGAAAAAGATAAAAAAGAAGAATTTTTGCTTTTGCTGTCCCTGACCACTATTATAGTAACGAACGTCACATTTTGTCAAGATATAAATGTGACAAATATGTGACATTGCTTCATTGACGCCGGGAAGGTTCAGCGGTAAGTTGGGGAACTGCGGAACCGACAGAGAAAAGAATTCTCCTTCATTGGTTTCTCCCATAATTGGAGTGTCTCCAAGGCAAGCTAAAAGATGGAAGAACAGCCAGCGTATAAATAAAAAGAAGGTTTCCGAGTTTCTACCGGATACCTTCTTACAAAATCAAAGCCGAATTTTACATGAACCCCTGTACCAAAGCCAGCAATACGCCTCCTGCGACAACGGAACCAAGTTGCCCGGCTGTGTTGGCGCCCATCGCATGCATCAGGATAAAGTTATCGTTATCTTCTTCTAGTGCGATCTGAGCAGCAATTCTTCCTGCCATCGGGAATGCGCTGATTCCGCAGGCTCCGATGAGCGGGTTGATCTTGCGTCGGGTGACGATTTTCATCAGCTGACCGAAGAGCACGCCGGCGACAGTATCCAGAATAAAAGCAAACAGACCCAGCAGCATGATGAAGAGTACGCCGAGATTCAGGAATTGGTCTCCGGTCATCGTTGCACCGACTGCCAGCCCGAGGAACAGCGTCGAGACATTGATAATCTCATTCTGGGCTGCCTTATCCAGGCGATCCACCACGCGGCTCTCCTTCAAAAGGTTACCGAGCATTAATGCAGCGATCAGCGGTGCGGCATCCGGAGAAATGATGCTGATGGCGATGGTGACCAGCATTGGGAAAACGACGACGGCACGGTGCGACACCGGCTTTGGCGCATATTCCATTCGGATCATGCGGTCTTTTTTGCTGGTCAGTGCTTTCATAATTGGCGGCTGGATGATTGGGATCAAGCTCATATATGAATAAGCGGCGACCGCAATCGGTCCCAGCAAATGCGGCGCGATTTTGGAGGTCACATAGATCGCGGTTGGTCCGTCAATGGCGCCGATAGTGCCAATTGAAGCCGCTTCCGGTAGGCCCCAGTTGAGACCACTGAATGTTTTGGCGAGGAATGAAGCCAGGATCAGTGTTCCATAAATACCGAATTGACCGGCGGCACCGAGAATGACCATTTTCGGCATCGCTAGCAGCGGGCGAAAGTCGATCATGGCGCCGACGCCGATGAAGATCAACAGTGGGAATAGTTCTGTCGTGATTCCGGCGTCATAAATGACTTTCATGAAGCCCGAACGGACGACTTCGGTAACCTGCCCATTGACGATTTCGGTAACTGTGAATGTCTGATAGGAAGACATACCCAGGTTTGCCAGAACACAGCCGAATCCAATCGGCAGCAGCAGCGTGGGTTCGTATTCTTTGATAATTGCCAAGCCGATCAGAACCAGTCCGATCACAACCATGACAATTTCTTTCCACGATAGCAGATAAAATGTATCAACGATACTTCCGAGGTTTCCCATAGTGAATCCTCGTTAATTGGCGTATGACAACAAAACCTGACCGTGTTTAACAGTGTCACCTTTGTTGACATTTACCGTTGCTACGACGCCATCACGTCCGGCAACGATGTTGTTTTTCATTTTCATCGCTTCAAGAACAAACAGAACGTCACCTTTTTTCACGGCGTTTCCGTCTTTCACGTTGACTTCCTGGATGACACCCGGGATAGGAGCTTTGACGGATTCAGCGCCAGCGGCGGCTGGTTTTGCAGGTGCGGCTGCCGGGGCAGCAGGTGCGGCTGATTCAACCGGTTTTGTGGATGCGTCTCCGTAAACGCTGAAGGTGGTTCCGTCAACGTTCACCAGCATCGGGCTGGCGCTCGGATCGGCGATTTCGACATTGAATGTTTTGTCTTCAACCTTGACTGTAAGTTTCATTTCACTGACTCCTTGAAATTGGTATTATGTTTTCTCATAGTTATCCGATTTGCCGGATAACTTTTATTGACTAGGCCTGTTTTCCTTTGGCATATCCTGCTGCTGCCGCTGCGACCTGTTTCTTCAGGTCATAATTCTGAACGGAAGCAACAGCGGCCGCGGCTGCGCGGATCTTGAGGTCTTCGTCATCCAGAATAGCAAAGGTAGGCCTCGATGTTTCTTCAATGGCTTCAGCTTCTTCTGATTCTGCCGGATCCTTGACAACCCGGACAAGAATCTCCATTACAGCCCACAGGAGCAACAGTGATACAAACAGAATTACCATTCCAATCACGGTGATTTGGAGGGATTGCCCCATAATGCCACTAATGCCATTTACAGCCGCTTCAGCGATTGGCTCCGCAACTTCAACAACTTCAATCATAGTCTGTCCCTTTCCTGCCGGTTGGTTCAGCGCCGACATTTTGGAGTAAATTTAAAAATACCGCTCAATATGTTTGAATCGGTTTAAAGACTGGTTTCGGGTTTGACCTGTTCGCTTTTTTCATTATTTTAATAGAATCGGGCGCATTGGGTTTGCGCACGTAGAAACCCCTTTTCCCATTCTAATCATTCTACCTCAATTTATAAAAAGAATGCGTATTTTTTCGACAAATCGGCGTGGTATTTTCAGCAATTCATCTGCGATACGTTTCGTTTAGAAACGAATTACTAAATAACCAAGAAAAAAATTCTACCTTTCATTCATCTGGCTGTTTCTCGAAAATAGTATGATTAGGAAGTTGCGCTTGATGATGTTGCTGAATTGAAAATTGACATGGATTTTACGGGTATTGCAACAATTCAGAAGAAGAAAGGACAATTCCACAGGCGCTATGTATATTGGAGATGTCAATTTCTGCGCGTTTTGTTCCGATTGGTGGGATAACTGTATAAAACTTATCAAAAACGCGAATATCATTGATGAAGCCGCATCGCTGCTATCGGCGAAAGTACGGCGTTTGAACAGCGGTGCGGCAGAGAGAAATGATGCAAAATATGCGTTGGCTTTACAGCATCAGAGAAAAACGCAGCGGAACCAATTCAATCATTACCGACCGGCTGCGCACCTCATCTTTTCGGCAGTTCCTGTTCATTTACTGCATATTAAAAGTGATGTTCCAGGGCCCGGAAGTGAGTGTTCCAATCTGGCTGTAGAAAGCTTTGTAGGCTTCCGCTTCTGTCATATCGTCCGGATATTTTATCAAATCGAAGTTTTTTGATATTGCTCGTTCTTCAATCTGGTAAGAGTAGGTGAAATCAACATCCGGATTAACCCCATCCCTTTGATAGTTTAAGATTTTGTCAATGAATTCGCTGTCGGAAAGTTTTAACTGCATGACCGGAACCACCAGTTGGAAATCTTGTGAGGGGTGGCTTTTTCCCAGATAAAAACCAAATTCACCGCAGAATTCACCTTCCCGAATTTCCAAGGCATCCTTATTCACCGGCCAAAGTTGCAATAACGGATTGACAGATTCGCGCCAGCTTTTTCAGAAGCGCCTCGTACTCTCCACTTTTCAGCAGCGGGTTCTCGTCCAAATAATCCCCGATCGGGCTCCATAATTCTCCATTCTTGTTCCTGTAGCATAGCGCCAGGAATGTCGCGCTTGGCGTAGTCTTAGCGTTAATCAACCGAAGTGAGATTCCATTCAGGGCGGTTTCAATATCCAGCGAGGCGTTCTCCACTGGATAAACCGGAGCTTCGAATGAAAACATAAATGGCCCCATGGTCACTCCGGCAAGCACATCCTGTTGAGCGGATGAAACCGGTGCGGTTCCTCTCGTCTCCGCATATTCGAGCCAGAAACGTGCGCCCCATCGATTGTCTCGGGGTTGAAAATTAGCTCCAGATGGAACGGGGGCGCTGGCGAAAGTATCTTCCCGCAGATTCGCCATACAATTTCCACTGATGTCTCCGTTTTTCTCAAGTCTGATCGCGCCGTCTATCGATGTGAATTGAATTTCACGATTTTCTCCATCCACAATTTTGAGCTTTCCGTTCAGCGAATAGGTTTCCGGCGGGACTGATATACCGCTTAGATGAAAGTCAAAACCGATGCGCAACCCATCGGCGTAAAACCAGTTCAGGGTCAATTCTGTTTCATCAATGGAATCATTTTCTTCCAGTTCGGTGATCAGCCCCTCCTTGAGGATCAATTCCGCCGCCGGATCCCAGCGCGGGTCATCCATATCGGGGAAACGGGCGCTTGCGGTTGCGAAGAAAACCAATAGGACAGACAGGGTTTTCAGTAACCATGCAGTTAATTTGCTCTTTTTCTGCATGTCATCTTCCTTTAAGTCTAATGTGTTTATGGCAATTCGAATTCGAACGACCAAGGTCCATGATGGAAATAGCCCAGCGCATGATCAATCTGTTCCAGGGCTTCCATTTCAGTCATGCCATCCAGCATGGTGAGGATTTGGAAACCGCCGCCGCCTCCGCTGCCGCTGTTGAACGTGCTGTAGTTAAATTCGATACCCAGCGCTTTCAGTGGTTCGCGGATGGCTTCAACTTTCTCAGCTGGAACAACTTCAGGACGCGATTGCATCAACCGCGGAATCATCAGCTTAAAGGTCTGCGGATCAGCGGTTTTTCCGATGCCGAACGATAATTTTATACATCGTTCGTCTGGCTCAACTGCCAAATCGGACAACTCGCTTGATGCTGCCCGCGGCATCCAACCGCCGAAGAACTCATCATAAAGCAACATATATTGATAGCTGGATAAACGAACGCCTCCGACTTCAAAAAACGGCATGCCGCTCTCGGATCCTCCGACCATCCAGTCATGATCGGAAGGCTTTTGATAACACAGGTACAGGCTGGATGAAACGGGCGTAATCTCCGCTCGCAGCAGGCGCATTCTGATTCCGTTCGCTGTGCTTTCAAGATTGAGCTCCGGTTTTTCGAACGGATACACCGGCAGGTCAACCTCAAAGTTGAAGGCGCCGATCATCTTGTCAGGGATTTGAATCGATCCAGCGGAGAGGCTGTGCGCCGGTTCGAAAACACCAAACGGTATCATGTCCGGGCTGCCGCTTTCTCCAGATCCGCCGAGAATGAAGCTGAGCTGATATGGCGGATTACCCAGCGGAACCGGCATCCAGTCCACTCTCAAATCGTAAATACCCGTGATGACGCCATTTTCTGGATTTGACCAGATGTTCCGCCCCATACCTTCCGGACGAATTTCATCTCCATCCGCGTTACGGATGCGAATATCACCGCTCAGGAAAGTGGCTTCCGGCGTATAGGGCAGCCCTGTTATGTGGTAGCCGAGCGTCAGGCGAGTTGCATCTGCGTAACCCCAGTCCAGCGTCATGCGCACGGCTGCCGGATCATAAGGAGGTGTTTCATCAAATGCTGTCGTTTGCGAATGTTCCGGAAAAATCGGCTCCGTCGGAATGGTGATATAAAAGTCAAACTCTTCAGCAGATTGAAGATTCGGATCTGCGGCAGATTTGAACCGATCGATCAACAGGGTCAGCATTGCGTTTTGGTCGAAGGCTGTTATTGGAAAAGCAAGCCATTCACAGCGGTCTTTCAGCCCGGCAGGGTCAGGCAGCGACATGACGGAATCTATTTTCGCGATTCGATTTCCTTCTTGCAAAAGTGCCGCCCCATCCGGTTGCCAGTTTTCTGCTTCAGCTAACGAATCATAACAAACCAGCGCGTGCGTTTGCTGCTCCAGAAAACGAATTTGGCGCAGCTGCACTTCGAACCCATTTTTAATGACACTGCCGGTTTGCTGCCAACTGATACCTTGACCCATTGGCATAATATAATCTTTCAGCTCAAAATGGAAGGTTGCGGCTGCCTCAGCGCTTAAGTTATCTTGTTTCATGATTGGAATATCAATTCCGATGTCGATTTTTCGATCGTTGTTCTTGGGATTTCCCACTTCATAAGCAATCGCCAGCAGATGGTTGCCGTCGACGCGCATCGTTTTGTTTTCGGGCATGACGATGTCATCATAGGTATAAACCCGATCATACGAGAAGACCGGCATGCCGAACGTCATCCCTTCCGGCAGATTTTTCGCTTCTGCACTGATAATGATTCGGCCGATTTCCTTGTAGACCCATTTGAGCGTTACCGATGTGCTGTCATGCACAACAGTTCCATCAACCAGAGCAATTTCCCTAAAATCCGGGTTTTCAGATCCGGATAACGATTCTGGCAACGCTGGTTCCGCTGTCAGATTCAGGTCGGTTGTGAGTCCACTCTCAATCGCGATCTGGATTCCCGGGGATCCGGGGTCAACCAGCGGATTGTCAAAATCAGCTGTTGCGGGAATAAAACACAACAAAAGCATAGCTGACAAAAAAAAGCAGATTTTTTTCATCTTTTTCTCCTTTTCCGTTAATAAAAGACGATCTTCTGGTTGATAAAGTTCATTCATGTGCTACAGAAGAACACAAATCATCGCGATGGTTAAGTGATTTTTGGCAATAAAAAATGCTTTTTGCAAATTTTGTTATGAAAAATAAGAAGGATATGTTTTTTGTGTAAAATTTATGCATTGGAGTCATTTTGAAATTATCAATACAAACCAGAAACGAAATATCTCTCCGTCTGTTATATCTGTTTGCATTGGCTTTACTGCTGCTCGGTCTCATATTTGACTCCCCTTTCGGGATCATTCAGGGCATGGGTAAAATACTGCTCTCTCCCAGCAACCTGTTGACCGACTATATGGCATTGGCGGGAATCGGAGCGACTTTTTTCAACAGCGGATTGATCACTTTATTTTCAATTTTTATGATCCAAAGGATGAAATTAACGGTCACCGGAGCGATTTTTGCTGGAATTATGACTGTGTCCGGATTCAGTTTTTTTGGAAAAGACCCGTTAAATTCGATTCCAATCATGTTCGGCTGTATTTTGTATGCCCGCTTCATGAAATTGCCATACCAGAGTGTGGTACTCAGCATGCTTTTTGGCACGTCACTGGCTCCGGTCGTCAGTTTTATTGCTTTTGGGGTAGATCTTCCGCTTGCGGTTGGCATTCCGCTTGGTTCATTGGTCGGGACGTTGATCGGTTTTATTCTTCCGCCGATTTCCATGCATTTTCTGAGTTTTCATCAGGGGTTTAATCTTTACAATCTGGGTTTCACTGCCGGCGTGGTGGGAATGGGCCTGGTTGGGATTTTGCGCATGTTTAATATTACTGTTGAACTAAATCAGGAATTATATCTTGGTGACGATACCGCGATCCAGATTTCACTCTTGGTATTTTGTCTGCTGTTGATTGGCGTCGGACTATTGAAAAACAACTGTACCTTCCGCGGTTACAGCATAATACTCAAGGAAAGCGGCCGGCTGGCTTCCGACTTCGTCATCCAATATGGTGACGGGCTGGTTTTCATCAACATGGGTTTAAACGGGCTGATCTGTATGATTTATGTCATCATCTCGCAGGGCGTTTTTAACGGTCCTGTCCTGGGCGGTATTTTTACCGTGCTAGCATTCTCTGCCTTTGGCAAACATCCTCGCAGCATTATTCCGGTGTTGGCAGGGATTTATATTGCGAATCATTTGAATATTCACAACATCACCTCAACAAGCGCAATTCTCACAGGGTTGTTTGGTACCTGCCTGGCGCCGATCAGCGGATACTTCGGTTGGATTTACGGCGTTATTGCAGGCTTTGTCCATACTGCGATGGTCAATAATATCGGGTTTTTGCATGGCGGACTGAATTTGTATAACAATGGATTTTCCGGTGGGTTTGTTGCCGCGGTTCTGGCGCCGATATTTGATGTAATCACCAATTATAAAAAAACAGGGAATAAGGAATAGCGGATTTAACATGTATGAAAAAGCAAAAACAAAGAAGTTTGTGAATGTTCTGATCGGATACTTTTTCAGGCATCAGATTATCAATTTTGACCTCGAAGTGCGGATGGATGATGAAAAGACTGAAATTACGATCCGCGGCAAAACTGATCGCATCATTGCAGGAATCGACAAAATCTGCATGCTGTGCAACGTTCAGCGTAAAGTGGAGATGGAAGATTATTATGACGAGCTACTGGGCATGCGTGATACGGACGATGATCTGGAGTTGATGAGCTATATGCTCGACGAAGCATCATTAAGTTATGAAAATCAGCTGCTGACATTTACGGTTGTTCGTCTTAGAGTGCCGCATACCTGAGAACAGATTTGTGTGACTAGTCGGTTGGCGCATCAGCAACGTTCTGCAACAAGGCGTTTGTGTGACACAGGTATAAAGAAACAGCTGATATAATTATTTATCTCTAATTATGAACGTAACACGTCAATTTCTCGCCTATTACAAACCATATATCCGAACATTATTCTATGATCTGTTTTGCGCTATCCTGATCGGCGTTACCGGCGTGTTGTTTCCGGTTGTTATTCGCGATTTGACAAACCGGGTTTTTATTCTGAACGACCCTCAGGCAATGACAGCTTTACTGATGCGGGACGCGGTTTTTCTGCTTCTGCTCTATGTGATAGAAGCGCTGGCTCAATACTATATGACGGTTTATGGACATCTGATGGGCGCCAAGATGGAAGCAGACATGCGGTCGGATCTATTCAGCCACCTGGAACGTCTGTCTTTTTCATACTTTGACAAAACCAATACGGGCATCTGGTTTCCCGCATGATTAACGACCTGTTTGAGGTTACAGAACTGGCGCATCACGGCCCTGAGAATATTTTCATATCGGTGATAAAGATTTTTGGCGCCTTTTATATTTTATTCACCATCCATGTTCCAACCAGTTTGGTTTTGCTGGTTCTGACTGCCTTTATGATCTGGTTTACTTATGTCCAGAACAAACGAATACGTCGGACATTTATGGAAAACCGACGCAGAATCGCTGATGTCAATGCGATTGTACAGGACAGCCTGTCTGGAATCCGCACCGTACAGTCTTTTTCCAATGAAGAAATTGAACAGCAGAAATTTGAAAGCGGTAACTTACGTTTTCTGGAGTCCAGACGGCTTAATTATCTGGTGTTGGGTCAGTTCCATTCGGTTCAGGGATTTTTGCAGGGAATGATGTATCTCTGTTGTTTTGGCAGGCGGTTATTTCGTGATCAAAGGACAGCTGCATTCGCCTGATCTGATTTTGTATATTCTGTACATTAACATGTTTCTTGATCCGATCCGCCGTCTGGTTAGTTTTACGGAACAATTCCAGAAAGGGATGACTGGATTTGAGCGGATGGTGGAAATTCTGGCATCCAATCCCGAAGTACAGACAAATCCTGATGCTGTTCAAGTTGGCAAACTGAAAGGGGATATTCATTTTGAGAATGTCAGTTTCAGCTATGAAGAAAACGAATTTGTCTTAAAAGACATATCTCTAGAGATTCCTGTCGGACAAGCATTGCGCTGGTTGGTCCTTCAGGGTCGGGAAAAACGACTTTCTGTTCATTGATTCCGCGGTTTTATGACGTTACCAAAGGACGAATTACGATTGATGGAATGGATATCCGTGATATGACGCTGCCTTCTCTGCGCGCCAATATCGGCGTTGTCCAGCAGGAAATCTATATTTTTAATGCTTCTGTCCGTAACAATATATCTTATGGAAATCCGCAGGCTTCAGACGAAGAGATTGAACTGGCTGCCAAACGAGCGAATATTCACGATTTTATCCTTTCTCTGCCGGACGGATATGAAACGATGATGGGTGAACATGGCGTCCGGTTTTCCGGCGGTCAAAAACAGCGCATTTCAATTGCCCGGGTGTTCCTTAAAAATCCGCCCATTCTGATTTTGGACGAAGCAACTTCATCACTCGATAATGAGAGCGAACGCTTTGTACAGTAGTCGCTGAACGAGCTTTCCCGGAACCGCACAACGTTGGTGATTGCTCATCGTCTTTCCACAATCCGCAACGCTGATGAGATACTGGTGCTGACGGAGGATGGAATCGCCGAACGCGGCTCGCATGATGCATTGCTCATACAAAATGGCATTTACGCCCGGCTTTATCAAATGCAGTTTCAATCTTGAGTTTCGGCAGCAAAGATTCGCCAGCGAATCTTATTCCAAATGATATGACAAGATCATGGCGGGCTATCCGGTACGCCTTTGTCAGCCTGCTGCCACTCAGCCATACACATTCGATGACAAAATGACAAACGGAAAGCTTGTGGCGTTCACGCTATCCGCTTGCCAGAGCCTGCCCTTCTCACCCGTTGCTGCACTCTTCCGCCTGGCTTTTGGCAAGGAAGCGCTTCCTTTAACCTTTTTTATGTTAAGATAATAAAGAGTAAGAATTTGTTTTATTAGTTTAATGAGAGAGCGGTTATGGAAAAACGAAACACTCAAGATTCAAACGTCAGCGTTGTGACATTTTTGGCAATTTTTGCCCTTGTGATGCTTGTGATCTTCGCGTCTATTCCCCCGTTGTCCGGGCATCTGCCAGGACAGGGCGGATTTGGGGGTGCATCAACCTGGATCTCGCTGCTGCTGGTTTTTGCTGCATTCCTGATTCCATATTTCATGATGCAAAATGGTTCTGAAAATGGCAAAAAGCTTCTGGCAGTGGTTTTTGGGATCACAACGGTTCTGATTGCCGCCTGTATCATCTTTTCATTTCTGATGCTTTCGGAATATGATCCGAAAGGGCTGATCTTCGGAGTTGTTCTTGCGGGGTTTGTGTTTATCATTTTGTCCATTATCTGGTTTAATATCGCCTTTCGCGCGGAGGGCACTACTGAAGTTCCTCCGTTTACTACTGCTGCCGGAAATCATGTTTCCGCAGCACAGGACGCCTCTGTTTCGTTTTCTGATCCGTCCCGAATGCGGACGGCGGAATTTAACGAGGTGCCGAAGCGTAACGCTGATCCGCATGAAATGCCTTATCAGCGCAAAAATGCTCCTCAGTTGGATGATGGCGTTCCGGAGAACGAATCGCCGATCAATGGCGAATATAAACTTCTGGGCGACAAAGCGGGCGACCCACACAAAGACCCAGCTGAATGATGCACGAATCTTTCCTCTGAAATCGATTCCTGACTTTTTTCTATATTATGGTTGAATTCTGATAGGATGTCTTGGTGCAGGCGCGCAGGACATCCTCTGTTTAATGCGGGGTATGGCTAAATGACGACACTTTCGACACGCGACCGGGCCACCTGGTTTGCTATTCTGGCGGCGCTCACCTATGCGATCAGCACGCCGCTTGCTAAACTGATGTTAGATCGAACGGCGCCGGCAATGATGGCTGGATTGCTTTATTTGGGAGCTGGAATCGGCACCGGCTTTTTCCTTTTGCTGCAAAACAAGAAAAACTCGAAGGTACAACCCTTTCACTTGAAACCGGTTGAACTGCCTTATATCGCAGGCATGGTGGTTTTGGATATTGCCGCGCCAATTTTTCTTATGATGGGGCTGAAAGTGAGCGCTGCTGCCAACGCTTCTCTCTTGAACAATTTTGAGATTGTCGCGACTGCTTTCATTGCGCTGATCTTTTTCAGGGAAGTGATTTCGAGACGGCTGTGGGCTGCGGTTGTCTTGATCACAATCGCAAGCGTGATTCTGTCATTTGAGAATCTTTCAACCTTTGCCTTTTCCCGTGGTTCAATCCTGATTCTGTTGGCTGCTGCCTGCTGGGGGTTGGAAAATAATTGCACCCGGATGCTTTCAACGCATAACCCGCTGCAAATTGTTGTCATCAAAGGGATTTTTTCAGGAATTGGCAGCCTGAGCGTTGCTCTGATCCAAAAAGAGCCATTTCCGACTGCAGTGAACGCAGCCCTCATCCTTCTTTTAGGATTTGTCGCTTACGGATTGAGCATCACCTTCTATATCAGAGCGCAGCGGGATCTTGGCGCCGCGAAACCAGTGCCTGGTACGCGCTTGCTCCGTTTATTGGTACAGGCTTTGCCCTGCTGATCTTCCGCGGAATCCCCGATCTTCAATTTTGGATTGCGCTGGCGGTTATGATGCTTGGAACCTGGTTTGTTATCAATGATTCGATCTCCATCCAACATACGCATTTGCATCGTCATGTGCATGCACATTTGCATGAGCACGGAGGGTTGATTCATAATCACCCGCATTGGCATGAACATATCCATAGCCATGTTCATCACGATAATCAGGGCAATCGCCATGATCACGACCATACTACTGCTTTGCTGGAATCAGATCATCGGCACGAACATCCTTAGAAATGAATAAAGGCCCTGCGCGTCAGTCAATGCGCTGATAATGGTCGGATTGCCCTGCCTTGTCTTTTTCCGGATAAGGCGGAAAGCTGATCTTCGCCAGTTGTGACCCGGCTACGATCATGCCGCGGTAATTGGCATGTTTTTCTGTTTTATAATGAGAAAAACCGGAAAATCTTTCTGGAGCGATTGAAAATGGAAAAAAGCACTGCAAAGAGAAGCTCGTCAAATATCCTGATTTTTCTAATCCTGCTGACAATTACGCTGTTGGTATATGTGCCAGGGCTGAACCAGCTTGGATTTTATCGGGATGACTGGAACAACATGTTTAACGCGTATACGCAAGGTGCCGATATGCTGATTCCCCACTATGCCAGCGATCGTCCAGTTGATGGCTATCTGTTGCGAACCGCTTATGAGCTCTTCGGCGCAAATTTGCTGCCATATCTGATCATTAATCTGATCTGTCGCTTCCTTTGTGGCGTCCTGTTTTATCTTTCACTGATGCTCATTTGGCGAAAACATAAATTTCCGGCATTTGTAGCAGCGGCGCTTTTCCTGATATTTCCCGGATTTTTGCGACCAGGTGGATGGGTTTGCCTATTTGCCGCATCAAATTGCCATGCTGAGTATTCTGCTTTCAATCTATCTTTCACTCCTGGCGCTGCAAGCGGAGAAAATGGGGTGGAAGATCGCGCTCGCACTCATTTCAATAACGCTCGCGAGCGTGGAAATGGCGTTGATGGAATATTATATTGGCATGGAGGCGCTGCGCTTCCTGCTCTTTTATGCCTGGCTTTACAATCGTTCGGCGGCTAAACCGTTCGAAATTTTTTTGAAGACGCTGGTCAACTACCTGCCCTGGTTGCTTGGTGCTATCGCATTTTTCGTCTGGCGCAGCTTTTTCTTCGAGGCATCTCGCAGAGGGACCGACGTCAAAACTGTGCTGCGGCCCTTTTTTGACTATCCGCGTTATACCAGCGCAATCTGGTTATCTGGCATCATTCGAAACATTTTTAAGGTGATGGTTGGATCCTGGACTGTGCCGCTTTACAATTTATTTAATTCTTTGGACGTCAAGGTTTTTTGGAACGTTTTCGGTTTTTCTCTGATTCCAGGCGTTGTTTTTCTGGCGGCGTTTTTAAAGCTGATGCCAGAGCGGCTGAAACCGCTGTCTCTGCCACAGGCGCCCCAGAAGATCCTAAAGCGCAACTGGCGCGTGCAATGGATGATTCTGGGACTTCTTGGCTGCGGTTTGGCACTGGTTCCGATTATCCTCGCCGGACGTGAAGTGACCTTCAGTTCCAGCCTGGACCGCTTTGCTTACCCCGCCTGTTATGGGGCGATCCTGTTCACAGTTGGATTGGTCGCTTCAATCGAGGGTAAATGGGTCAAAACCGCGCTGCTGACCCTGATGGTTTTTTCCGGGATCATGGCTCAGCTTATTAATAAGGAAAACTACATTAAACAGACGCGACTGACCAACGATTTCTGGTGGCAGCTTTCATGGCGTGTGCCGCAAATTGAGAAGGACACGCTGCTGATGACTGCCATTTATGGCTTTTCACCGGAAGAAGATTACGAAATTTTTGCCCCGCTACATCTGATTTATTATCCGAACGAGGACCATGTCCAAGTTGGTAATGACAATCTGAACGCTCACTCTAAGCAAAAAGCGGCGATGGGAACGGTTGAAAGCCGAACGGTTCGCATGATTTTTTTGAGCAAAGATTATACAAAAATGTTGGCGGTGACCAAGCCTTCTGCCAAATCCTGTGTTCAGGTAATTGATGGGGAAAATCCGATTTATTCGAATTTAGAAGGCTCGCGAATCTCGGAAATTGGTCAATATTCGCTGATTGACCGCGCACTGATCGAGCATGAATTTCAGATTCCTCCGACTGCATTTTTTGGCCGCGAGCCGGAAAAAGGCTGGTGCTATTATTATGAGAAAATGGCGCTGGCGCATCAGCAGGAAGAATGGGAAACTGTGGTCAGTCTGGCGGATGAAGCAATCGCTGCTGGCATGCATGCGGAAGACGCTGTTGAATGGCTTCCGGCAGTACAGGCGTACGCTTATCTGGGCAGGTTGGAACGGGCAGAACCTTACGGCGAGATCCTGAAAACGGATTCATATCTGCAATTCCAGACTTGCAATTATTTTAAAAACGCATTGGATTTATTGGAAAAGGGGCAGCCTTCTGCAGAGGCGCAGCAATTTCTGATCGAAAAGTTTTGTGAATGATAACAACAATTGCCGAGGCGATTGATTTGACAAGGAGTGGAAATTGAGCATCCATCGGATGGATTTATTGAAAAAGTTGATTCGGGAAAACGGCGCGGACGCAGCTGCCGTCATTCCCAGCCCCAATTTCTTCTGGTTGACCGGAATGCGCAAACATTTGATGGAGAGACCAACTGTTTTGCTGATCGCGCCGGAAAAAGCGACTGCGTTGATTGCTGCAGGCTTTGAAGGGGAATCGTTCAGCGATTGTGGATTTAATTTTCAATTATTCCCATTTAGCGACAACCCTGCTATGTGGGGGAACGCGTTTAAAGAGGCTGGAGCATTCCTGAAATTGGAAAACGCCAGAATACTCGTTGAGCCGCTTCATTTCCGCTTTCACGAATTCGATTTTTTGCGGCGTAATTTACCTGGCTGTCAACTGATTTCCGGTGAAAAGCTGTTCAGCGGTTTGCGGCTCCGGAAAACGGAGGATGACCTTAAAAAAATGCGCAAAGCTGCAGAGATCGCTTGGAATGCGCTTCAGGAAACGCTCAAGGTTGTAAAACCCGGGATCAGCGAACGCCGGGTTGCCAGCGAACTCACGCTGCAGCTGATTCGTGCTGGCAGCGACCCGGAACTGGCTTTTGCGCCAATTGTTGGCAGCGGTCCAAACGCGGCGGATCCGCATGCAGAACCGGGCGAACGGCTGCTCGAACGGGGAGATTTTTTGTTGTTTGATTGGGGCGCGCGTTATGAGGGGTACTGTTCTGATATCACGCGCACGTTTGTGATCGGTGAACCGTCAGCGCGTCAGCGCGAGGTTTATCAGACGGTGCTCGCCGCCAATCAGGAGGTGATTCGGGCGGCGAAAGCGGGCGTCCGCTGCGGCGATCTCGATAAGACAGCGCGCGGAGTGATTGAAGATGCCGGGTTTGGGAAATATTTCACACATCGCCTGGGGCATGGACTTGGGCTCGAAACACATGAAGAACCTTATATGTATGCAGAAAATGATGAGCTGCTGGAAATTGGCATGTGCTTCACCGATGAGCCGGGGATTTACCTGCCGGGAGAATTTGGCATCCGCATTGAGGACGACCTAGTTATCACGGCGGATGGCTGTGAAGTGTTGACTGATTTTCCAAAAGAATTGAGGAGTTTGTAGATGAAATTCAGCGAACCTTATGAATATAAAGATCTGTTGCTGGTGCCTTTTCAGGAAGGACCGATTGCGAATAATACCTATGTGCTGGCTGATCGGAAAGAGAACCAATGCATCATCATTGATCCGTCATATAACATCGAGCATGTGCTGCACTTTGTTGAAAAAAATGACTGGCAAATTCAGACAGTCTGGCTGACGCATGCTCATTTTGATCATTTAATGGGGGCTGCTTTTGCCGATAAAATGACCCCGGCTATCCAGATTGCGATGCATCCGGATGATGAAATCATCCGTGCTAACGGCGGCTCCGCTCTCTTGGGACAGCCCGGTCCGATTGAACGCTCTCCGCTTCCGTCTGTTCATCTGGCTGACGGCATGACGTTATTTGCCGGCTCATACCCGTTTCTGGTGCTGCATACGCCGGGACATGCGCCCGGTCACTGCTGTTTTTATTCAAAAGATGCCGGTTGGCTGTTCACCGGTGATTTGATTTTTTATCATGATTACGGCCGCACTGACTTGATTGGCGGCAGCGAAGCGGTGCTGATGAAGAGCATTCGGGAGAAAGTGATGACATTGCCGGATGAGACAATGATCTTCCCAGGTCACGAGATGTTTACGTCCGTCGGCGAAGAACGGCAGTTTTACCGCTGAAACCTCTGATTGGATCAATTTTATTGAAAAAACAAGGCGTTTTTTACTGTTGTTATGGCTGCTACCGCTGGTTGTTTCGCTTTCTGGTTGCCTGAGGCTGCCTCGCCATCCGGATGAATTACCTGCTACTGAGACTGCGCCGGCTGTTAAGGATGCGGCAACCACGCTGCTGTCTACGCGTACGCCTGCTCCTGCCTATACTCCAACGGTAACACCGCTGCCTCACTATATGACGATTCAGCCGGAGGACCTTGTTGGGTTGAACTTGGTCGTCTGGCATGCGCAACGCGATGCTGTACGGGAAACGCTCGAAGAGTTCACCGCTCAATTTAATGAGGAAAATCCGTATGGGCTGACGGTCAGTTTGCACGCGGATGTTTCAGAGGACGAAATGGATGCCGGGTTGCTGGCGCAACCGGCGAACAGCCATTTCCCGCAGATCATTATTGCGGAATCTCCGCGGTTGAAAAAATGGCAGTCGCAAGATCTGCCGATGGTCATGCTCAAAAATTATATGGATCATCCGCGCTGGGGATTTGCGGCACAGCAGATTGAACCGGTCTTATCGTCAATGCTGGCGCAAGAATTCTGGCAGGGAAACCTGACCACGCTGCCGCTGTGGCACAACCCGGACTTATTGGTTTATAACAACGCCTTTGGCCAAATTTTGGGATTTCGGGAGGCGCCTGAATCACTCGAAGCGCTTGAAACCCAGATTTGCGCCGCCTGGAAATTTATTCGTGAAGATGATGATCCGTCTAACGATGGAACAGGCGGTTGGATATTGAACCGATCTGCTGGATCGCTCATCAGCTGGCTGCTGAGCAGAAACGGTGAGCAGCTTGATCTCAGCGTTTTTCCGGAAGGCGCTTTTGGAGAGCAGTTTGTTGAAACGCTTTCCTGGCTGCGTGGATTGTTTGATCAGGGTTGTGTCTGGCAAAGCCGTCTGTCTGATCCATATGACTATTTCAGCGGTCACTCGGCGCTGGTTTATTCCGGGTCCTTTGCAGATATTAAGGCGCAAAGGAATTCATTTTCGCGCGAAGAACAAAACAAGTTGGACGACTGGATGCTGATCCCTTATCCCGCTGCTGAAGAGGAGGGCGCCTCGACTCGTCCGCTGGTATTCTCAAATGCGGTGTCAGCCGGAATTTTCACCGGCAGCGCTGAAGAACAAATGGCTTCCTGGGTCTTTCTCTCCTGGCTGATGGGGGAGGAGCGCGCCGCGTCGCTGGCACTGAAAGCGGATGCCTGGCCGGTGCAGGAGTCGGACAAGGTCGACCTTTTGTTTAAAATGGAAGGTGATCCGAAAATTTATCCCACGCTGAAATGGCGCGCGAACATTTTTTCTGGTGGATTGCCTGCCGCCTGGAGACTGCCCGGCTGGTGCTTTCGGATGGATATGCGTTCGCCTTCAGCCCTGGTCAGACTCCGGAAAAAATTCCGCTCATCTGGGAGCAAATTCATACAACATTAACAGAAATAGAAAAGCAGAAGATATCATATAATTAGTCGCATGAATCGACTTGTTTCCCCGCTTTTTTATCTTGTTTTTCTTCTGATGCTGCTGACAGGCTGCGCGCTTTTCAAACCGCGCAGCGCTCTCGTTCAGGAACAGAATGAAACGGTGATCGCCGGTATTCAAACGGATTACCCCCAACTCTTCTTACAGCCGACTGAGGAACGTTCGACTATTTCGGTTGAAGAGACGGTTCCACCTTTGGCGGCTGATACGCCGCTGCTGCAGAACCCTACGGTAATCAGCGGAACAGACCAGGCAATGACGAAAACCGCAACTGCCGAACCTTCTTTGACTGTTGAATTAACGAAAACAGCGCTGCCGGAAATGGGCGAATCTGTCGATAACGGAGCAACCCTGACGGCTGGATTGATTGAAACGGAAGTATTACCTGCCACTGAAACGGTAATCAAACCGAGCCAGGAGAAGACAGAAATATCCCTGCCTGCGAGGGAAAATACGCCGCAAGCGACAGAGATTGCACCGGATGCCTTTACACAAACAATTGAGGTTCCAACCGTCGCCGCTACTGCGACCAGCAGGCAGTTCAGCGCAACGCCTGAGGAGCCTGCTGCAACTGCTCTGCAGACTCAGATAACGAAAATAGTGCCGATGGTGGCGATTACGCCTCTGATTCCGGTCTCGACAACGACCTTTACACCCACTCCAAAGAAAGATGGGCCAGTTCTGATTTCGTTTGAAGCCCCTGCTTACGCTGCCACGCTTTCCGGCACGCTGACGGCTGATCAGCCGGACGTCTATACTTTTTTGGCAAAAGAAGGGCAATATCTGCGGCTGAGGCTGATTGCATCGGGGAAGGACGTGAAACTCGGCTTGAGCCATGCGGATGGCGATCTCAGTCTGCCGGACAACCTTCAGCCGGATAATCTTGTGATCCGAATTCCAAAGGAAGGCTGGTACAGCCTGATGATCCGCATGAATGATGAAGTCCAGAACGCGTCTACCGATTATTCGCTGCAATTAGCGCTGCCCGATAAGCTGACGCTGACTAAAAATGTGTCCGTTCTCCATCTGCAGGACGAGTTGGAAGCAAATGGATCCTGGCGTTTTACTGCACAGGTGGAAAAAGACTTTTTACTCCAATTAAAATTGTCCGTTCCGGAAGAAACCAAATATCAGCTGCGTCTGATTGATCTTGAGCTGGGCGATATGGTTGAAATTGAAGATTCCCGTTCAATTGACTGGCTTTCCGAAAAAGGGTCTGGCAGGACCTATCTGGTCGAACTGCTTAATGGCAGTGGGCAGGCGGTGTTTGATCTGACGTTGGAACAAATGCGGGAAATTGGATTGTAAAATGGGAACGTTTTGCGCTGTTTTGGAGTCTTATCAGAAAAGATAGTTTGTTTTGCGGAGGAGTTATGAACAGAAAAACATTTTTCGCAATAATGATTGTTTTATTATTGATACTTTCTGCCGGGAACGTTCTGGCATTTGCGGCGCCGCCAGCGCAATCCGGCGGTAATATCCAATTTGAAGCGGGGCAGTCAACCGCCTGGATCAATGGCCATGTCAGTGCCCGCAGTAAAGTTAAATATAATTTTTATGCAATGAGCGGACAGGTGGTCTCCATCTCGCTGAAGTCTGTCCAAAACACAGCGTACTTTGGATTGTCTGATGATCAGGGTACCGAATATTTGCGGCTTGAACCGCAATATAAGTACTTTACTCTGCCACTGCGCCGCACCGGCACCTTTACCATCACCGTTTACGATGATCAGAACGGGACCGATTTTTCGCTGAACCTCACGATTCCCCCGTTGACACAACCCGCAGGCGTTCAAACCCATGTTCAGAACGGCGGAACAATTCAAATTCAGCCCGGACAATCTACTGCCTGGGTTAGCGGAACTGTGCAAGCATATGGGAATGTTCAGTATCAGTTTTACGCGGAGCGCAATCAGGTATTGTCATTGGCGCTGAAATCCACCAACGGACAGGCTGTTTTCGGCTTGGTGGACAGTAAAGGCAATACCTACCTCGACAAAGCGAAAAAATGGTCGTACTATATTTCCCCGCTCTACCAGACCGGTCCATATAACTTGACGGTCTATAACGACGGGGCGCAGCCGACCAATTTTAACTTCCAACTGACAATTCCGCCGCTCAGCCAACCGGCAGCCGTATCGCAGCAACCGGTTTATCCGCCGCCTGCCATCATCCAGCCTACGCCAATCCCGACTGCACCGCCGGCTCCTGCGCAGCAACGGGCGGTTTTCCAAAACGGCGGAGCAATTCAGTTTGGCGCGGGAGAAACTTCCATTTGGATTGCCGGCAATGCGGCAGCGAACAGCTGTAACAAATATAATTTCTATGCCGGCAACAACTATCCGCTCATCGTGCTGTTAGGTTCATCTTCTGGCATGGTCAACCTGGGTTTGGCGGATGCGACTGGCACGACCTACCTGAACAATGCCAGCAATTACACTTATTGGACGATGCCACTGGCGAAAACGACCACCTACTATCTAAATGTCTGTAACATCGGCGGACAGCCTTCCGACTACTCCTTCAATTTGGTTATTCCGGCGCGCATCAACTTTGCGCCGGGAGCGACAGGTGCGACGAAGGCAGGATCGGTAAAAGGCAATGGAGTGATCAGCTACGCTTTATATGCCAGCGCGGGACAGTTGATGACCGTCAGCCTTTCCGGCAGTGCAACCCCGCAGGCGTTCCTGCGTATAACAGGTATGGCAGATGGGCAGGTTTACCTTGACAACAATTCGTTCCAGACGTATTGGGCCGCAACGCTGCCGGCGACACAAGATTATCTGATTGATGTGGTCGCTTATGGGAATCCATCCAGCTATCAGTTAAATGTCAGTGTCAAATAAATAGGGGGAGTGAACCATGCGGGATGATAAACAGAGGTGCCTCAGCGGGCTTTTACAGTTGTTTTTGGTCAAAAAAATCTATGACTGGGGGCAGCAAAAATTTGGTTATGGGAATGGGATTTTCGGTTGCGGCTGCGGCTGTTTGCTGGTAATTTTGTTTGTCGGATTTGTACTTTCGATCCTGTTTAACACCAACTTTTTGAAAGTTGGGTTTTAGTGATGGCTCGTTATCAGGTGATCCCGCGCACGCTCATTTTCGTGTTTCACTGCGAAAAGGTGCTGCTGCTTAAGGGATCGCCTGATAAAAAGAATTTCCCGAACTTGTATAACGGCTTGGGGGGACATGTTGAACACGGTGAAACTGTGTTGGCGGCGGCTCTGCGTGAGCTGAACGAGGAAAGCGGTCTGCGCTTAAAATCACTGGACCTTTGCGGAATTGTGATTGACCGCACCGACCCCGCAATCGGAATTGAAGTGCACATTTTCAAAACAGATCTGGATCAAATTGCCGAGCCTTTAACCACTTCAGACGAAGGGGAACTCGATTGGTTTTCACGTGAGGAAACGTTGCGGCTGGCACTTGTGCCGGATGTCCAGCGCTACCTTGACCAACTCTGGAGCTGGCGCGCGGGTGATTCTTTGTATTATGGGCTGATTGACTGGAACAGTCCGGATTTCATCAACTGACTTTCCATTTCCTGTCTTTTTAACGATTTATTTGATATGTCGGATCGCTTTAATGCCGCTCCGGTATCTTGCTTCAGAATGCTGTAAAATTGAATAAGAGGATTCAGTGTCACAAATAGAGGATGTGAAAAGCCAGGTCGATTTTGTCGATCTGGTTTCAGAAACGGTAAAACTGCGGCGGACGGGGAAGAATTTTATTGGCTTCTGTCCGTTCCACGCGAATACGCGCACGCCATCGTTCGTGGTCTTTCCCGATTCCGGAACCTGGCGCTGCTTTGGTCAGTGCGCTGAAGGCGGCGATGTTTTCAGTTATCTGATGAAGCGCGACAATCTGGATTTTCAGGAAGCGTTGAAGCAGTTGGCAAACCGCGCCGGCATCCAACTTGAGGGTCGCAGCCGCGAGGCCCAGGCGAAAAGGAGACAACCCGGGTACTGCGGCAGCTGATGCAAGACGCCGTTGCATTTTATCAAAGCAATTTATTGCATCACCCGGCGGGCAAAGCTGCGCTGGCATATTTGCATCAGCGCGGATTAACTGATCAGACTATCAGTGATTTTGAATTGGGATATGCTCCTGATTCCTGGAACGCCATCACCGAACATCTGTTATCGAAGGGTTACAATCGCCAGCAGCTGGTTGATACCGGTATGATCAGTGAAAAACGCGATGAAAAAGGGGATGTGATCAAAGACGGCAACTTCTATGACCGTTTCCGTAATCGGATCATGATCCCGATCCATGATTCCAGCGGTAATACGATTGCTTTTGGTGCCCGCATTCTTGACCCGAATGACGTTCCGAAGTTTTTGAATTCGCCGCAGACGCTGCTGTTTGATAAAGGGCGGACGCTGTTTGGGTTGGACCGCGCACGCGTCGCGATTCGTGAGAAGAATCAGGCGGTGATCGTTGAAGGGTATATGGACGTGATCATGCTTCATCAGGCGGGGTTTACCAATACCGTTGCGCCGATGGGTACTGCACTTGGCGCTTATCAGGTGAAACTGCTCACCCGCCAGTCGCGCAATATCGTATTGGCGCTTGATGCGGACGCCGCCGGCAACTCCGCTACGCTCAAGGGAATCGATACGCTGCGGACTACTGCGCTTGATGAACCGGATGAGGCTGGTGTTTTGGAAAGCAAATCACTGATCATTCATGAAACTAAAATGAAGGCGGACATCCGCATCACCCGCATTCCGGAAGGGATGGATCCGGATGAAGTCGTTCTGCGCGATCCGGCGGAATGGCAAAAAATATTGGAGAATGCTCAGCCGGTCGTGGTCTATATGATGGAAACGCTTGCCAAAGGGCGAGACCTGGACGACGCCAAGACCAAGAGCGAAATTGCGGCGCAGGTGATGCCACTGATCCGTGAGGTTACTGATCTGATTGAGCGTGAAACCTACCGGCAGCAACTTGCCAGATTTTTGCGTATAGACGAAGCGTTGTTGAAGTACAATGCATTTCAGAAGCCGCCTCAAAAAGGCAGACCTGTCCGGAGGAGCGATATCCCAGAGAAGCCCGGGTTGCAAAAGCAATCCCTGCAGCTCATTGATCCGAAAAGCGGAATCCATAATAAAGAAATTACGATCCTCCAGATCTTGTACCATTATTACAGTACACCCGGATCCATCTCCAAAATCGACCGGAATTTTCGTCGCTATAATCTTAACCCGCTGCGAAAAGAGGACTTTGAAGGGGTTGATCTGCGCGAAATCGCCGCTTGTTATTTTGACGGACTGAATCAAGATGATGAGCTGAATACGCAGATATACATTTTGGAGCGGATTCCGGCATCGTTTCAGGAGATGTTTGAAAAGATCAAATCACCTCTTTTTCAGGGAGTGATCAACGACCTTGAGTTAGATACCGAACTGACCCGTTCTGTTGCGCTACTCAGAATGGAAAAAAACAATTTCAGCCAGACAGAGATTCAGATGATTTTGCAGGATCAGGGCAAGACCGGAAATGAAATCAATGATTTGACTGAAATATTGGATCAGCTGATCCGTGAACGGAAAAATCTGGAAAAATTGTTGCAAGGTCTGGAATCCGTCTTTTAATCAAAGGAACCATGGCGTGAAAAAAACAAAAAGAACAGGAAAAAAGAAAAAGATCTTTCCCGTTTGAGCTGGGAGGAAGACCGGATTCCCGATTCTGAACTGGCTGAAAGCATCCTGGGCAAAAATGGGAGAGACAAGAAGATGAACCTCTTGACAGCACCGAGGAAGATTTTCAGCTGGATGCCGCAAACTTTGAAGATCCCGTTCGTCTGTATCTGAAAGAGATCGGTATCATTGATCTGCTGAGCGCAGACGATGAATTCCATCTTTTCACAAATATTGCTGCCGTTTCTTATTTGGATCAGTGCGAGATGATGATCGGCGACGTTTCCGAAGCGGATTTCCCCGCCGCGCTGTCCCGCCGGAACTGTGAGCTTATCACTGAGAATTGGGGAAAGGTAAAAGCGGCGGCAGTTGAATATCAGACGAATACTCCGCTCCCGGAATTGGGTCAGATGATTTTGGAGGCGCAGCAGCTGTGCCGTTCCTGGAAAAGCGGCAGCTGCTCTTATCTCCGCTCATATTTTGATAATTCTCGCTGGGGTGAAGACGATCGTTGGTATGCAGTTGTCAATCCCGTTTATGAATTATTCCTGGGGCTCTATCTTTTACCGGAGAGTCAGCAGGACATCCTGATCGCAGCTGTTCAGGAAAATGGGAATCAGATCCCCGCTTTGGAGGAATTGTTGCAGTCCGTTCCGCCGTCATTCGATATTCTGGCTCATATCAATATCGTACAGGTGCAATCTGAAATTGCCAGTCAGATGCTGGTGCGTGCCAATTTACGGTTGGTTGTCAGCGTTGCCAAACGGTATATCGGGCGCGGTATTTCTTATCTGGATCTAATTCAGGAGGGAAATATCGGGTTGCTGCGAGCTGTCGGCAAATTTGATCCGCGCAAAGGATTCAAGTTTAGCACCTATTCCACCTGGTGGATTCGGCAGGCGATCAGCCGCTACATTTCTGAACAGGCGCGCATGATCCGCATCCCGGCGAATCTGTTTGACCTTGTGAACAGGCTGATTAAAACGCAGCGCAATCTGACCCAGACTTTAAACAGAAATCCCTCTTTGGAGGAACTTGTTGTTGAAATGGCTTTCTTGCCGCCGGCAGATATCAAATCGTTGCAGGAGGCGCGCAAAGCGGGGGAACCACTGAACCCGGCGCTTCAAAAACGCTTGACCGCAGCGATCCATAAGACTCAAAAATTGCTGCAATCAGTGGAAGAGCCGATCTCGTTGGAACATCCGGTTGGCAGCGAAGGGGAAAGCCAGGTGGGAGATTATATCGAAGACGAACGTTCACAGGAGCCAATAAACGCCACTGACCGCGAAATTTTGCGGGAACAACTGCATAAAACGCTGGATGTCTTAACAGAACGGGAACGGCAGGTTTTGGAATATCGTTTTGGTTTGCTGGATGGTGAAGAACAAACGCTGGAAGAAGTAAGCCGTCATTTTGATATCACTCGCGAACGGGTACGCCAGATTGAGGCCAAAGCGTTGCGTAAGCTGCGTCACCCGGTTCGAAGCCGTCTGCTGCGGGAGTATTTTCTCTGAGATGAATGAATATGACCTTCATTTTTACCGTATTGCCAGCAGCTACCCGGTGGTTCAATGCTTTGCCTTGGCTTTTCTGACAGACCCGCAGGGAAATTTACTGTTGCTGCGGGAAAAAGGGCAATCTTATTGGCAGCTTCCCGGCGGATCGCTGCACCCGGAAGAAACGCTCTTCCAGAGTCTGCAACGCAACCTGGTGAACCAGACCGGTGTTTTTGTTGAGAGCAGTACGCTCATCCGGGTTTTTTCAGGAGAAGGAACCAGTTATTTTGCGGCTGGTTCTGCCAACGTTTCTCCGCTGTATGCAATTTTCATCCCGACCAGCGTGCGTGGTGTTCTGCGGTGTGGAACAGAAAAAACGACTGAATTTCGCTTTTTCGCCAGTTGGAATATCCCCGTCCGCAGCGTTTTCCCCCCGATGCTTCCCTGCATGCGTTTCTACCAGGATCATTTCCCGGATGGGATCCCGCTGCAGCCGTTGGATCATGAACGGCTGACAAAATATGAGTAAGGTGGTTTAGCTGCGTTTTTGGATCAACAGCGCCAAATCCTCAATCGTATCGAACATATCGGCGTTCAGTTCATGATCCTCAATTCTGACGCCGAACATCTCTTCCACCGCCAGGGCCAGATCCACCATGTGGAAGGAATCGATTACGCCGCTGCTGATCAGCGGTTCATCCACCTTCAGTTTCCGGTTGGGTTGGTTGAGAATATCGTTCCTGATTTTTTCAGTCAATACCGAAATTATGTCGTTCATTTCACTCCTAAGTTAAGGCTGCAAAGCCTGGGTAGCTTTCATCATCATTTCTAAAACCTGCAACGCAGTCAGATTTCGGAACGTCCAGGCATATTGATATGCAATTGGATCAGCAAAATCATTCTTGTAGAATGTCAAATGAATGCCGTCTTCGACTAGCCCGCGGCTCGGCAGGCTTTGTATCGATGCCCAGAAATTCCAGACCGGCAGGTCATGTTTGTGTGCCAGATCGGCGATATCCTGGTTAATTGAAAAGTTTCCTTCGACATTATCCGCTTTGGTCATCAGGATCGGCAGCCGTTTTTCCGCCAGTGTCGCTTGAATGATTGCGTCCAGATTTTCGCGGAAGGCGGGCGGATTATAACCGTCATTTGTCCCAAGCGAAACCAGCACAAATAACGGGTTGTGCAGACGGTATTCACAGGCTAATGGAAGTTCACCCGGGTTGCAAATGGTGAAATCGCTCCAGTATGAAGAGAGAACGGAGGCTGCGGAAAAGCCGGGTTTCGCCGCCAGACTGCGGCGTGAAAAAGAACCGTGATAATATGACAAAACCGGTTCAAATGCGTCCCGATATTCGCCCAGGTTGTAATAACGATTGTCGAGGTCAAAATCGCTCAGGTACCAGGTTGTGCTGGTATCGCAGTCGCCGACTTTTGAAAAGGCTTGCGGATTATGCCCGGCTTTCAACCCTTCCTGCAGCAGCGCCAGATTATTGGCGCTCAGTTCTGGCAAAATTGGCAACTGATCCCAGGTTCGTCCAAAATCAGCCGGAACTGCGTTGGGGTTGGTTTGGTAAAAAGCGCCTGTAAAAAACAGGACGATCAAAATCAAGAAGGGGATGTGTTTTCTACGGGGGTGAGGGTCAGGGTCCATGATGAATATCAGTTTTGCAGCATTTCCGGCAGTTGGTTCAATAGTTCCTCAGCAAGTGTTTGTGCGCCAATGAAATTATAATGGATTGCGCTGTTTGTGAAGGTGTTTTCAGGAAGAATGTCCCAAAAATCCATCCAGCCAAGTCCCTTTTTAGCGCAATATGCCTGTGCCGAATTGCGCCAAGCGTCATAAGCCTGCCGGGGATAATAAAAATTGTAACGGATGTCGGAATTGATCCCGCTGCTGATCAGGATCGGTTCATTCACGATAATCAGTTTCGTGTCGCCGATAAGCCGCTTTCCGGCTGTGAGCAACTCCCAAGCCAGCTGGTCGTTCGGGTAGGCGCCTTCTACACCATGAAAGGTGTTATCCGGTTCAAAATCCAGCTGAGGCGCCGGGTAGGTATTTGGATATTCCTGATCGATACCGCTGGCTGACCACATTACACCGTACAGTTGCAGCCGGATCAAGTCTAACAGCGCCCGGCGCTGAGCAAACAATGTGCCTGCCTGCCAAGTCGCGGGTGGCTTTGCTGTCAGCCAGTCCGCTGAAATATTTACAGCAGACAACAGCCGGTTCAGTTTGGATAAATTTGCAGCTGCCAGAGGCGAAACCATCTGTTTATCGGCTGGGAAGGCTTCCAACGTCGTCAGCCACAGAATCACATCCGGTTCATAAGCGAGCGAACGCTCCAGAATCAAGAGGTCTTTCGCCAGCGACAATGTCGGATAGCCGAGGTTATATGTTTCGAGCTGCAGTGTTTCCCCGTTGTAGCTGATCGTTTTGCCGTTCAGGATTCCCGCAAGTGTCTCTTCAGGTCTTAGCAGCGTTCCCCAGGTGGATGAATCTCCGATTAGAACGACTTTCAGGCTGTGTCGCTTTTCTCCCGCAGTTTGCCCGCTGCGGCTGGCAGCAATCTTGTGCGAACGGATCATCGCATCCAGATTGTTCAGGCTGAAGTTATACGCCTGTGCTGCGTTCTCTCCGAACGGCAGACGCTCGCGTCCGTTGAACAGGACGTTATACAGGCTCAGCTTGCCGAGTAACGGTTCGGGCTGGATTAACTGGTACAACCCGAGCAGCAGCACCAGGAACAGAATTGTCAGCAAGAGAATTCGCAGGTTGCGGTTCATGTCATAATCCCGAACAGTTTTATAATAAATTCGAGTGACGAGCCCGGATTTGGCAGCACAAACCAGATCCAGCCGAGCGTCACAAACAGGAACGTTAATAGTGTTGAAAGAGCTGTATAGCTGCGGTAGAGAGCCGGACTCTGCTGCTGCCAGTTTAATAACCAATTCTTCGTTCGGTCTGCGTAAAGCTGATGCAGGAACAACCCAATGGCGTGCCAGCAGCCCCAGATCAGAAAATTGAGCGTGACGCCATGCCACAGCCCGATCAGCCCCATTGTGACCAGCTGCGTAACCAGAATCAGCAGCCACTGCGGAAGTTTGACAGTTTTTCCCGAGCGAAAATAACGAATCATCGGGTTGAACACATAACTGCGGATCCACTGAGTCAGCGTGATGTGCCAGTTGCTCCAGAATTTCGCAATATCTGGTTTCAGGTAAGGACGGTTGAAATTTTCCGGAATACGGATGGAAATGATCCGTGCCAGTCCGATGGCGATATCGGAATAGCCCGAAAAGTCAAAATAGATCTGAAAGCTATACGCAATCAAAATCAACCATGCCCAAGCGGCAGTGCGGATTTGTCCGGCGTTTTGAGCGGAGAGTGAGACCAGCGCCAGGGAATCTGCCAGAATGAATTTTTTGAAGAGACCAGCTGCGATCCGCTGACAGGCAGCCGTGAGATCCCCGGAACGGTCTTTGGCGGACTGCGCCAGTTCTTTCTGGAAATGGTCCAGCCGGTCAATCGGTCCGGCGGCAAGCGTTGCTGGAAAAGGACATATGTCAGAAAAACGCCCGGAGAGGCCGTAATTCGCCTGCCTTTGCTGCGGTCGATAACCACTGATAACAGCCGGAAAGCGATATAGGAAAAGCCCAGCCAACGCAAGTCTGTAACCGCGGCTGATTCTGTGGATTGTCCGACCCAACTGCGCAGGATGGCGCTCGTTCGCCATGCCAGCGGGGGTGTTTTCAGCAGGATTAATACCAACAGCAGCAAAATGATGAGGAGCGTGTAAATCCGCTTTTTCAACGATTCTTCCAAGCGTTGCAAGCCAATCAAGATGAATGCCAATATGAGGATCGCGGTGAGTGAGTACTGCAATAACGGCGGCCGGGTCGCGGTAAGAATTCCTTCAACACTGATCAGCCGAGTTAAAGCCACCAGCAGCAGACAACCGAAGATCAAGAAAAAGTCCGTTCGCTCTGCTGAGAGGACGCTTAGAAGCCCTGGGTTTTCGGCGCTGGATTGTGTCACTGCCGCCCAACAAACCAGGCTGAGAGCAATTGCAGCAAATGGGAACCAGAAATCAAAATTGCGGATCGGTACCAGCGGTTGCAACGCGAACACAAAAAGGATTGAGGCTGCAGTCAGTAACCGGGATTGCAATCGTCGCTCTCTGAGAAAGTTGACCAGAAAGAACAGTGCAAACAGGATCAGGATATTTTGCAGGGTCATCTAAAAGCCCTGGTAAATCCATTGCGGCGTATCGCCGGCGCTGAACAGGATCAATCCGATAATCAACAGCGCGTATAACAGGGAAAGCAGAAGGTCCGCGTTAAACGAATCACGAAACCGTTTCATTTCAATAGCCGCAAATGCGCCATTCTCCGTTTTCTTTCACAACTTTATGGATGCGTCCATCAACCGGAAAATTGGTGATTTCGTTTCCGTAAGACGCGGCGATATTCCCGTTACAGACGACTTCTGCGCTGTCTGCGGTTGCGTTCTGAACCTTGCAGGAAAAATCTTTCAGTTCGGATTTGACACCCATAAATGCATCAACTTCTCTTGTTCCGGTTTTTTCCCATTCGGCACAGGCGATCGTGCCGATGCTGTCCCGGTTCTGGGTTACAATCGCATTGTAAAATTTTTCGACAACTTTTGTCTGTTCATCCGGATTCACTTTTTTTGCGCATCCGCTGCAAATCAACAGCACAACCAATAAAACCACCAGCATTTTTTTTGTCATTTATTCTCCAATTTGCCAAACTGGCGTATCAGTGTCAACCAGCCTATTTTATTCGAATCTCAAAACAAACCAAGGTCGTGGCCCACTGCATAGAGCGTTTTCAAACCCCAGTAACTGCGAACGCTCCAGGCTTCGACCGCCAGATGGATATTATCGCGGGCGACGTCCAATCCCTTATTAGGCAAGGTTTGCGCCTGTGCCCAGAAATTGTACACCGGCAAATCATATTTTTCGGCGATGGCCACCGTCAATTCGTTGATCTTGTGATTCCCTTCGATGTTATCCCCTTTGGTGGAGAGGATCGGCAGTACGCCGTTTTGGATCAATTTATAAACGATTTCATCCAGATAATCATAATAAACGGAAGGATCGGTACCGACGACCCAGTTGGTACCCAGATTCACGAAAATGATTGAAGGGTTGTTGATGCGGATTTCACACATCAGCGCGGATTCGCCGTAATTACAATTGTATGGATCAGACCAGATGGTCGTCAGCGCGGACGCAGCGCTCAAACCGTTGGCAACCGCGTAGCTGACTGCGTTGAATGACTGCTGAAAATAAAGAATAGCATCTTCCAACTTTAAATCTCCGTCAGTCAATTTATAAGATCCGTAAAGATAGTCAAACTCCCCCAGAAATACGTTAGCGAAAGAATGACAGTCGCCGACTTTAGAGAAGTATTTCCCGTTGCGTCCCATTGTCTTGACGCCATACCAATAAATGTCGCTGGCTGTCTTGGAGAGTTTTGCCGGCACTACGGGATATTGCTTCCAATTGGCCCCATTGGCTTTCGGGTTGACGACAACCGGTTGATAAAGTGGTTTGTCGGCTGCCGCCTGCGCGGTTGCGCCGGGAGTGGGATCAAACGGATTGGACTCAACGTCCCCAAAAGGCGATATTTCTGCAGGAGTAGCGATCTGCGCTGCCGGCTGAACCGGCACAGATGGAACAGTCTGATTCGCTGGCTGGATAAGCTTGGCATCGGCGGGCGTTTCCGGATTATTAACTGGATTCTCATCTGCCGGTGCAATTGTCGGATTCTCAGGTTGCGGGTCGTTGACTGACACTATGACGGCAGGTGACGGTTGCTGTAATTCTTCAGGAATTGGCTGTTCAGTATGAATCGGTTCGATTTCAACGATGTTCGGCGTGACGCTTTGCGCTTCTTCAACCGCGGGTATGACAGCGGTTTGCGATGGGATTCCTTTGGTCGCCTGTTGCAGCGTTGCTACAAATGACAGTGCCTCGTATTCGACCGCTTTTCGGGAATGGCGTTCGGATGAACAGGCGGTAAGCAACAAGAGACTCAATAAAATCAGGGATAAGCGGGATGACAGTCGAAGTTTCATAAACGTTTCATTTCCGGCTAAATACGGAAACATACAGCCACCGTGATTGGTGCAAGTTTTATGCCGAGAATAACTGAGCGGCTCCGGTGAAGCGATATGCCGCTGCGCTGGAATGACGGATTGATAACACCCGGCGGACGATACGGTTTACGCCATTCGGTGCATTATCCTCTCACGGAGCAATACTGTTCACGAAGGTCGCGCAAGTGTCTCAACAGAATAGATGATAGAAAGCGTTGATGAAGGTCAAATCAGAAAAGAGTTTTCGGCGCAGCAGCGTCAGCCCAATCCAGATCAGGCAGACAGCCAGCAACCCGGCCATCGTCATCCGGATGATCTCAACGACAGCAGCGCTTCACCAGCAAGCGGCGCATGGATCAGCTTCTGTACTTCATTTTCGTTCTCAAGCGCAGCGGGAAAGGGCTGTAGATTCTATTGCAGTTTCTGATGAAAATGTTGAAAGATCCAAATATGCATCGGGCTTTACCCGTTCAACTGAGACCAGATATTCAAACTTTGGACTGCCGCCACGGAAACCTTGCGACGGCTGATGGACTGGGGTTGAAGAGATGCCAATTTCTTTCAGAGATGGAACAGCTGCCTGCGCCCCCTGATCATTCATCAAGGATTGCTCTTTCGCAACTGACGGCGGTGTGACGATCAGCCCTTCAACAGATTTTTGCATATAAGCAACTGAATCGGCATTTTGGTTGGGTGTTACACCCATCCAGGGCAGCAGAAATGAGAAGATCAAACCAAGGCAGGCAAAAACAGCTGCGGTTCGAAATGCCGGGAAAAGACGTTCCAACCAACCGGGTTTGCGGATTGCCGCTGCTTCGGCGCGGGTTAGCGTGTAATTCCGCGGCGGTTTGCGTTGTGGGAGCGTTCTCACCCGTTGTTTTACCTGAATCAGTTCATTTAATTCATCTTTTAGTTCGTGATTTTCGGCAAGTCGGGTTGCAAACGACAGCAATTCCTGATCCGTCATTTCATGATCAAGATAGGCGTTTATGAACTCAAATTCTTTCGTTTCTATCTGGCTCGTCATCTTCACCTCTTCCCTGTCATCAGAACGAAAATAGCTGTCAAAAAGTTCCCACTTTTGACTTCAGACAATCGCGCATCTTTTGCTGCCGAATAATCTGCTTTAACCGTTCCCAGCGGTTTTTTCAGGATATCCGATGCTTCCTGATAATTCATTTCATGGATGTCAATCAGTGTCAAAACTGCCCGGTAATCTTCCGGTAACTGCTTCATGCAATTTTCTACCTGATCCATCAGATCATTTGTTTCCAAAATTGCTTTGGGATGCGGAGCGTTGTCAATCATCCAGCTGGCGTCTTCATTTTCCTCATCGCTTTCAACGGAAATTGGCTCCAACGGAACCGATGGGTGCCGGCGTTGGCGGCGCAGTTCGTCATAACAGGCATTGATTGTAATTCTCAGGATCCAAGGTTTGAAGGAATCCCCTTTGAAGGAGGAGATGTGCTGCCATGCGGAGACGAACGCTGTTTGTGCCAGGTCATCTGCCAAATCTTCATCGTATAAAATCCTCAGGGCAGTATTGAAGACAATCGTCTGATAGTTCAAAACCAGCCGGTTAAGAACGCATCCAGTGCCCTGAATTGCTCTTTGGATCAGTTTTGCTTCTTCAATTTCCATAAAAAATCCAACCGCATTTTCTTTCGCAGCCGCTACTTCAACGATGCGCCGAAACCATAAAACACGGTTATTTTTATCATAAACAGACAGAATACTTTCTGGTGTTTATGACATTGGCGTCAGTAACCCCCAATTTTCTCCGCTTCGAGCTTCTGTCAACAACGGGATGGACAGCTCGGCTGCGTTTTCCATGACTGATTGGACCAACTTACGAGTCGCTTCCAGATCTTTTTTTGCACATTCCAGCAACAATTCGTCATGAACCTGCAACAGCATCCGCGCATCTAGCTCCGATTTTTCAATTCATCCGCCAGGCGGATCATCGCAATTTTCATAATATCCGCCGCGCTGCCCTGCACCGGCGCATTGATCGCCTCCCGTTCTTCACGGGAGCGCAAATTGTAATTCAGCTGCCTGCCGAGGTTAGGGAAGTAACGCTTTCTGCCCATCATCGTTTCAACATAACCTTGTTCCGCCGCCTGAAGCTTAATCCCGTCCAAAAATATTTTGATCCTTGGGAACTGCTTAAAATATGCGGTAACAAAGGCGTCCGCTTCCTTTCGGGACAAATTGGCTGAACGGCTGAGACCAAAAGAGCTCATTCCGTAGATCAGCCCAAAATTGATCGCTTTGGCATGACGGCGCATATCCGACGAGACATCCTGCAACTCACAGCCGTAAATTGCCGCTGCTGTCGCAGCGTGGATGTCTTGACCGGCGCGGAAGGCTGCCAGCATGCCTTCATCTTGTGCCATGTGCGCAACAATGCGCAGCTCTATCTGACTGTAATCCACAGACAGCAACAGATTGCCGGGATCAGCAACGAACGATCCGCGGACTTTTCTGCCCAGTTCGGTGCGGGTTGGGATGTTTTGCAGGTTTGGGTCGAGGAAGCCAGCCGGCCGGTCACCGCGCCTGTCTGATTAAAAGAAGTATGCACTCTGCCGGTACGCGGATTAATCGCCTGAGGCAGCGCATCCACATAAGTACTCTTCAGTTTTGATAATTCACGGAATTCGAGGATCAGATCAATCACCGGATGGAAGCCGCGCATCTCTTCAAGTACATCCGCTGCTGTTGAATATAACCCGGAAGCAGTTTTGCGCTTTTGTCCCGGAAGTTCCAGCTTCAGCGTCTCAAACAGCGCTCTGGACAACTGTTGGGTTGAGTTGATGTTTAATGGATAACCGACTTCTGTATAGATTGCCTGTTCAATGTCTGCCAGCCGTTCCGCCAGCATTTTGGACATCTCTTTCAGGCTGTCACGGTCAACGCGGATTCCGGTATATTCCATTTTTGCGAGGACCGGTATTAATGGAATTTCAAGTGTCTCATAGATTTTTTCGGTGTTCTGTTTTCCAACGCATCTTGCAATACGGAAACCAGCCGCAGTGTCATATCCGCATCAGCAGCGGCGTAAGGTGCAGCAGACGCTACCGGTACTTCTGCCATGGTCAACTGGTTTTTGCCTTTGCCGATCAGCGTGTCAATGGTTTGCATGCTGATTCCAAGCAGATCGAGCGTCATTGGTTTCAACCCCAGATTTCTGGAAGCCGGATCTATCACCCAGCCGGCGATCATCGTATCAAACAAATTGCCGCCAACTTCGATTCCGTTGTTTTTCAGCACCAGCAGATCATATTTGATATTATGCCCAACCTTGAGGATATCTTTCCGCTCCAGAATTGGATTCAGCAACGAACGGACAAGCTCCAGCGGCAATTGTTGTTCGCCGGTCACGTGTCCGACCGGAATATAATATCCGCTTCCGGCTTCATGCGAAAACGATATTCCAACCAGACGGCAATTCATCGGGTCGGTTCCGGTAGTTTCTGTATCCAGGCTGATCAATTGGCTTTTTGCCAGTTTAGCCGCCAGCTGTTGCAGCGCCTCCTCCGAATTGATAATGATGCTTTTGGTCTCACTGTTTGCTTCAGCGTTTTCCGTTTGCTGACCACCAACACCAAAAAGTGATAGCTGGTGCAGATCGGCTGCCTGAAACTGCGGTGCTAATGCACGCAGTTTAGGAATCAGAGATTTAAACTCCAGGGTTTTGAAAAAAGCTTCTACCGCCTGAAAATTGATCTTACAGGTGGAACAATTCTCGAGCAAAAAATCTGGTTTGAGATTGGTTTTGATCTCTGCCAGTTCGCGACTCAGCCAGGCGTTGTCCCGGTTGGCGACGAGCTTGTTACGCACCGAATCTTTAATGTCGTCCAGATGATCGTAGATTCCGGTGAGCGTCTGGTACTCCGCCAACAGCGTTACCGCCGTTTTGGGGCCTATTCCGGCAACGCCCGGATAATTGTCTGATGGATCACCCACCAGTGCTTTGTAATCCACTACCTGATCAGGGGCAATGCCCAGAAGGGCTTTGACCGCTGCCGGGTCATAGTCCTTTGCATCGGACAGCTTGCTGCCGGAAAGGTTGACCGTTGTTTTGTCGTCCACCAGTTGTAATAGGTCGCGGTCTCCTGTGATTATTTTCACCAAAAAACCATGTTCCGCCGCAATTCGGGCAGCGCTGCCAAGCACGTCATCCGCTTCATAGCCTTCCATTTCAAGGCGGGGGAAGCCAAAGATGTCAGTCAGTTCGCGCATGCGGTCAATTTGCGGACGCAAATCCTCGGGCATTTTAGCCCGGGTCGCCTTGTAGCCCTCAAACAATTCATTGCGGAAGGTCTTGCCGGTGTCGAACGCAATGGCGATATGTTCGGGTTTATCCTGTTCCAACAGACGCATCAGAATACTGGCGAAGCCATACGTTCCCGCGGTCGGTTCCCCCTCTGAGGTTTGCCAGCGGTCGCCTCCGCTGCCCGCTGTCAGCGCGAAGTAAGCGCGGTAAGCGATTGCATGCCCGTCAATCAGATAAAGTTGTTGTGTCATCGTTGTTCTTTCGGCGTCAGCGTTCCATGCTGATGACCTGATCTTCCCAGCGGTGCCAATTACTGAATTTTTCGATCAGAATGCGGCGTCCTTCACCGGGGGTTTCCAACCCGATTGATTCGAGGTCAGCGTCCACCATTATCCGGACCAGCTCATGGAACTTGATTTTCGGCTCCCAGTTCAAAATCCGTTTCGCTTTTGAAGGGTCAGAAAGCAGGTAATCGACTTCAGTCGGGCGGAAATAGCGGGAATCGATACGCACATATTTATTCCAGTCCAAACCGACATATCCGAAGGCTTCTTCCAAAAATTCGCGTACAGTGTGCGTTTCACCGGTACCTAACACAAAATCATCCGGCTCATCCTGCTGCAAAATTTGCCACATCGCCTCTACAAACTCAGGTGCATAGCCCCAGTCTCGCTTGGAATCCAGGTTGCCCAGGTAGAGCGCACGCTGCAACCCCGCCATGATCATTGCCACCGCGCGGGTAATTTTTCGGGTCACAAACGTTTCACCGCGGCGCGGAGACTCATGGTTGAACAGAATGCCGTTGCTGGCGAACATCTTGTATCCGTCGCGGTAATTACGTGTGATCCAATAGGCGTATAGTTTTGCGGCGGCATAGGGACTCTGCGGCTGGAAGGGGGTTTCTTCGTTTTGCGGCGGTTTGGCGCTGCCGAACAGTTCACTGGTCGATGCCTGATAAAAGCGTGCTTTGCTGTTCGTCTTGCGCATCGCTTCCAACAGCCGGATGGTCCCCAGTCCTGTGGTGTCCCCAGTATATTCGGGAATGTCAAAACTGACGCGCACCTGACTTTGTGCTGCCAGATGATAAATTTCGTCCGGGTTCACATTATAGATGATATCCAGCAACGATTCGGAGGTTGATATGTCACCGTAATGAAGGAACAACGGAAGCGGATTTTCAGGTGCCTGTGAGAGGTTATATAAATGATCAATTCGGCGCGTATTGAAGGTGCTGGCACGCCGGACAATCCCATGAACCTCATATCCTTTTTCAAGCAGGAGTTCGGATAAATATGATCCGTCCTGTCCCGTTATTCCCGTAATAAGCGCTTTTTCATGTCATATTCCTTTCATTAGACAGAATTTTATCATAGGCTATTTATTATCTCCTGAATGTTTTTTGCTAATACCTGTTCGTGCGTAGCGCTTTTGTACTTTCCAGATTCAATTCGAATATACTTAACCTGAATGATGGTAACTGTAAAAAAGAAACACTTAGGCATTTTTTTGATAGGGATTGGCGCTTTCTGCGCCGCCGTTCTTTATATGGCGCGTTTTTATGCCTTTTCCTTTTCTGTCAATTCAGATAACATGTATTTTATGCTCGCAGCGGAGGATATGCTGCGCGGCAATTGGCTGTTGAAAGGCTGGTCCGGCGGTTTTTTTACCGGTTTGACCACTGATTTGCTTTGGGTGGCAGCACTGCGAACTGTCTTGAGCCGGAAAGCCGTGCTGTATCTGATCGGACCGTTGAGCCATGTGCTGATCGTTAGCGTATCCGCATTTCTTCTCTGGCGGAAAAATCGCCAAAGGGGAATCAGCGGCATCTTTTTTCTGGCAGCGATTTTTTCCTGCCAGCTGCGCTGCGTCATTCAATGCTGACTGTTGGGATGCATAACGTTGCGATTTTCACTATCCTGTTGCTTGTCCTGCTTTATCAGATAATCCTTGAAGGCACACCACAGCACGGCAGACTATGGTTCGCATGTTATACGGTGATTCTTTTTTGCGGCTGTTTGGGTGATGGTTACGTCTTGTATTATTTCAGCGTCCCGGCGGTGCTGGTTTCCGCGTTGCATCTGATACGCGGACAAAAAAAGAACGATTGGCGAATCCTGCTGGCGACTATCGGTGCATCAGCCGGTGGCTGGCTGGTTCCGCGTCTGTTGAACCGGTTCGGTTTTCTCCAAACGCAAAGTGCCGGTTCTGACCTGGTCCCGCTGTCGGAGATCGGGAATTACCTGCTTAACACATTGAACACCTGGTTGTTGATCTTTGGGTTTGATCTGGGAAAAATTACCATCTCTCCCCTTCCGGCGGTTTTTGCGATTGTCGGTGCTGTCTGTGCGCTGATTGTCCTGATTGCTGCTGTGGTTGCGCTCATCCGTTTTTTTGAGCAGCCGGCTTGGGTTCAGGTGCTGGTCCTCAGTTTCGGAGCGGTTTTCGGTAGTTTCACACTGACAACCGTGACACGGGCGGAACCCGCGGTTCGTTATCTCAGCCCGGCATTTTACAGCGGTATCCTGCTTGCCGCTTGGCAGCTTGACAGCTTAACTGCGGTAAAACAGCGGGGGAAAAGGTTGGCGTCACTGGTATCCGTGCTCTTTTTGCTGATGACAGCCGCCAATATCTCGCTTCAGTGCTATTCCTCCCCGCAAAATGACTGGAGTTTGATCGAGGTTGCGGACAGTCTGAGAGCCAGAGGTGTCGACAGGGTTTACGCAACGTATTGGGAAACCCACGCGTTAAATTACTATGCGGAAGGCGTGATAGAGGCTGCGCCGATCCAGGCGCTAAATGAGGAAATTGTGCCATACCGCTGGTCTTCAAAATCTGACTGGTATACGCCTGTTTATGGAGCAAGCGGTGTGATTCTCAGTAAAAGCAAACGCTATGGGATCAATGAAGCGCTGCTTGAGAGCCAATTTGGAATTCCAGCCGAACGGCTGGAGCTTAAGGATGTTTTAATCTGGTTTTATGACTCAAATCTTTCTGAGATGATTGAAAACATGGAATAATTGAACGTATGACCGAAGAAAAGGATCGGAGAAACCGCAATTTGGGTGGAAAAATCGCTTTTGTGCTGATCGGCGGCTTGCTGATCGGACTCGCCCTGTTTTTGGTTTTCAACTTTTTATATTCAGAGAGCTATCGGGACAGGATTTATGAGGGCGTAATGGTCTCCGGAATTCAAATTGGCGGAAAAAGCCGTGAGGAAGCGAAAACGTTTTTACAACAGAACCTGAAATATCCATTTGAGGCGGCATTCGCTTTCAAGTATGACGGTGATGTCTGGCACAAGATTCCGGAAGAGTTGGGAATGCAGATCCAATTCGATGCCACAGTCGACAAGGCATGGAACTACGGGCGCAACGGCAGCGGATATCAAAACTTGCTGCAACAGCTGCGGGCGCTGGTGTTTGGAAAGAACTTGGAACCAGCGCTGCTTTTCGACGAGCGCGTTGCCTTCAGTTTTATCACCACGCTTGCCGGCTATATCGATGAGCCGTTGGAGCAGCCGGCAATCACGCTGCAAGGGGCGAACGTGGTCATCCAGCCTGGAAAAAGCGGACGCCAGCTTGACCGCCAGATGACCATGACGCTGCTGCAGATTTTGGGCAGGAACCTGCAGACGGCTGAAATTGATCTGCCGGTGACCGTGCTTGAACCGACCGCTTCCAACCTTGCAGAACAAAAACAGATCCTTGAGTCCTTATTGGGACAGGATTTCGTCTTGTATGTATCAGAAAATGGCCAGTATCGGACAGTGGACAAGATCGCAGCAGACCTGATGGCGGGCTGGATTGATTTTCGTCCTGTTATTGAAGGAAGTCAGGTTTCTATCGAAATGGTTCCCAAGCGCGATCCGCTCTATAATCGGCTGGTAACTATTGGCGTTGACCTGTATCAAAAACCACAAAATGCCCGCTTTATTTTCAATGATGCAACCCGCGTGCTGGAGCCAATGACAGAAGCAGTCGTTGGGAAAGAGATTCAAATTGAAGAAACCTTAAAACGCATCAGTGAAGCGATCCGGGACGGCAAGCATGAAGCTGAAATTGTTATGACCATTTCTCCTCCCGAAGTTACAACAAGTGCCAGCGGCGAGGAGCTTGGCATTACTGAGCTGGCATTCTCCGAATATACCTATTTCTATGGGTCGTCAGCCGCCCGAGTTCAGAACATTGCAAAAGGTGCCGAGAGTTTTCATGGCTTGCTGATCAAACCCGGAGACACATTCTCAATGGCGGAATATATCGGCAAAATTGATATCGACAATGGTTATGCTGAAGCACCGGTCATTTATGGCGGACAAACAATAGAGGGGGTTGGCGGGGGGATTTGTCAGGTGAGTACAACCTTGTTTCGGGCGGCGTTTTTCTATGGCTTGCCGATTGTTGAGCGTCATCAGCATGCCTACCGCGTCTTTTACTATGAACGGTTGGCGAACGGAAACATCGACCCCAAACTTTCCGGGTTGGACGCTTCCGTTTATGTGCCGGTGCTTGACATGAAATTCAAAAACGACACCCCTTATTGGATTTTGATGGAAACTTATGTGAATCCGAGTGCGTATAGTATTCAATGGAAATTCTATTCCACCAAAACGAACCGTTATGTAGATTGGGAGACAACTGGTCCGACGGACATCGTGAAGCCTGATCCGCCATTGTATAAAGAAAATCCTTTGCTGGCGTCGGGCGTCGTTGATCAGGTGGACTGGCAGGTGGATGGCGCTTCAGTTGATGTCGTCCGTACGGTCTATCAGGATGGCCAGGTTCATTTACAGGATCGTTTTGTCACCAAATATGAGCCCTGGCAGGCTGTTTATGAGTATGGGCCCGGAACACAGGGGATGCCGCCGGATCAATAAGGACGATCTTTGCTTGCGGCGGCTGGCAGAATAGGGCGTATGGTAAAATTTGAAGGATGAAATACAGGTCATTGGAGAGAGAATCATGAATCAGGATCTACTCGATATTTTGCGCTGTCCGGTGTGCGTTAAAGAAAAAAAAGGAACGTTGACGCTTTATAAAGATAGTTGGCTGATTTGTAATGATTGCCAAAGGAAATATCCGGTCGTCCGCGAGATTCCAGTCATGTTAATCGATGAAGGATCGAAATGGATTGAAACGGTTGCGGAAGCGCTCGAGATCCCTCCAAAAATGCAGTAAATTTTTCTCAAACAGGCAGGAATAAAAATGGCACAAATGAATATGCCTCCGAATCAGGAGCCGAACAGACCCCATCCCTACGGAAGAATGCCGCGGCAGCCGCTTCCGCCGAACATGCAGCCGACACCTCCAAAAGCAGCGAAGAAGAGCGGTAAGAAATATACGATCCTCGGAATATTCGTGGTTATCGGCCTGGTTCTTGGCGGGATCATTTTTGCAACGGTCAACCGCTATGTGCGGTCGATGACCATCATTCAGATTCCCGGAGCGCCCATTGTTAATAGTTCCGGTAAGCTGGAAGTTGAAAGTACCGCGCTGCCGGATAAAGAGGAAGAAATCCAACTTTCAGATATTACCGCTGTAAGAGGAGATCCCTGGGATGGCGCTAATCGTATCACTTGCCTGGCAATGGGTTTAGATTACCGCGACTGGGAAGCCGGCGAAAAATATGCCCGCACTGACTCCATGATGCTGTTGACATATGATCCGGTTACAAAATATGCAGGTATGCTTTCGATCCCGCGTGACCTTTGGGTTGCGATTCCGAACCATGGGTATGGACGAATAAACACCGCTTATTATCTCGGCGAGGCTGAAAACCTCCCGGGCGGCGGGCCGCAGCTGGCGATGGAAACGGTTGAACTCTTTTTGGGAATTGATATCCAGTATTATGCTGTGATCTCGTTTCAGGGTTTTGAGAATTTTATCGATTCTATCGACAAACTGGCGATCAACGTTAAAGAAAAGATCACGGTGGATCCGATTGGACCGGGCAATACCGTTACGCTCTACCCCGGTGTTCAGGATTTGGATGGAAAGACTGCGCTGGCTTACGCCCGTCACCGTTATTCTGGCGGCGGCGACTTTGAACGTGCTGAACGGCAGCAGGATGTTATTTACGCACTATACAAACAGATGGTCTGGCAACTGCCGCAACTGTTGATGAAAGCAGATCAATTGTACGCCAGCCTTGAACAGGCGCTGCGTACCAACCTGACTTTCAACGATATGATGAAAATTGCCTGGACTGTGACGGAATTGAAACCCAATCAGATCATTCGCAGCGTCATTGCACCGCCATTACAAGTTGATTTTGGTAAAACAGCTGACGGCACGCAGGATATTCTGATCCCGATCCCGGATAAAATTCGGGCAGCGCGCGATGTGATTTTCGGTATGAGCGTTGCCGCTTCGCCGGCGACGATGGACGATGATCCAGTGAAGTTGATTCAAGCGGAACAAACGCATATTACGCTTCTGAACGGGTCATCCAATCCGCAGATTTTGGATCAGACGGTTGCTTATTTGCAGCAGTTTGGGATTACGATTGATTCCGTTGGGCAAGGATCCAATTCCTATACAAATTCACTGGAAATTCTGAAAGGAAAGCCGAATACGGCAAAATTCCTGGCGAATCTGATGGGAATTCCCTCGAATGCGATCACGATGAATTATCAGCCCGGCAGTTCAGTGGATCTGGTGCTGACAATTACGGATGCCTGGGCAAACAGTAACCCAATGTAAAAATTTCAAAATCTGACTGGTTACGGAAGCGGAGAAGAAGCAATGAAAAAACCGGTTGTACTTGTCATAATGGATGGTATCGGAATTGGAAAGAAAGAGCCGGGGGATGCTGTCTTGAAAGCCAATACCCCGACATTGGATTGGTTACGGGCAAATTGTCCGCATACCCAAATAAAAGCGCATGGTACTGCAGTCGGGTTGCCGAGTGATGATGATATGGGGAATAGTGAAGTTGGGCATAATGCGCTTGGCTGTGGACAAATCTATGCGCAAGGCGCGAAGCTTGTTAACAAAAGTATCGACTCAGGATCGATGTTTGGATCAAGTGTCTGGCAGGGGCTGATCTCGAACTGTCAGAGAAATCATTCTGCCCTGCATTTTATCGGGCTTTTTTCTGATGGCAACGTTCATTCAAATATCAGCCATCTGAAAGCGATGATCCTCCAGGCGAAAAACGAGAACGTTGAAAAAATCCGCGTTCATATCCTTTTGGACGGCAGAGACGTACCTGCGACCTCCGCGCTGCAATATGTCGATGATTTTGAAGCCTTCCTGAAAGATATTAACGACAGCTCTTTTGATGCAAGAATCGCTTCCGGCGGCGGCAGGATGAAAATTACGATGGACCGTTACCAAGCGGACTGGCCGATGGTAAAACGCGGCTGGGATACCCACGTGCTCGGTCTTGGAAAACAATTTTCCTGCGCGCGGGAAGCGATTGAGTCATACCGTGCCGAAACTCCGAGTGTGATTGATCAGGATCTGCCGGCGTTTGTGATTGCCGAGAATGGGGTTCCGGTCGGCACCATTGAAGATAATGACAGCGTAATTTTCTTTAATTTCCGCGGTGATCGTGCGATTGAAATCAGCATGGCGTTTGACTATCCCGATTTTGACAAGTTTGAACGGGTGCGCGTACCGAACGTTCAATATGCCGGCATGCTCCAATATGACGGTGATCTACGGCTTCCGAAGAATTTCTTGGTTTCTCCGCCGGATATTAAAGATACCCTTTCTGAGGTGCTGGTTGCCCATGCGATTCGTCAATACGCCATTTCCGAGACGCAAAAATATGGGCATGTCACTTATTTTTGGAATGGAAATCGCAGCGGTAAAACCAGCGAAGCGTTGGAAACGTTCGAAGAAATTCCATCTGACCGCGTTTCATTCGATGAGCGTCCATGGATGAAATCGGCAGAAATTACAGATAAAGTTCTGGAAGCGATCATTTCCGAAAAATATGATTTTATCCGCTTGAACTACCCCAACGGCGATATGGTAGGTCATACCGGCAGTTTTGATTCAACAGTAATCGCGGTAGAATCGGTGGATTTGGGGTTGTCCCGGTTGATCAAATGTATGGACGCCCATGATTTTACTTTGATTGTGACGGCGGATCATGGCAATGCGGACGATATGATTGAAACAACCAAATCCGGAAAAACGCAACCAAAAACAGCGCATTCTCTGAATCCGGTTCCGTTCATTATCTACGATCGTGCTCTTGAATACCCTATCACTCCCGGTGACTATGGCCTTGCCAATGTCGCACCGACAGTGTTAAAAATTATGGAAATCGAAGCTCCCGCCAGTTGGGAACCACCGATGATCTGACGAGGTTCTCTTTATAGCGTTTTCTTGTATTATCTTATTGAATTAAAAGACAGGTCCGCTGCTCAGGCAGCGGACTGATTAAATATTTTTATAATTTCTCTTGCGACCAGTTTTGCAGAACGGGCGTAATGATGCACGCTATCCACTGTCAGCTCCAGTCCGCATATTTTGTTGAGCCAATTTATTAGCAGATGGCAGAATCCTCATCAGCAAGGCATCCAGAATAATCGAATAATCAGCTGTCTGAACCAGCGTACAGTTGGTACTGCCGATTGATGCATCGAACCAACTGTTGGTGTCTAAAGCAGTTACTTTTATTGCGCCGCCCCTTTCTTTTTTTGTTCGGCTCTTTTGTTTTCAAGGCAGGAACAATTGAATCGCCGCATTTGTTACGGCAAAGGAGATTATAATGACATGGACATTGGAGAAGACGATATGATGATGATTCATCCGCAATTGGACGATATTTGCCTGCTCGCCAAACAGGCTGGGTTGATCCTGTCTATGGGGTTTGAACGGCCGCACGAAATTCGGGAAAAAGGTTTTCAGGATGTTGTCACGGAGATCGACCGAAAATCTGAACAGTTTATTTTGGCGCAGATCATGGCAAACTACCCTGGACATGCCGTGTTGACGGAAGAATCCGGTTTTCATGGCACAGATTCGGAAGCTCCGGAACATGTATGGTATATCGATCCGCTAGATGGCACTATGAACTTTGCCCATAATCTGCCTTACTTTTGCGTTTCTATCGGGTATGCATATCAAGACGAATTATTAATGGGCGCAATTTACGATCCGTTGCTACGGGAGTGCTGGTACGCCGAAAAAGGGAAGGGCGCTTTTTGCAATGGCGTTCGGATCCAAGCCGGGCTGCAGGAAAATCCTAAAAATGCGTTGTTGGCGACTGGCTTTAACATGAAACACGTTGAACTTGGCCGCGACAACTTCCCTATTTTTCAACGTTTTATGCAGGAAACCTCGGGAGTACGCCGCATGGGTTCGGCTGCGCTGGAGATTGCATATGTCGCTTCCGGCAGGTTAGATGGGATGTGGGAATTGCACCTTTCCGCCTGGGATGTTGCCGCCGGCTTTGTGATTGCGCGCGAAGCTGGGGTGACGGTCAGTGATTTTCTTGGAGACCCCGATTGTTTCAGGAAGCCATATGAATTTGTGATGGCAAACCCCAAATTGCATGCATGGATGTTGAACGAACTTCAGTCATTTGACTTACCCCGGAGCGAACCATCTTGAAAATTGATCGGCAGTTTTTACGCAACCTTATCTTATACGGCATTATCGGAGCAATTAGCGCCGCTGTCGATGCGTTGCTTTTCGCGTTACTCTATAAGCAATTACATATCAATGAATTTATCAGTAATATTTTCAGTGTGCATGCCGGAATTTTTCTTAGTTTCTTTCTAAACAGCCGCTATAACTTCCAAAAAACGGACCAGATAAAGAAGCGTTTCTTTTATTTCTATTTGACTGGACTGTTCGGACTGGGCTTGTCCACCCTGATCCTTTATCTTGGTAATCATCTCGGGATTGAAGTGATGCTAACCAAAATTTTCTCAATTGTGTTCGTTGCGCTGGTGCATTTCTTAATCAACCGGGTGCTGGCATTCGGGAACCGCTGAGACATAGATTTCCGGTGAGAAATGGAACGAACAACCATCCTGCTCAGTCTGTTGGCAGGACTTATTTTCGCTGGATTGCTTCCCTTTTCACTGTTGGCATGGGCAGTCTGCTTCCTTGTGGCTGCCTTTTCTACGTTTGGTCTGCGGAAGTATTCCTCTCGTTTTTTGCTGGGCCATCCTGCTAAAAACTTGGCATTGCTGACCCTTTTTATTGCCGGATTCTCGTTCGCCGGTGTTCGGGTTCATCTAAGGGAAGTTGCGAAACCAATCAATCATATTGAGCATTATCCGGGGACTCCTGTTCAGTTTCGGGCAATTGTTGATCGTCCCCCGTCCGAATCCGCATCACGGACGCAAATTCCGCTGAAGCTGGTTGAATCCGATGCTCCGGTTGGGCAACCTGGCAGCGGAAAATTATTACTGGTATTAAACAATATCGGTGCCGACTTCCAGTATGGCGATTTACTCCGGATTGAAGGAAAGATGACGGTTTATGACAACCGTACCATCGATTCTTATGGCGCCTGGCTGGATCGTTCCGGATATTCCGGAATTATTTTCAATCCTGAAACCCAACTGATTTTGAGCGGGCAGGGAAATCCGCTTTTGTCATGGATCTTCAAGATTCGGGCAGTTTGTCTTGAGCGGGTTTATCGGCTGTTTCCAAAACCGGAAAGTGCGCTGATGGCGGGTGTTCTGTTCGGGGATGAGAGCCAAATTCCGACAGATGTTGAAAAGGCGTTTCAGCGGACTGGAACTGCGCATATTATTGCCATCAGCGGGATGAATTTTTCAGTTTTGGTTTGGGTGTTGCTGGCGTTGCTATCCATTTTCCCAAAACGCTGGTGGCTGCCATTAAGCCTGATTCCTTTCATCGTCTTTTATACGATCATGACCGGAGCAAAAGCGGCAATTGTGCGGGCGGCGATCATGTGCGCCTTCGCATTGGTTGCAAAGAGTATCGGGCGAACACGTTCCGGCGTTGATTCGCTGCTGCTTTCAGCACTGCTGATGGGGATGCACAATCCGGCAATTCTTCCGGACGTGGGGTTTCAGCTTTCCTTTTTTGCGACTTTAGGTATTTTGCAGTTTAATGGACCGCTGACAGCGCTTGCAGTGAAAATGCTGCCGGAAAAGGGGAAAGTTCAGGTGCTCAAGGCGCTGCAGGAGATGTTGATAACCACACTTTCCGCTCAGATATTTACAACTTGGATTATTGCAGCTGCCTTCCGTCAGTTTTCGCTGGCATCACTACCTGCCAACATCTTGATCGCGCCGCTGCAATCCTTTCTCATGATTGGCGGATGGCTGGCTGTTTTTGCAGATTTTTGTTCCAGTCGGCGGGACAATTACTCGACATTTGTTTTTCCTTTTCCTCATTGACCATTCAGATTGTTCGGTTTTTGGTCGGTTTTCATGGGCAAGCGTCTATTTTCGGTTGCCATGGTTGAGCGCTTGGGTGATCATCCTTGCAATTTCGGTTATTTGGCTTAAGCGATGGCCGTTAATCCGTTTCGAGAAGAAAACTTGGGTCAATGCCGGACTGATTAGCCTTGCGCTGATCACGATTTCGCTTTGGCGTTTGGTACTAAACCAGGCGGATCAACGGCTGCGGATTAGTTGCCGCCCTGCTGCAGACGGGATCCAGCTTGAGATCAGAACGCCGGCTATGAATCGGATTCTGATCGGATCTGAAATGACGCTCAGACGCGCTGAAGAGTTATTTGAGCCTAATCCGCTGATGAATCATAAGGTCAGTGCGGCGATATTAAATTTCAAAAAACCATGGATGAGCGAAGCGGCTCGCAAGCTTACCCGACAGCCATTAGTTTTCTTCGCTGATGACCAGCGATTTAGCGCTGAACCGGATGGACTTTTGACAAAAACCCTTCTGACTCCCGGTCTGCAGATTAATCAAGGCGATTTCTCCCTCACTTTGGTTCAGAAATATCTCGGCAGTAAGGCTTGGCTGATTCACTATAAGCAGCTGTCGTTATTCATTCCGAATGATATTCCGCCGGAGCGTTTCCCGCCGCAGATCCTGCGCGAAATAGTTGCCGGTGCGTCAATGATCCCGGTTCAAGACCTTGAGACCCAGAGACGCTGGCAGGAATATTTGAAATCGGAAAAGATTCCCACCTTTCCTGAATTTCAGGTTGTTTTTCTGGCAGATCAAAAAGAACTTCTTTTGTATTCCGATGGCAGCCGGTTTTGGTTCTAATCAGCGGATATTTGCTAAATTTCGGTAAAAAGGTTCCCCGGATGGGAAAGATTTGATAGAATCGTAGTACCGTACCGGTCACCAATTTCTTTAGGAGGGATGTCTATGTCATCAGTTGAAAATGTTTTAGCTGTGATTCTTGGCGGTGGTCGTGGGACCAGACTTTTTCCACTGACTCAAATGCGATCAAAACCGGCTGTGCCAATTGCAGGGCAATATCGACTGATCGACATTCCGATCAGCAATTGTATCAATTCCGGTATCTTTAAAATTTCGATTCTTACCCAATTCAATTCCGTTTCGCTGCACCGACATATCAGTGAAACTTACCATTTTGACACTTTTCATACCGGTTGGGTTCAGATTTGGGCGGCGGAACAGCGGGCAGATAACAACGACTGGTACCAGGGAACAGCTGATGCAGTGCGGAAACAATTGAGTGAAATTATCAGCGCCCGCTCAGATTATGTACTGATCCTTTCTGGGGATCACCTTTATCGCTGTAACTATGAAGAAATGCTCAAATTCCATATCGAACGACATGCTGATGTTACGATTGCAACACAGCCAGTGCATAAGGATGAGGCGCACCGGTTCGGTATCCTGAAACGGAACTCGGAAGATAGAATTACCGCTTTTTCTGAAAAACCGAAGGATCCGGAAGTTTTGAAAAATCTGGTCAGCCTGGATGATCAGGATAAACCCTATCTTGGGTCAATGGGGATCTATCTTTTCGACCGCGACTTGTTGGTCGGGCTGTTGAACACGTTGGAATATTCCGATTTCGGTAAACATATCATCCCGTACGCGATTGATAAATATGATGTCTATGGATGGAAATTTGATGATTATTGGGAAGATATCGGGACTATCCGTTCATTTTATGAAACGAATCTGATGCTGACGGAAGAAAACCCTCCCTTTGACTTTTATGATCCGCAAAATCCAATTTATACGATTAATCGCACGATGCCAACGACCAAAATTGTTGATACCCAGATTACGCGGTCGCTGGTTGCGAAAGGCGGTTTGATCAAGGCGGCGCGGATAGAGCATTCGATCATTGGTTTGCGCAGCTTTATCGATGTCGGTACGGTGATCAAGGATTCAGTTATCATGGGTGTGGATGATGACGTCTTTGAACGCAGCGAAAATGATACAAAATATTTTGATATCCCGTTGGGAATTGGTAAAAACTGTGAGATTCATCAGGCGATCATTGATAAAAATGCCCGCATCGGCGATAATGTGATCATCCGTCCATTTCCGGAGCATGTGGAATTGGACGATCCCGATCCGATCAAAAAATATTACGTTCGGGACGGAATTGTGATCATTCCCAAGAATACCACCATCAAATCGAACACGATCATCCAGCCATAAGGGTGATCTTTAATGCATATTTTTTGAGAGACTGTCTTCTGACGGGAGACAGTCTTTTTTTACTTTCATCCTGACAGAAAAGGCGGAGTGGAACAGTTCAGAGGATCAAGATCCCTTTTGAATAGGAGATAAACAGGATGCTTTCAGACACCCCTGCAGATGCTAAAGTATGCGATGCAGAAAATGTATTCTATGGCCAGGAAGTTTCTTTTGACGAAGCCTCATTGGCAGAGGAATCAAAATAATGTCATGTCTTTCCGGATAGGGCGAAACGTCTTGCGATGAATCTCGCAAGGCCCCATTCGTTCCAATGCTGCCAGATGCTCAGCGGTTCCATACCCCTTGTTCCTTTCAAATCCATAACCGGGGTATTCCCCCGACGCCGCATCCCGCATCCAACGATCTCGACTGACCTTTGCCAAAACAGAGGCTGCTGCGATCGAAAGCGAGCGTTGATCTCCTTTTGGGATGGCCCGTTGAGGTAAATTTCTGGCAGCAAGGCGGACAAAATCCAACAGGAGAAAATCCGGTTGCGGAGACAGGCTGTCAAGCGCTCGAATCATAGCCTTGCGCGTTGCCGGGAGAATGCCTAGTTTGTCCACTTCCTGATGATCTGCCATCCCGATCCCAAAACAGATCGCAACCGAAACGATCTGATCAAAGGATCTTTCGCGTTCATCGGCAGTCATCAGTTTACTGTCGCGCACCTGCTTCAGTTTTTCAGGCAGGTCTGCCAGATTTGGCAACACAACTGCAGCGGCTGCGACCGGGCCAGCCAGCGCGCCGCGACCGGCTTCGTCAATTCCGGCGACAAGCAAAAAGCCCTGATCTCGCAGGGCTTTTTCAAGAACCAGATCAGGAAAAATTTTCATGGATGAATGTCATAGATTCCGGCTTTGCCATTTTTTCGAATCTGCAGCAACTCCTGGAACATGCGGATGGAGTCCCGTAACACACTGACTTTGCTGTCGCCGTCATAGTACCAATGCACCGGAATTTCGATTATTTCAAGTCCATTCCGCTGCGCGATATACAGGATTTCTACATCAAAAGCCCAGCCGTTCAGTTGTTGAAGCGGAAATATTTTCATTGCCGCATCTGCGCTGAAACACTTGAAACCGCATTGCGTGTCCTTCAAACCGCGAACTGTTAAAAGCTGTACAAACCAATTAAAGACGCGTCCGGTAAAATGCCGGAACTGTGGTTCATTATAGCGAACAGAGCCTGGCGCTTCTCGTGAACCGATAGCGACTGCGTAGTCCGATAGGACTGGCGGAATGAAAAGCCGGATTTCCTCCACTGGCATTGAGAAGTCTACGTCGGCGAAAAAACGGTATTGCCCTTTTGCAGCCAGCATGCCCATCCGGACAGCACAGCCCTTCCCCGATTCTTCGCTTTTGAGCACTTTCAGCCAGGGAAGGTGTTGCGCATAACTTTGCGCTACTTTATAAGTGTCATCCCGGCTGCCGTTTTCAACAATGATTACTTCGACCATGAAGTCAGATTTTTCAACAAAGTCGCTGACCTTTTTGATGCAGTCAGGCAGGCGTTCTGTCTCATTATGAGCCGGTAAAATAATCGAAAGTAAAATGTCTGAATTCATTTTATCCTTGATGTATAAAAATATAATACGAATATTATCTTACCATAATCATGTAATTAAGCTGGGAAAAGTCGGGGTGCGCGGACTCGAACCGCGGACCCCCGCGTCCCAAACGCGGTGCGCTACCAACTGCGCTACACCCCGAAAAAGCAATAAGAGTATACCCGTTATCATTTTTTTTCGCAAGAAACAGCAGGAAAATTAATACGTTTGCTCGGATGTAGGCGGAGTTTGAGACATGGTTTGTATCATCCCGGCTCAGATTCTTTGATTTGCGATTAAAATGAATCATCTAACGATGACTTCTTATCTCAAACATTTATAATAATTCTCGAAGAAGAAAATTGTTTAAAGGGAGCGTCATGAAAAAACAAATTCAAATCGTCATACCAATGGCAGGGTTTGGATCGCGCCTGCGACCGCTGACATGGAGTAAACCGAAACCATTAATCAATCTTGCAGGGCGGACATCACTTGATTTCCTGCTCGATGAATTTAAGTCACTTGAAAACGAATTCGACGCAGAGTACATCTTTATCATCTCGCCGAATGGCTGGGAAATCCAGTCTTTCATGGAAGAACATTATCCGCACTTGCGTTGCAAATTTGTCGTTCAAGAAGAAATGAAAGGGCAGTCTCATGCGATTTTGCTGGCGAAAGAACATTTGCATGGCCCGATGATCATGACTTTTTCGGATACGCTGCTGGAGGGGGATCTTGGCTTTTTGGCGAATGAGGACGCAGACGGCGTTGCTTGGATACAATGGAATCCGGAACCGCAGCGATTTGGCGTTGCCATCACCAGAAAAGACGGTTCGATTGAGCGTTTTATTGAGAAACCTCCGACTGATGAACATAAAATGGTGATCATTGGCTTCTATTATTTCCGTGATGGTCAGCGACTGATCAGCGCAATTGAGGAGCAAATCCGGGAGGATGTCTCGCTTAAGGGTGAATACTATATTGCTGATGCGATCAACATCATGATCCGGCATGGGGGGAAGTTCATTATTCGCGAAACCAATTTGTGGCTCGACAGCGGGGTGCCTGATACCGTATTTTCGACCAATCGCTATTATCTCGAAAATGGATTTGATAACACGGAAAAAGCTTCCAAACGCCAGGGAGTTCTGTTGAAGGCTCCAGTGTTTATTGCTGATGATGCGATTGTTGAAAATTCTATCATTGGCCCACATGTCTCAATCGCCTCTGGATGTGAAATCCGTAATTCCATTATCAGCAACAGCATCATTGCCGAAAATACAATGATTGAGCAACAGGTGATCCAGGATTCGTTGATAGGCGCAGATGTAACTATTCAATCGAAACCATCCAAATACTTTTTGGGGGATAACACCCGAATTGAACCGGCCTGACGTTTTTTATTATTCCTGAGAGGTTTTTATGTTTACCAGATTTTCTGCCCGTTCCAAACAAATCAAGCCTTCTGCCATCCGGCGGTTTTTTGCTGTTCCGGATGACGTCATCTCTCTTGGAATCGGTGAACCCGATTTTGATTCGCCGCAGCCAGTGATTGAAGCCAGCCTCAGAGCGCTTCAAATGGGTAAAACCCATTACACCGCAAATTCCGGATTGAAAGAACTGCGCAATGCGATCAGTGAAGATATTTACCGTCGCTATCAGGTCCGCTATGACCCGGATAAAGAAATCATCGTGACGGTGGGCGGATCTGAGGCGTTATACCTCTCTACGGCGACCGTGATAGATCCGGGCGACGAAGTGATCATTATCACGCCCTGTTTTGTATCCTATCAGGCGGCTGTTCAATTGGCAGGCGGAACCATTGTTGAAGTTGCCTGCAAATTTGAAGATAATTTTGACTTGGATATTGCTGCGGTAGCTGCAGCCATCACTTCCCGGACCAAGGCGATTCTGTTTGGTTTCCCCTGCAATCCAACAGGGGCGGTTGCATCACGAGAGACGATTCAGCAACTAGTGAATCTGGCCGTGGAACATGATCTGGCGATAATTTCGGATGAGTTGTACGATCAATTGGTTTATGGTGTCCAGCATGTTTGTGTTCCGTCTGCAAACGGCGCTTTTGACCGCACGATGTTGGTGGGCGGGTTTTCGAAAAATTATGCAATGACCGGATTTCGAATTGGCTTTCTGGCAGCTCCGGCTGCAATGATTGACGGTGCTTATAAGATTCATCAGTATCTGATTATGTCTGCTCCAACTATTGCTCAGTATGGCGCATTGGCAGCGATCGAAAAATGCCAGACAGACGTTGTCCGCATGCGTGATGAATATGACCGTCGCCGCCAGCTGGTTGTCCATGAGCTGCGCAACGCGGGGTTGGATACGGTGGAGCCGAAAGGCGCTTTCTATGTCTTCCCAAGAATTTCCGCAACGGGTTTGACTTGTGAAGAGTTCGCTCTGCAGCTGTTGGATCGGCACAAGGTTGCCCTCATCCCGGGAGCCGGATTCGGCGCTGGCGGCGATGAATTTGTGCGGATATCCTATGCTACTTCCTATGAAAAACTTGAAAAAGCACTTGAACAAATCGCGAAATTTGTGAAGAGTCTCTGATTTTTTTGGAACCGCCGTCCGAATACTCAAAGCATGGCTTGTGTATTCGGACGGTTTTCGATTAAAACCGATTGATTACTCGGACATATCAATGACTTGCTATTGATTTGATTTAGTTATCCTGTGCGTGGCGAAAGTTTTCTTTGAGGGAACATCGGCTACCCTTTAAATCGTCCCTATGATATACTTGACTATGCAATCTCAGAATGGTGTTTCTGATTCTGTTTGCGCGTGACCACCATGATGATTTTTAACAACATGACTATGATGATCAATTTCTAACCATAACCATTTAACAAGGAGAATTTCGAAGGATGGCTACTGATATTAACCCGTTTGAATTAGCTCAGAAACAATTTGACCATGTCGCAGACATGCTGGATTTACCGGAAGATGTCCGGGCATACCTGCGCTGGCCACGCAAAGAATTTCATGTCCGTGTTCCGCTGCGAATGGATAATGGCGAACTGAAAATCTTCAACGGCTATCGCGTTCAGCACAACAACGTATTAGGACCGAATAAAGGCGGTTTGCGCTTCTATGCGGGCGAATCCGTTGAGACTGTGAAAGCGCTGGCAACTTGGATGACTTGGAAATGCGCAGTAGCAAACATCCCGCTTGGCGGCGGGAAGGGCGGTGTTGATGTTGATCCGGCTACATTAAGTGAACCTGAAAAAGAACGGCTGATCCGTCAGTATGTGCGCTTGCTTTGGAAGAATTTTGGCCCGCGTGTGGATGTTCCTGCACCGGATATGGGTACCAATGCCCAGATGATGTGCTGGTTCATGGATGAGTATTCCGCGCTGGTGGGCGAATACGTTCCTGGCGTTGTTACTGGCAAGCCAGTTGGCGCGGGTGGTTCGGTTGGAAGAAATCAGGCGACCGGATACGGCGTTGTTGTCTGTATTCGCGAGGCGTTGAAACGAATGGGTCTTGAATCGAAAGGTATGACAGTTTCGATTCAGGGTTTTGGTAACGTTGCTCAGTACACTGCCATCAACTTTATTAACAAGTTGCAGGGCGTTGTCAAAGCTGTCTCATGCTGGGATCGCATTGACAAAAAGAGCTATACTTTCGCCAAGAAGGAAGGGGTTGATCCGAATTACCTCTTGAGCATTACCGACCAGTATGGAATGATCGACAAAGCCAAGGCGAAGGAAGCCGGATATGAAATCTTGGACGGCGAAGCTTGGTTAAGCATGGATGTTGATATTCTTGTTCCGGCAGCGCTCGAAGGACAGATCCGGGCTGATAACGTGGACAAGATTAGCAAGCAGGTGAAATTACTCGCCGAAGCTGCCAATGGCCCGACCATGACGGAAGCAGACGAAGTGATCAAGAAACGCAAGATTTTTGTCATCCCCGATTTCCTCTGTAACTGTGGTGGTGTGACCTGCTCATATTTCGAAGGCGTTCAGAACGATGCCAACTTCTACTGGAGTGAGCGCGAGGTCCTCGAGAAACTGGACGAAAAAATGACTGTTGCATTCGCCTCTGTCTATGAGATGGCTCAGAATAAAAAAGCCTATATGCGTGACGCTGCCTACATGGTTGCGATTCAGCGTGTCGTCAACGCTATGAAACTGCGCGGCTGGGTATAAGATAAGCCTGAGGCGCTAATTGAAGCAACTCTGGTTCAATTGCCAGCGTTGCAAATATAAACAAGATAAAAGGGTTTGCTGTCCATTTTTACGGACAGCAAACCCTTTTTTACTGTGAAACGTGCAAACACGAGAATAATTTGCTGAATGCTTTTTTCTGTTGAAAAATACTCAGCCAGAAAAATCTCTGTTACAAAGTATATGATTTGCTATATCATTGCGCTGTGCCAGTTTGACTGAATGCACAAGGGGATTTTTTTCCTCTTAACTTTTTACGGAAAGATTATTAATTCACGCAGCGATTTGGGACTCAGGCTATAAGCAGGTTGCCGAAGCGATTTGCGAGAAATTTCACAACATTCTATATGATTCGTTGATTTGCTGTAAATCAAATAAAAAAAAGCCCCAAAGTTTTCCTGCCGATTTTTTACTGGCAAAAAATTGGGGTCTTGCTTTTAATGTCAGATTGGATTTTATCAGGCTGTTGATACTTTCAGCTGTGTCCGATCTTCAAATCAGTTCCCCTGAATCGTCATATCGCCCGGGGCGGTTGGTTCAAGCGGGATGATAAATGCGCACGCTGCATAAATGAGCAGAAATGGCACACAGGCGGTGGCAATTGATACAATGACCAGCCCGATTCGAAAAATGTTCGCGTCAACGTTAAAGTAATCGCCCAATCCGCCGCAGACGCCGGCGACCATTCGGTTTTTCAAACTTCGATATAATTTTTTGATTTCCATGTTTGATTCTCCTGTCCCTTCTCTATATTTAATATACGGAAGAATTTTCAGACGGTTTCATGCCGTTGTTTCTCAGTTCTCCGTATAGATGTCTCGCCATTGGGAAATAGCGCAGGCGTCAGCGGATTTTGACCATCGTTCAATATTCCAGAGCAGACTTCGGCTGCCGACGGTATTGTTGATTCCGCAGACAAACCTGGAAGAGGCAGCGATAGACGGGTAAAAATAAAGTGGAATGATCGGAAGATCTTTCTGGTATATTGATTGGATTTCGAGATGTTTTTCTCGTTTTGCAGTTTCATCTGTCGGACTGACAGCTTGAGCTGCGGTGCACGCCCGGTCAAACATTTGCGACTCATAACCGCTGACATTGGTGCCAAGCCAGTGGTTGTCCGCTGAAGGGATCTGGGAAGAAACAAGCAGGCGGCATGGGTTCTGTGCGCCTGTTCCCCATGCCAGTAAAGCAGCCTGATATTTTCTGCCAAAAATTTCGCTGTCAGGCCCGCCGACATATATTTCTTTGAAGGGAACAGTTTTGATTGTAATCTCCACACCGCACTGTCCCAGCTGATTCTGCACCAGTCGCGCTGTTTTTAGCCGATATGGTGAATCCGATGTGATCAACGCGAATGAAAGCGGTGTGCCGTCTGGGATGCCCGGGACATTTTTCGCAACGCGTGGCGTCGCTGGGTTTTGATCCTCATCTTTCCATCCGATCATATCCAGCTGTTGCGCACCACTATTGGTTTCTGCTCCTGTGCCGGTTGTATCTGTTATGGCTGCTTGCTGCTCTGCAGAAGGGAAGAGGTCGATCGGAATTTCGGATTGTCCATAAAGAACTTCTCTAATGATCATCCGACGGTCAAGACAGGCTGCGAGAGCCTGACGGCTTGCCTTTTCTCCAAAGAGATTGCTTTCATTCTCATCGACCGGGGAGAGATTGAGCGTGAGCTGTTCCCAAACCGGCTGCGGACGAATGTACACGGCCAGCTTCTGGTCGCGGACGTCTTCAAGGATTGGCTCCAATTCCGGAAGCAAGTCTACCGATGTGTCAATCACGTCACAAGCGCCGTCACGCAACACCGCGAGACTGTTGTCTCCGGCTTCGCCATAAAAACGAAAGATGATTTGATCAAAAAAAGGTGACTGGTCTGGTACTGCGGGAAGGTAATATGGATTACGGGTCAAGACAATTTCTTTGCCCTTTTCCCAATTGCTGATTTGATAAGCTCCCCAACCAATAGGGCGACGATTCACGCTTTCATCCTCAGAGAGCTTCTCTGCACTCAGTCCACCCATGGTGTGTTTCGGCAAAGGCAACCAAAACACATCTGAGATTCGCTGCGGCACGAAACCTGGGATACCGGTCCAGATGATGGTATGATCATCCGGCGCTTCATAAGTTTTTGTCAAATTGACAAAATATTTCACGTTTTTAAGAGTTGGGTCGCCTGCGAGCTGCCAGGAATAGACAGAGTCCTGCGCGGTTAACGGCTGTCCATCTGACCATTTCAAGCCGTTTTTCAAACGGAACGTGATTTTGGTTTGGATCATCTGGCCGTTATCAACTATTTCGGGCGGCAACAGGCATGCGTCACCGTTATTTTCGCAAGTCTGCGGCTCAGCGACGCCTGCTGTTTTCAGCAATTGCGGTTCTCCGCGGCTGTTCATTACCAGGTCGCCTTCGCTGATGGCTACTGTCTCCGAAACGGTTTCAACAGAGTCAAACATTACTGGGAAAATTTCATTATTGACTATATCGAAAGGGCCGTCATAAATGCCTTCCAAAATCGACCAAGCTGCCTGGGATGAATTTTTGTAAACGAACAGGCTTTCAGGCTCGTATCCCAGACAAACCCGCAGTGTTTTCAGCGGATCCACTGGCTCCTCTCCCGTCGCCGGCTTTTCAGCAGGTACTTCCGGATTTTTTGCAACAGCCGGCTGCTCCGCCGCCATTTCTGTCAGGATGATCTCCACGTTGCGTGGTTCTGTTGTGGGCGATACCAGCGGTTGTTGAAGCGGCGTATTGCATCCTGCGAGCAAGAGGCCGGAAAAACAAAATGTTATCAGAAAAAGCAACGCACCAATTTTATTTAAAAGTCGTTTCATCAAATATTTCCTGCACGCACAAATAATAAAAACTGGTCTGATTATACCTTAGCGACAATATACCTTGATTCATTCAGCAGGTTTCATATGGCGTGGACGTGCTTCTCTTGTCGTTCGTTCGGGTATTCATGCGCATACAAAAATGCTGACTGGCAGGATAAATAAGCGGCAGATATTTTTTCATTAATTGAATCTCAGCGTGCCGCCGGTTTGACAACGCTGGTAAATAAGAACTAAAAAAAAGCTCCCTTTCTTTTGGAAAGGGAGCTTTTTTTAGAGTCTGCCAATACGATTTTTTATGTTTTACCGCGCATCTGCGGGTCGAGCGCGTCGCGCAGTCCATCGCCGAGGAAGTTGAAGGCGAACATGGTGATTGCCAGCATCAGAGCCGGGAAAACTGTCTGATTCGGATAAGTGCGTACCACTTTTGACCCATCTGAAATCATCGAACCCCAGGAGGGCGTCGGAGGATTTACCCCAAGACCGATGAACGAAAGGAACGCTTCCGTATTGATGTAGCCTGGAATCGCCAGCGTTTCGGCGATCACCAGCGGTCCAATGATGTTCGGCAAAATGTGACGGAACATGATTCGCTTGTTGCTGCTGCCGACTGAACGGGCAGCTTCGATAAATTCTTTTTCTTTGACGGAGAGCACTTGTCCGCGGGTGAGTCGCGCCATTGTTTCCCAGGCAGTCATACCGATGCCGATGAAAATGAAGAGCATGCCTCCAAGAGCTATATCCAATTTGGACAGCGCCATCCCCAAACTTCCCGGATTGGGTTTGGAAAGTGACGTTCTGAAAAAAGTCATCAACAAAATTGTAAAGAGCAAGCCCGGAAACGCGTACAGAATATCGACGATGCGCATCATCACGTTATCTACCCGTCCACCAAAGAAGCCAGAGACGCTGCCATAAAACACCCCGATAATCAGGCTGATCAATGGCCCGATGATTGCAATGATCAGGGATACGCGTGAGCCGTAAATGATTCTGCTCAGCAGGTCGCGACCGACATAATCCGCTCCAAGAATATACTTGTTCGGGTTATCCGCCGGAGCTTTCGCATATGGCGCCATAACAGAGAAAACTTTCGTCAACCACGGCGGTACCGCGTTTTGTTCCGAAAGTGTCTGGCGTGCGTAATCAAAAGGTGCAATGTGATCTGCAAAGATCATCATCAGGTATAACAAAATGATGATGATCCCGCCGGCAACGGCTGCGCGATTTTTTAATAGACGGCGAAATGCATCTTTTCCCAGTGATTCGGATCGGACTGAAATTGGATTTCCCGCACCATTCGACCGTTTCAACGTTTTTCCTAAATCTACTGCCATATTTCCTCCAGAAAATGATTGTTTCGAATCTCAGTCATAGCGAATCCGGGGATCCAACAAACCATACACAAGATCGACAATCAGATTACAAACCACCAGGAAGATTGCGTAAATTAGCACAGTTCCCATAATCACGGGATAATCGCGGTTTGTGATGCTATTGACAAAATAACGCCCCATTCCGGGGATCCCAAAGATCGTCTCAGTCACAAATGTTCCGGTCAGCAGCGCTGCGAACATTGGGCCTAAGATGGTGATAACCGGGATCAACGCATTTTTGAGCGCATGGCGGATGATGATAAAACGTTCGGCCAGTCCCTTTGCACGAGCGGTGCGGATATAATCTTCGCGGATTACCTGCAGCAGGCTGGCGCGTGTCAGGCGGGCGATGGATGCAGAGGAAGAGAGTCCCAGCGCGAACATCGGCATGATCGCAAATTGCCAGAAATTCCAGCTCAGTGTTTTTGGGAATATTCCCAGCTGAAACGGCGGTTTGGATCCCCAGCCGGTAACCGGAAAATAGCGCAGCGTAACGCCAAAAATCCAGATCAGGATTGGTCCAAGGACAATGACAGGTACCGATACACCAAAAATTGCCAATGTCATTGAGAAATAGTCTGTAAAAGAATTCTGTTTGAGCGCGGCGATGATCCCGAGCGGGATGCCGATCACAACCGCGACCAAAAATGCCAGAAATCCCAGTTGAATAGAGATCGGCAGCTGATCGCGCAGCATGTCATTCACTGTTCGCGACCGAGAGGAATAGGATGGGCCGAAGTTTACCCAGCGAACATAATATTTGCCGATTTTGAACTTGAATAACGCGTCATTATCAATATCGTTTGGGAAACGTGTCTCACTGACACGTGGGATGATCAGCGACTTAAGGTATTCAACATATTGAACCGGCAGCGGTTGATCCAGGTGATAGCGTTTCTCAAGATTGGCAATAATCTCTTTTGGCAGCGGTTTTTCTTTATCGAAAGGGCCGCCGGGAACTGCGTGCATCAGCCCAAATGTGATAATCGATACAACCAGGATTACGACCACCATGTAGAGCAGCCGTCTGATAATATATCTGCCCATTAATTTTCCTCCGGCGCTTCTCTAAACTTTTTTTCTAAAGCTTGATTTTTTCTTCTGTTCAGCATTTCAAACGCCTCTCTTTGTAGAGTTCGTTTTTTTCAAAAACAGCTTAATACGATTTTTCGCCCTAACCTGTTCCTGAAAAAAGTTTTTTGTGATGGCAGCGATTTTTTTGATTCACTGCCATCATATTCTCAATTTTCAGAGGGGGCTACTGTAAGTAGCCCCCTCCTTTGATAACTTTTTATCTCAGGATAAGAAACTTTTCTCTTTTGTCGCTTTGCTGCTTACTCAGCCTTCGGCGCGCGTTCTTCACCAGCAGGGAGGATGTCCCATTTGTTGAAGGCTTCCTTACCGCCCATGACGGAATAAGTCCGATCAATATTGATCTTTGCCAACTGAACACTGGTGTACCAGTAGATCGGGATCATGACTGCGTCGTCATAAACGAAGATCTTTTCTGCCTTGGCGTATAGATCCGTGCGGGCTTTGGTGTCTTCGGTCACGAGTGATTCATTGACGAGGTCTTCGAATTCCTGGTTGTACCACATGAAGCCGCCTTCAGGCTTTGAGCCGGCTTTACCATCAGCGGTCGGGTTGCTGGAGCCGCCCGAGCTGGCCTGGTCGTCAATAAAGTTTGCTGCATCCGGATAGTCCTGACACCAGCCAAGCCGCCATACCTGCGGGGTATCCGCGCTGCGAATGGTCTTCAGGTAAACAGCCCATTCCTGATTCTGGATGGTGGCATCGATGCCCAGCGTGTCTTTCCACATTTGCTGGACGGCGACAGCGATCTTCTGATGGTTTTCACTGGTGTTAAACATCAGCTCAACTTTGATGTCTGCCGGATCCTTGATATCGTTCTCGTCCATGTAGGACTTCAGTTCCGCTTTCGCGCCTTCTGGGTCAAATTTGACGCCAAGATCGGGGTATTCTGCCAACGTCGGGGCTGCCAACAGACCGGGGCGGCTGAACCACTGTGCCGGAACCTGTCCGCCCTTGGTGATGTTATCAACGATCGCCTGGCGATCAACAGCCATGGACAGTGCGCGGCGCACGCGGGCGTCATCAACGAACTTCGCCGTTGTGTTGAAGCCATAGAAATAGGTACAGAAGTTTTCACCGACTGAGAGTTCCTTGTTCATGGCTTCATCAGCGCGGATGCGATCCAGTTCAGCAATCGGAACTTCATACAAGCCCAGCAGGTTGCCGGCTTCGTATTCAGACAGTGCCGCAGAGGCGTCCAGAATGCGGAAGATTACTTCATCCAGTTTTGACTGCGGGATTGAGGCAATGTCAGCCGGCCAGAACGGGTTCTTGATGACGGTCAGATGATCGTCGTGCAGCCATTCTTTGACAGCAAAAGGACCGTAAGTCTGAACGACTTCCGGATCGATCCAGCGGTCAGCCATGGCTTCTGTGCAGGCGTCGCCTTCGATCAGCCATTTCGGGGTTGCGTAGGTGACCCACAAACCGGGGATCATTTTGTTTGGTGCAATTTCCTTAATAAAGGTAATTTCGAGAGTCTCATCATCAACTGCTTTGACCAACACGCCATCCGCATCCCCTTCGCCGGCGAAGAATTCAGCGGCGCCGACAATGTAGCCGGTGACCATGAACGCATAGTCAGAAGCGGTTGCCGGGTTGGCGGTCCGTTTGATCGCATATTCAAAATCGTGAGCGGTGACGTAGCGGACGTTTCCGTCGCAGTCTTTCACTTCTTCAACCTTTTCGGTTTCAGCGTTATAGCGAACCCACGGGATATCGGTGCGCAGTTTGTAAGTGTATACGATTGAACCATCTTCAGCGGCTTCGCCTTTGGTAACTTCAGTGGCGACACCGTTTTCGAATTCGGCGGTCACTTCGTTCTGATTCATGATGCCGGCGAAAACCAGCCCATTTATCTGGTTGGAGGACGTATCAGTTGAAATTGCCGGATCGATGGTCGGGATGTCTGAGGCACCGAGTGACCAGGTCATGACTTTCTTTTCACCAGTCTCTTCAGGTTCAACAGCGGCGACTTCTTCGGCAGCGGGTGCTTCAGCAGCGACTTCTTCAGCAG